>NZ_JBIAOF010000048.1:0-1004 GCF_042878785.1 Nonomuraea sp. NPDC003560 | reverse complement strand
TTTGAATCTAAGTCGGCTTTCTTCGCGGCCGAGCTCGACCGGCCACACACGCACTCGTGAGCTTCATCGACCAGCACGCCGAGGTGTTCGGTGTCGAGCCGATCTGCCGTGTCTTGACCGAGCACGGCTGCTCCATCTCCACCAGTACGTACTACGCCGCCAAGAACCGACCGCCCTCGGCCCGGGCGGTGCGGGACGCCGAGTTGGACGAGCACATCGCTCGCATCCACGCTGATAACTACGGCGTCTATGGTGCCCGCAAGATATGGCACCAGCTGCAACGGGAGGGGCATCGGGTGGCCCGCTGCACCATCGAGCGGCGCATGCGCGTCCTGGGCCTGCAAGGCGCCCGTCGCGGGAAGAAGGTGCGAACCACGACACCCGACCCCGGGCATGAGCGGGCCGGCGACCGGCTGCAGCGCGCCTTCACCGCCCAGCGGCCGAACGCCGCCTGGGTCGCCGACTTCACCCACGTTTCCGCTTGGTGCGGGGTGGTCTACGTGGCCTTCGTCGTCGACATCTACTCCCGGGTGATCGTCGGCTGGGCCGCCTCACTCACCAAGCACACCGCCCTCGTACTGGATGCCCTGGACATGGCCCTGTGGCGGCGCGAACGCGCCGGCCATCCGGTCGAGCAGGGCTTGATCCATCACTCGGACGCGGGAAGTCAGTACACGTCTTTCCGGTTCACCACGCACCTGCTGGCGGCCGGGATCGACGCCTCCATCGGCACCGTCGGCGACGCGCTCGACAACGCCCTGATGGAATCGCAGATCGGCCTCTACAAGACCGAATTGATCAAGCCCCGAGGCCCCTGGCGCAGCCTGGCCGACGTCGAGCTTGCCACCGCCGAATGGGTCGCCTGGTTCAACGCCACCCGCCTGCACTCAGCGATCGGTCACCTACCACCAGAGGAGTTCGAAGGTCTCTACTACGCTCAACACCACCCCAACGAACCCATCGCAATCAACCGCTGAGGTCTCCATCAAATTCGGGGCGATTCA
>NZ_JBIAOF010000047.1:0-1050 GCF_042878785.1 Nonomuraea sp. NPDC003560 | reverse complement strand
TGTACATAAGTACAAAAAACTATGTACATAAGTACAAAAAACTATGTACATAAGTACTTTTTTGTTAGGTAAGTACTTATGTTGTGGTATAATAAAAGCATGAAGAACAATTCTTTGGTCAGATTTTCTTCATGCGTATCTAAAAACACTCACAAAGGAGCAGTTTTCTATGACTAGTATACCAAAAAATGAACAAAATCAGAAGCAGGTGCAAATCTTGAACGAATTATCAAAACGTAAAGTGGTCGAGCATAATTCTTTAATCACATCTATTGCCAAAATGGATAAAACCCCACTGAAAATGTTTGAATTAGCCGTATCGTGCATTGATACAGAAGAACCACCAAAAGATCATACGGTTTATTTGTCAAAAGCAGAACTGTTTGCCTTTTTTAAAGTGGACGACAGCAATAAACACACACGTTTTAAACAGGCAGTCGAGAATATGCAGAAACAAGCCTTTTTCAAAATTAAAGAAAAAAAAGAACATGGATTTGAATTTGAAAATATTGTGCCGATTCCCTATGTTAAGTGGACGGATTATCATGATGAGGTAACGATCCGATTTAGTCCTGAAATTATGCCGTATTTAATCAATTTAAAACAAAATTTCACGCAACACGCTTTGTCTGATCTTGCAGAACTCAATAGCAAGTATTCCATTATCTTGTATCGCTGGTTATCTATGAATTATAACCAGTACGAGCATTATAGTTACAAGGGCGGGCGCCGAGAAGAACAAGTGGAAGCCTACCGCAATCCTTCAATTTCCATGCGAGAATTACGAGAAATGACGGACACGGTCAATGAATACAAATTATTCACTAACTTTAGCAAGAAAGTTTTAGATAAACCCCTTGAAGAAATCAATGATCGGACCTCATTTAATATTGCCTATGAGAAAGTGAAAAAAGGTAAAAGCATTGATTCTATTGTCTTTCATATCACGAAAAAACGTCGAGCAGACGATAACAGTTATAAGCTAGAGGACAAGACCTACAAGGAAGCGAAAGCCGAAAAAGAATTATCAAACCAAACACTTGCAGGTAA
>NZ_JBIAOF010000046.1:0-1133 GCF_042878785.1 Nonomuraea sp. NPDC003560 | reverse complement strand
CATCTCGGGCACGACAAGCACGAACGCTCCGGCAATGAGACGGGTAACACCCGCAACGGCAGCCGGTCCAAGACCGTGCTCACCGACGTCGGGCCGGTAGAGATCACCGTGCCGCGGGATCGGGATGGCAGTTTCGAGCCGAAGATCGTGCGCAAGCGGCAGCGACGCCTGTCCGGCGTCGATGAGATGGTCATCTCGCTGGCCGCCAAGGGCCTGACCACCGGCGAGATCTCGGCGCATCTGGCCGAGGTGTACGGCGCCGAGGTGTCCAGGCAGACCATCTCCACCATCACCGACAAGGTGCTGGAGGGGATGGCAGAGTGGCAGAACCGGCCGCTCGACCTCGTCTACCCGGTGATCTTCATCGATGCCATCCACGTCAAGCTGCGTGACGGCCAGGTCGCCAATCGCCCCGTCTACGTGGCGATGGCCGTCACCGTCGATGGCGAGCGCGACATCCTTGGTTTGTGGGCCGGCGACGGCGGCGAGGGTGCGAAGTTCTGGCTGCATGTGCTCACTGAGATCAAGAACCGCGGCGTTGCGGACGCGCTGATGGTGGTCTGTGACGGCCTCAAGGGGCTGCCGCAGGCTATTGAGCAGGTCTGGCCCCAGGCTGTCGTGCAGACCTGCGTGGTGCACCTGCTGCGTGCTTCGTTCCGGTACGCCGCCCGCCAGCACTGGGACGCCATCGCCAAGGCGCTCAAGCCGGTCTACACCGCGCCGACCGAGGCGGCCGCGCTGGAGCGGTTCTTGGAGTTCGCCGAGACGTGGGGCGGCAAGTATCCGGCGATCGTGAAGTTGTGGGAGGACGCCTGGGCCGAGTTCGTGCCCTTCCTCAACTTCGACACCGAGATCCGCCGGGTGATCTGCTCGACCAACGCCATCGAGTCGGTCAACGCCCGCATCCGGCGGGCGGTCAAGGCTCGCGGGCACTTCCCGAACGAGCAGGTCGCGCTCAAGTGCGTCTACATGGCGATCATGAGCCTGGATCCGACCGGCAAGGGCCGCAAACGCTGGATCACCCGCTGGAAAGCCGCGCTGAACGCCTTCGCCATCACCTTCGAAGGCCGCCTGACCCCGACCACTCGATAACTAATCAAGATCGAGATACACCGTTATCTAGACAGACCCGC
>NZ_JBIAOF010000045.1:0-1186 GCF_042878785.1 Nonomuraea sp. NPDC003560 | reverse complement strand
CTGGGTTCAAGAAGTTGAAGAATATGGAGAAAGTGCTTTTCCAGGCAATGGGACAGCCCTAGCTGATGCCCAACATAAGATTAAATTGTTAGAGAAAGAAAATCGTTATCTTCAGGAGGAACTTGAACTTCTAAAAAAGTTCCGGGTCTTCTTGAAGCGAAGCAAGTAAAACGTTTTGAATTTCTCTTGAAACATCATGGGAAGATAAAAATTAAACATGCAGTAAAAGTTCTTAAGGTTTCTCGCTCAGGTTTCTATGAATACATGCATCGTCGTCCTTCAAAACAACAAGTGGAGAGAGAAATTCTCTCAGAGAAGATAAAAGCTGTCTTTCATGAGCATAAGGGACGCTATGGTGCGGTTAGAATTACCAAGGTACTTCATAATACTGGTATTATGACCAACACGAAACGTGTTGGGAAACTGATGCACTTGATGGGACTTTATGCCAAGGGAAGCCGTTATAAATATAAACATTACAACAGAAAAGGAGCTTCGCTTTCAAGCCCCAATTTAATTAATCAGATCTTTAAAGCAACAGCTCCTAATAAAGTATGGCTGGGAGACATGACCTATATCCCTACCAAAGAAGGCACCTTATACTTAGCCGTGAATATCGACGTTTTTTCACGTAAGATTGTAGGCTGGTCAATGTCTTCACGGATGCAAGATAAACTGGTGAGGGATTGCTTCTTACAAGCTTGTGGGAAAGAACATCCTCAGCCTGGCTTGATTGTCCATACTGATCAAGGGAGTCAATATACAAGCTCTCGTTATCAATCTACTCTTCGTCAAGTCGGTGCTCAATCTAGCATGAGTCGTAAAGGAAATCCATATGACAATGCAATGATGGAGTCTTTTTATAAGACGCTAAAGAGGGAGCTTATTAATGATGCTCATTTTGAGACAAGAGCTGAGGCTACTCAAGAAATATTTAAATACATTGAGACCTATTACAATACAAAAAGGATGCATTCAGGTCTTGATTACAAGTCTCCAAAAGACTTTGAAAAATATAATTCTTAAATTCTCTTAACTCCGTGTCTAGTTTTTCGTTGACTTTCCAAAAATATAGCTCATTTTGTGTCTAAATATTTGACATTGGTCCACTTTAATTGTCTTTAACTTTTCACTCATCATAAGTCCTGCCTTTTAACCGTAGGTAGATATTGCTCGATTGCTTTCT
>NZ_JBIAOF010000044.1:0-1198 GCF_042878785.1 Nonomuraea sp. NPDC003560 | reverse complement strand
CAACCTGAACGATACAATGAAATTTTTGACAATTTGGTCACTGACCATGGCTGTGCCAACGATCATTACCGGATTCTATGGGATGAACGTGAAGAAACTCCCGTTAGCCGGGATGCAAGATGCTTGGATGCTGACTTTGGGGATTTCTGTCGCCTTGATTGTGGCGATGCTGATTATGCTGAAGTTCTGGCGGAAGATGTGATGGGTGAGTGACTTGCTGCTGGGTGGGGGACTTTTTTGGAATGTGTATAGTTGAGCAGTTATGCTATTTTGAGCACCCTTCGGCTTCTGAAATACGCTCCGACGACCCTGACCCCGGCCACATAAGACAAAAAATCCAGTAGCGAACGTTTTTTGTTCGTTACTGGATTTTCTGCCTTATGCTCTGGGGTCAACCCGGGTCTTGTCACGTGTTGGTGATCTTTTAGGTATCAACTATCTAGGAACACATACCATGCGTAAAACAGGCGCTTATCGGGTTTATACCCAGTCAAATTATAATATTGGTTTAGTGATGAATTTATTAAACCATTCAAGTGAAGCTATGACCTTAACGTATCTTGGATTAGATCAAGCTAGTCGAGAAACGATGTTAGACCAAATTGATTTTGGGTAATGAATGTTTAGAACTTAGTAGTCGTCCAAAAACGACTACTTTTTTTGTTGAATCGTCCTTGGACGATTCGATGCTTTTGACTTGTAAGAACAGAATTGAATGAAGCCATACTGTTCGCATATTTTTAGTGGATGAACAAACAAAATACGAGAGATTTTTTGTTCGTTCATCCAAAAAGAGGGACGATTTCGGAAGAAGAAAATCGTCCCTCTTTTTCTTCTTTTTGTATGACAAAAAGAAAGATCTTTTGCCCATTTTATTTTTATAAAATGGGTAGGTGGCGTTTGCGTAAAGCAAATCGACACAATCCAAAGGGGATAAAAGGGGAAAGTGAAACTTCCCCCTTTTCAAGCCACATTGTAATACAAGAACGAAGTAATTTGTATTACAATGTGATAGCTTACAGCAGTATTTATGGGTTTATATTTGCTATTTTGTTGTGAGGATTGTAACCGAATAGGGCGCAATGCTTATTACAAAATCAATGACAAAGGGCGATTGAGGAATGAGCGCTGGGGCATTTTATCTTTGAGGAAGTTCTTGATGGATCAGAAAAATGTATCACAAATTGAAACAAAGACT
>NZ_JBIAOF010000043.1:0-1203 GCF_042878785.1 Nonomuraea sp. NPDC003560 | reverse complement strand
CTTAGATTCAAAGAGTCAAGGCAACACATTGGGCCGGGGTTCGGTAGCCGAGGCACTTGCGTGGGCGGTTGTTCAGCCGGGCGGCCAGGGCGTCAAGGTCGGCTTGGCTGTACAAGCTCAGATCGGTGCCCTTCGGCAAGTACTGCCGGATCAGTTTGTTCGTGTTCTCGTTCGTGCCCCGCTGCCATGGGCTGCGTGGCGCCGCGAAAAAGACGTCGATGCCGGTCGCTTCCGTCAGCAACTGGTGGCCGGCGAGTTCCATGCCGCGGTCCCAGGTCAGAGTGCTGAGTAAGCGTGCATCCATCCGTGTGAACGCCTGCTGCAGGGCGGGGATGACCGTCGTGGTGTGGCGGCTGGGTAGCGCGACCATGGTCAGGTAGCGGGACTTGCGGTCGACCAGTGTCGCGATCTGGCTGTTTTTGGCTCCGATGATGAGATCGCCCTCGAGGTGGCCGAGCTCGGTTCGGGAGTTGGCGGCGTCAGGCCGTTCCTCGATCGGCCGTGCCCCGGTGATCTGCGAACGCCATTGGCCCTTGACCGTGTTCTTCTTGTTCTTGCGGATGGGACGGCGCGTGCGCAGTTTGGTGCACAGCTCGCGCGGGATCAGTTTCCACCGGGTCGTGTAGATCGCACGGTAGATGCTCTCGTGGCTGATCCGCATCAGCGGGTTGCCGGCGTGCATTAGCCGCAGATGCCCCACGATCTGCTCCGGCGACCACTCGTTGTCGAGTAGTTCGATCACCAGCCGGCGCAGCACCGGGTTGTCCTGCAGGGCGGAGGGCTTTGGGCGACGTGCCTGCTCTTGAGCGCGTTGGTCGGCGGCGACCGCACGGTACTTCGCGCGGCCACCGTTGCGGGCGACCTCCCGGCTCACCGTGGACGCCGAGCGTCCGATCGACACGGCGATCGACCGTAGTGAGGCTCCAGCCTCCAGACCGCGAGAGATCGATTCCCGCTCCTCGGCGCTCAAACGGTCGGCTCGGCGCACCCGCTCGACCGGCGCGATGCCGCCGTGGTGCTTCAGCACCGTGAAAACCGACCCCGGGGGCTTGCCCAGTGCCCGGGAGATCACGCTGATTGACTCACCGGCGCGCCACCGCCGCCACAAGTCTTCTTTCATCGCGTCTGTCATTCCCGGCCGACCCATCCGAGCCACGATCCACCCATCCACATGCAGTGTTGCGTTGATCGTTTGAATCTAAG
>NZ_JBIAOF010000042.1:0-1239 GCF_042878785.1 Nonomuraea sp. NPDC003560 | reverse complement strand
GACGCCCTGGCCGCCCGGCTGAACAACCGCCCACGCAAGTGCCTCGGCTACCGAACCCCGGCCCAATGTGTTGCCTTGACTCTTTGAATCTAAGGTGGCCCGCTTGAGAACGTCGACGTCCTCGCGCAGCCGCCGGTTCTCCCGCCGCAACGCCTCCAGCTCCTGCCGCTCGCTGCTGGTCAACCCATCCCGTTGGCCGGCATCGACCTCGGCCTGGCGGATCCATTGACGGACCGCGGTCTCGGTCAGGTCGAAGTCCTTGGCCACTTGACCGACCGAGCGGTCACCGCGCCGGCACAGCTCGACGATCTCGGCTTTGAACTCCGGTGTGAACGAGCGGCGAGGACGCGGTTTCTTCTTCCCCATGCTCTCCATCATGGACATCCTTCCGGGGACGAACCCCTGATCTCGGATGTCCGTCAAACCGGATCAAGCCCACCTGTCGGTGCCTGACCGTTCGATCGATCACGTGTTTCGATGCGCGCCGGACTGGTGGAATGCCCGCTCCAGAAGGGCCGCCAGGCACGCGGCAGAACTTCATGGCGTAGGGATGCGATGCGGCGGTCGAATCCAGCGCGAACATCATGACCGTGCTCCACGTTCTGCATGAGCCAGGTCGTCATGGTGATCTCGCGAATTCGACGGAGTGTGTGCAGCCCCGGCCACTCCGCTATGTCGAAGCCGTAGGCATCCACAGCCTGTGCGTACTCCTCATCGTCGAGCCACCGGAAGCCCTGGAAGGGAACCCCGATGGCCGCCGCACTGAGGTCCCACTCGCGTGGACCGAAAGGGAACCGCTCGAAGTCGAGAAGAATCACGTTCCCGTCCGTGCGGCGCAGCAGGTTGCCCTTGTGGGCGTCGCCGTGAATGTGGCCGGCGGGCAGCGCGAACTCCAGGGCGTTGTATTCGGCGTAGGGCTCCTTGACGCGTCGACGCAGGAACTCGATGTCGCCTTCTGAGACGCTCTGGGCACACTCCAAGCGGTCCTCTACGCGGCCCAGCGGGCCGAACAGCGGCAAGACGAGGTCCACCGGTTTGGGCGGCGCATGCAGCTCCTTCAGCATCACTGCCAAGTCCCTGAAGCTCGGCGACGGGCCGTCACTGTCCACGTGCTGCCAGAACGTGACCACGCGGCCCTCTTCGACTAGGTGCTGTTTCTTAGATCTGCTGACTGATCGTGCCTGGGCGGTCACGATTGGCCTATGGGTCGAGGTGACTTAACTAACGCGGAGTGGGAGC
>NZ_JBIAOF010000041.1:0-1354 GCF_042878785.1 Nonomuraea sp. NPDC003560 | reverse complement strand
AGAAAGATATGGATAATAATTTTTGGTTAATTATGTTTTTTGCATGGTCATGTTTTGGTTTTACTTCTATGGCAAGAAAAAAAGATAAGGACAAAAACAATGAAAATAATTAAACGGACTTTATTATCTTTTATGGCATTTGACGTTAAGTCAAGTTTTTAGAGTAACAAACGTAGAATTTTAATCTATTTATTTTAAGCACTTACCTTTTCAAATTGATTAGGTGTAAGATACCCTAAACTTTGATGGATTCGTTTTGAATTATAAAAGGCTTCGATGTACCAGAAAATACTCTGATAGGCTTCTTCAAAGTTCTTATATTTAAATTGATACACCCACTCTCTTTTTAAATGTCCATGCCAAGATTCAAGACTGGCATTATGATAAGGGTATCCCCTTCGACTGAAAGAGTGAGTCATCCCATAATACTTAAGCAACTCTTCATACTCTAGACTCGTATACTGGCTTCCTTGGTCAGAATGAAGAATAACAGCTTCTGGATAGTCTTGTGATTTAATGGCCTTATTTAAAGTTCTTTGCACTAATTCTACAGTCATTCGCTTGCCCAAATCCCAAGCAATGACTTTTTTAGTATAACGATCCATAATGGTTGAGAGATAAGCCCATACTTGGTGAGTAGGAATATAAGTAATGTCGGTTGACCAAACCTTATTTTTCTTTGTAGGTTCAGTCTGTATAAGATTTTTTCGATTGATGTGATCACTTAGTGAGTATCCAGGCTTAAATTTCTTAATGACTACAGACTTGAGTTGAAGTTGCTTCATTAGCTTCTGTACCAGTTTTAACCCGACTTTTTCCCCTTGTTTAAGTAGAAGATGATGAATTTTAGGAGCACCATAGATTCCTCGGTTAGCATTGAAGAGTTGAGAAATTTTGAGTGACAGGTATTGTCTCCTTAATTGAGTTTTAGATGGATGTCGGTTAATCTGTTCATAATAACTTGATTCAGGAACATCAAGGAGTTGACAGCTTAGTCTGACATTGAGTGCTAAAGTTTGTATGGTTTGAGCCATATCCGCAGCACTCACTTCTTTTTCTCGGCGAATATGGTCAATACTTTTTTTAAGATGTCTCGTTCTTCCTTAACTTTAGCCAGTTGTCTTTTTAATTCTAGAAAATCAGCTTTAGAGACGGAGCTTTCATTAGATTTAGAGTAGAGGTCTATCCATTTATAAATTGTTGCAGGGGCCACGTCGTATTCTTTAGACAGCTGGGTGACGGATTGACCAGAATGATAGAAGGCGATAAGGGTTTCTTTAAATTCTTTTGAGTAGCGTTTTTGCATGTTTTTGTCCTTTGTCTAAATTATACAATAGTGACTCTAAGATTTAAG
>NZ_JBIAOF010000040.1:0-1417 GCF_042878785.1 Nonomuraea sp. NPDC003560 | reverse complement strand
GGGTTGCGTCCACGGGAGTGGTGTACGAGTTTGACCTGGTCACAAGCGTGGCGGCCGTGAAACAGAGACGGCCATCGCGTGATCCTTCGAGTGCGAACAACGAAGGAGATCAAGGCGATGGCCGCAGACAACAGTGTGACGCCTGCACAGTGGCTGGCGAAGCAGATCCAGACCGATGACCCCGACGTGTTGCGATCCATGGTCAAGACCATGGCTGAGGCGTTGATGTCGGCCGAGGCCGACACCCTGTGCGGAGCGCCGTACGGCCAGCGCAGCAACGAGCGGACCAACGCGCGTAACGGCTACCGCCGGCGGGAATGGGACACCCGCGCCGGCACTGTGGAACTGGCGATCCCCAAGCTGCGCTCAGGCTCCTACTTCCCTGACTGGCTGCTGGAGCGCCGCCGCCGCGCCGAGCAGGCGCTGATCAGCGTGGTGGCCACCAGCTACCTGCTCGGGGTCTCGACACGGCGGGTGGACAAGCTGGTCGAGCAACTCGGCATCAAGCACATCTCCAAAAGCCAGGTCAGCCAGATGGCCAAGATCCTGGACGAGCAGGTCGAAGCCTTCCGCACCCGGGCCTTGGACGCCGGCCCCTACACCTTCCTCTGGCTGGACGCGCTGACGCAGAAGGTGCGTGAAGGCGGCCGCATCATCAACGTGCACTGCCTGGTGGCCACCGGGGTCAACGCCGACGGACGGCGGGAGATCCTCGGGCTGGAGGTCACCACCGGCGAGGACGGCGCGGGCTGGCTGTCGTTCCTGCGCGGCCTGGTCGCCCGCGGCCTGTCCGGCGTGCAGCTGGTGATCTCCGACTGTCACCGCGGCCTGGTCTCGGCGATCGGCGCCGTACTGGCGGGTGCGTCCTGGCAGCGATGCAGAACCCACTACCTGCGCAACCTGCTCACCTGCGTGGCCAAGAGCGCACAGCCGTTCGTGGCCACGCTGGTGCGGACCATCTTCGACCAGCCCGACGCCGCCTCGGTGCGCGCCCAGCATGCCTGGGTGCTGGACGCGTTGGAGGCCAAGCATCCAGCTGCTGCGCAGCACCTGGACGCCGCTCGGGAGGATCTGCTGGCCTTCGCCGCCTTCCCTCGCGAGATCTGGACCCAGATCTGGTCGAACAACCCACAGGAACGGCTGAACAAGGAGATCCGCCGCCGCACCGACGTGGTCGGCATCTTCCCCGACCGAGCCGCGATCGTCCGGCTGGTCGGCGCCGTCCTGGCCGAACAGAGCGATGAGTGGGTCGAAGCCCGCCGCTACATGGGGTTGGACGTGCTGGCCAAAGCGCGTCTGCGGTTCGTTCCGGGCGACACATCCACCCCGGCCCCGATCCCGCAGACACTGACCGCTTAACCTGCAGATACAGGATCACGCGAAGATCGATTCGTACACCACGTCCGTGGACGTGACC
>NZ_JBIAOF010000039.1:0-1495 GCF_042878785.1 Nonomuraea sp. NPDC003560 | reverse complement strand
GACCAATCTCGCGACCTCTCTCCAAACGCCTCAGGAGGCTTGACTCCCTTGAGTCCACCCAGTGAGCTCCAAGAGATACCCGTCGCGACTCGAGAGCAGAGCGGGGTTCTTTGCTTCCACTCGAGATGAATGCCTGTCTCCCCGGGTGCGTCTGGAATGCAACCCCGAGATCCCTGTCGCCCCTGGAGAGGAACATTGGCTTCTGGACACAAGCCTAGATGAGGTCTATTGGCCCTGCAGTCACTCGAGAGCAATCCCCAGCTTTCCTTCGCAACTCGAATGGAAGATTGGACTTGCCTGGGCCAACACAAGAGGCATCCTGAATTCCCCGTCGTAACTCGAGAATCCCGCCGTAACTCGAGAAAAACCACGTGGCTCCCCCGTCATCGCAAGATGAAGCCCTTTCCCGCTACAGCGCCTCAGGAGAAGTCCCACGTTAGGAATTGGAGGTCGAAAGGGCACTTGGCACCCTTGATGCGACCCACAAAGTTCCCCGAAATCCCGGTCTCCCTCGAGAGGAACACTGAGGTTTTCCGGCACCCCCTCCTCTGAGCCCTTTCTCCCCTCCTGATCTGGACAGGAGGGTCGACTCCCCTGCTTTGTCTGGAAGGGGTTCCCGACCTTCCGGTCGCACCTCAGGATGAGGCCGGTCTCACGAAGACATTCCAGACGTGGCCTCGTGGGTGGTTCCACATTCCGTAGGACCCCGATTTCCCGGTCCCCTCTTGATAAGAACCCGATGCCCGGACACCTCTCCGAACTCCACCCTGTGAATGAAGTCAACACGAAGGGGCAGTTTTTCCGTGCATCGTTCGGAAAAAACCCCAGGTTCCAAATACAGCTCGACAAGCGGCCTCTCTCCCCGGGGACATCTCGAGAGGCAAGCGGAGTTCCATGCCTCAACCCAAGACGAGGCCTGACTCTCCTGTCCCCAGTCTGCAGGGACCCTGCGATCGGAGTCTGAAATCAGAGGTACCCTGCGGTTCCTGCCTCAACTGGAGATGAGGCCCTCTTCCAATGCACCAAGCCCAGTGGAGTCCCGAGAGGCCCCTCCCACCTCCAGTTTCCCTGGCTTCTCAGAGCCACCATGAGAAGCCCCCTGAGGTCACCTGCACAAGTCGAGGGAACCCAGGGTTTCCTGCCTCAACCCGGGAAAGACCTCGAGAGACCTTCTTCAACACGTCTCGAGGCCAGATTCCCCTACCATGGCTCGGGAGCAATGACGCGCTCCCCCTCGCCACTCGCATGGAGACCCGACTTCCCTGGCGCCCCACGAGAGGCTCACTGACCTCGCCGTCGTACCTCGTGAGAAACCGCACACTGGGGCCGCCGCTCGAGAACAACCCCGAGATTCCCCCGTCATCGAGAGATGAGGGCCTTCGTCTCCTGCATGGCCTAGAGACCAATCTCGCGACCTCTCTCCAAACGCCTCAGGAGGCTTGACTCCCTTGAGTCCACCCAGTGAGCTCCAAGAGATACCCGTCGCGACTCGAGA
>NZ_JBIAOF010000038.1:0-1539 GCF_042878785.1 Nonomuraea sp. NPDC003560 | reverse complement strand
CAGCAGCCGCTCCTCCGGGGTCAGCTCGGTCTCGCCCTTCGGGGTGACCTTGCCGACCAGGATGTCGCCGGGCACGACCTCGGCGCCGATCCGGACGATGCCGCGCTCGTCGAGGTCGGCCAGGATGTCCTCGGAGACGTTGGGGAGGTCCCGGGTGATCTCCTCCGGGCCCAGCTTGGTGTCGCGGGCGTCGACCTCGTGCTCCTCGATGTGGATCGAGGACAGCACGTCGTCCTGGACCAGGCGCTGGGACAGCACGATCGCGTCCTCGTAGTTGTGGCCCTCCCACGGCATGAACGCCACCAGCAGGTTCTTGCCGAGCGCCATCTCACCCTCGTCGGTGCAGGGGCCGTCGGCGATGACCTGGCCGGCCTCCACCCGGTCGCCCTCGGCGACGATGGGCTTCTGGTTGAAGGAGGTGCCCTGGTTGGAGCGCCTGAACTTGGCGACCCGGTAGGTGGTGCGCGAGCCGTCGTCGTTCATGACGGTGACGTAGTCGGCCGAGACCTCCTCCACCACGCCGGCCTTCTCGGCGCTGATGACGTCCCCGGCGTCGGTCGCGGCACGGTACTCCATGCCGGTGCCGACCAGCGGCGCCTCGCTGCGGATCAGCGGCACCGACTGGCGCTGCATGTTCGCGCCCATCAGGGCCCGGTTGGCGTCGTCGTGCTCCAGGAACGGGATCATCGCGGTGGCCACCGACACCATCTGGCGCGGCGACACGTCGATGTAGTCCACCTCGCGGGAGGCCACGTAGTCGGTCTCGCCGCCCTTGGTGCGGACCAGGACGCGGGCGTCGGTCAGCTCGCCGTCCGCGCCGAGGGACGAGTTCGCCTGGGCGACGACGAACCGGTCCTCCTCGTCGGCCGTCAGGTAGTCGATCCGTTCGGTCACCCGGCCGTCGACGACCTTGCGGTAGGGCGTCTCGATGAAGCCGAAGGCGTTGAGCCGGCCGAAGCAGGCGAGGTAACCGATGAGGCCGATGTTCGGGCCCTCGGGCGTCTCGATCGGGCACATCCGGCCGTAGTGGGACGGATGCACGTCACGGACCTCCATCCCGGCCCGCTCACGGGACAGGCCGCCGGGGCCCAGGGCGTTCAGCCGCCGCTTGTGCGTCAGCCCGGCCAGCGGGTTGATCTGGTCCATGAACTGCGACAGCTGCGAGGTGCCGAAGAACTCCTTCATCGACGCCACCACCGGCCGGATGTTGATCAGGGTCTGCGGCGTGATCGCCTCGACGTCCTGGGTGGTCATCCGCTCGCGGACGACGCGCTCCATGCGGGCCAGGCCCAGCCGGACCTGGTTCTGGACGAGCTCGCCGACGCTGCGGATGCGCCGGTTGCCGAAATGGTCGATGTCGTCGAGCTCCACGACGGCCTCGCCCATGGACGTCTCCCCCGCGTGCAGCCGCACCAGGTACTCGATCATCGAGACGACGTCGTCCTCGGTCAGCGTGCCCTGCGTGATCTCGGAGTCGACCCCGAGCTTCTTGTTGATCTTGTAGCGGCCCACCTTGGCCAGGTCGTACCGCTTGGGGTT
>NZ_JBIAOF010000036.1:0-1625 GCF_042878785.1 Nonomuraea sp. NPDC003560 | reverse complement strand
GCGGTCGCCGACAGGGCGGTCTCCAGCCAGCTCGACAACCTCAGCAGAGGCCCCGACGAGGCCTACAGCCGCGTCCGGGTCACCCCCGGCGCCGGCGACCTGTTCTACGTCGCCTACGAGCGCACCTACAAGGGCCTGCCCATGATCGGCGGCGACGCCGTCGTGGTCACCGACGCCGCCGGCAACGTCCGCGACACCGTCTCGGCCACCGGCCCCACCACGCGCGAGGTCGCCACAAAGGCCACCGTCTCGGCGGCCAAGGCCACCGCCACCGCCAAGGCCCGCCTGTCCCGCGTGGACGACAGCACCGCCCCCCGCCTGGTCGTGCTCGCCAAGGACGCAACACCCAGGCCGGCCTGGGAGGTCAAGGTCTCCGGCCTGGCCGACGGCAAGCCCAGCGTGCAGAACGTCTACGTCGACGCCTCGACCGGCGCCGTCGCCGACGCCGTCGACCTGGTCCGCGAAGGCAGCGGCAACGGCTTCTACTACGGCCAGGTCACCATCAACACCAGCGGCTCAGGCAGCAGCTACTCCATGACCGACACCACCCGGCCCGGCATCGCCTGCGGCGGGCAGGGCGGGTCGGCCTACACCGGCACCGACGACGCCTGGGGCAACGGCTCGGGCACCAACCTGGAGACCGCCTGCGTGGACGCCCTGTTCAGCGTCCAGCGCGAGTGGGACATGCTGCGCGACTGGCTGGGCCGCAGCGGCATCGACGGCAGCGGCCGCGGCTTCCCCGCCCGCGTCGGGCTGGCCGACGTCAACGCCTACTGGAACGGCAGCTACACCAACTTCGGCCACAACCAGGCCAACACCCAGCAGGCCACCCCCATCGACGTCGTGGCCCACGAGTTCGGCCACGCCATCTTCCAGACCACCCCCGGCGGCGCCGGCTCGGGCAACGAGAACGGCGGCATCAACGAGGGCACCGGCGACATCTTCGGCGCGCTGACCGAGGCCTACGCCAACAACCCCAACGACCCGCCCGACTACCTGGTGGGCGAGGAGGTGGACCTGGTCGGCCAGGGCCCGATCCGCAACATGTACAACCCCAGCGCCCTGGGTGACCCCAACTGCTACTCCTCCTCCATCCCCAACACCGAGGTGCACTCGGCGGCCGGGCCGCTCAACCACTGGTTCTACCTGCTGGCCGAGGGCAACAACCCCGGCGGCGGCAAGCCCTCCAGCCCGATCTGCTCCGGCGGTCCCTCTTCGGTGACCGGCGTCAGCATCCAGAAGGCCGGCAAGATCTACATGGGCGCCCTCAACCGCAAGACGTCCTCCTGGCGTTACGCCAACATCCGCTCGGCCTCGGTGGCCGCGGCCATCGAGCTGTACGGCGCCAACAGCGCCGAGTGCAACAGCACCAAGGCCGCCTGGAGCGCCGTCAGCGTCGCCGCCGCCTCCGGCGAGCCCGCCTGCGGCACCGCCGGCCCGGACTTCTCGCTGTCGCTCAACCCGTCCTCCGGCAGCGCCCAGCCCGGCGCCACCGCCACGGCCACGGTCAACACCCAGACGACCTCGGGCAGCGCCCAGACCGTCAACCTGACCGCCTCCGGGCTGCCCAGCGGCACCACCGCCAGCTTCAACCCGGCCTCGGTGACCTCCGGCAACTCCTCCAC
>NZ_JBIAOF010000035.1:0-1800 GCF_042878785.1 Nonomuraea sp. NPDC003560 | reverse complement strand
AGAAAACATACGTATTTCTTTTTCAGAAATGAATACAATTGATGAAGTTAATCTCTTCGTTGAAAAACTTAGTTCTATTTTAAAAAAATAACGCAAATTGTAAAATGAAGTTAGCCACCTTGAGTCAAGCAAAAAACATCTGAATCTCTTATACTAGAAGTTCGACCAAATAGTATAAAAAGGAAATTCAGATGCAAGACTATTCTATCACAAGCCAGAGCAAAGGGAAACACCTGACCAATCAAGACCGTTTAAACATTGAACGTTGGCACAATAAAGAAGGACTGAGCAACCGTGAGATTGCGCGCTTATTGAATAAAGCTCATGGGACGATTGACAGAGAGATGAAGCGAGGGGAAATCCAGCTCAAGCGGAAGGTAAAATACTCTGCTAAAAAGGCTCAAGAAAATTATGAAGGATTGAGGGCTCACAGTGTTCGTCCGAGTAAACTCACGACTGAGATTGATTGTTATGTGAGTACACGTCTTAAAGAAGACAAGGACTCTTTGGAAGTCATTCATCAGGCTCTAAAAGGAGTTTCTCTGAGCAGCCTCTACAATTGGGTCAACTGGGGCTGGTTAGAAGCCAAGCGTCATCATCTTTTCTATCCGCAGTATAAGGCGGCAAAGAAAATCAAACCTCGTGCGCCAAAGCATCCTTTTGGTAAGTCTATTGAAGAACGGCCTGAGTTCATTAACAATCGCTTAGAAGTGGGGCATTACGAGATTGACACGGTCATTCTTACGAGAGCTAAGAACAAGGTGCTTTTGACGCTCACAGAGCGAAAATACCGCACGGAGATCATTCGCTTGATTGATGGGAAAACAGCACAGGCGGTCAATGATGAGCTGGTGGAACTTCAAAAAAGTTATGACTTCAAATCCATTACCCCTGACAATGGCCATGAATTTGCAAGGCTCTCTGAGGTCGTAAGCTGTCCAGTTTACTATGCACACGCCTACGCGAGCTTTGAGCGAGGGACGAATGAAAACCATAACCGAATGATTCGTAGGCATCTGCCAAAAGGCACAACAAAGACGACCCCTGAAGAAGTCGCCGCTATCGAGTATTGGATGAACCATTATCCAAGAAAAATGTTCAACTATAAGAGTTCATATGAGATGAGCTTGGCTGGCTAACTTGGACTTGCAATTTGCGATAAAAAATAAAAGGAGAAAAAATGCAAAGAAAATTAACATTAAATGATGGCAATGTCATTCCCCAATTCGGTTTGGGACTTTATCAGCTTCCAGAAGGAACAGAAACGCAAAATATTGTAAAAACTGCCTTGGAATTAGGTTATCGTCATCTGGATACGGCACACGCTTATCAAAATGAAACTTCTGTCAGTCAAGCAATTCAAGACTCAGAAATTTCAAATTCTGAAATCTGGATTACAAGCAAGCTTTGGCCTTCTGATTATGAGCAAGCGCCAGAAGCAATTGAGCGAATGCTAAAACGCCTAAAAGTTAAACAAATTGATTTACTCTTATTGCATCAACAGGTTGGAAATTATCGAAAAGCATGGATTGCTTTAGAAAATGCTGTAAAAGAGGGAAAGGTGAAATCAATTGGAATTTCAAATTTTGATGGAGAAAGATTAGTTGATTTATTTAATTTTGCTGATATCAAACCGAGTGTCATTCAAGTAGAAACTCATCCTTATCATCAACAAGTAGAATTACAGGAATTTTTGAAACCTTATGGTACAAAAATTAAAAGTTGGTATCCTCTGGGACATGGCGATAAAAACTTACTTGAAGAAAAAATATTTAAAAAAATGGCTAAAAAATATAATAA
>NZ_JBIAOF010000034.1:0-1986 GCF_042878785.1 Nonomuraea sp. NPDC003560 | reverse complement strand
AGTCTGAATAGGGCGACTTAGTATCATGATGTAGACCCGAAACCTAGTGACCTATCCATGAGCAGGGTGAAGGTGTGGTAAGACGCACTGGAGGCCCGAACCAGGACACGTTGAAAAGTGTTTGGATGACTTGTGGATAGCGGAGAAATTCCAAACGAACTGGGAGATAGCTGGTTCTCTCCGAAATAGCTTTAGGGCTAGCGTCGAAATGTAAGTGTATTGGAGGTAGAGCACTGTTTGGGTGAGGGGTCCGTCTAGGATTACCAATCTCAGATAAACTCCGAATGCTAATACACATGTTCGGCAGTCAGACTGCGAGTGCTAAGATCCGTAGTCGAAAGGGAAACAGCCCAGACCAACAGCTAAGGTCCCAAAATATATGTTAAGTGGAAAAGGATGTGGGGTTGCACAGACAACTAGGATGTTAGCTCAGAAGCAGCTATCATTCAAAGAGTGCGTAATAGCTCACTAGTCGAGTGACCCTGCGCCGAAAATGTACCGGGGCTAAACATATTACCGAAGCTTTGGATTGATATTTTATCAATGGTAGGAGAGCGTTCTTAACCGCGATGAAGGTATACCGTGAGGAGTGCTGGAGCGTTAAGAAGTGAGAATGCCGGTATGAGTAGCGCAAGATAAGTGAGAATCTTATCCACCGTAAGACTAAGGTTTCCAGGGGAAGGCTCGTCCGCCCTGGGTTAGTCGGGACCTAAGGCGAGGCCGAAAGGCGTAGTCGATGGACAACTGGTTGATATTCCAGTACTAGATATGATCGTGATGGAGGGACGCAGTAGGCTAAGAGATGCCAGTTAATGGATTCTGGTCTAAGCAGTGAGGTGTGAGATGTGTCAAATGCATTTCTCTTTAACATTGAGCTGTGATGGGGAAGCAACTACGGTTGCGAACTCTCTGATGTCACACTGCCAAGAAAAGCTTCTAGCGTAAAGTCATATCTACCCGTACCGCAAACCGACACAGGTAGTCGAGGCGAGTAGCCTCAGGTGATCGAGAGAACTCTCGTTAAGGAACTCGGCAAAATAGCCCCGTAACTTCGGGAGAAGGGGTGCTGGTGTAAAAGCCAGCCGCAGTGAATAGGCCCAAGCAACTGTTTATCAAAAACACAGCTCTCTGCTAAACCGCAAGGTGATGTATAGGGGGTGACGCCTGCCCGGTGCTGGAAGGTTAAGAGGAGTGCTTAGACGTAAGTCGAAGGTATGAATTGAAGCCCCAGTAAACGGCGGCCGTAACTATAACGGTCCTAAGGTAGCGAAATTCCTTGTCGGGTAAGTTCCGACCCGCACGAAAGGCGTAATGATTTGGGCACTGTCTCAACGAGAGACTCGGTGAAATTTTAGTACCTGTGAAGATGCAGGTTACCCGCGACAGGACGGAAAGACCCCATGGAGCTTTACTGTAGTTTGATATTGAGTACCTGTAAGTCATGTACAGGATAGGTAGGAGCCATTGAAATAGGGACGCTAGTTTCTATTGAGGCGTTGTTGGGATACTACCCTTGACTTATGGTTACTCTAACCCGCTGGCATAATCGGCCAGGGAGACAGTGTCTGACGGACAGTTTGACTGGGGCGGTCGCCTCCTAAAGAGTAACGGAGGCGCTCAAAGGTTGGCTCAGATTGGTTGGAAATCAATCGTAGAGTGTAAAGGTAAAAGCCAGCTTGACTGCGAGAGCTACAACTCGAGCAGGTAGGAAACTAGGACTTAGTGATCCGGTGGTACCGCATGGAAGGGCCATCGCTCAACGGATAAAAGCTACCCTGGGGATAACAGGCTTATCTCCCCCAAGAGTTCACATCGACGGGGAGGTTTGGCACCTCGATGTCGGCTCGTCGCATCCTGGGGCTGTAGTCGGTCCCAAGGGTTGGGCTGTTCGCCCATTAAAGCGGCACGCGAGCTGGGTTCAGAACGTCGTGAGACAGTTCGGTCCCTATCCGTCGCGGGCGTAGGTAATTTGAGAGGATCTGTCCT
>NZ_JBIAOF010000033.1:0-2207 GCF_042878785.1 Nonomuraea sp. NPDC003560 | reverse complement strand
AACGGCATGTCCTCGACCGGCAGGATCTTGGAGATGACGCCCTTGTTGCCGTGGCGGCCGGCCAGCTTGTCGCCGTCGGTGATCTTACGCTTCTGGGCCACGTAGACGCGGACCAGCTCGTTGACGCCCGGCGGGAGCTCGTCGCCCTCGTCGCGGCTGAACACGCGCACGCCGATGACCTTGCCCTGCTCGCCGTGCGGCACCTTCAGCGAGGTGTCACGGACCTCACGGGCCTTCTCACCGAAGATGGCGCGCAGCAGCCGCTCCTCCGGGGTCAGCTCGGTCTCGCCCTTCGGGGTGACCTTGCCGACCAGGATGTCGCCGGGCACGACCTCGGCGCCGATCCGGATGATGCCGCGCTCGTCGAGGTCGGCCAGGACCTCTTCCGACACGTTGGGGATGTCCCGGGTGATCTCCTCCGGGCCCAGCTTGGTGTCGCGGGCGTCGACCTCGTGCTCCTCGATGTGGATCGAGGAGAGGACGTCGTCCTGAACCAGGCGCTGGGACAGGATGATGGCGTCTTCGTAGTTGTGGCCCTCCCACGGCATGAACGCCACGAGCAGGTTCTTGCCGAGCGCCATCTCACCGTTGTCGGTGCAGGGGCCGTCGGCGATGACCTGGTTGACCTCGACCCGGTCGCCCTCGGCGACGATGGGCTTCTGGTTGAAGGAGGTGCCCTGGTTGGAGCGCTTGAACTTGGCGACCCGGTACGTCGTACGCGTGCCGTCGTCGTTCATGACGGTGACGTAGTCGGCCGAGACCTCCTCGACCACGCCGGCCTTCTCGGCGCTGATGACGTCGCCGGCGTCGGTCGCGGCACGGTACTCCATGCCGGTGCCGACCAGCGGCGCCTCGCTCTTGAGCAGCGGCACCGACTGGCGCTGCATGTTGGAGCCCATGAGCGCGCGGTTGGCGTCGTCGTGCTCCAGGAAGGGGATCATCGCGGTGGCGACCGACACCATCTGGCGCGGCGACACGTCGATGTAGTCGACTTCCTCGGCACGGGCGAGCTCGGTCTCGCCGCCCTTGGTACGGACCAGGACGCGGGACTCGGCGAACGACCCGTCGGGGTTGAGCGTCGTGTTGGCCTGCGCCTTGACGTAGCGGTCTTCCTCGTCGGCCGTCAGGTAGTCGATCTGGTCGGTCACCCGGCCGTCGACGACCTTGCGGTAAGGCGTCTCGACGAAGCCGAAGGCGTTGATGCGGCCGTAGGAAGCCAGCGAGCCGATCAGACCGATGTTCGGGCCTTCAGGGGTCTCGATCGGGCACATCCGGCCGTAGTGGGACGGGTGCACGTCACGGACCTCGAAGCCGGCCCGCTCACGGGACAGACCACCGGGGCCGAGCGCGGACAGACGCCGCTTGTGCGTCAGGCCGGCCAGCGGGTTGGTCTGGTCCATGAACTGCGACAGCTGCGAGGTGCCGAAGAACTCCTTGATGGAGGCCACGACGGGACGGATGTTGATCAGGGTCTGCGGCGTGATCGCCTCGACGTCCTGGGTGGTCATCCGCTCGCGGACGACGCGCTCCATGCGGGCCAGGCCCAGGCGGACCTGGTTCTGGATGAGCTCGCCGACGCTGCGCAGGCGGCGGTTGCCGAAGTGGTCGATGTCGTCGACCTCGACGATCACCTCACCGTTGGCGCCCGGCATCGACTCCTCGCCCGCGTGCAGGCGGACGATGTACTCGATGGTGGCGACGATGTCCTCTTCGGTCAGCGTGCCCTGCGTGATCTCGGAGTCGACCCCGAGCTTCTTGTTGATCTTGTAGCGGCCCACCTTGGCCAGGTCGTACCGCTTGGGGTTGAAGTACAGGTTCTCCAGCAGGGTCTGCGCCGACTCCTTGGTCGGCGGCTCACCCGGCCGCAGCTTGCGGTAGATGTCCAGCAGGGCGTCGTCCTGGCCGGCCGTGTGGTCCTTCTCCAGCGTCGCGCGCATCGACTCGTACTGGCCGAACCGCTCGAGGATCTGGTCGTTGGTCCATCCCAGTGCCTTGAGAAGCACGGTGACGGCCTGCTTGCGCTTACGGTCGATGCGCACACCGACGCTGTCGCGCTTGTCGATCTCGAACTCCAGCCAGGCACCCCGCGACGGGATGACCTTGCAGCCGTAGAGGTCCTTGTCCGAGGTCTTGTCGACGTTACGTTCGAAATAGACACCCGGCGAACGGACCAGCTGCGAGACCACGACACGCTCGGTGCCGTTGAT
>NZ_JBIAOF010000032.1:0-2667 GCF_042878785.1 Nonomuraea sp. NPDC003560 | reverse complement strand
GGTCAAGTCCTCGGCCTATTAGTACCGGTCAGCTCCACACATTACTGTGCTTCCACCTCCGGCCTATCAACCCGGTCGTCTACCGGGAGCCTTACCCACTCTCGTGGTGGGAGACCTCATCTCAAGGCGAGCTTCCCGCTTAGATGCTTTCAGCGGTTATCCCTTCCGAACGTAGCCAACCAGCCGTGCACCTGGCGGTACAACTGGCACACCAGAGGTTCGTCCGTCCCGGTCCTCTCGTACTAGGGACAGCCCCTTTCAAGTCTCCTGCGCGCGCAGCGGATAGGGACCGAACTGTCTCGCGACGTTCTAAACCCAGCTCGCGTACCGCTTTAATGGGCGAACAGCCCAACCCTTGGGACCTACTCCAGCCCCAGGATGCGACGAGCCGACATCGAGGTGCCAAACCATCCCGTCGATATGGACTCTTGGGGAAGATCAGCCTGTTATCCCCGGGGTACCTTTTAGCCGTTGAGCGACACCGCTTCCACACGCCGATGCCGGATCACTAGTCCCAGCTTTCGCTCCTGCTCGACCCGTCAGTCTCACAGTCAAGCTCCCTTGTGCACTTACACTCAACACCTGATTGCCAACCAGGCTGAGGGAACCTTTGGGCGCCTCCGTTACCCTTTAGGAGGCAACCGCCCCAGTTAAACTACCCACCAGACACTGTCCCCGATCCGGATCACGGACCAGAGTTAGACGTTCAAAACGACCAGAGTGGTATTTCACCAATGACTCCACCCGAACTAGCGTCCGAGCTTCCCAGTCTCCCACCTATCCTACACAAGACGCTCCAAACGCCAATGTCAAGCTGTAGTGAAGGTCCCGGGGTCTTTCCGTCCTGCTGCGCGTAACGAGCATCTTTACTCGTAGTGCAATTTCGCCGGGTCTGCGGTTGAGACAGCGGGGAAGTCGTTACGCCATTCGTGCAGGTCGGAACTTACCCGACAAGGAATTTCGCTACCTTAGGATGGTTATAGTTACCACCGCCGTTTACCGGCGCTTAAGTTCTCACCTTCGCTGTGTTACCACAACTAAGCGGTCCCCTTAACGTTCCGGCACCGGGCAGGCGTCAGTCCGTATACATCGTCTTACGACTTCGCACGGACCTGTGTTTTTAGTAAACAGTCGCTTCCCCCTGGCCACTGCGACCCCCACCAGCTCCGAGTGCAAGACTCATCACCAGCAGAGGTCCCCCTTCTCCCGAAGTTACGGGGGCAATTTGCCGAGTTCCTTAACCACAGTTCACCCGATCGCCTTAGTATTCTCTACCTGACCACCTGAGTCGGTTTAGGGTACGGGCCGCCACAACACTCGCTAGAGGCTTTTCTCGGCAGCATAGGATCATCCACTTCACCACAATCGGCTCGGCATCACATCTCAGGATACGTGTGAGGCGGATTTGCCTACCTCACTCCCTACATGCTTACCCCAGGACTACCATCGCCTGGGCTGGACTACCTTCCTGCGTCACCCCATCGCTTACCTACTACCCGATCGGATCGAGCGTTCACTCTGACCCCAAGCCCGAAGGCTTTAGGCGAGCTAAGGACTCTTAGCATCACGAGGTTCGATATGGGCGCGTTGAAGCGGGTACGGGAATATCAACCCGTTGTCCATCGACTACGCCTGTCGGCCTCGCCTTAGGTCCCGACTTACCCTGGGCGGATTAGCCTGCCCCAGGAACCCTTGGTCATCCGGCGCGAGGGTTTCTCACCCTCGATTCGCTACTCATGCCTGCATTCTCACTCGCACAGCCTCCACAACTAGATCACTCTGCTGCTTCGCCGGCTGCACGACGCTCCCCTACCCATCCAGCCCCGAAAGACTGAATGCCACGACTTCGGCGGTGTGCTTGAGCCCCGCTACATTGTCGGCGCAGAATCACTTGACCAGTGAGCTATTACGCACTCTTTCAAGGGTGGCTGCTTCTAAGCCAACCTCCTGGTTGTCTCTGCGACTCCACATCCTTTCCCACTTAGCACACGCTTAGGGGCCTTAGTCGGTGATCTGGGCTGTTTCCCTCTCGACTACGAACCTTATCGCCCGCAGTCTCACTGCCACGCTCTCACTTACCGGCATTCGGAGTTTGGCTGACGTCAGTAACCTTGTCGGGCCCATCGGCCATCCAGTAGCTCTACCTCCGGCAAGAAACACGCGACGCTGCACCTAAATGCATTTCGGGGAGAACCAGCTATCACGGAGTTTGATTGGCCTTTCACCCCTACACACAGGTCATCCCCCAGGTTTTCAACCCTGGTGGGTTCGGTCCTCCACCCAGTCTTACCTGAGCTTCAACCTGCCCATGCGTAGATCACTCCGC
Organism: Nonomuraea sp. NPDC003560; assembly: GCF_042878785.1. Classification (NCBI taxonomy): domain Bacteria; kingdom Bacillati; phylum Actinomycetota; class Actinomycetes; order Streptosporangiales; family Streptosporangiaceae; genus Nonomuraea; species Nonomuraea sp. NPDC003560. The sequence continues at coordinate 341 of NZ_JBIAOF010000032.1, read as the reverse complement.
TTCGGGTCTACAGCATGCGACTCAAACGCCCTATTCAGACTCGCTTTCGCTACGGCTCCCCCACACGGGTTAACCTCGCCACACACCATAACTCGCAGGCTCATTCTTCAAAAGGCACGCAGTCACATCACACAGAAGACAAGCTCCTGTACGCTCCTACGGCTTGTAGGCACACGGTTTCAGGTACTATTTCACGACCCCTCACCGGGGCACTTTTCACCTTTCCCTCACGGTACTCGTGCACTATCGGTCATCAGGGAGTATTTAGGCTTACCAGGTGGTCCTGGCAGATTCACACAGGATTTCTCGGGCCCCGTGCTACTTGGGATCCCCTCAAGAAG
>NZ_JBIAOF010000031.1:0-2678 GCF_042878785.1 Nonomuraea sp. NPDC003560 | reverse complement strand
AAACAAAAGATTCATTAAAACACTCCATTGTTATAAAGTATACATACTATTTATACAATTATAGATTGCCAATGACGGGATGAATTGCATCATTCACATCGTCCATCTGATTGGCTAACCATGAACTTAATCCCTTATGGTTTTTAAGGCCAAATGTCTTATGAATCGTTGCTCGTCGCAAGTCAGCATCGACCAGTAAGACTTGCTTGCCTTCCTTGGCATACTCCACTGCTAAGTTACCACTTACTGTCGATTTACCCTCGCCAAGCATGGCCGAAGTCACCATCAAAGTTCGTAGCTTATGGTCAGTAGCCGCAAAATTGATATTAGTTCGAATTGTTTTAATCTGCTCAGTAATGACCGACATGGGTTCATTAATCGTGGTGAGATTAATTGGTGCCGTAGTCGTTATATTCTTTTCTTTACGTTTAAACATCTAGCACCCTCCTAAACTCGTTTGATCGCTTGTGACGATGTTTGATCGTTATGCGTATGATAGCCACCGTTCAGATTCAAGGCCTGTTTCTTCATTGAATAGTGATGTTGATGGTTAACCAAGCCTCAACTAGTCAATCCTAATTGCGTTTTCGTTTAACGGCTTAATGGTTTTTCGCCTTAATAATAATAACCTTTGTTAAAAATTTGATTTTTTCTTTTAAGGGCCTAGAATTTATTATTTCTTTGGTTCTGTTGCAAAGTTTTCCAAAAAATCTATTTTAGTGTAAAATTGAGAAAAAAGACAGAGAGGACAGAGTAATGAATCATTTTAAAGGCAAACAATTCAAAAAAGACATCATTATTGTCGCTGTTGGTTACTACCCGCGTTACAATCTAAGCTATCGTGAAGTTCAGGAATTGTTATATGATCGTGGAATAAATGTTTGTCATACTACGGTTTATCGTTGGGTGCAAGAGTACAGCAAAGTCCTCTATTATCTTTGGAAGAAGAAAAATAGACAATCCTTCTATTCATGGAAAATGGACGAAACCTATATCAAAATTAAGGGACGTTGGCATTATCTTTATCGTGCAATTGATGCGGACGGCTTAACCTTAGATATCTGGTTACGAAAGAAACGGGATACGCAAGCAGCCTATGCTTTCTTAAAACGACTCCATAAACAGTTTGGTGAGCCGAAAGCAATTGTGACCGATAAAGCACCTTCTCTTGGCTCCGCCTTTAGAAAGTTACAGAGTGTGGGTTTATATACTAAGACAGAGCACCGAACTGTGAAGTATCTTAACAATTTAATAGAACAAGACCATCGACCTATTAAACGACGGAATAAATTTTATCAAAGTCTCCGTACAGCCTCTTCCACGATTAAGGGCATGGAGACCCTTCGAGGAATATATAAAAAGAACCGAAGAAATGGAACGCTCTTCGGCTTTGCGGTGTCTACTGAAATCAAGGTATTAATGGGAATACCAGCCTAAGATATTTGGAGTTCAGAGAGGGCGCGTTTGATTTTCAAACTTCGCAACAGAACCATCAATTCATTTTAGCTTAAATTTGAAAAAAAAGATAGTTAGAACTGGACTAAATTCAAATAAATGGATACAAAATGGAATACATCTTCTTAGGTCAATACCCGAATTGCTAGTTAATTTCATTGGAAAATAAATAAGTCGTGCTATCCTAATCTAAAACCACTAGGCATTAGAAAGCGCACGACTTATATGACTTATAATAGCACACTTCCAAAAGTTTTTGTTTATTTACTGACAACCATTGAGACGCTTTATCAAACGAGTGTTCCCCTTGAGGTTCAAAACCGAAAGAACGTCCATCTCGCAACATCAGATTGCTTAGTTATCGCTTGTTACCTATGGGGCGTACTGCATTTTAGTGAAACACTTAAAGCTAAGCACCAATTGGCTCAAAGTTTATTTCCTAATTTCCTAGAATATTCTCGCTTTGTCCGCCGTTGTAATGCCCTCTTACCGAGTATCCAAGTCATTCGCCAAGCACTCGTCTTTAAAGAGGTTGAAGGAATGAGTGTATCCATTATTGACAGCTTCCCCATTCCTTTGTGTCAGCCTATTCGTAACTTCATAAGCAAAGTTCTTGGAGATGATGCCAATGTTGGCTACAATGCTACAAAGGGACAGTACTTCTATGGATGTAAATGTCATGCTTTAGTCAGTGAATCAGGCTATGTCATAGACTACACAATTACTCCTGCTTCAATGGCTGATCGTTCAATGACCGAGGAAGTGTTGAGTCAATTTGGGACACCAACAGTCCTTGGAGATATGGGATATCTAGGTCAGTCACTGCATGATAGGCTGGAATTAAAAGGAATTGATCTAATTACACCTGTCAGGAAGAACATGAAGCAAAAGAAAATCCTTTTCCCTAATTTTTCAAAACGTAGAAAAGTGATTGAGCGAGTTTTCTCTTTTTTGACAAATCTAGGAGCTGAGCGTTGTAAAAGTCGTTCGCCTCAAGGTTTTCAATTGAAATTAGAGATGATACTTTTAGCGTATTCTTTACTGTTAAAATCAGCTAAATCACTGGAACCAGAGACTTTAAGATATTCTATCGGGTATCAAGTCATGGCTAAATAATCAACTAGCAATTCGGGTAGGTCAATGTTCTTTTATATTTGAGCGTCCATAAAATGGTCATTTTCTGAACACTCTTCTTTTCCTATTAAATTTCTCAAAATCATTTA
>NZ_JBIAOF010000030.1:0-17525 GCF_042878785.1 Nonomuraea sp. NPDC003560 | reverse complement strand
CTACGACAAGCGCGCCTACGTCTTCCTCGGCACCGTCACCCTGGCCGCCCTGGTCATCTGGCTCCGGACCTGATCTAAGAAACAGCTCCTAGCCCCCGCGCCCAAAACACCAACCCCCAACCACAACCAGCCCCCGAACAACCACCTCCAACCGCACCGCCCCTCAACCCACGCTTGGGGGAGCGCGCCCATCAACCGCCTATATCCAGACCCCGACCACGCCCCTCGGCCAAGCATCCACTCCCGGCCAAGCATCCATCAGTGGGGCGAGCATCCCCCCTTGGCCGAGCATCCACTCCCGGCCAGGCATCCCTCCCCGCTGAGCGTCCGCCTCCCGCCAGGCAGGCATTCGCAGGCCCCCGGACTCAAGCCCTGTCACAGAGGCGATCCACCCCGCGCCGCCGTCACTCCCGCACCGACGCCCTCAGCGAACCGCCCCACCCGACTCCCGCATACTTCCGCCTCCGTCGTCCCCTGTGCCGTCGTCCCCTGTGCCGTCGTCCCCTGTGCCGTCGTCCCCTGTGCCGTCGTCCCCTGTGCCGTCGTCCCCTGTGCCGTCGTCTTACACCCCATCCATGGCGCCTCCGACGAACGTCCCCTTCCCCGCCACCGTGTGCACGAGCTGCCGCCGACGCAGCTCCCGCACCACGTTCCGGACGGTTGACCGCGCCACGTCGAACTCGGCCTCCATGGCCAGCTCGCTCATCACCGCCTCGCCGGCCAGCAGCTCACCTCTCAGAATCTGGCCCTCGATCATCTCGGCAATCTGCACATAGATCGGCACAGGGCCGTCTCGGTCGAGCATGCTCATACCTTAGACGTCTGGATACAAGCAGATGAGTGAATCTCAATCCTGGGGCCACGACTCTTCCGGCGACACGTAACTCCCACGCTGCGGCACGGTGTAGATCCACCCTTGCTCCCGCAACAACGCCATGGCCCGCCGCACCGTCTCCCGCGCCACGTCGTACTGCTGCACCAACGCTGTCTCACCCGGGATCGCCCGCTTGGGCTGGAAGTGCCCCGCCCTGATCTGCTTGGCCATATCGGAAGCGATCTGCCGATAGAGCGGCACTTTCCGCTGCTTACGCGGTGCTTCATCAGGCGCGCCGACGAAGGTTCCCTCGCCCTGGACCGTGTAGATGAGCCCTTCCTCGCGCAACACGTGGATGGCCCGGCGGGCCGTCGTCCGGGCGACCCCGAACTCGTGCTGAATGTCGGCCTCGCTCGGCACGGGATGCCCAGACGCGAGCCCCTCGACCCGCTGTCGAAGGATCTCCGCGATCTGTACGTAGATGTGGGTGTCGCCGTCGTAGTCCAGCACACCGGCAACATAGACGAAGGTGTACGAGCCCTCCCATATCCTCCTGCCTGTTCAGACAGAGTCATCTTTCCGAATAGACGAGCGGATACAACCAGACGTATTCTCCGATCATGGCCGTACTCTCCCTGGAATACGAACCTTGCATCGGCATCCACCTCCCCGAACCCCGCCCAGGCCGCACAGCCATCCGCTGGTATCCCACCCGCTCCCCCTACGAACGCGTACGGGTCCGGGCATACACCTGTCACTGCGCGCCCATGATCTACGAGCTCTGCCAAATCGGAGGGCAGCGCTTCATCCGCCGAGCCCGCAAGAACGGCAGCATCCCGATCCTGGAGGAGACCTTCCGGGGCTCCGCCCTCAGAGCCCAGCTGCTCTGGGACTGTCTGCTGGCCGGCAACGCCCGATAGCCCGGGCACCTACCAGACCAGCACTCACCTTCGGCTCATCCTCTAGGCCGTAGAGAAACCCCCGCCCCCTGAGCCGCTACCTGCAACAGCACGAACCCCGCGTTGTTCGCCCACCTGAGGCAACCTATCGGGAGAGCCTGACAAAACCAGCCCTCCCGCTCGAACGCACCCCCTAAAGCTCCCTGTGCCGCTCAAGCGCGGCTCTGCAGCCCTGCGTAGGCCCCGCGGACCTATTTGTCTCGCGACGCGAACACTGTCTACTTACGTGCGGTCGTCTGAGTGGCCGGCAGCGCCGGCCAACGACGATGGCGGCACCTCTACAAGCTTGCAGTTGCACACCAGGGCTTGCCGAGACCCTTTGCCCCTTGAAGATATTCATGCGCCATCCTGGGCAGCGTTCAACGGCCCGGTCGCTGTACTGCAATTCGCCAACGAGCTGTCACTCAAGCCCGATATTCCCGACTAAGAGGGACACGTTGGCATTCCGCCCGAAGCCAGGCCGAGAAGAGAGAAGTAGGAGCCACAGTTCCAAAACGTCTTTGCACGCCATCTCGAAGACGGCACACTGTTCCTCGCGGCCATCACGTTGGCTCCTTCGTTCTCGGACAAGGCCCTAGAAGGAGTACGGGATGGCCGTCACCATTTCCCGACGCCTCTCCTGGCCGATCCGGTCCAAGCGAGCTCTGAAGACGACCTTCAGCATCATCGCCATCAAATGTTGGAGCAGTCGAGCGACCCCAACAAAGAGCCCCCGACCCAGACCGGGGGCTCAAGGCCGCTCAGGCATCATCTTTCGCCAACAGGCGATCCAGTCTGAGTCCGAGATCATCGAGCTGGAACCGTAGCCCCTCAAGCATCGTCAACGTCTCCGCCAGGCTGGCCCTGCAGCTCTCGTCGAACCGTTCGCGAAGGCGCGCGATCTCGAAGTTGAGGATCTCAAAGTCCCGACCGACCCCTGAGCGAACCTCGACGATCTCCGCCCTTGCCGTAGCCAGCCCTGCCAACACCGCATCACGCTCACCCGTGCACGAGCGAGCCTCCAGCGCCTGCAGACGGAGTTGTAGATCGAGGATCTCCACCTCAACGTTCACGTACCCCTACCCCTTACCAGTGGACGACGAGGGAGCCCACCTGCAGCGGTTGACCCCCACTTGCTGCGAGCACATATTGGCAAGACGTCCCGGCCTGAAGCGATCCCCGACAAGCGCCCCGGAGTGGTTTTCTTCCTCCATCCACCCACGCTTTTTCGGTGAACGTCCCCCTTCGCCCGCCTTGTCGGGGGAAATAAGACCACCTAGATAAGGTGAATCAATCTACCTTCGCCCCCGGCAAAGGGCCGCAGTCAGGCCCGAGCGCTTAAATGAGCAGCCAGATCGATGGTCCGCCATCGTTCAGCCTCGCTAGCCCGCCTGTGGAAGCACGCAGAAGTGCGGACGGAGCACCGTCATGTCCTGCCATTGCCTGGCATATAGTTGGATATGAGATAGCAGCCTCCCGAAACAGGGGCCACAGAATTGGCTAAATGCGTGGGCATCACACCCTGCTGACTGGCCCACCTCCCGACGTACAGGCGAGCCGTTGATAACAAGCGACCGCAGCAAGCGGAAGCTGGGTCTCGCCCCGACTGCTACACACAACATTCGTGATCACTATGTTGCGCACAGAGTGACCGTCGACCACGACGTCACGAGACTTCCCGTCACCTCGTCGAGTGCGGCCCCCCGTGCCGCTCGGCGCCCAAAGCCACGACCGAGGCGCCCAGGCCGCCACCGCACTCGACGCGCCTCTTGTCCGCATTGGCGCGACCTGTCAGCAACTGAACAAGCTCGCTCACCGACACCAGTGACCCCCGAGCGGAGGTAGGCGATGATCGACCGGACGCTTGATGCTTGCCCGTGGGCCCAATGGATCCCACGGGAAGCACCTCGCCGAGTCTCCCACCGCCCCTTGATCACGCAGCCGAGCAAGTCGGGACGGCAGGCACCCTCCCCAGACAACCAACAGGCGCCTGCCGGCACCAACGCCCTCACGTCACCCCTTGCGTTTCCCCATCTTGATCACCTCGGTCAGCCGGAGTTCCAAGCTCGCCAACACCGGATCTCTCCGCGGTACCGATCCGGACCCCGCCTCGCGAGCAGCCCCAGCCGACGGCCCGATGTCGTAAGTCACGACAGCGCCAGGATGCACCACAACATCCCCGTTCAGGTGCCTGCCGATGCCTTGCGCGGCCTGCACATCCCTGAGCAGACACCCCCAGGTCCCATCCGCCGCCCAGCGGCGCTGCCGTTTGTAGACCGTGATCCAGCATCCGAACCGATCCGGGAGGCTGCGCCAAGGCGACCCGGTTCGCGCCTGGTACAGCACCCCGTTGATCAGCCTTCGCTGGTCTCCGTGCCGCCGGCGTCCAACGTCGCCGTCAGGCAGCAACGGCACCAGCCGTTCCCACTCCGCATTCGTCAGGTCCGTATGGCGCATTGATCCCTATCCTCGGCTGCTTTCTGCTCTCACCCTCGTCACCAGGACAATAAGGACGGCCATCGCAAGCTCCTTCGAATAGCAACGATTCAAGGGGTGAAGGAGGCTTGCAATGGCCGCAGGAACCAGTGTGCCTTCTCCGTCATGGCCGGCGCAGCAGATCGGCAAGGATTGGCCAAAATTCTCGAGCACCTGTGACGAGGACGTCGGCCATCAACGACTTTCCTCATGACTACCGTCTTGCGCTCAACAGTAACCTGTAACCCGAACAGTCACCATTTTAGAGATGATGGACAATCCGGCCCATGTCCTTTGAGTAGCCAAGCGAGCCTCGGACATGCGATCTGTCCCGGCGCCACCCGTCAGGCTTCCTTGGCGGATGGACGGACGGACGGGTGCAGGCTTCCGTGTGCTGCCAGCGATCGAAGGATTCAGGAGCCGCGGTCCGTTCTTGCCGGCGACCTCTCTCCACGAAATCTATTCGCAAGAAGGGAGAACGTGGTCCCGTGCTCTCCCGGATGTGCGGGACCACGTCTGGATGAGTGTGTTGGCCGACCGACGTCCATTACGGCCTCAACTCGCGCCATTAGGCTCTCATGGGCGCCTCATCCGTTTCTCCTGTTCGATGCTTCCTGAGGAAGGGGCTTTTGGGCGCCACACGTTAATACGTCCGCCGAGGTTCTGGATGAAATGATTCACATGGAGATCCGCCTCCAAGCCGCATCCGTGATGATGAGATGGTCGAGGAGACGCAGCCCCACTGTCCGGGCGGCTTCGGCGAGGCGGGCCGTGACTTCCAGATCGGCCTCGCTGGGATCGAGAGAGCCTCCAGGGTGATTATGGGCGACGCCGAACATGGCGCCACCGGTGGTGAGCACAAGGGAGATCGTCTCCCGCACGGGCATCGTCGTGTGATCGGCGCCACCCTCTGTCAGCACCGAACGTTTCAGCACACCACCGCGCGTATCGCACACCACCACGACGAAGCGTTCATGCCCGAGGCCACGCAGTAAGGGGGCGCAGACCTTCGCCAGGTCGGATGTGCTGGCGATGCGCATCCGCGCAGGTTCCGACGCCGCACGCCGTACGAGATGAAAGGCAGCCGCTACGCGCGCGGCTTTGGCCGGCCCTATGCCTCGCAGTCTGAGCAGCCGGTGCGGATCAGCGCGCCCGAGCGCATCGAGATCGCCGCAGTGTTCGATGACTTGACTGGCCAGTTCCAGCGCGCTCGCCCCGCGGAAGCCGGAGCCGAGCAGAACGGCCAGCAACTCCCGGTCGGCAAGCGCCGCCGCGCCGCTCGACATGAGCCTTTCTCGCGGCCGATCGCGCTCGCGCAGATCTTTGACTCGCATTCGCAACCTCCGCACCCGTTCTATCAACGAGGGCCGACAATCTCGGGCTCTGATATCCAGGCCGATAAGGACGCAGTGGGCGGATATATCCCGCTTGAGCTACATTGATCGAAACCGCGATCCATGAATGCGAAGAATGACCGTCTTCGCAATGCCGTGACGCGCATCAAACCAGCAAGCGAGTGATCTTGCGCGGCATGATGAGAGAGCTGTTCTCCAGCCACCGCATGGTCGCCAGCTGGAACGCGCGGCTGGCCAGCGTCGATGCTGGGACCGTTGGCGCCGGTGGGTGCTCTAGGCGCTCGACCGGGGCGCCCGGCAGCGACACTTACGATCTATCGCTTGCTCTCGACCGCTCGTGTTCGCCCGAAAAAGTGACAGAATGCTCGGACATTAGAATCTATGCAGAAGAAATCGATCCGGTATCCGGACTTCTGTCACCCAAGCCCGTGGTTCCAGGGACTGTATTGATGGCTTCGTTGAAGACGCGCTAGCCGAAGCGGTGATTATCGCGCTAATTCCGATACGAGGCATTGAGCCTCATTGGCGTCGATTCGGAGATCCCGCCGAGCACGAGCCATACCAACCACCCCGAGGCTTCATCGCGGCATGTTTGCGACCCATGCTTTCGACAGTTGAGGCGTATCGTCGCCTCGAGTCGTGCTTCGGCAGCCCAATGTCGTTGACCGCCTCCTAGCGGTCATCGAGGCCATCACATCGTCGGCCAGGAAGACGACGCAGTTGCGGATACGCCTCACTCGACGCGGCGGAACGGCGCTCCTGGCCGTCAGCTCGTCCAGCTCACATCCGGGCTTTCAGCACGTCGACCTCGCAGCCTGGCGCAAACGGGTCGAAGCCGTGCTCGATCAACCATCTGATCGCCAGCAAGCTTCGCGAGGACCACCACCCGCGGATCACGTCGAGGTCGACATCGGCCCCGTAACCGGCGATCAGGTCGCCCAGGCGGTCCTCATGTCCGAGCGTCAAGATGGCGAGGTCGAACAGCGCATCGCCCTGGCCCGCCTCGGACCAGTCGATCACGCCGGTGACCTCGTCGCCTTCGACGAACACGTGCGTGATCTGAAGATCGCCGTGCGCGAACACCGGTTTCCACGGCCGGAGCGCAGCCGCGGCAACCTCGCGATTGCGCGTGACCAGATCTGTCGAAAGGACGCCATTTGTGACGAGCCACTCGCATTCGGCGTCGAGACGCGATGTGACCGCGTCCAAGCTCTGACCAGGCCATGGTGGCAGGGGCGCGTCGTGCAGCATCCGCACGGCGGCCCCCACTGCGGCCCATGCCGCCGGCGACGCGACGGACGGCTCGCCCAGGCGACCGAGTGCCGTCCCTCGAACAGCGGCGAGCGCGAGTACGGGCGGTTTGCGCCACAGAACCTCCGGCGTCGGGATCGGCGCCATGGCCATGGCTTCGACCTCGACGTCAGTGCGCGTCTGGTCGGCGTCGATCTTCAGAAACACGTCCCCGGCACGCAGGGTCGCGCGCTCCTTATGCGCGACGACGACCTCGATCTGCTCCACGTCGGCCATTATCGCGACGATGACCACCGACGTCGCCAGGTTATTCGGGTGCGCCTGCGCGGCTGATCGCGTCCCACTGCCCGGGGCTGTGCAGGACACCGACCACTGACGGCTCAAGCAGTGAGGCGTTCCTCGCCCGCAGGCGCGGGCCGCCGTCAACGACGGATCGCCGGACTTGATCTACGAACAGTGAGCCTGTGCAGTGGCGCGGAGGCCCGTCACCAATGCTGATCACAAGCAGGCGAGACTCATAATTCGCGGCTCAGGTTGCAGCGGGCTCTTGACGTGGTCTGATGCGATCCTCACGCCAAAGCCGGAGGTGATTCGCGGCCAGATGAGGGTTCGTTGTGAGGCGACCGAGTACCTGAACATCGAAGCCTCATGGCGCGTAGTCCCCATGTGGGGCTCCGCGAAGGCGATGGGGCAGGGCGAGTCTTACCGCGCCCTGCGGCCGATTAGTAGGCGGATGGCGATCCGGCCTGCGGTCCTTCGGGTCCTTGAGGTGTCGCTTCCCAGGGGGCCTTTGTGTCGGTACGTGAGGCTCCAGGCGGCGAGGTGCGGCGCCACCCGGAGCCCTGAACCGGTCAGACGGGCATGCTGTACATCACTCTGAAGCGATCGCCCGGGATGACGATGTCGCTGGTTTCGACAGGACGTTCGCCGGCCCAGTGCGTACGTTCGACATGCAGAACGTGAACCCCTGCCGCCAGATCGAGCGCATCGCTCTCGGCCGGTTGGGGCACCCGGGTGTGGATGCTCTCGACGACCTCGGTGATCTTTATGCCATGCGCGTACATTCTCGCGACCAAGCTACGGCGTTCCTCCTCAGTGTGGGCGACGAACGCCATCGGCTCGTAGGCGGTGACAAGTTGGATCGGCTTGCCGTCGCCGCGAAAGACGTAGTGCGTTCTGGTCAGCGTGGAATGTTCGTCGATGCGTAGACGTCTGGCGATGTCGGGGCTGGCGTCGGCCGGTTCGCTGTGCCAATCCCACGTCACCCGCCTGCCTTGGGACTGCAGGTCGGACGCGAACGGCGCGGGGTGGTCCAGGAAGCGCCATCGATGCAAGGGGGTCAAATTTGGACGATCCCTGACGTAATGGCCTGAACCAACACGGCCGATGATGAGACCCTCGCCCGCAAGGACGCGTAGAGCGTGACGGGCAGCGGTCTCACCGACCTGATACTTACGGGTCAGTTGCGCCCGTGAGGGAATGGGCGCGCCTGGGGGGAGGGTGCCGTCGAGGATCTGCCGCCGGATGTCTTCGACGACACGCAGGTAGACCGGATCTGAGGTGGCCACTAGTCCATCCCTGGGGGGTTCGTGTGAGGCGTTGCCCCATGTTGCCGTATTCGACAGGTAACCGACCGTCATCGATGACTGCTGGAGCCCCAACTTTGCGATGGCGCAAAATTATCGGAGAAACCCTGTAACGCTGATGTAAGGGACACCGATTCTCCGGTAGAGGTCGTCGATGTGTGTACCCCCGAGCACATATCGGCGGCCTCTTCCAATGCGTGCCCTCAGGTGCGGCCGTCGAGGCGTGCTTGCGCAGCTCATTCAGTACGTTGAGCTCCGCTTCCTGTCTTTTCCTGGCATGTCCCACCCAACTTGCCGGATGGACGGCGGGGGACGCGCAACAGCGGAGCGCTGAGCGTTGGAGTGCCTCTCTGGATTGATGCCTGGTGAGAGCGGCGGGATTTCGCCGCATACCCCTGGGCTGTGGTCGGCTCAGGAAGAGTGGTCTTCTGGTATCCCGAAGAAGTGGCCGTGTCGTAGAGGGCCACCTTCTCCCTAGGTTGTGAGCTCCGCCTTCGTCTTGGTTGTCGGCCCGGTCCATTCCTTGGCTTGGCTGTCTGAGGCCGTGCCTGTAAGGAGACCACGTGATCAGCATTGGCAGGCTCATGCCGTCCGACCGGGATGCGTGGGAGAGCTTGTTCCGGGCGTACATCGACTTTTACCAGAGAGTCGAACCCGACGAGATGTATGGACGGGCCTGGCAGGAGTTCCAGGCAGACACTCGGATGCACGCCTTCGGCGCGAGACTGGACGGGCGGCTCGTCGGCATCACCCACTTCCTGGTCCATGCCAGCACCTCGGCCCCTGACGCCGACGTCTGCTACCTCCAGGATCTGTTCACCGCTCCCGATGTCCGAGGCAAGGGAGTGGGACGCAAACTGATCGAGGCTGTTGCGGACTGGGCTCGGGATGGCGGCTGCTCCCGTGTCTACTGGAACACCCACGAATCCAACAGCACCGCGCGCCGCCTCTATGACAAGGTGGCCGAGAACAGAGGTTTCATCAGGTACCAGATCGAACTGTCCCGGTAGGGGGCGCCGGGTGGTGGCTGATCTTCGTTCTTCGGCCCCGCCCAGGGCAAGGTGGGCGTGGGCGGATATGATGGGGACTCGGCTGCCGGCGAGGTGATCGCGAGCGAAGTAGATCGGGTTACCCCATGCGGTCGTCCCTGTCACCTTGCTCCTCCAAATGCCTGCGAATGAGGGCAAATGGCTCCGTCGGGCAGGCAAAGCGGGGTGGCGACGTCCAACGTTTTTCCGAATCCAGGTAGCGTTCGCACTATGGCATCGCCAACTGGAACCGCCGAAGCGCCCTTCGGTCGCATGCTGACCGCGATGGTCACGCCGTTCACCTCTGACGGCGACGTCGACTACGAAGGCGTACGACGCCTGGCCACCTACCTGGTGGACGAGCAGCGCAACGACGGCCTGATCGTCAATGGGACGACAGGCGAGTCGCCCACCACCTCGGACGATGAGAAGCGACGGATCGTCAGCGCCGTCCTGGAGGCCGTTGGCGACCGCGCCGCCGTAGTGGCGGGGGTGGGCACGAATGACACGCGCCACACCGTCAAGCTCGCGAAGCAGGCAGCGGAGGTAGGCGCCCACGGGCTGCTGGTGGTGACTCCCTACTACAGCAAGCCCCCGCAGGAGGGGCTCTATCAGCACTTCACCCTCGTGGCCGACGCCACCGAGCTCCCGGTGATGCTCTACGACATCCCTGGGCGCAGCGGCGTGCCGATCAAGACCGAGACGTTGATCCGCCTGGCGCAGCACGACCGCATCGTGGCCGTGAAGGACGCAAAGGGCGATCTGTTCGCCGCCAGCCAGGTCATGACGGCGACCGATCTCGTCTTCTACTCCGGCGACGACCTGCTCAATCTCGCCTGGCTGTCCCTCGGCGCCGCAGGGTTCGTCAGCGTCGTCGGACATGTCGTGGGCTCCGAACTGGCTCGCATGATCGAGTTGCACAGGAGCGGTGACGTGAAGCAAGCGCTGGAGGTACACGGCCAGGTGGCCCCTGTAGTAGACGGGATCATGCTGAAGGCCGGTGGCGCGATCATGGCAAAGGCGGCGCTGAGCTTGGTGGGTGTGCCGGTGGGACCGGTACGTCTGCCGCTCGTGGCCGCGACAGAGAAGCAAATCGCCGAGCTGCGTGCTTGCCTGGTGGCCGGCGGGGTGAAGTTGACAGACGCATAGGAACGGGGAGGAACCGGGAGTTTTGAGAACACGATTTGACCATGGGGGCCGGGCATGAGCCATCCGCATCCTGAGCTTGGCCCCCCGCCGGAGCTGCCTTACGGTGGCCTGCGCATCGTCGCGCTCGGCGGGTTGGGGGAGATCGGCCGGAACATGGCCGTCTTCGAATACGACGGCCGGCTGCTGATCGTCGACTGCGGGGTGCTGTTCCCCGAGCCCGATCAGCCGGGCGTCGATCTGATCCTGCCCGACTTCGAATACATCAGGGACAGGCTCGACGACATCGAAGCCGTCGTACTGACCCACGCCCACGAGGACCACATCGGGGCGGTGCCTTACCTTCTGCGCGAGCGGCGCAACATTCCGCTCATCGGATCCAGACTCACCTTGGCCCTGATCGAGGCCAAGCTGACGGAACACCGGATCCAGCCGACCAAGGTCGAGGTCGTCGAGGGCGAACGGCACATCTTCGGGCCCTTCGACTGCGAGTTCCTCGCGGTGAACCACTCGATCCCCGACGCGCTGGCCGTGGCGATCAGGACGCCCGCCGGCATCGTCCTGCACACCGGCGACTTCCGCATGGACCAGTTGCCGAGCGACGGCCGGCTCACCGACCTCGGCGGCTTCGCCAGGCTCGGCACCGAGGGCGTCGACCTGCTGATGTCGGACTCCACCAACGCCGAGGTGCCGGGCTTCGTCACCAGCGAGCGGGAGATCGGGCCGGTCATCGACGAGGTGATCCGCACCTCCGAGCAGCGCGTGATCGTGGCGAGCTTCGCCTCGCACGTGCACCGCATCCAGCAGGTGATGGATGCCGCGGCCAGGCACGGCCGCAAGGTGGCCCTGGTGGGCCGGTCGATGGTCCGGAACATGGGGGTGGCCCGTGATCTGGGCTACCTCAAGGTTCCGCCGGAGTTGATCGTCGACTCGCGCGACATCGAGCAGTGGCCGCCGGAGGATGTGGTGCTCGTCTGCACCGGATCGCAGGGCGAGCCCATGGCGGCGCTGTCGCGGATGGCCAATCGCGATCATCCGATCCGCATCGCCGAGGGTGACACCGTGTTGCTGGCGTCGTCGCTGGTGCCGGGGAACGAGACCGCGGTCAACAAGGTGATCAATGGGCTCACCAGGTGGGGCGCTCGTGTCGTGCACAAGGGCAACGCGAAGGTGCACGTCTCCGGTCACGCGGCTGCGGGCGAGCTGCTCTATGTCCTCAACCTGACTCGCCCCTCGAACTTCATGCCGGTTCACGGCGAATGGCGGCACCTGCGGGCGCACGCCAAGCTCGCCGCGCTCACCGGCGTTCCCGACGACCACATCGTGATCGCCGAGGACGGCGTCGTGGTGGACCTGGTCGACGGCAGAGCGAAGATCGTGGGAGCGGTTCACGCCGGGTACGTCTATGTCGACGGCACCTCGGTGGGCGAGATCACCGACACCTCGCTGAAGGACCGTAGGATTCTCGGCGACGAGGGGTTCATCTCGGTGGTCGTCGTGGTCGACTCCGCCACCGGCAAGCTCACCGCCGGCCCCGAGATCCACGCACGAGGCTCCGGCATTGATCCGGCGCAGTTCGAGGAGTTCATTCCGCAGATCGAAAGAGCTCTTCAGGACAAGGCCGCGGACGGCGTGGTCGACATGCAGGAGATCCGCCGGGTCGTGCGCCGCACGGTCGGCCGTTGGGTCAGCGACACTTACCGTCGCCGACCCATGATCATTCCCGTTGTGCTCGAAGTCTGAGCCACTGAGCGGTACGGCAGGCACCTGAGCCTGCCGTACCCGCAGTTGTGGAACGAGACGGCAGAGGGTGCATCGCAACAAGGTCCATGGAGCGGGCATTTCAAGCGTCCCTCCTGCGTATGAGCCAGATGGCGGCCAGCAGGGGAAGAACCGCGTACAACACCAGCACGGTGGCGGCCAGAGGCGGAGACAGAAGTGACCCGTACACCGACGTGGTGATGATGTCGCCGGTGATCTCGCGGGGAAGTGCACCGATCATGATCGAGCCCAGCCGTTCACTCCAGGGCTCTGGGATGTTGCCCACGATTATCGGAATGACGTAGACCAGACCCACCAACAAGGCGATCGCACCGGTGGCGGAACGCAGAAGCGCGCCCAATCCCAAGCCGAGCAGCGCGAACACGACCACTGTGGAACTGGTGACGAGCAGGAACGGAAGCTTGTCCGCGAACGAGGTCAGATATGCGCCGGAGAATCGGTCGCCAAGCACCCAACGCGAGACGAAATACGTCCCGAACACCGCTATCGGGCCAATGACCAGACTCAATACGCCGACCACGGCGGTCTTAGCAGCGAGAAGCGGCCATCTACGGGGGACGACCGTCAGACTCGTCCTGATCAAGCCGGTGGCGTACTCAGATGTGACGGCCAATGTGCCCAGGACGCCCATGCAAAGCTGCGGGACGATCACCAGAACCTCCTCCAGATCCGCTATCCGGGCGGTCGGACGCTGCTCCACGGGGGCGTCGTCGTACATGCCGGCTGCCATGGAGGCCAAGGCAAGGCCCAGAAGGATCGTGCCGAGACTGATGCCGACGATGAGATAGGAAGAGCGGACCGAACGGACCTTCAGCCACTCCGAGGCGAGAACACTCATACGTCCCTCCGCTTGAGCGAGATGAAACCGGCAACGAGCATGATTACCGGATATGCCAGGAGGACCAGCAGCGCGGCCCAAGGCGGAAGAAGGCCGTCACCAAGTCGGGACGACAGGCGATCGCCGACCAGTTGGGGAACCAGGTTCGGCAGCAGCAGTGACGCGGCACGAGTGTTCCACGGCGCAGGTAGGTAAACGACGACACCGGGCAGGACGAACAGCAAGGCCACGACCGAGATGAGCGCGCCAGCCGTCGACCGCGTGGCCATGCCCAGGCCGAGCCCCACCAGAGCCAGCGCAATCACCGAGATCGCCGCGGCCAAGAGCATCGGCACGTCGTCGGCCAGCGAAGTCTCGTTGAAGCCCAGCCGGTGGTCGCGGGCGATCAGACGGCTCGCCGAATAGGTGACCAGAAGGATGACGTGAGCCGCTGTCAACGTGGCCAGACCGACGACGACGGCCTTGGCCAGAAATAAGGTGCTGCGCCGCGGGACGACGGTAAGACTGGTGCGAATCATCCCTGTCGCGTATTCGGCCGTGACCGCCAGCACGCCGAGCACGGTGAGGCTCATCTGAAGGAGGGGCAGGAATGCTTGTTCCGGTGCGGCTGCCTGCAGCGTCCCTCGATCTTCGGCGAGGTCGCTGACGTAGAGTGTCCAGACCGCGCCCAGCACCGCCATGAGAGCCGCCGCGCTCATTACGTGCCAGGTGGAAGTCACTGACCGGAGCTTCAGCCATTCGGCCAGCATGGCCGCCCTCATCTCGCTGCTCCGAACTGGACGCTGCTCGCCGTCAGAGCCATGTAGGCGTCCTCCAGCGAGGGATAGCGTGCGGTCAGCTCGTTGACCGTGGAGTGCGCGACCAGCCGCCCCCGGCCCAGGATCACGATGCGTTCAGCGGTCACCGCCATCTCGCTCATCAAGTGACTGGAGAGCAGAACGGTCCTGCCCTCGGCAGCCAGTGACCGCATCAGGTCGCGGATCCAGCGCACCCCGTCGGGATCGAGGCCGTTGACGGGCTCGTCGAACAGCAGCACACCAGGATCGCCGAGCAGCGCAGCGGCAATGCCGAGTCGCTGCTTCATACCGAGGGAGAAGCCGGCCACGCGTTTTCGTGCCACACTCGTCAATCCGACCAGCTCAAGCACCTCGGCCACGCGTGTGGCGCCGATGCCGTTGGTGGCGGCCAGGCAGAGCAGATGGTTGAAGGCGCTGCGCCCGCCATGGACCGCACTCGCGTCGAGCAGCGCCCCCACCTCGAACATGGGCCTGCGCAAGGAGGTGTATCGTCGGCCCCCGATCAGAGCTTGGCCGGAGGTCGGCGCGTCCAGGCCAAGAATCAGGCGGAGCGTGGTGGATTTGCCGGCGCCGTTGGGGCCGAGGAAACCCGTCACATGGCCCGGCTCGACCTTGAAAGACAGATCATTCACGGCGACCGTGTCGTCGTAGCGCTTGGTGAGGTGCTGAAGTTCGATCACGCTGAAGAAGATGCGGCATGCCGGGCCGGCGGCGCATCAGACCACGGTTCGAACTTGAAGGTCAGACCCTGGGCTGACGTGCTCGGCCCGGCGAGAGGCTACCGTTCAACGCGTGAACGAGAACCATCCCTTCTTCGCCAGGCGTTGGAGCCGCGGTCAGCTGATCGTGCTCGATCTGGCTGCGGGGCTGGGGTTTGCGTTCGTGTTCGTCACAGCAGCGGTCACCGCGCCTGGGATGCCGCCGTGGTTGAAGATAGCCCTCCCGTGCGGGCTGGGCCTGCCTTTGGCGGTACGAAGGCTGTGGCCTGTGCCCGTCTTCTGCTTCACCCTGACGCTCGCCGTCTTCGCAGTCGCAGTTGACGTGGTGGGGTACGCCTGCATCGCACCGGCTTATGCGATCTATATCGTGGCGATGTCCGACAGGTTCGGGGCCGTGCTGCCGTCCTCGGCCATCGGTGTGGTCAGCATGATCAGTGTCTTCGGGCTGGTGGTCGCAGGCGGCGCGCCGCGCGGGGGCACGCCAGCTTGGCTGGTGCACATCGATCAACCCCTGGTCGGCATCGCGGCGCTCGGCGGAGCGTGGACCATCGGTCGGGCTGTCCGGGAACGCAGGTTGTACGCCGCTCGTGAGGCCGAGCGAATGGCCGAGCATGCAGTGACACAGGAACGGTTACGCATCGCGCGGGAACTGCACGACGTCGTGACCCACAGCGTGGGATTGATCGCGGTCAAGGCAGGCGTGGCCAATCATGTGCTGGCGAACAGGCCTGAAGAAGCACACGACGCCTTGCGTGTGATCGAGACCGCCAGCCGGAGTGCTCTGGTGGAGATGCGCCATCTTCTAGGCATGCTCCGTTCGACCCAACTGCCAGATCTTGTTCCCGTTCCGGGTATCGCGGGCCTGGAGGGTTTGGTGGAGCAGGCCAGGCAAGCTGGGGTCGAGATCGAGCTTGATCTCCGGATCGGTGCAGATGAAGCCGGCCAGGAAAGCCCAGGTCTGCGGAGTCAGGCTGAAAGCACGCCACGGGGACGGCCAAGAACGGGGCTTGGCGAAGTAGGTGGGCCTCTTGATGGGGAACAGGCCACGCCGTGGACTGGTGACCGTGTGCCGGATGAAGGCTTGTTCGGAGGAGTCGTCGCCGCGAATGAAGAGGGGGAACGACGAGGCGGGGGTGCGGCGCAGGCAAGACGGTTGCCCGATGGCGTCGAGCTGTCCGTGTATCGCATCGTGCAGGAGGCGCTCACGAACGTGGTCAAGCATGCCTCACCGACTCGCTGTCAGGTCTCTGTCGTGACGGACGGGGGCGAGGTGCGGATCGAGGTGGTTGACGAGGGCCCAGGAAGACGGGTGTCGCCCGGGGACGGCTCCGGCCACGGACTGATCGGGATGCGGGAGCGGGTCATGATGTACGGCGGAGTCTTTGAAGCGGCGAGTCTCCCTCGACGAGGGTTTCGTGTCTTCGCGCGTCTGCCGTATCAGGAGGTGTCGTGATCAAGGTGGTCGTTGCTGACGATCAAGCTCTGCTCAGGGGGAGCTTCACGATGCTGGTCGACTCCGAGCCTGACATGACAGTGGTGGGCGAGGCGTCAACCGGTGCTGAAGCAGTGGCAGTCGTCTTGGAGCATCGACCCGATGTGGTGTTGATGGATGTTCGCATGCCGCACATGGATGGCATCGAGGCGACTCGGCGTATCGGGGATGTCTCTCGGGTTCTTGTGGTGACGATGTTCGACCTGGATGCGTATGTCTACGACGCGCTCCGGGCCGGTGCGAGTGGATTTCTCCTTAAGGACACGCCGCCTGCCGACCTGCTCGCTGCTGTTCGTGTGGTTGCGAGCGGCGAGGCTTTGCTGGCGCCAACGGTGACGCGACGCTTGATCGAGGAGTTCACGAAGACCCCTGTGGCGCAGCGGCCACAGGGGTTGGACAGGGTGACGGAGCGCGAGAGGGAAGTGCTGCTGTTGATCGCTCGTGGGCTGTCCAATGGGGAGATCGCTGATCACTTGCAGTTGAGCTTGGCCACCGTCAAGACACATATCGGCCGCTTGCTCGCGAAGTTGGATGCTCGTGACAGAGCGCAGTTGGTCATCGCGGCGTACGAGAGCGGGTTGGTTTCTGCAAGGCGGTGATGCAAGAGGGCCTGGATCGCCCAGTGCTCATTGCTTCTCTGGTCGTAGGGGGTCTTCACAAGAGGCGGATTTCGTAAGGCCGGGTCGAGACTTGGGGAAGCCGATCCGTGCGTATTGGGCGATCGTGCGTCGCCGGTCGTATGGAGGCGGTCCCAGGTATCAGCTGACGTCTTAGCGAAGGCGAAGAACGCACTCAACTGGCTCATCGGACACCTCGCCGACGCGCAGACCGGGACGCTGCCCCATGACCGGCTGGAGGAGACCGTCACCGAGCAGGGGCTTTATCGCTTCAGTCATTGAACGAGCTACACCTTGTCCGGTTCAGACACGGGAATTGCGGCGCCGTACGATCGCGTCGCTGATCTGCCGTGCCGCTTCCAGTTCGGGCGCCACCCAGCGCAGGCCGGTGTCTTCCGCCCCTGCCGGCTCGCGGATGACCTGCGGCAGCGGCTCCTCGTCCACGCCGGACCGCCACGTGGCCGGGTCGGGCCGCTCCGGCAGATGCCGGAACCGATCGTTCTGCACCTTATCGCTCACATTGAGAGATGACGGTCCAAACTTCCCCGAAGTTCCTTGCTGGCGCATGAACTTCGGCACACCCACGAGCCACGCGGGTCTGTCTAGATAACGGTGTATCTCGATCTTGATTAGTTATCGAGTGGTCGGGGTCAGGCGGCCTTCGAAGGTGATGGCGAAGGCGTTCAG
>NZ_JBIAOF010000029.1:0-17709 GCF_042878785.1 Nonomuraea sp. NPDC003560 | reverse complement strand
GCGGGATCCCGCACGCGAACTCCACCACCTCCAGCCCGCGCGCCACCTCCCCCAACGCGTCCGCATGCACCTTGCCGTGCTCGGCCGAGATCAACGCGGCCAGCTCGTCACGATGGGCGTACATCAGCTCACGGAACCGGAACAGCACCTGCGCCCGCTTGACGAGCGAGGCGTCGCGCCAGGCGGGGAAGGCCGCGACCGCCGCGGCGACCGCGGCGTCGACGTCGGCGGCCGAGGCCAGCCGCACGTGGCCGCTGACCTCCCCGGTCGCCGGGTTGAAGATCTCCGCCGTGCGGCTGTCGCCGTCGACCGGAGATCCGTTGATCCAGTGCTTGACCGACTTCACTGAGCTGCTGCCTCTGCGTTGATGACTTCGAGTGCGTTGACGATGATCCCCAGACCCTCGGCGGCCTCCTCCACCGTGAGGGTGAGGGGCGGGGCCATGCGGATGGCGGTGCCGTACAGGCCGCCCTTGCCGGCGAGCAGGCCCGCCTTCTTGGTCTCCTCCATGAAACGGACGGCCTGGGCGGGGCTCTCCAGCTCGACGGCGAACATCAGGCCCTTGCCGCGCACGTCCTTGACGATCGGCAGGCGCTGGGCCGCCTCCTTGAGGCCGCCGATGATGAGGTCGCCGGTCCGCGCCGCGTTGGCCTGGAGGTCGTGGTCGAGGACGTAGTCGAGGGTGGCGTTCGCGGCGGCCATGGAGATGGGGTTGCCGCCGAAGGTGGACAGGCCCACCGCGTGCGGGGCGTCCATCAGGTCGCCGCGGGCGACGATGCCGCCGACCGCGAAGCCGTTGCCCAGGCCCTTGGCGAACGTGATCATGTCGGGGGTCACGCCGTGGTTCTGGATGCCGAAGAACGCGCTGCCCGTACGGCCCCAGCCGGTCTGCACCTCGTCGGAGATGAGCAGGATGCCCTGCTCGTCCAGGACCTCCTTGTAGGCGGCGAACAGCCCGTCGGGGGCCATGGTGAAGCCGCCCACGCCCTGGATCGGCTCGGCGATCAGCGCCGCCACGTCGTTGGACACCGAGGTGGCCAGCACGTGGCGCAGGTCGTCCACGCACGCCTTGATGTAGTCGGCGTCGGACAGGCCCTTGAACTGGGTGAGGTGCCGGTCGGCGCCGTGCAGGAAGTGCACGTTGAGCGGGGAGAGCGAGTTGTTCTTCCACGCCCGGTTGGAGGTGACGCTGACCGCGCCGAAGCTGCGCCCGTGGTAGCTCTGCCGCATGGCGAGCACCTGGTCGGTCCTGCGGGCGTAGGTCGCGAGGAGGAGGGCGGTCTCGTTGGCCTCCGTCCCGGAGTTGGTGAAGAACACCTTGGCGTCGGGGATGCCGGAGAGCCGGGCGATCTTCTCGGCGAGCTCGACCTGGCCGCGCAGCAGGTAGACGGTGCTGGTGTGCACCACGCCCGTGGCGAGCTGGCGCTCGACGGCGTCCCGCACCTCGGGCACGTCGTACCCGATCATGTTGGTCAGGATCCCGGCGAAGAAGTCCAGGTAGCTCTTGCCGTCGGCGTCGATGACACGATTGCCCTTGCCGCTGACGATCTCGATGGGCTCGTTGTAGTTGAGGGCCAGCCAGTTCGGCATCACTGCCCGGTGGCGCGCGAGAAGCTCCGACATGCTACCGAGTATCCCGTTCCCCCGGGCTTCCTGGCAGCGGCAGACTGTCGGCGGGGGGTCAAATCCCCTTACAGACTGTAAGTCCTCCCCCTAGGGGATCCCCCGTGCGCCTACGGGCGTACGCGCCGGCTCCCCGGTACGCCGCCAGAGGCATCACGATTGACCACTCGCGGGCGACGACCCGGCGGGCCTCGCTCGGCCACCATCGGACCATCGACGAACCGAGGAGACCGAGATGACCGTCACCATCGACCTGCGCCCCGGGCGCCCCGAGGCGCCCGCCGGGCCGCCCAAGCTCGACCGCGACCAGCTCCGCCGCGCCCAGCAGGACACCCTGGACACCCCGCGGATGGACTACAGCCTGCTGGCCCGGATGATGTTCAAGCCCGTCGACCTCATGTACGGCAGGAAGGGCTCCTACACGAAGTTCGCCATGCTGGAGATCATCGCGCGGGTGCCGTACCAGGCGTGGGAGCGGATGGGCTACTGGGCCGTCCACCGGCACGCCGGACGGTCGGCCCTGGCCAGGAGGGTCTTCGAGCGCATCGTCGAGGCCCGCGCCGACCAGGACAACGAGCAGTGGCACCTGCTGATCATGCAGGACCTGGTGCAGCGCGCCGGGCAGCGGCAGAACTGGCTGCTGCACAAGGCGGCGCCGTGGCTGATCGCGTTCTTCTACTACCACGTGTCCTGGGTGCTGTTCGTGGTCCGGCCGGACTGGAGCTACCGGCTCAACGCCGAGTTCGAGGACCACGCCGAGCACGAGTACATGACGTTCGTGGCCGAGAACCCCGACCTGGACTTCGTGCCCGACCCCGGCACGTACGCCGACGAGTACGGCCGCTACCGCTCGGTGGCCGACCTGCTCCGGCAGATCGGCCACGACGAGCGCACGCACAAGCTCGACAGCCTGGAGAGCATGCGTGAGCCCCGCGTCCGCTAGACCTTGGCCGGTTCGGGAGCCGCGACGGGCGCGGCCGGGCGCAGCACGGCCAGCGCGAGCAGCGCGGCGGCGACGCTGAACCCGGCCCCGACCCACGAGCCGAAGTGCACGGCCACGGTGAAGGCCCGGTCGGCGACCTCGCCGAGCCCGACCTGTTCGGCGACCCCGATCGACTCGCGGGCCGCCGCGGGCGCGCCGAGCGGCATCTCCGCGGTGTAGACGCCGGCCAGCACGCTGCCGAGCACGGCGATGCTCATGGCCAGGCCCACCTGCTGCACGGTGTCGTTGAGCGCGGAGCCGACGCCCGCGTGCTCCAGCGGGATGGCCCCCATCAGCGAGGCGTAGGCGGAGGGACCGGCCAGGCCGGCTCCCGCGCCCATCAGCACCAGCCCGCCCATCAGCGGCAGGTAGCCGGTGGTGAGCGCCATCACGACGAACCCGACGGCCATGATCAGCAGCCCGGCCGAGATCAGCACCCGGTTGGACACCTTCTTGCCCAGCGCCGCGCCGACGCCGTTGAACACGACGGCCGCCACCGCCTGGGGCAGCATGGCCAGGCCCGCCTGGAGCTCGCCGTAGCCCAGCACGAACTGCAGGTACTGGGTCAGCATGAGCATCACGGCGCCCGCGCCGAACGACATCAGCAGGATCGAGAAGGACGCGCCGCTGAAGTTGCGGTTGCGGAACAGCTGCAACGGCAACATCGGGTGATCGGCCCGCCGCTCCCAGACGACGAACGCGGCCAGCGCGACCACGGCCACCGCGATGAGGGCGACGTTCCACTCGCGTTCGATGATCACGTAGACGGCCGAGGTCAGGCCGACGATCGAGAGCACCACGCCCACCGGGTCGATCCGCCGCCCGGTGCTGCGGGTCTCGGGCATCAGCACGAACGCGGCCACGATGGCCAGCGCGGCGATCGGGATGTTGAGCAGGAAGACCGAGCCCCACCAGTAGTGCTCCAGCAGGAAGCCGCCCAGCGTCGGGCCGGCGATCACGCCGAGCATCGCCACGCTTCCCCAGATGGCCATGGCCTTGCGCCGCTCGTCCTCCTCGAAGACGGTCATGAGGATGGACAGCGTCGAGGGCATCAGGATCGAGCCGCCGACCCCCATCAGGGCCCGCGCGCCGATCACCTGCCAGGGCTCGGCGGCCAGCACGGCCAGCAGCGACGCGCCGCCGAAGAAGGCCAGGCCGATGACGAGGAAGCGGCGGCGGCCGTACCGGTCGGACAGGCTTCCCGCGGTCAGCAGCAGGCCGGCGAAGACCAGCACGTAGGCGTCGAGGATCCACTGGATGTCGGACGGCGTCGCGCCCAGTTCCTCGATCAGGGACGGGATCGCCAGGTTCAGCACGGTTCCGTCCACCGTGAGGACCAGCAGCGAGAGGCAGAGCACGACAAGGACCCACCAGCGACGGGGGTCTCGTACAGCGTTCGAGGTCACTCGCACAGCGTACGACAACTCTCGCACAGTGTGCGAGAGCATTTATCCTGGAAGCATGACCGGCAAGCAGTTCACCTCTGTCTGGTTCCGCGAGCCCCGCAAGGCCGCCGCCCCGGGCCGCAGCCGCGAGGAGATCGTCCGGGCCGCGCTGGAGCTGCTCGACCAGGAGGGGATGGCCGGGCTGAGCATGCGCAAGCTCGGCGCGAAGCTGGGCGCCGGCGCCACCAGCCTCTACTGGTACGTCGCCAACAAGGACGAACTGCTCGAACTGGCCTACGACCAGGTCTGGGCCGAGATGACCGTCCCCGACGCCGAGGAGGTGGGCTGGCGCGACGCCGCCTCCGCCATGGCGTACGGCATGCGCGCGGTCATGCTGCGGCACCCGTGGTCGGCCGACCTCCTCGGCCGGGTGCCCGCGCTCGGCCCGCACGCCCTGTCGGCCTCCGACCGGATGCGCAGGATCTTCAGGGCGGCCGGCTTCCACGGCCTCGACGTCGACTACGCCGTGGCCGCCGTCACCGCCTTCGTCTACGGCATGACCCTGCCCGAGATCGCCTGGGACGCCACCGCGAAGGACTCCGACTACGACGCCGAGGAGATGCGCGGCATGGTCGCCAAGGCCGCGGCCGACTTCCCCGACATGCTGGAGAGCCTGGCCATGGGGGCGTACCAGGATCCGCAGGTGCTCCGGGCCACGGCGTTCGACTTCGGGCTCGTGTCGGTGCTCGACGGCCTTGAGCGGCGGCTGGCGACGTAGCAGGATCCGGGGCATGAGCGATTTCCGCGCCGCCCGCGATCTTCTCCTGAGCGCCGACTACCCCACGGCCCGACGCGACTTCCGCTGGCCGCGGGCCGAGCGGTTCAACTGGGCGCTCGACTGGTTCGACGGGGTGCTGGCCGCCGAGACCCCGCAGGCCGCGGCCCTGACCATCGTGAACCCCGGCAGCCGGGTCTCCCACACCTTCGCCGAGTTGTCGGCCCGCTCCAACCAGGTCGCCAACTGGCTGCACGAGCAGGGCGTGCGCCGGGGCGACCGCGTCCTGCTCATGCTGGGCAACCAGAGCGAGCTGTGGGAGTCCCTGCTGGCGGCCATGAAGCTCGGGGCGGTGGTCATCCCAGCCACGACCCTGCTGACGGCCAAGGACATCGGCGAACGCCTCGACCGCGGCCAGGTCGCCCACGTGATCGCCAACGCCGCCGACGCGGGCAAGTTCGGCGCCGGCGAGTTCACCAGGATCGCGGTGGGCGACGCGTACGGGTGGCTGCCGTACCACGAGGCGTACGACGCCCACGAACGGTTCACCCCCGACGCCCCCACCCTGGCCGGCGACCCCCTGCTGCTCTACTTCACCTCCGGCACGACCTCCCGCCCCAAGCTGGTCGAGCACACCCACGCCTCCTACCCGGCCGGCCACCTGTCCACGATGTTCTGGATCGGCCTGCGCCCCGGCGACGTGCACCTCAACGTCTCCTCCCCCGGCTGGGCCAAGCACGCCTGGAGCAACGTGTTCGCCCCCTGGAACGCCGGGGCGACCGTGCTCATCCACAACTACGAGCGCTTCGCCGCCCGCGCGCTGCTGGAGGTGCTGCGCGACGAGCGGGTCACCACGTTCTGCGCGCCCCCGACCGTGTGGCGGATGCTCATCCAGGAGGACCTGGCGGCCTGGAAGCTGCCGTTGCGCACGGCCGTGGCCGCGGGCGAGCCGCTCAACCCCGAGATCATCGACCAGGTCGCCAAGGCGTGGGGCATCACCATCCGCGACGGCTACGGCCAGACCGAGACCACCGCCCAGATCGGCAACGTACCGGACGAGCCGGTCAAGCCCGGATCGATGGGACGCCCGCTGCCCGGCTACGACATCGTGCTCATCGACCCCGTCACCGGCGAGCCCGGCGACGACGGCGAGATCTGCCTGCCGCTCGACCCCCGCCCCCTGGGCCTGATGGCCGGGTACGTCGGCGGCTCCGCCGAGGCCATGCGCGACGGTTTCTACCACACCGGCGACGTCGCCACCCGCGACCAGGACGGCTACATCACCTACGTCGGCCGGACCGACGACGTCTTCAAGGCCTCCGACTACCGCATCTCGCCGTTCGAGCTGGAGAGCGTGCTGCTGGAGCATCCCGCGGTGGCCGAGGCCGCCGTCGTGCCCGCGCCCGACCCGGTGCGCCTGGCGGTGCCGAAGGCGTACGTGATGCTGGCCCCCGGGTTCGAGGCCGGCGCCGACACCGCGCGGTCGATCTTCGAGCACTGCCGCCGGGAGCTGGCGCCGTACAAGCGGGTGCGCCGGCTGGAGTTCGCCGAGCTGCCCAAGACGATCTCGGGCAAGATCCGGCGGGTGGAGTTGCGGGTGCGCGAACCCCGAGGCGAGTACCGCGAGGAGGAGTTCAATCTGTGACAGTGTGTATATGGCTGTATGACCGTTCTTACAGGTTGATCGGCTAGGCTCGCCCCGTGCTGCCCACCATTGCCGACGTCCTCGCCCTGGAGACCGTGCGCCGGGGCGGCCCGCGCGTGGTCGCGGGCGCCGACCGGCTCGACACCAAGGTGCGGTGGGTGCACGTCGGCGAGATCGCCGACATCGCCCATCTGCTGCGCGGCGGCGAGCTGGTGCTCACCACGGGCGTCGCGCTGCCCGACGACCCGGAGAAGCTCGCCGACTACGTGGGCGAGCTCGCCTCCGTGGGCGCCTCCGGGCTGATCGTGGAGCTCGGCCGCAGGTTCCTGCGCGAGCTGCCGCGGGCGGTGGTCAAGTCCGCCGAGGAGCACGGTCTGCCGGTCATCGTGCTGGCCCGCGAGACGCCGTTCGTGCAGATCACCGAGTCCGTGCACGCCCGGATCATCGACATCCAGCTTGAGGAGCTGCGCGCCTCCGAGCAGTTGCACGAGGTGTTCACCGAGCTGTCGGTCGAGGGCGCCTCGCCCGCCGAGGTGCTCACCCAGGTCGCCCGGCTGTCCGGCCGCCCGGTGCTGCTGGAGAACCTCGCCCACCAGGTGCTGGCCTGCGAGTCCGCGGGCCGCGACGCCGGCGCGCTGCTGGCCGGCTGGGAGACCAGGTCGCGCGGGGTGGCCCCGGCCGAGCGCACGGCCTACGACCCCGCCTCCGGCTGGCTGGTCACCACCGTCGGCGCGCGCGGCCAGGACTGGGGCCGGCTGATCCTCATCTGCGAGACGCCGCCGACCCCGCGCGAGATGGTGCTGGCCGAACGCGCCGCCACCACCCTCGCCCTCGGCCGCCTGCTCGAACGCCACCAGGAGTCCCTGGAACGCCAGGCCCACGGCACGATCATCACCGGCATCCTGACCCACGCCTACGCCGACCCCGACGAGGCCGCCGCCCGCGCCCGCGCGGTCGGCGTGCCGCTGACCGGGCGCAAGCTGATCAGCGTCGTCATCAGGCCGACCGAGCCCGTCGACCAGGCGCTCGACGGCCAGGCACAGCTCGGCGAGCTGGCCGAGGCCACCGCCGCCGCCTGCCGTGACGCCCGCCTGCCCGCCCTGGTGGGCGCGCTCGACCAGGAGCGGGTCGGCGTCCTGCTGCCGCTTCCGCCGCGTACCGGCGCCGAGCCCGCGCTGACCGCGCTCGCCGAGCGGCTGCGCATGCTGTGGCGGCCCGGCTCGGCGTTCGTGCTGGCCGCGGGGTCGGTGGTGGAGTCCATCCGGGACGTACGGCGCAGCTTCCTCGAAGCCGAGCAGGTCGCCGACGTGGCCGTGCGCCAGCCGGACGGCCGCGCCTTCTACCGCCTGCCCGACCTGCGCCTGCGCGGCCTGCTCCACCTGCTGCGCGACGACGCGCGGCTGCAGACGTTCGCCGAGCGCGAGCTGGGCCCGCTGCTGGCGCACGACGCCCAGCGCGGCGGCGACCTCACCCGGATCCTGCGCACCTATCTCGACGCGGGCCGCAACAAGGCCGTGGCCGCCCAGAAGGCCCACCTGTCCAGGCCCGCCTTCTACGACCGCCTGCGCCGCCTCGAACGCATCCTCGACACCGACCTCGACGACGTCGAGTCATGCCTGTCACTGCACGTCGCGCTGCTGGCGCTGGAGTCGTTCCGCAGGGAGAACCGTTGAGAGCTCGTGAGCACGGCATCGTCATCGGCACCGGCGTCCCCGGTCCGCTGAACGCGATCACCGACGTGCCCGGCGTGCTCGTCGGCCACGCCACGCTGACCGAGGGCACCGCCCGTACGGGGGTCACCGTCGTCCGCCCCGGCCCCGGCCCGGCCTACGACTCCCCCGTCTACGCCGGCTACCACTGGCTCAACGGCAACGGCGAGATGACCGGCCTGCCCTACCTGGACGACTTCGGCCTGCTGCACTCGCCGATCGGGCTGACCAACACCTTCTCCGTCGGCGTGGTGCGCGACGCGCTGGTCTCCCTGGAGATCGGCGGCCGGGGCGGGAGCGCGTGGTCGCTGCCGGTGGTCGCCGAGACCTGGGACGGCCGGCTCAACGACATCGACGCCCGGCACGTCCGCCAGGAGCACGTCGAACGGGCCTACCACGGCGCCTCGGCGGGCCCGGTGCCCGAGGGCTCGGTCGGCGGCGGCACCGGCATGATCTGCCACGGCTTCAAGGGCGGCATCGGCACCGCGTCCCGCGTGACCGGCGACTACACGGTCGGCGTGCTCGTGCAGGCCAACCACGGCAGCCGCGACCGGCTCACCGTCAACGGCCGCCCGATCGTCATGGACGACGTGCCCCGCCCCGGCGGCCCCGAGGGCGCGGGATCGATCATCGCCGTGGTCGCCACGGACGCGCCGCTCCTCCCTCACCAGTGCCGCAAGCTCGCCCAGCGCGCCGGGCTCGGCGTGGCCAGGACGGGCGGCGCCGGCGAGAGCAGCAGCGGCGACGGCTTCGTCTGCTTCGCCACCGGCAACCGCGGCCTGCCCTCCAACGCCCTCGACGACAAGGGCTCCGGCGTGTTCGAGGTGCGCGTGCTGGCCGACGCCCGTCTCGACCCGCTCTTCCACGCCGCGATCGAGGCCACGGAGGAGGCCATCGTCAACGCGCTGGTCGCCGCCGATACGATGACCGGCGCGAACGGCTTCACCGCCTACGCACTCGACGGCGCCCGCCTCGCCGACCTGGTGAAATGAGCAACATGTCTGACGTCCTGATGCCCGACCTCGAAGACCTCGGCCGCATGATCGCGACCGCCGGCGCGTTCGCCGTGCCCGTGCACGACGTGCGGCTGACCCCCGACGAGCTCGACCCCGAGCAGATCGTCGCCGGCGACCCGGCCACGTCGTCGCTGGAGCTCGGCGACGGCCGGGGCATCTGGGAGATCACCCCGGGTGTCGTCACCGACGTCGAGACCGACGAGATCTTCGTGGTGCTGTCCGGCCGCGCCACGATCGCCGTCGAGGGCGGCACCACCATCGAGGTCGGCCCCGGCGACGTGTGCCTGCTGGCCGAGGGCGCGCGCACGACGTGGATCGTGCACGAGACGCTGCGCAAGGTGTACCAGTCCAAGCAGTCCAAGCAGTCCGCGCAGTCCGAGTAGTCCGGGCAGCCGGGGCAGTCCGGGCGAGCCCGCTAGAACCCCATCGCCGCGCGCACCTCCGCCAGCGTGCGGACCGCCCGCTCCCGGGCCCGCTCGTTGCCCTGCGCCAGCACCTGACGGACGTCGGCCTCGGTGTGCTCGCGCCGCCGCCGCCTGATCGGGCGCAGGAACTCGTTGACCGCCTCGGTGGTCAGCGCCTTGAGCGCGGCGGCCCCGCCGTCGCCGATCTCGTCGGCGATCTCCCGGGGCGGGCGGCCGAGGCAGAGCCCGGCCAGCGTGAGCAGGTTCGCCACGCCGGGCCGGTGCGCCTCGTCGAAGGTGATCAGGCGGTCGGAGTCGGTGCGGGCCTTGCGGATGAGGGCCGCGGTCTCGTCCTCGGTGGCCGCCAGGGCGATGGCGTTGCCGCGGCTCTTGCTCATCTTGCCGCCGTCCAGGCCCATGAGCAGCGGACGCTCGCCCAACATGGCCTCGGGCAGCGGGAACACCTCGCCGTAGCGCTCGTTGAAGCGCCGCGCGACCAGCCGCGCCACCTCCACGTGCGGAAGCTGGTCGCGGCCCACGGGAACCAGCGTGCCCTTGCAGAACAGGATGTCGGCGGCCTGGTGCACCGGATAGGTGAACAGCAGGCCGCTCACCGCGCGCCGGGCGCTGTGCGCGATCTCGTCCTTCACCGTCGGGTTGCGGCTCAGCTCCGCCACCGACACCAGGCTCAGGAACGGCAGCAGGAGCTGGTTCAGCTCCGGGATCGCGCTGTGCTGGAAGATCGTGACCTTGCCCGGGTCGAGGCCGACGGCCAGGTAGTCGAGGAGCACCTCGGTGATGTTGCGCTGGATCTCGCCGGGCAGGTCGCGGTCGGTGATCACCTGGTAGTCGGCGATCAGCACGTACGTCCGGTAACGATCCTGCAGCTCCACCCGGTTGGCGAGGGTGCCGAAATAGTGGCCCAGATGCAGGCGTCCGGTCGGACGGTCGCCGGTCAGGACGACGTCGTTCACGATGGGTCTCTCCTTCAGGTGTGCCGCCGCCTGAGGGGAGCCCGCACGCACGGAAAAGGGCCGCCACCAGGACGGCCCAGCATGGGGAATCAGCGGCCGTCTGCCGGCCGCCACCACATGCTGATACGGGTCATAGCTCAATGTTATCTGGGCTGGGTGTCAATCTCGTAACCTCTTGAGCAGTTTGGCGCGTTCGGCTGACTCCGGGACCTTGATCTCGTCAGGATGGTTCGGTCCCTTTTCCGCCCTCTGGAGAGTTCATGTCTCGACGCACCCTCGCCGGCGGCCTGGCCATAGCCGCCACGATCACCGTCACCACGCTGCCCGCCTCGGCGGCGCAGCTCGCGGTGAAGTTCCCGTCGGCCAGTTTCCCGCTGGGCGCCCGGCCTGCCGCCACCAAGACGCTGACCGCCGTGACGCAGGGCATCGACCTGTACGACGTGAAGGCGGGCAGCTCCACCGACGGCTACACGGTGACCGTGCTCATGCCGAGCGGCCGCGACTACGGCGCGCTCGAGACCGCCCAGGCCAAGGTCGCCGAGGTCGAGGCGGCCGGGGAGGCGCCGAGCCTGCAGAAGGTGATCCGGCCGAGCGTGGCCGACGCGCCCTCCCAGACCGTCTACATGGTCCGCGTGGGCCTGTGGTCCTTCAAGGACAAGGCGAAGGCCGACGAGACCGCCAAGGCGCTCAAGGAAGCCGGGCTGAAGGTGAAGGTCGACTACCTCGGCGACGACGGCCTCAAGACCACCGGCCCCTGGGACGCCAAGGTCGTCATGATCGACTCCCGGACGTTCCGCGGCTCGTACGCCGCCTCCCTCGGCGCCAGCGTCGCCGCGCGCGAGACGGTCTCCTCGATGGCCAAGGCGCGCAACGCGGTGGTCGGCGTCAACGGCGGCTTCTTCAACATCCACACCGCCAAGAACCTGCGCGGCGAGCCCGTCGGCGCCTCCGTGGTGGCCGGCCGGCTGCTCAGCGAGGCCGTGCCGGGCCGCTCCGCCGTGGTGCTCCAGGGCCGCAGCGTGCGCATCACCGAGCTGAAGACCGCCGTCACCGCCGTCTCCCAGGACGGTGACAAGCTGGTCGTCAACGGCGTCAACCGCGCCGCCGCCACGGACGAGGCCGTGCTCTACACCGAGGAGTACGGCGCCAAGACCCCCACCGGCGGCACCGACGTCGTCCTCGACGCCAACGGCAAGGCGGTCACCGTACGCGCGAGCGGCGCCGCCGTGGCCAAGGGCACCCGGGTGCTGCACGGCCAGGGCGGCGCCGCCGAATGGCTCGACGAGCACGCCTGGGAGGGCTGGACGGTCAAGATCGACACGAAGGTCACCGACCTGCGCACCCGCAAGGCCCTCAAGCTGACCCCCGACCTGAACGTCATCGCCGGCGGCGTCGGCCTGGTGCGCAACGGCCACGTGAAGATCACCGCCAAGCGCGACGGCCACGACTCCGTCAACATGATCCTGCGCCGCCACCCGCGCACCCTCCTCGGCGTTACCAGGAACGGCAGCCTCATCCTGGCCACCATCGACGGCCGCCAGCCCGGCGTGACCATCGGCGCCAACTTCCACGAGGCCGCCCAGTTCATGCGCTGGCTCGGCGCGGTCCAGGCCATCAACCTGGACGGCGGCGGCTCGACCGCGATGGTGGTGTCGAACAAGCTGGTCAACCGGCCATCGGACGGCGTGGAGCGCGGCGTCGGCGACGCCCTCCTCGTCCTTCCCCAGTAGCCGCCGGGGCGCGAGGGGCAGGCTCGCCCCCTCCGCCCCGGCTCCCCCTTCTCAAGCACCGCCCCACGGCAGCGGCCCGGCCCCGCCAGGCACCCCCAACCGCCTAAGCTCTCTCTCCGCCAGACACCCCCACCGCCTCGGCTCTCCCTCGCCTTGCCCCCACTGCCCCAGCTGTTCTCTCCGCCGGGCATCCCACGCCACCCCCGTTGGCGGGCGCGGGCCACGTCTCCCGGCCCGGGCTTCACGGGCGGGCGTGGGCCGTCCAGTGGGCGAGTTGTTCCCTGGTCGTCACCGTGGCCGGATGCCCGGCCCCCAGCACACGAGCCCGGACCGGCAGCAACGCCGCGCAGAGATCGCGAGCCCCCGCCGCGTCCCCCGCCATCCCCGTCCAGTACGCGAGGTTGGCCCTGGCGGTGAGCGTGTCCGGATGCTCGGCCCCCTGCACCCGCTCCCGTACCGGCACCAACGCCGCATACTGATCGCGCGCCGCGGCAGCCTCCCCCAACTCCCCCGTCCACCGCGCCAGCTCGTGCCGGATCGTCAACGTGTCCGGATGCTCGGGCCCGAGAATGCGCTCCCGGACGGGAAGCAGCGCCGCGTACAGGTCGCGGGCGGCCGCCGCGTCCCCCGCCTTCCCCGTCCACTGGGCCAGGCTGGCCCTGGCGGTGAGCGTGTCCGGATGCTCGGGCCCCTGCACCCGCTCCCGTATCGGCACCAACGCCGCATACTGATCCCGCGCCGCGGCAGCCTCCCCCAACTCCCCCGTCCACCGCGCCAACTCGTGCCGGACGGTCAACGTGTCCGGATGATGCGGTCCCGACACCCGCTCCCGTACCAGGAGCAACGCCGCGTACTGGTCACGGGCGGCCAGCGCGTCCCCCAGCTCGCCGGTCCACCGGGCCAGCTCGTGCCGGTTGATCAGCGTCGAGGGATGCTCGGGCCCCTGCACCCGCTCCCGCACCGGCAGCAGCGCCGCGTACTGGTCACGAGCCGCGGCCGCGTCCCCGGCCTGCCCGGTCCACTGGGCCAGGTTGGCCTGCGTGGTCAGGGTGTCCGGATGCTCGGGGCCCGACACCCACTGCCGGACGGGCAGCAGCGCCGCGTACTGGTCGCGGGCGGCCACCGGATCGCCGGCTCGTCCCGTCCACTGGGCCAGGTTGTGCCGGGTCGTCAGGGTGTGCGGGTGTTCGGGGCCGAGCACCCGTTCGTAGACGGGCAGCAGCTCCAGGTACTGGTCACGCGCCGCCGCCGGGTCGCCCGCCTCGCCCGTCCAGAGCGCCAGCTCGTGCCGGGCCGTCAGCGTGGCGACCTCCTCCGGGCCGAGCGCCGCCGCGAGCGCGTCGGCGATCTCCTGGAACAACGACTTCGCCGTACGGTAGTCGCCGCTGGCCCCCAGATACTGGGCCGTCTTGTCCATACCGGGCGAGGTCGGCCCGAGCACCGTCCGGATGTGCGGCAGCAGCCTGGCGTACCGCGCCCATCGCGCCTTCTGCGCCGGATTGTCGGGCAGCACGGCCTCCACCAGCACCGCCGCCACCTCCCGCCAACGGCGCTGCGCGCGCAGCGGAAGCTGGTCGAGCGTGACGGCCTGCACCAGCCGGTGCACCGTGACCGTCCCGTCCACGGGCGGACCGATCAGGCTGTGCCCCCGCAACGCGCTCAGCGCCGCATTGATCCTCAACGTGTCCCGCGGCAGCGCCCGCATCATCAGCAACACGCTCGGATGCACGTCCCGCAGCACGCGCGTGCGCGGCCCGGGGATCCGCCCGTAGGCCCGCCGCCGCTGCACGTCCGCCCGGAACAGCTCCCGCGGCGCCCACCGCGCCAGCGGCGAGAGCAGCAGATGGTACGGGATCGCCTCGTGCGCGTAGCAGGACAGCAGCCGCAGCAACGCGATGGCCTGCGGACTCGTCCTGGCCAGCCGCCGGAACGCGAACTGCCACGTGGTGGCCACCCGCTCGCGGTACCCCCACGCCTGCCCCTGCGCCAGCAACTCGGCACGCTGGTGATGCAGCAGATCCAGGTACTCCGACAGCTCCAGCCCCGTCTCCGACATGTAGGCCGCGGCCTGCTCCAGCGCCAGCGGCAGCGCGCCGAGCTCCGCCACCACGGCCGCCGCCGCGACGGTGTCGTCCTGCCCCGTGCTCGCCAGCATCAGCAGCGCCGCCGACTCCAGGTCGAGCACCGGCAGCTCCAGCCCGCGATCCCGCGGCCAGCTCCCGGACCGGCTCGTGATCAGCACGTGCCCCGGCCCCGCCGGCGGCAGCACGGCCCGCACCGCCTCGGCCTCCGGCACGTTGTCGAAGATCAGCAACCACGGTTCGGTACGCGCCGCCAGCGCGGCGTGCACCTGGTCGACCGGGTCCGCCGCGTCCGCGCCCAGCTCCCGTAAGCCCATGAGAGCCGCCAACCGGGCGAACGCCGCCGACAACACCGCAGGATCGGCCGCCGGCAACTGCCAGACGAGCTCGTAGTCGTGCTGATGGCGATAGGCGTACTCCAGCGCGAGACTGGTCTTGCCCACGCCGCCGAGCCCGTGCACGGCCACCACCGCCGGCCGCACCTCGCTGGCCAGCAGCCGCTCGCGCAGCTCCACCACGACCTCGTCCCGCCCGACGAGCTGCGGCGGCCGCGGCGCCAGCTGCACGGGCCGCGTCGCCACCCGGGGCCGCGACGGCAGATGCACGTCCCCGATGACCTCGACATGCCCCCCGGTCACCGCCGTGGACCTGTCCCCGGTCATGGCCAGCCCGGACTCCTGCCGCCCGACCACGATCGACCGCTGCCCCTCAGCCCTCTCGACCGCGCCACCAGCAGCACCACCGCCGGCCCCACCACGACCGCCACCTTCGCCAACTCCACCCGGCCCACCATCGCGCCCGTCACCGGGCCCATCCGCACCGGCACCCGTACCGACAGCACCCTGACCAGCCTCATCGGACCCCGAGCCATCAGAACCGGCACCAGCCCGCCCGGCCCCCTCGCTCTCCGGACCGCTCTCACCGCCGCCGGTGGGCGCCATGGCCGCCCGAAGCTGCGCCCACAACCCGACCCCGGCGATGAACAACCCCGCGACACCCACGAACATGCTGACGACGCTGGCCCGCTTGTCCAGCATCTCCAGCTGTAACGGCTCGGCGAAGAACCCCACGACCCCCGCGGCCACCAACCCGACGGAGATCGACGCGAACGTCCACGCCAGCAGCCGACGGCTCCGACGCGCTGACTGCCTGGAAGGGGGAGAAACGGTCACTCTAATAGAGTTACCCGATTACGCTCAGTATCCCAGCGAGATTATCGGGACCATGGACAACCCCTGACCTTGCCCAACCGCCATCCGGCGCACAACATCACCGATCACCGGCCCCAGACTCGTGCCGCCACTCAACCCCGACGACCCGGCACCAGCTTCCTTGCCACCCGACGACCCGGCATCAATTCCCCTTGCCACCCCGCCACCCCATCCGCTCCGGACCCGCCGGCTTCCCAACCGCTTCACCCAGCCGGACCGCGACCGAAACACCCAGCGGGCCCGCCGCGCGGCCGACCCTCCGGTGAATCTCAGCCTTGTGACCCCATCGGCGGCGGCTCGACAAGGTGATGAAGGATCCGCTGCCGCATCGACCGGCGTTCCAACGCCCGCCGCACCTCCTCCACCACGGCCGTCATCGCGTACGGGAGCTCGCCGTCCAGCTCGGCGACCGTCTGGTGGGTGGCACGCCACTCCGCCTCCAGGAACGGCACCAGCGACCGGCCGCGCTCGGTCAGATCGATCCGGCGGGTGCGCGCGTCGGGCCCCGGCTCCGAGGTGACGAGACCCTCCTTGCGCATGGCGGCGACGGTCTGGCTGATCGCGGAGTGCGAACGGTTCAGGGACTTCGCGAGCTCGCGAATGGTCAGCGGCCCGGTGTGGGCGAGCCGGATGAGCGGATAGGCGAACCGAGTGCGCACCCCGTCGAGGCCACGCTCCAGGTAGACCTGTTCGATCTCAGCGTCCATGGCTGCCAGGAGCTCGTGCAGGGAGCGCCAGGGGTCGGGTATAGCTGTGGGGTCCGAAGATGTCACAGTGCTAATATAACAGCGCTGGCATAAACGCCGGCCCGCATCCGGCTGCGCAGTTCGCGGCGTTCCCCCAACCTTCCAACGGCAGGAGCCCCCTTGTATCCCTCGATCGAGCCGTACGAGCACGGCATGCTCAATGTCGGCGACGGCAACCTCATCTACTGGGAGGTCTGCGGCAATCCCGCCGGCAAGCCCGCGGTCGTCGTGCACGGCGGGCCCGGGTCAGGCTGTTCGACCGGCTCCCGCCGCAGATTCGACCCGGACCGTTTCCGCATCGTCCTGTTCGACCAGCGCAACTGCGGCCGCAGCCACCCGCACGCCGCCGACCCGGCCACCGACCTGACCGCCAACACCACCCAGAACCTGATCGCCGACATGGAACTGCTGCGCGAGCACCTCGGCATCGACCAGTGGCTGCTGTACGGCGGTTCGTGGGGTTCGACGCTGATCCTGGCCTACGCCGAGACCCATCCCGAGCGGGTGTCGGAGATCGTCATCCCCGCGGTCACCATGACCCGACGCTCCGAGATCGACTGGCTCTACCGGGGCGTCGGCAGGTTCTTCCCGGAGGAGCAAGAACGGTTCGTGCAAGGCGTCCCCGACGCCGACAGCGACGGGGACGTGTTCAAGGTGCTGGCGGCGTACTCGCGGCTGCTGGCCGACCCCGACCCGAAGGTCCGCGAGAAGGCCGCCCACGACTGGGTCACCTGGGAGGACGCGGTGATCTCCCAGGAGACCAACGGCACACCCAACGCCTACAGCAACCGGCCGGACGACGCCATCATGGCCATGACCCGGATCTGCGCCCACTACTTCGCCAACGCCGCCTGGCTGGAGGAGGGCGTGCTCCTACGCAACGCACATCGGCTGGCCGGCATCCCCGGCGCTCTGATCCACGGCCGTCTGGACATGGGCAGCCCTCTCCAGACAGCCTGGGAGCTGACCAAGGTCTGGCCCGACGCCCACCTGCACGTGGTGACAGACTCCGGCCACACCGGCAGCGAATCCTTCAGCAAGATCCTGAACGAGGCCATCGAAACCTTCTCACCCCCCAAACAGAACTGACCCCTCGGCCCGCCATCACCTCATGGCCGGGGCGCGCTCACAACAATGGGTGTGGACGGGCGTTTCCGATAACAGACCGCAATACTCTGCTCATAGCACTGCACGTAAGGATCGACGACCGGCTCAGATGCCGGCCTGGCCCGAGACGCGCGCGCGAAACCGTCCCTGGATAACACCAAGCGGCCGGGCATCCTGAATTACTCCGGAAATGCAGAAAGGGCCCCGACCGAAGTCGGAGCCCTTTCCAAAGATTGTCCGGCGGTGACCTACTCTCCCACACCCTCCCGAGTGCAGTACCATCGGCGCAGAGAAGCTTAACTTCCGGGTTCGGAATGTAAC
>NZ_JBIAOF010000028.1:0-24317 GCF_042878785.1 Nonomuraea sp. NPDC003560 | reverse complement strand
TGGCACCACCCTGCTCGCCGCCGGCGCGCTCGTGGCGGTGGTGGTCGCGGCAGCGGCGGCCGTCCGGGGCCGTTCCACGTCGCGTCCGCGGCTGAGGCAGGCGCTGGCCGCCCGTTCCTGACAGCACGGCCCCCGATGTGACGCGCCGCGTACCGCGACGCGTCACATTCGGCCAGGGCCTGACGCAGCACGGGCCACAGAGCGTGGTCCTCGGCGCTGTCGTGGACGTGCAGGGATGTCCTGAACAGCTCCCAGCCGGCCGCGGTGCGCAGGATGGCGCGGGGGTCGCCGCCGATTCGAGCGGTGACCCCGGCCAGGTACTCGGCCTCGCGACGCAGCGCGTCATGCATCGCATACATCGTCGTCATGTCGAGCGTCGCGCCCACGGCCTTCTCCTTCGAGATATCAGCTCCGGCACCGCCCTCGCGTACGGTTTCGGACGTCTCCCACCTTGGAGCGGTCGCACGTCTGCATCAACGCGAGATTCCGTATGATTCGATAACGCGAAACTTATGACGCAAATGAGGACAAAGTGGAGATTCGGGATATCGAGATCTTCCTGACTCTGGCGGAGGAGTTGCACTTCGGCCGGACCGCCACCCGGCTCCACGTGTCCCAGGCCCGGGTCAGCCAGGCCATCAGCCAGCAGGAACGCCGCCTCGGAAGCCCGTTGTTCGACCGTTCCAACCGCCGCCAGGTCCGCCTGACCCCAGTCGGACGGCAGTTGTACGACGACCTGCAACCGGTCTACTCGGGGCTGCAGCGAAGTCTTGAACGTGCCCGGATGGCCTCCCGGGGCATCACAGCGCGCCTGCGCGTGGGCATGCTGCCCTTCAACGTCCACGACTTCCACCCGTACTGGCAGGAATTCCGCGCGCGGCACCCGCAATGGGAACTTCAGCTACGTCGCGCCCCCTTCAACGACCCGTTCGCCGCCCTCCGCGACGGTGAGACGGACGTCCTGATCGCCTGGCTGCCTGTGGAAGAACCCGACCTGACGGTAGGCCCGTCGCTGCTCACCGACCGTCGGGTGCTCGCCGTCTCCGGCGCCCACGAACCGGCCGGACGGTCCTCGATTCCGCTGGAGGCGCTCGGTGACTTCCGGCACGCCACCGCAACCGACATGCCGGACTACTGGCAGGACAGCTACCTGCCCTTCCACACCCCGCGCGGGCAGACGATCGAACGCATCGCTCCCATCACCAACACCGACGAACTGATCGATCTCGTCGGCACCGGCGAGATCGTCCACACCTTTCCCGCCCACGTCACCCGGTATTGGTCGATGCCCCACCTCCGCTGGCTGCCCATCCCCGACATGCCGCCCCTGACGTACGCCCTGGTGTGGCAGACCGAGACCGAGAATGACCTCGTCCGCGCCCTCGCCCGGACCGTCCACGATCTGGGCGCCACCACCGGATGAGCACCGCCCGCAACCGTGAGTTCGGCGAGACACCCTGGTCAGCCCTCTACCAGCCATGACGGCGGGGTTCCCGAACGTCACGTTCGCGCAGGATGGTCACCAGGGGGTGGGTGCCGGCCTTCGACGGTGACGGGATCTGCGGAACATCGGAACCGGATCGTGCGCTAGGCCATGTCCGTGCAGGTCATCGTTGTGCGGTTCCGCGGCAAGCCCTTTCGGCCATGATTGACCGCAGATACTTAAAGATTATCTGCGACAGTGTCGGTGCCGCCCTGGGGGAATGCCCTCGCCTCCTGCAACGCCCTGATGGGGAGACCTGCTTGAATCCGGTGGCCGCTACTCGGAACTCTACGCCGCGCAGGCAGAGGCCTACGGAGTCCAGGTAGGAAAGGTCGACCGGTTGACATGACGGCGTTGGCCTGTGCGGTGCCAAGGCGCGAATGCTATGCCTGAGCTGGGCGTTCGTGGGGCACGCTCACGCCCGACGTGGCGGCCGAGCGGCAGAAGCTGCTGTGGGCCGACACGGTGGTCGCGCGCGCCGGTCGGCCAGGACGGCGGTGACGGCCTCGGCCAGCGGCGGCCAGCTGCCGAGCAGGACGTCCAGGGTGCCGGTAGGTGACGGGCGCGGCGCGGCGGCTACGGTCAGGCGCAGGATGACGGCCAGGATGGTCCACCGGCCGGGCTGGGTCTTGAACACGGAGGTGCGGTAGCCGAAGCCGCACGCGGCGGCCGACAGGCGGACCATGCGGCCTGATCGCCCGTGTGGGGGGTGACGGCGATCAGGATGTTGCCGCCGCCGAGAGTGAACGGCGGCCCCGGATTGCCGATGGGCGGTGGGGTGATGGTGTGGGTGAGGTCGGCTAAGCCCGAGGTTGAGGATTCCGACGCCTCGGTTTGACACATGGGCCGGGGGCACGTCGGCCGGCAGAAGCCGAAAGGATCGACCGGTCGGCATAGTGTGGTTAATGATCTCGCTGACGGTGATAGCGTGACCGTCGGCTTTGAACACATGTTGGAAATGCCGGCACTCTTAGCGTCGCATGTGCTCAGCAGCCCCTCAATCCGAAAGCCGGGATTGCGTCCGACCAAGCTGTTGGACGCAATCCCGGCCGACGAAGCATCTATTCGATCGCCCGTCTAAGTCAGCGCTTGATGTCGTAGCTGTGGCCCACAGCCTTGGGGTACGAGCTCGGACAATGCGCGTAGGCCGTGCGTGCGAGTTTGTCGCCCGCGTTCACTTTCCATGAGCTGTAGACCTTCTTCTTCGCTGTACTGCTGGCGCAGGTGGCGACCGCGCGGACGTATCCACCACCACCTGTGCAGTTGGCCCAGGAATAGGCGTGCTGATAGCCAAGCCCGCTCGTGCAACCGCTAGGAAGCGGCTCGGCTTGTGCGGTCGACGGCATCATTGTGAGGATTCCGGCGGCTAGGGCAGTAACTGCCACGCCAAAGATCGTTTTATTCATTGGTCGATGGTATAAGACGTCTCATTGCTTTTCGATCATTATGGGCAAAGATCCCCCTAGCGGGGGAGAACCTCCTCACAGGGCCCGCGATGCTGCGCTCGTCCGCCATCGCTCTGTTGGAGCAGACCCTCGCAGAGCGGGGGCGGGGGCGGGAGCCGGGCGGTGACCACCCCGACACCCTCGTCTTCCGCAACAACCGTGCCGCTGCCTACCAAGCGGCGGGGTCTTGGGCCGCGCCACATCGCTGCATGTGGCCACCCTGGCGGACTGCCAGCGGGTGCTTGGCGGCGACCATCCACTGACTACGTCGGATCCTGGCGTCCTTGGCCTTGCTACGAGACCTGGAGGTCCTGACTGGCCGCTTGGGGGCCGGGCGAGCCTGTTCGGCCATCATCGCGGCGAAGCATCTCCGTACCGGCCGGAGTGGTCAGGAACGCCCTCACGGCACTCTCCGTGACGGCTCCCTCGTCGGTGGCAGGCTCCTCGGCGGCCAGGCCAGCCGCCTCAGGTTCAGGTGTGGACGCGTCAATCTCGTCCCACTCCTCCTCACTCAGATAGCACGACATGGTGGGAGCGGCAGGTCTCATACCCGAGAGGACTTCTGTCATCTGTCACGACCTCGGCGGGGATGTCCTCGCAGAACGCCTCCCACGTCATGTCATCCTTGGCGGTGTCGTCATCGTCGGTGACCGGTGTACCCACGTACCGATACATCTGCGAGGGCCTGCCGCCGGTGCTGGCAGCCTTGAAGCTCTCGATGGTGTCCATGTCCGCGATCAAGGTCTCAAGCTCGACCTTGCGGATGCCGAACTTGCGATGGATGACCGTGGAGGCCACGCCCGCCTCCCCGTGCTCGGCGATGAACCGCTCACCCGCAGCGCGAGCGGGAGTTCTGGGCCATCTCCGCCTCGGGCAGGATGTAGGCCACGCTCTCCACGCTGTAGGTGACCAGCGCCAGAGCCGCGTCGTGGTAGGGGGCTGGCACAACGGCGCGGTCTTCGAGCAGCGGTTCTTCTAGGCCCCCCTCTCCCGAAGCCAGACCCAACGTAGGTGTTCGGGAGTAGCAGGAGCCGTTGGAGGTGTCAGCGAGTAACGAACACCGTGGAACTAGTCGCTCACGTGGCCCTTCGATCTCACCGAGCCAGCCTTTGCGTTCAGTCTCGGCGATACGGCGTCGTTGGCTCACTCGTCCTTGGCCGCACGCCGGTTGGCCTCGACCATCTCCTCGAACGAGTTGTACAGAGCAGGCCAGCCGGGACGGGGATCCAACACGGTGTCGGGCAGGCGGTCGAAAGCGATCGCCAGACCGACCCGCAGACTGTTGCGGTCCTCAACCGCTAGCCATCCGGCACAGGCCAGATCATCACCGGTGGCCGGCTCGCCTGGGTGACAGCGGAACAGCGGGGCGTCCAGTTCGGCGTGTCCATGCTCGGAGCGGCAGGGGACGCGCATGACGTCAAACTGCTCCGGCGTGAAGGCTCCGAGCGGTGCGTCGCGCAGGAAGGGGCACGGGCCGCCAGCGCGCGCGGCGGGAGGGTGGAGTCGTCGCTGCTCGGCGCTGACGCCGGCGCGTTCAGCTGGAGTCGAGAGCCCAGTCGCCACCTGGCCCATGCGGCGGCGGCTCCCATGTCTGTCCGGGCGCATCGCTGGCCCGGATGGATGCAGATCCTCACAATTGGTTACGACGAGAGGCGCGTTCCTGGTTGAAGATCGCCTCGGCGCCATGCATCGATCTCTGTCAGCCGTCGACTGAGACCGGATGCGCGGTCGGGGGCCGCAGTCGGGCCGGCAGGAGCGCGGAGCTCAGGAAGCCGGCCACGCCGATCCCGACGACGGCGGTCAGGCCGCTCGCTCCGACGGCGACCCCGCCCCCGAGCGCGCCCAGTAAGCCGGCGGCCTGGCCGCTCTGCCCGTGCAGGGCGTCGGCCCTGACGCGGCCGGCACCTCAAGCGGGGCTCGCCGTTCCCGCTCGGGCCGTTCGCCACGTGACGTGCTTCGCCTCGTGAACGTCGGTCAGAACGTGGCGATCGGGTTGACCGGGCTGCCGGACGTGCCGGCGAAGCGGACCGGCGCGACCGCGAGGTGGAAGTCCCACTGGCCGAGCTCGGCGGCCGTGGCCCAGCACGCCTCCAGGTCGCAGTTGTCGACCAGCCACAGCCCCATGGCCACGAGGCCGACGGCGTGCACCGGCATCAGCACGTCCTCGTACCCCGACGGCTGAACGTCCTGGGGGGTGTCGGCGGCGATCAACGCGACCTGCCGTTCGTGCAGCCACGGCAGGCAGGACGCGTGCCAGCCGGCCTGCCGGAAACCGCCCGGCTCACCGGCCTCGCGGCGGGCGCGGCCGTAACCGGTGCGCAGCAGCACGGCGTCACCGGGCCGCACCCGCACGCCCTGGCGCCGCTCGGCCTCCTCCAGGTCGCCGGGGACGACGCCCTCCCCCGGCTCCAGCCACGGCACGCCGCGCGCGCCGGCGACGTCGAGCAGCACACCACGCGTGACGATCCCGTTCGCCGCCGCCGTGACGGCCGCCCACGACGAGCCCGTCTCGGCGTCGACCAGCGAGTGGGGCCGCCCGTTGTACATGGTGCCGTCCCAGAAGATGTGGCACGGCGAGTCGAGGTGGGTGAGGCTGTTGCCGTGGAAGGTGAGGCCGAGCCGCTCGGAG
This sequence comes from Nonomuraea sp. NPDC003560, assembly GCF_042878785.1. NCBI lineage: Bacteria > Bacillati > Actinomycetota > Actinomycetes > Streptosporangiales > Streptosporangiaceae > Nonomuraea > Nonomuraea sp. NPDC003560. The sequence goes on along the minus strand of NZ_JBIAOF010000028.1, from coordinate 18,760 downwards.
GAGAACCCCCAGCGCCGGTCCTTGTGGAAGGCGGCCGGCATGTTCTCGGCGCCCGGCATGTCGGCGCTGCGCGGGCAGGCCGTCGTCGACCGCTCCATGTCCTTGGGTACGGCGACCTCCCACGCGCACGACACGCTTCTGCCGTGGCGCACCGCCCGCGCCGCGGCCAGCCGGACGTCGTCGGTGATGTGGTTGAGGGTGCCGAGCTCGTCGTCGTCGCCCCAGCGGCCCCAGTTCGACAGCGTGTCGAAGTATCCGAGCACGTCGTCCTGCGTGGGTATCGGTCGGCCTGCCGTCATCGCGCTATCGGCTCCTCGGGTCCACGCGGCCCGGGGCGCCGGAGGCGGGGTGTCCCGCCTTCTCCTTCGGCCTGCCGAGGGCCCGCTGACCCGGGATGCTACTGGATCATCCACGGACGCGCCGCCCCCGCCGGATTCGTCCTGGTGCCGTCCGTGCCGGCGCTGGCCGCGCCCAACGATCCGCTGGCTGCGCTGCGTGCGCAGCTGGACGAGGGCAGGGGCGTGACCGTCTAGCAGCGGACGCCGGGCAGGGACACAACCTCGCTCACCCGCGGCGGACGGCTGCAGTTCGACAAGCATGGCATCGCCGCCTCCGACCTGACCGCCAAGCTGAGCTTCCCCGGCAAGGACGAGACGGCCGACGAGTTCGATCCTCCCAAAGAGGAAACCCAGGCCACCTCGCTCGACAAGCCGGAGAGGACCGTCCGCATCGGCCGTACGTCCTACGTCAAGGGCGGGCCGATCGGCGCCGCGCTGCCCGCCGGCAAGACCTGGTATAAGCAGTCGCCGGGCTGGACGAGCGGGATGACCGCGATGAAGGGCGACTTCATCAACCCGGCCGAGCCGAGCACGCTCAAGGCCATGCTGAGCCATTCCAAGCGCAGCGGCAGCACGTACAAGGGGAGCATGACCGTCAAGGAGCTGCTGCGGGTCTCGGCCTGGACGCGCGCCACCCTGTGGTGGAAGCTCGCCTCCGGCGTCAAGGTCAACTGGACGCTCACCGTGACCCCCGCCGGGCTGCCGCGCACGATGAGCACCCGGCTCTCCAGCCCCAAGGTGGGTCTGGGCCCGGTCACCATGGAGACCACCTACTCCGGCTGGGGCGCCAAGGTCTCGATCAAGGCGCCGCCCGCGTCGGAGACGACCACCGAGCTCGACTCCGACAAGGCCCTCCTCCGGCTGCCCCCGGCCCCCAAGCGCTGATTCCGCCGGATCGGACGTGCCGCGCCTCCGCCAGGCCGTGGCGGGAGTGCGGTGGTGGCGCCGGTACGGGAGGTCAGGCGCAGAAGGCGGTCCAGGCGGCGGCCCCAAGCACCCCACCTACAAGGCCATCGAGGAACTCGGCAAGGCGGTCAAGAGCATCTTCGTCGCCTAGTACGTCGCCGCCCCAGAGCTGCGCCGGGAGATCCACGAGGGGCTGCAGGTCGTGGAGAACTGGAACTCGGCCAACACCGACCCGTTCTACGGCAGCGCCGGCACCCTGCCCGGCAGCGACAAGGAGCACCAGGAAGTCTCCATGCTCAGCCTGCACCTGCATCGACAGACGCGGCCTTTCGCCCCTGTTCTGGTCCAACGCCAACCTCTACGGCCGAATCGACATCGACATGAACCGCCGCCTCGACCTCGGCTCGGCCGCCTGAGATCCGCCGGGATCCGCCTATGGCCCCTGCACACGAGTGCCCGTCTTTGGTGGGTGCTCGAAGAGTTCGGCGTCAGGCTGCCATTTCCGTGGTGACGGAGGATGCAAGGGGTTCGTTCACGTCTTCCGCTTCCAGATGGATGCTCCAGCGCAGATGAGGCCGATCAGGAACGGGTGAACGGCGCCGCGTTCGATGAGGCCGATGATGCCGATGGGGGTGTCGCCCGCGGTAAAGATCATCGCAAGGTAGAGCACCATCGAAAGCAGACCGATCACGCCGACCGTGATCAGTGCTCGCCCCATTCGCGGAGAGATGCCGATGCGCCGCCACCTGCTTCCGAGCACGATGGCCAGCGCGTTCCCACCGACGAAGCCGGCGAAGGCTCCCATGCTGTGGTACTCGCCGGTGCCGTTGTTGAGTGCCTCGCCAGATCCGGGAAACAGCGCGAGCAGGACGCCGCCGACGGCCAGCAGCGTCGCGGGGGCGAGCATGGCCCAACGGCGGCCGTCCGACAGATCGCGCAGCGTGGCCACTCCGGCCAGGATCGTGATCCCGAAGAGGAGGAATCCGGCGTTCATTACCCAGGCCAGGGGCGAGTACATGTATTGCCCGAACAGAGTCGAGGGCCCGTGGACTCCGAGGTTGCTGATGAAATGGTGCGTGTAGCTGTAGGCGGGGTCGGTCCACGCTGCGGCGGTGACGAACTCCCCGAGCAGGAAGATCGCCGGCCCGGCGATGAGCAACGCTCCCGCCACTCGGCGCTGCGCAGGCAGGCGCACGTGGGAGGCAGGCATCTCGCGACTTTTAGACCGTGAGTCAAGTGCTTCGGACATGGTCGGGTCCCTTTCTGGTAGCCGGGGTTGGCGGGAGGGTCCGCCGGAGATTGACGCGGCTCGCTTGTGCCTGCGACTCCCGATCGGCGGCGGCGATTTTCAGGCGCGCCGGGGAGGCCGAGCGGCTGGGCTGAGACCTCATTGGCTAGGAGCCGGCAACCGTCAACGAGTAACGCCATGAGCGAGAACCTCTCACTTCACTCACTCACTGACTATATCGAGACTACTTTTACTGTCAATATAGTTAGTGTTCGGGTGTAGAGTATGCGTCATGGTGGATGCGGCGACGGCAGGGCGACGTGAGCGCAAGAAGGCGGCGACGCGGGCGGCGATACTGGACGCGGCGACGACGCTTTTCCTTGCTCGCGGCTTCGATGCGGTGACTGTGCGCGAGATCGCGGATGCGGCCGATGTGTCGCCTAAGACGGTCTTCACGCACTTCCCACACAAGGAGGCGCTTGTCTTCAGTGACGAAGGTGAGCGGCATGAACGCCTGATTGCTGCGGTGAGTGGCCGCATGGCGGGGACGTCGATCTCCGACGCGCTGAAGGCCCACTACCTCTCCGAAATCGCCGCGCTCAAATCCGAGCCGCAGAGCCAGATACTCGCGCTCATGGAGGAGACGCCGGCTCTGGTCGACTACGCGGAGAAGATGTGGTTGCGCCACGAGGATGCCTTGGTCGCGGCGATCACCGAGGAATTCGGGCTGGAGGAGCCAAGCGAAGAGATCCGCTTCTACGTCCGGTTTGCCCTGCAGATTCAGCTCATGGCCATCCGTGAGCCCGATCCAGCGGCGGCCATCGATGCGGGGTTCCACCTTCTCGATAAGGGGTGGGCGCCCTACGAGGGGTGCCGGTAAGAAACGTGTCATGAGCCCCAAACGAGCGGAGCCCTGATGCCCCGAGCAGGATCACGATCGTCGTGATGTTGTACGGAATCGATCATTTCTGAGACCACCTGCGGTCACGGCTCGACCGGGCGGAGTCAGCAGAGCAGCACGCCGGGGAGGTCACGTCCACGGACGTGGTGTATGAATCGATCTTCGCGTGATCCTGTTTCTGCAGGTTAAGCGGTGAGTGTCTGTGGGATCTGGTTCTGGGCGGGTGTGTCGCCCGGGATCACCCGCATCCGGGCTTTGGCCAGCACGTCCAAGCCCATGTAGCGGCGGGCTTCGGTCCATTCGTCGGTCTGCTCGGCCAAAACGGCGCCGACCAGGCGGACGATCGCAGCCCGGTCGGGGAAGATGCCGACCACGTCGGTGCGGCGGCGGATCTCCTTGTTCAGCCGTTCCTGCTGCACCCCGGACAGGCCGCGCGCGACCAGGCCGCGCAGGAACGCCAGCCAGCCCGCGCCGTCCTCGGCCGAGGTGACCTCCAACCCGAGGATCTCCCGCTGCCCGTTGGCGTTCACAGCGGTGGCGACCAGGGCGTGCACGTTGATCGTGCGGCCGCCCTCACGCACCTTCTGCGTCAGCGCGTCCAGCCAGACGAACGTGTAGGGGCCGGCATCCAACGTCCGGGTGCGGAAGGCCTCGACCTGCTCATCCAGGGTCTTGGCCATCTGAGACACCTGGCTCTTGGAGATGTGTTTGATGCCGAGCTGCTCGACCAGCTTGTCCACCCGCCGGGTGGAGACGCCGAGCAGGTAGGAGGTGGCCACGACGCTGATCAGCGCCTGCTCGGCCCGACGGCGCCGCTCCAGCAGCCAGTCGGGGTAGTAGGAGCCGCTGCGCAGCTTCGGGATCGCCAGCTCGATCGTGCCGGCGCGAGTGTCCCACTGCCGGGCCCGGTAGCCGTTACGGGAGTTGGTCCGCTCGTCGCTGCGCTCGCCATACGGCGCCCCGCACAGGCCGTCGGCTTCGGCCGACATCAACGCCTCGGCCATGGTCTTCACCATGGATCGCAACAGATCCGGATCGCCGGTCTCGATCTGCTTCGCCAGCCATGCAGCGGGCGTCACACTGTTGTCTGCGGCCATCGCTTTGATCTCCTTCTTGTTCGCACTCGAAGGATCACGCGATGGCCGTGTTCATTTCACCGCCGCCACGCTTGTGACCAGGTCAAACTCGTACACCACTCCCGTGGACGTGGCCGCCGGCCGAACCTGGAACTACATCCTGTTCCTCACGCCGGACACCACCAAGGTCATAGCCTGCACTGGAGTTCGCGGGTCTGTCTAGATATCGGCTCTGGCCCGTAATCGGTGGTGGCGGTAAGTGACTGTCACGGCAGCAGGATGCGGTGGCGCAACGGATCGAACCCGGCGCGGCCGTGCATCTGGCGCATGATCCTCTTCGTACGGGTGTTGACGCCCTCGGTGCGGCCGTTGTGGTGCGGGAGGGTGAGGGCGGTGTTCACGGCGGCGTGGTCAAGCTCGATGCCGTTGGCGAAGCCGTGCAGGTGGGGCAGGTCGGCGACGCGGATGGTGGTGATCCAGGTGGTGAGCTTGTCGCCGTGGCCTTCAGCCGGGGTGAGGAGCGCGGCGAAGTCGCGGACATGGTGGGCGAGTTCGGTCAGCTCGGGACAGGCGGCGGTGAGCTCTTGCACCAGTCGGGTGTCGCCATCACGGAGTCGGTCGGGGTGAGTGAGCAGCAGACGTGTCAGGCGGCGCGGGGTGGTGACGGGCCGTTCTCCTTCGGCTCTACCTTGAGTGATAAAGCGGTAGAGCAGGTTGAGACTGCCGGTGTAGCCGAGCTCCTTGATCTCGCGGAACAGCTGCTGAACGGGCACGGCTGGGTCGGTGGCGCGTCGGTCGCGCAAGTGATCGCGGTAGGGATCGACGAGTGTGGGCCGGTAGCGCGGTGCGCGGCGTAAAGCCTCGGGCCGCTCGGTGCGGGCGCAGCGCTTGACCGTGTTGAGCGACAGGTTCAGGCGGCGGGCGCATTCCAGCAGGCCAACGCCCTTGCCCAGCAGTTGGTGAATCTGCTCCCAGCGCTCGCGGGTGGTCCGTTCGTGGACACCGGCGGAGCGGGGCGGGTTGACCGTGGCCCAGCAGGCGCTGTGGGAGCGAACCTCGGCGAGGGTCTTGTCGCACAAATTCGCCCACAGATGCCACCGGTCGCCGACCTGCACCGCATCCGGCAGTGCACGGCGAATCGCCTCCCCGTAGGCACCTGACCCGTCCCGGCAGACGATCTCGACGCCTGGGTGCGATCGCAGCCATGCCTCCAGGGCATCGGCACCGCGGCCGGGCAGGACATCGATCCGCTCGCCGGTCTCGGCGTCAGTGAGGACGGTGGCATATCGATGCCGTCGCTTGAGAGCGAAGTCATCGACACCTGGCACGCGCGGGACTTGCAGCGGTGGCAGCGGCAGCCGCATCAGCAGGCGCAGCGCTGTGGACCTGGAGATTGTTACGGCCAGGACCGCTGACAGTCGAGCACCGGCCCGGCCGGCCAGCTCCTGGACCACCGCACCCAACTGGTCGGTGAGCCTGTTCGTCCGACGCTGGTAGCGCTCAAGCAGCCCGGGAACCTGCTCCCGGAACGTCTGCCGAGGACATTCCCGCGCTGGGCAGAGCAGACGCCGGACCTGTAGCGACACCATCACCGGCCGCCCGTCGACCGGGACATCCCTGACCGTCCGGCCGGCGTAGCTGTGCACCCGACCGGTCGGCACCCCACATGCCGGGCACGGCATCGGCTCGTCGCGTGTACGGGCCATCACCTGGATGTGGTTGCCCTCATCCTCTACGCCCTCGATGACCAGGGCAGACAGTCCCGCGAACACGACATCCGTAAGATCGTCGATCTTCAGCACGGCACAGCCTGGCAGGGATCGCTCAGCGCCACCACCGATTACGGGCCAGAGCCGTTATCTAGACAGACCTAGGGAGAAGGCGTACAGAAAAGGGTGTTAGCTAGCTTGTTGAACACCGAGATTTCTCAACACGTTTTGCAACAGGCGCGGAGGCTCGGATGGGCCCGTTCGTGTCGATTCCCGAAGTCTTCTTCACTAGTTCTCGAAGTCATCTGCACTGGTCATCGCTCATCTCGAACTGGCTACTCGGCCGCTGCCGGCCTCAGATCGTGGCCGCCAATGCGGGACAGGTGCAGGCGGCGCCGGTCGCGGTCCAGACCGATGACGGTGACCTGTACGCTCGCGCCCCGCTGGACGGCCTGTTCGGGCGTATCGACCTGGACATCGGCGAGGTTGTCCTTGTGGACGAGGCCATGAACACCGTCGGCGACTTCGACGAACACCCCGAACGGGATCACCTTGGTGATGGTGCCGAATAGACGCTGTCCGACAGCGGTGTTGTCCGCGAAGATCTGGAAAGGGTCGGGGCATAATGCTCGCAGGGACAGCCGTGCTTCGCCGTTGGTGGTATCGAACTGGAGGACCTCGCCGCGCACCCGCTGCCCAACGTGGACCACGTCGGTCACCTCGTCGAAGTGCTCCCAAGTGAGCTCGGGAACAGTGACGAATCCGACGCCGGGATAGGACGGATGGGGCGGCCCGTCGTCCAGGGCGATGAAGACGCCGAAGTTCTGGATGTCGGCGACCGTGCCGGTGAGAACGTCGCCGGCGCGCAGGCCCTTCAAGAACTGCCACAGATCGGGATGCTCGGTCGCTGCCAGGGACAACCAGACGCGTCCTGCGGACTCATCGATGGAGACGACCTCAGCGGTGACATGCTGACCGACCCTGACAGCGTCAGAGCGATTCCCCTGCCACGCGAAGTCCCTGATGTGCGCGGGCATCGACACATCTCCGTCGAGCCGGATGCGAGGTCCGAAGGGCCGCTCGTCCGCCACGACCGTGCCCGAGACGATGTCTCCGACAGATGTCCCCTTCCTTGGCCGAGGTGCGGGCTCGCCGGCGGCATCGGCGTTCCAGGAGGCTGGTAGCGGCTCGTCGCACATCGCGCAGACGTAGTGGTCGTCTTTCACGATGTTGAGCTGGCCGCAGCTTTCGCAGAGCCGGAAGATGATCGGAACGGTGAAGCGACCTGGATGATCGAGCCCTGCGGTGTCGAGGGCGGCCTGCACCGCGGCGTAGGACTCCGGCTCGGGGCAGTAGCCGGTCGACTGGTTGCTGATCTCGCTCACCCGCCAGCTGCCGCCGTCCGGCTCGAAGGTGATCTCGCCAGCGCTCTGCACCGGGGCACCGCCAGCGCAGACGACATGCTCGCTGCGTTGCGGGGCCAGACGCAGGATCGTGAAGTGGTCGATCACGAACGTGAAGGGTTCCCCGCGGTCGCTGCCGTCGTGCCGAGCGAGCCATTCAGTGAGATCGGTGGGCGAGGCGATCGGATGCCCAGTGCCCTGCGACCAGATCTGCACGCGAATCTCTTCGGGGCCGACGTAGGAGTAGCGGCGGCGCGCGTCGATGCCCAGCGCGGTCGCGAACGCCGAGAACGTGGGCGCGACGACCCTCCAGGCGCATCGGTGCGGGTCGGTCCACCAGTCAGAGGCCACGACGCTCGGATCGTCGCTGCCGGTGCGGTAGTCCAGCGCGAGGGCGACGTCGTCGCCGGGGTTGCGGTTGACGCCGATCAGCACGGCCAGATCGGCGTCGAGCCAGGGAAGCTCGACCAGATCACCGGCTTGACTGCCTCGGGCTTGCCGGAAGAGGTCGGCAGTGGCGTTGTCCTCGGTCATCCAGTCAAGGGACGCAGACTCTCGGCGTATCTCGCGCACGTCCGCAAGGAGATCCAGCGGATCTTCGAACCACGGCATGATCTCGCGCAGCCGTGTGTCATCTTGGGCCGGCCAGGCTCCCGAGGACATGGACTCGACCAGCAGCGCGGGCAGGGGAAGACCACGGACATAGACCCGTGAAGGACGCATGCCGCACAGGCTCCCACGATGAAGGCCGTCTCAGAAACGCTCTTTCCGGGACGGCTGGGTGGAGTCAGTCCTTGAGGTAGCGGTGCAGCGAGGTCTTGGGAATGCCGGTTTTGGCGGCGATCTTCCCGAGGGAGTCGCCTTGGGCTTTGAAGAGCCGGGCGTATTCGATCTTGTCTTCGGGCTGGGCGACGGCTCGGCCGATTCGGCGGCCGGCCGGCTGGTGGTCGAGTCTGGACGAGCCTGTCCGAGTCACTGTTGGACACCTCGGCTTCATGGCTTTGCTGACTCACATGGCGCCCAACCGGGCCCTGATACCAGTCATAGTTCCGGAAGCTCAGCCGCTGGATGCCAGCGGATGGAGAGAGGGGTTCATGTGCGTTCCCACCTACGCGCGACCATAGTCATGGCGGCTTTCGCCGCGCTAACCACGGGTGTCTCGGTGGCTCCGGCCGCCGCTGACGGTGTGCGGACCGATCGGGCGGGTGACTCCGGTGCGGCCCGCATGGTCGGTGAGTGCACCGATCCGGGATTCGTCGGCGCCATCCGCTTCCGCAACCCGCTGGGGCTGTACGACGTGGACTGCATCCGGCCCGAGAGTGTCCGCTATCCCGGGCCGGTCTTCGTCACCCACTGCAAGCCCACCAACGGCGGGCGGCTCAACCTGCACATGCCCGGCGGCGAGGTGCTCGAATGTCCCGCCACCGTCTACCGGGACGCCATCGGGTACAGCGCCTGGGCCTGACCGGGCTCCATGCCGCCCCACCCGCCAGGCATGGGAGGCGCTCCTGGCGCTGCCCAAGGCGGGCGCCACCCTGAAGTTCTGGAAGTCCGACCGGTGGGGCCGCTCGGCGGGGCACGTGCTGACCACGGTCAACGAGCTGCGCGACTGCGGCATCACCGTGGTGTCGCTGACGGAGAACTTTGATCTGGCCTCCAAAGGAGGGCCGTTTCATGTTCGCGGTCTTGGCCGCGGCCGGAGCCGTCGAGGTCCTCGCCCTCAACGTCGAGGACCTCGACCTGGAGCACCGGCACGCCCCGTCCGCTCCAAGGGCCGCTCGCGCAGGTAGTCGATACTTTCGGCGATGTCTGCGGCATTCCGGCAAAGGTGCGGTGAGCGCCCGGCACCGACAGAGGCGATTCCAGGCAACGTTGTAACGACAATAACACTCTAAGTAGCGAACGGGTGAAGCGCGTCGCTCTTGGAGAGCGACAGTTAAGGGGAACCGACATGCGAAAGATCATCGCCGTCGCCGCTGCCGTCGTCGCGGTGGCCGGAGGGCTTGCCGTAGGAAGTGCCGCGCACGCCGACGAGTGGGAAGGTCCGATCGATTCCTGGACCAGGTGGCCCATCGAGCGCGCCTATGCCATCTGCGACAGCACCGGCAGGATCGGTGTGCAGAACGGCGTCTACCGCACCTACAAGTGCGAAGAGGACGGCTTCTTCACCGTCTACCTGTACGTGCACCGCCGATAGGGGCGCGCCCGGCTCGTCGCAGGCCTGCCCCGACACGGGCGGGGACGGGACAACGCCGGGCCAAGAACAGCGGTCCGTGCGTGCGCGCGCTGCCTCGGGCAGGCGCAGCAGCCGGGGCAGCAGGTGGGCGGTGCCGGAGTCCCAGTAGACCCATTGGACGGCGCCGCTCGCCCGCGAGCCATCATCCGTAGGCGCCGCTACAGCGCCTTCTGTAGCACCGACCTCGCCGCGCAGCTGAGTGATCTGAAGGTTGACCAGCTGATTGTCGCCGGGCCATCGGCTCGCTGCTTCACCTGGTCCAGGACTCCTACGCTCGCGGACACGTTCGCCGTACCCTGCTCAACCCCGGCGACCTGCTGGACGGCAAGACCGAGCGGTTCCGTCCCGGCACCTACGGCCGCTACGGCGAAATAGAGAACCTTCACTGCTACCGGGGCCAGAACCCCGTCCTCCACTCCCGCTACGACACCTATTCCGGCCGGCTCGATCCCGCCGACCTGTCGTCCTTCGACCCCCTGCTCGGCGCGCGGGACTCCATCGCGGCCAGCACCTCGCTCCTGGACATGTGGCACGCCGCCATCCCGTGGGCCGCCGCCGACGGTCCGAAGCGTCTCCTCGAAGGGACCGTCTTCAAGCTCTCCGCCAACGCCCCCAATTCGGAGCAGGGGCTTAAGTGACGACTTAATGTCCGTTGTTGTCGATTGTGTAGCCGTCGCGTTCCAGTTCACGGCGCGCGCGGTGGTAGACGTTCTCGTTGGCCGCTCCCTGTTACTCGGTGAGTTTCGTCCCCGCTCGACAGCGCTGGGCACGACGTTATCCATTGATTTTGGTCATAGGGATCTTCAGATTTCGCCGTCGTTGGTACCGGACGCGTCCGGGTCACGCAGAGCGCGGATCGCCCCGGAGCCACGTCGGGAATCAGGAAGGTGTTACGTCCTGGCACGCTCCGGCCCGGCCATCAGCCGCTGATTGAGATCACGGCATGTGGCGCCGGTCTTCGATGATCGCCTGCTGAGGATGGCTGAGGGAACGAGGCTGACGGATCGTCCTGCTGGAGGCGCGGTGCCGCCGGCGGCCCGGCCGCCGCGGCCGTAGCGGCCGGCGGAGCCGCCGCGGCCGCGAAACTTCTCAACCTTCAGCGTGACCAGTTCCGTCAGGGCCTTGACGAACGGAGTGTCGGCTTGGTCGTCTGGCAGGGCCTGCAGGGCGGTCTGGAAGCGCGCTACCGCTTCGGGAACGAGTTGCTCGGCGCGCTCGTCCTCCTGACGGACCTGGTCGGCTCGCGCCCAATGGCAGCATCCTGAGGCAGAAGAACATCGCCGAAGTCAAGAAGCCCAGCACCGGCACGTACTCCATCACCTTCAGCGACCCCACATCGACATCACCCAGACCGCCCCTCAAGCCACCGCGCTGGGCGGATCTCCGTCCGCACCGATCCACACTGCTTGCTCCAAGGCGGCCAAGACGCTGACGGTGTTCACTCGCGACAATTCGGGGACCCGTAAGGACTCCGCCTTCAGCATCGCCATCCCGTAGCCCCGCTGCCTGAACCAGGTGCGATCGAGGGTCGGGGCAGGTGTGGGAAGCCAGTCCCGAGCCTGCAAAGTCACTGTCGTATGTCTCTCACATCCAGGTACCAGTTGCTGCGCATCCCCGGGAGCTTGAAGAGATGGACCTCTGTCCGGGTGAGCCAACGGAGGCGGCGGCTGGCGGGGTCGTGCTCGGCGGCGATCCGGGCGGAGGTCTCCTCGCCCAGTCGGACGTAGCGGCCGAGGCTGGCCAGGTGCTGGTGGCGGGACTTGGCCGGCAGAGCGGGTGCGGTGCGCCCGGCCTGGGCCAGGTGCTACAGGCCTTGGGCTGCCAGCGCGGCGGTGTAGGCCACAAGCCTAGCCTGATTGATCATGCCTTCGGCCTGCGTATCCTGCAACCGGCCGCTGATGTCTTCAGTCAGCCGGGCACGGGCCGCGATGACTTCCTCAGAAGGAGAAGTCCGGTCCTCGCTGCCGGTGAGCTGCAGGTGCTCAAGCAGGCTCGGCAAGTACCCTTCCCGGTCGTCGCGCGCTTGTTCCACTGTTCAGCCCTCTGTTTCGTGCCGTTCGGCCAGCCAGTCGGCGAAGCGCTCCGGCCAGACGATCGTGATGCCATGGTCACGGCAGGCACGGACCAAATCGCCGTCGGCTGGTGCGCGTTCGCACGCGATGACGGGGTGAACTCGCCGCGCTGAAGTAGCCAGCCCGGTCGTGTAGTGCAGCACTTGGCCGATGGCCGACCGCAGCTGCTGGATCTCGTTGGTTTCGGTAAGGCTCTTGACCTCGGCGATGTAGAGATCGCCTGAACCCAGGACCCAGCCGAGGTCGTATTGGCTCTCGTGCGGAGCTGGCCGCAGCGGGGTCAGCCCCGCGGCCAGCAGCGCCTGGGCGAGCTGGTTCTGGACACGATTGTGCGCGCGTAGTCCCCGGCCGGCCGGTCGGGATCGCGTCCGACGCCTTCTCGGGTGACCGCTGCGAGTTCGACGTGCTCGTCAACCGGTTCATAGACCCGCCCCACGCCAGCATCTTGCGCGGAGGGGTGGGCGCGGTAGCTGGAGTGGATCTCGCCGTGCTCGGCCTTACCCCGCGGATGTTCCTTCCACCAGTACTGGCCCGACAGCTTGCCGAACAAGGGCGCCTCGGGCCGGTAGGTCTTGAAGGGCCCACGGCAGATGTGCAGCGCGCTGTCCAACCCGTCAGCGCTCGCCTTCCCCTCGCGCTCCAGCACCCGGGTCACCGGGTGGATATCCAGAACGGAGTACCGAGCCAAAGGAACTCCGCGGCGTTTGTGATGCGCGCGCGATTGCTTCTCGCCGGGGACCTGGACGACGACGTCAACATTCTTGCTGTGCATCAATCCGAACGTCATGGCCAACGTGGCGATGGCGATGCCGTATCGCATGAACAGCTGCTTACAGAGGTCTTCCAGGATGCCCTGATGATCGGGATCCATGGGAAAGGACAGCCGGGCGAAGGGGCTTGGTAGCTCACTTTCCGGGAGGTAGCGGCCGTCTTCGCCCTCCATCGACCAGCCGCCGCCTCCGATCAGGGGCTGGCGGGACACCGCCCAGCCGAAGGAGTGGGTAACCCATCCAGTTGTCGATGCCCTGAACCTCCACGAAGGTGAACTCGTGTGGCGGCACCACGATCACGGTGGACAGCATCGCGTAGAGGTCCTCGGGCCGGGTGTAGGTGCCGGTGAGGTAGCAGGCGACATTCTCAGCCGCGATCACTTTCGCCTTGCCCAGCATGTCGAGCCGCAGACCCTTGCCGACCTGGGCCCGGATGCTGCGGGCGGCCTGTTCACCGCCGGGCGTGCGCAGCAGGTCGTGGAAGGGCCCGAGAGTGTCTTCCCAACCTGGTACACGACTCGTTGCCATGGCGAGGTCATAGTAGCTGAGCCGACGCGCCCGAAGCCATGAGCCGATCACATAGCCGAGTCATCGATCTCCACCTTCCTCCATGACGGCCAGAGACGACACCACTACACAGTGACGTCTGGCTGTGACACTTTCGCACTGTCGCGCTCCCGCGCTCCCGAACCCCCGATGTCAAGGTTTTCCGGACGGCAACGTCACCTTCGGGCCGATCGCCGCGCGCGGGATCTCGTGTGCTGAGACGAACTACTCGCCGTTCTCACCGGATTCGCTTTCCCCGTCGACCGTCGTCATGTCGCACAGGCGAAGCAGGAGGCGGTGGCATGTCGTCCGTCATCGTCACGCGGTGGGGTGGGCGGCGGCCATGACGCCGTGCACGGCCGCTGAGATGCGGTCGGCGGCACGCTCGGGATCGGGCTGACCTGCGTCGAGCCAGGCGATGACCGCCTCCAGGGTGAAGCCGGGGATCAGGTTGGCTGCCCAGTCCAGCCACGGCCCTTCGGGGATGACGCGGGCCAGGTTGCGGTGGGCGACCTCGCGGGAGGCGGCGGTGATGGAGTCGATCAGGTCGCGGAAGTCGGGCTCGCGGGCGGCGTGACGGAACAGCAGCCGGAATCCGTCGGGGTCGGCGGCGGCGGCATGCAGCAGAGCGGGGATGGCGTTCTCGTCGAAGTCGTCGGCGCCGGTGGCCTCGGTCAGGCGGGCGCAGGCCCGGTCCAGCACGGCCCGGTACAAGTCGGCCTTGGAGTCGAAGTGCCGATACAGCATGGCCCGGGTCAGCTCGGCCTCGGCGGCGATGTCGTCCAGGCCGGTGGCGGCATAGCCGGCGCGGGCGAAGGCGCGGGTGGCCGCGTCCAGGATCTGCTCGCGCCGCTCCGCGCGGCGCAGCCGCCGCACCGGCGGCGCCGCGACAGTCGCGCTGCCTGCTTCGGGGTTGCTCATCAGCCCTCCACTTGTAGAAGACAAAGTGTACATGTAGCGTTTTAGACATCTAAGTATACAAATTCACGTCTACCTTTTGGAGGGCTCGTGTCGCACGCCCCCGTCCAGCTGCCGTATGAGCAGCCCGACCCGATGCGGCCCGCGCCGCTGCTGCGTGAGCTGCAGGCGCGCACTCCGATTCACGCCATCCGCACCGCGGTCGGCGATCCCGGCTGGCAGGTGACCGGGTACGAGCAGGTGCGTGCTCTGCTGGATGACGATCGGCTCGGCCGGGCCCACCGCGAGCCGGACAGGGCCTCCCGAACCGGGGAGTCGGCGATGTTCGGCGGCCCGCTGGGCGACTTCGACACCGAGCAGGCCGACCACCGCAGGATGCGCTCGCTGCTGCAGCCGCACTTCTCGCCCAAGCGCATGCGCGCGCTGCGCGCCCGGGTCGAGACGCTCACCACAGGTCTGCTGGACGAGCTGGTTGAGGCCGGGCCGCCCGCCGACCTGCACGCCGCGCTGGCACTGCCGCTGCCGATCGCGGTCATCTGCGAGCTGCTCGGCGTGCCGTTCGAGGACCGCACGCAGTTCCGGGCCTGGACCCAGGCCGCCGGCGACGTCACCGACCGGGCCCGCTCCGAGCAGGGACTGACCGAGTTGTTTCTCTACGGCCAGCAGCTCGTGGCACGTAAGCGCGCCGGCGGTGACCCGGACGCCGATGTCATCTCCCGGCTGGCCGCCACCGATGGGGTGAGCGGCGACGAAGCCGCCGCGATGGGCATGTTCCTGCTGTTCGCCGGGCACGAGACCACGGTCGCCGCGATCGACGAGGGAGCGCTGTGGCTGCTGGCCTACCCCGAGCAGTGGCAGGCCCTGATTGAGGACCCGTCCCGTGTTGACGCGGCGGTGGAGGAGATTCTGCGGGCGCCCGGCCTGGGCGGCGGCGGCATCCCCCGCTACGCACGCGAGGACCTGGAGATCGCCGGTGTCCAGGTGCAGGCGGGGGACCTGGTGCTGCTGGACACCGGCGCGGCCAACCACGACGCGGCGGTGTTCGCCGACCCGGACCGCTTCGACCTCGACCGCCCCGCCGTACCGCACCTGTCGTTCGGGCACGGCGCTCGCTACTGCATCGGCGCCCCGCTGGCCCGGATCGAGCTGCAGGTGGTCTTCTCCCAGCTCGCCGCCCGCTTCCCCGCCCTCAAGCTCGGGTGCGCAACCGACGAGCTGACCTTCAACGCCCACACGCTGACCGGCGGTCTGACCGCCCTGCCGGTCACCTGGTGACCACCATGACGAAGACAAGTCTGAGGACGAACCTGCGGCGGCCGGTCTTCGGCCGGATGTATCCGAAGATGGCGCGCGCCCTGGACGAGGGCGGCCTGGCCGAGCGCCGCCGCGAACTGCTGGCCGGTCTGACCGGTGAGGTGATCGAGGTGGGGGCCGGGCACGGCGTGAACTTCGCGCACTATCCGGCCGAGGTGGCCCGCGTTGTGGCGATAGAGCCGGAATTGCGGCTGCGTGAGCAGGCGCAGACGGCCGCCGCCGACGCTGCGGTCACCGTCGAGGTGCTGCCGGGGTTGGCCCAGCGGCTCCCAGCCAGTGATCGCAGCGTGGACGCCGTGGTGTTCTGCCTGGTGCTGTGCTCGCTGCCCGACGTTCCGGCAGCGCTGGCCGAGGCCCGGCGGGTGCTCAGGCCGAGCGGGCAGGTGCGTTTCCTGGAGCACGGCCGCGCCGACACCTCCGGCCTGGCCCAGGTGCAGAGGGTCCTGGACGCCACCATCTGGCCGGCGGCTATCACACCGGCCGTGACACAGTGGCGGAGATCGAGCGGGCCGGATTCACCGTGACGGAGATTCAGCGTTTTCTGCTGCCGCAGGCGCGCACCCCGTTCTCCTTCTACACTCTGGGCGCCGCCACATCCGATGCCTGATCGCGACGGCGTGATGTGCCCTTGCGAGCCGGGAAGAGCCGTGGCGGCCGGCGGCGGGAGTGACCGGCCGACGTCGCATGGTCATGGCAGGGTGGGGCCGTGAGGCACACGGGGGAGACGCCGGAAAGTGCGGTCGGCCTGGTCGAGGTCCTGGCCGCCCGCCTGCGCGAGCACGGCCAGGCGGTCGACGTCGACCACCGGCACACGCACCTGCCCCGGGTGCTGACCCAGTAGAGCGTCCGGGACCGTCCCAACCGGCCCCGGACGCCTCCAGCATCCAACCACCAGCACCGCCGAGATCCCCCGGCCCCCCTTGAACTACGAGGGGGGCCGGGGGATCTCTCCGTGCGCGGCTCTCCACCCAGGACAGGGGGTTCCCTCGTGCAGGATGTCAGTTCGGGTCGATGGCGTTCAGGATCGCTGACGTGACGTGGTCGGCGGCGTTGCGGTGGCCCCTGTCGTTGGGGTGGACGAAAGCGGGCCGGTTGTCGTGGTCGAAGATGCCCTCGACCCATTTGCCGGCGTCGCAGACGCTGTGGTTCTGGGAGGAGTCGTAGAGGTCGACGAAGCTGGCGGCGTTGTGGGTGCCGGCGGACTTCTCGATGGCGTTGTTGAGCGGCTCCAGGACGTCTCGGCGCAGCCAGTCCAGGTCACCTCGGGTGATCGAGGCGAACTGGTGGATGTCGTTGTACCTGCAGGTGGAGGTGTCCTTGGGGACGATCGTGGGGTAGCCGATGGCCAGGATCTTGGCGCGTGGGGCGCGCTCGTGGAGTGTGGTGAGCAT
Organism: Nonomuraea sp. NPDC003560; assembly: GCF_042878785.1. Classification (NCBI taxonomy): domain Bacteria; kingdom Bacillati; phylum Actinomycetota; class Actinomycetes; order Streptosporangiales; family Streptosporangiaceae; genus Nonomuraea; species Nonomuraea sp. NPDC003560. Next base: position 1,952 of record NZ_JBIAOF010000028.1, on the reverse strand, counting down.
CTGGTCGTAGTCGCGGCTCGCTTTGGTCAGCCGGCCGGGGATGCTCGCGGCCAGGTCGTCCTTGCACGGTGTGCCGACGCCGCCGCTGCCCTGGCCCAGTTCCACGCATTTGAGGAGGATCTCGGCGAATCCGAGGGTGTTGCCGCCCACGCCGACGGTGACCACGTCGGTGCCGGGCGTGACCGCCTGGGACTGGGGAGGCACTGGAGGGAAGGGGTAGTCCGGGTCTTCGGAGATGGGTGGCAGGTGGCGGCCGATCGGCTCCTGCGCTCTGAAGGTGACGTCCTCGATGGTGGCAGCGCCGCAGCTGACGTTGGTCAGGTCGAACAGGGAGCCGAGGTCCCGCTCGATGACCTGGGGATAGGACCGGTCGGTGCGCTCGCAGCCGTCGCGGGGGATCTCGAAGACGTCGCCGGCGGCCTGGATGACCCCAGCGGTGTAGGAGTCGCCGAGGGCGGCCCATTGGTAGGTGGCGGCGGCGGCAGGTTGTGCGGGGCTGAGGGTGGCTGCGGTGAGTGCTGTGGCTGTGCTCAGCAGGGCCAGGCGGGTACGGAAGCGTGCCACGAATCCTCCAGGGACATGGGCGTTGACGTCCCCGTGACCATATCTTGGTCATAACTCTAAGTGCTAGATCAATCACTTACAGTTAGCAAGTGAGCCTCCGGGGCGCAGCTGATGAGCTCGCTGCGAGAGCGGGCGCCCGTGGCGTCCACCATGTCGTCGATGACGTTCGTGTCCGCCTCCGTGGCCTGGAAGGACCACAGACGGCGGCGGCCATCCCGCGCGGCGGCCGCCGTGGTCGACGCGCCCTGCCGGGGCGGGAACAAGCTGTCCTCGCGTTGCGCCGGGCCCGCGTGCCTGCGCGCGACCAGGTCGGGCAGCTCGGCGCGCAATGCGTCGATGGCCTCGACCGCCAGCTGGTAGTTGTCCACGCGACGCGAGCGGCGGCTGGCCGCCTGAATGACGGCGGGCAGCAGGTAGACCCCCACCAGGAACGTGTCGGGCGGCCCGTCGGGCATCTGGCGGCGCTCGGCGACGTGGGCCTGGCCCTCGCGGACCGGATCGGCCGTCGCGGCAGGGGCGGGCGGAGGCGTCGGCGAGGCCGGGGCAAAGTCGGCGGCGGGTGCAGTGGTGTCCTTGCCCGGTTGCTGGCGGGCGGGCACAAGGCCGCCGAGTCCGCCTGGCGGCGCTGGCTCCGAAGACGCTGCCAAACTGCCCGGGGTGTCGATGTTGGGCTGGCTCATATGACTGCGGTTCTGCGGCGGCCAGGAGTCGCAGGATCTCGGCGCCGAGCTGGCGGTAGGCCTCCGGTGCGGGCTCTTTGGAGATGGTGATGACTCGCCGGCTACGCGCCAGCCCGGGAATCCCGTTAATGAGTTTACCGTGCGAGTATGTCCAACTACCCTCAGTGAGATAGCCGGTTCTTTGGCTGACCGGCCTCAGGAGGAACCATGAGCAAGCTCACCACCGCGATTGCCGCCAGCGCTCTGGTGATCGCCACCATCCCGACGCCCGCCCTGGCCGCACCTCTGCGAGCAGGGAACTGCAACGGCCAGCCCATGCGGGTCGGGGACGCCGGCCAGCGGATTGACCTGTTCATGAACCCCGACATCTCATCAAGGGTCATCGGCTGGATCCCGGGCGGCACGATCGTGCAGGAGAAGGCGCCGCAGTGCCAGCTACACGGCGGAGGATATCCCCCGATGTGTGGCCGTGCGGGCTGGGGAAGTCTCTGGGAGACGGTTCAGTGGGCCACTCCCGCACAGAACTACGGCTACCTTCCCTACTCGTGTGTGCGCCCGTTGTGAGACCGGAGCCCTTCAGATGACTCCGTGCGGACGACCGACGCTCTCGGAGGGTCACGTCCACGGACGTGGTGTACGAATCGATCTTCGCGTGATCCTGTATCTGCAGGTTAAGCGGTCAGTGTCTGCGGGATCGGGGCCGGGGTG
>NZ_JBIAOF010000027.1:0-33276 GCF_042878785.1 Nonomuraea sp. NPDC003560 | reverse complement strand
GTCTTCTTTCATCGCGTCTGTCATTCCCGGCCGACCCATCCGAGCCACGATCCACCCATCCACATGCAGTGTTGCGTTGATCGTTTGAATCTAAGACGGCTTTCTTCGTGAGGGAGACCCGGTGAGCGTGGACCCGTTCATCGAGGCGGAGAAGCAGGGCGGTCACAGCGTCAAGCGGGCGTGTGAGCTGCTGGGAGTCTCCCGTGCCGCCTTCTACGCGCGCCGCAGTGGCGTACCCGGCCCACGCGCGATGCGCGACGCCGAGCTGGTCGAGCGCATCGCCGAGGTGCACGCACGCTCACCAGGCAGCTACGGCGCGCCGCGCGTCCATGCGCAGCTGCAGCAGGACGGGCAGCGGTGCGGACGGCGGCGGGTGGCCCGGCTGATGCGCGCGCTCGGCCTGGCCGGACGGTATCGGCGTCGCCGGCAGCAGACCACTGTGATCGATCCGAACGCCGATGCCCGGCCGGACCTGATCGGCCGTGACTTCGCCCCCGATGCGGCAGCCGTCGATACGCGCTGGTGCGGCGACATCACGTACGTGCCGACCGAGGAGGGCTGGTTGTATCTGGCCACTGTCATCGACATCGCCTCCCGCCGGGTGGTGGGCTGGGCGACGGCCGATCACCTGCGCACCGACCTGGTGGCCGAGGCCCTGCAGCAGGCCTGCGCCCGACGACGACCGACCGCGTCGGTGATCTTCCATTCGGACCGCGGCTGTCAATATACGAGCGCCGCCTACGCCCGGTTGGCCGCGCGGCTCGGCGTGCGGCTGTCGGTCGGGCGCACCGGTCAGTGTTGGGACAACGCGCTGGCTGAGTCGTTCTTCGCGGCGATCAAGGGCGAACTCCTCGACCAGCAGTCCTGGCCCACCAAAGCTGCGGCCCGCAGCGCGATCTTCGAGTTCATCGAGGGCTGGTACAACCTGCACCGCCTGCACAGCAGTCTGGGCTACCGTAGCCCCGCCGACTTCGAGGCCGCCGCAGCGGCCTGACCAACACAACGACGGTGTCCGTCAAAGCGGAGCAAGCTCATGTACGTCTTGGGCCACTTCCAGCGGCACGGCAACCGGTCCATCCCGTTCAGCGCCGCAGAGGCCGAGCTGAAGAAACTGCTCAAGGAGTACGGCCCGCCCCGTGACACCAGCCCCGGCTACCCGTTCCACCACCTTACGAACGATGGCCTGTGGCTGGTCGACACCTGCCACGGCCCCGGCAGCCCCGGCCCGGAACTGGGCCGGCTGCGCGAGAGCCAGGCCTCCGGCCGGCTGCATCCCGACCTGGCACACGCACTGGCGGAGGAGCCCGGCCTGCTGAGCCGGATGGCCCGCTACCTCCTGGACGCCAACTTCGCGCCGTCCCTGCACACCGACCTGTGCCTGCTGGCCGGTCTCGACCTGGAGACGCTGGAAACCGTCACGGAGACCAAGAAGCAGCGCGACCGGCGCTTCCGTGACCGGGTGCTCATGGCGTACGAGTACTGCTGTGCGTTCTGCTCCTACGACGGCTGGCTGGAAGGCGCGGTGGTGGGCCTGGACGCCGCGCATGTGCGCTGGTGGGCGTTCGACGGGCCCGACGATGTGGCGAACGGACTGTGCCTGTGCGCGATCCACCACAAACTGTTCGACAAGGGTGCCCTCGGATTGACCGCGGAGCGCACCATCACCGTCTCGGCCAGGTTCGTCGGCCGCTCCGAGTCCTCCCGTGACATGGTGCTCTCCCTGGCAGGCCGGCCCGCTCGATCCCCCCAGCCCGGCCTGGACGCAGTCGAACAGGACCACATCGAGTGGCACAGCCACCAGGTGTTCCGCACGCCCGCCCGCGGCTGAGCCATCGGCTGTGTGGCCCGTACGCTCTGCTCGGCCGCCGTACCTCCAGGATTTCCTCAGTCGATCGTCAGTACGGCTGACATCGAAATTGTCGGCAGGGCGGCGTACCGTCACGGCGTGCCAGCCCCCCACACGCGCCACGCGCACCACCGGTGGATGGCGAAAGCTAACCACGGCGCTACTTCTTGTCAGATTGACAAAAACATAGAGTCAGGCTCGTGACTGACGATCGATGGGAGCCGCCCGCCATTCTGCTCGCCGTTGACCTGGTGATCCTCACATTGCGCGATTTGCGCTTGCATGTACTGCTCGTCGAGCGCGGCATCGAGCCGTACAAGGGCGCCCAGGCGCTACCGGGCGGCTTCCTGCAACACTCCCGGGAAAGCCTCGTCGCCGCGGCGCACCGAGAACTGGCGGAGGAAACCGACCTGGACGTCGAGACACTCCGGCTGGAACAGCTCGGTTTCTACGACGACCCGGAGCGCGACCCTCGCGGCAGAGTGGTGAGCGTCGCTTTCCTGGCCATCGCTCCCCGCCTGCCCGAGCCGACCGCCGGCACTGACGCCGCCGACGCCGGTTGGCAGCCCGCCGACCCGGTGCTCTCCGGAGAGCTGGACCTCGCCTTCGACCACCGGCGCATCGTCACGGACGGCATCGAGCGCGCCCGCGCCAAGCTCGAACACTCCGCGCTCGCCACGGCCTTTTGCGGGCCGACATTCACGATCACTGATCTCCAGGAGGTGTACGAGGCGGTGTGGGGGATGCCGCTCGACCCGCGGAACTTCTACCGAAAGCTCAGGAAGACTGACGGCTTCATCCTCCCAGCCGGTTCGGCGCGCAAGGCCGCGACCGGGCGACCGGCTCGGCTGTTCAGGGCCGGTCCACGCGAGGTCCTGTACCCCCCGATGATCCGTCCCGTCGACTCGCCGAACGGAAAGGAGCCGGCGCAGTGAGCCCCGTTGTGATCCTCACCGCACTCGATCTGGAGTACCAGGCGGTCCGCGAAAAGCTGACAGGCCTGCGCCTGCACCGGCACGCCCAAGGCACCCTCTTCGAGGTGGGCCGGCTGGCAGCCGGGAAAGGACAGGTGGTGCTGGCGCACGTCGGCAAGGGCAACCTTTCCGCGGGAGTGCTGGCAGAACGCGCCATCGCCGAGTTCCGGCCGGGCGCGCTGCTGTTCGTGGGCGTGGCCGGGGCGCTGCACGCGCACATCGCTCTCGGTGATGTCGTCGTGGCGACGCATGTGTACGCGTTTCACGGCGGCACCAGCGAGGACGACGGTTTCAAGAGCCGTCCCCGGGTGTGGGAGACCTCGCACGCCGCTGACCAGATCGCTCAGCACCTGCACAGGACCGGCTCCTGGGCCAGGGATCTCGACCCTCGCCCGCAGGTGCATTTCGGACCGATCGCCGCAGGGGAGGTGGTGCTGAACTCCCGGCTCTCCGAGCACGCCCACTGGATTCGCGAGCACTACAACGACGCGCGGGCGATCGAGATGGAAGGCGCTGGCGTGGCCCAGGCCGGCCACCTGAACCGGGCACTGCCGGTGGTCGTCATCCGGGGGATCAGCGACCGGGCTGACGGCACCAAGGAAGCGACCGACCGCGAGCGGTGGCAGCCGAGAGCTGTCGCCAATGCTGCCACGTTCGCCGCGGCTCTGGCCGAGGAGTTGTCCACCGAAGAACCCCCGACAAGGAGCTCCACCATGCCCGAGACGAACACGAACATCGCCAAGGGAAATGCCCATGTGGGAGTGCAGGCAGGCACCGTGTACGGCGGTATCCGGATCGCTTCTGAGCCGTCCCCGCCGACGGATCTGCCGGAGGCGCTGGCGGGGTTCCGCTCCCGGCTGTGGCAGGCGTGGGCGGACGGACACCTGGATGAGGCGACGTATAAGGCTGCGGAGGCGGAGCTCGTCGCAGCCGACCAGGCACTCGAGACGAAGACGCCAGATCGGAAGAACATGCTGACGCTGGCGCTGAAGAAGCTGCGCGGGCTCGTCGGTGACGTGGCCGTGATGGCGGCGGAGCTCACCGCCATCATCGCCCTAGCCCAATCCCTGTCATGACAGAGCCGACGCACCGTGTCGAGAACGTGGCTACAGACTCCCACGTCGGAGTGCAGGCGGGCACGGTGCACAACCTCACCGTCTACGAGAGGGATCCGTGGGACTCGCCCGAGACCACGTTCCGCAAGGGTGTCTCGTTCTTGAAAGGCCGGATGCCGGGACCGGCCCGCCGGCTGATCAACGACGCCATGGTCGGCTACGCTACCAACGAGGTCTACTTCTACTGGTTGCTCGCCATGGTGAGCCGTCGGACGCGGCACGAGCTGACCAAGGACGAAGCCGCTCAGCTGCGAGGCAGGCACGCCCTGATGCGATTGCGGGGCGAGGATCCGTGGCGGGACGGCGTACGCATCATCGATCGTCTCCTGGAGTCGGCGGGAAAGGCGGAGGAGGACATTCGTGTTGTGGTCAAGGACCTCGACGCACTCCGGGAACCGCAACGCAGCCTGATCCTGGAGCACCTGGAGCTGTACCTCGACGGTCCCATCGAGGACCATCTGTGGCATCGCGCATTGTCGAAGGCCAAGACGGATCAGATGACCGGGGGACGCGGGGATCGGATCTGGAAATTCTTCCATCCGGCACCGGCAGCGCCCTTGTGCCGAAAGCCACGGCCACCTGAGACATCTCTGGGCTGCTGGGCTCGGGCGGTGGCGGCGACGGTCGTCCTGCTCATGGCGACGGGCCACCTCGGTTACCTGATCCTGCAGAGCGGCCGCGCGCTTCTGATGGCCGCCTACGTGCTGGGCCTCGCCGGCGCCTCTGTCGGCGCGCGGGAGACCGCGCACTGGCGTCACCGTGTCGAACGCCGCCGTGCCAAGGACAGGGAGTACCGCAGGGGCAGGAGCGAGGTCGAGGGCGGCGTCGTCGGCCGGCGCATGAAGGAGCAACCGAGACGCAAGACCAAGGCCGAGCGCGGCAGTTTCGCGAGGAGAGCTGAGCACCGGATCAACCACTATTTCGCCAAGTACGTTCCCCGGGGCGTGGACCGTGATGATTGGTTAGTCGAGACGGAGGGAATGCGGCGGAGCCTGGGTGACGAACTGACGGAAGTCTACGGAGAGACTCGAGTCGGAGTCGAGAAGATCGCATGGCTCATTCGGCATCGAGCAAGCGAAGCTGCCACCCGCCGCCGGAAAGGCATGCTGTGGGGCTACCGCCGGGAACTCGCCGCTCCTCTCGGGACGAAGGCGCGGGCGATACTCGGACTCCTCGCCCTCGCAGGTGCAGGGGGCTGGGCAGCCGTCGGCATCGTGCCGGTCGGCCCTTTGCCGGCGATCGGTACGATCCTCCTCCTGCTGATCTCCGGATGGATCTGCTCCCGCACCTGGCTCCACATCGTCCTGGAGCAGCGCCGGTATGCCGCGGACCAGGCGGAAAGCCTCTCGGCCTACCAAGGTGACCTGGAGGCGCTGGCCCGGTGGCGCGCGAGGCTGAAGGACAAGCCTGATGACGAGGAAATGGCGACCTGGCTCGACTGCGACCGCAAAGTGCTCCTGGAGGAGGCGTTGCGGCATTACAAGCTGACCATGAGTGGTGTCATCGCGCATGCCTTCATCGAGGCCCCTGCCCCGGGGAGCGAACGCGCACGACTACGTGGGGGGCCGTGGCGCTACAAGAACTACCAACTGCTGGTCTTCCTCGTCACACAGGAAGGGGTGCGTCAGCTCACCGTCACTCTTAACTTCCTCAAGGGAACCTTCCACGACCGGCAGCGGCTCAACTACCGCTTCGAGGCGGTCGCGTCCGTACGCGTCAAGCAGTCGGACGACGGTGGACGAGACTTCCAGCTCGCGCTCATGAACGGCAATGAGATCAGTGTCGAGGTGAACTCAGGAATAGAGGAACTACAACAGGGAGAGCGCCCCGGAGCGGTGTCCGAAGTGTCGTTGGACGCAGCAGGGCTCCCTCACACCCTGCATGTCCTGGAAGCAATCGCCGCCGAAGGAAAGAAATGGGTTGATCAGCGAGAGCTACGCACGGGAAACCTCTCGGCCGCCTTGAACGATCCCGAATAGACGAGCTCGAGCACTCCTGCGTGTAGCTTCCGCCGACAGCGACCTGGTGCTTATAAGACCTGGAACTCCGCCGATCTCGTGGCTACTCTGCAACAGAGTGTGGTGATCGGTTGCGAAGCGTCACTGGAGGAGCTGGAGGTCCAGTGGAACAGCGTGACGCGCAAAGCCTTGCCGACATCCTGTCGGTCGCGCCATGGATGGAGCTCGAAAAGTATGTCGACCACCTGCGGGACCGGGTGGATGCAGCCGTTACGGCCTCGCACGAGCGGCGGGCGCAGCTCCGCGCCGAGATATTGACGGAGAACCCGCATTTAAGCGCCCAGATCCGCCGTCCATCGCCCGAGAAGATGCAATGGGCCAAGCATCTCCTGTGCACCGGGATCGTTGCCGCCTCCGATGGGACGCTTGCCGCCGTACCCCTCCTGAGCGGTACGAAGATCCAGGTGGGTGTGGTGATCGTCACCAACACCGGCGAATCCGTCGGCCTTGTGACGAGGGTCTTCGAGCACGAGCTGACCACCACAGGCGACACGGCCAGGGAGTTCTTCGACAATCTCCGCAAGGTGCACGGCACCTCGAACCTGGCCAGCCGCGCCCTCATGCTCTTCGGCGAACGCAAGCTCCTACTCGCACAAGAGGCCGACTGGCGGATGATCCACGGAGAGCTGGTTCCATTCGAACTCCGTACAGGCGTGGGACATCCGCGAGAGAACCTGCCGCCCGTTTTCGACCTCGTCCGCCACTACATAAAAGACCAGCGGTTCATCGCGGTCAGTGAAAGCCCCGAGGATCTGGACGTGCTCAACGCCGGCATCGTCCTGGAGCCGGGGGAGTTCATCGAGTTGCGCAACCTGGCCGACGACCTCACCGGCTTCCTGGACGGCGATGAGAGAGCGGGAACGACCAAGGCGGGTTTCAACAACCTGGACCGCGCCAGGTTCCGGGCCTTCATCGCAGAGGTGGGGCCGGAAGTCAGCATTCTGCTCATCAAGGCCGGGCATCGCCCGTTTCTCCTGGAATGCCACCGGAAGCGGGTTGACGAGGCAGCGGCACTTTTTCTCGCCGACGCACTCTGGACGCGAGGTCTGCCGGACACCGGCGTCCCCGTGACTGCGCGCGGCTTTCCCTTCCACATCGACCTCGCGGACAACGTGGCCCGCACCATGTTCAAGGGCGGGGAGTTTCGGACGTTCATCGAAACGCGCTTGATGGAACTCGGAGTGGAGCACGGACTCACCGATCTGGACCCACGGAGGACGCGAGGATGAGCTCGGACACAGAGGTCGAAGCCGAGGCCGAAGAACCGCTGGAAAGGCCGGAAGACCAGCACGACGCGCCGGCCCCCGTAGAAGAGGAGATTCCCGCCGAAGACATCGAGGCCGCCGAAGCCAGCCTCGCCCGATCACTGATCACCCTCGGATTCGTGGCCTTCGACGGACCGGGAATGGACAACACCAGCAGCGGCGTCATGGTCTCCGAGGAACTGCGCCGCCACTTCCGCCGCGATGCCTACGTGGGTGTCAACGACACCGAACAAGGCATCACCTTCCTCGGTCGCGTCGTCGAAGGTCCTTTCCACAGCCCACACGAGATCGGCCCCGATTCGGCCATCAGCCGCACCACCCTGCTCCATCCGGAACGCACCCAATTCCGCCCTACCTATTACGCCGCCGGCACGATCGAGATTCTCGGCGAAGTCACTCCTTCGGAGAATGTGCTCCCCACCTCGACCCGCCCCCGGCCGTACTCCCGGGTGTTCATCTATCCCAGCGACCGGCTGCGCCGGATGCTCGGCATCGAAGGCGACATGCAACTGGGCTCGTTGCTCGGCTACGACGACGTGAGAGTTGAGGCGGATTCGGCGAACAAGGGATTCCTGCCGCGCAACGCCGGCATCTTCGGCACCGTGGGATCGGGCAAGTCCAACACCACCCAGGTACTGATGGAAGAGGCCATTCGCGCCGGGTGGGCGGTCGTCGCCATTGACGTCGAGGGCGAGTACGTACGGATGGACAAAGGGAACGACGAACCGCACCTCGCCCGCCTGCTGGAGGAACGCTTCGACGAGCGGCGTCCGCGCGGCATCCCGGACTTCCGCGTGTATGTGCCGAACGCCGGCATGACAGACGCGCCCGACCCGCTGCCCTTCAAGGTGCCGATCGCCGATGTGCCCGAGGAAATCGTCGCCGACGTCCTCGAATTCACCGAACCCCAGGTGAGAATGTGGGGCGCCATCACGGGCCAGGCCCGGCGCAACGCGGAGAGGACTTCCCGGCCGGGCAGGATGGGTACCCTCGCTGCTTCCGCACCGCCTCCTCCCGCCCGCCCGTACGATCTCAGCGACCTGATCGACGGCTTGCAAGAGGACCCAGCCACGGGTGGGATGCCCCTGCTCTCGCCGAAGATTCCTTCGACGGAGAAAGCCACCGCGTCCACGCTGAGGAACAAGCTATACAAGCTCGGCAGGTCCGAAATGCTCGACTGGCGGCCTACGAGGAACACCCCGTACCTGGACGTGGACGAGCTGCTCGTGGAGCGGCGCCTGAGCGTCTTCGACGTGAGTGAGACCAACGACAGCGCCCGCAACATCGCCATCTCCTTCCTACTGCAGGCCCTGTTCGACCGGGTGATCGCGGTCGCTCGCGGCGAACCCATCGGCAAGGACGGCCAGCCGCGCCCGCCGGTGCTGGTGGTGATCGAAGAGGTGCACACGTTCGTCTCTCGAACCAGTGCGGGCCGCATGCGAGCGGTGCTGGACCAACTGCAGGTCATCAGCCGTCGCGGCCGCAAGCGCTGGATGGGGCTGGTGTTGGTGTCGCAGCAGCCTGGGCATGTGCCGGAGGAGTTGTTCGAGCTGGCGAACACCCGGTTCATCCATCAACTCAAGTCCGCCGGCAACCTCGCCCCGGTACGCGCCACCACCGGTGGCGTGCACGAGGCGCTGTGGTCGACGGTTCCCGCGCTGGGGCAAGGGCAGTGCCTGCTGACCGGCTCGGTGTTCCGCAACCCCGTTTTCGTACAGATGCGTCCGGCGCGATCCCGGCGTATGCATACAGCATGACGAAACTGCCCAGGGCGCTATCCCGGTCGTTCTCTTGACGTAAGCCCGCGCTGCTCCCGTCACCGATCAGACTGTCGGTGACGCCTGGCAGTATGAGCTCGAAGCGGTCTCGTCTGTTCGGGAGGATGCATGCCACAGCATTCGGTCGGCTTTGTCTACGCTGTCAGCAACAGAGCCATCCCCGAGATGGTGAAGGTTGGTTTCACGACGAAGCCTGCAGAGGAACGGGCGAGACAGCTCTACTCCACGAGCGTCCCGTATCCCTTCGATGTTGAGTTTCGTGCCGCTACGTCACATTGGCGGGCCGTGGAGGCATTCGCGCACCAACTCTTGGACACTTGGCGGGTAAACCCTCGGCGCGAGTTCTTCGCTGTCACAGCCAGAGACGCTATCGAGAACGTGCGGGATGCGCTCCTGACAGAGAACAGTATCGACGCCTGGAGGGGAGACGGGAACTATGTTAGGCACGGAGATCGGATCGCCCTAACCTTGGTAAGTGGTGATCTCATCCTAGTCGTGACCTGCCCTAGCCTCATGAGTCGCCCCGAGATCACTGACGTTTGGCAGGCCCACAGTGATGGGGGCCTCCTTGGACTCATGGGAACCAACGATCCCGACCATGTTGCTGGTTTGAGTAGTGAAGACGCTGGCGGAGAAGAGGATCCTGTCCCATATCTTGATCGGAAGAAAAAAGTTCCTAATGGGGCTATCAACGGTCGAGAGCGGCTTGTCCCCGGTGAGCGGCGTATCTGGCAACGGCCTTACGCGAATGGTATGGCCTGCAAGGTTGCACTTTTCGAGATGAGGGATCATTGCCAAGCCGTAAGTCGCACGTGGAAACCTAAGATCGACTCATCACGTGCGCCGCTGCTACTGAACATCATAACGTACGACGAGCCCCCCGAGGGGGTGGCTCGTGTGGCTGCACTAGTTCCCCGTCTACATCAATCGAGATGCTGGGCGCCTAGGAACCCCGGGGCCAGCGAGGAGTGGTATCAGAGCGTTGGCGACCATTCTTAGAAGCCAGAATATTGGCTGAAGCAGCTTGCGCACCACCACTGACCGTTCGCGTGGGTGGCACCCGAGTTCGGCATCAAGGTCCAGCGCTTCAGGGCTGTTGGGTCAGCCAGGATCAGGCATGTGAGCGCCCAGGACGAGAAGCCGCCAGCGGTTTCCCGGGCTGGACCCGAGCATGCGTCCGGGAATTGGAGTCGTTCCCGCCTCGGCGGCCGCTTCCCCATCACTGTTCAGGTGGATTAACAGGCCAAACAGATCCTCTGCTCTTCGATCCCGTCTCGCGAACATCGCACCCGCTGCACCCAATGAGTAACTAGACTCCCATCTAACAGAGAACGAGTACGTCGCCAAGAAAAGAGACTCGAGGGCAGTAATGAGGGATATAAAAATCAACGTCCAGATCCGCTTCCAGTGGAATGAATATGGAGTTGTGATGCTGGATGAAGATGGTGAGATTTCCTTCCCTCTAGTGGATCGTGACCCTGGTCGCGGCTGCGTGTACGCCCTAGAAGGGCGGAGATCTGCGGAAGCGCAAAAATTGCATAACATGAGCCCTCGATGGATCTACATCGGCCAAACGAGAAACCTTGTGAAGCGCCTAGGCAGCTACCGGAAGCCCGGCCCTCAACAGAAGACAAATATCAGAGTAAATCGGGTTCTTAAGCTGGAACTAAATCAGGGTTGCCAGGTCAGACTATTCAAGGGCAATGATATCTCGTTCATTGCCGATGGCTGCCCGGATCTAGGTGCATATGATACCGTTGCTAGAACACTGGCAGAACACGCGGCACTGTATCAGCTGTATTTTCAGAAGGGTGCAGTGTATGATGTTGATTTCCTCAACAAGGGCCTTGACACTATAGTGGACCGTGAATTCGGAGATGCTCCCTGGCTGTAACGCCGAGCATGGAGCACAGCAGCAGGACCTTTGCGCGATCAGCCTGATCTGGGCGGGCGGAACAAGGCGACCAGTTGTGCGTCTCAGCTGAGAGCATGCGTCAGGTGTCCGTCCTCGTCACGCTGAACGCTCCGATGAGCAAGGCGGGCTCCGACCGGCAGCGGGAAGGCATCTGGGCGCGGACCCTGGCGGCGGTCCAGGCGCGTGCTACCGCCGGGAAATACGACTGAACGGTACGCGCGGACTCCACCATTGTCCGGGCGCTCAAAGCCGGAGACGCCGTGGCATCCTGCGCCGGACTCGCGGGTGCGGCGATCGTGGCCAGGACGGCGGTGGTGAGTCACCCTCAGGGCTGGCGCGTAGGGAATTCCTCCAGTTGTGGTAGATGCTGGACGGCTCCGCAGTCCGGTGCGACGCAAACTGATTGTTACCTGATCTTTTTGGGCGATCACCGCATGCTTAAGGCCCTCTCGAGCAGATGTTTCGGGCGTTCCTGGCGCATGCATGCGGCATAACGAACGCTTAACGGGCTGTACGAGCACCCCCCAGGAAGATGTTAACGACGGTCTCGACTAGCACTTCAGTTGGCGGTGGCTCCTCAGCTTCTAGCCACTCGCGGATGAGTTCGTGGAGCACACCGTGCATTCCTAGGGCATACAGGTACGGATCTCGGGAGCGATCCCCGGGCAAGTTGGTCACAACTTCCTGAAAGACCTCGGCGAAGCGTCTGAGCGCCTGTCGCCGGGCCTCTTCGATGGAACTGGTGCGAGCTGCTCCCACATGCATGATGCGCGCCCGTCGCCAGTCCGCGATGGTGAACTCGATGTATCGCGTTATGCCGTCAACGAACTGATCTTCAGGCGCTGAAGCCTCTTCCATCGCTTTGGTGACCTGGGTAAGGGTGTCGTTCACGACGCGCTCGTACAACGTCTGGAGCAGTTCCTCGCGCCCACCGAAGCACTCGTAGAAGGCCCTGCTTGAGATGCGAGCTTCTGAACACAGTCGTTCGATGGTGGTGGCGCTAAAGCCCGGCTTCGCGAACAGGGTGTACGCAGCGGCGAGGAGCCGCTCACGTCGATCCGCCAGCCGTTGTTCTGCGCTCAGCCCTACATATCGTCCGGCTCGCTGCTCTTGGATGCGCCGGAGCTCGTCAGTCTTCGGCTGGGGTGTGCGCTGTCGAAGCTGACGTGCACCGGGCGCGCCAAGCGAGGACCGCTCGATCAGCTCTTCGAACGGCTCATCAGCCGTGCTATTCACGAGAGATCCCTCCTTCAGAGGCGTGTTGCTGTTCGCTCTTTCTCCACCGATACAGTGCCCCCTCGACTGCCCGGACTGAGGCTTCGCCGAGCAACTCGGCGATTTCCTCTTGGCTGTAGCCGTCGAGGGTGAGGGCGACAATCGCGCGGGTGCGTTCACCGATACGGCGCAGATCATCACGCATGCGGATCCTTCCCAGTGCCTGAGACTCCAAGTCGACGGTGATGCCGGCGTCCGGGGCCAGCATGATGGCCTCCTGGGCGAGTGCTCGGGACCACCTCTTCTGCTGTGCTCGGCGCCTGCGGAACTCGTTGGGGAAGACGAACAGGCACGCTCCCATGAAGTAGGTGGGAAGGCTCGCGCCGCCCTCGGAGCGCCAGCCGCCCTCGACGAGTGCGTGCCGGCGGAATCGCGGGAGGGCAAGCGCGACAGTCATCGTGGCCAGTTCCTCGCGGGCATCTGAGTCGCGGTGCAACTCTTGGAGCTCCGCATCGGTGGGTGTCAGGAAGAGTCTGCGAGTGGCGGTGAGTTTGAAGATGTATCCGGTGTACATCCAGCCACGAAGCACTGACATGCCGTAGCGGGCCAACTCGTTCTCGAACTGTCGATACTTTTCTCCGCTGAAGTCGTACAGAGCCATCTCATCGCGTAACCGCTGGTCGGCCGCGCGACGTTCCAAGTTTTCTCGAAGCTGGCTCGCCTCGGCTGTGTGCGACGCCGAGATCGCCTGCGCCATCTCGGAGCAAGTTGGCGCGTCAAGATCGAAAAGACCTTGTTCAGCAGGTTTTACCGGCTGGGCAAGCGCGCTGACCACAGGCGCCGCGCCCGTGATCTGTTCGCTGTCGCTCACCGTTCCAGCCTTTCTGCTGACGCCGATCTAGATGACTCCCTTGTATGTGGGCGCGCCGCAGGGACCCCACGGAACTTCCCAAGATTTTTTCGTGCGGAGCTTCTGGATGATCCTCGTGGGGTGACCTCCTCGGTGCGACTTAGGAGCCACGGTCGTCGTCATCACCCTCGGGAGGTTTTCGTGGCAGTACCGCCGGGCCCACTGCTGAGTGTCCGTGCCGCCGTCGTCCTGTTGCTGGCGATCGTCGTGGGTTTGCTCGCAGGCATGCTCGCCTCTCTCAGCGGGCAACCCCTACCGACAGCGTTTTTGCTGGGTGGCGGAGCCGCTGGCGGAGCGCTGGCCCTGTTCCACGCAGTCATCGGACGGTAGAGCGACCGTGGCTACGCTGCGGCGCCGGGCTGTAGCCAACTCTCGCCATGGACGATGTAGTACTGGTCCGCGGTGAGGGTGCGGTGGCGAAGGTGGTTGCGTTCTCCTGGCGCCGTACGGTGGGCGCCGTCTGGGCCAGGGCGTTGGAGGCTGCTCTCCAGATCGGGGTTGAGCGCGTGGGCATGGTCCGAGGTCTGTGCCCGCCGACCGAGCCGAAGTTACTGCACGCACTTGGCATGATCAACGGCTGTGTTGCCCCGCGCTGGGCGGCCGGAAGCGGGTTCCGGAATTCCTGGCTGGCCTAGAATGCGGTCTGACCTGGGGAAACGCAATCAAGATCATCCCGCATACGCCCCCTGATCATGGTCTTACGGCTGCATGCGGGCACCGTCGGCTGCCTGGCAAGGTCACAAAACAAAGGACCCGCGGCTGAGAAACCGCAGGTCAGGGGGTGAGATGCCTATATGGATGAGTGCCCCCGGCAGGATTCGAACCTGCGGCACCCGCTTTAGGAGAGCGCGGGTTGTATGGCTGGCTTGTACGCTCTGACCTGCGGAAACAACTTTCCTCTCCTTCTGGGCAGTAAAGATCATCCCGTGCATGTCCCCACGATCGCCACAGCAATCACATGATCCACGGCTCCCCGTCGTAGACGCCGATGATCGCTGCTGTCGGCCCGCTCACCCAAGCTCCGCCAGGCGCTGCGCAAGGCCAAGCGGGACGGGCTGCACTACCTGGTGCTGGACGGCATGCTGATCCCCATCGACCGGATCGCCGCCAACCGGCCCTACTTCTCCGGCAAGCACCGCGTGCACGGGATGAACATGCAGGTGATCGCCGCACCGGACGGGACGATCCTGTGGACCTCCGGCGCGCTACCGGCCAAGGCCCACGATCTGAGCGCGGCCCGCATCTGGGGCATCCTGCGCGCGCTCGAACGTGCGACCATCATCGTCTTGGCGGACAAGGCATATCAGGGTGCCAGAGGCTCGGTCCGCACCCCGTACAAGGGTAAGAACAAGCGAGACTCCCAGAAGCGGACCAATCGCGCCCACGCCCGCCTTCGCCGCCCCGGCGAACGCTCAGCTGAAGAGCTGGAAGACCCTCCGCAAGCTCCGCTGTAGATCCAGCAAGGCCAGCCATCTCTGCAAGGCCATCGCCGTCCTCCAGAATCACCGCGTTGCTCAAGCGTCCTGAGGATGAAAAGAGGTCATTGCCTGCTCGGACACAGCGGCCATGCGGATGATCGGTCAGAAGGATCACCGGTGCCCGGATGGCTCGCTATTTCCGTAGAGGCACCCTGGCGCGCCCTTCGACAATGCGTGGCCCACCTTACCGAGGCCATACCTTTACTGCCAGCTCGGCCAATCGTTCCTGTCGCTCGGCGATGGCTTGTGGGGTCCACTCCTCCAGCTCTCCGATCTCCTTCGTTAGAGCGAATCCGGACTCCCTGAGTGTCGGTCGTTTCACGGAGAAAGGGCGGTTGCCGATCATGCTGTTCTTGGTCTTCTGGAGGAGCACCATGTTTCCCAACAGGTAGGCAGCGGTGTCGATGTCATCGAAAGCCCTCCACTCCTCGGGTCTGGCGTTCCTAGGGAGGACGTGCTCCAGGTTGATTTGGGACTCGTCAGGGTTTGGCACCAGCTCGGGTTCCGGGACACTCGCGCGGCCACATTCAAGAGCGCGAAGGTAGTAACGCGCCGTCTTGTTTCTCTTCACCTGAGCGATCGCGAAGTCCGACCTGAATGCGAGGTCTGAAGGGATCACCTTGTCTAGGGAATCGCGGACTTCTTGCACGGTCGAGATGCGGCCATGCCGGATCTCAACCGCTACTCGGCAGTATTCCTTCTCGACTGATCCTGCGTTCATGGTGTTCAGGATCATGCCGCGCACGGACCAGCTGACCAAGGCGCGCAGCAGCTTGCGCATCTCCTCAGGAGCGAAGTGTTTCAATGCTGCTAGCAGCAGCGGCTTGTTCGGAGACAAGTCGAAGTCGCCTAAAAGGGCAATATCTGCCTGGCCAGCGCTTCCCAGCTGTGTACCCCAGGACTCGTGCCCAGGATTGTCGAGCGCTGCGTAGTGGGTCGCTGCCTCGACAAGATCCTCGCTGAACTTCATCGCTTTTGTCGCATGGCCTACATCATCACGAATGGCCTTGTAGAGGTCTTTTTCTCGGGTGAGCCCGTGGTATGAACTCCAGAAGCTCCGAAGGAACGCAGTGAACTTCCGGTCCGCAGCGGTCAGTTCAAGAGTGCTGAGTGCTTGGATCCAGCGGTGCCGTACCGCATTTAGCTTGCTGCCTGCACGGCCATAGAGGTAGTTCTTCAGCAGGTCGGCAGTGGTGAGATCAGCACCCCTGTTGTTGAGGGTTTCGAAGATGACGTAAGCGTCCGCCTCGGATGCTACCTCGATGACCCCGATACGCGCCCTATGGGTCAGGAATGAGACCCACTTGAGGAGTCGCTCTGTAGCCGCGTTTCCGGCTCCCTCGGCATTTTTCTGCACTTTGTCGGATAGGTACTTATAGGCTTCATAGAGCAGCTTGTGCGATGCGCGCGGAAAATGTGGTTTTCCGCTTTGCAGGGTCGGTTCGAAAGGCTTCCCTGTGACGAATTTGTTAAAATATTCATCATCATCTGGATTTAATTCCAGACGCGGTTCTGGTCCATCGGAAGTCAGTGTCTCTTTGGCAAGATAGTCACGTTGGATGATCAGCTCTTTTTCGCTACCACGTCTGGCGAGCTCATCGCGGATTGCCGCGAGAAGAAGAGAGATAGTGGCCAGGCGCTGCTGGCCATCGATGATGGTTCTCTTGCCTTCATCGCCCTCCTTGGCGAGGACGACGGTACCGAGGAAGTACTCCCCCTTGGAATCGAAGGAGCGTTCCAAGTCCGACCAGAAGTCCGCCACCTGGTCGTCCTGCTGCCATGAATATGACCGCTGATAGACCGGAACTCGCAGTTCGTGCTCTGAGAGAAGCTTGGCGATCCCTGGGAGGCTGAAATTGATCGACGACGCGTCGGCGACCTGAGCTGAGGACATGTGCGGCAGTATAACTACACCGACAGGCGCCCGCAGCGTCGCTGAAGGGGCAGATGGATCTGTATGCGCCCCTTCGGGAGATTCTGCTCTAATTGGCCATCCAGATTGCGAGGATTCGGGCAACCAAAACCAGTGTCAGCGAGCGTGGTACCGCGTAAGGAGGCCCAACGTGAGTCAGGCCACCGCGAGTGAGATGAGGTCGCCGATGCTTTTGAGGTCTTGGCGCCCGGCCAAGTGGCCGATTCCTCGGTGTATGTGGATGGTCAGGGTGTGGGAGACGCTTTCCTCAGTGGGTTCATGGCCGTCGGCTAGGCAGCGTTGTTTTAGAAGCGCCAAATAGATTTCACTATAACCGCCCGCGAAGGTCTTCCAGGACATTTCAACATTGGAGTCAGTGCTGATGTTCCGGACAAGTGGTGGTGTTGGGTCTTGGAGGGATAGTGCGAGCGCCCAGCGGCACAGGATGTTCCAGTGCTTGATGCCGGTGATGCGCTTAAGTCTAATCAGTTGGTCTTTCGCCGGCTGAGAAAGCCGAACACTGTCAAGCGACATGAGTGGTACCCCCTGTCCACCAGTAGCCGGGCTCGACGGAAGTGGTGAAAGCCTTGTCGTCGTGGACCAGCGTGTAGGTGTGCGTGATCGACCGCTTCAGTTTGCTGAGGAGGTGTTCGTCAATCTCTTCGTCTGTGGACAGAAGAAGCACTTGGTGGCTGGCGTGCGGGAAATATCGATCGACCAGGTGCTCACGATGGCGGCTGTCGAGACGGCCAAGTGGGGTGTCGATCACAGTGGGAAGGCGGTTGCCCGCTACCTTCGCCAAGCCCCACAGGAGAGAAACGGCCAGAAGCTGGCGCTCCCCTGCACTGAGACGCGACGGGTCAAGCGCTTGGTCGTCAGGTCCGACCAAGGTAAGGGTGAACTTCTCGGTGTCAATACGCAGGTCGCGTATGAGGGCAGTCTTGCGCATGAGGTGCTGGAAGCTCTGGAGGACCGCCACCTCAAGCTTGCTGATATGCCGCTGCAGGAGCGCGGTGCCGAATTTCTCCATAGTCGCCCGGACCTTGTCGGCGTACCCCACAATGCGCTCTGCGTCCTCCGCCTGCGCCAGTTTCGTAGCGCGTCCCTTGTAGGCGCGCTCACGGTCAAGCACGAGCTGATCGCGACGCCGGCGGGCGGCCTCCAACTCTCCCTTAAGTTTGTCTAGCCCGAACCCAAGTCGCGCCACTACGTCTCTTTGAGCGTCCCGCTCTACAAGTAGCGCGGCGATTGCGTCGTGGTGGGGTACGCCGGCAAGTTGACGCTCGAGAACGTTGAGACGCTCCTGGTGGAGTTCGGCTTGCTTAATGAATTCATGCGCTCGTATACCCTCCTGCCGGAGGTTCTCTTCGATTGACATGAGCTGCGGTAGCGACTCAGCTGGAAAGTTGAGCACTTGGCGGATCTCGATAGCGATTGATGCACGTCGTTCCCGGTCAGCAGCGAGGTGCTTTTCGGCAACGAAGAGACTATCTGCGGGCACGGACTTCTTCAGCAGCGCCAGCAGTTCTCGATCCCGCTCGCTCAGTACGTTGATAACCTGTGCTGTCTCTGCGGCGCGCCGTTCCTTCTCCACCTGGTCACGGACGGCTGACAGCTGGGGGGCCAGCAACAAGAGTGGGAGAGGACCAGCGGCGAGGGTGTTGGCCAGCGTCTCATTGATGCTCTTGAGCTGAGAAGCAACTTGGGACCGTTCAGTCTCCAGCTCTACCCGTCGAGCGTAGAGGTCACCGCCTTCTTTGGCGAAGGCCTGGTCGATGGTCGCGAGGCGTCGCTGAGCCGCTTCAAGTGCAGATGTCTCCGACGCCACGCGCTGGGCGAGCTCGTCACATATTCCCTCTGACTGTCTAATCTGGTCCTCAACCTGGTGGATCTTCTCCAGTGCCTCTTGATCTTCCTTGGAGATCTTCTGGCGCCGCTGGACGGCGAGCAGATCGTTGCGCAACCGTTCGACTGAGTTGAGCCCGAGCAGTGATTGTACGGCGGAGGCGATCACTGAAGCCGCTCGGTCGGGATTGGCAAGCGATTCAATTTTCTCTCCATCGAAGAAGAAGAGCGAGGATGCCTCGAGCGGCAGAATCTCCTCTACGTGGTCAGCCCATTGCTCGCTGACGACGAGATCGAGTTCGCCGTTGATGAGCACATTGAGGAACTCGCGGACAGACTTGCCCTTGACCTCCCAAGACCGGACGACCTTGTAGTGACGTTCTTGTCCTTGGACCGTGGTGGAGAACTCGACGATCACTCTGGCGTATTTGGGGCTGGCCTGGCGGTTGACGCTGTCGCGGAGGTAGTCATCGTAGGAACGATTGCCACGGCCGCTCGTGCGAGCGCGTGCGCCGTACAGCGCCAGTTGGATGGCGTCCAGCAGTGTCGTCTTGCCGCAGCCATTGAGGCCACCGATCAGGATGATCGGACGACCGGGGCGGGTGGTCAGGTCGAGGGACTGCATGTCTTTGTAGGCGCCAAAGTTCTCAAGGGTGACGTTAAGCAGGAGCATTGGTGGGTTCTTCGTCGAAGAGTGGCAGTTCCGGCGCGATCTTTGCCTGTTGGAGCCGCAGCGCGCTCTGTTCGGCGTCTTCCTTGTTCTCGTAGTAGCCGCGACGGATCGTCTTCTCCAACTCTTCGAACAATCCCGCGCGACGGGTCTGCGTCCGGAACCTGCGCTCCACGGCCAGCAACTCGCGAGCAGTGGTGTAATGCAGCTCGTCATCTCCACAGATCTCGCGGAGCAACTCCATCTCGTCTCCGGCAAGGGTGAGGTGCTCGTCCAGGGGACCGCCCGGGAAAGTCTCCCCGGTCTCCTCTTCATAGATCTTTGGTAGGAGGTCCTCTACCTCATGCTTCTCGAACACCCAGATCCGGCGGATCTCGTGAAGCTCATCCACGGTGATCAGCTCGATGCCGCGAACGCTGTCGGGGCCGTTCTGCCGGACCCAGGTTTGGGCGTTGAGAAGTTCCCGCAGCCAATTCGCGCGTGACTCCTGGGTGTAGGGGCCGTGGACGATTTGGTCGTTGAACAGCTGGATGGAGCCGTTCATCTTCCGCCAGTCCCGCAAGTGCTTGTCGTTGCGGCGGCCTGCTTCGTCGCGGACGTCGAGCTTGTTACGCAGTTCGAGGAGCGGCTGCATCCACTCCTTCTCCTCGTCGTTCTGGATCATCGCCGCCATGGACTTGTCCTGGTCTACAAGTGTGCAGGTCCAGCATCCGAACCGACTGTCACCACACGATGGGGTGGTGTTGTCTACGACCAGAGGACACTCGCCGTCACTGGACGCCCCCTGGTACATGGTCAGCAGATCCTTATTGTTGTGTCCCCAAGGATTGGGGCGCTGCATGAGGAACGTCCAAACCTCATCGTTGGTCCACTCCTCGATTGGGCTGTAGACCAGGGAGTTGGGCAGGTTGCCGTTTGGGGAGAGCCGGTCGCGAACTCGGTTTTTCTCATGCCGGGTCATGACTCGCGCTCGAGCCTGGCTCTCGGCCTTGCGGATGCCGAGCACGAGGATCGTCTCGCCATGCTCACGAACGACGTTGCGAATGAACGTGTTGGACGGCCGGATCTTCAACCGCTCGGTGCACCAGCGAAACTTGGGGCGGGGGGCGGGATAGCCCTTACCGATCAGGCCCACCCAGAAGGTGTCCTTGACCTCGGGGGTGAGGCGATGGGGCTCAATAGGAAGAAGCTGCCTCTTGGCTGCTATCTCCATGGTGAGCAGAGACTGTGTGACCCAGCTAGCGACGATCGGGTTCTCTACCAGAGTGTCGGTGGAGATGACATGGACTGGCTTGGTCCGCTTGTCTTCCGGCAACTCCTGCAACGCGAGCCAGACCAGCTGAAGGACAGCTGTCGAGTCCTTGCCGCCGCTGTAACCGACAACCCAGGGGACCTCATCGGCCAGGTACAGCTCTTGGATCTCCTCGGTCAGCTCTTTGACGACGGCGGCGAGACCCCCGCGGTCCTTGAATGGGGTGGCCCGACGTGCCGGCGTGCCCAGGGGGACGGTCATCGCTCTCCTCGCAGGTGTGTCGCTTCGACGTTGGCTTCTTCGGGGCCGAGTTCCATGCCCAGCTTCTGGCGTAGGTAATTGACCGTCAGCACGACATTGGAGTGGTTCTTCGAGACACGGCCGCCGACGATGGCTCGACCTTCCCAATCGTGGTTTGATCTTGTCCAATCTATCTTGGCCAGGGGCTCTAGCCGGGGTTTCCACGAATCCGGTTCGGTGGATTTGAGCATCAAAGTGTTCCCCAGACGGCCAAGGGCGTGCAGGGCGATCCCGTGACTGTGCAGGTACTGACGTCGGACATCCGCTGCCGTCATCTTGCGTGTCCGGACGAGCTCCCACTCTGGGATCAGGGAGTCGACCGCCGCCCAGTATTCGTCCGCCAGCTTGGCCACCTCGTGGACATTGCTCAGCGCAAGCCCCTGCGTGAGTGCACTGGTTGCGTAGTAGAGAGCGCTGAGCGTGAAGAGCTTGCGGGACCGGGCGGACAGTGTGCTGCTCTCCATCTCCACGAAGTTGCGGAAGATGGGCGATTTCAGGGCCAGTAGTCTCGCAACGTTGGCGCGTTCGTCGCGGTGATCGTACAGTACTCCGATAGATCGGGCGGGACGTACCGCGTGCCGATTGAGGTCGGCGAACATCTGCTGGCTGCGAGCCAGGCCCGCATCGTGAAAGAAGACCACCGCGATGGTCTCCTCACCTAGCTCCGGATTCTCAGCGAGCGCTGCCTCGATCGCCGCTCGCCGGTGCTGTCCGTCGTTGATGAGAAAACGGGCGACCATCGGGATGTGAAGCTGCCCTATCCTCATGCCAGGCCCCTCGCTGGCGATCCCGGTGAAGC
This sequence comes from Nonomuraea sp. NPDC003560, assembly GCF_042878785.1. Taxonomy (NCBI): domain Bacteria; kingdom Bacillati; phylum Actinomycetota; class Actinomycetes; order Streptosporangiales; family Streptosporangiaceae; genus Nonomuraea; species Nonomuraea sp. NPDC003560. Next base: position 11,984 of record NZ_JBIAOF010000027.1, on the reverse strand, counting down.
GCATCTCGCCGTCCACCGACGCCGTCAGCGCTGAGAACACGTAGTCGGAGGGGTTGTCCACGATGTACGAGGCGAGGGCGGGGATGCGCGCCTTGTTGAGCACACGCTGCGCCCGCACCTCGGGCGCTAGCTCGTCCTCGTCGAACAGGAAGATCTTCGGGATGAGCCGCAGCGGACACATCGAGACATAGAACTCGCGCTGTGCCTGGATGCCCCGAATCGCCGGGAAGACGTACTCGAAGCCCGCTGTTGTTCCAGTCGTCAGCGGCGATGACAAGAGTGACCCCACTGGGTTGACGGTACCGCAATTACGTTTAGGTTTTAACGTACTCACGTGAGAGTCGGCAACCAGAGGGGCGCAGCGAACATGACCGCATACCTGGACTCGGCGGCGACCACGCGGGTCGACCAGCGTGTCGCCGAAGTGGTCTACCACTGGATGACGACAGAGTTCGGCAATGCTGGGAGCCGCACGCATGACTGGGGGACCAGGGCCAAGAGAGCCGTCCAGCAAGCTCGGGAACAGCTCGCGGGGCAGCTGGCCGCCGGACCGTCAGAGTTGATCTTCACCTCGGGTGCGACAGAGAGCAACAACATCGCACTGCTGGGTCTGGCTCCATACGGGGAGAGCCAAGGCCGCCGTCACATCATCAGCTCAACGATCGAGCACAAGGCCGTCCTTGAACCCCTGGAACACCTAGCCTCCCGCGGGTTCGAGGTCGATTTGATCTCGCCCGGGCCGTCCGGACGGGTAAGCGTGGAAGCCGTGCGTGAGCGTCTGCGTGACGACACGTTGCTGGTCTCTCTCATGCACGTCAACAACGAAACCGGTGTAATCCAGCCCGTCGTAGAGCTGGCGGAGCAACTGCGTGAGACGCGTACCTACCTGCACGTGGATGCTGCCCAAGGGTTCGGCAAGCTGACCGCGGAACTCAGAGCGCCGATCGACATGATCAGTGTGAGCGGCCACAAGATCGGAGCTCCCAAGGGCGTCGGCACGTTGCTCATCCGGCGGCGTGGCCGTGACACCGTTCCGCTGACGCCTCTCATGTATGGCGGTGGGCAGGAACGCAAGCTTCGGCCGGGGACGCTGCCTGTTCCGCTCATCGTCGGTCTCGCCAAGGCGTCCGAGATCTTCGAGAAGGAGCGCGTGCGGTGGTGGGACCAGGCTGCAGCATTCCGCGCGCGCCTGGTGGATGCTCTCGGCAAGACCAAGGTCCGTTTCAACGGTGATCAGGAGCACGTGGTACCGCATATCCTCAACCTCTCCTTTGAGGGAGTGGATGCCGAGGCCCTGATCGTTCAGCTCAAGGAGCTTGTGGCTGTCGCTACAGGGTCGGCCTGCACGAGCGCGTCCTACACCCCTAGCCATGTCCTACGCGGTATGGGGCTGCCGGACGATATCGCCGCCAACGGCCTGCGGCTGTCGTGGTTCCCCGATCAAGTGAACGACCTGGACGTAGATGAGCTGGTAAGCGAGATCGCCGAGTTCCAGGCCGGCGCGTCCTATTTCGCTTGATTGGTGTCCTTGCGGCGCACCAGTCGGTGTCCTCGAAGTTCCCTTCCGCAGCGGCCGAGTTCAGCCTCCCAACCGTTCTCTGTCCCGATGAGATGTGGGTTTCGATAGAGCCCGGCCTGCACCTCGGCCTGCGTCAACCGGCGGTACTTGAGGGCGTCCGGGTCATCAGGGGCCAGGAATTCGTGCTTGCGGTGAAGCAGCGGGCGGTTCGCAGACTCTCCGTAGGACTTGAACGAGGTCTTGAGTGTGGTGAGATCCACCATGTATGACGAGTGCAGCTTGGGATGCGGGTCGGTGTCGAACGCTGGATAGTGCAGCCAGCTCACCCCGCGTCCCTGGTGGCGTAGCTTGACTAGTGACCAGGACGGCGGCCGCCCGGCGGCTATCGAGGCACAGTGCTCGTAGAGGCGCAGCACCGTCGGCATCTGGTCCATGGCGCGTCTATGCACGTAAAGCGCTGTGGGTGTTAGCTTTCCGACCTTCGATGCCTGCATCGCTGCTCTGACGTAGGTGTCGTCCCGAAGCTTGAACAGCAGGCGGTCGGCCCGCATACAGGCTTCTTTGTAGGAGGAGAAGAAGGTCCTGACATCCAGTTGCAGGGACATGGGCAGGCTGCTGTAGGGACCACGTCCGTTGAACAGCTCGACCGCGAGGAATAGCAGCGTGGACAGGGTTGCTGTCTTACCGCCGGCTTCGACCCTTTCGGGGTTGGCCGACTGTTTCACGATGCGCTGCAGCTCCTGCGGCTGCAGATGGGCGAGGAGCTTGGCCATCTCCGTTGGCATCTCTTCCAACCTCGGTAGGCGACCCCGTCGCTCGGTGTAGTCCACCACGGCAGCAATCGCCGAACCGGTGTCGTCGGAGGCAAGCCAGCCAGCATGTGGAGCGATCTTAAAAGCCAGGTAGCGAAGACGCGCGTCGTCGTTCTTGAAGGCGTAGACGATGCCGGGCGCTGCGGAGATGCAGCGGACGCCAGTTGTCTCTTCGACGTAGGATCGGAGCTCTGCAGGGCTGAAGAGGTGTTGGAACGTTCCTCGACTTGTCAGGACACCGTCCTCGTACTGTTGGCCGCGAACTCTTGATCGGTCCCAGGTTAGCCGGGTCGTGACCACAAGCAAGCGTTCTGTGAGTATCCAAGCGCGTTGTAGCGCTTCGCGTCGCTCCTCGGTGTCCTCGATAACGTTGAGAACGTAGGTCAGCAGCACAACATCCGCTGGTGCGGGATTCTTGTCAGGCGCGTAGAAGGGATCCCATCCATGAGCTTGAAATCCCATATCACGCAGGCCGCGGACGTCGTCACCTCGTCCACTGCCGTAGTCCAAAACTCTGGCATCGGCGTTGACCTCGCCATCAACAACGGCTTGCCGCGCTGCTACCGACAGCGTGGCACGGCCAATTGCGGTGAGACGGCGATCGCTCTCCCAGCGCAATCCGGACATGGAAGCTCCCGTTGGTTCCATCGTCGGAGCCTGTACTCATACCGCGATTAGCGGGCCTCGCTCAGTCGATCCCGGGCGAGGCCGCTGCGAAGCGGTCGATCAGGATTCGAACTCCGGTGTCCCGAAGCCAGCGAGCCGCGGACCGAGGATGTCTTGCACCATGCTTTCGGTGTGTGTCATACCTCGTCGGCAAAGGCTCAGGATAACGTCCATCGGGCGAACGTGCGCGCCGCTGTTGAGCTCACCCTGGATGATGGCGAGCCCACCGTTGGCGTACTCCTCGAACACCTTGATTCGCTCTGGGAGGCGGTCATCGGCCATGATCCCTGCATCCTTCTCGTGGGCCAGGACGCCCATCGAGTCGATTGTGGCAGAGACAGTCGCGGAATTGTTGAACAATCCATAGCGGATCGCCTCGCCCGCCTTATCGAAAGAGTCCCGTCGGCCTCGCGACCAGCCGAGCGCTGCGGCGAAAACGAGAACCTGCCAGTAATTGGGGAATGGGCCGCCTTCCTTGGTAGTCAGTCGACCGATCAAATCTTCGTGCTCCAGGGGCCGCCGGACGCGGATATCGGCGTTGAGAACCATCAGCTCCGAACCTCCGTGATCTCAGCGCCGGTTCGGTTGGAACCGACGACTTGGTAGGGGTAGGTGTTGCCGTTCAGCGTTAGCGTCTCAGTCGCGCTGCTCACATCCGTCTTGGTGGTATGTGCGGTGATCACGTACTGCTTGCCGAGCCGGGGCCGAAGTTCCTGCTCGACGATCTCGCCGGCCTGAGCCTTGCTGGTGAGGATCACCACTTGGGAAGCAAGCTTAGGCAGGAAGTCGGCGACGGCCTTGCGGTAGTCATCGTCGAGATTGCCGAAGACCGCATCCATCACAACCGGGAAGTCGCCGCCGATACCCTGTATGAAGGTACGGCCACCGCTTTGCGACTCCCGTGCCTCACCGATGAGCGAACCAACGAAGGCGAGCGACAGCAGCATATTCTCGCCGGTGGACTTGGGCGCCGCGACTCGTACGCTGCCGCTCAGATCCCACAGCTCCAGATCGAAATCAGGAGCGAGCTCCGGCTCGTAGTTCTTGAGTGACACCAGGCGGTAGAGATCCCGGATACGGGCGTCGAGCCGACGTCGAACTCCCTGAGAGAGGATCTCCAGGATCTGGGTAAGCGCCCTACCAGCCTCCTCGATTGCCATGATCCGGTTTTTGATCCGGCGGCTGCGGGCGTCCTTGACCTCGAGGCCTTTAATCTGTTTCTTCAAGTCTTCCTTGACATCGGATAGCCTCTGGATCTCGGCGTTGGCAGCACCAATGACCGCGACTTTCTCGTCCCGGGCAGACTTGGCCGCCTCCAATTTCTCTTCGGTTTCGACGACTTCTTCGGAGGGAAGACGCTTAAGCTTGATTCCGATCTCGCCGATGCCGTGCTCCAGACGACGCTCCTCCTCCTGCGCTTCGGCGATCCGTCCGTCGAAGCCCCGCAGCGCGTCGTACATCTGCACGCGCTGCTCCTCGATGCTCTCCACAGTGCCCCGAAGCTGGTTCCATGCAGCCTCGACTTCAGCGAGCCCAGCGCGGGCACGCCAACTTTCTAGAGCAGCGCGGTGGGGACTGCCCTCGCCCAAGGGCGTCCCGCAGATGCACTCCCCGCGCTCGATAAGCTCGTCGATGAAAGCCCGCTTGAGGGGTGCCGGCAGCTCTCCGCGTTCCCGCAGTTCCTCACATGCGGCCAAGACCTTGCCCGGCAGGGTGGGGAGGAAAGCGAGAAAACCGCTGGTTCCTACCAGCTTGGCGCGCTCCTCTTCCTGCTCCTGCCGTGCCGTCTGGACGCGCTTCAGCTGATCTTCCAGCCGGTACCGGTTATGCTGAAGCTCCTTTGCTTCGGTGAGCTGTGTCATTCGCAGGTTGAGCAACTTGATCTCGGCGTCGAAGTGCTTCTGCTCCTTCTCGGCGGCGGTGCGGCGCCGCTGCTGTTCCTGGATCATGCGCTCGGTGTCCTCCAGCTGCCGGAGGAGATCATCCAACTTGTGCTGAGATGCATCCTCAGCCTTCATACCCCGGCGTAGCTTCTCGGCGACCTTGGGCAGATGCATGATCGCACGTTCCATGGCTTCTAACCCAAGAAGTGTCTTAACCGCCTCCCGCACGTCATCGCCACCCTCGTGCTTCACCAGCGCCTCGATACGCTCACCGTTTACGAAGAAAAAGCGACTTAGGCGCTGGGGCATTATCTGGTCGAGATGCCCGCTCGGGTTGAGCACTGGTTCGAGATTGCCGCCGCTCTCGCGACGCCATAACTGCAGCTCGGGCCTCGGCCGGGGCTGGAACGGGCCGTGCTTAGGTGTGTAGACAGATCGCTTAACGATGTAGACGTGGTTGCCGTGCTCGAACTCGATGGTCACCGAGGCGGTCAGGGGTGTGCCCTCGGGTGCATTGTTCCAGACGGTGGTGTTGATCAGCTGGTCCTGATTCTCGACGTCGCTGCTCAGTACGCCGTAGAGAGCCCAGGTGAAGGCGTTCAGGAGTGTCGTTTTGCCGCCGCCGTTGGTGCCCCAAAGAACGGTGACGTTGGTGTCCGGGGCCTGTGCAAAGCTGATCTTCTGAGTCCCCTGGTAGGGGCGAAAGTTCTCCAGCTCGACCGAGATGAATTTCATTACGCGATACCCTCGACCTTCTTGGCCATTTCATCCCGGACTGTGTTTCTGGCTAGTGCCTCGGACTTGTGAAGATTCTCCCGCTCCAGGGCGATAACCATCCTGATGACCTCGTACGCATTAGCGCTGGTGCCGCTAAGGATTTCCTGGATCTGCTCGATTTCTTCCTGGTCCAACTTGTCGGTCACGGAAGGTTCTCCCTAAACATCCATCAGCTCGTAGTACTCGCGCAGGCTCCGCAACATACTCAAGGCCTCTCCATAGTTCTCCGAGTGTTTGGCGAACTCGATGAAGCGTTGCATCTCCCGCCGGAACAGATTCCTCTCCGTTTCAAAAAGTTCCTGGTTCTGTGGGGGTACTGCGATGAAGTCGATAACCTCGGCCTCCTTTTTTCCCGGAGCCCGACGCAGGATTCTCCCACGACGCTGGATGAACTGGCGGGGATTGCTGCTGCTGGCCAGCATGTAGGCGATCCGGGCGTCCGGAAGGTCGACGCCCTCGTCCAGACAGCGCATGGAAACCAGCGCTTCAAGGTGGCCGGATCCGAACGATTCGAGGATCTCACGTCGCTCCTGTTTGGACTCCAGCGAGGTGTAGGAATGCACACGCAGGCCGAGCCGGTTGCCGAGGAGATCAAGTGCCTGATCTACCTGGCGTTCGCCGCCCACCGGATTGTCCTCCCGCGGGCGAACGCCCTCAGCGCAATAGACTAGTTGGAACGGAAGTTCGCGCCGTTTGCCAATCTCCTCCCGCAGTGCGGCGATTTTCCCTTCAGCATGTCCAAGCACTTTGGCTCGCTTGTTAAGCAGTTGGCCGAGCCTCGCCTCAGCATCGTCGCGAGCCTTTCCCTTACCTCCTTTGACCTGACCGTAGAGCGCGCCGATCTTGCTAGTGAGGACGGTGTAGTATGCCGCCTCTTCGTCGGTAAGGGGTACGGGCACTGGACGGTATTGGTACGGCGTGAGCGCGCCCAGCTTGATCGCGTCTTTGAGCCCAAGGCTTATCAGAGTCTCCCCGAAGTAGTCTCGGAGCGCCTCAGTCCCCTCATCGTCGAACCAGCGCTCCGGTGTGGCTGAGAGGGCCAGCCGCCATGACGCGTTGTCCGGCAGACGGGAACGGTTGTGCTCTGCCCCCAGATGGTGGACTTCGTCCGCAATGATCAGCAACGCGTCCCTCGATGACGAAAGAACTTCCTGGAATGCCGCCGAACCGAAGGTCTTGTTGGTGACGATTAGAGTTAGTGCCCGTCCTGGTCGCAGACCCGCGATCGCGTTGTTCACCTGAGCCCGCCACGTTGCTACCGAGTCCCGACACTTGATTGGAACAACCCCGAATCGGTTGAGCTCCTGTGCCCACTGCTCGACTAGATCGAGCAGTGGAACCACGATCACGGTGGTGAGGGAGCTGTTACGCGCTCGCAACTGCCGGCCGATCTGGTCGAGCGCTGCAAGTGCGGTGATGGTCTTGCCTGTGCCGGTTGCCATCTCGAAGATGCCGCGTGCCCCTGCTTGGAGCCACTTTGTTATGGCCTCCTTTTGGTAGTCACGCAGCTTGACTCCTTCGGGAGTGCTGGCCCAGCCGTACCTGTTGGCTTCTTCCCTATGACGCTCACGTGCTCCCCGGAAGGAGATGTCCGGAGTGGTTTTGGCACCCCGGGCGGCCAGTTCTCTCAGGTGCTCTTCAGCTTCCTTTGGAAACGTCAATACCTCTAGGCGTTCGGTCCTACCCTCCCAGAGTGCCGTGAAGTTCTCATCGATCCGGCGGACACGACGTGCGTCACTCGGCGTCCACGAGGCAAAGACCTCGATAGACTCGAAGTTGTCCTCCATTGCAGCGCGCGTCTCGTTTAGCGAGCCGGTGAAGGCAACCATGTTTCCTTCATCGTCTGCGACGACACCGATCTTCTCGTGGTAGATGCCAAGCCCGTTGGTGTCCGCCACAACCGCAATCTTGATTTCGAGCATGCCTTCAGCGATTAATTTGCCGAGCATCCCCAGCTTCTCGGACACCCACGCATTCAGCCTTTCGGGATCGATTTCCCTGGCCACAGCCCGGGCGATGATCGCGCGATACTCATAGCCTCGGCGGATATCTTCGATATCGTCGGGCGAGAGCAGCGGGCTGACGACCAAACGGATTTTGCCGTCGTTAGCCTGCAACCCCTCGATGCCGCGGGCCACAACTGCGAGGGATGAGCTGGTGAAGTAGCCGACGGCGCGGTCATACCGCACAGCCTTCGCCAGGACCGGAACGTAGAAGTCGTGGGCGACATCATTGGTGCTGCTTCTATACGAGTCCTGGATCGGCACGTTGGACAGGCTCATCTCCTGGCCCCGTTGATCAATAGGGGGAACTCGCTGGCGTAGGGGACTGGGGTCAATTCATGCGCTTCGGCCGAGTCCGGGCGGAACGTGCGCTGGTCGCATATCCGCCGGATGCCTACGAAGCGAGAGCATTTGGGGATGATTTTAAGGTGCGTTCCGTTGGCGTACTGTTCGGCAACGGGGCTATACACGGGTGCGCTCCATTTCTAATGGGATTCAGAAGAGGTCAACCGGCCTGTCGGAGGGCAGGAGGGTGACGAGTCCTCCTGCCCTCAACCTCGGTTAGCCGCTGTTCGACTCGCCCCGCAGAATCTGGAGAAGGTCGTCGATCTTGGAATCAGCCATGTCGGGGCGAGAGAAGCCCTCGGCGCGGGTCGGGATGTCGTCCACGTCTTCGAGGTTCTCAATGCCGATCTCGGGGTTGCCGGTTGCTGCTGCCAACTTGTCTCTGTCGTTGGCCTCCACTTCAACCAGACGGAAGATCACCGGCGAACGCCCACCGTTGCTTTCACCTCTAGATATCTGGACGTCTGGCATGGACTCGAGCGCCTTGTCCATCACCCAGGAGGCATGGTTGCGTCCGACGCTGTTCCATAGCGCAGACTTGGTCAGCGGGCCGTGCTGCTCCAGTGCCTGACGGATCTTGTTCGCCAGGGACTGTTCTGGCTTCTGGGCGACGTTCTCGGTGTGGTAGCGGTGAGTCACCCACATGGGTAGCCGTCCACGTTCGTTGACGGATATACCGTTCTGTTGCGCCCAGGCACGGATCACGGCCGCTGGCACGTCATTAGAGCGGCTGGTGGAGAGAGGCTCATCATCTACCTCGTCTGCGGAGTCGCTTGGCAGATCGCCGTCTTCTGCTTCCGCGTCATCCGACACCGAGGCCTGATCATCCACCAGTGAGAGGAGGACCGCTGCGACCGTGTCCCGTTGAGGGGCCTGGAAGAAGCTGGGCGTCGCGCTCCTTCCGTGGTGCCGGCTCAGGAGCTCATCGGCCCATTGCGTTACATGGACGTTCCGTTCAAGGACGGACATCTGAGTGAGCCGCCGAAGCCGCTCCGACGGCAAGGTCTCGACTTTGTCAGTCATGGACCCTTCCCTGGCTCATATGTGGTTGTCAAGGCGTAACGGGTTGGGCCCGAAAGCCCGTCGGAGAAACAGGCACGGACGGATACGAGGTGCGCTTCCGCCGGTGGGCGCAGCGCGGGCGTGGCTAGGAGGGCCAGCCGTGGTGTGGCTGGACCTACTGAAGCCGGTATCGGCGTCGACAGTCCTGTGGACGTCTATGTGCCGATGCGGTAGATCGCAACGGCGATCGCCGTTGCGATACACGCTATCTACAACGCAACTTGCGCTTCCGTGCTTAGCGTGACCTACGGCGAGAGCAAGACACCAACTGCTCGCCATCTCCCTGAGGAGCAGTTGCGGGACGGACACAATGAGCCAGACGATGGCACCATCGGAGACCAGCAGTCTCTCCAGAAACCTCTGCCATCCGGGCAGCGACACGTGGGAATGCCGGCGACCGTACCGAGAGCTGGGAGGATTCGTCGATCGGCGACTTCGTGTCCTACCATGAGGTGAGTCGACGAGCTGAACATCAGGTTGTTCTTGGAGTCGCAAGTCGGCTAGTGAGCGGCGCCTTCCTGGTGGGCAACTTGGCGGGCGCCGCTCACTGTCTGATTTGAGACCTGGTGGGGCATGTGGTTCCAAACATCCTCCTACGTGCGCGAATTAGCTGTTTGCTGCACTGAGATACGCATGCTAGTGCACCCGTTTTGTAGTGCCCGGTTCCCCCAAATAGCCAGGCGATGGGCGAATCATACACCTCTCTTGGTAGGCGATATGACAGCCAAACCGCGATGCTGACGACATGAGCACCAATAAGGACATGAGCCTCGAAGCTCTCCAATGATGAGACCACGTTCAAGATTTCAGCGCAACAGTTCCGACGGAGGAAGCTCCCTTAGGGGTTCGCGGGGCGAACGGGGGATGCCCGTCCGTTTTGTAAGACGGAGGGCTGCCCGCCCATCAGATATGGCAACTCTCAGTAATAAGGTGTCTGGCCTTTGATTACTCTAAGTAACAACAATCAAGAAAGAAGGTGCAACTGGGGCTGATTGCTCCGCTTTTGCTGGCTTTGATACCACGAAGGATAAGCTCTTTTGGGTTGCCTCAGGCGTGCTTCACGTCTGCCGAGCGGTCGGGCATATCATTTCTAATGCCGTTCTGTCAACTCTTGAAGACTGTCGGCGTCCCGGTCAATCCATCACCCATGGCTACCCAGATTCGATCAAAGCTGTTGCGAATCATGCACGTATCTGGTAAGGAGACTAGCGTGCCCCGCACGGAAGTAAATTAGGTGGGCGCTCACCGCAGCAGGCCAGCAGAATCGCTGTCCATCGGCACCACCACGGCCTGGCGCTACGTCCGGGAAGGGCGTCGACCTCCTGGCTGCACTGGCCGACGGCGTGCACGCCGTCGTGGCGCGAGCGTCGCGGCTGGCCTTATGCCATCTTGGACGGCAGCCTCATCCCGATGGATCGTCTGGCCGACGAACGGCCGGACTACAGCGGGAAACACAAGCAGCACGGGTGAACGTGCAGCTGCTGGCCGATCCGGGTGGGATGGCTGGTTGTGGGCCTCGCCCGCGCTGCCGGGCGCCGTTCATTGACGTGACCGCCGCTCGGACGATCGGCCTGATCGACGCCTTGACCGGTGCCGGCGTGAAGATCTTTGCGGACAAGGGCTATCAAAAGGCGCGGGCGGCACGATCCGGACGCCGGTCAAGCGGCATCGCCACCGTCCGTGGCTGTCACGTGCACAACGGGACGTCAACCGCTCACATGCCCGCATCCGCGCCATTGGCGAGCGCGCCGTCGTGACTTTGAAGGCATGGAAGATTGCTCATCAAGCTGCGCTGCTGCCCGCATCACGCGACCGCGCTCGTGCAGGCGCCATCCTCGTCCTCCAGCTCGTCAAGGACGGCCGATACTCAGGATGAAAAGGCTTCACAGTAGGGACCGAAGCGGGCGATCCGTTACGACGTCCACTCGGACACTTCATTACCAGTCAACGGCAGGAGCATGGTCGAGGGCTTGTGCGCCTGGTCGGGAGGGTGCTGCCGTACGAGGCGACCCGGTGCTGTATGCCGACGTTGCTGTACTTGTGCGCTGTACACCAGGAAACAGCAGCCCTCGTGACCAGTGGCAACCCGACCCGGACCGCAGGGCCGCCAGGCCCGAGGACCGGAAGCGGGGCGGCAGCGATTTTCGACACCCGCATAGGAGTATGGGTTCTGGCGGCGCCGGAAAACTGTCTGACTAGCACAGACGCCTGTACGTAGGTGCGCATCGCGAGAGATCATCCCGCAGATATCCCGCATCGATACGGCGGGTCACCTGGTCATCCTGTGGCAAGCAGACCCGGAGCGCAGGGCCGCCAGGCCGGAGCATTGGAAGCCGCGCGGCAGAACAGGTGAAGCGCCTGACGCATCCACATCGGTCTGGGGCCGCTTGAGGTGAGACGCGGGTCTCCGTTGCTGAGGTTCACGGTGGCCAGCCGATGTTGCCGTCATTGCCGCAGGTCGCTCAGCAACCGGAGATGACTACTGCACTACCGCCTGCAGAGCGAGCAAGACCGCAACTGCAGTAGGGATGGCGGCGACCAACCCACCCCCCGCCGCGTGTACCAGGAAGGCCGAGAGTGCAGTCAGGGACAAGATCACAACCCACCGTAGCGACAGACTGTCGGGTTCCGAAGAGGGATCGGGGGACCTACGCTTTGCCATGTGGCGCTCTCCTGTATTGGCTTGTACTTGGGGACGTCGCGTGTGGAGGCTTCGGCTGCGTCCGAGACCTCGCGCCTTGTGCGGCTCTTGCACCATCATGCGTCACCCTCACTCCTCGGGATGGCGTCGGAAAACGGCGTCTTGACCCGCCAAGAAGTGGGGGTTGCGTCCACGGGAGTGGTGTACGAGTTTGACCTGGTCACAAGCGTGGCGGCCGTGAAACAGAGACGGCCATCGCGTGATCCTTCGAGTGCG
>NZ_JBIAOF010000026.1:0-35261 GCF_042878785.1 Nonomuraea sp. NPDC003560 | reverse complement strand
CTCCCACTCCGCGTTAGTTAAGTCACCTCGACCCATAGGCCAATCGTGACCGCCCAGGCACGATCAGTCAGCAGATCTAAGAAACAGCACCTAGCCCGCCGCCCCAACGTCAACCACCAGATCTGACACGATGCCCTTGGCCGCCTAGCACCGACCCGGCTGCGCGCATATGGGCACCGTGCTCGGTCTGCCGCGATCGGTGGCCCTTCAATCGTGAGTAGGACCGCAGTGCGACCGGAGGCATCTCAGTCGATGCATCTGCCAATGCCATGAGGTGGGCCTCAGCCTTCGGCAGTGACTACCGCACGCCCTCACTCTCAAAATGGGAGCACAGCTTGTCGTGAACGGTTTCGCATAGCTCAAAAGCCACCAGTCGTCGGGCACCGGTGGCGGCGACGTACAGCACCCGCAAGTTCTCGGCCAAGATCGTGGGTTCCCGATATCCAGGCGTCGACCAGCCGCACGGTGCGGTCATCGTCAGACAGAATGACCAGGGCAGCGTCTGCCTCCTCGCCCTTGACCTGGCGAATGACCGAGGTACGTGCCTCAAGGCCGGGGCCGGCAGGGTGGTATGGGCGTCTCTCGCTTCTCGATCGTTTGCGGGGCGCTCGCCCTCCTATACCGCAAGGTCGTAACTTATGCGCAGATCATGCCGGCTTCGGGGCGGATCACTTGGAGTTGGCTGAGGTGTCGGCATCTTCCTGCGTGCCCCATCGAGCCCTCCTCGTGATGACCACTCATGTCGTGATGACCACTCATGTCTTGCGGCACAAAAGCCATGGGAGATGTGGTGATCCTCGCCCTGGATGGTGCAGGGCCTGTCATTTTTCTGTGGCTGCGCGAGGGATCTTGCAGTCCTGAGGGTCAGCGATGCCATCGCCGCTTACAGTATGGAGTTGCAGCAATGCGGTAAGTGATGCCTATGGCTCGGACTGCCAAGAGGGAGGCGATGGTGACGTCGCTGCTGGCAAAGCTGGAGCGGGCTGAGGAGTCCGCGCGGCATGAATGCGCTGAGCTATCCGGGCAAATGGCGGAGCTGCAGGAGCGGTTAGCTACGGCAGAGCGTCGCCTGGAACGACTGTCCATCGCGCGCGAGGAACTGACCGCGCTGGAGGCAGCCGAAGAGCCGGTCGGAGCGGAGCCCGGCAAAGCTGGCGGAAACGACCAGGATGGGGGCCGCAGTGGCCCGGGAAGCGCCGCCGCAGGGGCAGAGGGGCCTCAGGCGCGTCCGATTCTGCGGGGGTTGCGTAAGGACGCAGTGGTGTTGCTGGCCAGTTCCGACAAGCCGCTTCGGGCGCGGGATGTGGTGCGGGCGCTGGGCCAGCAGGATGTTCGCGGCCAGGTGGAGGGGATGCGCGCGCGGCTCAAGCGGCTGGTGGTCGATGGATGGCTGACCGAACGGGAGCAGGGCTTGTTCGCGATCGCGAACAGGGTACCCAGTTTCGCCGACGAAGGGAGCGCCGTCACGAGCTGAGGACAGCTTCCGGTCTGGTGACCGGGTCAAACAGTGGTGCCGCCGAGTTGCACCTCGACGGCACCGGGTTGCGTGAGCGCCCAACAGAACCTAACTCTTCGAAGGCTCGCGCCCCCTGAGCGTAACGCGGTAGGTGTTCGCTTGGAGGGCGTCGGGCCAAATGACGGCTGCTTCATGCCCGGATGCCGGGTTTTCGAAGCGGCGGGGGGAAGGCTCGACCATGTCGTCGAGGTCATCACGGCATCCTGCTCAGAGCTCGGCGCCGTCGTCAGGAAGCCGGAGCGCCCTCCGGCCACAGCCGGACCGCGAGCGCGGTCTCCAGCAGAGCGATGGTGGCCACGTCCGGCCAGGACCGCCCGGCCAGCAGGTCGGCGATGGACTGGCGGTTGACGCCGGAGACGGCGGCAAGACCGCGCAAGCTCAGCCGCCGCTCGGCCAGAATGCTGGCCAGGCTGGCGGCGATGGCCTGGACAACCGCAGCGGGAGGATGACCGGCCAGGTCCGCGTGGGGCCAGGCCTGCGGGTTCTCGGCCAGATCCCGGGGAGTGGCCGAGCGCGCACGTCCTCCGACCATGACAAAGCACTCCTTTCGGTAGATGTCGTTGCGCTGCGTAACGGCTGCTTGTCCTGCCACTATGGATGGGGTGTGACCCTCGATCCCGTGACCTCGGCCACGATCACCGGTTACCGGCCGCAGAACGCCCCGCCGGAGTGGGATCGTGTCTGCGGGCAGGTGCGGATGCTGGTCGCCGCCAGCGCCGCCCGCTCCCCCTACCGGGTCGAGCGGCTGCTCACCGCAACCACCCGGCTGGCCGTGTGGTGTCACCGCTCCGGTCTGCCGGATGATCCGGAAGTGTGGCTGCGGCACGAGACGATCGACGCGTTCGTCCTTACCGGCTGCACCGACCTGGCCCCGAGCTCGGCGCAGACCTACCGCAGCTGGCTGCGGCACATGCGCGCCACGCTGGCCTGGCTGGAACGCGGCGAACAGGCGCCGCCACCGATGACAGCCCCCAAGACGGTCAGTCCGCCCTACTCGCCGGCCCAGCTCGGCCGCCTTCGCGGCTGGGCTGAGTGCCTGCCCGGCCAAGCTCGCACCGATGCGCTCGTGCTGATGGCGCTCGCCTGCGGCTGCGGTCTGACCTCCGGAGAGGTGGCTGCCGTCCGTACCGGGCATCTGCGCCGCCTGGCCTGCGGCGCGGTTGTGGTCGCCGTCCCTGGCACCCAGCGGCTGATCGTCTGCCGCGCCGTTTGGGAGAATGTCCTGGCCTATGCCGCCGACCAGCCGGGTGACCGGTTCGTGTTCCGGTCCAAGCGCACCGCCCGGCACGCCAAGAACCTGTTCAGCTCCTGGACAGCACGTCACACCCCGACCGGCGGCCTGCCCGCTCTGTCGGTGCGCCGGCTGCGCTCGTCCTGGATCGTCGAACTGCTGTGCTCCCGCATCGATCTGGGGGTGGTGGCCGACGCGGCCGGGATGAGCACCTCCGCGCTGGCCCGCTACCAACATTTCGTGCCCGTCCTGGACGAGCCCACCGCGGTCGCGCTGCTGCGCGGCAGGCCCGACGAACAGGGCAGGTGAGTACGGCGAAGCCACGCGCCTGGCCGCCGCGCACCACCCGAGCCCGAGCCACCCGGCCCCGGCCACCTGCCAAGCAGATGGCACAGATCCACGATGCCGTCGTCGGTCACTACGCCCGACTGCTGGACGACTCCGGCATCCTGTCGCTGATCGACGCCGAACTCGGCCTCAGGCCCGGCCCGCCCGGGCTGCCCATCGCCGCAGTGCTGACCTGCCTGCTGCTGTCCATCAACCACACTGGCAAGGCCACGCTCGTCGAGGCCTGGCGGATCGCCGCGTTCTGCCTGACCGCCACCGCACGCCACCGGCTCGGCCTGCCCGAAGTCGACCCCGCAGATGTCCACCAGGTGCTCGCCTCTTCCCGCCGCTTCTACCGGGCTTTCGACCGGCTGACCACCGTGCTGGATCCAGCCCGTCACGACAGGCGCGCCCGCCTGCCCCAGCACCAGGCCGACACACTGGCCGCCGCCTGGGAGGATGACGACCCAGCACACTCGCACAAGCGGGAACTGCTGCAGGACATCGTCACCGCGCTGGTGCTCACCCCAGTGCGCTGGGCCAAAGGCCGGGGCTACCTCCGCCAGTTCCGCGGCGACGTCGGCATCGACACCACCGCCGCCCCGGTCTTCGCCCGCCCACCCCGAGCCCGTCGCTCCACCGGCGAACTGATCGCCTCCACCGAGATCACCGCAGGCTGGCACCACTCGGCCGGCAACGGCCCACCCGAGTACGGCTACTCGGCTACGCTCACCGTCGCCGCCAGCACCCGCTCGGCACTCGGCTCCTTCCCGCAACTGGCGCTCGGCCTGGTCCTCGACACCCCGCACAAACGCATCGGCGCCAACGCCATCACCACGCTCAAACCCCTGGCCACGCTCGGTCTGCCCGCAACATTCGCCGTCGCCGACCGTGCCTACACCGACCAGCAACCCGGCCATTTCGCTCAACCCGCGCGCGAACTCGGCTACAGGCTCGCACTCGATTACAAAGTGGATCAGCGGGGAGTGCAGGGCAGCGTCCACGGCACCCTGTTCATCGACGGCTCCCCAGCCTGTCCACTGATGCCCGGCCGGCTCGCCCACGCCACCACCGGCCTGGACGACGCCGCCATCCGCGCGCCGTCGGAAGAGCTCGCCGCGTTGATCGCCGCGCGAGAGCCGTACTTGCTGCGCCTCAAACAGAGCGCGAACGCGAACGGCGCCGTCCGCTTCCAGTGCCCAGCAGCAGGCACCTCGCCATCGGTCACTTGCCCCCGCTTCGACCGCCTCCACCAGCACGGACCCAGCCGCCCCACCGCAGTCGACCTGACCGACGCCGGCAGCGAGCCGCTCACCCCGCAGCCAAACCCCGCGTCCTGCCACCACAGCCTGATTTGAAGGCTGCTCAACTGCCGAAGCTCTGCAGCCAGCACACCATCACCGTCCGCAAGGACGATCTCGGCCACCTCGACAAGTTCCGCCAGGACCTGGTCTACCTGAGTTCTGCCTGGATCGGGACCTACAAGTCCATCCGCGCCAACACCGAAGGCATCAACGGCCGACTCAAGGGACACGACCTCGACCTCGGCGATCCCAAGCACCGGCTCGCGCACGGCCGCGTCGCCCAGACCATCCTGGTCGCACTGCTCGTCACCGTCGCCGACGACCACTTTCTCGACCAGTGGCGCCACATCCACCAGCCCCAAGACCAGCCCGTCACACTCGCCGACACTCCGCCGACTCCAGCCCAGCCCTTCGACGGCACACCGCCCGCAGGCCAGAGCAGGCCACCACCCGCCCCATGAGCCGCAGAACCCGCCACCTTGTCGCAGCGCCCCGTCCACCATCGGCTTCGCCATG
Organism: Nonomuraea sp. NPDC003560; assembly: GCF_042878785.1. NCBI lineage: Bacteria > Bacillati > Actinomycetota > Actinomycetes > Streptosporangiales > Streptosporangiaceae > Nonomuraea > Nonomuraea sp. NPDC003560. The sequence goes on along the minus strand of NZ_JBIAOF010000026.1, from coordinate 30,367 downwards.
CCCAACGGCCGGATCTCGCCCCACCACCAGCGGCCTGACACCACCCGGGCCTTCCCAGAAGCTGACTCCGCGGTCCCCGAACCAGGACGAACCCGATTCGGTAACTCCTGAAACGACAAGATCCCGCCTGATCTCGATGATCAGACGGGATCCCGTCAACTTCAGTCCGGCCGTCTCAAGAACGGCCCCTGGTGGAGATGAGGGGATTCGAACCCCTGACCCCTTCGATGCGAACGAAGTGCGCTACCGGACTGCGCTACATCCCCAAGGACTCGACCAGATTAGCAAACTCCCAAGGGTCCTCGCGCCATCCTCTCAGTCCCCCACCGCCCGTTTGGGTGGTTCGGCGTACTGGTCGAACAGGACGTCGGCGTGCAGCGCGGTCAGGTCGATCACCTCGGCCTCCACCTCGGCCGCCGCCCGGCGCCGCTCGCGGGCCCGTCGCAGCCGCTCAGAGCGCGCCTGGAGCGCCCGCTCGCGGCGTTCGCGATCCACCTGTACGGCGATCCGCAGAAAGGCCATGTACGACAGCATGACGACCACGGACGGAGCCACACCCCACCACGGGATCATCTCGACCCCGGCCGTGACCACCGAGGCGAGCACGAGCAGCGCGGTGAAGAACAACAACCTCCGGCGGCGCGCTACGATGATCGCCCTACGCCGAAACCGGAACTGCCGGACATCGACCTTCTCGGCCTCCGGCGCGTCCTCGTCGCCGAGGGTGGCGTCGAGGTTGTCCAGGTCGGGCAGGGCGTGCTCGCCGGTGTAGTGCTCTTCGAGTTCGGCCAGCTCCTGGAGGTTCGTCTTGTCCCGGCGCAACCACATCGGGATCAGGACGCACAGCCACATCACCACAATGGCGACATAGAGGAAGACGCTGCTCACGACCACCTCCGGGCAGCACGAAAGCGCGTCTGTGCTCGTCGCGCCTTCATTGTGCTCACGTCACGCACCGTAAGACCGTGTGTCACTGATTGACGAGCATTCGGTGCGGTGTGTCGCGAGATCGTCAAACCTCTTCGATCGGAGAACCGCCGTGAGCGGCCGCCTCACGGGCGCGCCGCCACTGTACGAGCAGGCCGCCGGGGACGTCCTCGACGGTCAGCGCGTAGCAGATGTGGTCGCGCCAGGCCCCGTCGATGTGGAGTTGGCGACGCCGAATGCCTTCTTCCCTGAACCCGAGCTTCTCCACCACCCTACGGCTGGCCTGGTTCTCAGGACGGATGTTCGCCTCTAGCCGATGCAATCCGGTGGTGAAAAAGCAATGATCGACGGCCAGGGCCAGGGCGGTGGGGATGATGGCCCGCCCGGCCAGCGCGCCGTCCACCCAGTAACCGACCTGGGCGGAACGGGCAGATCCCCACACGATGGCCCCCACGGTGAGCTGCCCGGCGAAGCGGCCGCCGTAGGTGACCACCCAGGGCAGCGCCAGCCCCTGCCTGGCCTCGCGGCGCAGGGTGCCGACCATGGAGATGTACGGGCCGAGCCCCGTCCTGAACAGCGGGGTCTCGGGGTTGCTCGGTTCCCAGGGACGCAGCCAGTCGGCGTTGCGCAACCTGGTCTCGCGCCAGACGCGTACGTCGCTCAGCCGCAGCGGCCGCAGGCCTACCGGGCCCTCGTTCAGAATCGCCGGCCAGCCACGAAGTCGATCCACGCCTCTCATCATCCCCCCATCGGGCTCGATGTCGCCACGGATCATCGATCGGCAGACCGAAACCTGGTCAGCGGGGGTGGTCGCCGCCCTTCATCTGCTCGACGGCGTGCCGCAGGACGGGGGCGAGCACCGCCACCCCATCCCGGACGCCCCCGGACGAGCCGGGCAGATTCACGATCAACGTGTCACCCGCCTGACCGGCCAGCCCTCGAGACAGGACCGACGTGGGCACCTTGTCGCGATTCGCCAGGCGAATGGCCTCCGCTATACCGGGAATTTCCCTGGTGATCACGCGGGCGGTCATCTCCGGCGTCAGGTCGAGGGGGGTGAGCCCGGTGCCGCCGGTGGTGACGATCACGTCGTAACCCTGCGCGACGCCGTCCCGCAGCGCCGCCTCGACCGCGTCGCCGTCGGGGACGACCACAGGCCCCGAGACCTCGCAGCCGGCGTCGGACGCCAGCAGCTCGGCCAGCAACGGCCCTGACTTGTCGGCATAAATCCCGGCGGACGCGCGGTTCGACACGGTCACCACGAGCGCCCTGATCACGTGGCTTCCCTGGTCCACAGACCGGTCTTGCCGCCCACCTTCTCCTCCACCCGGACGTCGGTGATCACGGCGGCCGGATCGACCGCCTTGACCATGTCGATCAACGCCAGCGCAGCCACGGTGACGGCGGTCAGCGCCTCCATCTCCACCCCGGTGCGGTCGGCCGTCCGCACCCGGGCGGTGATCGCCACGCCCCAGTCCTCGACGTCGAGCACGACCTTGACGCCGTGCAACGCGATCGGGTGGCAGAGCGGGACGAGATCGGGCGTGCGTTTCGCCCCCATGATCCCGGCGATCCTGGCCACCCCCAGCGCGTCGCCCTTGGGCACCTCGCCCGACCGCAGCAGCGCCACCACGTCGGACGACAGCAGCACCCGCCCGGACGCCGTCGCGCTACGGGCCGAGACGTCCTTGGCCGAGACGTCGACCATGCGCGCCGCGCCCGTCTCGTCGAGATGCGTGAACTCGCTCAAATCCGGATCACCTCCACCTCGGACCCGCCGGGCACCTCGGTCACGTCCTCCGGCACCACGATCAGCGCGTTCGCCGAGGCCAGGGCCGCGAGCTGGTGGGAGCCCTGCCCGTGGACCGGCGCGACCGTGCCGTCGGAGGACAGCACGCCGCGCAGGTACGAGCGCCGGCCCGACGGCGAGCGCAGCGCCGCGGTGACGTAGGCGGTCACCGGGGCCGTGTCGGTGGGCAGGCCGCGCATCTTGTCGAGCGCGGGGCGGACGAACAGCATGAACGACACGAAGGAGGACACCGGGTTGCCCGGCAGGGCGAAGATCGGCACCCGGTCGTCGCCCAGGACGCCGAACCCCTGCGGCATGCCGGGCTGCATCGCGACCTTCTCGAACCGGACCGTGCCGAGCGGCGACAGCGCCTCCTTGACGGGCTCGTAGGCCCCCATGGAGACCCCGCCGCTGGTGATGATCGCGTCGGCGCGCACCAGATGGGTGTCGAGCTGGTCGAGCAGCACGGCGGGATCGTCGCCGACGGACCCCGCACGGAACCCCTCGGCGCCCGCCTCGCGGACCGCGGCCGTCAGGGTGAAGCTGTTGGAGTCCCAGATCTGCCCGCGGTTCAGCGGCGCCCCCGGCTCGACCAGCTCGGCGCCGGTCGAGATGACGACGACGCGCGGCTGCGGACGCACCCACACGCGCCGCCGGCCCACACCGGCGATGATCCCGAGCTGGGCCGGCCCGATCACCGTGCCGGCCTTGAGCACCACCTCGCCCGCCTGGACGTCCTCGCCCGCCCGGCGAATCGCGTTACCGACCGGGACATCCCGATTGATCCGGACGGAGACCGTGCCACCGTCCGTCCACTCCACCGGTACGACGGAGTCCGCCCCGGCCGGCATCGGCGCCCCGGTCATGATGCGGACGGCATGCCCGGGGCCCACCGCCCGCAGCTCGTCGGAGCCGGCGGCGACGTCGTCGATCACCGGCAGCGTGCCGGGGACGTCCTCGGCCCTGACCGCGTAGCCGTCCATCGCGGAGTTGTCGAACGGCGGCAGCGGCACCGGCGAGGAGACGTCCTCGGCCAGCGTCGTGCCCAGCGCCCGCTCCAGCTCCAGCTCCAGAGGCGCCAGCGGACGCACAGTGGCCAGGATCTCGGCCAGATGCGCGTCAACCGATCTCATCGAGGAACTCCCGCAGCCACGGCACGAACTCCGGCGCCAGATCCTCGCGATCGGCGGCGAACTTCACCACCGTGCGCAGATAGTCGAGCTTGTCGCCGGTGTCGTACCGCCGCCCGCGGAACAGCACGCCGTGCACCGGCCCGCCCTGCTCGGAGCCGCGGCCGGCCAGCGTGCGCAGCGCGTCGGTGAGCTGGATCTCGTTGCCGCGCCCCGGCGGGGTGTTCTCCAGGACCTCGAAAATGGCGGGATCGAGCACGTATCGCCCGATGACCGCCCATGTGGAGGGCGCCTCGTCCACCGGCGGCTTCTCCACCAGGTCGGTCACGCGCACGACGTCGTCCTCGACGGTGCCGGCGATGGTGGCCACGCCGTAGAGCGAGACCTGCTCCCTCGGCACCTCCATCAGCGCCACCACGCTGCCGCCGAACGTGTCACGCACCTCGATCATGCGCTTGAGCAGCTGGTCGCGGTAGTCGATCAGGTCGTCACCGAGCAGGCAGGCGAACGGGTGGTCGCCGACGTGCTGCTTGGCGCACAGCACCGCGTGCCCGAGCCCCTTCGGCTCGCCCTGCCGCACGTAGTGCAGCGTGGCGAGCGAGGCGGGCTCGCGGACCTGGGACAACCGTTGCTCGTCGCCCTTGGCCTCCAGGGCCTCTTCCAGCTCGAACGCGCGGTCGAAGTGGTCTTCGATGGACCGCTTGTTCTTGCCGGTGACCATGAGGACGTCGAGGAGCCCGGCGGAGGCCGCCTCCTCGACGACATACTGGATCGCGGGCTTGTCGACGATGGGCAACATCTCTTTGGGTGTCGCCTTGGTCGCCGGGAGGAACCGGGTGCCCAGACCCGCGGCGGGCACGACGGCTTTCGTCACAGGGTCGAAGTCAGCCATGAGTAGACCCTAGTGGAGGTACCTGTGGACAAGCTGAACCTGCGTCGCCGACTGCTCGCGGCGCGTACCGCTCTCCCCCCCGAACAACTGCGGGCAAACGCCACCAAGGTTCGCGAGACGCTGCTCGAACAGCCGTGGGTCCAGATGGCCGGCCTGGTGGCCTGCTACTGGTCGGCCGGGTCGGAGCCGGAGACGCACGGTCTCGTGTTCGCTCTGTGGAAACACGGCGCGACGGTGATCCTCCCGGTGCTGAAAGAGGACAATGACCTGGATTGGGCGGTCTACGACGGCCCGGACACGCTCGCCCCTGGCCGCTTCGGCATCATGGAACCGGTCGACACGCGCCGGGGCGTCGACGCCGTCCGCACGGCCGCGCTGGTGATCGTGCCCGCCCTCGCGGTCGACCGCCGCACGGGGGTGCGGCTCGGCCGCGGCGGCGGTTCGTACGACCGCGCGCTGGCCAGGGTGGGGCCCAACGTCCCCACGGTGGCCCTGCTGCACGACGGCGAGCTGATCGACGACGTGCCCGCCGAGCCGCACGACCACCGGGTCCGTTTTGCGATAACCCCGCGCGGACTCACTAGGCTTATGTGACCGAAGGGACGAGAGGGGGCTGGATGACGCTTGATGTCTGGCTCCTGATCGGCGCCGGAATTGTCATCGCGGCCATCGCGTCCGTACGCATCGCACATCGCAGCGGCCTGCCCAGCCTTCTCCTCTTCCTGGCCCTCGGCCTGGTTCTGGGGGCCTCGGGGTTCGGCGCCAAGCTGGAGAGCCCGCAGGCCGTCCAGCAGATCGGCCTGATCGCGCTGGCGGTGATCCTGGCCGAGGGCGGTCTGACCACGACCTGGTCGCACGTCCGCAAATCGGTGCCGCTCGCCCTGATCCTGGCCACCGTCGGCGTGACGGTGAGCATCGTGGTCGTGGCGCTCGCCGTCCAGGGGCTGCTCGGCATGGATCCGACCGCGGCGCTGGTCCTCGGTGCCGTGCTGGCCTCGACGGACGCGGCCGCCGTCTTCTCGGTGCTGCGCAGGTTGCCGCTCCCGACCCGGTTGGCGGGGGTTCTGGAGGCGGAGTCCGGATTCAACGACGCCCCCACGGTCATCGCCGTCGTCCTGCTCAGCGGGGCGTCCCGGCGGCCGGCGTCCGTGGGAACGTTCCTGCTGGAGACGGCCATCGAGCTGGTCATCGGCGCGGCCGTGGGCCTCGCGGTCGGACCGGCGGGCGCGTACGCGCTGCGCCGCGTCGCCCTCCCCGCCTCCGGCCTCTACCCGATCGCCGTGCTCGCCCTCACCTTCGTCTCGTACGGCGGCGCGGTGCTGCTGCACGGCTCCGGCTTCCTGGCCGTCTACCTCACGGCCCTCATCCTGGGCAATTCGCGCCTGCCCCACCGCGCCGCGACCAGAGGGTTCGCCGAGGGCGCGGCGTGGCTGGCGCAGATCGGGCTGTTCGTCATGCTCGGGCTGCTGGCCACCCCCAAGGAGCTGCCGTCGGCCATCGTGCCGGGCGTGATCGCCGGGTCCGTGCTGGTGATGGTGGCCCGCCCGCTGTCGGTGCTGGTCAGCTCGACCGTGGCCCGGGCGTTGCGGCTGGATCGCGTGAGCTGGCGCGACCAGGCGTTCCTGTCGTGGGCGGGGCTGCGCGGCGCGATCCCCATCGTGCTGGCGACCATCCCGTGGGCGTCCGGCGTGCAGGGCTCGAAGGAGATCTTCAACCAGGTCTTCGTGATCGTGATCGTGTTCACGCTGCTGCAGGGGCCCACACTGCCGTACGCGGCCCGGCTGCTCGGGGTGAGCGCGCCGGGCGAGGCGCACGACCTGGAGGTGGAGTCCGCGCCGCTGGAGGAGCTCAAGGCGGACCTGCTCCAGGTCAAGGTGCCGGTCGGGTCGCGCCTGCACGGCGTGGAGGTCTTCGAGCTGCGCCTGCCCGCCGGAGCGGCCGTCACGCTCGTGGTCCGCGACGGCAAATCGTTCGTACCGGACAACAGCACCCGCGTCCGGGCCGACGACCAGCTCCTGGTGGTCACCACGGCCGCCTGCCGTGACCAGGTCGAACGCCGCCTGCGCGCGGTGAGCCGCAGCGGCAAGCTGGCCGGTTGGTACGGGGAGCGGGGGTTGGAATAGGTGTTTGGCCCAATCGGTTAGCATTAGCAGTCGCATCGCTCGAGTGCCAGAACGTATAAGGAGGAGCGCGTGCCGACCTACCAGTACGCCTGCAACGACTGCGGCGAGCAGCTCGAAGTCGTGCAGAAGTTCACCGACGATGCGCTGACGGTGTGCCCCAACTGTCAGGGCAACCTGCGGAAGGTGTTCTCCGCCGTCGGCATCGTGTTCAAGGGTTCGGGCTTCTACCGCACCGACAACCGCTCGTCCTCGACGTCCTCCGCCTCTTCGACCACCCCGTCGAAGCCGGCCGAGAGCAAGTCGAGCGAGTCGTCGTCCGCGTCGTCGTCGTCCACCCCGGCGCCGGCGCCCGCCGCGGCTTCCAACTAGGCGCGTCACCCCGCCCGCACGGGCGGGGGCCTCATCGAGGCCGGTCGGCGTACGCGCCGAGCAGTTCCGGCGCGATGCGATCGACGAGCCGCGTCAGCTGTGGATCGGGCCCCCAGTCGGCCACGAGCCTGCTCAGCCCCTCGCGTGAGCAGCGCACGAGCCCCAGGGCTGCCCGGTCCCCCTTCGGCGTGAGCCGCAGCCGCTCGCCGTCCTCAGAACGTTCCACGAGCCCCTCGTCCACCAGCCGGTCGACGTGGGGCCGTCCGTGCGCCCTGCTCACCTTGGCGCATTCGGCCAGTTCGCCCGCGCCGACCCAGCCCTTGCCGTTGAGCCTGGCGAGCACCCACACCCCTTGCGGCGCGAGGCCGCTCAGCCCTGCCAGCGCCCCCAGTCTTTCGTAGTAACCCCTGCGCAGGTCGGCGTCGGCGAGCCGCATGAGCCCCCGTTCGACCTCCTCCAGCGACGACCGCTCGGCCGACGTGGCGCCCAGCCCCTCGCCCAGGTCCGCCGCCTTGGTGGTCTCCCTGAGCCGCGTCTGCGGGATGAACCAGCTCAGCGCGAACGCGCCGAACATCACCGGCGCTGCCACCCGGAAGACGGTGGCGATGGCGTCGGCGTACACATGGAGGAACTGACCGGCCAGCGCGGGAGGCAGCCGCTGGATGACGGTCGGGTCGCGCTGGATCCTGGACGGGTCGAACCCCGCCGGCAACCGGGCCCTGGCCAGCACCTCCCGCAGGTCGCCGTTGAGCGTGCCGGTGAAGACCGCCCCCAGCGTGGCGACCCCGAACGAGCCGCCGATCGACCGGAAGAACGTCGCCCCCGAGGTGGCCACGCCGAGGTCCTTGAAGTCGACGGCGTTCTGCACGACGATCACCAGCACCTGCATGGTCATCCCGAGCCCCACGCCGAGCACCAGCAGGTAGCCGCCCATCGTCAGCAGGCTGCTGCGCTCACTCAGCCCGGACAGCAGGAACAGCCCCGCCGTCGCCACGGCCGTGCCCGCGATGGGCAGGAAGCGGTATCTGCCGGTCTTCGAGATCACCAGCCCGCTGACGATCGACATCGTGAGCATCCCGGCCATCATCGGCAGCAGGTACACCCCGGACAAGGTGGGACTCACCCCATGCACGACCTGCAGGAACAGCGGCAGGTACGTGAGCGCCCCGAACATCGCGAACCCCACCACGAACCCCACCGCGGACGACATCGCGAACGCCCGCACCCGGAACAGCCCCAGCGGCAGCACCGGCTCGGCGGCCCGCCGCTCGACGGCCACCCACGCAGCGACCAGCGCCGCCGCCCCCAGCGCCAGGCCGGCGATGACCGGGCTCGCCCAGGGATAGGTCGTGCCGCCCCAGGTCGTGATGAGCACCAGGCACGAGGTCGCGCCGCCGAGCAGCACCACCCCGGCGTAGTCGATGCGATGGCTGGTGCGCGTGTCGTCGCCGGGCAGCGCCGCCGCGATCACACCCAGGGCGATCGCGCCCAGGGGAAGGTTGACGTAGAACACCCAGTGCCAGGACAGATGGTCGACGAACAGCCCGCCGAGCAGCGGCCCCACGATGCTGCTGACGGCGAAGACGGCGCCGAAGAAGCCCTGGTAGCGCCCTCGTTCGCGGGCCGAGACCACGTCGCCCACGATCGCCTGCGCGAGCACCATGAGCCCGCCGCCGCCCAGCCCCTGGATCGACCGGAACCCGATCAGCTCCCCCATGTTCCGGCTCAGCCCGCACAGGGCCGATCCGAGGAGGAAGATGATGATCGCGGCGATGAAGAGCTTTTTGCGGCCGTACTGGTCGCCCAGTTTGCCCCACAACGGCGTGGAGACGGTCGAGGCGAGCATGTAGCCCGTCACCACCCAGGAGAGCTGCTCCAGCCCGCCCAGGTCGCTCACGATCGTCGGCAGGGCCGTGGAGACTATGGTCTGGTCGAGGGAGGCCAGCAGCATGCCGAGCATCAGCGCGAGGATGATGAGGCCCAGCCCTTTTTGCCGCATGCGGCGATCCTACTCTTCGTACTGGTGTGCGTACGCTCCGCGTTCATATGGTGATCTCGCGCCCGCGCGGTTGTCCACAGAACGGCGTTCGGCGTTCTCGCCGCCCTCGGTCGTCCGGCTACTCTCGGCGCCATGGTCACTCGCGCAGACATCGGCGTCCTCGGCGGCTCGGGCTTCTACTCCCTGCTCGACGACGCGGAGGAGATCGAGCTCTCCACCCCCTACGGGCCCCCCAGCGACGTCGTCACCGTCGGCCGCATCGGCTCGCGTTCGGTCGCGTTCATCCCCCGGCACGGCCGGGACCACCGCTTCCCTCCCCACCGCATCCCCTACCGCGCCAACCTGTGGGCGCTGCGCTCGCTCGGCGTGACCCAGGTGCTCGCCCCCAGCGCTGTCGGTTCACTCAAGGCCGAGCACGGCCCCGGCGCCATCGTCGTGCCCGACCAGATCGTCGACCGCACCTCGGGCCGGCCACAGACGTACTACGACGTCTCGGGGGCCGTCCACGTCTCCTTCGCCGACCCCTACTGCCCGTCCGGCAGAGCCGCGGCCGTGGCCACGGCCCGCTCCACCGGCTGGGGCGACGTCGTCGACGGCGGCACGCTGGTGGTCATCGAGGGCCCCCGCTTCTCCAGCCGGGCCGAGTCCCAGTGGTTCGCCGCCAACGGGTGGTCGATCGTGGGCATGACCGGCTATCCCGAGTCGGTGCTGGCCCGCGAGCTGGCCCTGTGCTACACCTCGCTCTCCCTGGTGACCGACCACGACGCCGGAGTCGAGGCCGGTCAGGGCGTGACCCACGACGAGGTGCTGGAGTTCTTCGCCCGCAACGTCACCCGCATGCGCACGCTGATCGCCGAGACCGTCCAGGCCCTGCCCACCGACCGAACGTGTCCCTGCGGCTCGGCCCTCGACGGCATCAAGCTGCCCTTCGAGCTGCCGTGAGCAGGCAGCCGGCCTGGCTGCGGCCGTGGGCCCGGCGACGTCGTCTGATCGCGGCGGTCCTGGCCGCGGTGGGCGTCCTGTCGGCCTATGTCGCTCTCCGTCCCGCCGCGGGCCCTGAGGTCCTCGTCGCCGCCCGCGATCTAACCCCCGGCCCCCTGCGTCCCGGTGACCTCCGTCCGGCGCCGCTCGCCCATCCGCCTGACGGGGCCGTCCGGTCGTACGCGGCGGGCCGCTACCTCGCCGGGCCCATGCGCCGGGGCGAGCCGCTGACCGACGCCCGCCTGCTCCATCCCGTGCCGCTGCCGCCGGGCACGGTGGCCACCCCCGTGCGCATCGCCGACCCCGACGCCGTCGCCCTCATCTCCCCCGGCTCGACCATCGGCGTCCTGGCCGCCGGGGAGGGCGGTCAGCCGGCCCAGCTCATCGCCGACGACGTCCGCGTGATCACCATCCCGCGTCCCGCCGACGACTCCCGTACCGGCGGCGCGCTGGTGGTGCTGGCGGCGACCCCGTACCAGGCGGCCCAGCTGGCGGGCGCCCAGACATCGGGCCGCCTCTCCATCACCTTCAAGAGTTAGCTGAGAGTAATCGTTCGACTACGATCCTTGGCCATGAACGGATTCAAGAAGTTCCTCATGCAGGGCAACGTCCTCGACCTGGCGGTCGCGGTGGTCATCGGGGCGGCCTTCAACTCGATCGTGCAGTCGTTCGTCGCCGACCTGCTGACCCCACTGATCTCGGCCTTCGGCGGCCTGCCCGACTTCTCCTCGCTGAAGGTCACCGTCGGCGCGTCCCACTTCATGTACGGCAAGTTCGTCAACGCGGTGATCTCGTTCCTGATGATCGCGGCGGTGATCTACTTCCTGGTCGTCAAGCCGTACACGCATTTCAAGGAGCGCGCGGCGGCCCAGGTCGAGGCCAAGACCCGCGACTGCCCCGAATGCCTGTCGGAGATCCCGAAGGCCGCCTCCCGCTGCGCCTTCTGCAGCGCCGAGGTCGTGCCCGCCTAGAGCTGCGAGTCGATCTTCGGATCGTACTCCCAGTGCCACGGCTCGAACGGGCTGCTGTAGGCCCAGGCGGGATGGAACCACCCGTACCTCTTGGAGTTCTTCTCCATCCACACGAACTCCGTGGACCGGAACCGCTCCACGCCGCCGCACAGGTCCACAGCCAGCCCGAGACCGTGGTTGCTCCGCCCCGGCACGGCCGCGAACCCCGGCCGCCGGTAGTAGACGGACTGCTGCTCGGCCAGGCTCCGGTAGGCGTCCGTCACGCAGATCGCCTTGCCGAACCGCCTCCGGTAGGCCTCGTTCAGGCTGACGAAGGCGATGGTGGCGTCCGCCCGCAGACTGAAGCCCTTCTGCTGCAACGGACAGAGCATGCTCTTGGGGATGAGCCCGTTGGGGTAGTTGTTGGCCGTGGCGGCCTGGAGGGGGTTGCAGCCCAGCGCCGCCCGTCCGACCTTGTCGATCTTGATGCCCAGCTTCACCAGCGCCGCGGTGAGCGACTTGACGATCTTGTCCGAACGCTGCCTGAGCGTGTCGATCTCGGCCGCCATCTGGGCCTCGGCCAGCAGGTTGCCCGCCCTCAGCTCCTGAGCCTCGGCGGCCAGCCGCTCGGCCTCCTTGTACAGGGTGCTGGTCTGCTCCACGGCCTGCTGCCGCACCCGGACCATCTCCGTCGAGTCCGAGAGCGCCCGCAGGGTGCCGACGCCGGCGTCCCCCGACAGGAACGGCACCACGCCGTCCGCCCCGACGGGCTGCTCGTAGAGCAGCTCTGCCAGCTGCGAGACCGGCTGCCGGATCACCGCGAGCCTGCGCTCCAGATCCTGCAGCCCGTTCAGCTTGGTCTTGAGCTCCTTCTCGGACGCCGCGATCGTGGCACGCCGCTTCTCCAGCGCCTTGGTGGCGTCCTCAAGCTCCTTGGCCGACTTCTCGGCCTCCTTGCGCAGCTCCGCCAGATTGCTCGGATCCCGCCGCTCCACCTGGGTCCGCGCCTGCGCCTGAACCGCTGACGGCACGAAGAGAGAAGCCATCGCCATGACGACCGCGATCAGACCCGCTGATCGAGGGGATGGCACGTTCGACTCCTCCGTTTGCACACTCGTTACCCGGGTCAGGCACGCACGTTACTACAGCCCCCTGAGTGTCCGGACCGAACTCCGAAGAGCTGCTATGAGACAAAAAGCGCACTATGTACGGCTCCCCCTCCCCACCAGCGGCATCGCATCCCTACCTCCACCCTCGCCCCCGAACAGTGCGCCTTGACCTCTCTGTCGGTGTTCAGGCGACCCGTGAGGCGCTGTCACTGCGCAACCCGGAGACAGGCTGCAGAGCGCGCACACTGGCCAGCCGGACCAACCGCACCACTGCCTGTCGTGCACGGTTGCCCTCCTCGTGCACCGCCGCACCGCACACACCCAGACCTCCGGACGTCCTGGCATGACATAGCCCCCCACGACTCCACCTGAGCTCTCTTGCGGCGGTTCATCTCCGCTGTCCGCTACAGCACCCTTTCTCACCTCTCCGAGGCCTTCGGCGTCTCTTGTCACGAGGACCGCGGCCCCTTACAAGGACCCGCGACGCCCCCTTTGCGGACTCCTCCACCTTCTGAGCTTCGGCGGCTCGTCCTCCTCCAGGAACGGTGCTCACCAGACCCTTGCGACCAGTCCCTTCTGAGATCACCGCCGACGGCGTCTCCAGACCTCCGAGTCTGTCGCGGCCTGTTGGGCACGACAGGAGGTCATTTCAAGAGCTGCGCCACTCGGCCTACGGTCCTCCACACGCCGCGCAACGTCGCCGAGCCATTCCTGACCTCACCTCAGCCCTTGGCTTCGGAACCTTCACCCCAGCTGCGCCGCCGCACGCAGGCCCGCCACCAAGAGTGACCAGGCCGTCCGCAACGACCTCCAGCGTGCCCACCAAAGCCGACGCCCCCTGCCACAGCAGTGCAGTGCCCTCTGATCGGGAAACCCCAACCGCAACCAACACCAACCCCCAAGCCACTCCCGCGCCTAACCGCCCCGAGACACAGCACACCGGGAGAAAGTTCACTGGCCTAGCTGGCCGCCGGCCGGCGGCGGCTTGGGGCGCCGGCGGCCTGGGGCGCCGCCGCACCCCGCGACCACACCCTCCTCAGCCAACGCCCCTCGTCAACTTCACAAACCCGACAACCAGCCATAGCGGGCATTCTGTGCCGCCTCCTGCTCCCGCTCCCGGCACATGTCCCACAGCCAGGTGTCCTCCCACTCCCCCGCACACCCGGGCGAGGACCGCGACGCCTCAGGCGCGTACGGCTCCTCCTCAACCACAGGATCCGGCTCCGGCGCAGGCGCGGGCACCGAGGACCGCACCTCCAACGCCTCAGACACCTCGGCGACCTTCCGCACAGGCGCCGGAATCACCCCTTCGTACCGCCGATCAGGATGAGCAGGCGCGGGCATCCACACGGGCTCGAACGCCAACCGCACCGCCCTCCGCTCCTCCATCCCCACCGGCGCACCAACTCCCTCGAACCCCCGCATCTCCCCCGCCAACAGTCCGCCGGCAAGAATCGCCGGCGCCAGCAACGCCCCGAACAACACAACGGGCCGCCTACGAGCTTGCGTGGATCGCCTCCTGGTCACACGCAGAAGCTAGCCACGCACGAAGCACCGGAATCCGACCGCTTGCCATGCCTTTACCGCAGCTCAGAGCACCCATAACCAACCTCACCAAACTGACCCCGGCCCGGCGGCCCACGCACTGCCCAACTTTCGCTAGGCTTACGAGAGTCCGCCTCCGTAGCTCAGGGGATAGAGCACCGCTCTCCTAAAGCGGGTGCCGCAGGTTCGAATCCTGCCGGGGGCACTCATCTGCACCAGGCGTTTGAGCCTCTGACCTGCGGTTTCTCACCCGCAGGTCTTTTGCTTACCAGACCCTTGATAGGTCACCGAGAGCACCCAGATGCAGCCGTAGGACCTTGATCACGGGACATATGCGGGATGATCTTGAGTGCGTTTTCGCTGGTCCACCCGCAGATTTGCGGCGACACGGCTCGCCGGCTCCAGGACCGACCGAGAGGTAGCACCCCAGGAAGCGACCAGCCAGCAGGATGGCGCAGAGGTGGGGTACAACCCGTTGATACCCGTTGTGACTGGCACTGGACGCTGTCGGCCGCGGACTTCGGCCTCCAGCAGCCCGACTGGCTCCAGCAGTTCGGCTGAGTTCAGACGTCGTCCCGGTTGGTCAGTACAGGAAGGCCAGAGCCGTCGGCAGAGTGGACGAGGGATGCAGCCTCGCGCAACCGGCCGTAGCGCAACGCCTTCATCTGCAACTACCCAGCCACCTGCCCTGGAGCGGCGTTGAGATCCACGGACGGACCGTGCACCTCCTACCCGATCAACGGCGCCCTCCTGGGTGTGCAGGGCAGCGAGGACAATTGACTTGGCAGGTGATGGTGTCAGCAGTGCATATCAGGCATACAAGCTGTACCTAAGAGTAGAGCTTGGGTAGTGTCCACAGAGTGCGCCCAAATATTCGCTGGCTATCTGTCGCGGCAGCACTCATCTCTCTTGCAGCCATGACGAGTTGCGCAGGAGACTCCGACAGGCCCTCCTACCAGGAGGCCACGAAACAACTCATAGCGGACGGCGACAAGCTGCTTGCATCTCGCGAAGTAGCCGCTTCCGGAAAGTTGATGGCAACGGAACGGGCAGACAAGGATGCGGAATCAGGCTGCACGCCTGGCGAAGTGCAGCGGTTTTTTCGCGCACAAGGAGATCTTTCCGGGCCACCTGAGGCATCCATGCCGGACAACGCTGCTGGCTTGATGCGAGGTCTACTAGGACTCATGGGATATGACACGGTCATAGGCCAGCGAGACCTCCGCGACGCGAACCTGGGTGTGTCGGTGATGCACAACCCAAAGTCAGGGCTGACGTTTATTGTGACCGTCCGCAAAAACCAGTCGCCGCATATTATGATCGCCGGAAAGACCGGTTGCTATGGCGCCGACCACTAGCATCCCCACATTGTTCAAGCCAACTGAGCTCCCTCCTTGCGCATGAGTTCAGCTTGCTTCCGCAAATGTTCGGCGGTGGACATGCAGTGCTCGCGAAGAAGTTCGATCTCGCGACGTAATTGCGCGGCCTGACTGTTGAACCGGTCGGCGGCAGCCCCTCTCCAAAACGCCCCGACCGCCTGAGGACTCCCTAGAGATCCGACGAAAACCTCCTCCAGCGCCTTGGCGTGCTTGGTAAAAGTAGCGGCAAGTAACTCCTTTTCAGCGGCCTGTCGAAGTATCTGGCCAGGGTCAGGGAAGGACATATTCAACCTCCCCGCCTTTCTAGCGCATCGGTCAAGGCACCGAACAGCCGTCCCCGGAAAGCTTTCTCAACCATATCTTGATCTGTGTCCGTCAAGGGAGCTTGCCTGTGCTGTCGCAATGATTCAATTACCCAGCTCTGCTGCAGGGTTATGATCTTATCGGCAACACTCTTCGCTGTTTCGGGCGTTTTTCCATCGAAGTAGTCAGTGATCATTTTCTTCATCTTGTCCTTCAAGTCATCCTGGCCTCGGTCTCTGGCGGTCGCAGCCGAGGCATCGTCGATGGGCCAGTATTTGTTGGAGAGCCAGTCGACGGGCATCAGCATGACACCTGAAAGCCAGTCGGCATACTCGTCATCGCTCCACTCTGCGTGAGCGGAACCATCTAACAGCATATTCGCTGCCCCACTTGACAGAGCGCTCTGGATGACAAATCCCGCACGCATCTTTTCATCGCCATCGAACGGATGGAATCTGCCGATATCCATGCCAACCGTGTACTTGTGCCAAGCATCCAATAGGGTGCTGGCGGCTGACTTGTCTTGCATCAAAGCACCCATGAACCGTGACGCCACATCAGGGCTGAGCTTGTCCCACGGTGTCGACGGATACAGCTGCTTGAGCTTGGGCGAAGATTCCTTCGCCTGCACACGTGCAAGCTGGTCGAGATAGGGCGTTACGTTCTTGGCCAAGACTCGGCTGATGGGTGAGCCTCCTGGCTTGGGAAATATTGTCGACTGGATCCATTGGCCACCGAGCCAGGGGCTACCGTCAGCGCCGACGCCATTAATGATGTTGACCCAAGCTCGTTCTCGGGTGGCCGCGTCACCGCTGCTTGGATTCAGTGCCTTGTCGAGCACGTTCGCCATCCGCTGTTCCAGGCCGGGCACACCGGTCTGCATGAACCGTCCAGGGTGCAGTAGCCAGCCCGCAGCATCCTTGTTCTCGGCAAGGAGTGTCTGCAACGCCTGTGGATTGGCGTCGTACGCCTCCACCAGTATGTTGAGGTTCCAGTTCGGGCTCGTCGGCGCATCCGCGGCCAAGGGACGCCCCAGTACGCGCAGAGCTACGTGGTTGAGAAGGGTGCTCGAAGGCTTGGACATCGCGACAAGCGTCGTCAGCACACCGGGATCGGTCTCTTCCACGAACTTCCGCCACTCCTCACCCAGCCGTCCAGCGCGCTCAGCGTTCGCGTAAGCCTCCGCCAGGGGGCCAAGGCTCTCGCGTCCCTGTTGGAGCAGAGCGGGAGGAAGTCCCTTATCCATGGCTGCAGGGCCCTTGTCCTTCATCCATTGCATGAACAGCGTACGGAACTTGTCCGGCCCGAGGGCTGCCAGCAAAGAAGCGGCGTAGGCTGGATCGTCCAGCTTCTCCTTGATGGCCGCTATGGCAGCGGCCACTTTGCGCCAACTCTTCACCGAGTTTTCAACCTCATGCTGCTTGAGCGCCTCGATAATTGGGCGCGCGTCAGCTTTTCCCTGCCGAACCGCTTCCGCTTCGTTATCGAATGTGAAGAACACGCTCAACAGGCCGTTCCCTGCTCCAGGGACCATCTGCTTGAGCGTATCTATCCGCCATTTGAGGTCCCGCTGGGTATCGTCGAAAAACGCCCAGGACCGATGCATGGCGGCCACTCCCTGTGGCCCTGTCCACGATGCGCCGGCTTCGGCGATTGCCGTCTCAAGCCCTGGCCGCGTCCGGCCCAGGATGTCCTTGCTGATGCTCATGCGGTGCATCAGCGGTTCTGCCCCGCTGGGGTCGATCCCGACGAACTCCCCCATGGCCCCTCCCCGGAGGTACGGGTTACAAGGCAGGAGTCAAGCACACTAGCGCATCTCGGTAAACGCCTAACACATCCCCATAAACAACCGGAATTACCAGCCTACCGCAGCAGGGCTATCCAAGATGCTCAAAGCAGGCTCTATGGGTGCATCATGGTCGAAACCATCGCGTTCCGGTACTGACAGGGGTTTGATCGACGGCATAGTGCTCCAGCGCGCACAGGTTGAGTCACGTGCGCAATCAAGGTGAGCGCTCATGGTCGGCTATGTGGCATCGGGTACCGCCGGCCATACCGAAGACTGATCCCTGGGGCTTGATGCGCAGGATGACGGAGACGCGCATCAGTTGAAGACATGCCCTTGATCTACGTCTACGCCCGACTGTTGCCTTGAGGGAGGTCCCTCGGCGATCGTGAGATCTTCAGCCATACAAGAGGTGGCACGCCTGGTTGCGAATCCGAAGGTGTGGTCTGTAGGGCGGGAAAAGCTCATCGCACTTTTCTTCGATCACCGAGACCGTCCGCCTCCTAGTACCGTCCTTCAGCAGGGAACCTCTGGGTCTTCTCGCACGGCTCGAATCCGTACCGGCCCTTGCCGGCCTTGGCCCTACGACGCCGCGCTTATGCCGCGACGACAGGTAAGGGACGCCCACCCAGCTCCCCCTGCTGGACCGTGAGACCGCCGTCTTGGATCTCTTAGGACTCGAGTGACGCGTCTCCAAGAAGGGTGCGCTGAACGTCACGGAGGGGGCGGCGGCGAGGCGGCGTGGAGTGATTGTCCAGGAAGTCCAGATGGAGAGATGGGGCTCGGGTCGGGGATCACGCAGGACGAGCTGATCGGGTGCCATGCGCTCGCCCAGACAGCGAAAGCCACACAAGCCAAAGAACCAGCAACCAGCGTGGATCTGGCCACGCGATCCGACCTCCACCGAAGCGATCTCTTGGGAGGCGTTGGGGGTGCGTATCTCCGCCATTCAATGGAAGCCCCGCTGTCGAGCCTCTCTCGCGGGGCGTACTGGCAATCCGTACGGTGGTCGCCTCAGCGGGGCCGGTGACGACACAGAGTGATTTTGATCATCAGGCATGGGCCTCCTTTCTCGCGACTTGTTCAGTCGTAGTGACGCAGCGTGCTGTCCGTCCAAGCGGAGCAATTGAGCATGTCGAGCAGTACGACATAAATGGCCCCGGAAGACCGGGGCCAAAGACGGGGCACATCCTGACTACTCGTCCAGAGCGCTGTTGATCTTGCTATTGATCTGCTCTTGCTGACCGTCCATGCACTTGGCATAGACGCGTAGTAGAACGTCGACGCTGTGCCCGGCACGTTTGGCAACCTCAACGGCCGGGACGCCGGCGTTCAACCAGAGCGAGACCGCCGCGTGGCGGAGGTCGTAGGGGCGAGCAGCGAGCGAAGAGGCGGCCTGTTCCCGGGTCAGGGCAAGCTTGCGGGCTTCCTGCCAGACGTAGGAGTGCGCCGAGCCGGAGTAGGTGCCCCCAGTGCCCGTGGCGAAGATCCTGCCGTCTTCGGCGGTGCCGTACGCGGCGATGTGCTCACGGAGCATGGCGACCAGGGCTGGCGGGATGGGGATCTCTCGTGTTTCCTTGTCTGCGCGGTGCTTCAGGCTGCGCGACTCATGGGTCTCGCCCGAATTGGTCCAGCGCTTCGTTCCCTGGGGGCGCGCCTTCTCCAGGACGATCAGACCCCAGCCGGACTCCGGCAGGGTGCAGTTCCTCTGCCGGAGGTCGGCTGCCTCTTCCGGGCGGAGCGCGGCGTAGTAGATGCAGGCGAACAATGCCTTGAGCCGGGGACCACGCTTACGCCCAATCTTCGAAACGGCGTCGAGGAGCTGCTTCGCTTGGGTCGGGTTGACCACCGTTCGTGGGTCAACGGCTGTCACCGCCTTGGGCATGGTCCATTTGATTCCGTCCAGCGGGTTGCTGCTGAAGATCTTCTGTTCCACCGCATGCTCCAGCATGTGATGCAGTACGGCCCGCTTGCGTCGCACGGTATTCGCGCCCGCCGGTGTGCCGGCGAAGGTGACCGAGATGGAGTCGAGAGCGGCACGGAGAACGTGTGCCTCCGCGAGAGCCGACATCGGGAGCGAGGCTCCTTGCAGCCAGTTCAGGCTCACGGTTTGCGCCGAGGTCAGAGAGGCCCGACGCTTCTCTGGCAGCAGCGCATGAACTCGGAGGACCTCCCGTAGCTCTTCTGCCGAGGGACGGCGTGGCGCGTCAGCTACCAAGGCCGGGACCAGCGACAGGAGCGCGTACGCGTCCGTCTCCCTGGTTCGCGCCGCGGACGTGCTCCAGCGGCGAAGCACGTACGCCTGGGCGAACTCCAGGAACGTCGGTCCCGAGGACTCGGGAGCCAGCATCGAGACCGGCAGACCGGTGGCAACGTCGAATTCCTCCCCCGCCTTTGCCGCTTGTCGGAGGTCGGACATGAAGGCGTTGGCGAGTCCCTTGGTCCGGAAGCTCTTGGACCTCTCCTTGCCGGCGACCCGCCAGCGAGCGACGTACGCCGGTGTGCCACGGTTGGAGCGCTGCTGGACTTGGCTGAACTTCACGTCGTAGGTGGTGTTCATGCAGCCTCCCGTCGTGAGTCGAGCCAGGCCATGAGGTCGCTCCGCCAGACGCGGAGTTCGAGGTTGGGAAGCTGGACGCAGACGGGTGCCCGGCCGAGCTCTCGCCAGCGGTAGAAGGTGCGCCGGGACACCCCGCCCAGCTCGGCGAGAACCTCGGGGACGGTGAGCAGTTCGTCGCGGCGGCTCATCGGGCACCGCCCGGGATGTCTGGGACGGGCGTTCCCGATATCGCTTCGGCGACCAGTTGGTCGGCGAGGCTGTAGCCCTTGCCTGCGTAGGTCCACTCGCTGACCACGAGGACGGTGTCCTCTTCGAACAGGGGCAGGCGGCCGGTGATGATCTCGTAGTCGCGGGCGTGGTGTTCGCGGGCGGCGCGGAGTTCGCCGAGGGTGGTGGAGTAGCGGCGGGATCGGGTGGAGAAGTGGCCGCGGAAGCCCAGCATGTGGGCCCAGTTGGTCAGGCGTAGTTCGGCCAGGTCGTCGATGCTGCCGAGGCGGAGGCATTCGTTGATCAGGCGTTTGGGGTGGTCGCGGAGGTTGTAGGCGTCGAGGTTGTCTAGGGGGTTGATGCGGCGGTCGAGGGTGCCGACGCATTCTGCGGCTTTGGTGGCGTACTTGGCGATGTAGCCGGCGACGGCTTGCTCGGTGAGATCGCCCTCCAGAGTGATGGGACGGGTGTCGAGTTGAGTGCCCCACTTGAGGAGGCGGGCGGGCTGGTTGGCGATGGCAGGGGTCTCGGCGCTGACGGCGTGGGCGGCATGTCGTACCGCCTGTGACAGGACGTCGGTCGTGGCCCAGGCCGGTGGTGAGGTGGCAGGTCCGCTCGCGCCGTCGAGGCGGATGACGGCGTGGAAGTGGACGACGCCCCGGCGTTGGTACTCGGCGACCTTGGCGAAGGAGACGGTGAGGTGTTCGCGGAGCTCTTTGAGGGTCAGACCGCCGAGTTTCGCCAGGCGGCGGCGCAGGGAGTCGGCGAAGCGCTTCCACAGCAGCGGTGCCAGGGCGTTGAACAGGACGGAGCCGGTGTAGTCGTAGCAGTCCGGGCACAGAGGTTCGCCGAGGTGGGGATCCTCGGGGCTGTGCTTGGTCGTGCAGGACAGGACGCGCCCGTGCGGACAGGTTCGCCCGTTGCGGCGGGCATGGCAGGGCAGGGCCTTGCCGTGCTTGTCGCGGCGGGTGTGGACCGCTCCGAAGGTGGGTGCGGTCAGGGTGACGAACAGGGTGGGGTGAGCGGTGACGGTTTCCGGGACGCCCTTGCCGCCGATCAGGCCCGCGCGGATGAGGTGGTAGGTGTCGGCGCGATAGACCTCCGCGCAGGCTGAACAGCGGGAGGCCCGCCGGGTCTTGCAGGGAAGGCGGAGAATGCCATCGGGTTCGGTTCGGGTGGTGTAGCGGTGCAGGAGCCGGCCGGTCGCGCGGTCGTAGTGGTCGACCTTGCCCCGCAGGTGGATGGGCTGTCGGCAGCCGCCTGTGGAGCGGACCTGAGCAGCCCAGCGGTCGTAGTCCTCCGCGTTCAGTCGGGCGATCACGCCCGCAAGGGCGTGCGGGTTGGTGGTGCGTGCAGGCAAGATGGAAGCCTCCTTTCACTCGTTCGGGTGAGGGGATGGCCCCCGACCTGGCACTCGTCTTGGCGGATGTGCGGCCAGGCCGGGGGCGCTGCGCGTTACGCGCCGTGGTTGTCGATGCCGGTGCCGTCGCAGTCGCGGCAGCGGTTGCGGTCGTCGTCCAGACCGGTTCCGGTGCAGGTGCAGCAGCGGTGGTGGATGAGATCGATCAAGGTCTGTTCACCTCCCTCGGCGTGGTGTCGTGGTGAGGTAGATGCGCCAGTGAGAGTGCCTGGCTCGGTCGGGGTAGAGCCGTGAGACGGAGACGACCGTGAAGTGCAGGCGTAGGCGGAACAGGGCGTCGATGACCTCGGCACGGGTGCCGTCGATGCGGATGCGCATGATCGAGCCTCCGGTGGTCAGGTTGCCGAGTCGTGCTTGATGCAGCCGAAGTAGCTTCTTTCGGCGTCGTGGCGGGCTCGCGCGGCTGCCAGGATCGCCACCGCTCGGTACTCCACGGGCCCGAAGCAGACCGAAGTTGCGTAATGGCCGTACGGGGAGTCGTCGAACTCGATGCGAGAGCCGACGTGGGCAGCGATGTGGTCGATCTCGGCGCGCATGTCGGCGTCGTTGTCGTGCTCAGGGAAGTGATGGACGACGACGTTCGAGGAGACGGGCACCTCTGGGTGAGCCTCCAGGAATGCGGCCAGGTTGAGCAGGCCGTCGATCAGGTCGGTGCGGTTCATCAGATGATCTCCCTTCTGGATCAGGCGGTTCGTAGGCTGTTGAGCAGGTCCGAGGCGAGTTGGCCGGACACGCCGAGATGGGTGCGTAGGGTGTCGCTGGTGATGGGCTTGCCGTGGCGAGCCTGGTGTTCGTCGGCGACACGGCGGGCGTAGTCGAGGAGTGCAGGCGCGAGTCCGTCCTGGCGGTTCTCTTCGTCGGTACGCGGAGGTTCCGAAACGGCGGACGGCGTCACGACGGGCGAGGTCGTTGCCTCGTGCGGTTCAGGAGCGACGTGGGAGGCGCGGCGTTCGAGCATCGAGATGGCGAGCAGGAAGGCACCGGCCGGAGTGGCGGCGGTGATCCACCCCCAGACGGTTGGAGCGGCCTGGGCAAGGTTGGCGGCCAAGGACAACGCGATGCCGCCGACCAGGACCAGGACGGGCCACGAGACGAACCCGCGACGCGCTCTGTCTGTCTTCTTGTCGTGCTGGCGTTCACGGGCGGCCATGACGCAGGTCAGATCGATGCAGACGGCGACGGCCCAGGACATCCAGCCGGTCTGACCGTGCTCGGCCGCGGTGTCGCGGATGTGGGTGAACGATCCGGCACCGGCGATGACAGCCAGGACGAGCACGGGACCGGAATCGAGCAGCCAACGGGCCAGGCGTCGCATCGTTGCCCTCCTTTCGATCTGATCAGGCGTTGACGGCTTCGGGCAGGTGGGTGGTGATCTCGGTCCAGGACGGAGTGACATCGGCGTGAGCACGAGCGGCGTGTTCGGCGGCCTGCTCGGTGACGTAGAAGGATCGGGCGCGATACCACTGGCCGTCCTGGCCGGCGACGATGGCCACGCCGGGCGTCTCGGCGGGGATGGCACGGGCGGAGACCAGGGCGGCCGGGTCGAGGTCGCCGAGGGTCATGGTGGCGGTTTCGGGATCGTTGACGCGGTGGCAGATCCGTCCCGAGCACTGGGCGCGTAGTGCGGTGACGCCAGGCCCGAGATCGGAGCCGATCCTTTGACCGCAGCAGAAGAGGTAGATGCCGAACGCCCTACCGAGCTGAGCCACCCGAAGCAGCGCCGTCGATGTCTTGGCGATCTCGTCCTTCTCGGACTTGTCGGCCATCAAATACAGCTCGGCCAGCTCGTCGACCAGGACCACGATCGGGATCGGGCGGATGCCGGGCGGGAGCTGCCAGATGTTCCGAGCACCGGCCTGACGGCACAGTCCCATCCGATCGACCATCAGGCCGACAAGGTCATCCAGCAGCGTGACCGACTCGGCGCGCGAGGTGGCCAGCGCGGACAGTCGTGGACTGTAGGGAGTGAACTCGACCCCGCCTTTCAGGTCAAAGCCGACCAGTGCCACGGGTTGTGGAGCCAGGCCGACGATCAAAGCGTTGGCGAGGTTCGACTTGCCGGACTGGGTGGCTCCCGCGTTGAGCCAGTGCGGAACGGTCCGGAAGTCAATAGTCCACGGCTTGCCGTTCTCCAGCCGACCGACCGTCACCTTGAGCAGCTCCGTCGAGGCGGGCAGGCTGTCGACCCTGACCAACGGATCTCGCATGGTGGCCATGAGCACCACCCGCCCAGGTCTGGGTGATGAGGCACGGATGGCGTGTACGCCCCAGGAGTGCGCCAGGCGTTCGGCAGCGTCGGCGTAGTCGCCGGGTGTCTGGCCTTCCAGTGTGTGAAGGGTGACACGCCAGCCGTGCCGGGTGGGCAGCGGCAGCCACATGAACGGCTTGGTGTCGACCGCGACCCGTTGGAAGCGACGCTTGACCCTGACCGTGCCGCTGGAGGCGACCAGGCCGGGCACGGTGGTGAACCAGAAACGCTGCCGCTTCTTGGTCAGCCCGCAGCCGAGGGCCACGCGTCGCCAGGACGCGCGTACAGACAGAGCGGTGATCGGGTAGCCGAGCACCACCCAGAAAGACGCCGGATGCCAGCGGCGCCAGGCCCACAGCCCGGCCGCGAGAGCGGCCAGGGCTGCGAGCAGGACGAGCGTGTCACGCATCGGCGGTCTCCCGGATCGGGAGCAGGGCCGAGGCGCGGTAGCTGATGCCCCACCGGCCGGCGATCTCCCAGACGTAGCCGAGGAGTCCGACCGGGTTGACCTGATCGCCGACGTTGATGGGCGGCTCTCCGGTGGTGGCGATCTTGACGAGTTCGATCCGGCCGAACTCGTCCTCCACGGAGACGGTGACCTCGAAGACGGTGTTGCCGTTCTTGTCGGTCTTGATCTCGCCGGTGTCCCGGTTGAGCACGCGCGGACGCGCGGCCTTGACGCAGGTGATGGCGAGCTTGCTGACATCCACGGGGATCGGAACGGAACGCATGGGCAGTGACCTCCTTATTCGTCGTAGTCAACATAGTTAACCTAGTTGGCTCGGTTGTCAACGTCCTCTCGGTTGGCTTGGTTGTCGTTTCGTGGTGTGATGGACTGCGATGGTCAAGAACACCGGGCGCCCCGGCTACCTCCAGATCGCCGACGATCTCCGAGCGAAGATCAACGGCGGCTCTCTCGCGCCTGGCACACCTCTGCCTTCCACCGCCCAACTCGCCGAGCAGTACGACGCCTCGCTGTCCGTGGTGAAGATGGCGGTCGGCATCCTGCGGAACGAGGGCCTGGTGATCGGCCAGCAGGGCAAGGGCGTGTTCGTACGGGAGGCTGGCGAAGTCCCCGGGGTCGGCGACTTGGCGAGCGAAGTGAGCGAGCTGCGCAGTACGGTGCGGGATCTGTCGGAGCGCCTCGCGCGGGTCGAGGAGCAGTTGGCTACGTCCACTGCACGCCGCTCCGGGCGTAGCAGCCGGTAACCTTCCGCGCCAGCGACGCGGACGCTCCGTCCGGGTGCTGCCGCAGGCTCAGGGCCTTGTCCTCTCGGCGGATGCCGACGAGGACCATGACGTACCCGACGAGCAGAGCGATGCCGAGAACTCCGGCGAGGATCAGCGGGATCACGTCCAGCTCACCCCCATGGCGGCCAGGCCGCGAGGAGCGCGCGGGGGACGCCGGACCTCGCCGCTCCGCCTGCCGCCCCGGTTCTTGGCGGCCTGCTTCTTGAGCCAGCGCCCACGGGCCCGGCACTTGCGGCAGCTCTCCTGCCCCCTGGCGATGAGTGCCCCGCAATGGCAGGTGGGGTCCGGGTAGATGTCGTGGTTCATGTTGATCACGTCTCCTTTCGGTCGGTCTGGCGTTGCCTTGTGACACCAAGATTGCGACGGAGAGTGAGGACGAGATCACTACACGACGGGACATGTTCAAGACGTCCGGCCTACGATGTGCAGGTCCCCGGACGTCCCCGGAGCAGGTGATATGGCGAACGAACGGCTACGTGCCGCCCTTCTGCAGAAGGGCGTGAGCATCACCGACCTGGCCAATGCCATCCAGGTCGACCCCAAGACGGTCGAACGGTGGATCACCAAGGGGCGCGCGCCGTACCGAAAACATCGATTTGCGGTGGCTTCCTACCTCGATGCCGAGGAGACCTACCTCTGGCCGGAGGCCCTGACCCGCGACCAGGTCGCCGCCGCGTCGGAGTCAGAGATCGTCACCGTCTACCCGCACCGCTGGGCCGTCCCCAGGGACGTTTGGGGACGGCTCTTCTCAAGCGCGTCCGAGGAGATCGGCGTGCTCGTCTACAGCGGCTTGTTCCTTGCCGACGACACAGGCATGGTGCGCATGTTCGGCGAGAAGGCCGACGCCGGCGTACGGGTGCGCATCCTGCTCGGCGATCCCGACTGCGCCGAGGTAGCCCAGCGCGGCAGGGACGAGGGCATCGACGACGGCATGGCCGCCAAGATCCGCAACGTACTGGTCCTGTACCGATCCCTACGGGGACGAGAGAACGTGGAGTTCCGCTTGCACGCCACAGTGCTCTACAACTCGATCTATCAAGCTGACGATCAGTTCCTCGTCAACACCCATGTGTACGGCGTCCCCGCCGGCAACGCGCCGGTCCTGCACCTCCGCAAGGTCGTCGGCGGAGACATGGTCGCCACGTACGCCGAGAGCTTCGAGCGCGTCTGGGACGGCGCCCGGCCGGTAGGGTCCTGAGCCGTGGCCAAGCGGATCGACTACTACGACGACCCCGACGCGCCGGCCCCCAACAGCCTGGTCCCGTCCGTGAACGTCATCGTCACCAACGCCGCGGACGAGATCCTGATGATCCGCCGCAGCGACAACGGCAACTGGGCCGTTCCGGGGGGCGCCATCGATCTGGGCGAGTCCATCCCGCAGGCCGCAGTCCGGGAGACCCTCGAAGAGACCGGGATCACCTGCGAGATCACCGGCCTGGTCGGAACCTACAGCGACCCCCGGCACGTGATCCTCTACACCTCCAACGGCGAGGTCCGCCAGGAGTTCTCCCTTGTCCTGACGGGCCGGGCGATCAGCGGCGAGCCGACACCGAGCGACGAGTCCCGCGAGGTCCGCTGGGTGCCTCGCGATCAGGTCATCGAACTGTCGATGGACCGGTCGATGCGGATGCGCATCGAGCACTACCTAGCCGGCACCGCCCTTCCCCACATCGGCTAGCGCCGCCTGCACCGCCCGCACCGCGGACAGGATGCACGGCGTGGAAGTGGTGATCGACCGGCTGACCAGGTGTTCGGGGCCGTACCGGGAATGGATCTCGGCCAGACGCTCCGTGACGTCGAGATGCTGTCCGGACGGCCCTGTGGTCATGTCGCAGTAGGTCAGCGCCTGGACCAGCTCCGGTCGCTCCTCATCGAACTCCTGGGTCAGCTCGGTGAAGAGAGACCGTTCGCGTGCCTCATTGACGGCGCAGGAGTGGTGCGCGACCAGACGGCAGAGCGTCTCGTCCGCCTGGTGGACGTCGCGCAGGTAGCGCGCCCCGTCGAGAGCGTGGAAGCCGGTCGAGACGAGATCGGGGGCGTATCCGATGTCGTGCAGGTAGGCGGCGGCGGTCAGGGTGTCGGCCTCGTCGCCGAGGATCGGCGCCAGAGACACGGCGCGGGCGGCTACCCCCTGGGTGTGCGCCCAGCGCCGCGGCAACGTCGTCTCCAGCAGGTCCTTGGCGAGGTCATGAG
The DNA here is from genome assembly GCF_042878785.1 of Nonomuraea sp. NPDC003560. NCBI lineage: Bacteria > Bacillati > Actinomycetota > Actinomycetes > Streptosporangiales > Streptosporangiaceae > Nonomuraea > Nonomuraea sp. NPDC003560. The sequence continues at coordinate 3,206 of NZ_JBIAOF010000026.1, read as the reverse complement.
CCCATTCAGCTTGTCCCACGTTGTTCACGATAGGCACGGGATGCCGGAAACACTCCAGACCACTCGCCGGGACGTCCCAGGACGTCCTCACTTGCGCACGAACCGCCCTCGCCCGTGCTCCGACACGATCAGCCCTTCCTGCTCCAGCACCGCAAGCGCCTGCCGGACGGTGCTCCGCGACACCTTGTGTTCCCGCCGCAAGTGCGACTCGCTCGGCAGGGTGCTACCGGGCGCCAGCTCCCCGCGCTCGATCTGACCTCGCAGCTTCCGCGCGATCACCTGATACAGGTACGGCTCCTCCTTCGGCTTGTCTCCGCCGAGGACCAGCCGGCCTTTCGCTGGGATGGTGACGATCAGCCCTTCGTCCTCCAGCATCGCCAGCGCCCGGCGCACCGTGTTGCGTGCCACTCCGAACTCCGCGCACAGCGCCGCCTCGGACGGCATCATCGAACCCGCTGGGTACATGCTCATCGCGATCCGTTCTCGAAACCGGTCAGCGATCTGTGTGAAGATCCGCCAACCAGTGAGCCACTTGTTCACCGTCGACGTACTTCAGGCCCCATAGGCCTCGACGATCCGCTGCAGGTCGATGCCGAGTTCGCCCTGCTCCCCCTCGTGCCAGCCGTCCTGCGCGGCCTCCGTGATGCGCTCGACGGCCGCGGCCATGCGCAAGCAGGTCACCCGCTCGTCCCCTTGGGCACCCCAGTAGAACCAGCAGAACGCGAGGTGGACGAAGACGCGTCGGACCCGGAATCGGCTGTCCGTCACGTCCAGCCCTGGCCGGCCGTCCTCGGCCACGACGAGCACCGCGGGAACGTCCCGCTCCGCAAGCTCGTCCCTCAGTGCAGTGAGCACGCGCTGAGCGTATGCGTGCTGTCGTTCCTTCATGCTCGCCATAACGAGCCGTCCCTTCGCTGTTACGGACTGTGTACGTCGAGATTCGCCCGCACAGCGGAACCTCTACACCGCAACTCAGGGACGTCTAGGGACGTCTCGTGTTAGCGTCCAGGCATAGCCCCTGGTCACGCGAGAGGTGCGCATGAATGACAACCTTCGCCACGCCCTCAACACCGCCCGCCTCCAGCCCGCGGACGTCGCCGCACACCTCGCCGTAGACCCGAAGACCGTGCACCGGTGGCTCAAGGGCCGCATCCCCTATCCGCGCCACCGCTGGGCCATCGCCGATCTCCTCCAGGTCGAAGAAGCCGAACTCTGGCCCGACATCGCTCAGCAGCAACGCCCCCTGAACGACGAAGTCCTGGCCATCTACCCACACCGCTGGGCAGTCCCCCGAGCCACATGGCGACACCTGTTCCAGTCAGCCACCAGGGAGATCGGCATCCTCACCTACAGCGGCCTCTTCCTCGCCGAGGACGCCGGCCTCATTCGCCTCCTGGCCCAGAAGGCACGGGCAGGCGTACGAGTGCGCGTCCTCCTCGGCGATCCTGACGCCCCCTCCGTAGCTGCACGCGGGATCGACGAGACCATCGGCGCCGACGTCATGGCCGGGCGCGTACAGAACGCACTGACCCTCTACCGGCCACTGGCTGACATCGAGAACGCGCAGATCCGCCTCCACCGAACGGTCCTCTACAACTCGATCTACCGAGCCGACACCGACCTACTGGTCAACTGCCACGCCTACGGCACGCCCGCAGCTCAAGCTCCCGTCATGCATCTCCGTGCCATGGAGCAGGAAGCAGCGGCGGCCACCTACCTGGCCAGCTTCGAGCGCGTTTGGGCGAATGCCGAGGTCTACTCACAAGCGAGCTGAGCAGCTCTCCAGACGACCAGGGCCAAACAGGCAGGACATAGACGGGCAGCAAGATCAGAAAGCAACTTATCTACACGTGATCAAGGGCAGCCCGCCTGCGGCGTGCTGCCGCGCGTCGGGCGGTCGCTGGCCGCGCTGCGGCTCTCCGGCCGGTCGCGACCAGCACCGCCCACGCGCCAACAGACGCCAGGTGGGCAATCCGAAGGACAAGATGAAGCCCAGCACGGAGTTGGGCCTGCCGACCGACGCCCGGCGTGCCGGGTGCGGGTTCAAGCTAACGCTCGCAGGACTACATCTAGTGCCCCTCTGTTAAATGCGTCATCGTGGACGCAGAACTCATGTAAAGGCGTATCACCTGAGACTCCATAGAAGCCCGGCACAGTACCGTCGCCCTTTCGTTGCTCTCCGGGGCGGACTTCTATTAGCCGAAATAGAGAAAGTGCCTGATGAGACGAATACGACTCTCGACTCAACCCAAACCTATTGAGGCGATCAAACTCTTCAATCTTGACCCATAGTTCGCCTCGATTCATTGCCCGCTGGGCGAGTAGCGCGAGAAGCAGGGATATTTCCGAATCCTCCAGTACATATATCCATCCTCGCGTAAAGAAGGGGACCGGAATTTCTAAATAATGCTCATTCTTTCTAGGGACTATATAGTGTATATTGCTCCCATCTGGGCGAACGCCCCCGTCATCTAAGAGCTGAAAGCGTTCATACGTTGCATAGGAACGCGCTTGCTGAAGCTCTGCGAGTCTGACCTCAGGGGAGGCTAGCCGGGAAAGGGCTGAGCGTATCAAGCGCCGCTTCCTCTCCGATTCACCGTAATGAGATGCATTCCGCGTAGGCCGCGAGGCCGCAACTAAGTCGACCCAGCCAATGTCGCTCCCGCCCACAATAAGGGGTCGGTTATTGACAGGGCGACCCCCGCCTCTTCTTTGCATTTGCGCCTCGAAAAGACATGTCATGTAGAAGCGCAGCGATATACCGCGAGGCGAGATGAGCCTCGCCACAGGCGGGCGGTTGGGGAGTGTAGGGAGACGTCTTGTGTAGGAAGGTTGCGCGGGCAACGCGGCGTACACAAACCGGTGCCTGACCCTTATATAGCTGGGCGTTTGGGGTGCGTCTGCGAGCCTGGCAAGGTTGTCGCATGCGTGTTCGATCGAGCCACTCATGCGCCTCAGGCGATCCGCACGCTTGAGCAACGCTTGACTCTCCTTGAGTCTCACGCCTGGTGTGTCCCGTCTGCGAGGGTGGCACTCAACTTCAACGCCTTGACCCGCCCCTCTCACCTACAGCAGTACATGGGAACAATGCCGAGTTCAGCACCCACTTCTGGTCACGTCCACGGACGTGGTGTACGAATCGATCTTCGCGTGATCCTGTATCTGCAGGTTAAGCGGTCAGTGTCTGCGGGATCGGGGCCGGGGTG
>NZ_JBIAOF010000025.1:0-58865 GCF_042878785.1 Nonomuraea sp. NPDC003560 | reverse complement strand
GGTTCTCCAGCGCAGGGAAGTCATGACGTCTCCTTCAGATCGACTGACAACAACCCTGCTGGTCAGGCGCGACACGAACCAGAGACGTGATCACCCGCTGCACATGACATCGTCATGAATCGGGCAAGCGGGTCGTGGAGACGTCCCAGCCGCGTGAGCGACCGGCCCGGGTACCGGGCCGGGTCGCCGCTCAGCGGGAGGCGTACATGTGGTCGAGCTGTTCGCGGACCAGTCGCAGATGGGCGCCGGGGTCGTCGATGGCCGGGGCGAAGGCGCCCTTGAAGGCGAGCCCGTCGATCAGCGCGCACAGCCGTTCGACGTGATCGTCGCGGTCCTCGATCCCGGCGGCGTCCGCGACGCGCCGGACCAGCCGCCTGGGTCCCGTCAGCACCTGCTCGGCGAGCGGGCGCAGCTCGGGGTTCCAGCGCGACTCGCAGACGAAGGCGAACGCGATCGTGCACTCGTCACGCCGTCGCTCGTCGAGGGGGAGCAGTTCGGCGAGCATGTCCTCGACGACGGGACGCCGGTCCGCCACGCCGTCGAGCCGGGCGACGTGCGCCTCGATGCGGGCCGAGATGCGATCGACGACGCTCTGCGCGGCGCAGCGCAGCAGGTCCTCGTGGCTGTCGAAGTAGTGCCGGACGGAGCCGACGTTGAGCCCCGCCTCGTCGGCCACCTTGCGCAGCGAGGCGCTCTGCACGCCGTCGCGGATGACCAGCCGGAAGACCGCCTCGACGATGTCGCGGCGGCGCAGGTCGGCATCGACGATCTTGGGCACCCCTTCATCGTATCCCACCTGTGATACATTCGATTTATCGCAGGTGGGATAAATACCGGGGAGGGTGCGGGATGAGAGGACTGCTGGCGGCGGGGATGGCCGGGCTGGTGCTGTTCGGCGCCGCGCCCGCGGGCGCGGCGCCGAACGACGCCGGCGCCGCGCCGCGCCCGGATCTGCGGGCCGACACCGACAGGGACGGCCGGGTGGGCCCCGGCGACGAGGTGGGAAAGGACGGCTGGACCGAGCGGCGCGGCGCGCTCTTCCTGCCGAACCTCGACGACAGCGAGCTGCGCTGCGAGGTCGATCCCGCCGATCTGGACACGCTGGACATCGAGGTGGACCGCAGGCTGGCCGCCTGCAACGACGCCGCCGACTCGCGCGTGAACGGCCCGGCAGACGCCCTCGACCTGGCGCCGATGCGGCTGCTGCCGATGCGCGGCCTCAGCGATCAGGCCACCGGACGGCTCGGCGTCGACACGGACGCCGTCCGGGTGTTCGTCCGGGACGGCGACCGCCACCGCCCCCTCGTCCCCGAGGGCGAGGGCCGGCTGACGGCGGCCGAACTGCGCTCCGGCATGGAGCTCGCCCTCGAAGGACGCGACGTGGTCCGCGACGCCGCGCGCTGGGACGGCAGGGCCACCGTGACGGTGACCGTGACCGACCGCGGCCGGAGCGGGACCGACCGGGTCCAGCTGAGGGAGGCGCCCCTGCTGCTGCAGAACGACCTGCAGCCCGTCACCCGGGTGTTCGCCGGCCGTCCTGGCAAGGGGCCCGGCTGGCCCGGCGGCATGCCCCCGCTGACGCCCGGCTTCCCGGACGGCTGGTCACGCTTCGCCGGTTCGTTGCGGCACGCCGTACGGCAGGGCGGCCTGACCTTCACGGCCGGCACCGCGCAGTCGTGGCGGGACGTGTGGTGGCAGGACGTCTTCGAGCCGATGACGGCGAGCGTGCCGGGGCCGGACGGGCCGCGGACCATGCGGGTGATGGCCCGCTCGGCCGGCACGCTGGACGTGGGCGGGCGGCTGACGATGCGCCCGCTCGGCCGGTTGCTGTTCCGGGACCTGCGGGGGCCGGGCGTCGCGGTGGTGCAGGAACTCACCGGCGCCGCCCGCGATCCGATCACCGACCTGCGCAGCGCGACCGGCAACATCGAGTCGTTCCCGCCGTACCGCGGCTATCCGTACGGGCGGATGTTGTACGGCTCGGGCCCGACCATGAAGCCGGACCCGGCGTTCGTCAAGCTGCTGACCGGGGAGGGCTACCAGCCGCCGGTCGTGGTCGACACGTCCTGGCTGCTGGTCGGCCACGTGGACGAGACGCTGCACGTCGTCCGGGCCGACAACGAGCGGGGCTGGACGCTCATGGTGGCCGACCCGCGGCTCGCCGTACGGCTGCTGCGGCGGGTGCCGGACGCTGACACGCCGCTGCAGGCGGGCACCGCCGCGGAGAACGTGCCGACGATCAGGGAGTACCTCGCCGACGGCGAGGCGCTCGCCGCTGACGAGGAAGCCGCCGCGCACATCGACCGGCAGCTCGCCGTCGTGCTCGCCGCGACCGGGCTGCGCGCGGACGAGCTGGTCCGGCTGCCGGTCCTGTTCTCCAGGCACGAGGGGACGTCGCTGCTGCGCGCCTACACGCCCGGCATCCCCAACGGGCTGTCGGTGAACGCGCGCGAGTTCGCGGCGCCCGACCCGCACGGGCCGCGGGTGGGCGGCGCGGACGTGTTCCGGCGGGCCACCGAGCAGGCGCTGGCCGCGCAGGGCGTGAGGGTGCGCTGGGTGGAGGACTACGCATGGGCGCACAGAGGCGGAGGAGAGGTGCACTGCACCACGAACGCCTGGCGTGCCGTCGACCGGTCGGCCGGCGCGCCGCCGCTCGCTCTGCCGGCGCGAACCCCTCCTCGCTGAGAACCGCACCGCCGCCCGGGCGCAGATCAACGTTCCCGGTCGGGTGCCTCGGCGAAGCGGCGGGTGGCCACCAGCGCGGCCAGGTCGGGTGCGAGCCGCAGTTCCGCCGTGTCCATGCCGGGGTGGTCGATCCAGTGCATCCGGGTCCGGTCGACGCTCCCGTCGAACCGGGGCGGCCAGTGCCGGGCCGGGGTCAGGTCGTCGATGACCAGCGTGCCGCCGGGCCTGAGCAGCCGGTGCGGGTCGGCGGGCGGCTCGCCGTGCTTGCCCTGGCCGCCTCCGTCGAGGACGAGCAGGTCGTACGGCGCGTCCCGGTGGATCTCCCGCCAGTCGCCATGGACGACCGACACCTGTGGCTGATCGAAGAACACCTCGGCGGCCAGGGCCGCCGAGACCGCGTCCCGTTCGACGCTGACCAACCGGGTCCCGGGCCGCGCCCTGACGCCAGCCAGGCGAGCCCCACCCCGCACCCCGTCCCGGTCTCGCCGATCATCTCGGCCCCGGCGGCCAGGGCCAGCAGCAACCGTCCCTGCTCGGGACGGCAGGACGTCCCGAAGCCCGCCCGCCGCGCGACCTCGACCGCCCGCCGCACCAAAGGCGGTAATTGCGCGAGATCGGGGTACGCCGCCGTGCCCTCAAGTGACATCGGTCCAGGCTGAGCCGGCCGACCGAGGGTCCGTGGACGAACTGGTGCTGGATCGCCTCGGCCACGCCGGTGGACGTCACGGCGACTGGCCAGGCCTCTTCGACCACGCGTTCTTGCTCGGCGGACCCGTGTTGAACGAACGCGGCCGCCGCCCCTTCCGCCGCGACGGGCGGAGAGGACGGAGCCGGTTCCGCCGGTGGCGAGCGGTCAGAAGGACGGATGCGTGTGCACCTGTCGTCCCTCCACGTAGGTGGCGAGGACGGTGATGCCGCCCAGGTCACCGGGGGGTACGGCGAACGGGTCGGCGTCGGTGACGATGAGGTCGGCGAGCTTGCCGGGCTCGATGGTCCCGGTCCTGGTGTCGAGGTGGTTGAGCCGGGCGGTGCCGATCGTGTACGCCGACAGGGCCGCCGCCACCGGGAGGCGCTGCGCGGGCAGGAACGGCCGCCCCGATCCGTCGGGGAGCATCCGGTTGACGGCGACGTGGATGCCGAGGAACGGGTCCGGGCTGCTGACCGGCCAGTCGCTGCCCGCGGCGAGGGCGGCGCCCGAGCGCAGGAGGTCGCCGAAGGGGTACTGCCAGGCGGCGCGCCGGTCGCCGAGGAAGGGAATGGTCAGCTCGTCCATCTGCGGCTCGTGCGCCGCCCACAACGGCTGGATGTTGGCGGTGACCTCCAGGGCCGCGAACCGCGGCACGTCGTCGGGATGGACGACCTGGAGATGGGCGATGTGATGCCGGTTGCCCTTGCGCCCGTTGACCTTGAGCGCCGCCTCGAACGCGTCCAGCGCCTCCCTGGCGGCCCGGTCGCCGACGGCGTGCACGTGGACCTGGACCCCGACGGCGTCCAGCCGGGTGACGTAGGCGCGCAGGTCCTCGGGCCCGACGAAGCTGATGCCGCTGTTGCCGGTCCGGCATCCACAGCCGTCCAGGTAGGGGGAGGTCATGGCGGCGGTGTAGTTCTCCGCCACGCCGTCCTGCATGATCTTCACGCTGGTGGCTCTGAACCGTCCGGTGGTGGTACGGCGGGCGAGCAGTTCGGGGATCTGCTCCTCGCCCCGGTCTCGATCCCACCACAGGGCGCCGACCACGCGCCCGGTGAGTATCGAGGCGTCGGCGGCGGCCTCGTAGGCGCGCTGGACCTCCGGGCCGACCATCGCGTCCTGCCATGCCGTCACTCCGGCCTGGTGCAGGCGTCGCTGGCCGGCCTGGAGGCCGCGGAGCAGGTCCTCGTCCGTGGGCTCGGGCACGTGCCTGCCCACGAGCGCGGCGGCGCCCTCGTGCAGGGTTCCTTGAGGGGTTCCGTCGGGTTCGCGCTCGATGCGCCCGTCGTTCGGGTCGGGGGTTCCGTCGTGGACGCCGCACAGCCGCAGGGCCTCGGTGTTGACCCATGCGCCGTGCCCGTCCCTGTTGGTCAGGTAGACCGGCCGGTCGGGGACGACCTCGTCGAGGGCGATCCGGCTCGGCGTGCCGCCGGGGAACCATTCCATGGACCAGCCGCCGCCGGAGATCCAGCGCACCTCGGGATTGGCCGCGGCGTACGCGCGGACGACGGCGAGGGCGTCGGCGGCGTCCCGCGCCTCGTGCAGGTCGCACCGGGTCATGGAGAGCCCGGCCAGCACCGGGTGCACGTGGGCGTCCTGGAACCCGGGAAGCAGGGTGCGGCCGGCCAGATCGACGATCTCGGTCCGCGGGCCGGCCAGGTCGCGCACCTCCTCGACCTCGCCGAGCGCCAGGATCCGCCCGTCGCGTACGGCCACCGCACGGCTGGGAGCGCCGGCCATGGGACGCACCCGGCCGTTGAGGAACACGATGTCGGCAGTTTTGTCGGCAAAAGTCATGTAGGTCTCCTCAGAGCTGCGGGCGGGTGGGCCACGGCAGGACGCGTTCGACGGCGGCGCCGATGTGGAAGACCGTCGCGTCGTCGTAGCTGCGGCCGACGATCTGCGCCCCCGTCGGCACGCCGTTCGACGCGAGACCGGACGGGACGTTGAGCACGGGGCAGCGGCTGGCGATGTTGAAGACGGTCGTCAGCGAGTACTCCAGGTAGTGGTCGAGCTGGACCCCGTTGACCGTCAGCTTGGTGTCCACGTAGTCCTCGCCCGCGGGCAGCGCGGCGGTGCCCGCGGTGGGGCAGATCAGCGCGTCGTACCGGTCGAGCAGGTCGCCGATCACGGCGTAGATGCGGCCCTCCAGCTCCAGCCCGGCCAGGAAGCCGTCCCGCGCCAGCGCGGCGCGCGAGTCCTCGGCGAAGGCGAGGGCGTAGGGCGTGAGCTCGTCGCGGTGCGTCTCCGCCACGCCGGCGACCATGGGGCCGAAGATGGCGCCGAAGTGGATGAAGGCCGCGCGCATGACGTCGGCGCGCCGCAACGGCACCTCCACCTGCTCCACGATGGCGCCGGCCGCGGCCAGCGCGTCGGCGACCGCGCGGGTGTTGGCCGCGACGTCCGGCTCGATCTCCCAGTTCCCCAGGTCGGGGGAATAGGCGATGCGCAATCCCGCGACGTCGCCGAGGCGTTCGGGGAGGTGCGCGGCGGGGCGGATGGAGACGACGTCGGCCGGGTGCGGCCCGACGATGACGTTCTGCAGGAGCGCGCAGTCGGCGACGGTACGGGCCATCGGCCCGTCATGGCAGTAGTGGTCCAGGTTGTACGGCGACATCGCGGGCACCCGCCCGTAAGGCGGCTTGTATCCGACCGTGCCGGTGGCCGCGGCGGGCAGCCGGATCGAGCCGCCGATGTCGGACCCCGTGGCGAGCGTCGCCGTCCCCGACGCCAGGGCCGCGCCCGCGCCGCCGGAGGAACCGCCGGGCGAGTAGTCCAGGTTCCAGGGGTTACGGGTGAGGCCCCACAGCCGGGAGTGCGTGTAGGCGGCGCAGCAGAACTCCGGCGTGGTGGTGCGGGCATGGACGATCCCGCCGGCGGCGACGACCCGTTCGACGACCGGATGGGTGGTGTCGGCGACGTGGCCGGCGTAGGCCAGGGAACCGTCGCTGGCGCGCATTCCCGCGATCGGCTGCTCGTCCTTGGTGGCGACGGGCAGCCCTTCGAGCGGTCGCGGCGACCCGTTGCCGAGGTAGGCGCGCTCGGCCTTCCTGGCCTGGTCGAGCGCCTCGTCGAACATCGTCTCGCTGAGCGCGTTGACCCGCGGCTCGACGGCCTCGGCCCGCTCGATGACCGCGGTCATGAGCTCGACGGGCGACAGGGCCCGGGTCCTGAACAGCTTCAGGGCTTGCGTGGCGGACAGGTGTGCGAGCTCACTCACATGATCTCCTGAAGGGCGCGCCGGTCGGCGGCGATCTGGGCGGGATCCCAGCCCGGCCGCGGCACGGAGTGCAGCAGCAGGCGGGTGTAGGGATGCTGGGGGGCGGCCAGGACCTGCGCGGTCGGCCCGGCCTCGACGACCCTGCCGCGGTGGAGCACGACGATGTCGTCGGCCGCGTGCCGGACCAGGGCCAGGTCGTGGGTGATGAACAGGTAGGCGATGTCGAGGTCGCGGCGGATGCGCGCCAGCAGGTCGAGGATCTGCGCCTGGATGGACACGTCGAGCGCCGAGGTGGCCTCGTCCAGGATCAGCACCTTCGGCGCGGTGGCCAGCGCGCGGGCGATGGCGACCCGCTGGCGCTGGCCGCCGGACAAGCGCCTGGGCCGTACGGCGGCCTCACGCTCGCCGAGCCCGACGCGCTCCAGCAGCTCCTCCCGCCGGGCCCGCCGGGCCTGCTTGTCCAGGGCGAAATGCAGCCGTAGCGGCTCCTCCACGCATTCGCTCACGCTGATCCGCGGATCCAGGGAGAGGTAGGGGTCCTGGAAGACCATCTGGATCTCGCGCGCCCGCGACAGCCTGGCCCGGCGGCCCCGCGGGGCGCGCGAGCGGTTCCGGCCCTCGACGCTGATCCGCCCGGCGTCCGGGATCTCCAGGCCGACGAGCATCCGCGCGGTCGTCGTCTTGCCCGAGCCCGACTCGCCCACCACGGCGAGCGAGCCGCCGGCCCGCAGCGAGAAGGAGACGCCGTCCACGGCCGCCTTGTGGCCGTACGCCTTGCGCAGCCCCTCGACCTCCAGCACGTTCTCAGTCATGGACCGGCTCTCCAGCTCTCAGGCACGCCACCCGCGCGCGTTCCAGGATCTCCAGGTCGGGCCGTTGCTCCCGGCATCGCTCGACGGCCAGACCGCAGCGGGCCTCGAAGGCGCACCCGGCCGGGGACTCGGCCAGCGACAACGGCCTGCCGGGCACGCCGTGCGGCGGCTCGTGCGACTCCAGCCGGGGCGTGGCCGCCAGCAGCCCGGCCGTGTACGGGTGCCGGGGCCGGGCGAAGAGCTCGCCGGTGGCCTGCTCCTCGACGATCCGGCCCGCGTACATCACGTAGATGCGGTCGCAGATGGCCGCGGCCAGCTCCAGGTCGTGGGTGACGAACAGCATGCCCATCCCGCGCGCGGTCCTGAGGTGGGACAGGATCGCGATGACCTCCGCCTGCGTCGTGACGTCCAGGGCGGTCGTCGGCTCGTCGGCGAGCAGCAGGTCGGGCTCCGCGGCCAGCGCCCCGGCGATCATCACCCGTTGCAGCATCCCGCCGGAGAACTCGTGCGGGTGACGGCGCAGCGCGGCTTTCGGGTCCTCGATGCCCACCGCCTCCAGCAGCCCCTCCGCCCGATCGAGGGCCTGCCGGTACGGCAGCCCGCCCGCCCGCAGTCCCTCGGTCACGAAGTCGCCGATCCGCCGGACGGGATTGATCGACGCCCGCGGATCCTGGAAGATCATCGCCACTCGGCGGCGGCGCAGGTCACGCAGCCCCGCGGCGGTCTGCGCCAGCACGTCCTGGCCGTCGACCAGGACGCGCCCGCTCACGGCGGTCCGCCCGGGCAGCAGGCCGAGCACGGCCCGGCAGGTGACGGACTTGCCCGACCCGGACTCGCCGACGAGCCCGACGGCCTCGCCCTGGGCGACGCGCAGCGACACCGCGTCCAGGATGGGCCGGGCCGCCTGGCCGGGCGCCAGCCGTACGGTCAGATCGTCGATCTGGAGCATCAGCGCTCCCTCCCGGAGACCCGGTCGGCGATGCCCTCGCCGACGACGCTGAAGGCCACCACCGTGATCACGACGGCCGCGCCGGGGGCCAGCGCGGGCAGCATGGCGCCCTGGAGCAGGGCGGAGGCCCCTTCGTTGATCATGGCGCCCCAATCGGGGACGGGCGGTTGCGTGCCGAACCCGAGGAAGGACAGCGCCGCGAGGTCCATGAGCGCGTAGCCGAAGTTGATCGCCGACTGGGCGAGGATCAGCGGGACGACATTGGGGACCAGGTGTCTCAGGCAGATGACCCACCCGGACCAGCCCTGCACCCGGTAGGCGTGGATGTAGGGGCGGGACATCTCGCGCAGGGCGACGCCGCGCGCCAGCCGTCCGACGTAGGGGGTGTAGGCGATGCTCATCGCCACGACGGGCGCGGTCAGGCCGGGGCCGAACATGGCCACCAGCGTGATCGCCAGCAGCAGCGCGGGAAAGGCGAAGACGAAGTCCATGGCGCGGGACAGGACGGCGTCGAGCAGACCGCCGGTCCAGGCGGCCAGGACGCCGAGCAGGGTGCCCGCCACCGTCGACAGGGTCACCACCAGGAGCGGGCCGAGCAGCCCCGCCCGCGCGCCGTGGATCAGGCGGGACAGGATGTCGCGGCCGGACTGGTCGGCCCCGAGCAGGTGATCGGCGCTCGGGCCGCTCAACGCGGCCGGGAAGTCGATGGCGAGCGGGTCGTGCGGCGCCACGACCGGCGCCAGGATCGCCACCGTCACCAGGACGGCCAGGACGGCGACGCCGGCGACGGTCATCCGGTCCGCGGGAAGCCGGTAGCGGCGGTGGAAGGTCACGGCTGTCAAGAGGACTCCTTCACTAAGCCCTGCGCAGGCGCGGATCGATGGCCGGCTGAACCAGGTCGACCAGCAGGTTGGCCGCCGCGAAGACGACGACGATCAAGGTGGTGACGGCCTGCACGACCGGGAAGTCCTTGACGGTGACCGAGCTGACCAGCAGTTGCCCGATCCCGGACAGGCCGAAGGCGGTCTCCACGATCGAGGTCGCGACGAGCAGCCCGGCGATCACCGTGCCGGTGACCGTGCTGATCGGGCCGAGGGAGTTGCGCAGGACGTGGCGCCGGATCACCGCGTTCTCCTGGACGCCGCGCGAGCGTGCCACCTCGACGTGCTCGCGGGCCAGCTCCTCCAGCATGGACGAGCGGGTGACCCGGGCCAGCAGACCGGCGAACGTCAGGGCGAGCGCGGCCGCGGGCAGGGTCAGATGCCAGACGCGGTCGACCGGTCCCTCGCCGTTGCCGAAGGCGGGGAACCAGCCGAGCTGGACGGAGAACAGCGAGATCAGCCCGATCGCCGCGACGAAGGAGGGGGTCGCGGTGGCCACCCCGGTGCCGATGAGGACGATCCTGTCGAGCGGGCCGGGCCGCAGCGCGGCCAGGGCGCCGAGGATCAGCCCCGCGACCACGATGAGCAGCCCCGCGTAGCCGACCAGGAAGAGCGTCGTGGGCAGCCTGGCCAGGAGCAGCCCGGTCACGTCCTGCCGGAACTGCACCGACCGGCCGAAGTCGCCGGTCACCGCGCCGCCGACCCATTTGAGGTACTGCGTGAGGAACGGATCGTCCAGGTGGTACTGCGCCCTGATCGCCGCGATCGCCTGCGGAGAGGCCGAACGCCCCTGGGTGAGGAAGGAGGCCGGGTCGCCGGGAGCCAGGTACACGGCGGAGAACACCGCGAACGACGCCCCGGCCAGCGTCGCCACCAGCCCGGCGAGTCTGCGGGCCAGGAAGGCGCCCATCAGTTCGCCGACCCGAGCACTGCCGCCCACGGGTAGACGAGCTGGGTGATGCCGGTGGGCGCGCCGGTGAGCCGCTTGTTGAGGAACATGCTGTGCGGCACCTCGTACAGCGGGATCCACACCATGTCCCGGACGGCGATCTCCTGGAGCTCGGCGACCACGGCGGCGCGGGCCGCGGGGTCGGCCTCGGCGCCCGCCTGGTCGACGAGCCTGTCGTACTCGGGGTCGGAGTAGCCGCCGTAGTTGGAGAAGTTGCCGGTCTGCAGGATTCCGTAGAACTCCAGCGGATCGGGGGTGGAGTCGTACCAGATGGTCATGACCAGGTCGATGCCCTGGCGGGCCTTGGGGTCGGAGAACAGCGCGGAGTAGGCGTCGGGGGCCACCGCCTTCTGCTCGACCCGCAGGCCGATGGCCTGGCCCGCGGCCTGGACGGCGTTGGCGATGACGCCGATGTCGGGAGCCATCGTGCTCGTGGCGATCACGATCTTCTTGCCCGTCCCGCCGGCCTCCTTGACCAGCTTCCTGGCCCCTTCGAGGTCGGTGCTCAGCTCGGGGAGCTTGGCGTAGTACTGCTTGGCCGCCTCGGGGGCGATGCCCCACGCGCCGATCGCCGCGGGCGCCTTCGCCGGTGTGGCCACCCCGGCCACGCTGGCCTGGAGAATGGCCTTGCGGTCGAGTGCCATGGACAGCGCCTTGCGCAGCCTCAGGTCGCCGAGCGTGCCCTTGAGGTCGAGCGGGATGAGGCTGACGGCCGCGGTGTTGGGGCCGAAGTACAGCTTGCCGCTGGAGGCGCTGCCCAGGCGGGTGAAGCCGGTGGTGGGGACCAGGTAGCTGCCGTCCACCTCGCCCGAGAGCAGGGCGTTGACGCGGGCCGCCGGGTCGGGGATGAAGACGTTGCGCAGGGTCGCGGCCCTGGCCTTGAGCGCGGGGTCCCAGTAGCCGTCGAAGCGTTTCAGGGTGATCGCCTGCCCCTTCTCCCACTTGTCGAGGGAGTACGGCCCGGTGCAGTTGACGCCCTTGTCGGGGGTGCCGTACCCGGCGCCCTGCGCGGCCAGGAACGCGGCGCTCTCGATGGTCCCGGCCGAGGTGCCCATCTGCTCGTTGAACAGGTGGTCGGGCTTCTTCAGGTGGACGGTGACCTCCATGGGGCCGGTCTTCTCCACAGATTTGACGTTCTGGTAGGACGAGACCCAGTACGAACCCACCGCCGGATCCATGTGCCGCCGCATGCTCGCCACCACGTCGTCGGCGGTGAGCGGCGATCCGTCGTGGAAGCGCACGCCCTGGCGGATCGTGTACACCCAGCGCCCGGGGTCCGGGGATTCGGCCTTGGCGGCCAGCCCCGGCTCCACCCGGAAGCCGGGGGTGATCCGCATGAGCTGCTCGCACACGTTGGCGAGCACGGTGTTGGGCGGGTAATCGAAGGCGTAGGCGTAGTCGAGCGACTGCGGCTCGGCGTAGAGCGCCCAGGTCACGGCATCCACCGGGCCCTTGGCCGGCGGCAGGTCCGCCGTGACGGTGAAGGTTGCGGAGCCGGCGGCCTTCGGGGCGGCCGCGCCCCCTCCACAGGCAGTGGCCGCCAGTACGGCCAGCGCCGCGGCGGCGAGTCGAGCGGTACGCATCGGACCACCTCATCCTCGTGCGGGAAAGTGCCACGAGTATTGGTGAAGGAACGTTCCTGCACAAGACACTGAAGGAACGATTCAGCAACGGTCAGCGAGGTGGCGAATCGGCTGACATCCTGCAAAGATCGGACCCATGGAAGAGCCAGAGCGTAAGGTCGGCGCGCGCGTGCGCCTGGTGGACGTCGCCCGCGCGGCGGGGGTGTCCAAGACCACCGTCTCGGACGCGCTCAACGGCGCCGGCCGCCTCCCCGACGCCACCCGCGAGCATGTCCGGCAGGTGGCGCGCCGGCTCGGATACCGGCCGAACGCCACGGCGCGGCGGCTGCGCGCCGGGCGCTCACGCCTGGTCGGCCTCGCCGCCCGCGAGTTCGTCGAGCATCCGTGGTTCTACACCGAGCTCGCCTACTTCGCCCGGCTGACCGCCGCCACCACCCGCGCGGGCATGACCCACGGATACGGCGTGGTGCTGCTGCCCACCACCGGCCCCGACGACTACTGGACGGACCTGCCTCTCGACGGCGTGTTCGTGGTGGATCCGGTCGAGGGAGACCCTCTGGTCGGGGACTTTCTCGCCGCGGGGGTGGCCGTGGTCTCCGACCGCAGAGCCGTGGCGGGGACACCGTGGCCGTGGGTCGACTTCGACTACGGCGCGGCCCTGCGCGGCGTGCTCGACCACCTGGAGGAGGGGGGCGCCCGGCGGATCGCCGCGGTCGGCGCCCCGACCACGGCCTGCTACCACCGCGATTCCGTCCAGGCCTATCTCGACTGGAGTGCGGAAAGGGGCCGCGACCCGTTGCTGGCCCAGCTCGACGGCCCCGGGTTCGAGCCGACGCTGGCCGCGGTGGAGAGGTTGCTGAGTGATCCCGAGCCGCCGGACGCGCTGGTCGTGCTCGTCGAGGTCAGTCCGTCGCTGCTCCTGGACCGGATCCGCAGGCTCGGCAGGTCGGTGCCCGGTGACCTGCTGCTGGTCTGCGCGACGGAGGACCCCACGGCGCCGTTCACGGACCCGCCCGTCAGCACGCTCAGCTTCCTGCCGGTCGAGACGGCCGACATCGCGGTCGGGATGCTCGTCGACCTCATCGAGGGCCGCGGTGTCGAGGGCGGCCGGCTGCTCCAGGCGAGGTTCGACGTCCGGGCCTCCTCCGATCGCCGCTCGGTGCCGGGAGCCGGGAAGTGATCACTTTCTGGGCGGGCGCAGAGTCGTCCAGGCCTCGGTGAGGGCGGTGCGGAAGGTGTCGGCCTGCTCGGGCGACAGGCCCGAGATCATGCGGTCCTCAAGCTCGGCGGCGGCCTCGGCGTGGGCGTCGAGGAGCGCCCGGCCCTCGTCGGTGAGGTAGAGCAGCAGTTCGCGCTTGTTGGCCGGGTTGGGCGAGCGGCGGATGAGGTGACGCCGGTCGAGGGCGCCGATCAGGTCGGCCATGGCCTGCGGGGTGACGAAGGAGTCGCGGGCGAGCTGGGCGGCGGTCACCCCGTCCTTGTGCTGCAGCACGGTGAGCGCCGTGTACTGCGGCGTGGTCACGGCCGCGCCGCGCAGCATCTCGTCCAGGCGCGACCTGATCGCCAGTTCGAGCCGTTTGACGGCGTACAGCAGCGACGGGGTGGGGCGGGGCGGGGCGCTGGCCATGACGAACAGTATCCCAGCCAGGCATTGACAGGAAACCTGATGATACTTCAGCCTTCTTCATCAGGATTCCTGTCAATTGGAGAGCTTGTGATCCCTCCCTGCCCCGACCTGCCCCCGTCTCTGACGCTGGAGCGCCGTGGGGACATCGCGGTGCTGTCGTTGAACCGGCCGGCCAAACGCAACGCGCTGGACGACGCCACGATCGCCGGCCTCGGCGCCTTCTTCGCCGCCCCGCCCGCGTGGGCCGGGGCCGCGGTGCTCGCCGCCGAGGGCGCGCACTTCTCCGCCGGGCTCGACCTCGGCGAGCTCACCGTACGGGACGCCGCCGGCGGCCTGCACCACTCGCGCGGCTGGCACGAGGCGATGGGCCGGATCGACCACGGCGCCCTGCCGGTGATCGCGGTCCTGAAGGGCGCCGTCATCGGCGGCGGCCTGGAACTGGCGGCGGCCGCGCACCTGCGCGTCGCCGAGGAGTCGGCGTTCTTCGCCTTCCCCGAGGGCAGCCGGGGGCTCTTCGTGGGCGGCGGCGCCTCGGTCCGGGTCTCCCGGCTGATCGGCGCCCAGCCGATGATCGACATGATGCTCACCGGAAGGGTCCTGACGGCCGCGGAAGGCGAGGCCCGCGGCCTGGTCGACTACCGGGTGGCCGACGGCGACGGGATCACCAAGGCACTTGCCCTGGCCGAGCAGGTCATCGGGAACCCGCCGATCGCCAACTACGCCGTCCTGCACGCCCTGCCGCGCATCGCGGACGCCGACGCCGAGACCGGGCTGCTGCTGGAATCGCTCATGTCGGCCGTGGCGCAGAGCAGCCCGGAGGCCAAGGCCCGGATACGGGACTTCCTCGACGGCCGGGCCGCCAAGGTCGGCCGTCCGGGGGCCGCCCGATGAGCGCCCCCCTCCCCCCGGCGGAGCCGCTGTACGTCCCCGGCCCCGAGCAGATCGCCAGAGCGCACGCCACCGGCTTCATCGGCTGGCTCGCCCGCGAGCGCGGCGTGACCGTGCCGACCTGGGAGGAGCTGCGGCACTGGTCGGTCACCGGCCTCGAGGACTTCTGGGCAGCAGTGTGGGCCTACTTCGAGCTCAAGGCCCACACGCCCTACGACAGCGTCCTGGCCGAACCGGGCATGCCCGGCGCCCGCTGGTTCCCTGGAGCGACCCTGAACTACGCCGAGCACTGCCTCGGCACGCCCGAGGACGCCGGCCAGGTCGCGGTCGTCGGCCACTCCCAGACCCGGCCGCGCGTCGAGCTCACCTTCGCCGAGCTCGCCGAGCAGGTCCGGCGCGTACGGGCCGGCCTGCGGCGGCTCGGGGTGCGGCGCGGCACCCGGGTGGTGGCCTACCTGCCCAACTGCCCGGAGACGCTGATCGCGTTCCTGGCCACGGCGAGCCTCGGCGGCATCTGGGCGAGTTGCGCCCCGGAGTTCGCCGCCCCCGCCGTGGTGGACCGGTTCGGCCAGATCGAGCCGGCCGTCCTGCTCGCGGTGGCGGGCTACACCTACGGGGACAAGAGGATCGACCGGCGCGAGCAGGTCCAGGCGATCCGGGACGGCATGCCCTCGCTGGAGCACGTCGTGCACGTCCCGTACGGCGAGCTCGACCTCCCCGGCGCCCTGGCCTGGACGGAGCTCGCCGCGCCCACGGACCAGGCGCTGCGGTTCGAGCCGGTGCCCTTCGACCACCCCCTGTACGTGCTGTTCTCCTCCGGCACCACCGGCAAGCCGAAGGCCATCGTGCACGGCCACGGCGGCATCCTGCTGGAGCACCTCAAGAACCACGCCTTCCATTGGGACCTGGGCCCCGGCGACCGGCTGCTGTGGTTCACCACGACGGCGTGGATGATGTGGAACACGCTGGTCTCCGCGCTGCTCGTGCGCTCCTCGATCGTGATGATCGACGGCAACCCGCTCCACCCCGACCTGCGCGCGCAGTGGCGGCTCGCGCAGGAGACCGGCGCCACCCTCATGGGCGCCAGCCCCGGCTACCTGATGGCCTGCCGCAAGGAAGGGGTGCGGCCGAGCGAGGAGTTCGACCTGTCCCGGCTGCGGCAGATCGGCGTGGCCGGCAGCCCCTTCCCCGCCGAGGGCTTCCGGTGGGTGGCCGAACAGCTCGGCCCCGCCGTCCTGCTGAACGTCGGCAGCGGCGGCACCGACGTGTGCACCGGCCTCGTCCAGGGATCGCCGTTGCAGCCCGTGTGGGAGGGGGAGATGTCCGGGCCGAGCCTCGGTGTGGACGCCAAGGCGTTCGACGAGCACGGCAACGTGGTGATCGGCGGCGTCGGTGAGCTCGTCATCACCGCGCCGATGCCCTCGATGCCGGTACGCCTGTGGGGCGACGACGACGGCCGCCGGATGCGCGAGACCTACTTCAGCCGCTATCCCGGCGTCTTCCGCTTCGGCGACTGGTGCCGTTTCTCCGCCCACGGCTCCTGCGTCGTCACCGGCCGATCGGATGCCACGCTCAACCGCGGCGGCGTCCGGCTGGGCACCGCCGAGTTCTACCGGGCCTTGCAGGACGTCGAAGAGGTCACCGACAGCCTCGTCGTCCACCTGGAGAGCAAGGAGGGCGACATGGGGGAACTGATCCTGTTCGTCACCCTCGCCGACGGGTTCGTGCTGGACGAGCCGTTACGCGCCCGCCTGATCGCGCGCATCCGCGCCACCCTGTCCCCGCGGCACGTGCCCGACGCCCTCCTGGCCGTCCCCGCGATGCCCTACGGGCGAACCGGCAAGAAGCTCGAAGTCCCCGTCAAGAAGATCCTGCTGGGCGCCGCCCCCGACGAGGTCGCCTCGGCCGGCTCCCTCATGGACCCGGCGGCGCTCGACGCGTTCACCGCCATCGCCCGCGACCGTGCGAGGCGGGCGTGACGAGCCCGGCGGACCAGCCGGTCGCCGTCGTCGGCACGGGCGTCATCGGCGCCGGATGGGCGGCGCTGTTCCTCGCCCGCGGCCTCGACGTCACCGCCTTCGACCCCGCTCCGGACGCCGAGGAACGGTTGCGGGCCGCGCTCGACCTGGCCTGGCCCGCGCTCACCCGGCTCGGCCTGGCCGACGGCGCCTCCCGCGACCGGCTCACCTTCACCGCGACCTGCGGTGACGCCGTCGCCGGAGCGCGGTTCGTCCAGGAGAGCGGGCCGGAGCGCGCCGACCTCAAGCGGGCACTGCTGGCCACGCTGGACGAGGCGGCTCCGCCGAGTGCCCCGATCGCCAGCAGTTCGTCGGGCCTGATGCCCAGCCACCTTCAGGAGATGTGTCCCGCGTATCCCGAGAGGGTGCTCGTCGGACATCCCTTCCACCCCGCCCACCTGATCCCGCTGGTGGAAGTCGTGCCCGGCGAGCGCACCGGCCCCGACATCACCCGGCGGACGATGGACTTCTACCGCTCCCTCGGCAAGCGGCCGGTGCTCGTGCGGCGTGAGGTTCCCGGGCACCTCGCCAACCGGCTCCAGGCCGCCCTGTGGCGGGAGGCGTACTCGCTGGTGGAACGGGGAGTCGCGAGCGTCGCCGACATCGACGCCGCCATCGCGAACGGCCCCGGCCTGCGGTGGGCCCTGCTCGGCCCGCTGGTCAACCAGCACCTTTCGGGCGGCCCCGGCGGGATGGCGCACACCCTGCGCCACCTCGGCCCGCCCGCCCAGACCTGGATGGACGACCTCGGCACGCCGCGGCTCACCCCCGAACTCGCCGGCCTGCTCGTCGACGGCGTGCGCGACGAGCTCGACGGCATCGACCAGGAAGCCATGGCGGCCGACCGCGACGCGCTGCTCGTCGGCCTGCTGCAGGCCAAGCGCCGGCACCACGCCCTTCCCTGACACACCGAGAAGGAACGATGACCTACACCCCGCGCATCGACCCGGACGCCATCGTGGCCCTGGACGTCCACGCCCACATCGAGGCCGACCACCACGGCCGCCTGTCCCTCGACGCCGAGCTGATAGCGGCCTCGGCGAAGTACTTCAAAGCCGGTCAGGACCGCACCCCGACCATCGACCGCGTCGCCGCCTACTACCGGCAGCGCAACATGGCCGCGGTGGTCTTCACCGTCGACGCCGCCACCGAACTCGGCCACCCGGCCCTGTCCAGCGAGGAGATCGCCCGTCAGGCGGCCGAACACGCCGACGTCCTCATCCCCTTCGGCTCAGTGGACCCGCGCCGCGGCCCGGCCGCCGTCGCCCAGGCCCGGCGGCTCGTGCGGGACTTCGGCGTGCTCGGCTTCAAGTTCCACCCGAGCCTGCAGGGCTTCACCCCCAACGACCCTGCCCACTATCCGCTCTGGCGGGCGCTGGAGGAGCTGGGCAGCGTCGCGCTGTTCCACACCGGCCAGACCGGCATCGGCGCCGGCCTGCCCGGCGGGCGCGGCATCAAGCTGCGCCACTCCGACCCGATGCTGCTCGACGACGTCGCCGCCGATTTCCCCGGGCTCACGATGATCCTCGCGCACCCGTCCGTGCCCTGGGTCGACGCGTCCCTGTCCATCGCCGGCCACAAGTCCAACGTCTACCTCGACCTGTCCGGCTGGTCACCGAAGTACTTCCCGCCGCAGCTCGTCCGCCAGGCCGCCGGGCCCTTGCGGCACAAGGTCCTGTTCGGCTCCGACTACCCCGTCCTCACCCCCGACCGCTGGATGGCCGATTTCGCCGCCCTGGACGTCAAGGACGAGGCCAAGCCACTCATCTACAAGGAGAACGCCCTACGCGTTCTCGGCCTGCGCGGGGCGAGCCGATGACGGCATTCACCCGACCCGTCGCAGGGCACGGTCACGACGTGCCGCCACCGTGGAGCCTGTCTCGCCGCGTGCCATCCGCCGCAGCACGAGCGGCGCCACGAGCAGGCCGAGCACCGCCCAGGCGCCCAGCACTCCGGCGGTCTCCAGGTGCCGCCAGGACGCGCCGATCTCGACGGCCACCGCCGCGTCCGGCAGCAGGGCCGAGCGCATTCCGAGCCCCATCCAGTAGAGGGGGAAGACCTGGGCGATCCACTGCAGCCACTCGGGCAGCGAGGTGATCGGGTAGAAGATGCCGGAGATCCCGATCAGGGTGAGGAACGGCAGCTGGACCAGCCCTTGGGCGCGTGCGGTGGCGAACACCGAGCCCAGGACGGCGCCGATGGGCAGGGTCGCGACCAGGCCGAGCGCCAGCACCCAGGCCAGTGCGGGCCAGGAGCCCGGGCTGATCCGCAGGCCCTCGACGAGCAGCACGGCGGGCACGAGGAAGATCGCCAGGTCGGCCAGCAGACCTCCGGACACCGAGATCACTTTGCCGATCAGGTAGGCGGGCATGCCGTGCGGGGTCGCCTTGGCCCGCAGCAGCGTGCCGTCCTCGCGGTCGGCGGTGAGCTGCTGGCTCATGCTGATCAGGCCGGTCGCGGCGTTCATGCCGAGGATGCCGGGCAAGGCCAGGGCGCCGAGAAGGAGGGCGCCGACGGACAGGTCCCGGATGAAGAACAGCGCGGCCACCATCAGGGCGGGCCACAGGAAGTGGGAGAACAGCTCGGCGCCGTTGGTGAACGACTGCCGCAGCTCGATCAGCCCCCGGGACCAGCCCGCGCGCAGGACGGTCGCGTTCATCGGGCCGCTCCCTCGGCCTCGCGCACCAGCGCCAGGTACGTCTGCTCCAGCGAGGCCCGGACGATCTCCAGCTCCTGGACGTCGTCGCCGTGACGGGCGAACAGCTCGCGGGCGAACGCGGTGGAGTCGGGCGTCCGCTCGACGTACCGCCGTCCGTCGCGCAGCCAGCGCACCTCGTCCTCGCCGGCGATCCGTCGTGCCAGCGCGGCGGCGGTGCCGTCGGCGACGATCCGGCCGCCGTTCAGCACGAGGATGCGGTCGGCCAGCTTCTCGGCCTCGTCCAGGTCGTGGGTGGTGAGCAGGACGGTGGTCTCGCGGGCGTCGGCCAGGTCGCGTACGAGATCGTGGAAGTCGGACCTGGCCTGCGGGTCGAAACCGGTGGTCGGCTCGTCGAGGAACAACAGCTCCGGGCGCCCCACGAGCCCGATCGCCACGTCGAGCCTGCGCCGCTGGCCGCCCGACAGTGTCTTGAGCTTCTTGCCGGCGTGCTCGGCCAGGCCGACCCTCGCGATCAACTCGTCGGGGTCCCAGGGGCGCGGGATGGCGGGGGTGGCGTAGGGGGCGTAGTAGGCGCCCAGGTGGGCGAGGAGTTCGCGTACCGGCCAGTTGCCGTGGTCGCGCCAGGACTGCAGCACGATCCCGAGCCTGGCCCGCCACGACTCGTCGCCGTGCGAGGGGTCGGCGCCGAGCACGGAGACCCGGCCCTGCGACCGGACGCGGAAGCCCTCCAGGATCTCGATCGTGGTGGTCTTGCCCGCGCCGTTCGGCCCCAGCAGGGCCAGGACCTCGCCGTGGCGGGCCTGGAACGTGACGTCGTGCAGGACGTCGGTCGAGCCGTAGCGCATGCGCAGCCCGTCGACGTCGAGCACGACATCGGTGCTCCTTGTCATGAGATGACCTCTCTTCGTGATCGGATGACCTCGTGCCGGAGCGACTGCCGGCGAAGCCCGGCGCGAGGGCATGGCGCATCGCGGCCCGCACCGGGGCCGGAGCGCGAGGGTCAGGGATGCCGGTTACCGGCTTTCGCGCGTGAACCTCTCCTCGACGCGGTCCGTCAGATCGGTCTCGACGAGCGCGTCGGCGGGCTCCCGAGGCACGTTTTCCGGCATGCAAGCAACCTTAGTTGACTATTCGGAGCCTAGTCAACCGGAGTTGCTTAAGCAGGGCAAGGGTGCCGTGCGAGCTCGTGGTGGGGGCGGCTGCTGCGCGGATACACGACGGACACACGGCCGCGCGATCGCCGATACGAGGGTGCGACGGGGTGGGAACCTTTGCCCCCGAGGGTGGACGACGTACGCCTGACGGCGTGCCCCGCGCGCCTGGAGGTGTGCGGGCAGGACCGTCGAAAGATGCGACCATGTTCAGCACCCGTGTATCACCAGGCACTCGTCCGGCGCGCGTGGCGGTCGCGTGCCTGATCGGCCTGGCGGGCTTCGCAGCCGCCGGCGCGGCCGACGCCCGCACCGACGAAGAGCCTCTGACGTGGCGTGAATGCGCCAGGACGGCCAAGGACTGGCCCGTCGAGAACGACACCAGGACCGAATGCTCCATGCTGACGGTTCCCCTGGACCACGCGAACCCGCAGGGCCGCAAGATCGAGATCGCCGTGAGCCGGATCAAGGCCGCCGATCCGAGCAAGCGCCGTGGCGTGCTGGTCATCAGTCCCGGTGGCCCCGGCATCAGCAACATCGACGCGCCGGCGACGTACGCCGCCGGCAAGCTCGGCCCGCTGGCCGTCGACCATGACCTGATCGGGTTCGATCCCAGGGGCGTGGGCTACAGCGACAAGATCAAGTGCGACGCGGAGGAGCCGTCGCCCGCCGCGTCCGCCAAGGGCCAGGAGTCGTCCAGCACGTCCCCCAAGGAGGCGGCGAAGGCCGGATTCGCCGGGACCGCCGCGTACAACAAGCGGTGCGCCGCCAGGGATCCCGCCTTCGTCCAGCAGTTGACCACCACGAACATCGCGCGTGACGTGGACGCGATCCGCGCGGCCCTCGGCGAATCGAAGATCAATTTCTACGGGGTGTCCTACGGCACCGCGGTGGGCGTGAACTACCGGTCGCTGTTCGACAACCGGGTGAACGCGATGTGGCTGGATTCGGTGATGCCTCCCGTCATCGACCTCGCCGCCATGGACGCCACGACGGACGCGCTCTCCGAGAGGCGCTTCAACGCCTTCGTTCCATGGCTGGCACGGCACGACGGCGAGTTCCACTTCGGGACGACCGACGCCAAGGTCCGCGAGACCGTCTTCGCGTTGCGTGACGAGCTCCGCCGCAAACCCCGCGAGGTGGACGCGAACACGGTGCTCGACGGCGAGTGGGTCAGGCAGCAGCTCGGCGGAGGGCCGGGATACTGGATCTCCGCCGCCAGGGATCTCGCCACCGTCCGCGAAGGCGGCGTCCCGCTGTCGGCGCGTCCCGCCCCGGAGCCGGCGAAGGTGTTCGGGTTCGACGAGAACCCGCTGGGCCTGAACCTGATCCAGTACCAGGCGATCTTCTGCAACGAGGGGGTCGGCGGCCGCCATTTCGAGCAGATGTGGGCGGCCGCGCAGGCTCGGAGAGCCGCCTTCCCCGCGACCGGCGGCTATTTCGAGCGCAGCGGCTGGTGCGGGGGATGGCCGTGGCCCGCGCGGCCGTGGAAGCCGGTCAGGGGAACCAGTCCCCTGCAGCTGTCCGGCCACACCGACGAAGACGTCACGCCGTACGCCTGGGCGGTGGACACGGCGAAGGCCGCCGGCGGGACGTTGCTGACGGTCCAGGACGACGCGCACGCCTCGCTGCGCCGGCTGCCCTGCGCCGCGAAGGTGATCGATTTCTTCCGCACCGGCCGTACCGCCGCGGGCACCTGCCCCGGTACGCGCTGACCGCGGCCCCTCCCATGAACGGACATGAGATGCGTGTGTTTCGGCGAATCGGCGCGGCACTGGGTGCCGCCGTCCTCGGCCTCAGCCTGCCGGCCTTTCCCGCGCGGGCGGCGACCACAGACCTGGCGGGCACCGTCAACGTGGACGGCTGCTCGGGATCGCTGGTGCGGATGCCGGCCAGCGCGGCCGACGACCGGGCCTTCGTCCTGACCAACGGGCACTGCTACGAGGGCACGTGGCCGGTGCCGGACGAGGTCCTGGTGGACCAGCCGTCCCACCGCGTGGTCGACCTGCTCGACGGCGCCGGTGAGCCGGTGGCCACCCTGCACGTGGCCAGAGCGGTCTACGTGACCTTGACCGGCACCGACGTCGCGTTGTACCAGCTGGACCTGACCTACCGGCAGTTGGAGCGGGCCTACCGCGTCCGGCCGCTCACGGTGTCGGCGGAGCGTCCCGCACCGGGCACGGACATCCGGGTGCTCTCCGGAAGCACGAAGAAGGTCTTCTCGTGCGAGATCGACACGCTGGTCCACCGGGTGCTGGAGGTGGGCAACGTGACCAAGGACGTCATCCGTTACACGCCGCGGTGCGACACCGGCCACGGCACCTCGGGATCCCCGGTCGTCGACGCCAGGAGCGGCCAGGTCGTCGGCATCAACAACACCAGCAACCACGACGGCGGCCGGTGCACGCTGGACAACCCGTGCGAGATGAACCGCGACGGCGTCATCAGCGTGCGCAAGGGCACCGCCTACGGAACGCAGACGTACTGGCTCGCCACCTGCGTCGGCGCGGGGAACAAGCTCGACCTGGAGCGCCCCGGCTGCCTGCTGCCCAGGCCGGACCCGCGGCTCTCCGCACGGTGACCCGCACGGTGACCCGCGCCTGGGCCGTCTCCTCGCGTCACGCGAACCAGATGATCTCCTGACCGTGCGATCGGGTCCAGGCGAGCGGCTGCCCGTCCAGCGCGAGCACGTGGTGGTTCGCCTCGCCCGGCGGCGTCGGGAGCGTGTCGCAGGGCAGCACGTCGGGGGTCTCGTTCGCGATCCAGTGTGCGGGGAGCTCGCGTACCGCCTCGGCGAACGCCGTCCGTCGCGGCGTCGGCACGAGGTACAGCACCGAGCTGTGGAACACCACCAGCGTCGCGTCGGGCGGGGACTGCGCGGCCAGGGCCGGCAGGTCGTCCACCAGGTCGCCCCGTACGAGCAGCGGCGGGTCGGCTGCGACGACGGCCGCCGCCGCCCGCAGCCGGGCCCGGCGGTGCGTGTGCTCGGGCCAGATGAGCGCTTCGAGCCAGGCCAGATCCGCCGGGTCGGTCACGTCGAGCGGGTTCAGGTCCAGGCCGGCCCGCCACACCACCTGGGGCAGGGTGGTCGGCGGCGTCAGGCCGGCGGCCGTGCAGGCGATCACCGGGTCGCCGGAGCCGACCAGGTGATCGCCGTAGCGGTAGCCGTACCGGTCGGGGTAGAGGCACAGCCCGGCGGACGCGCCGACCTCCAGCAGCGCGAGCGGCTGCGGGAGCGCGTTGAGCACCGGCAGCAGGACGGCACACCGTCCGGCCTCGTTCGTCTGGGTGGTCCGGGCGCGCATCTCCGCCTCGATCGCGGGCCAGCTCGCCACCGTGTAGTCGTGGAAGGCGGCCGGATCGTCGACCGGCCCGCCGAGCAGCCGGACCACGCCGAACAGCAGGTTGGGCTGCCGTTTGGCCGGCGGAAGCCCGGCGAGCAGGTCCAGGAGGCCGGGATCCCGCGCCACCGCGGAGGCCAGGCGTTCGTACGTGGGCGACACACCGTGCGCCTCGCGCGCGGCGAAATCAGCGTAGATCGCGGCGATCGTCATGTTCCGATGATCGCAGCCGGGTGCGATCCCGGACGGCCGTGTCCTATGGGCCGCTACGGGCACGGTCGTCCTGGGCGTGCGGGAGCCGGCGCACGGCGGCGGAGGCCAGCGGGAGGACGGCCGCCACGGCGTAGACCAGACCGGCGGCCGCGGCCACCTGGAAGCCGTCGAACCTGTCGGCCAGCAGTCCCACGGCCAGCTGGCCGACGGGGATCGCGAGGTAGGACAGCAGGTCGTCGTAGGACGAGACGCGCGAGAGCACGTGCGCGGGAACGTGCTCCTGCAGTGAGGTCTCCCAGCTGACGGCGGCGGCCGAGGAGCCCAGTCCGGCGGCGAAGGCGACCGCGATCAGCCAGGGGGCGTCCAGGCGCGCACCGAGCGCGAGCAGGGGGATCGCGCCGAGCGCGCTCATCAGCTGGCCCAGCCGCAGCAGGTGCCTGACCACCAGCCGATAGATCAGCGCGCTCATGACCAGCATGCCGACGCCGCGGGCGCTGAGCACGAACCCCCACGTCTCCTCGCCGCTGAGCTGCCTGGTCAGTACGGGCCCCAGGATCTGCCAGGTGCCGACCTGAACCAGGTTGACCACGCAGAAGCACGCGGACACCGTCCACACCCAGCGGATGCGGCGGAACTCGGTCCAGCCGTCGCGGATGTCGGCCGCCATCCCGGAGGAGGGCCGCGGCGCGGCCGGCGCCGCGGGGAGGGACAGCCGGGCCAGGCATCCCGCGGCCAGGAGGTAGGTCAGTGCGTCGAAGGCGATGGCGGGGCCGCCGCCGACGGCGGCGACCGCGATCCCGGACAGGCTCGGCCCGAGGATCTTCGTGGCGTTCCGCACCGATCCCAGCAGCGCGTTCGCCTGGCGTATCCGGTCTTTGGCGACAAGCTGCGGCACGATGCCGCGCAGGGCCGGCGTGGTGAACGCGGCGAGAGTGCCGTTCAGGAACCCCAGCGCGGCCACCGGCAGCAGCGCGTACCTGCCGGTGAGCAGCAGCGCGGCGACGCCGCCCTGGGTGAGGGCCGAGCCCAGATGGGCGGCCGTCAGGACCGTCCGGCGCGGGAGGCGATCGGCCACGGCCCCGCCCACCAGGAGAAAGGCGAGCAGCGGAACCATGTAGGCGGTCAGGACGACGCCGAGGTCGCTGGTGTTGCCCGAGGCGTCCAGCACCCCGAACGCCAGCGCGACCGGCGCCATCGAACTGCCCAGCAGCGACACCGACTGCGCGGAGAGGAACCAGCGGAAATCGGTCTGTCGCAGGAGGGCTGAGAGCATGGGCAGGAGTCTGCCGACATACCGGATCGCACACTATCGTTTCGGCAGGAGGCGAAAGATGACGCTGCTGCGGTTGAGCACCCTGGCCCTGTCGCGGTCACGGTTCGCGCTGTCGCCGCTCGCCGAGACGCTGGGATCGCTGATGGTGCTCGACAGGCCCTGCGCCGATCCGTGGCTGGCGTCCTGGCACGGCCGCCACCGCGGCGCGTTCCGCGCCGTCCTGGAGGCCGATCCTTTCGCCGGGGGCCTGGTCAGGTTGCTGAGCTCGACCAAGTGGCTGCCGAGCCACGTGGTGCTTCCGCCGACGGGCGGCATGCGCACCACTCTGGACAGCGAGCTCGCGTCGGTCGCGCAGGTGCCCGACGAGGAGGTGCGCGCCGAGCTGGCGGAGTCGGTGGCGCACAGCTGGAAGCAGCACGATCTGGCCTGGCTGACCGGACGCGGCTGGGCGACCCGTACCGCCGACCTGCTCAGGTACGTGTGGGACGCTCATGTGGCCCCCGACTGGCCGCGCCGGCGGGCGCTGCTGGAACGCGACGTCACCTACCGGGCGGGGTTGCTGGCCGCCTACGGGTGGCCGCGCGCGCTGCGGCACATGAGCCGCCGCAGCGCCTGGGTCGGCGACGACGCCATCCGCTTCAGCGACCAGCCCTCCCCCGACCGGGTCGTCGGCGACGAGGGCATGCTGTTCGTCCCGGTCAGCGTGCTGAGCAGCGGCACGTGGCTGTGCGAGGCGCCGCCGACGTCGTACGCGCTGGTCTATCCGGCCCGCGGATCCGCCGGCGGCACGGCGCGCTCGCCGCGCGCCCGGTCGCTGGAGCGGCTCATCGGCGCCGGTCGAGCGGCCATCCTGGACGAACTCGAACACCCCGCGACCAGCAGCGAGCTCGCCGCGCACCTGGGCCTGTCACTCGGCACCGTCGGCGGCCACCTGGCCGTCCTGCGCGACGCGGACCTCGTCGTCGGCACGCGGGCCGGCCGGCGGGTGGTCTATCGGCGCACCGAGACCGGTCACCTGCTCGCCGGCCAGAGAGAGGGCTGAGCGGGACGGGCCGGGTGATCCCCTTGCGTTTTCATCCCACGCGACGGATCATTTCGTGCGCATCGTACCGTTTCCCTGCGAATCAGGAAGGACGATCCATGATCCGTCGCGTACTGGCCGTCGCGGTTCTGGCCGCCGCCACGCTCGCCACCGTCCCGGCCGCCGCGCAGGCGCTGCCTGCCTGCCCGGTCGGTTACCTGTGCAACACCCAGTACTTCTCCGACGCCGCGCGCACCAACCTGGTGGGCGTCAGGACGCAGTTCTGCGACCGTTCGGTCTCGACCTGGGGCACGCTCAGCGGCTACGTCACCTGGTCCTCCAGCCCCTGCAACTGATGGCGGGCCTCCGGCACAGGGCCAGGAAGTCTCAGCCACTCGCCCTCCTGCCGGAGCCTCGGGGACGGCGTGGGCTCGGTTCGCGGCCGGGCGGCTGGTGGATCCGCTGCTCCGGCGCCGGTCGCGACGGGTTGGGCCGGGTGATCTCCGTCCCGTCCAGGAGGATCTGCTCGCCGTGGTGGGTCACCGTGATCGACGGCCCCCGCAGCAGCCGGTAGACCGTCGCCTCCGGGGCGACGCCGACGCTCAGCAGGCTGCCGCGGTAACGCAGCCGGAAGGCGAGCCGGGTGATGCCGGGAGGCAGTGACGGGGCGAAGCAGATCCGTCCCCGGCCCGCGCGCATCCCGCCGAAGCCCGAGACGAGGGCGATCCACGCCCCGGCCAGCGAGGCCATGTGCACGCCGTCCATGGTGTTCTTCTCCAGATCCGCCAGGTCCATCAGCGCCGCCTCGCCGAGATAGCGATAGGCGAGCTCCAGATGCCCCACCTCGGCGGCCATCACCGCCTGGGTGCAGGCCGACAGGGACGAGTCCCGTACGGTCAGCGCCTCGTAGTAGGCGAAGTTGCGGGACTTCTGCTCCGGGGTGAAGGCGTCCCCGCGCAGATGCATGGCCAGCACCAGGTCCGCCTGCTTGACCACCTGCTTGCGGTAGAGGTCGAAGTACGGGAAGTGCAGCAGCAGCGGATACTGGTCGGGCCTGGTGGCCGCGAAGTCCCAGGCCGCGTGCTGGGTGAAGCCCTCGCACTGCGGGTGGACCCCCAGCCGCTCGTCGTAGGGCACGGACATCGCCTCCGCCGCGTCCCGCCAGCGGCGGATCTCCTCGGCGGTGACCTGGAGCCGTTCCGCCGGGCCCGGATGGCGGTCCGCGGCCTCGGCCGCCGCGCGGAGGTTCTGCTGGGCCATCAGGTTCGTGTACACGTTGTCGTCGACCACGGCGGTGTACTCGTCGGGGCCGGTCACACCGTCGATGCGGTAGCGCCCGGCCGGGTCGTGGTGGCCGAGGGCGCACCACAGCCGGGCCGTCTCGACCAGCAGCGGCAGGCCGGTCCGCTGTTCGAACGACAGGTCCTGGCTGGCGTCCACGTACTGGATCGCGGCGTGCGCGATGTCGGCGTTGACGTGGAAGGCCGCGGCTCCGGCGGGCCAGTAGCCGGAGCACTCCTCGCCGTGGATGGTCCGCCAGGGGAAGGCGGTGCCGTGCAGGCCGAGCTGCTTCGCGCGCTTGCGGGCCAGCGGGATCGTGGCCCGCCGCCAGCACAGCGCGTCCGCGACGGCCGCGGGATGGGTGTAGGTGAGCACCGGCAGCACGAAGATCTCGGTGTCCCAGAAGGCGTGCCCGTCGTAGCCGGAGCCGGTCAGGCCCTTGGCCGGGATGGCGCGCTCCTCCAGGCGCGCGGCCGACTGCAGCAGATGGAACAGCCCGAAACGCACCGCCTGCTGCACCTCGGCGTCGCCCTCCACCTCGACGTCCGCGCCTTCCCAGAAGTCGTCGAGGTAGCGTCGCTGGTCGGCGTGCAGGCCGTTCCAGCCGTCCAGGCGGGCGGAGGCCAGCGCGGCGGCCACCTGGTCGTGCAGCGCGGCCCGCGAGCGCTGCGCCGACCATCCGTAGGAGAAGAACTTGACCAGCCGCAGTGTCTGGCCGGGCGACAGGCGGGTGGCCACGGTCAGCCGGCTGACGTCGTCGCTGCCCTGCGCCTCGATCCGGGTGCCGTCCGGCCCGTCGATCTCGTGGCACATCCCGGCGGCCACGCGCAGGCCGCTGGCCCGGGTGCGGTGGACCATGATCGCCGTTCCGTCGCTGCTCGGGACGTTCTCCTCCGCGACCAGCGGCGCGTGCAACGGGGCGGCGGCGCGCGGGTCGGCGCCCTCGTGGGTCTGGGTCTCGTTGGCGATCAGCTCCGACTGGAGGACCACGCGCAACGGCCGCTCGACGGCCTCGACCTCGTACAGGATCGCGGCGACCGCGCGGTGGGTGAAGGACACCAGCCGGGTGGACGTGATCCGGACCGGGGCCCCGGTCGGGGAGCTCCAGTGCGCCGTGCGCGTCAGGGTGCCGGCGCGCAGGTCGAGGACCCGTTCGTGCTGGTGGAGCGTCCCGTACCGCAGGTCGAACGGTTCGTCGCCGACCAGCAACCGGATCACCTTGCCGTTGGTGACGTTCACCACGGTCTGTCCGGATTCCGGGTACCCGTAGCCCGCCTCCGCGTACGGCAGCGGCCGCACCTCGTAGAACCCGTTGAGGTACGTGCCCGGCGCCCCGTGCGGCTCGCCCTCGTCCAGGTTGCCGCGCAGCCCGATGTGTCCGTTGGACAACGCGAACACCGACTCGGTCTGCGCCAGCACCCGCAGGTCGAGATGCCGCTCCCGGACCGCCCACGGCTCGACGGTGAACGCCGGATGCCGGATCATCCGGCCTCCCGGGACGGCGCGCCCCGCTCCAGCAGGTCGGCCAGGTCGGTGACCACGACGTCGGCGCCGTGCTCGCGCAACGCGTCCGCCTGCCCCGCCCGGTCCACGCCGACGACGTAGCCGAAGCCTCCCGCCCGGCCGGCGGCGACTCCGGCCAGGGCGTCCTCGAACACCGCCGCCTCCGGCGCCCGCAGCCCCAGCGCCTCGGCGCCCGCCAGGTACATGTCCGGAGCCGGCTTGCCGGCGAGCCGCCGATCCCGGGCCACGACGCCGTCGATCCGGGCCTCGAACTGCCCGGCGAGCCCGGCGGCGGCGAGGACCTGCTCGGTGTTGGCGCTGGAGGACACCACCGCGCGGCGCAGCCCCGCGTCCCGGACCGCGGCCAGGTAGCGGACGGAGCCGGGGAACACGTCCACGCCGTCCCGGTCGATGATGGCCTGCACCAGGGCGTTCTTGCGGTTGCTCAGGCCGTACACGGTCATCGTGCCGGGCGGGTCGTCCGGCGTCCCCTCGGGCAGGCTGATGCCTCGGGCGTCCAGGAAGCCGCGCGCGCCGTCCGCCCGTTTCCTGCCGTCGACGTAGCGGTCGTAGTCGGCGCCCGCGTCGAAGGGGACGAACGCGGCCCCGGTCTGCTCGCTCCAGGTCCGCAGGAAGTCGTCGAACATCGACTTCCAGGCCCTGGCGTGCACGGTGGCGGTGCGCGTCAGCACGCCGTCCATGTCGAACAGGCACCCTCGAATGCCGTCAGGCAGCCCCAGCATGGATCCCCCGTTCGCCCTCACACCAGCTCCCACCTGCGCATACCCTCCGCCTGCGGTCCTCACCCGCGCCGGCGCTTCGGCGGCGTTTGCCCACTTCGCCCAGGGGCATGTCGGCTGGACGGCGTGCGGTGCCATCGGGGGGAAGGGGAACCCATGCCACTCGTCAACGTGAAGGTGATCGAGGGTGTGTTCAGCGCCACCCAGAAGGCCGAGATGGTGCGGAAGCTGACCGACGCGATCGTCGCCATCGAGGGTGAGCACATGCGTCCCCTGACCTTGGTCGTGATCGAGGAGATCAAGAGCGGCGACTGGGGTGTGGCGGGACAGCCGGTGACGGCCGCGGAGGTGAAGGCGCTGTCCTCGGGCGGGCCCGGATGACGTCCTTGGGACGGTACGCGTCCGCCCCTCTGTCCGATGCCGTGCTCTAGTGAACGCCGATCCGGGCCCGGCCGAAACTCGGGCTACGGCCGGGTAGTCGGGCTGGGCCCCGGAGAACGACGTGGCGGGCGCCGGGCGGACATGGCCGGATGATCTCTGTGGACCGTGCCGAGCTCCTGCCCCTAGCATCCCGCTTCATGATGATCCGCGTGCTGGCTGCCACGGCGGCCGGACTGATGGCGTTCTCCGGTACGGCAGCCGCCTACCCGATCCAGGGCGTTCCCGAGCTGACCCACAACGCCCTGTACAAGAAGGGCAAGCTCCCCAAGATCAGCTGCAAGCTGGACAAGGGCACGACGAAGTCCTCGACCACCAAATATCTGAACACCCTCGTCGGCTGTCTGAACGATGCCTGGGGGCCGTTCATCCCCGACTTCAAGCCGGTCCAGACCGATATCAGAGCCACCTACGAAAAGGGCCCCTGCTACAACGGCATCGAGATCACCGGCTCGTTCGTCACCACCTGTTACTCCCAGCTCCAGGTCCAGCTCGCCGCCGACTGGATCGGCGCCAAGGACGAACTGCCGATCCGCACCCAGGTCGTCCAGGCGTGGAGCGGCGTGGTCATGGGCCAGACAGGCATCGGTGCGGCCTACTGGGCCATGCCGAACGACGCCGACGAGAAGCAGCTCGACGAGCAGGGGCGTCGCTTCGACATGCAGCGGCTGTGCCTGTCCGGCGTGACGCTCAAGGCCCTGGGCGCGAAGTCCAAGAACTGGAAGGCCACGCTGAAGGCCGAGGAGCCCACGCCGAAGGACAAGCGCTGGCGCGACCGCTTCAGCAAGGACAAGCTCAGCGCCAACGATCTCCACTGGTTCACGCAGGGCTACACCAAGGGCACTCCGGGCGCGTGCAACACCTGGAAGGCGCCGGAGTCCAAGGTCGCGTGACGAACTCCTCCGCCGCCTTCTCCCAGGCGGCGGGATTCACAGCGCACCACGCCGAGCGCGGCCACGTGCTGTCGTGGATCTTGGCCCTTCATTTGTGAGCGATGCTCATGTATGGTCGCCGTCACTATGAGGAACCGCTGGTTGTCGCCGATCGTCGTCGTGGTACTGGCCGCCGTCATCGCGCTGGGAGCGGTGTTCGACCCGTCGGGGCTGGCCGCGCCGTACACCTGGACCGGGGCCGATCTGCTGCCCGTCGCCGGGCTCTGGCAGGTGGCCGCGCCGGCCGTCTACGTGCCGCTGCTGCTGGCGGGGGTCGGAGCGCTGACCTGGGCGGTCGCCCGTGGACGTGCCCCGCTGCGTACGGCGCTGCTGGTGTGGGGCGCGGTGGTGTGGTCGGCGATGGCCGCGAAGCTGCTGATGTCGCTGGCGATGACCTTCGACGACGTGCTCTACCTGGTGTGGTCGACCGGCTTCACCGGCGTCAAGGCGGCGGTCTTCGGCCTGCCGGTGGCGGCGGCCGCCTGGCTCGCCCAGCTCCTGCACCGCCGCCTCGTCCCACCTCCTCCCACGTCGGCGTCCGCGGGGCCCGCCGAGGGCTCGGGGGCGTCGGCGTCCGCGGGGCCCGCCGAGGGCTCGGGGGCGTCGGCGCCGGGATGGGCTGCGGCGGGAGTTGCCGTGGTCCTGGCCGCGTCGGTCGGCGGGGTGTGGTGGGGCGGCTCGCCCGTCGGCTATGCCATCGGCGACTCGCCGCTGGCCCCCGCGCCCGAGGCGGGACCGCTGGGCTGCCTGGCCGCCGTCGCTCTGCTCGGCGTGCTGACCTGGGCGTCGCACCGCCGGTTCAGCGCCACCACCTCGCCCAGGGCCGTGGTGGCCGGGCTCTCCGCGCTGGGGGCGGCCGGGACGCTGGGCCTGGTCGAGGTGGCCGTCGGGATCCCCGGTGACCTGGCGGGCGGCGGCCTGTTCTGGGCGCCGGCGATCATGCTTCGCCTCGCCCCCGCGCTCTCCTTCGGCGCCCTGCTCGCCCTGGCGACGGCCCTGCTCGTCGCCCTCCTCGACGCCACCCGTCCGGCGCGCAGGGGCGTCGCCCTGGCCGCGCCGATCCCGATGGCGGTCGTCGTGGCCGCGGCGGCGCTCGCCTTACCGCTCCTGCAACCCGGCGCCACGACCGCGCAGCCGCCGCCGCGCACCCCGGGGCTGACGCTCTCGGCCGACCGCAGGATCGTCGACACCGACGGCAACGAGGTGCTGCTGCGTGGCGTGAACGTCAACCAGCTCGAAGACTATTTCCAGCAATTTCAGGACAAAGCGGTGACGCGGCCGCTCACCGAGGCCGACTTCGCCGGCATGGCGCGGATGGGCTTCAACGTCGTCCGTCTCGCCCTGTCCTGGTCGGCGCTGGA
This sequence comes from Nonomuraea sp. NPDC003560, assembly GCF_042878785.1. NCBI lineage: Bacteria > Bacillati > Actinomycetota > Actinomycetes > Streptosporangiales > Streptosporangiaceae > Nonomuraea > Nonomuraea sp. NPDC003560. The sequence continues at coordinate 26,652 of NZ_JBIAOF010000025.1, read as the reverse complement.
GCCCCAGCCCGGCCACTACGACCCGGCCTACCTCGCCAAGATCTCCTGGGCCGTCGAGACCGCAGCCCGGCACGGCCTGCGCACGGTCATCGACATGCACCAGGACGCCTGGGGAAAGGGCGTCGCCGCCGCCCCCGGCACCACCTGCGCCACCGGTTCCCCGATGCACGGCTGGGACGGCGCCCCCACCTGGGCCGACCGCTTCGACGGCGCCCCCAGGTGCGAGTTCACCGGACGCGACATCTCCCCCGCCGTCGCCCGCGCCTTCACCAACTTCTACCAGGACCGGGACGGCATCCAGACCCGCCTGGTCGCCGCCTGGGGCATGCTGGCGGAGCGGTTCGCGAACGAGCCGATGGTCGCCGGATACGACCTGCTGAACGAGCCCGGCTTCGGCGAGGCGCCGCCGATCACCTCCGGCGTCCTGCTCGGCCGCTACTACGACCGGGCGATCAAGGCCATCCGGGCGGGCGAGCGGCGCGGTTTCCCCCACCTGGTCTTCTTCGAGCCGTCCGTGCTCTGGTCGGGTCTCGGCTTCGAGGTCCCGGTGCCCAAGGACTTCACCGACGACCGGCTGATCGTCTTCGCTCCCCACCTCTACAACGAGTCGATCACCATCGAGCAGGGCACCGGCCTCACCGTCACGAGCATCGAGCGCGGCTTCGAGCTGGCGAGCCGGGCGGCGAAGTACTACGGCGCCGGGCTCTGGTCGGGCGAGTGGGGCTGGTTCGGCGACCCCGCCGCCGCCCCGATCGCGAGATACGCCGACCAGGAGGACCGGCACCGCATCGGAGGCGCGTTCTGGGTCTGGAAGCAGTCCTGCGGCGACGCCCACGCCAGTGCCGGCGCCGAGACCGGCGGCAACCTCATGATCGAGGACTGCGCCACCGGCAGGGACCTGCCTCCGCCCGCCGAATACGTCGCCGAGCTCTCACGTCCCTACCCCCGCTCCGCCCCCGGCCGCCTGACCGGCCTGACGTCGGACCGCGCGAGCCTCACGGCCCGGGGCGAGGGCAGCGGGTGCGGGCTCGACGTCTGGTTCCCCGGCGACGCGCGGCCGGCCGTCCGCGGCACCGGGCTCAGCGGCGTCGCCGTCCGGCAGGCGCCGGGCGGCTGGCGCGTCACCGGCTGCACCTCGGGCTCCTACAGCGTGACGGCGGACGCGTAGCGCTCCCCCGGCGGGGGCACGACCGGTCACGTCACCGGTGTTCGCCGGCGTGGAAGGCGCGGGCGGCGAAGCCGATCCACTCGGGGCGTTCCCAGGTGGCCCAGCGGGCCCGCGCCTGTTCGTCGATCCGCGCGGCCGTCTCGTCGGCGGAGGCTCCGGCCGCGCGCAGCCGTGCGACCTCGCCGTGCACGTAGTCGAGGTAGTCGCGGACGTCGCGGATCAAGGAGACGCCGCCCACCTCCCCGTGGCCGGGCACGACGATCTCGGGCGCGCCGGCGATCAGGTCGTCGAGCACGCCGATCCAGCCGGGGCCGTCCACGTCCACGTCGTACGGCGGGAAGTACGGCGCGATCGGGAAGATGCGGGTCTCGATCAGGTCGCCGCCGAACAGCACCCGGTCGTCGATGACGACGACCTGGTCGGAGCCCGTGTGCGCGGGCCCGACCGCCCGCAGCGCCGCCTTGCGCCCGCCGAGGTCGATCTCGGCCCGGCCCTCGTAGACCAGGTCGGGATCGACGAGCTCGACGCCTTCGAGCTCGGCCGCCGCGGCGGCGCTCAGCCCCTTGAACATCTCGACGTAGGCGGCGCCCTTTCGGTGCAGCTCCGCGCGCTGGGCGGCGTTGTAGACGATCGTCGCGGCGCCCTTGAACGCCTGCGCCCCGAACCCGTGCTCGGGGTGGAAATGCGTGATGGTCAGGTACAGTCGCCGGTCGCCGGCCAGGCGCCGGGCCTGCTCCAGGACATGGTCGCCGTTGCGGGGGCCCATGCCGGTGTCGACGACCAGCGCGGCGTGCTCGCCCACGACGATACCGACGTTCGGGACGAGCTCGACGCGGTTGTCGGGGATGACGTACACGCCGTCGGAGACCTCGACGGGCTCGCCGCGCACGACCGGCGGCGGGCTCGTCCGCACGTCGGGAAGGTCGGTCAGGTCAGGGGACGGGTTCGGCGTCACATCGGCGGGGCACATGATCCGGCTCCAATCTGAACACTGTTGAGATGCTGGCGAGCGTAGCAGAGATCTGATCAGTGTTAAGATCGGGCAATGGCGAAAGGGCGATACCACCACGGTGACCTGCGCAGCGCGCTGCTCGACGCCGCCGAGGCTCTCGTGCGCGAGCGCGGCGCCGACGGCTGGTCCCTGCGCGAGGCCTCGGCGCGCGTCGGCGTCAGCCCCAGCGCCGCCTACCACCACTTCGCCTCCCGCGACACGCTGGTGCGCGCCCTGTCCGAGCGCACGCTCGCCTGGCTCGGGGAGCGCCTGCGGCAGGACTGCGAGCGCGCGCCCGGGCAGGCCGACGACCCGCAGCTGCGGCTGATCGCCCTGGGGTGCGGCTACGTGCGCTGGTCGCTCGACGACCCGGCCGTCGCCCGGCTCGTGCTGCGCGGCGGCGCCACCGCCCCCGACTCCGCCATCTCCCCCCACCCGCACGACGTCCTCACCGCGGAGCTCGACCGGCTCGCCGCGGCCGGCTGCCTGCCGGAGCCCGCCCGCGAGGGGGCGGAGTTCGTGGTCTGGGCCGCGCTGCACGGGCTGGCCGTGCTGCTGGCCGATGGCCTGGTGCACTTCGACGACCCGCGCGCGGTCGATCTCCAGACCACGCGCGTGGTCCGGACGACGCTCAACGGCCTGGCCCAGGAGGCGTCGCACGCGGCGGGCCGCCCCGCGGGCCGCTCGGCGCACACCGACCGCCTGGCCCGCCGCTCCCGCGCCTGACCCCTGCAACGGGTGCATGCGCGTACACCGATCGGTGTACGCGCAGGTGTCCGCGCATGGACGACGCCGGGCACCAGAGGCCGCTCATAACGTCTGGGCCATGAAGAAGACAGTTCTCGCCGGTGTCGGCATCGGCGTCGCGGCATTCGCCGTCTCGGACGTGGTCAACAGGGAAATGAGCCCGATCGGCGAGACGATCAGCAGGTTCGTCAACACGGGGGCCGGTTGGCTGGTGCCGCTCGGGCTGGTCGCCCTCGCGCTCGGCGCGGCGGCGCTGACGGTGGCGGTGGCTCGTACCCGCACCAGCCGCGCGGGCACCTGGCTGCTGGGCGTCTGGTCGCTGGGGCTGCTGCTGGCCGCGATCTTCCCCGCCGACCCGCCGGGGCGGTGGGACGACCCGTCGGTCTCGGAGAGCGTGCACGGCTTCTCCGCCTGGGCGGCCTTCGCCGCCTTCACCGCCGCCGCCGTGGTGCTGACCAGGGCGTGGCCGCGGGACGGCCTGCTCACCGGTGCGACCGTGGCCTTGGTGTCTGGAATGATCCTGTTTGTGGTCACTCTTGTCGATGTCATGGTCTCCCGGTCACTTCCTCCTGTTGTGGGACTGACCGAGCGCATCGCCATCGCCGCCGCCCTCGGCTGGATGGCACTGGCCGCCGTCCGTCTGCCCCGCACCGGCCGATGATCTCCGCTGTCCTGGCCGTCGTGCTGCCGGGGGTGCTCACGACCATCGCCGTCCTGACCGGGACGGCGGCGGTCGGGGCTCCGATCGGCTGGCCGGTGGTCACGATGGCGCTGCTGCTCGGCGGGTTGCTGGTGGCGCGGCGGCGCCGGCCCGTCGGCGTCCTGCTGGCCTCGGCGCTGGTGCTGGTCGCCTTCCAGGGAGCGGGGCTGTTCGAAGGCGGCTGGGTGTGGCCGCTGACCGCGGCCGCCTACACCGTGGCCGCGGCCGGCCGGACCCGCTGGGCCGCCGGCGTGGGAGTGTTCCTGCTGCTGTACGCGCTGACCTGGGACTGGGCCGTCGCGGGCGGCTCGCCCGCCCGCGCGCTGGCCTCCGGCGGCGCCGAGGTGCTCTGGCTGGCGCTGGTGCTGGCGGTCGGCAACGCCCGCCACCTCCAGGCGCGCTGGCGGGCGCAACTGGAGCAGGCACGCGAGGCGGACGCCCGCCGCCGGCTGGCCGAACAGCGGCTGGAGATCTCTCGCGAGCTGCACGACATCATCGCCCACACCCTGGCCGTGGTCGGCGTGCATCTCAACGTGGCCGCCGACGCGCTGGACGACTCTCCCGAGGAGACGCGCGCTGCCCTGCGCACCGCGATGGACGTGCGCGGCAAGGCCATGGCCGACCTGCGCTCGCTCATCGGCGTGCTGCGGATCGACGGTGACGCCGCCCCGCAGCCGGACCTGGGTGGCATCGCCGATCTCGTCTCCGCCGCCCGGGCCACCGGCCTGAAGGTGGAGCTGCACGAGGAGGGCGATGCCGCCACGGTCACCGGCCCGCAGGCCGTCGCGGCCCACCGGCTCGTCCAGGAGGCGCTGACCAACACCATCAAACACGCCGACGCCACCCGGGTGTCGGTGCGGCTGCGCTATGCGAGCGACGCGGTGACGGTCGAGGTGGCCGACGACGGCCGCGGCGCGACCGCACCGGCCGATGGCGTCCTGGCCGGGGGCCACGGACTGACCGGCATGCGCGAACGTGTCACCACCCTGGGCGGCACGCTGAGCATCGAAGGGAGCGAGGGGTTCGCCGTGCGCGCGATCATCCCCATGGCAACATGACGATCAAGGTGTTGCTCGCCGACGACCAGGCCCTCGTCCGGGCGGGTTTCCGCAGCCTGCTCAACCGCTCCAAGGACCTGACCGTGGTCGGCGAGGCCGCCACGGGCGACGAGGCCGTCCGGCAGGCGCGCGCCACCGAGCCCGACGTGATCCTCATGGACATCCGCATGCCGGGGATGGACGGCATCGAGGCCACCCGCCGGGTGCTGGCCGAACGTCCGGGGACCAAGATCGTCATCCTGACCACGTTCGACACCGACGACCACGTCTTCGCCGCGCTGCGCGCCGGTGCCAGCGGGTTCCTCACCAAGGAGGTCGAACCGGCCGAGCTGCGCCACGCCGTGGCCGTGGTGGCCGCGGGCGAGGCGCTGCTGTCGCCGAGCGTCACCCGGCGGGTCGTCCAGCAGTTCGCTCACCGGCCCGCCCCGCTGAGCGGCGACCGGCTCACCGCGCTCGCCGTGCTCACCGATCGTGAACGCGAAGTCGTCCGTCTGGTGGCGGAGGGGCTGTCCAACGACCAGATCGCCGCCAGGCTCGTGATCAGCCCGCTGACCGCCAAGACGCACATCACCCGCGCCCTGATGAAACTCGGCGTCCGGGACCGGGTGCAGCTGGTCATCCTCGCCTACGAGACCGGCCTGGTGCAGCCGGGCTCCTGATCGTCTTCTGGGACGCCGACGAGAAGTCCTACGAGCAGTGTGCGAACGGGGGGTGCCAGGTCAAGACCCGCGGCGGCGGCAAGGAGTACACCGTGCTGAACCTGGCGGCCGTCCCCGGTGAGCACGGCCGCGCGAGGGCGGCCTCGGTAGGGCTGGCCCTACCTGTTCCAGGCAGTGCGTACGCCGAAAAATACGCAGGTCAGCGGCATCGTCTGGGCATCCGGGCGCGTCATACGGTTCTTGGCGTCAAGTAATGGCGACACCAAGGAGCAAGTGACATGACCGTTGGCCGGAAGCTCGCCGCCCTCGCGGCGGGCCTGACCCTCGTGCCCGTCCTGGCCCAGGCGGCCTTCGCGGCCGAGCCCGCCGCGCCCGCCGAGCCCGTGCGAGCTCTGGAGGCGGCGGCGCAGGAACTGCGCTCGACCGAGCCGGGCGCGGAATCCGGCGACCTGAGGGCGTTCGGCCGGATGGTGGGTGACGCCCGGGTCGTCGGCATGGGCGAGGCGACCCACGGTTCGCATGAGTTCTTCACGGTGAAGGAGCGGGTCTTCCGCTATCTCGTGGAGCAGAAGGGTTTCACCACGTTCGCGCTGGAGGCCAGCTGGTCGGGAGGGGTGCGGCTGGACGAGTACCTGCGGACGGGGAAGGGCGACCTGCGGGCCATCGCCAAGGAGGTGCTGCGGGCCTCGCCGTGGGAGCGTGCGGAACTCGTCGCGATGCTGGAGTGGATGCGCGAGCACAACCGCCGCAACCCCGGACGCCCGCTGCACGTCATGGGCGACGACGTCGGCGCGCCGAAGGTGGGCGAGGAGGTCTTCGCCCGCATCGCGCGGTACGTCCGGGGCGCCCACCCCGACTCCACCGCTCCCCTGGCCGCGCTGTACGAGGGGCTGCGCCCGCTCGACGACGTCTTCGCCTACCTGAACCGGCCGCTGGACGAACGGCGGCAGCTCGCCGCCAAGGCTCAGCAGGCGCTCGACCTGCTCGTCAGCCTGGGAGGGCCGCAGGCGTCGGCCGCGTACGACAGCGCCGTCCAGGATGCCCGGTTCATCGCCCAGACCGCCAAGTTCGCCGGCTACGACCTGGCCGACAAGTCGTGGCTGAGCGTCATCGAGCGCTACCGCGACCAGGTCATGGCCGACAACACCGTCTGGTGGCTGCGACACCACGGCGGCAAGATCCTCATGTCCGCGCAGAACACCCACGCCGGTTACGTCTCCGGCGACCCGAAGCTCTACCCGAAGACGCAGGGCGCCTACCTGCGCGACATGCTGGGCAAGAAGTACGTCGCCGTCGGCTTCACCTTCGACCGCGGATCCTTCCTGTCGAAGGACGCCGCGCTGGGCGGCGACTGGAAGCAGTTCACCGCCGGCCCCGCCGAGCCCGGCAGCAACGAGCACACCCTCGACCGGGTCCGCTACGACGACTTCTACCTCGACATGCGCACCGCGCCGGCCGCCGCGCGCGACTGGCTCGCGGTGGCTCGCCCGACCCGCAACATCGGCACGCAGTACCCGTACCCGCTGCTCGACACCGCCCTGTCCCGCGCCTTCGACGTGCTGGTCCACCTGCACGAGGTGCGCTCGGCGCAGGTGCTCAAGTAGCGAGGCAGCCGGTGGGGCCCGCGGCGGACGCCCCGGGCCCCACCTCATTCAGCTGTCCGTCCGGTCATCACCCGGTACGCCGCAGGCGTCCCGGCGGCTCAGTACCAGCCGCCGGTGGTAGTGATCGTCTGGGTGTTCATGGTGGACCCGCTGCAGTTGACGCTCACGTCGAAGCAGGTCATGTCGCAGTACATGAGGCCGGCCTCGTCGGCGGCCGGCAGCATGTCCAGGGCGGAGACGTTCAGCTCCATGGCAATTCCCTTCCCTATGGTGGTTACAGCTCCCGTCCGGACAGGAAGGGCGCGACGACCGCGGCGCGGGACCACAGGTCCGCCTGGGCGGCGCAGGCCAGCAGCGCGAGGTACGCGCCGTAGCTGGCCCCGTACACCATCGGCCGCGGTTCGCCGGGGTCGCGGGCGGCGACCAGCGCGTGGCCCAGGGCGAGGACGTCGGCGAGGTCCGGGCCGCCCCAGGCGTCGCGGATGGCGTCACGGTGGGCGGCTCCGTAGCCGGTGCTGCCGCGCTGGTTGGGCGCGACGACGGCGATGCCCGCCCCGGACAGGCGCTGGAAGAGCGGTTCGTGGGCGAACCGCCAGGCGGCCTCGGGGCCGCCGTGCAGCGCGACCACCACCCGGCGGCTGGTCGCGGGATCGCCGTACACGATCGCCTCGATCGGCCCCGCCGCCCCCGGGCAGGGCAGCACCCGGGCCGGGGACGTCTCGCCGTCCGCGGCCGGCGGCCGCGACACGGAGCAGCCGGCGATGCCGACCAGGCCGGCGGGGCGGTCGGGCGCGCTGTGGACCAGGTGCAGGCCGCCGGTGTTCCAGCGGGCGGCCGGATGGATCACCCCGGCGGGCAGGCCGGCCTCGGCGCCGGCGTCCTCCGCCAGGTCGTGCAGGACGAGGTGGGAGCGGGTGCGGCGGTTCACCGCGAGGGCCAGCCGCCGTCCCGAGGGGTTCAGCGCCAGCGGCGTCACCTCGCCGTCGAAGGCGTTCAGCCGCTCGGGGTGGCGGGGGGGCCCGTCGTCGTCGCGGTGCCCGTCCGCCCCGGCGCGGCACAGCAGCACGTCGCCGCCGTCCGTGGGCGTCGGCACGCTCGCCGAGGTCTCCCCGGCGCGGGTGGGGAGGGTGCGCGGGCGTGCGTCGGCGACGTCCCACACCTCGGGGACGAGGTGGCCGCGGCCGCGCCGGGCGAGGCAGGCGGCGTACCGGCCGTCCCCGGAGAACCGGAAGTTGATGCGGGCGACGTCGCGCAGGCGGCCCTTCTCTGCTGTGGTGACGTGGCTGCTCATCGGTGTTCTCGGCGCTGTCCTGCTGGAACGAGTTCCTGCTGGCCCTGCTCTACATCCAGGACGACTCGCTCAAGACGATCCCGACCGGCCTGCTGGCCTTCTCCAGCCGCTACGTGACCGACTACGGCCTGCTGTTCTCTGCCCTGTCGATCATCACGCTGCCGATGATCGCGGTCTACGTGGTGTTCAACCGTCAGGTGGTGAGCGGCATCACGGCGGGCAGCCTCAAATAGCCCGGGGGCCGTCCGACGTCAGGGGCTCTCCCCGGTGATGCGCAACGCGAAGTCCGCGTAGGTATCCGCGACTTCGTGCGGTTCGTACGGCAGGGCGGAGTCGTACCAGTTCGCCACGCGCATCCCCATCCCGCTGATCGCTGTCACCGCGAGAAAGGCGTCCGGCACGGCGAAGACGCCCGCGGCGATGCCCTCGTCGATGATGTCGATGAGCAGTTGCCGGCCGGCCGCGCGCAGCATGAGCGCGGGGCCGGCCAGCTCGGGAGACAGGGCGTGCAGCTCGTTGTCGGCCACGACGGCCAGCATGGGGAACTCCGCGTGCGCCAGGACGTGGGCGCGCACCACCCTGCGCAGGCGCGCGGCGGGATCCGCCGGGCCCGCCGCGGCCGCCTCGGTCAGCCGCCGGTGGTGCTCCTCGTGACCGATGCGCACCAGCTCCGCCAGGACGTTCTCCTTGGTCGGGTAGTGGGAGTAGAGCGTCGCCGAGCGGATCTCGCAGGCCACCGCGAGGTCGCGGATGGAGGTGCCGTAGAAGCCCCGCTCGGCGAAGAGCTGCAGCGCCTCGCGCAGGATCCGGCCGGAGGTGCCCTGGAGCAGGATGTGCTCGGGCAGCCGGATGTCGGAGGCGGCGATCCGGCGCTGGGTCGCCGGAGCGGCCGATCGGTCGTCAGTCACACGCTCATTCTGCCAAGACGCCGCTCCGGCCGGTCTCCTCGCACGTCAGGACGCCGACGGGGCCACGGCCGGAGGGCCTCTCGGTCACTGCGGCACGAGCGCGTTGCGGCGCACGTCCGACCAGGTGCCGTGGTCCAGGCAGATGCCGCAGTCCGGGCCGTGGAACACGGCCCGCGCCTCGGGGTCGTCCATGAGCTGGAAGCGCCACCAGGCGGTGGTGGGCGCCGCGAACGGCCCGGGGTCGCCGACGACGGTGAAGTGGTCGGCGCCGCGCACCTCGCCGTAGATCGCCGGGATGTGGTCCGCGTCGTCGAAGAAGGCCCTGACCAGCCAGGGCCAGACGATGGAGTCGTTCTGACCGGCCATCAGGAAGGCGGGCCCGTGGACGCCGTCGATGTCGGCCAGCGGACCGGGCTGGATGGGCAGGACGGTGTCCACCCGGGCGTCGGCGCCGACGACGATGGCCGCCGCGCCGCCCTGGGAGTGCCCGGAGGCGCCGACGCGGGTCAGGTCGACCTTGCCGTGGAAGGGACTCGACGGGTCGGCGTCGCGGCGGGCGAGCGCGTCGATGCCGGCCCGCATGGAGACGCCGAGGTTCGACATCGGGGTGTTGGCGGCCGAGACGATGAAGCCGTGGCTGGCCCACTGCAGCAGCAGGTCGCGGTAGACGAGCGGGGCGCCGCCCGTGCCGTTGCCCCACACGATCACCGGGTGGCGGCGGTCGCTGCGCGCGATGTCGCGCGGGTAGTAGAGGGTGTTGACCACGCCGACCTCCACGGCGGTCGCGTAGGGGCCGGGCGCGCCCCAGTCCGTGGTCGCGGCGTGGGCGGGGGCCGTGCCGAGTGCGTGCACGACGAGCAGAGCGGTGAGCAGGGCGGTGAGCAGGCGTCGGAACAAGGCGGCCTCCTGGCTGGGGGGTTTGCACGAATCCTGTACACGACGGAGGTCGCCGTCTCTCCGCATTCGGGCCAAGAATTGACGGGCTGGTTTGGGCAATGTGACGATCACGGGATGTCCGACCTGCACAGCCGGATGCAGCCGAGGGTGCGCGGGCTCACCGCCGCGGTGATCGCCCGGTGCGCCGCCGAAGTGCCGTTCTACCGGGAGTTGCCGCCCGAGACCCTGCACGGCGAGGTGGCCGGCTCGGTCTCGGCCGTCCTGACGATCCTGCTGCGTGCGCTCAGCCGCCCCGACGCCATGGGCCCGGCCGACCTGACCCGCGTCATCGAGTGGTCCGCGCGCCGCGCCGAGGACCACCTGCCGCTGGACGCGGCGGTGACCGCCTACCTCATCGGCGCCGAGGTCTGGTGGCAGGCGCTGACCGAGGTGGCCGCGCCGGAGGAGCTGGCCGCGGCCGGCCGGCGGATGCTCGGCTGCCTGCGCACGGCGATGCCCGCCGTCGCCCTGGCGCACCAGCAGGCCCAGGAGGACATCAGGAGCGAGGACAAGCGGGTGCGCCGCGCGCTGATCGGCGCGTTGCTGAGCGGCCACCCGTACGAGAGCCTGGCCGCGGCGGCGGGGGTCGAGGTGGGCCAGGAGCACGAGGTGCTGCTCCTCGACCTGGGACAGCCCGCGCCGCCGGCCCGGCTCGTGCAGTCGGCCCTGGACGCGCACACCGGGACGCTGGTGCTGATGGACCACGTCGAAGGAGTCGCGCTGCTGCCCGGCGGGCACGCCCTGGACGCGCTCCCGGGCAGGCTGGCCGAGGCCGTGGGCCGCCCCGTGCCGGCCGCCGCCGCCCGCGCCGCGACGCCCGCGGCGATCCCCGACGCGGCGCGGGAGGCCCGCGAGGTCCTCGACCTGGTGCGCAGGCTCGACCGCCCGCCCGGCCTCTACCGCCTGGACGACGTGCTGCTCGAACACCAGCTGGCCCGTCCGGGCGCGGGGCTGGCCCGGCTGGCCGCCAAGCTCGCGCCGCTCGACGGCCACCCCCACCTGCTGGAGACGCTGCGGGCCTTCGTCGAGCGCGGCCACAACCGCCGCCGGACCGCGCTCGACCTGCACATCCACCGCAACACGCTGGACTACCGGCTGCGCCGGGTGAGCCTGCTGACCGGGCTCGACCTCGCCGAACCCGCGCAGGCGCGGCTGCTGGCGGCGGCGATCACCGCGCGCGAGCTGACCAGACCCTGAGCTCCTCGTCGCGCGGCGCGTGCACGACGCCCGAGCCCGGCGAGTCGAAGACCATGACGGGACGGGAGGAGTCCCACGGCTGCCAGCCCGGATCGCCGGTCGCGGCGAAGGCGACCCAGGCCCGGTGCATCGCGTCGGCCAGTTCCTGCGGGGGCTCGTCGCCGGCCAGCTCGCGGGAGTGCCGCAGGTTGTCGAAGACGAAGCCGATCTCCAGGGCGTGACAGGCGCGCAGGTCCATGACCTTCGTCCGCCACGCGAACTCGTAGACGTGGGCCCGTTCCACGCTGTCGGCCAGGCGGTTGACCGGGGCGCGCAGGAGCAGGTCGGTGGCCATCTCGCCGAGCAGTTCCCCGGGCGTGGCGCCGGGGCGGGCGGACCGGTAGAGCCGCAGGGCCCGTCCCGGGACGCGCAGCTTCAGCAGGGCCAGGCGGAGCGTGAGCCGGCCGACCCGGTCCACGGCTCCGCCCGGGACGAACCAGAGCCGGTACTCCTCCCGGTTGGCGCCGATGAGCAGGGCGGCCTCGACCGGACCGGCGTCCGGCTCGGTCACGATGTGGAAGCCGGGGCCGCCGGTGATCGGGTCCGCCTTGCCGACCACCTCGGTCTGGACGTCGAGCAGCCGCTCCCGGTCGATCGCGGCGAACGCCTCGGCCGTGGCCGGCACCTTGAGCCGGTCCGCCATCAGCCGCACCGTCCGCGCGGCCTCGGCCCGCGTCACGGTGTGCGGCGGACCGCTCTGCATGATCGCCCGGCGGAACAGGCCCCTGGCGCGCGGGCTGGTGAGCAGCGCGCCGATGCTGACGGCACCCGCCGACTCGCCGAAGACGGTGACGTTGCCGGGGTCGCCGCCGAAGGCCGCGATGTTGTCGCGCACCCATTCCAGCGCGGCGATCTGGTCGAGCAGGCCGCGGTTGTCCGGCGCGTCGGGGAAGACGCCGAAGCCCTCGACGCCGAGCCGGTAGTTGATCGAGACCAGGACGACGCCGTCCCTGGCGAAGGCGTGGCCGTCGTACAGGGGCAGGCTGGAGGAGCCGTTGCGCAGGGAGCCGCCGTGGATCCACACCATCACCGGACGCGCGCCGCCGTCCGCGCCGGGGGTCCAGACGTTCAGGTTGAGGCACTCGTCGCCGGGGATCTGCTGCTCGGGGATGAGCCGGTCGAGCGGCGGCCGGTAGGGCCGCTTGGGGGCGGTCGGGCCGAACTGCGCCGCGTCACGGACGCCGTCCCAGCGCTCGACGGGCGCCGGGGCGCGGAATCGGTGGGCGCCGAACGGCGGCGCCGCATAGGGGATGCCCCGGAAGACCTGGATCCCGTCGTGGAGTCGGCCGCGCACCTTGCCGTGCCGGGTGGCCGCGATGATGTCCATGAGCCGGATCCTACCGATCGATCGGTCGGCAGCCGAGGGGCCGAACTCGCGTGGAAGGGTGGGCGGCGACCGGGCAATCAGTAGTGTCCGACATTCCCGGCGAGAGAGACCCGTGCATGACCACGTTCCTCGACGGAGCGGTCGCCGATCCCGAGCGATTCTCCGCCCTCTTCGATGCCCACTACGAGGAGATCCGCCGCTACATCGGCCGCCGCCTCGACCTCGACGTCGCCGAGGACCTCGCCGCCGAGACCTTCCTGATCGCCTTCCGCCGGCGTGCCGGATTCGACGCCGCCAAAGGCGGCACCAGACCTCGGCGTACGGGGTGGAACGACTGGGCTGGACCGACGACCCGGCCCCGCAGCAGTCGCCCCCCTCGTGAGCGCCGCATCGGAAGGACGCTCCCCGGTCCGCTCGCGACGCGATGCCCCGTGCCCCCTGGACCGAGCTGCGAAGATCAGCCGAGCGTGAACGTCCTGGCGCTGGTACGGCGCCGGCTGGGAGGGTGGACCTCATGATGGAAGACTTGCGGGACGCCGAGCGCCGGCTCCAGGCCGCGCAGCTTGCTGGAGATGTCGAGGCGCTGGATCGGCTGCTGGATGATCGGCTGATCTTCACCTTCGGTGCGAACGTTGCGACCAAGGCGGACGACCTGGAGCTGCACCGCACTCGGACGCAGGTGCTGACGAAGGTGGCCGAGGAGGAGTTGACCGTGCTCGCCGATGGGCGCACCGGCGTGACGTGGTTCCTCGGCACCGTCGAAGGGACCGTCTCCGGTACGCCGTTCGCGGCCAGGATGCGCTACACCCGTACGTGGCTGTACGACGAGACGCACGGCTGGCGAATCATCGCCGTGCACGCCGGCACGACCGACTGACATAGCCGACACGTCGTCCGACGACCGGCCGGCCGGATGGTCGCCGGCGAGGTGCGACGCCCCGGAGGCGAGCCGCCCGGCTTCGGGCTCGTCCACACGAACGAGCCCGAAGCCGGGCGCGACCCTACTTCTGGGCGCAGAGCATGGCGTCGAGGGTGCTGTCGACGCGGTCGGCGCTGTCGTCTGAGGTCGGCAGCGCGGTCACGGTGAGTGTGGCGCTCCGGCCGTCCTCGGTGACGCCGTTGCGGGTCTCGTAACCGGAAATGTCGCCGCCGTGACCCCACGCGTGGCCGCCGCAGCTCAGCTTGATCTTCATCAGGCCGAGCCCGTACCCCCAGCCGCGCGGGAGTGCCGGAGAGTCGGTGGTCTGCTTCATCTCCTTCAGCTGGGCCGGCTTGAGCAGGTCGCCGCCCAGCAGCGCGCCCAGGAAACGGGTGACGTCGCGCGGGGTGCTGATGAGGTTGCCGGACGTCCAGCCCCAGGAGGGGTCCATCTCGGTGAACTTCACCAGCTTTCCGCTCTTGTCGGCGTGGTAGCCGTTCGGATGGTTGCCGCGGTGCTTTTGCCCGGGGCGAACTGCGGCTTCTGCGTGAGGGCTTTGTCGATCAGGTCCCGCGGCTCGAAATAGGTGTGCCGGATGCCGAACAACGTCGGGAAGTTCGTGTGCTCCGGCAGGCCGGAGGTGTGCTGCAGCAGCTGGCGGATCGTGATCCTGTGGCCGTCGTTGCCGTTGCCGCGGACCACGCCGGGCAGGTACTTCTCGATCGGCGCGTCCAGGTCGAGCTTGCCCTCGCCGGCCAGTTGCAGGACGACGGTGGCGGCGAACGTCTTGGTGTGACTGCCGATGCGTACCGTCCCGTTGGCGGGCACCTTGGCGCGCGTCTCCAGGTCCGCCATGCCGGCGGTGTAGTCGCGCACCCGGCCGTCGCGTCCCCGCACCGCAGCCACGACGCCGGGGAAATCGCCGGGGCGAACCAGCTTGTCTGTACGGCGTCGCCGGAAGCGCTCGGCGTCGCGGCGCCGGCGGGAGCCGTACCCGCCCGCGGTCGCGCCATCAGCCCGCCGGAGAGCAGTTGTCCGATTTGCCGCCCTTGAGGCACCGGGGTCTTCACTCCCAGGGCGAGGATTCGAAGAGGCCGCCACACCCCTGAACCCGCAACGGCCAAGGTGTCAGGTTACAAGTTTTGACATCTGTTACCGATCTGGCTTAGCGTTTCTCGTATGGAGCAGAGAACCTTCGGCGCCGACGTCTGCGTGGGGGCGGTCGGGCTCGGTTGTGCGGGCATGTCCGGCGCGTACGGACCCAGCGCCGACGAGCAGAGCATCGCGACGCTTCGCCACGCGCTCGACGCCGGGATCACGTTCATCGACACGGCCGACCACTACGGGATGGGGCACAACGAGACGCTCATCGGGCAGGCGCTGCGATCCGCCGATCGCGACCGCGCCGTGGTGAGCGTGAAGTTCGGCGCGTTGTTCGGCGTGGACGGCAGCATGCGCGGCATCAACGGCCGGCCGGACGCGATCCCGAACTTCCTGGGCTACTCGCTCCAACGGCTGGGCACGGACTACGTGGACATCTATCGCCCGGCCAGGCTGGACCCGGCCGTCCCGATCGAGGAGACCGTCGGCGCCGTCGCCGAGATGGTGCAGAAGGGCTACGTGCGCGGCATCGGGCTGTCCGAGGTCGGCGCCGAGACGATCCGCCGCGCCCACGCCGTGCACCCGATCACCGACGTCCAGATCGAGTACTCACTGTTCAGCCGCGGCGTCGAGGACGAGATCCTGCCCACCTGCCGGGAGCTGGGCATCGGCGTCACCGCCTACGGGGTGCTCGCCCAAGGAATGCTGACCGGGACGTGGCGACCGTCGGCCGGCGACACGCGGCATCGCGGGCACCTGCCCCGCTTCGCCGCCGGCAACATCGAGACCAACCTCGCGCTGGTCGAGCGGCTGCGGGAGATCGCCACCTCCCGCAGCGCCACGGTCGCGCAACTCGCGATCGCGTGGGTGCTGGCGCAGGGTCGCGCGCATCGGGACATCGTCGCGCTGGTCGGGGCCGGCCGACCGCGCAGCGTCACCGAGGCGGTGGACGCCGCCGGCCTGCGGCTGACCGAGGACGACCTGGACGCGATCGAGCAGGCCGTCCCCCGAGGGGCGGTCGCGGGAGAACGCTACGCCCCCGCCCTGCTCGCGCTACTGGACAGCGAGCGAACCGGCGGCAGGCGCTGATGCCCGCCCGAACCCCGCTGGACGCGAACGCCATCCTGGCCGCCACCGAGGAGATCCTGCGCCGCCACGGACCGGACAAGGCAACGGTCGTCGACGTCGCCCGGGCTCTCGGGGTCAGCCACGCCGCCGTCTACAAGCACTTCCCCTCCAAGCAGGCGCTGCGCGAGGCCGTGACCCGGCGCTGGCTCGACCGCAACCGTGACGCCCTCGCCGTCATCGCCGCCGACCGCGCGGTCCCGCCGGCGCGGCGGCTGCGCGCCTGGCTGCACGCCGTCCTGGCCGTGAAGCAGGCCAAGATTCGCGAGGACCCGGAGCTGTTCGCCGCCTATGGAATCCTCGCGGCCGCGCACAGCAGCGTCGCCACCGACCACGTCGCCGACCTCCTGGGCCAGCTGACGGCCATCGTCGCCGACGGCGCCGCCGACGGCAGCCTCCGCACCGGCGACGCGGAGGCCACCGCCCACGTGGTCTTCAACGCCACTGCCAAGTTCCACCACCTCGCCCACGCGGCCGAATGGCAGAACCCCGGCATCGGCGCCGAACTCGACGAGGTGTGCAGCCTGCTGCTGGAGGGTCTGCACGCCCCCACATCGCCGTAGCCGAACCGGGTCGGCCAGACGCCGCGACTCGTCGGCGGCGCGGTCGGCGCTGCCCGTCGCCACCCCGGCGGCAACGAACAAGGAGGACGAACGACCATGGTCCAAGCAATCGGAGTGACGCAGCCAGGCGGACCGGACGCTCTCGGCGAGTTCGACCTGGTGGCCGAACCGATCGGTCCCGGCCAGGTCAGGATCGGGGTGAGCAGTGCCACGGTGAACCCGGCCGACGCGATGATCCGTTCTCGTCCGCGGCAGGACGAGGCGGACGCGGTGCGGGTGCCGGGCATGGAGGTTGCCGGCGTGATCACCGAGATCGGCCCCGCCGTCGAGCGCCCGTTCACGATCGGGGACGCCGTCATGGCCATCGTGGTGCCCTCAGGTGCGCACGGCGGCTACCGGGCAGACCTCGTCGTGTCGGCGCGCTCGGTGGCGAAGATCCCGGCCGGGCTCTCGGACGTCCAGGCCGCCACCATCCCGATGAACGGGCTCACCGCCCGGCTCGCACTCGACACGCTGGCGCTCCCGGCCGGCGCGACGGTCGCCGTCACCGGCGCAGCGGGCACCGTCGGCGGGTACGTCGTCCAGCTCGCCAAGCAGGCCGGGCTGGTCGTCGTGGCCGACGCCGCCCAAGGGGACGAGACGTTCGTCCGCGAGTGCGGAGCCGACGAAGTCGTGCCGCGGGGCGACGACTTCGCCGCAATGGTCCGCCGTCACCACCCGGGTGGCGTGGACGGGCTCGTCGACGCCGCCGTGCTGGAGGCCGCCGTGCTGCCTGCCGTCAAGGACGGCGGCACCGTCGTCACCGTCCGCGGTTACCAGGGTGACGGGACCGACCGGGTCCGCGTCGTCCCGATCTTCGTCCGCGACTACGCCGAGGCCGCGGCCGAGCTCGACCGGCTCGCCGAACTCGCCGGTGAGGGACGGCTCACCGTCCGCGTGGCCGGCGAACTGCCGGCCTCCCGAGCCGCCGAGGCGCATCGCTCGCTCGAACGGCGCGGCGTTCGCGGGCGGTTCGTCCTGCGGTTCGGCTGACCGGCGCAACTGCTGGAGGACGAGCCGGCCCTGGCCGAGGCCGCGCGCGGGAACGGCCGGTCATGGCACGAGATCGGGACGCTGCTCGGCGTGCCGTTGACTGCAGCGAAGACGCGTCCGGCGAAGATCCGGCGCGCCATCAAGGACCTGAATCGGCTAGATCAGCTTCCGGTGGGGCCGCTGGACGGCGGGGGCGCCGCTTGCGGCCACGACTCGGGCAGAGGCTTCCACAGCAGGCGCACCAGCATGCCAGCACCGTAACCGGCGGCGAGTTCCCCGCCATGAGGTTTGCCGAGTCGGTGTCAGCCGCTGGGGATCCGAGCCGGCTCGTCAGCGCCCGCAACGGTGCGTTGCCGGGTCACCGCGTTGCTGTGCGTGGTGCTGGTGCCGAGCGGCGTACGGACGCTGCGAGCTGGTGCAGGGTGAAGCCGCCCGAGGCCTGCTTGAACAGGTACTCGGCGCGTTCGTAGGACAGGCGGCGTCTGCCGGTCTCGGGGCACAGGTCGGCAGGGTCCGGCGTCCGGGCGGGGGCGGGCCTGCGGTCGGCCAGGAAGAGGGGGCCGCGGGTCCGGCCCGCGACCAGCTCCTCCAGCAGGGGTGCGGCGCCGTCGCCCCACGTGATCGTGGCCGTGCGGCGGGCGGGCAGGTCGAGGTCCTCGACGTCGAGCGCGAGGACGGCGGCGGCCGAGGCGCCCGACTCGTGCACCAGCCGCCACAATGCCCTCTCCCGCGTCGACGGGTGCCGCCAGAGCGCGGCCAGTGCCCGGTCGTCGACGGCGGGGCGTCTCCTGCGGTCGTCGTGCTTCCTGGGCAGCTCGGCCGTCAGGTCGCCGAGGCCCGCCCACGCGCCGAACGACCGTACGGCCGCGCGGTGGCGGTTCCAGGTCCTGGGCGCGGCCGTGCTCCAGGCGGCGGCGAACACCCTGGCCACCAGGGCGGGGGTGATGTCGGCCAGCGGCGTGGCGGCCCCCAGGTCCAGGCTCAGCCGTCGCAACGTCTGCCCGTACGACCGGATCGTCCCGGCGTCCAGGTCCGTACGTGCCAGGAACCGGTCCGCCGCGTCGCCGAGCAGGGCCATGTCCCCAGTGCCCGCCGTACGGGCGAGGGGGGAGGCGGTGCGGTGGCGAGCGGCGCGGGCGAGGAGGAAGGCGCGTTCGGCGGCGTTGCGGGTGAGGGCGGCGGCCCGCTCGAACGCCGTCGCGGCCTCGGTGTCACGTCCCGCCCGCGCCAGCAGGTCGCCGTGGACGGCGGACAGCGGCGGGTAGTCCCGCAGCGCCGGGTCCGACAGCAGCGGGTCCATCAGCGCCAGCCCCGCCTCCGGCCCGGTCGCCATGCCGACGGCGACCGCCTGGTTGAGCCGGACCACCGGCGAGGGCAGCAGCCGTACCAGCGGGCCGTAGAGGGCCGCGATCCGCTCCCAGTCCGTGTCGGCTGCCCCGGCCGCCTGCGCGTGACACACCGCGATCGCCGCCTGAAGGACGTACGGCCCGAGCCCTCCGCCCGCCTCCCGCGCCCTCAGCATGGAGGCGAACCCGCGCGCGATCAGCTCCCGGTCCCACCGTCCCCGATCCTGCTCGTGCAGTTGCACCAGCTCCCCCGACGGCCCGGTACGGGCGTCCGCGCGCGACTGCTGGATCTCCATCAGCGCCACCAGCCCGTGCACCTCGGACTCGCCCGGCGCCAGCCCGGCCAGCAGCCGTCCGAGCCGCAGCGCCTCCAGCGCCAGGGCGGGCCGCGTCAGGTCCTCGCCCGCCGTGGCCGAGTAACCCTCGTTGAAGATCAGGTAGATGACCTCCAGCACGGACGCCAGCCGTACGGCCAGCTCGGGCCCCTGCGGCAGCTCGAACGGCACCCCCTCGTCGGCGAGCGTGCGCTTGGCGCGCGCGACGCGTCCGGCCACGACCGCCTCCCGCACCAGGAAGGCGCGGGCGATCTCCGCGGTGGTCAGGCCGCCGAGCAGCCGCAGCGTCAGCGCGGTCCGCTCCTCGGCGGGCAGCACGGGATGGCTGGAGACGAACATCAGCCGCAACACGTCGTCGCCGGCCTCGGCCTGTTCCGGCCGTTCGCGGTCGCCGGGCTGCTCGGGCTCAAGGTCGCGGCGCGCGTGGTCCTGCAGCCTGGTGCGGCGCAGGTGGTCGAGGGCGCGCCGCTTGGCGGTGGTCGTCAGCCACGCGCCCGGCCTGTCCGGTACGCCGTCACGGGGCCAGGTCTCCAGCGCGGCGACCAGCGCGTCCTGGGCGAACTCCTCGGCCAGGCCCACGTCGCCGAGCATCCGGGCCAGCCCGGCGACGATCCGCGCGGACTCCTCCCGCCAGACCGTCGTGACGGCGTCCATCAGTAGATCTGGCGCATGTGGCACTCGCCGTCGCCGACGACCGCGAAGAAGCGCCGCGAGACCTCCAGCGCCTCCTCCCGCGAACCGACCTCGACCAGCGCGAAGCCGCCCGCCATCTCCTTGGCCTCGGCGAAGGGCCCGTCGGTCACGGTCAGCTCGCCGCCCGCGGACCTGAGCACGGTGCCGCCCAGCTCCATGCCTCCGGTGGCGAGCAGCACGCCCGCCTCGGTGAGCTCCTGGATGAACCTGCCCATCTCGACGTGCAGCGTCTCGTCGTCGCGCCGCTCGCTCACGTTCGTCAGCAGAAATCTCATGTGCGTTCCCTGTCACATCGCTCGTTCGTCGCGTATGCAGTAGAACACGAAAGGACACGGGACATGACCGCCACCTCCCTCACCTCCCCCACCGCCCCCACCTCCCCCGTCGCCTCCTCGACCCGCACCCTGCTGGCCGCGGGCGCCGTCGCCGCTCCCCTGTGGACGGCGGTCAACCTGGCCCAGGTGCTCACCCGTGAGGGCTTCGACATCGTCCGCCACCCGCTCAGCCAGCTGTCGACCGGGTCGCTCGGCTGGGTCCAGGTGGCCGACTTCCTGGTCGTCGGCGCGCTGGTGATCGCCGGCTCGTACGGGCTGCGCCGGGCCGTCCCCGGCCGGTGGCTGCCCCGCCTCCTGCTGGTCAACGGCATCGGGATGATCCTCGCGGGGATCTTCCGGATGGACGCCGGCGACGGCTTCCCCGTCGGCACCCCCGCGGGCCCGCCCGCGACGATGAGCTGGCACGCCGGGCTGCACATGGCCTCCGGCTCGATCGCCTTCATCGCCCTGGCGGCGGCCTGCTTCGTGCTCGGCCGCCACTTCTCCCGGGCCGGAGCCCCGGGCTCGGCCGTCGCGTCCTTCCTGGCGGGCGTGGCCGTCATCGCCGGGAACGGCTGGACGATGAGCGGCGGCCAAGGGGGTTCGGTGACCCTGGCCGTCGGCGTGACCAGCGCGATGTTGTGGGTGTCGGCGGTCGCCTTCCGGCTGCGCCGCCGGGGCTCTGTCACCTGGTAGCAGGCTTGCTGATCCGCGGCGCCACCGACCGCCCGGGCCGCGGAGATCCTGGCGCTGAACGTCGAGGACGGTGCCGGCCGTCTTCGCCTCATCGGCCGCCAAGTCGGGACTTGATCGACAAGGGAACGGCCGGTGGCGACCGACAAGCCGTCGCAGCCCCCCGTTGCGCGCGCCGAACTCGCCGCCGACAACCGGGCCACGCTGCTCTGTCAGGTGCTGCGTCACACCTCTAGGTGAGAAGCACCTGGTCGAGGACGTGCTCACCGATGGCCGCCATGCTGGGGTTGTCGGCCGAGTGGGCGGCCAGAGCGGTGCCCATGACGAGGGCCCAGCCCCGTGCGCGTTCCCAGGTCATCTCGTCGGCGTCCACGTGTGAACGGAAGACCTCGCGCGCGTTCTCGTCGAACACCAGCCACGCGGCGGCAAGGTCGGTGGCCGGATCGCCGCTGGTGAGGTCGCCGAAGTCCAGGACAGCCGCCAGCCCTTCCCCGTTCAGCAGGAGGTTTCCCGGGTGCGGATCGCCGTGGAGCCAGAGCGCGGGGCCCTGCCAGGGCGGGAGGGCGACCAGCTTCTCCCAGAGCGGGAGAAGCTCAGCTGATCGGGAAATGGACTGTAGGCGTTGCCGTACCACTTCGTCGCGGGCGGCGAGCGGGACGCCGCGGACGGGGTTCCGCGGCGCCTCAGGCGGTGCGGGCCGGTGGAGGCCTGTCATGAAGTCGGCCAGCGGAACGGCGATGCCGGAGCGGTCGGGCGGCGGCACGTCGGCGACCGTGCTGCCTTCGAACCAGGGCGCGATCGTCCACGGCCACGGGTAGCCCTCGCCGGGCACGCCGACCCGGACGGGGATGGGCAGTGCGACCTCGACGTACTCGGCCAGGACCGGCAGCCAGCGTTGCTCGTTGACGATGAGGTCGACGGCGACCTGGCGGCGCGGCAGCCGTACGGACAGGTCTGTCCCCAGGCGGTAGATGACGTTGTCCCAGCCGTTGGCGACGGGGGTGAGCGGGCCTGCCAGATCCGGGTGCTGCACGCGGATCAGGCGGTCGACAAGGTCGACGTCGATGTCGGCTTCCGCCGCCGGGGTGTTCATGCCGCAACGATAGTGCGGGATGTCCTGACAGACGGAGGCGCCGAATCCGGACATGCCTGGTTGTCTCCGTGGTGCGCTTGGCGACCCAGTGTGAGGGCAGCCTGTCTGCCGACCGACGGCGGCCGCGTTGGTCGCTTCGGTGTCCTGTCGGTTCCTGGAGGGCGATCGCCGCGTCGTTCTCGGAGATGTCGTCCGCGATAATCCGTTTGTGTGTCACCACAGCCCGCTGTCACCATGAGGGCCTATGCGTCACCCTCTTGACACGCTGGACTGGCCGATTTCCACCGAGCGGCTGCTGTTGCGCCGAGCTGCCCCCGACGACCTGGACGCGACCTGGGCCTACCGGCAACTGCCGGAGACCCACGAATGGATCGCGGCCGCCACAAAGACCTACGACGACTACCGTGAGCGTTTCCTCAGCGAGGAGCGGCTCGCAGACCTGCTCATCATCGAACTGGACGGCCGGGTGATCGGCGACCTGACACTGAGGGTCCAGGACGGTTGGGCCCAGGAAGAGGTCGCTGACCGGGCGAGAAGCGTCCAAGGAGAGCTCGGGTGGACGCTCGATCCCGCCTACGGCGGCAAGGGCTACGCCACCGAAGCGGTGCGCGCCCTCATCGACATCTCCTTCAGGAGTCTTGGCCTGCGCCGCCTGCACGCGGACTGCTTCTACGACAACGAATCCTCGTGGCGGCTGATGGAGCGGGTCGGGATGCGCCGCGAACAGCACACGGTGAGAGACTCACTCCACCGCACCAAGGGATGGCTCGACGGTCTCTCATACGCGCTCCTGGCCGAGGAATGGCCCGCTCAGGAGTGATGACGGCGGAGACGCCTGTGAGCCCTCGCCGGGACGAAGATCACGCTGTCACTCGTGCACGCGGCCGCTCTCCTGCCGGCGCTGCGGCAGGAACCCAAGGACGCCACCGCGCCGGCACGGCTCAGTGCGTGGGGTGAAGCGCGGCGAGAGGCGCCGGACTTCGGATCTCGCAGAGTCCGTGACCGGTCCCAGGGTCAGGGGTCGGCCGAAGAAGTGATCAGTGTGCGGGCAGCCGCTCCGTCCCGGCGACACCGACGGCATGGTCGCCCGCAATCTCGGCGAGGTCTGCCGCCTGCTCGGCCGCTTCGACGAGGCGTTGCGGCACCTGCGCGTCGCTCGGGCCCGTCCGGACCGACCGGGTCCGCGTCGCCCCGATCTTCGTCCGTGACTGTGCCGAGGCCGCGGCCGAGTTCCTGGCGCACCGTCGCCGGTCGCCACCGTTGTTTTGCTGCGATCAGCCTTGTCCAAGGCCGTGGACGGGGATGACAACTTCCAGCAGACCGGAGCATCACCTTCGCCGGGAGGGCAGTCATGAAGGACGGGCCGCCGTGGCCGGACGACGACGCCATGATGCAGATCGCGTTCGAGCAGGCGCGGACGGGGTTCGGGCAGGGCGGGATCCCCGTCGGCGCGGTGCTCGCCACTCCCACCGCCCTGCTCGGGGCGGGTCACAACGAGCGCGTCCAGCGAGGTGATCCGACGGCGCACGGTGAGATGGCCTGCCTGCGCGACGCGGGATCGCGATCCTCCTACGCCGGCACGACGCTGTACACGACGTTGTCGCCGTGCCCGATGTGCAGCGGGGCGATCATCCTGTTCCAGATCCCGCGGGTGGTCATCGCCGAACGGGTGACCTACGCGGGGGACGTCGGCTTCCTGCGCGGACACGGCGTCGACGTCGAGGTCCGGGCCGATGAGCGGTGCATCGCGCTGATGTCGGAGTTCCAACGGCGCTCGCCCCGGCTGTGGAGCGACGACATCGGCGGCCGGTGAGCCGCGTCCGGGACCCGTCGCGCCGCTCGGCGCGAGCCTGCGCCTTTTATGCGTGCTTTGCGGAGTCGGCTACTATAAGTCACGTTGTTCCACCTCAGGCTGAGGGGCCCGCGACGTCGCCGCCAGTGACGGAGCCAGTGGAGCGGCCCGGCGAGTTCCTCCACGCCGGGCGAGCGGGCCCCGTGGATCTTTCCCCTGTGCAGGACACCTCCTCTGGGCTCGTGTGCTCATTCGATCTCAGAGATGTCAAAGGAAAGAACCTTGGCCCGCTTCGACACCATCGTCGCCCTTCGCCTGGCGAAGGCGCTGCTCACCTTCACCGTCGGCGGCTTCGCGCTGCTCGTCGTGTTCGGCAACCTCACCGACTACGGCACGAACTTCGAGTTCGTCCGGCACGTGCTGGCCATGGACGCACAGAAGCCCGAGCTCGCCGCGGTCAGCCAGATCAACTACCGCGCCATCCCGTGGACGTGGGCGCATCACGTCGCCTACGTCGGCGTCATCCTCACCGAGGCGGTCATCATGGTGACCTGTCTCGTGTCGGCCTGGCAGCAGGTCAGGGCCGTCGGCCGCGACGACGCCGCCTTCCAGCGGTCCAAGCGATGGGGCGTCGTCGGCTGCACGGTCGCCTTGCTGCTGTGGTTCTTCGGCTTCCAGGCCATCGGCGGCGAGTGGTTCGGCATGTGGATGAACGGCACCTGGAACGGCATCCCCGACGCGGTGCGGCTGTGCACCTACATCGGGATCGTGCTGGTCTTCCTCAGCCTCCGCAACGACGCCCGCGAGAACGCCTGACCCGATCGCCGGCAAGGGTCATGGCCGGACGTCGCCGTGGCGGAGCCCGTTCAGCAGGAGGGTGAGCAGACGGTCGGCGCGCGCCGGGCTGTCGGGGGTGTCCTGGGCGGCCCAGGCGATCGCGCCGACCATCCTCAGCACGTCCGCGTCGTCCGCCTCGGCGACGATCGCGCCTGACCGCCGCGCCCTGGCCAGCAACGCGGCTCCCACCTCGAACATCTGCGCGTGCCAGTTCGCCACCGGGTCGGTCTCGCGATCAAGCGCCGCGTTCATCACGGCCGCCGACAGACCCCGATAGGTCAGGCCGTGCGCGAGCGCGGCACGCAACCACCCGGACACCGCGTCGAACGCGTCCTCGGCCGCCAGCAGCCGGTGGCCGAGGTCGACCAGGTCGGCCATCTGCCCGGCGAGCACCGCCTCGATGAGATCCAGCCGGGTGGGGAAATGCCGATAGAGCGTCCCGCTGGCCACCCCTGCCCGCCGGGCGATCTCATCCAGGGAGGCCTCGACGCCGGACTCGGCGAACGCGATTCTCGCCTGCTCGACCAGCTGCTCGTAGTTGCGCCGGGCGTCCGCGCGCATCGGACGCCCCTCGCGGGATCGTGGATCGTGGCCTGCCGTCACCGTCACCCATCCTTGCTTACCGGGGACACAGTCCGCTACCGTGCCCACGTAACCGGACTATGCCTCACCTTACTGGCGTGGCTCACCCGGAGCGTGGAGGGCCGCCCCCATGGCGCTGACGGAACAAGACAGAACCGACATCACCGATCTGATCCATCTTCACGGCCACCTCACCGACGCCGGCGAGCTGGACCGGGCCGACGAGCTCTTCACCCCGGACGTCGTCTACGACCTGGACGACTTCGGCCTCGGCTGCCTGCACGGGATCGCCGCCGTCCGCGCGGCCGCGCTCGCGGCGGGCGAGGCCAACCCGGTCGGCCATCACGTCACCAACATTTTGATCACGCCGATCGACGATCGTTCGGCCCGGGTCCGGTCCAAGGGGATCGGCATCAAGGCCGACGGAACGGCCGGCAGCGTCGTCTACGACGACGTCCTCACCCGCCGATCCGACGGCTGGCGGATCAGCCACCGCAGGGTGACCGCCCGGCGGGCGGCGCTCGACGGGCAGGAAGCCGGTCCGCGTGCGGTGCTGGAACGCTGGCGCCGGGCCGCCGTCACGCGGTCCGCCGACGAGCTGCGGCGCCTCTACGCCCTCGACGCGGTCCACGAGTTCCCGTTCACCGGCCCGGGTCTGCCGTCCCGGCTCGCGGGCCGGGACGAGATCGTGAACTGGATCACCGCGGGCTGGCGGGACCACCCGCTGACGTACGAGCGCTACCGCACCCTCGCCGTCCATGACACCGGCGATCCGGGAACGATCGTCGTCGAGCAGGAGGCCCTCGGGACCAGCGCGGCCACCGGCGAGTTCGCGCTGCCCAACCTGATCGTCCTCACCGTTCGCGAGGGGCGGATCACCCGTCTGCGCGACTACGTCAACCTCTCAGCAGCCGCGGCCGCCATGGGCGTGGAGGTCTGAACGGCGGCCCGCCCGGACGAACCCGGAACTCGGCGCGCGCATCCGCCGGCGACGTGAACGAGCCCCGGCCGGAGGACCGGCCGGGGCTCGCCACCTCTGATTGACGACGCTCAGAGCGTGATGCTCCAGGTGTCCAGGAAGCCGGTGTCACCGGCGTAGACGTCCCTGATGTCGAGCGTCCAGGTGCCGGCGGCCTGCTGGCTGACCGGGACCGAGAAGGTCCTGGTGCCGTACTGGGTGCAGCTGGTGCCACCGTAGGCGTCGACCAGGTAGAAGGTGCCGTTCGGGCCGCGGAGCCGGATGTTCAGGTCCTCGGCGCAGGTGTGGCTGATCGTGATGGACAACTTCACCGGGGAGACCGCGGTGCCCGTCGCGTTGGACGTGATCGAGCTCTGGGTGGTGGAGTAGTCCCTGATCTGGTAGTCGGTGTTGTTGGTGAACGTCCGGCCGGGGCCGCCGGTGCCGACCGTCAGGGTGTACGTCGCGGTGTGCGTGGTGGAGCCGGTGCCCGTGATGGTGATCGGGTAGGTGCCCTGGGCGGTGGAGGCGCCGACCGACAGGGTCAGCGTGGAGGAGTTGCCGGAGGTCACCGAGGCCGGGTTGAAGCTGGCGGTGGTGCCGCTGGGCAGCCCGGAGGCGGTCAGGTTGACGGTCTGGGCGCT
>NZ_JBIAOF010000024.1:0-61228 GCF_042878785.1 Nonomuraea sp. NPDC003560 | reverse complement strand
AACCAGTCGAACGACTCGGTCTGCAGAGCGAGAAGATCAGGAACTTCGAGGGGCTCCTGGATGCGCGCGAAAGAGACGCGACGGGGACCAGCGGGCACGGCGGAGGCGTTGAGCGAGGCTGCCAACAGTTGTCCTTCCGGAGGGCACGGACGGAATCGAACTGCGCGCACGCCAAACGCCCGGACCGGAATCCGGGGCGTCGAAGGGCGGCGCGAGGCAGCAGCATAACTCAACTGAGAAACGAATGTCCACACTTACTATAAGTGTCAACCTCGGTGCCGCCTTCAGCTTTTCACAACAGGGCGCGCTCGTCAACTCCAAACGCCCGTCGCCGCCCTGCCGGCCCCGAAGGTCGTGCCGGGCCCGCGCGGGTGGCGCGGGCCCCGGGCCCGCGCGGTCAGCGTTCGCTGGAGGCCGCGCGGTAGTGCAGGTCCTGCACGTACGGCGTCGCGGTGATCGGGTACGGCGAGACCACCTTGGCCGCCGTCGCCGACCCCCTGGTGACGGTCGCCGACGCGGCCCCCGTCTTCAGCGGGAACGTCCTGGCCGACACGCCGGCGGGCGCGTCGTAGCTCTGCGTCGTGCCGCCGACGGTCACCGACACCTTGGCCGCCGCCGTCAGCATGGTGAGCACCTCGACGGTGTCACGCGCGGCCGTGCTGCCGCCGCGCAGCTTCATGAGCTTGGTCTGCGCGAAGGACGGCTGGGCCGCGACCGGCTGGACCCGGTGGGTCAGGTACGCCGCGTCGTTCGTGATCTTCGGGCAGCCGAGCTTGTGACAGGTCAGGTAGTAGGCGTTGATGTCCAGGTACGTCCAGCCGGCGTTCCTGGACGGCGCGAACTGGGTGTTCTCTGAGTAGTCGTTCCAGGTGGTGAGCTGGACCCAGTCGGCCTTGCCGTCGATGGCGCCCTTCCACGTCGCCCGCAGGTTCTCGGTGTTGCCCGCCTCGTCGAAGACGCCCTGGTTGGGGCGTTCGTCCTGGATCGACACCGGCTGCATCCAGATCTTGCCCATGCCGTGCGCGCGGTCGATGTTGCCGCCCAGGGCGGCGTTGGCGGCGGGGTTGCGGTTGCCCCAGTTGGAGAAGCCGTAGCTGATCGAGGCGAAGGCGTCCCGGTACTTGTTGAAGTCGAGGAAGCAGGGCACCAGCGCCACCTTGACGCCGTGCTCGGTCTCCATCGTCTTCATCCAGGCCGCCCACCACGCGGCGGTGCGCCCCTCGGCCTTGAACGGCGCCACCACCAGGCGATCGTCGGCGAGCCGGTAGACCGACGTCGAGGCGGCCAGCTTCGCCATCGCGGCGGCGAAGGCGGCGCTGTCCACCGAGGCCAGGCCGTTCGTGTCCGGCATCAGCACGATCTTGAACCCGGGGTCCACGGCCTCGGCGGCCTTGATCAGGTTCTGCACCCGCGTCCAGTGGGCGCTGGTGATCGACAGGATGTCGACGGTGAAACCGTCCAGGCCGGCCGCGATGGCCTGCCTGACCTCGGTCTTGAAGTCGGCCAGCGCGTAGTCGCCGGTGATCGGGTCACGTCCGACCGGCCGGTCGCGCAGCAGGCCGCCGTAGGCGGCGTGCTTGCCGCTCTCGCCGTCCGGCTTGAGGTAGTTCCTGGCGTAGTAGTCGCCGGCCGGGGCCTGGTTGTCCAGCGACACCGGGTACGGCGTGAAGTAGTGCGCGAACACCTTCCTGGCCGACCCGCGCAGGGCCGCCTTCCCCGGCAGCACGAACGGCAGCGGCCCGTCGGTCTGGCCGCCGCCCTCGGTGTAGGTGACCGTGAGCTTCGGGCCGCGGTCCCCGGTCTCGCGCGAGGACATCAGCACGGTGGCGGTGGCGTCGTCGCCGGTGAGGGCGAAGGCGTACGTGCCGTCGCCCTCGACGGCGGCGGACACGTCCAGCTTGACCGTCGTCCCGGCGGTGAAACCGGTGTGCGAGGCGACGGGCGCGGCGTCGAACTCGGGGCGGGTGTTCCAGGTCGTGGCCGCCTCGGTCCAGGAACCCGTCACGGGACGGGCCGACACGGTGGTGTCCGTCGTCCTGGCCGGGACGACGTCCAGGGTGACCTTGACGTCCTCGGCGTCCGCCGGGATCCCGGTGACCTTGAAGCGGGTCAGGCCGACCCGCCGGCCCGCGGCGGCGCTGCCGCACGCGGCGCCGCAGACGCTCATCCAGGTCGCGGTCGCGAAGCTCTTGGCCGGCTCGGCCTGGCTGATGAACACGTCGTCCGTGGCGGCGAACGTCACGGTGAGGGGTGCGGTGAGGGGTGCGGTGAGGGGTGCGACGGCGGACGCCTGCGCGGGCGCCGCCGCGCCGGCGGGCGCGGCCGCACCCGCCAGCGCGGTGAGCATCGCCACCGCGACCGGCAGGGCCCGATATCGGTTGAGCATGGAACTCCCTTGGCTTTCGGTACGCCTCCGCAGCAGCGGAGCCGCGTTGCATCGCCAACGATGGAGCAAGATCGAGTCCCCGGCCAGGACTTCCGGATAAATCCCCCATTTGGAACGATGCTATTTTCGGCCCCTCGGTACGTCATTGCGGTCAGACGGCCCGCCTCCGGCAGGTCCCCTGGTCGGGCATGGCGCGCAAGCCGCGACTCGGGCAAGATGGACCAGCCCTTTTCTGTCTCCGCTTGGCCTGCGCGCACGACCGAGTCGATGTCATCATGGGCACACGGTGTGTGATTTCGGGTAGGAGGGATCGATGTCCGAGCCTTCCCCCGGCGCTGCCGCAAGCTGGCCGATCAGCCGGGACCTGGCGGGGCTGCGGGAGCTCGTCCGCCGTCACGCGCTCCAGGCCGGGCTCGCCTCCCAGCGCGGTGACGACCTCGCGCTCGCCGCCAACGAGGCCGTCACCAACGTGCTCGACCACGCGGGCGGGGCCGGCTGGGTGCACATCTGGCTCGATGACGACTTCCTCACCGTCGACGTCGGCGACCACGCGGGCCGCCTAGGGCCCGACGCCTGCCCCGACGCCCGTCCCCAGATCGGGCCGGGCGGTTACGGCCTGTGGGTGATGCGCCGCCTCTGCGACGAGTTCGTCATCACCCAGACCGGCGCCTCCTCCCAGGTCCGCCTCCGCATGGCCCGCATCCGCCCCACCGGCCCCTGACCCGGCAGCGGGCCGGACGGGCGACCGGCCGCCCCGGTCAGGCGCTCTCGCCCACGCTGCGCCGGTGCCATTCGGCCAGCTCGACCAGCAGCCCGTCGGCCGCGCCGCCGAACATCGCGGCCAGCTCCTCGGCGTCGTCGACCACCACCACGTGGTCCAGCAGGTCCGCGCGCAGCCGGGCCGCCCTCGGGTCGCCGGCGCCGTCCGGGTCGAAGGCGGTGGCGGCCAGGAACAGGCCGCCGACGCCGGCCAGCGCCGCGGTCTGGCGGGCCTGCGTGCCGAGCACCGTCGCCGCGTCGGCCGGTACGGCGGGCAGCGCCGGCCGCCCGTCGCGCAGCAGCAACGTCAGCGGACGGGCGGGCACCTGCTCCCCCGCCTCGCCCGCCGGCACGTGGGCGCTCCCGTCGGCGTGCCGCGCCGCGTGCCGGGGACGCCCCCAGGGCAGGCCGTCGGCCTCGTCCTGCGCACTCGCGCGCGTGAACAGGCCGCCGTCGGCGTCGACGACGAGGTCCCCAGGCTGCCACTGCTCGCCATCAAGCGGAATGTGCGCATTCGTCATGCCTGAACGCTACGCCCTGGTTGCGACAAATCTTCGTGGCGTGCGGAGGCGCGAGCTGGGCATCTGTCAGGACATGGCGCAGGCGCAGGATTGGGGCAGGCCGCGGGTGGCGGTGTCGAGCTGTCTGCTCGGCGAGCCGGTACGGCACAACGGTGGGCACAGCCGGGCCCGTTTCCTGACGCAGGAGCTGGCGCCGTTCGTGGACTGGGTGCCGATCTGCCCCGAGATGGAGATCGGCCTCGGCGCGCCCCGCGAGACGCTGCGCCTGGAGCGATCGCCCGCCGGCCCGCGCCTGATGACCCGGCAGAGCCGCCGCGACCTCACCTCCGCGATGGACGAGCTGGCCGCCGAACGTTCCCCGGCCCTGGCGGCCGACGGTTACGTGTTCAAGGCCAAGAGCCCGAGCTGCGGCATCCACGGCATCCCGCTGTACGCCGGTGACCACGCGGTGACCCGCGACAACCGGGGCCTGTTCGCCGACGCGGTGATCGAGGGCCACCCGCTGCTGCCCGTCGAGGACGAGGGGCGGCTCAACGACGCCGTCCTGCGGGAGGCGTTCGTCGAGCGCATCTTCGCCCACGCGCGGCTGCGCGAGCTGCTGGAGGGCGACTGGCGGCCGCGCGACCTGGTCGCCTTCCAGGCCCGGCACAAGATGCAGCTGCTGGCCCATTCCACCGAGGGCTACCGCGAGACCGGCCGTCTGGTCGCCGCCGCGGGCGTCCGGCCGCGCGAGGAGCTGGCCGAGGAGTACGGCACGGCGTTCCGGCGGGCGATGGCGGTCAAGGCGTCGATCGGGCGCAACGTCAACGTGCTGCAGCACTGCCTCGGCATGCTCGGCGACGAGCTCGACCCGGTGCGCCGCGCCGACCTGGTCGAGGTCATCGGCTCGTACGCGGCGCACCGGGTGGCGCTGAGCGTGCCGCTGACGTTGCTGCGCCACCACGCCCGCGGCGAGGCGGCCACCTACGTCCAGGACCAGACGTACTTCTCCCCCTACCCGGAGGAGCTGGGCCTGCGCAACCACGTGGTGTGACCCCGCCGCGCCGGACGGGCCGGCGCGGCGGGGACGCTCCTACGTGGGGGTGGGCTCGGTCGGCAGCGGGCCGTCCGGCTCGGGGGCGGCGGACGCGCGCGGCGGCACATGGTGCACCCGCGCCGAGCCGATCTCGAAGTACAGCCCCACCAGCGTCAGCTGCCCGGCCCTGACCTGCTCGTCGACCTTGCGGTAGGTCCGCAGGTTCTCCAGCTGCTGCTGGATGTTGAGCCGGCACAGCGCGTCGAGGGCGGCGTCCTCGGCGGAGGCGTCGTGGCCGCCCTCGCCGAGCCGGTCGAGGCTGGGATGGCCGTGCCGCAGCCAGCGGCTCAGCTGCGGCAGGCCCTCGGTGGTCGCCGGGCCCTTCAGCAGCGCCGCCATCGCGCCGCAGCCGGAGTGGCCGCAGACGGTGATGGTGTGCACGCTCAGCACGCCGGTGGCGTACTCGATGGCGGCGGCCACCGAGTCGTCGTGCGGCTCGGAGCCGGCGCACGGCACCAGGTTGCCGATGTTGCGGACCGTGAACAGGTCGCCGGGCCCGCTGGAGGTGATCAGGCTGGGCACGACCCGCGAGTCGGCGCAGGTGATGAACAGGTGCGAGGGACGCTGCTGGGTGGCGAGCTGGGTGAAGATGGGCCGCAGCAGCGGGGCCGTGCGCTTGTGGAACTCGTCCGCGCCCTGGGCCAGGCGGCACTCGATCGCCGCCGTGGCCGACAGCGGGCGGCCGCGGTGGGTCCACGGCAGCCACCAGCGGCCGGGCGCCTTGGGCGGGCTCTTGGCCGGGAACATGCGTCCGCCGCTGGCCGCCATCGTGTACCACTCGTCGTGCAGCTCATCGATGGTGACGGTGCCGCCCAGGCGCTCGTGGTCCAGCCGCCAGGAGTGGATCGCGTCGAAGGCGGCGTTGTCCATGAAGTCGATGTTCAGGTCGAGGTCGACGGCGACGCCCGGCGGGATGGCGCGCAGCTCCTGGGTCAGCCGGGGCACGCCCAGGAAGGTGAGGGAGCCGGAGACCGTCGCGTGCATGACCCCGCCGGGTTCCTGCCGTTTGTCCACGGTCACCCGGGTCAGCCGCCGCAGCGCCAGCAGCGCGGCCAGCGCCAGCCCGGCCAGGACGCCCTCGGCCAGCCCGACCAGGATCACGCCGGACATGGTCATGACGTAGACGGGCACCTCGTTGTGGCCGTGGACCTTCCTGAGGTGGCCGAGGCTGATGGTCTTGATGCCGATGAAGACCAGCAGCGCGGCCAGCGCCTCCATCGGGATCAGCTTGATCGTCCAGCCCAGGCAGAGGGCGAACAGCAGCACCCAGACGCCGTGCAGGATCGCCGACCAGCGGGTGCGGGCGCCCGCCTGGATGTTGGTGGTGCTGCGCACGATCACGCCGGCGACCGGGAGCCCGCCGAGCACGCCGCTCACCATGTTGGCCACGCCCTGGCCGGTCAGCTCGCGGTCGAGGTCGGAGCGGGGGCCGGTGTGCATGCTGTCGGTGGCCACGCAGCACAGCAGCGACTCCGCCCCGGCCACCAGCGCCACCAGCAGCACGCCCATGGCGATGTGCTGCCAGTCGCCGGCCGGCAGCACCGGCGGCGCCCACGCGGTGATCGCGCCGGACAGGTCGATGCGGGTGACGTTCCAGCCGAACACCGCGGCGGTGACGGCGGCGGCGAGCAGCGCGGCCAGCGGCGCGGGGATCATCCGGACGTGCCTGGGCATCCGGCTCCAGACCAGCAGGACCGTGATGGTGAGAATGCCGACCATGACCTTGTGGCCGTGCAGGTCCATGATCTGGCTGGGCAGCTCGGCCAGGTTGGCCCACGGCGACTGCTCGGGGCTGCCGCCGAGGACGACGTGCAGCTGGGCGAGCGCGATGATGATGCCGACGCCGGCCAGCATGCCGTGGACGACCGCGGGCGAGACCGCGAGCGCGGCCCGGGCCGCCTTGAACGCGCCGAGCAGCACCTGCAGGCCGCCGGCCATGATCGTGATCAGGCAGGTGGCGCGCCAGCCGTAGGTCTGCACGAGACCGGCGATCACCACCGTCAGGCTCGCGGTCGGGCCGCTGACCTGCACCACCGAGCCGCCCAGCCGCCCGGCGACGATGCCGCCGACCGCGGCGGCGACGAGCCCGGCGGCCAGCGGCGCGCCCGCGGCCAGGGCGACGCCGAGCGAGAGTGGCACCGCGACGAGGAACACCACCAGCGATGCCGGCACATCGTGTCTGAGAGTACGCATGATGCTACTCTCCGTAGTTATATTCATGCGGCACACCTTAGTGCCAGATCAACCCCACGTCGGACGACGGTAAAACGCGCCGGACATGTCCCTGCTGTCCGGCGCGCCGCCCTGCCGCTCCGCCTTACTGCGCGGCGTCTTCGCAACTCACGGTGACCAGGGCGAAGAACACGTGGGTGCGGGCGTCCTGGGAGACCACCGACTCGAACACCTCGCAGTCCGTGAACCCACCCGTTGGGGCGTTCCAGGCCGTTCCATCCCGCGCCGTGGCTAGGAGGAGGCGCTGGGGATCTTCAGGGGGTCACGCGGGGCCTCGGCCTTGGCCTTGGCCATCTCCTCGCCCAGCTCCTGCAGCCGGTTGCGTCCCATGGACTCGCGCACCTGCGGGAACCACTCCTTCTCCTCCTCCTCGACGTGGTGGCGGACGTTCTCCATGAGCACCGTCATCTTGGCGTCGTAGCGCTCGTCGGCCGGGTCGAGGTCCTTCAGCTCCGACAACATCCAGACGACGACGTGGTGCTCCTCGACGCTCTCCAAGATGTGGTCGGTGGTGTCGGGGGCGCCCGAGCGGGCGGCCGGGTAGAAGATCTTCTCCTCGATGTAGGTGTGCGCGGTCAGCTCCTCGATGACCTGCGCGACGATCTTCTGCTTGGTCTTGTGGGCGTCCTGGCCCGCCTTCTCGAACTCCTTGAACAGCTTCTCCACGGTCTTGTGGTCCTCTTTGAGCAGCACGATCGCGTCCATGGACGGCCTCCCTGGGGTCGGGACGCCCGGCGGGACGAGGGATGCCGGGCGTCGGGTCCGCCCCAGGTACCCCGAGGTCAGGCGCTCACACCCGGCGCCCTCAGTGACGTTCCTGACGGGGCAGCACCACGTGGTTGACGATCACCTGGACGGCGGCGGCGACCGGGATGGCCAGCAGGGCGCCCACCACGCCGAGCAGGGCGCCGCCGATGAGGGCGGCCACGATCGTGGCGGCGGCCGGCACGTCCACGGACGACTTCATCACCTTGGGCGCGATCAGGTAGTTCTCGATCTGCTGGTAGACGACGAAGAAGATCAGGGTGGCGATGGCCACCGGGAGCGAGGCGAACAGCGCGACCAGCGTGGCGATGCCCGCGCCGATGAACGCGCCGATGAGCGGGATGAGGTCGGTGAGGGCCACGATGATCGCCAGGGCCAGCGCGTACGGCACGCCCGCGATCGACAGGAAGACGAACGTGGTCACGCCCGCGATCAGCGAGATGATCAGGTTGCCGGCCACGTAGCCGCCGACCCGGTTGAGAATCTCGTCGCCGAGCAGCCGGGCCCGGTCCCTGCGGCTCCTCGGGATCAGCCGGTAGCCGGTGCGCGTGATGGAGCGCAGCGCGCCCAGGAAGTACAGGGTGAGGATGAGCACGGTCAGCGTGGAGAACACGGCGCTGACCACGATCGAGGCGATGCCGAGCAGCCCGCCGAACACCTGCCGGCCGAGGTCGCCGCTGGTCAGGTACGTCTGCAGCCGTTCCAGGAGCTGGTAGCGCTGGTCCAGGTCGCGGATCTGCGGGTTGTTCTGCAACTGCTGGATGTAGGTGGGCAGCTGCTCGGCGAACTGTCCCGCCTGCTCCGACAGCGCCGGGATGATCGCCATGGCGAACCCGGCGAACAGCACGATCACCGCCGTGAACACCGCGGTGATCGCCGCCCAGCGCGGCAGGCCGTGCTCCTCCAGCCATCGCACGGCGGGATCCAGGCCGACGGCCAGGAACAACGACACGATGATCAGCAGGAGCATCGAGGCGCTGGCGGTGAGCGCCTGGACCAGCAGCCAGGCGGTCAGCACGCCGAGCGCGGCGGTGAACCCGAAGACGAAGGGCGTGCTGCCGAACGGGCGTCCGGGCCTGCCGAAGGGCAGCCCCGTCGTCTCCGGGCGGGGGCCGGAGGCGTGGCCGTCGCGGGCGGCCGCGGACGCCGCGCCGGGTTCGCCCGGCGGGGCGGCGGAAGTGAACTGATCACCAGACATGGGGGCTCCTGAACCTGAGAAACCCCCTTCTCTGCCCGGCCGCGGCGAGGTCTATCGTCGCCGCCGCCCCCCGTGTCCCGGACGCGGCCGCCGGGCTGCGCGCGCCCGGCGATCAGGCCGCTGACCTGCGCCGTTTCGCCGTACCTGGCAGGGGGTAGGCCGCACATCCCGGGGGCGGCGGGCTCACCGGCCGGCCGGTGTCCCCGTCGCGGGGGCCGGGCAGGACACGAGCCAAGGAAGAACGGCATGGGGGAACCGCAGCAGGTGCAGGTCGAGATCCTCGACCAGGTCGCCATCGAGGACCTGATCGGGAAGGTGGAGGACGTCGCCAGGCAGCCGGGCGCGGCCGACCGGGTGGCCCGGTGGCGGGCCGAGCACGGCGCCGAGCACGCCACGCCACAGGCCCGCTCGTTCGTCGTCGTGGGCCCGACGTTGATGTTCCTGCACCCGTGCCCCGACGGCGTCGTCCTGCCGTTCGCCGCGTACCCGGACGGGACGGTGAAGGTCTACACCGATCCCGAGCACGCCGGGCTGAGCTTCTACCGCGACTCCGGCGGGTAGGCGGGTCCGGCATGGGGGCCGGTCAAGGGGGTACATCGTGGTTGCGGTCAACCCCCCGCAGGCGGCGCTCGCGCGAGCGGGCCCGCGCTGTGGCCTCGTCACCGGCCTCACACCACACGAAGGCGCGAACATGAGGACATCACCACGGGGCCCGCGAGCGCTGCTGCTGCCCTTCCTGTCGGCCCTGTGCGTGCTGGCGCTGCTGCCGGCCTGCAATCCGGGGCAGCGGGAGTCGCCCCTTCCGCAGGGCACGGCCCGTGAGGGGCTGGTCGACGGGCAGGTGGGGGCGATGCGGCTGTTGCACGTCCACATCCTGGCCCCGTCCGTGGAACAGCAGAAGCCGGGCGACGACCTCGGCCTCTACCTGACGCTGGTCAACGAGAGCGACCAGCCCCAGAAGCTCGACGGCGTCAGCACCGTGCACGCCAGGAAGGTCGTCTACCGGGCGGGGCCGGGGGCGGCGCAGGAGGAGGTCAACGTGACCGTCCCGGCCCGCTCGACCGTCTCGCTGCAGGAGGGGCAGAGCCGTCCGCACCTGGAGATCCTCGACATCGACCGCCCGCTCGGGGCCACGCCGATCGACGTCACCTTCCGCCTGACCACCGGCACGACCACCCTGCGCATCCCGGTGCTGCCGCTGGAGCGGGGCGCCGGCACCCCCGTCCCGGGCCACAGCTGAGGCCACCGGAAGCGCGGACGGACGGCGGTCAGGAATCGAGAAGCGTCGTCCGGGCCGGCGGAACTAGCGTGACCGGCATGGACATCACCATCCACTCCAGCTACCTGCCCCACGACGACCCGGACGCCTCCCTCGCCTTCTACCGCGACGCCCTCGGCTTCGAGGTGCGCGGCGACGTCGGCTACGACGGGAAACGCTGGATCACGGTCGGCCCCGCGGGCCAGCCCGGCACGTCGATCGTGCTCCAGCCACCGGTCCCCGACGGCTGCGGCATCACCGAGGACGAGCGCCGCACCATCGTCGAGATGATGGCCAAGGGCACCTTCGCCGGCATCAACCTGTCGACCGACGACCTCGACGCCGTCTTCGACCGGCTGGCGGCGAACGGCGCGGAGATCGTCCAGGAGCCGGCCGAGCAGCCGTACGGGGTGCGCGACTGCGCCGTGCGGGACCCGGCGGGCAACCTGATCCGCATCAACCAGCGCCCCTGAGCCGGCGAGCTCAGGAGCGGGCCGGGTCGAGGAACCGGCGCGCGCCGCGCAGCCTGGTGCGCAGCAGCCGCTGGGTGGCGGCGCAGTCGAGGCGCACGTCGAGCGGGCCGGGCACGCCCGAGTCCGCGCGCCGGCCCGCCGGGAGCCGGGCCGGGTCGAGCCCGTCGCGGCGGGCGACGAGCAGGCCCAGCTCGTACCGGCTCAGCGCGTCGGCCCCGGCGACGTGGCGGACGCCGGGCGGCCCTTCGGCGGCCAGCTCCAGCAGCGCCGCCGCGAGGTCGGCGACGTGCACCGGGCATCGCACGTCGTCGGTGAACAGCACGCCCTGCCTCGTGCCGGTGGCCAGGGCGTGCACCAGCGCCTCGTGCGACGAGCCGCCGTCGCCGATGATCAGCGACGTCCTGGCGATCACCCCGTCCGGGGCGACCGCGGCCACGACGGTCTCGGCGGCCGCCTTGGCCGCGCCGTACGGGGTGATCGGGTCGGGGAGGCACGTCTCGTCGTAGCGGACCGCCGCCCCGGAGAAGACCGTGTCGCTGGAGACGTGCACCAGGCGGCTGCCCGCCGCGGCGGCGGCCAGGGCGACGTTCGCGGCGCCGGTGGCCGTGGTCGCCCAGTCGCGCTGCCGGAAGGCGGCGTTCACGACCGCATCCGGCCGGACCGCGGCGACCAGCGCCTCGACGTCGGCGCGCCGGCGCACGTCGAGCGGCGACCAGGTGACGCCGGCCGCGTCCCCCGGACGGGTGTGGCAGGTCGCGGTCACCTCGTGCCCCGCCGCCGCCCCCTGCCGGACGAGTTCGGCGCCCAGGAAGCCGCTGCCGCCGACGACGAGCAGCCTCATGCGGACGTGCCGCCGACGTAGGCCGCCAGGTGCTGGCCGGTCAGGGTGGAGCGGGCGGCGACGAGGTCGGCGGGGGTGCCCTCGAAGACGACCCGGCCGCCGTCGTGACCGGCTCCGGGGCCGAGGTCGACGATCCAGTCGGCGTGCGCCATGACCGCCTGGTGGTGCTCGATGACGATCACCGACTTGCCGCCGTCGACCAGGCGGTCGAGCAGGCCGAGCAGCTGCTCGACGTCGGCGAGGTGCAGGCCGGTGGTGGGCTCGTCGAGCACGTAGACGTCGCCGCTCTTCTCGGCCATCTGGGTGGCCAGCTTGAGCCGCTGCCGCTCGCCGCCGGACAGCGTGGTGAGCGGCTGGCCGAGGCTGAGGTAGCCGAGCCCGACGTCGGCGAGCCGGCCGAGGATGGCGTGCGCGGCCGGGGTGCGCGCCTCGCCCGCGCCGAAGAACTCCTCGGCCTCGGTCACCGGCATCGCCAGCACCTCGCTGATGTTCCGGCCGCCCAGGCGGTACTCCAGCACCTCGGCCTGGAAGCGCCTGCCCTCGCACTCGTCGCAGACGGTGGCGACGCCGGCCATCACGCCCAGGTCGGTGTAGAGGACGCCGGCGCCGTTGCAGTTGGGGCAGGCGCCCTCGGAGTTGGCGCTGAACAGGGCCGGCTTGACGCCG
This sequence comes from Nonomuraea sp. NPDC003560, assembly GCF_042878785.1. Lineage (NCBI taxonomy): Bacteria > Bacillati > Actinomycetota > Actinomycetes > Streptosporangiales > Streptosporangiaceae > Nonomuraea > Nonomuraea sp. NPDC003560. The sequence goes on along the minus strand of NZ_JBIAOF010000024.1, from coordinate 49,054 downwards.
TTGGCCTTGGCGAACGCCTTGCGGATGGGGTCGAGCAGGCCGGTGTAGGTCGCCGGGTTGCTCCGCCGCGAGCCGCGGATCGGGCTCTGGTCGATCGACACCACGCCCGCGCCGGCCGGTATGGACCCGTGCACGAGCGAGCTCTTGCCGGAGCCGGCCACGCCGGTGACGACGACCAGCACCCCGAGCGGGATGTCGACGTCCACGTCACGAAGATTGTGCTTGTTCGCCCCGCGGATCTCCAGGGCGCCGGTGGGCTTGCGCACGTCGTCCTTCAGGCGGGCCCGGTCGTCGAGGTGGCGGCCGGTGACGGTGCCGCTGGCCCGCAGCCCCTCGACGGTGCCCTCGAAGCAGACGGTGCCGCCCTCCGTGCCGGCGCCGGGGCCGAGGTCGACGACGTGGTCGGCGATGGCGATGGCCTCCGGCTTGTGCTCGACGACGAGCACGGTGTTGCCCTTGTCGCGCAGCCTGACCAGCAGGCCGTTCATCCGCTGGATGTCGTGGGGGTGCAGGCCGATGGTGGGCTCGTCGAAGACGTAGGTGGTGTCGGTGAGCGAGGAGCCGAGGTGGCGGATCATCTTGACGCGCTGCGCCTCGCCGCCCGACAGCGTGCCGGCCGGCCGGTCGAGCGACAGGTAGCCCAGCCCGATCTCGACGAAGGAGTCGAGCGTACGGCCCAGCGTGGTCAGCAGCGGCGCCACGGACGGCTGGTCGAGGCCGCGGATCCACTCGGCCAGGTCGGTGATCTGCATCCGGCACGCGTCGGCGATGCTGACGCCGTCGATCTTCGAGGACCGGGCCTCCGGGCTGAGCCGGGTGCCGTCGCACTCGGGGCAGGTGGTGAAGGTGACCGCCCGCTCGACGAAGGCGCGGATGTGCGGCTGCATGCCCTCCTTGTCCTTCGACAGGAAGGTCTTCTGGATCTTCGGGATCAGGCCCTCGTAGGTGAGGTTGACGCCCTCGACCTTGACCTTGGTCGGCTCCCGGTGGAGGAAGTCCCGCATCTCCTGCTCGGTGAAGTCGCGGATCGGCTTGTGGGGGTCGAGCAGCCCCGACTCGGCGTAGACGCGCACGGTCCAGAAGCTGTCGGACTTCCAGCCGGGGATGGTGAAGGCGCCGCCGGCCAGCGACTTGGAGTCGTCGTAGAGCTGGGTGAGGTCGATGTCGGAGACCGTGCCGCGGCCCTCGCAGTTGGGGCACATGCCGCCCAGGCGGGTGAAGCTCTGCCGGACCGTCTTGCTGGAGCCGCGCTCGACGGTGATCGCGCCGCTGGCGCGGACCGAGGGCACGTTGAAGGAGTAGGCGTTGGGCGAGCCGATGTGCGGCCGGCCGAGCCGGCTGAACAGGATGCGCAGCATGGCGTTGGCGTCGGTGGCGGTGCCGACGGTGGAGCGGGGGTCGGCGCCCATCCGCTGCTGGTCGACGATGATCGCGGTGGTCAGCCCCTCCAGGACGTCGACCTCGGGCCGGGCCAGCGTCGGCATGAACCCCTGGACGAACGTGCTGTAGGTCTCGTTGATCAGCCGCTGCGACTCGGCGGCGATGGTGGCGAACACCAGCGAGCTCTTGCCCGAGCCGGACACGCCGGTGAACACCGTCAGCCGGCGCTTGGGGATCTCGACGCTGATGTCCTTGAGGTTGTTCTCGCGCGCGCCGTGGACGCGGATCAGATCGTGGCTGTCGGCGATCTGCCGCTCGGGCGGCGTGTGCGTGCTCATCGTCTCTCCATCTGTCGCGCGGGCCCCCGTAGGCGTCGCCGGGCCGAATCCGGCCGGCCACGAGGGTACGGCCTCACGTTAGTGCCGGTCGCGGGGTGGATGCTTCTCCGATCCTGACCGGACGGGCGCCAGCCCCCGCGCCAGCACGTCGAACGCCAGGTCGAGCGCCGCGACGTGGTCGGGAAGCACGTCGGCGGCCCGTTCCCCGGCCAGTTGGCGGGCCGCGGTGGCCAGGAAGGCCGAGCGGAAGGCGCCGACGAGCAGCGCGGCGGTCAACCGGCCGGGCAGCCCCTCGCCGGACTCGTCGATCAGGGCCGCGAGCACGGCCTCCAGCTCGTCGGCGATCTCCCTGGCGCGCGCCCGCAGCGCCGCGGAGCCGGCCACCACCCGGAAGAAGTGCACGAACCGGTCGTCGACCCCGCCGAGCGGGTGGCCCTCGCGCGCGTGCCGGACGAGCATGTCGCGCAGCGCGGACAGCACCGGCTCGCCCGCCCGGCGGCCCCGGACGGTGTCGGTGACCAGGTCGACCAGCTCGGGGACGCGGTCGAAGAAGATGTCCTCCTTGCGGGGGAAGTAGTTGAACACCGTCACCTTGGAGACGTCCGCCGCCTCGGCGATCTCGCCGATGGTCACCTCGTCGAAGCCGCGTTCGTAGAACAACATCGAGCCGTGGTCGGAGATGCGCCTGCGGGTCTCGGCCTTCTTGCGTTCGCGGAGCGATGGAGTCTCTTTCACGGAAAAAGTGTATCGCACTCAAAGTTTAGTCGGGTATGGTTTTCGCCATGGACTACGACGTGATCATTTCCGGTGGCGGCCCCGTCGGCCTGATGCTCGCCTGCGAGCTGCGGCTGCACGACGTGCGCGTGGCGGTGCTGGAGCGGCTGACCGACATCGACCAGACGGTCAAGGCCGGCTCGGTCAACACGCCCACCGCCGAGGCCTTCTACCGGCGCGGGCTGCTCCCGGTGCTGGAGGAGGCCCAGGCCGAGACCATGAAGGCGTTCCAGGCGTTCATGGCCCAGCGGGGCGGCGCGGCGGCGGCCGGGCAGCCCAAGATGTCCGCCTTCGCCGGGCATTTCGCCGGGCTGTGGCTGCTGACCGACCGGGTGGACGAGAGCGACCCCGACTTCGCCGACCGCGGGCCGGCCGCCCGCCTGAGCGGCATCCGTCAGCAGGACATCGAGCGGGTGCTCGGCGAACGGGCCGCCGAGCTCGGCGCGGACGTGCTGCGCGGCGTGGAGCTGACCGGCTTCGAGCCCTCCGCCGACGGGGTGGTCGTGCGGGCGGGCGAGCGGGAGTTCCGCTGCGGCTGGCTGGTGGGCTGCGACGGCGGCCGCAGCACCGTGCGCCGCCTGGCCGGCTTCGACTTCCCCGGCACGCCCCCGCAGATCACCGGCCACCAGGCCGTCGTGACGATGGAGGGCGGCGAGGAGCTCGGCACCGGCTGGACGCACACCGACACCGGCACCTACGCCAACGGGCCGACCCCCGGCCGCATCCTGACCGTGGAGTTCGACGGGCCGCCGGAGGACCGCACCGCGCCGGTCACCGCCGAGGAGCTGCAGGCCAGCCTGAGGGCCGTCTCCGGCGTGGACGTCACCATCACCGGCGTCAGGACGGCCACCCGCTTCACCGACAACGCCCGCCAGGCCACCACCTACCGGCTCGGCCGGGTCCTGCTGGCCGGCGACGCGGCGCACGTCCACTCGCCCTTCGGCGGTCAGGGGCTCAACCTGGGCATCGGCGACGCCGTCAACCTCGGCTGGAAGCTGGCCGCCGTCGTCCGGGGCCGCTCGCCCGAGGCGCTGCTGGACACCTACACCGCCGAGCGCCACCCCATCGGCGCGTGGGTGCTCGACTGGACCCGCGCCCAGGTGGAGCTCATGCGGCCGGAGGCCCGCTCCCGGGCGCTGCGGGCCGTCGTGTCCGACCTGATCGACACCACCGCGGGCACCACGTACTTCGTCAAGCGGCTCTCCGGCGTCTGGCACCGCTACGAGCTGCCCGGCGGCCACCCGCTGGTCGGCCGGAGCGTCCCCGACCTGGAGCTGGCCGACGGCACCCGGGTCGGCGACCACCTGCACGAGGGGCGCGGGCTGCTGCTGGACCTCGGGGCCGGTCTGGCGGCCGACCCGCGGGTGCCGGTGCTGGCGGCCAAGCCGGTGGACGTCCGCGACTTCGGCGGCCTGCTGGTCCGGCCGGACGGCGTCGTCGCCTGGGCGGGCGACGCGCCGGACGCCGCGCTGGAGGAGGCCCTGGCCGCCTGGTTCTGACGGCGCCCTACTCGCCGGCCGCCCAGTCCCGGTACGTGGTCCGGCCCAGCGTGGCGTCGTCGCCGGGCACCAGCGAGCGCTCGGTCAGCTCGCTGCCGAAGTAGCGGGCGTGCTCGTCGGTGACCACCTCGCGCGGGTCGCCGAGGCCGGCCAGCGCGTCGCGGAAGAACTCGTCCATCCGGTACTGCTCGGGGCCGGCGACCTCGGTCCGGCCGTTCAGGGGCGTCCCGAGCGCGACCCGGGCGAGCGCAGCCGCGACGTCGTCGCCCGCGACGGGCCGGAACAGCACCGGCGCGATGCGCACCGCGCCGCCCGCGGCCGACTCGTCGGCGATGCCCCGCACGAACTCGAAGAACTGCGTCGCGTGCACCAGCGAGTACGGCAGGCCCGACTTCTCGATCAGCCGCTCCTGGGCGATCTTCGCGGCGAAGTAGCCGTTGTCGGGCATGCGCTCGGTGCCCACGACCGACAGCGCGACGTGGTGGCCGACGCCCGCCGCCGCCCCGGCGGCCAGCAGGTTGCGGGTGGAGGTCTCGAAGAACTCCAGCACCGCGCTCCGCTCGAACGACGGCGAGTTGGAGACGTCCACCACGACCCGCGCCCCCTCCAGGGCCTCGGCCAGCCCCTCCCCCGTGAGGGTGTCGACGCCGGTGCTCGGGGACGCGGCGACCGCCTCGTGCCCCTCTCCGGCCAGCCTGCGCACGAGCTTCGACCCGATCAGGCCGGTCCCGCCGACCACGACAACCTTCATGACGACCTCCCTCATCGCCCGGGGCACCTCGTGTGCCGTCCGGTCGCCGGCTGATGTCATGTCCAGCCGGCGGCCCGGCGGCACCCGTCGTGACGCCTCCATTACCCGGCGATGTCCTGTCATGTCCGTACGGCCGGGGCGGCGAGGAGGGCGGCCCGCGCCCGCGGTCAGTCCTGCGCGGGCGGCAGCACCCCGGCGACCAGGGCGCGCAGGGCGGCCAGGGCCGCGCCGGCGTCGACGCGCTCGGGGGCGACCAGCCACTGCTGGTGGATGCCGATGCCGGCGCCGATGAGCGCGACGGCCAGCGGCTCCACCGGCAGGCCCGGCGGCAGCGGCAGGCGTTCGAGCCAGCGCCTGCAGTGGTCGCGCAGCGTGTCGTGGATCTCGACGTAGCGGTCGCGGATGGGCGAGCCGGGCTCCAGCGCCTCGACCAGCAGGGTGACGAACAGCTTGGTGGTCGGCAGGGCGAACATCGCGCCGACGCCCTGGTCGAACGGCCCGAAGTCCGGCTCGCCCTCGGGGGCGTCGGTGAGGCCGTCGCGCACCCTGGCCACCGACCGTTCGAGCACGGCCAGCAGCAGGCCCTCCTTGCCGCCGAAGTGCCACGGGATGGACCCGCGGCTGATGCCCGACCGGGCGGCCACGTCGTGGAACGTGGTCTGCCGGTAGCCCTTCTCGGCGAACAGCTCGGCCGCCGCGTTGAGGATGAGCTCGCGGCTCTCGTTGCTGGTCTGTTCCCGTCGCGTTGTCACGCCACCTCCTCTGTGCTATCAATCGTATTCTATGTTGACCAACACAGAGGAGGCTCCCGTGCACGTCGCCATGATCGCCACGCACTACCCGCACGCCGCACACCGGGAGGAGTTCGTCGAGCGGGTGCGCAAGGTGGCCGAGGCGTTCCGCAGCACGCCCGGCTGCCTGTCGGCGGAGTGCTGGCTGTCGGCGGAGGCGGTGGTGTCCATCGTGCGCTGGGAGTCGGACGAGGCGTTCGCCGCGTCGCTGGCCGCGCTCGGCGCCGCCGACCTCGACGTGGCCTTCGACGAGCGCGAGGCCCGGCCGCGCGAGATCGTCCGGCTGGCCGCCGCCTGAGGTCAGTAGCCCGAGGGACGGACCAGCCCCGTCTCGTACGCGAAGACCGCCGCCTGGGTGCGGTCGCGCAGCCCGAGCTTGACCAGGATCCGGCTCACGTGGGTCTTGACCGTCTGCTCGGCGATCACCAGGCGCTCGGCGATCTCGGCGTTCGACAGGCCCTGCGCGATCAGCGCCAGCACCTCGGTCTCGCGCTCGGTCAGGTCGCCCACGCGCTCCTTGAGCGGCGCCCGCGGCGCGCGGCTCACCCGGGCGAACTCGGCGATCAGGCGTTTGGTGACGTTCGGGGCCAGCAGCGCGTCGCCGGTGGCCACCACCCGCACCGCGTGGGCCAGCTCGGCCGCCGAGGCGTCCTTGAGCAGGAAGCCGGACGCCCCGGCGCGCAACGCCTCGTAGACGTAGTCGTCGAGGTCGAACGTGGTCAGCACGAGCACCTTCGCCGACGCGTCCGGACGGGCGGCGATCCGGCGAGTGGCCTCGATGCCGCCGAGCTCGGGCATGCGCACGTCCATGAGGACGACGTCGGGGTCCAGCTCGGCGACCTTGGCGACGGCGTCGAGCCCGTTGACCGCCTGGCCCACGACCTCGATGCCGGGCTCGGCGTTGAGCAGCACGGTGAAGCCCTGGCGGACCATGACCTGGTCGTCGGCGATGAGCACGCGGATGCTCGTCATGAGGTGGCCTGGACGCCTTTCTGCGAGTCGACCGGCAGGAACACGCTGACCTCGTAGCCGCCGTCCGGCGTGGGCCCGGCGACGAGGTCGCCGCCCAGCATGGCGGCGCGCTCGCGCATGCCGAGCAGCCCGTGCCCGGCGCCCGGCGAGGGCCGCGCCGGCCTGGCGGGCGGCTCGTTGACGACCCGGATCGCCAGGGCGCCGGGCCGGTACGTCAGCCGGACCGCCACCGCCGCGCCGGGGGCGTGCCGCATGGCGTTGCTGAGCGCCTCCTGCACGATCCGGTACGCCGACAGCTCCACCCCCGGCGACAGCGGGCGCGCCTGCCCGGCGATCTCGGCGGTGAGCGTGACGCCCGCGCCGCGCACGTTGGCCAGCAGCTCCTCCAGCCGGTCGAGCGTGGGCTGCGGCGCGTCGGCCGGCTGGTCCTGCGCGCGCAGCACGCCCAGGACCCGGCGCAGCTCGGTCAGCGCCTCGACGGCGTTCTCCCGGATGCCGGCCAGGTTCTCCCTCAGCTCCTGCGGCGGGTCGTCCACCAGGTGCGGCGCGACCTGGGCCTGGATGGAGATCACCGACATGTGGTGGGCGACGACGTCGTGCAGCTCGCGGGCGATCCTGCTGCGCTCCTCCAGCAGCGTGCGGCGGGCCCGTTCCTCGGCCGTCAGCTCCTCCTGGGCCTCCAGCCGGGTACGGGTCGTCCTCAGCTGGCGCACCCCGGCCCCGACGGCGACCGCGACCGCGTCGGCCAGCAGGGCGGTGGCGCCCAGCCCGCCCCCGTTGGCCTCCGGCATGAGCACCACGATCGCCACCACGGTCAGCGTGGTGATCGCCAGCGCCTTGACGGCGACACCCGGGCGTACCCGCAGTGCCAGCAGGAACAGCACGCCGGCCTGCAGGGCGACGCCCGAGCCCGTCCACGGGAAGGCGGTCGGGGCGACGTGCGGGAAGGGCCGCCGCTCGAACGTCTCGGGATGCACCGTCCAGGGCAGGCTCAGGTGCTCCGACACGTACACCATGCCCGACCGCGCCCCGGCGACCATGAGGACGATCGTCGCCCACCAGGCGGCCAGCGGGCGCCACATCGCCAGCACCATGGCCGCCGCCATGGCCATGGCCAGCAGCGGGACGGTCGGGTCGATGCCCTCCCCGCCCGGGTACAGGCCCATGGCCAGCGCGTACAGGGCGACGGCGACGTGCGGGAGCCGGGACAGGGCGCGCGGGCCGCCCATCCGCGGCAGGGGGTCGGGGGCCATGGTCCCCAGGTCCGCGCCCAGCGTGGCGAGGGCCTTGCGCAGCCTGCTCATCCGCCCTCGCCCATGTTCGTTCTGTCATGGCTTGCACCCTTGGTCCAGCTTACGGGTGAGCCGGTCACGATCCGCGCGAGGTTCGCCAGCGCCGTCGATCCGGCCGCCAGGTAGTCGCTGTGACCGCCGCCGCCCGCGTCGAACACCCGCGCCCCGAACCCGGGCGCGACCGGATCCGCGCCCAGCCCCAGGGTGCCGGACAGCAGCTCGACGGACACGTGCGGCAGCCGGCCGACCCAGTCCCCGGCCGTGCGCGCGGCCCACACCGGCGTCCGGGTGCGCAGCGCCGCGGCGTCGGCCACGCCCGCCCCGGGGCTGCCGAACAGGACGAGGGCGGCCACGTCCAGCCCCGGCGCGGCCCGGCCGCACACCGCCGAGCCGTAGGAGTGGCACAGCAGCGAGACGCGCGCGCCGGGGCGGAGGGCGCGCAGCTCGTCCAGGAAGGCGCGCAGGGCGGGGGCGGCCCGGTCGGCGCGGTCGAGGGTCAGCGCCTGGAGGCTCACGCTGCTCGGGGTGGCGTACCCGAGCCAGGCGATCACGGCCGACCGGTCGCCCAGCGCGGCGCTCAGGCGCATCGAGCCGCCGCGCAGCAGGCCGTACTTGTCGAGGGTGATGCCCGCGCCCGGGACCAGCACGGCGATCCGGGCGGCGGTGGCCAGGTCGCCGAACACCTCGACCGCCCGGCCGGCGTCGCGGCCGTCGAAGGACAGGAACCGGCGGGCGGGGTCGGCCATCTCGCGCAGGGCGGCGGCCCGGCGCCGGTGGCCGTGCCGGACGGCGTCGCGCCCGGCCGCCAGGATCGCCGCGCGCCCGGCGGCGTACCGCCCGGCGAGCCCGGACGGCGGCGGCGCGACGCCGGGGACGGGCGCCGGCACCTCCCCCGACACGCACGCCGCCGGGCCCGCCACCGAGGCGGCGACGAGCGTGGCGAGCAGGAGGCGGCGGCCGCGGTTGCCCATGGGAACCCTTCCGACGGGGGGGACGGTTCCCCCGACGCTACGGATCGCCCCCGGCCGCGCGCCTCCCGCTGCGGAGCTCACTTCCCGCGTAGCTCCCAGGTACTACGGGACGTACGCCAGCCCTCCCCCAGGTCCTACGGAACGTGCGTCAGCCCTGTCCCAGGTCCTCCGGGCCGTGCGTCACGCCCTCGCCGGGCAGGTGCAGACGGCGGCCCCGCCAGCGGGCGCGCAGCCAGCGGTCGTGGCCGGCCACCACGACCGCGCCGGGGCCGTCCGCGGCCAGGGCGGCCTCCAGCTCGTCGGCCAGGCCCGGCGACAGGTGGTTGGTGGGCTCGTCGAGCAGCAGCACGTCGGGAGGGTCGGCGATCAGCAGCGCCAGCGCGAGGCGGCGGCGCTGGCCGACGGACAGCTCCCCCACGCGCAGGTTCGCGTCGCGGGCGCGGATCAGGCCGAGCGAGCGCAGCGGCACGGCCTCGGCGCGCTCCGGCCCGAGGGCCTGCTCGTAGGTCTCCCGCACCGTGCGGCCGGGGTGCTCGAACGTCGTGTCCTGGGGCAGCAGGCCGACGGTCAGCCCCGGCCGCCGCCGTACCTGCCCGGCCGGCTCCAGGTCGCCGGACAGGACCGCGAGGAGGGTGGACTTGCCCGCGCCGTTCCGGCCGGTGACCAGCAGGCGGTCCCCTTCCCGCAGGTCGAGCCGGTCGAGCGCGAGCCGCCCCGCCACCCGGACGTCCCGCGCCGACACCAACGACCCCCCACCCCGGCCCGCCGCGCCGCCACGGTCCCCCTCCGGGCCTTCGGGGGGAGGGAGGGGGGCGGTGAGGCGGGGGCGCAGGCGCAGTGGGGGCGGCGGGGCGGGGACCTGGTCGCGTTCCAGCTCGGCGAGCCGGCGCGCGGCCTCGCGCACCCGCCGGGAGATCTGCTGCTGCACCCGCCCGGCGCGGTGGCCGTAGCCCATCTTCTCGTTGTCGCGGCGCAACCCGTCCTGCGCCACCCGCCGCGCGGTCACCGCGACGGCGCGGCGCAGCTCGTCCAGTTCCTCCTGCTCGGCCGCGTGTCGCCGCTCCCAGCGTTCGCGCTCGGCGCGTTTCCCGGTCAGGTACGCGCTGTAGCCGCCGCCGTACCGGACGGGGCCGTCCACGGCGGGGTCGAGGTCGAGCAGGTCCGTGCAGACCGCGTCGAGGAAGGCCCGGTCGTGGCTGGCCACGACGACCACGCCGGTCATGCCGCGCAATTCCTCCTCCACGAAGACGGCGGCGTCGTCGTCGAGGTGGTTGGTGGGCTCGTCGAGCAGGAGCGCGGCGGGCCGCCTGATCAGCAGCGCCGCCAGGGCGAGCCGGCCGCGCTGCCCGCCGGACAACGAGCCGAGCGCCCGCGTCCCCGGCACGCCGCCCAGGCCCAGCCGGTCGAGGACGATCTCCGCCCGCCGGTCGGCGTCCCAGGACTCGTGCTGCTGCGCCTGGTCGAGCCGGGCCCCGTACGCTTCGAGCAGCGCGGCGTCCTCCGGCGACCCGGCCAGCTCGCGGGTGAGCCGGTCGAGCTCGGCCAGGTCCGTGCGCGCCTCGCGCAGGGCGTCGTCGAGCACGTCGGCGAGCGTGTCCTCAGCCGCGAACGGCAACTCCTGGTGCAGGAAGCCCAGGTCGGCGGGGCGGACGACGGTCCCGGAGTCGGGCTCGTCCACGCCGGCCAGCAGGCGCAGCAGCGTGGACTTGCCCGCGCCGTTCTCGCCGATGAGCCCGATCCGGCGGCCGGGGGCGGCGGTGAGCGAGAGGCCGTCGAGCACGCGCCGCGTGCCCAGCGTCCGGACGAGATCGTGGGCCAGCAGGACGTCGCCGGTGGGCGTGCAGGGGTTGGAGAGCATGTGAACCTCGGAGGAGGACGCGGGCGCGCCGAAGCCGCCCGGTGAAGGGGACAGGGTTTCGGGGAACGACGAAAAGGCCCACGTCGGCGGCGCTCACGCGCGCACGCCGGGGCCGATCACCCTCCGGTGTCACCCGGAGATGTCGTCGTCACCTGCCATGTCCGGTCTCCTGGCCGTAGATCACAAACGTTCCCACCGTAGACTACGTGCCGCACCCCGCGGACGGGCCCAGGACGGCCCGGACGCCCGGGGTCACCGCCGCGCGGAAGGCGGCGTCGAGCTCGGCGGGCGAGGCGGCGGTCGCGCCGTCCAGCCAGGCCCGCATCAGCCCCATGAACGCCCCCACCACGCACACCACCAGCAGGTCGAGCCCGGCCTGCTCCCGCGCGCCCGCCGTCAGCAGGTCGGCCCTGACCAGGTCGGCGACCACCTGCTCGCCCCGGGCGTACACCGGCCCGCCGCCGCGCCGTCCGAGCAGCGCGCGCACCAGCCGTTCCTGCTCGCGGACGTGCTCGAACATCGGCAGGCTGAACGCGAACAACTCCCCCGGCGCGCCGCCGCCCGGCGGACGCCGCAGGAACGCCAGCTCGGCCAGGTTGCTGAGCAGCACCTCCTGCTTGCCGGAGAAGTGGGCGTAGAAGGTGGAGCGGCCGACGTCGGCCCGCTCGATGATGTCGGTGACGGTCACCGCCTCATAGCCCTTCTCCAGGATCAGCGACACCAGCGCCTCCCGGACCTGTCGCCGCGTGCGCCGCACCCGCCGGTCTCCGGACACCTTCCCCCTCCCTGTGCGCTACCGGACGCCACGGCCGATCTGCTCGTTGACCCGCGTCCCGTATGAACACATCATTCATTACCGAACAGGTTGTTCGGCAACTGACCGGAGGAACCGCCATGCTGGGAAGGCTTCTGCACCACCACGAAGAGCACGCCGAGTCCGGCGGCACCATCGACTACCCGCGCCGGTACGAGCTGCTCAGCGCGGTCGCGTTCCTCGGCGGGCGCCGGGCCGCGTTCACCCGCCTGGCCGCCGCCGCCGGGCCGCGCGCCGGTGACCGCGTGCTCGACGTCGGCTGCGGCACCGGCTACCTCACCCGGATCATCGCCCCCGTGGTCACCCCGAGCGGCCGGGTGACCGGCCTCGACCCGTCCCCCGAGATGATCGGGTACGCCGCCCGGCGCGCCCCCGCCAACTGCGACTACGTGGTCGGCGAGGGCCAGGACCTGCCGTTCCCGGACGGCTCGTTCGACCTGGTCGTCTCCAGCTTCGCGGTGCACCACATGCCCGTGGCGGCCAGGCCGGAGGCGCTGCGCCAGATGTTCCGCGTGCTGCGTCCGGGCGGGCGGCTGCTCGTGGCCGAGTTCCGGCCGCCGACCGGCCCGCTGGCCCGCCGCGTCGTCGGCGCGCTGGCCGGTCCCGCGATGCGCCACGACCTGCGCGCCCTGCTCGGCACGCTGATCCCGGGCGCGGGGTTCCGGGTGGAGGCCGAAGGCGACCTGCCGCACGCGCTGTTCCACATCCGCGCCACCCGTCCCTAGCCGCACGCGCTGTTCCACGTCGGGCGCCACCCGTCCGTACCCGCGCGCCCTGTTCCGCGTCAGAGCGACCCGGCCGGACCGCGCGCCCTGTTCCGCGTCGGGCGCAACGCCGTCCGTAGGCCGTCGTTACGGCGTGAGCACGATCTTGCCGTGGGTGTGCCGACGTTCCAGCTCGCCGAAGGCGTCCCGGACCCGCTCCAGCGGGTACACGCGGGCGATCGGCACCTCCAGCTCGCCCCGCGCGGCGAGCCGGGCCAGCTCCCCGACCACGACCGCGCAGGCGGCCGCCCCTTCCCCGTACGTCCGCGCGCCGACCCTGGCCGCGCCCGCCCAGTCGCAGATCGTGTCGATCCGGTCGGGCCGCACGCCCAGCTCGACCGCCAGATCGACGTAGCCGTCCCCGTAGGTGTCGATGAACGCGTCCACCTTCCCGCCGGTGGCCGACCGGATCCGCTCGGCCACGCCCTCCCCGTACGCGACCGGCACCACGCCGTGCCCCCGCAGCCAGGCGTGGTTGGCCTCGCTCGCCAGCCCGACCACCGTCGCCCCCCGCCGCCGCGCGAGCTGCACGGCGATGGACCCGACGCCGCCCGCCGCTCCGGACACCACCACCGTCTCCCCCGGCCCCGGATCGACCGCGAACACCGTGGCGTACGCCGTCGTGCCGGCCACGTACAACGACCCGGCCACCTCCCAGGGCAGCCCCGCGGGCCGCAGGGTCAGCGCCACGTCGTCGGCCACGACGAACTCCGCGTGGCTCGCCCTGCGATGGGTGAAGCCGAGCACCTCGTCGCCCACCGCGAACCCGCGCACCTCCGGACCGGCCGCCACCACCACGCCGGCCAGATCGCTGCCCTGCCCGGACGGGAACGTCGCCGGCCAGCGCCCGTGCCGCGCCCCCTGGCGGATCATCGTCTCGCCGGGCTGGATCCCGGCCGCCCGCACCTCGACCAGCACCTGACCGGGCCCCGGCGCCGGACGCTCGACCTCCTCCACCCGCAGGACGTCGATCCCGCCGTACTCGTGGAACCGCACAGCCTTCATCGCGTGATCACCCTCCTCGTCCGGACCGGCCCTTCGCGCGGCCGCAGCCCACCCTGCCGCTCCCGCGCCGGCGCCGAAACGGACCGCTCTTCCCAGGACCGCCGATCCCAGGAAGCGGCTTGACTTCAAGCGCACTTGAAGCCGCAGGATCCCGCACATGACCAAGAACCAGACGACAGGCCGTACCGGCCAGGAGACCGACGCGCTCATCGCCCTGCTCGACCTCGCGGACCACCTGCCCGGGGCGGCCGAGCTGCGGGCGCGTTCCTACGAGTTGCTCGGCCTCGCGCCGCGGGCGGCGGTGGCCGACGTCGGCTGCGGATCCGGCCGCGCGGCGGCGGAGCTGGCCGGGCTTGGCGCGCGGGCGATCGGCGTCGACCCCGACGAGCGGATGATCGACGTGGCGGCCGGGCGGTGGCCCGCCGCCGAGTTCCGGGTGGCGGAGGCGTACGCGCTGCCGTTCGCCGACGGCGAGTTGCACGGCTATCGCGCCGAGAAGGTGTACCACGTCCTGGACGACCCGGCCCGCGCCGTGGCCGAGGCGCGGCGGGTGCTCGCGCCCGGCGGGCGGATCGTGCTGCTCGGTCAGGACTGGGACACCATCGTCATCGACTCCGGCGACGCCGCGCTCACCCGCCGGATCGTGCACGCCCGCGCCGACCTCGTCACATCGCCCCGCGTCGTCCGCGGCACCCGCAACCTGCTGCTGGACGCCGGCTTCACCGACGTCACCGTCGAGGTGCACACCAGCGTCGTGACCGACGCGACGCTGGTGGCCGTGCTGGCCGACCTGGCGGGGATGGCGCGCTCGGCCGGGGCGGTGAGTGCGGCGGAGGCCGAGGGCTGGCTCGCCGAGCAGCGGGAACGGGCGCGGGCCGGGCGGCTGTTCCTCGCCCTGCCGCTGTTCGTGACCGCGGCCACGCGTTAGGCCCCCAGGGGCAGGGCAGGGCCGGGGCCGGGGCCGGGTCAGCGGTGGGGCGGGGCGAAGGCGGCGAGCTCGCCGCTCTCGTGCCGTTCGAGCAGGGCCTCGGCGCCGTGCTCAAGGGCGCGGGCCGCGTCCGCCGCGCGCGGGAGCATCGTGCTCTCGTACGTGGCCACGGCCTCGGCCACCGTGGCGCAGCCGGCCAGCGCGAGGGCGAGCTCGCAGGCGTCGAGCATGGCCAGGTTGGCGCCCACGCCGAGCGGCGGCATGAGGTGGGCGGCGTCGCCGAGCAGGGTCACGCTGGACGACCGCGCCCACACGTGCGGCACGGGCAGCGCGAACAGCGGGCGATCGACGTACGGCCCGTCGTTGCGGGTGATCATCCCGAGCAGGTCCGGCGACCAGCCAGAGAACGCGTCGAGCAGCCGGGCGCGGATCCCGGCGGTGTCGCCGGCGCTCAGGCCGCTCGCGGCGATCCACCCGGCGGGCAGGCGCTGGATGACGTAGACGCGGATGTGGTCGCCGCCGTTGCGCTGGGCGAACAGGGCCCGGTCGCCGTCGGCCGCGGTGGCGCCGCCCTGTCCGACGAGCGCGGCGAGGGCGGGGTGGGCGTTCTCGACGTCGTGGAACCACGCCTCCAGGAAGGTGACCCCGGTGTAGCGCGGCGCCGCGGCCGAGACCGCGGGGCGCACCCGGGAGAACGCGCCGTCGGCCCCGATGACCAGGTCCGCCTCGACGGACGTGCCGTCGCGGAAGTGCACCCGGCGCGGGCCGCCGGGCGGGCCGGTGACCTGCTCGACGGCGGCGCCCCACCGCACGGTCCCGGGCTCCAGCGAGCCGAGCAGCAGGTCGCGCAGCACACCGCGGTCGATCTCGGGTTTGAAGAGCTCGCCCGCGGCCGGGACGTGGTGGTCGAGCAGCCGTCCGGACGGGTCGAGCAGCCGCATCTCCTGCCCTTCCGGGCGGGCCAGCCGGAGGAAGTCGTCGAGCAGGCCGGCCTCGTGCAGGGCGACCTGGCCGTCATCGGCGTGCAGGTCGAGGGTGCCGCCCTGGTCGCGGGCCCGCGGGTGGGCGTCGCGGTCGTGGACGGTCACGGGGATGCCGTGCCGTTGCAGGACCCGGGCGCAGGTGAGTCCGCCGGGGCCCGCCCCGACGACGTGGATGCGCGCGGTGGCGGGTGCGGGTGAGCGCATGACTGGACCTCTCGTTCGTGATCAGGGGTGGGTACGGCGAGCGCCGCCGCTCCAGAGAAGCAGAACGAGTACAAATGTGCAACCGGTCAACTAATTTACTCATGCCACCTTTTGGTAGGGTGGGCGGCATGGACACGCCACCCGTCGCCGGCCGCCGCGAACGCAAGAAGGCCGCCACCCGCCGAGCCATCGCCGACGCCGCCCTGCGCCTGTTCCTGGAGCACGGCTACGACCGGGTGAGCGTCAGGGACGTCGCCGAGGCGGCCGACGTGTCCACCACCACGCTGTTCAAGCACTTCCCCGGCAAGGAGGCGCTGGTCTTCGACGAGGAGGCCGACCGGGAGGCGGAGCTGGTCGCGGCGGTGCGCGGGCGTCCGGAGGGGCAGAGCGTCGTCGAGGCGCTGCGCGGGCACGTGCTGGCGTCCTGGCCGCAGGTCGCGGCCCATCCGCTGCGGGCCGGGTTCACCGAGCTGGTGGAGTCCACGCCGGCGCTGCTGGAGTACTACGAACGGATGTGGACCAGGCACGCCGCCGCCCTCGGCACGGCCATCGCCGAGGACGCGGGCGTGGCCCCGGATGACGTCGCCTGCCACGCGCTCGCCCGGTTCGTCCTGGACATCCCGGCGCTCACGCGGGGGCGGCCGGATCTTCGCGGGGCCGTCGAGCAGGTCTTCGACCTCCTCGCGCACGGCTGGCGCCCGCCGCGCTAGCGACCGCGCCGGCCCGCGCCCTCAGACGGTCCTGGACGACCGCCCGCCGTCGATCCCCCACGACACGATCCTGACGGGCGTGATCACGATGACCTCCCGCGAGAAGTACGGCACCGGCGGCTCGTGGTCGGCCAGGGCCACCGCCGTGCCCCGGATCTCGATGCCGCGCACCACCCACGGGTCGACCGAGGCCAGGTCGTCCACGACGAGGGCGGCGGTGCTGCCCCGCTGGACGTTCCGGAACTTCTTGGAGGCGCCCATCGCGTGCCCGCCGATGGTGATCGTGCCCGTGGCGGCGTCCACGAAGAAGCCGACGGGGTTGTTCTGCACGTCTCCGGAGGGGGAGACGGTGGCCAGCCGGCCGAGGTGCTGTCCGGCCAGGTAGTCGAGCTCTGCCTGCGTGAAGATCATGCGGGGAAGTATGCAACCTTGACACCGGCGTCACCCCAAACCCACCCATTCCATCAGTTCGAGTCCAGGACGATGTGCCAGCATTCGGCCATGAGCGACGACGATCTGATCGAGTTACGACGCGAGATCCACCGCCACCCCGAACCGGCCGGCCAGGAGCGGCGCACCGCGGCCCTGGTGGCGGCGGCGCTGCGGGAGGCGGGCCTGGAGGTCCGGACCGGCGTCGGCGGCCACGGCGTGGTCGCGGTCCTGGACGCCGGCGACGGCCCCGCGATCGGCTACCGGGCCGACCTGGACGCGGTCGCCGTGCCCGGCGGCGCGGAGCACCTGTGCGGGCACGACGTGCACACCGCGATCGGCGTGGGCGTCGCGCGGGCCCTGGCCCGCGAGCGGCCCCGGGGCCGGGCGGTCTTCTTCTTCCAGCCCGCCGAGGAGACCTGCGTGGGCGCCCGCGCCATGATCGCCGACGGGGCCATGGATCCGGTCCCGCCGCGCGAGGTGTACGCCCTGCACTGCGCGCCCCTGCCCACCGGAACGTTCGCGGTGGCCCCGGGCTTCGGGCACCCCGGCCAGGACGTCTTCCGCATCGAGGGCCTGTCGCCGGCGGCGGCCCGGCGGTTCGAGGCGCTGGTCGCGGGCCTGTCGACGGTGACGCCGCCGGCCACCCCGGAGGAGATGGCACAGCTGGAGACCGACCTGCGGACCCCGGACGGCCCCCTGGCGACCTTCGTGTACGCCCAGGTCCACCGCGAGCACGACGCCGTGCAGGGGTGGGTCCGGGCCTGGCCGGACAGCCGGTACGACGACATCCGCGCGTTGCTGCGCGCCGAGGCCGGGTCCCGCCTGCGGTTCCTCGACCATCACCCGTCGTCGGTCAACTCTCCGGAGCACGCCAGGGCCGGCGCGCGGCACCTGGACGCCCTGCTGCTGCACGCGTCCTATCCGTTCAACGGGGAGGATTTCGGGCTGTTCCTGGAGCGGGCGCCGGGGGCGATGTTCTTCTTCGGCGTGGGCGAGCAGGGCGTGCCGCACGACCCGGACTTCGTGCCGGACGAGCGGGCGATCGCCCTCGGCGTCGAGGCGATGGCCGGGTTCCTGCGCGCCCGCGGCGAGGCGCTCTGACGTTCCCCGGCCCGTCTCCAGGCCCGGCGGATCGGGCGCGCGACGGGCCGGGGACGGGCCGGGGCCGGGCGGGTCAGCGGCGGGACAGCCGCAGCGGGAAGGTGCCGGGCCCGACGCCGCCGAGCGTGGTGGTGTAGGCCGCGAGGTACCGGTCCAGGTACGGCGAGCGGTCCCCCTGGGTGGGCACGTCGTGCCGCGTGGCCAGCAGGTCCAGGCTCAGGCGCGCGCCGGAGACCTTGATCGTGTTGCCCGAGGGCACGTCCAGCCAGCCGTTGGACTCGATGGTGCCGATCTGCACGCCCAGCCGGTGGCCCGGCTCGAAGGTCCAGTCGGCCGACTTCAGGTCGAACGCGACCGGGCCGCGGCGCTCCAGCAGCGCCACGTTCTCGTCGAACATCGTCGCCCTGCCGTCGGGGGCGACGTCCCACAGGCGGACCATGACGTTGCCGTTCGTGCTCGCGTCGAGCCTGATCCGCGGCGTGCCGGTGAGCCTGAGCCGCTCGGCGGCGGGCGTGGACCAGGTCCAGAAGCTGCCCGAGGCGGCGGCGCTCTGCCTGGCCGAGCTCTTCTCGGCGGTGGAGAGCGGTTCGAGCGGCGGCGCGTGCTCCATGTCCCAGCGGCCGGAGGGGGCGGTGGTCGCCGTCGCCGCGGCGCCGCCGCCGTCGTCCAGGTACGCGCCGGCCGACAGCCGGGCCTCGTACGACGTCGTGACCACCGGCCAGGTCGGCTGGGCGCGCCACCCGCCGAGACTGTCCTCGATCGCGTACGCCGGGTCGGCCGCCGAGGGCCGCACGCCGCGCAGGTACTGGTCGTAGAACCGCATCACCTCGTCGAACCAGCCGGCCCGTCCCTGCAGCAGCCGGCCCTGGGCGTCGGTGTCGTTGCCGCGCACGTGCTCCCACTGGCCGAGCCAGCCGCGTTCGCGCCCGCGGTGGTTGTCCAGGTAGACCTCCATGTCCTCGGGCTTGGTGTTGGGCTCGATGAAGCCCTGGGTGACCAGCAGCGGCGTGCTGGTGCCGGCCGCCCGGTCGGCCAGATTGCGCGCCCGCCAGTACGCCGAGCGCAGGTCGGGATCGTTGTTGTTGGTGATGTTGTCGGACAGGCAGGCGGGATGGGCGGTCTCGTACTGGGCGTTCGCCTTGTACCGGTCGCTGTCGCCGGCCATCGGCGCCATCGTCGCGATCGAGTTGTACGCCTCCGGCGTGCCCGTGACGTTGGGCCGCGGGACCTTGTTGCTGAACAGGTAGTTGTACATGTTCCAGACCGGCTCCTGGGCGACGACCGCCTTCAGGCTCGGCAGCCTGAGATTGTTGCCGACCAGGCCGGTGACCGCGTCGTACGACTTGCCGTACATGCCGACCTTGCCGGTCGACCAGGGCTGGGCCGCCGACCACTCGACGGCGGCCCGCACGTCGGCCTGCTCGCCCGGCCCGACCCAGTCGAGGCAGCCGGTGCTGCCGCCGAAGCCGCGCAGGTCGACCATCACGAAGGTGTAGCCGCGGGCCATCAGCCCGGCGCCGTCCACGAAGTCGCGGAACCGCGCCGACGGCCCGACCTGGTCCCATCCCTCCGGGCCGGTCTGCCCGGCGTGGGCGAAGTAGGGGCCGACCGAGACGATCACCGGCGTCCGCGCGCCGGCCGGCAGGTGCGCCGGGCGCAGCACGTCGGCGTGCAGCTCGACGCCGCTGCCGTCGGCGGAGGGGAAGTACGCCTCCGACCACGCGGCGCCCGCGGGGACGCGGGGGTTCTCCTCGTGCGTCACCCCCGGGGCCGTGGTCCCGGCCGTGGTCCCAGCCGTGGTCCCGGCCGTGGTCAGGGCCGAGGCGGGCGGGCCGCCCGCGGCGAGGGTGGTGATCGTGACCAGGACGCCGGCCGCCACAGTGGCCGTCGCCTTCCCGCGGATGTTCATCGACTCTCCCCGTGCATAGGTGTGCCGGCGGCGTCCGAACGAGCGTGCATCACTCATATGCCAGCGGGCCCGCCCAGGCAAGCCCCGCCACACCCGTCCGGGACGTCAGCGGGGGAGGCGGCGGGTCAGGCGCATGCGGATGTCGTGCTCGGCCCACAGCACGAAACGTTCGACGGGCGTCACCGGATGGTCCTCGACCGGCTCGAAGGCGAACCTGCTGAGCAGCACGGCGAGCACCAGCTCGGCCTCGACCATGGCCAGGCTCGCGCCCTCGCAGCCGCGCGGCCCGAGGCCGAAGGGGAGGTAGGCGTAGCGGTGGCGGGCGGCCTGCTCCTCGGGGGTGAAGCGGTCGGGCCTGAAGGCGTGCGGGTCCGGCCAGTGGCGGGGGTCGAGGTGCACGGCCCAGAAGGGGTAGAAGATCGTGGTGCCGGCCGGGACGTGGTGGCCGTCCAGGGTGAGGTCCTCGGTGGTCTCGCGGGCGCCGTACGGGCCGGGCGGGTAGAGCCGCATCGACTCCTTGAGCGCCATCTCCAGGTACGGCAGGCGCCGCAGGTCGGCGTAGTCGGGGGCGGCGCGGTCGCCCAGCACGTCGTCCAGCTCGGCGGCCACCCGCGCGGCCGGGCCGGGGTTGCGCGCGAGCAGGTGCAGGGTCCATGAGACGGCCACGCCGGTGGTGTGGTGGGCGGCGAGCATGATCATGAGCACGGTGTCCCTGATCCGGGCGGGCGACATGTCCGCCCGCGCCAGGGCGGCGACCAGTTCGCTGCCGCCGCGGGCCAGCACCCCGTCCACGACCTCGCGCAGGTACGCCAGCGCCCGGTCGCCGCGCGCGAGGTCGTCGTCGCGCTCGTGGCGACGGCCCAGGTGGACGGCCAGCACGGTCCCGAACGCGCTCACCACCCGCGCCGGGTCGGCGAGGCCGCCGCCCAGGGTGTACTGGGCGATCATGCGCAGGGACAGCTCGCTCAGGTCCTGCTGGAGCGCCACCGGGCCGTCGGCGGCGCGGCGCTCCCAGCGGTCGGCCAGCTCGGTGGCCAGGGTGACGAAGCCGGCGAAGTGCGCCTCGTGCGAGCGGCGGCCGGCGAGCACCGAGAGCAGGACCCGGCGGAAGGGGCCGTGCTCGTCGGCGGGGAGCGTCTGCAGGTTGCCGGCCTCGCACAGGGGCGCCAGGAACGCGAAGAGCTCGTCGGGGCGTGCGTCGATCGCGGCCGTGGCCTCCAGCAGCACGGGGTCGGCCACCGAGATCGCGGCCGGCGCGCCGGGGAGCTGGAAGCGCACCAGCGGGCCGTACCGCTCGTGCAGCCGCAGCTGGTAGGTGTGCAGGCCGCCGGCGGCCGCGACGGCGCTCAGCCCGCCGTCCGCCGCGGGAGGAGGGCCGGGGATGTCACGCATCCGGCCACCGTCTCGCGGACGCGCCCGCCCGGCAAGTGTCCCGGACCGGCCGCGGTCACCTTTCTCCGGTTCGCCGCGTCAGCAGAATGAGGACGCCACTTTGAGAGGAAAAACCTCCACGTCCGTCTCGGCCGGGAATCTCTTGGCTTCCTTGAGGACTTCGGCCGCGGCGCGCTTGTGCCTCGTGGGCACGAGCAGCGTCGCCGCTATCAGGCATACGACGCCGAGGACGATGCCGGCCAGGACGTGACGCCATGTCAGGAAGGCGCTGAGCAGGAGTCCAAGCGGAATGCCCGCCGCGGCTCCGAGCACTGTGCCGGCGACGAGCTTCCACGTCTTCGCCTGTAACCTCATGGGCCGCTCCTGCCACCTGCTGTTACAGGTCCACCCGATCAGGAATGGAGCCGTCACGGCAAGCGCCATCGTCATCTTGGGTTGTTGGCTTCGAATACACCTTTCACGTGGGATGGCCCAAGGGGCCGGCGTCGACCCGCGTGACATGGGCGCGCGCTATTTCACCCTGGCGGCCGGAGCCGTGAAGGTGTTGCAGGCGGACGGAGACTCGGACTCGAACCCCCGCCTGATCCAGTAGACACGATTGGACGCTTTGCCGAGGCCGGCGAAATTGCCGTCGATGACGTGCCGGTCGATGTAGTAGTCCTGGCCGTGCTCGCGCGTGTGGCCGAGCGAATCCCAGACACTGCCGGTGAACGCCCCGGAGAAGCAGAGCGTCTGCAGCGTGTATCTGGACTGAAGGGCCAGCGCGTCCCGCTTGGACAGCTTCTTCATGGTCTTGGCCACGGCGTTCATGATGCCCGCGACGTTCTGGACATGGATGGCATAGCCCGTGCTGAGGGCCTCCAGCAGTTGTGGCTTGTCGATCTCGCCCTTGAGTCCGTAGTCGCTGACCATCATGTGGACGGTCTTGGTGTTAGGACAGTAGACGCTGTCAGTGGCGTCGGGTGCGTAGATGCCGCAGGAGGTCTTGACCCGCTCGCCGTACGACAACACCACCTTGGGTTTGGTGTACCGCAGACCGGCCTTCGTCAGCAGCGGCCCCCAGGCCTTGTCCAGACAGAGGGAGACCTCTTCGACATAGCGCCGGAACACCTCGACGTCGGCGCTGGCCGCATCCGGCTCCTCGCAGGTCTCGAGCTCGGACGCATGGCACCGGACTTTACAAGGGTGTCAGCCCACATGCGCCCAAACCCACATTGACTCGACCAGGACCGTGGCCGCGTCCAGCCTGCCACCAGCGAGGGCGCCGGGCCGTACTCGGGCTGGACGGGCGGTGGCCGGTGCGGGGCCTGCGTGCGCTCTTCCGCCTGGGGCCACGAGCGCATGTCGATCGGCCGGGACCTCGACAGCGGTTGTAGCGGTGTGAGGCGCTGTGGCGATATCAGAGGGCAGGCGGGCGCCTTCGCGGATCGATGGGGGTTGTGGATGGGATCGGCCACCGGGGTGCCCGGCGATTCCCAGGCGCACGCGGCGCGGGAGCGGATCGCCTCGGTGGTGCGGCGAAGCGGGAGCGGCTTGCTGAAGCTGTCGCCGCACGCGGTCATCGCGACGTTGTGCGCCAGCGCCCTGGTGCCGCTGGCCTTCGAAGGCGCCGATGGTCCCGTCGCGGCCGGGGTGCAGGTGCTGGCCGGTGTCGGCGGCAACGTGCTGGCCGATGTGATCATCAAGTCGATGGACGCGGTACGGAGGCGCGCCGCCGGCCGTCTGCTGTCAGGGGAGGAGATCGAGAACGAGATCGGAACCCAGCTCCTGCAAGCCCTGGAGGCCGCCAACAGCAACACGCCGGACCTGCGGCGGGAGATCGCCGGCGTGCTGCACGGGATCGATGCGGCAGGAGCCGCTCTGGAGGCCGCGCTCACCAGCGGAGACCAGCGGCTGCAGGCCCATCTCACGACGGTCTTCGCCGAGTTGAGCGGAAGCTTCGCCGAGTTCCGTCAACTGCTGGGCGATCTGTCGGGCAAGGCCACTCAGCTTCAGGACTTGCTGTACCGCCAGGCCGCCGAGCAACGGCACGATCGGGATCTCGCCCTTCAGCAGTCGGTGCAGCTGATCCTGATACGTGATGAGATAGCGGCCGTCAGCCGGCGCGCGGCCACCTCGCAGCAGCAGGCGGACGCTCCCGGTCCTCGATGGTTGGACGAGGCGCCGTATCGAGGGTTGTGGCCGTTCGACCGCCACCATTCCCCGATCTTCTATGGCCGTGAGCGCGCCACCGCGAAGCTGCTGGGCAAGCTCGCTGAGCGCTTGTCCGGGGCGCGGCCGGCCATGGTCACCGGCGCGTCGGGGGCGGGCAAATCCTCCCTGCTGCGGGCCGGGCTGTTGCCCGCACTGGCCCGCGGGCTGCTGCCCGGCGCCGTGAACTGCCAGGACTGGCCGCAGGTGGTGATGACTCCGACCGCGCGCCCACTGGATGAGATGGCGGTCCGGTTGAGCGCTCTGGGCGGGCTCGAACCAGGTGCGGTACGCCGTTCACTGGAGGCCAATCCGCAGGACGCGCACCTCACCGTGCGGCACGCCGTACTCGCTGATGCCGAGCGGCAAGCCCGGCACGAGGCCGGTCGGCTCGTGCTGGTCGTGGACCAGTTCGAGGAGGTGTTCCTGCTGGCCGGCGGTCGGGAACGCGAGGCGTTCCTGACCGCCCTGGTCGCGGTCGCGGGCACGCCCGCGCTGGTCGTCCTGGCCGTTCGTGGCGACTTCGCCTCCACCTGCGCCGCTCACCCCACGCTGGCCGAGGCGTTGGAGGACGGGCAGTTCGTCCTCGGTCCGATGACCGAATCCGACCTGCGCCGGGCCATTACCGGGCCGGCGGGCATCGCCGGCCTGGAGGTCGAGGCAGGTCTGGTCGACAGCGTGCTGAGCGATCTGCGCTCGTACGCCGACGAGGGCGGCTATGGCGCAGGCGTGCTGCCCCTGTTGTCCCAGGCGATGCTTCTCACCTGGGAGAAGAGCCAGGGCGGAACGCTGACCAGCAGGACGTACGGGCTGGTCGGCGGCGTCGCCCATGCCGTGGAGTCGGCCGCCGAAGAGGTCTACGGGAGCCTGTCCGCCGAGCGGCGACGCCTGGCGCGCGAGGTGTTCCTGCGGCTGGCCGCCACCGGCCCGGACGGGCGGCCGGTACGCCGCCGCGTCACGCGCGCCGAACTGCTGGGCTCGCACGCCGCCGACCGGGCGGCCGACGTGAATGACGTGCTGGAGGCGTTCACCGAGCGCCGGCTCCTCGTTCAGGGCGGCGCCGACGAGGGGAGCCCACGCGGCACCGTCGAGATCGCGCACGACGTGCTGCTGAGCGCGTGGCCCAAGCTGCACGGCTGGCTCGACGACGATCGTAGCGATCACCTGGTGCTGCGGCAGTTCCTGGACAGCGCCGCCGACTGGCAGGCCAGAGGCCGCGATCCGGCGTTCCTCTACCGGGGCACCAGGCTGACGGCGCTGCAGGAGGCGTTCCCCCGTTGGGACGACGATCCTGTACGCAGCCCCGCGCTCACCGGCGTGCATCGCGCGTTCCTGCACGCGAGCGAGCGGGCGGCGACGCGGACCGCGCGGACCCGTCGCGTGGTCCTCGCCCTGCTCACCATCCTGGCGCTGGCGTCACTGACGGGCGTCGGCGTGGCGATGAACCGCGCCACCGAGGCGAGCAACCAGGAAAGCACCGTGCGCTCGCGCGAACTGGCCGGTC
This sequence comes from Nonomuraea sp. NPDC003560, assembly GCF_042878785.1. Taxonomy (NCBI): domain Bacteria; kingdom Bacillati; phylum Actinomycetota; class Actinomycetes; order Streptosporangiales; family Streptosporangiaceae; genus Nonomuraea; species Nonomuraea sp. NPDC003560. The sequence goes on along the minus strand of NZ_JBIAOF010000024.1, from coordinate 24,492 downwards.
GCAGCGTGGAGTTGAGCGAGACCGATCCGGCTCTGTCCCGGCTGCTGGCTGTCACGGCCCATGAGATACGGGACACCCCGGATTCCCGCGCGGCCATGACCACCGCCCTGCTCAACCCTGCTCGCGCCGTGTTCACCGGTCACGTCGGCGAGGTCGAGAGGGTGGCGTTCGCCCCCGACGCGAGGACGCTGGCCTCGGCCGGACGTGACGGCAGCGTCCGGCTGTGGAACATCGCCACGGGCCGTCCGATCGCGCGCTTCACCACCGGGCCGGGCGAATGGGCGCGGGCAGTGGCTTTCAGCCGCGACGGCAAACTCCTGTTCTGCGCGAGCGGTACGGAGGAATCCAACAGGGGCGCGATCTACATCTGGGACGTCGCCGGCCAACGGCAGGCCGGCGCCCCGCTCACCGTCGCGGACGTCATCGAGGGGCAGACCGTGCGCTTCGACGCGCTGGCACTCAGCCCCGACGGCGAGACGCTGGCCGGGGCGGGAGACGACGGCATCCTGTACCTCTGGGAGGTCGCCACCCGGCGGCGTCTCGCCCAGATCACCACCGACCAGGTCGAGGACGTCGTCTTCAGCCCGGACGGGCGCGTACTGGCCACCGCCGGCACGGACGGAACCGTGCTGTTCTGGGACGTGGCCCGTCGCCGCGAGATCACGCCCCGGACGGCCACCCGCAAGGGCAACATCACGGCGTGGAAGGTGGCCTACACCCCTGACGGCACCAAGCTGCTGAGCGATGACAGCGATGGAACCGTGCGCTGGTGGGACACGACCACTCACCGCCGGCTCGGCGCCGCCCTCAAAGCCTCCGGTTCGGCGCTGGCCGTCAGCCCCGACGGCGTCACCATGGCCACCGGCGGTGAGGCGGGCACGATCGCCCTGTACGACCTCAGCACCCGCCGGCCGGTCGGCGCTCCCCTCGTCGGCCACACCGGCACGCCGCTGGACGTGGCCTTCTCCCCGGACGGGAAGGCGCTGGCCAGTGCCGGGAACGACGGAACCGTACGCGTCTGGGACCTCGTCCGCGGCCGGCAGATCGAGCGGCCCGTCACCAGGCCCGGCACCGGCGATGTCTACGAAATGGCCCTCAGCCATGACGGCCGTACGCTCGCCACCTCCAGCGGCACGAGCGTGCTGCTGTGGAACCTGGCCGGGCGCGACCGCCGCGGACGCCTCGTCGTGAGCCTGCTCGGGCAGCCCATCGCGCCGGGCAGGACCGGCGACGGCGGCCCGGTGGCCTTCAGCCCCGACGGCACGATGCTGGCCACCGGCGCGGCCGACGGCGTGATCGACCTGTGGACGGTCGCCACCCAGCGGCCGATCGGGCCACCGCTGCGCGGCCACACCGAGCGCAACGGGCAGAGCTGGGTCCGCGGGCTCGCGTTCAGCCCCGACGGGGGGATGCTGGCCAGCACCGGCGCGGACGGCACCTTGCGGTTCTGGGACGTACGCGCCCGGCGGCAGCTCGGCCCGCCGGTGGCAGGCGTGCGCGGTTCCGCCCTGGCCTTCTCCCCCGACGGCGCCACCCTCGCGGCAGGGCTGGACGACGGGAGCATCCGCCAGTGGGATCGGCGTTCCCGCCGCGAGAAGGCCGCCCCGCTGCGCGGCCACATCGACGCCGTCACCTCCATCACGTACAACGCGGACGGCTCGCTGCTGGCCAGCGCGAGCAGCGACCGCACGATCCGGCTGTGGGATCCGCACGCGGTACGGCCGAAGAACCAGCCGCTCGTGGGGCACACCCACACGGTATGGAAGGCGGCCTTCAGCCCCGACGGCCGGTTGCTCGCGAGCGCAAGCCGTGATCGTACGATCCGGCTGTGGGACGTCGCCACCCAGCGGCCACTCGGCCGTCCACTGACCGGACACGACGGGGACGTCTCCGGGATCGCCTTCACCCCGGACGGCCGCACCCTCGTCAGCACCGGCTATGACTCCACCATTCGCGCGTGGGATGTGAGCCTGCCCTCCGACCTTGAAGCCGCCGTATGCGCCCTGGCCCAGCGGCCGATCAGCCGCCCGGAGTGGAACCTGTACGTACCGGGCAAACCGTACGTGCCGACCTGCGCTGCCTTCGTACGCTGAGTTCAGCGTGCCGGCCGGGCGGGCGGCCTGAGGCCGTCCATCAGGAGGTCCAGCAGGCGACCGGCCTTGGCTTCATGCTCGCGCCGGGGGGCCACGGTGAAGATGCCGATGAGGGAGGCGGCGATGTCTCAGGCGGTGACGTCGGAGCGGAGGTCGCCCGCCGCGCGACCGGCGTCGAGAATCGTGGTGATGGCCACCAGTGGCTCGCTCCGGGCCTGCGCATGGGCGATCTCGCCCGACTCGATCATCGCGAGCAGCGTGTCGGGCATGCCGTTCTTGGTCGCGATCCAGTCCCCGAACAGGTCCATCCAGCATCGCATCGCCGCGGCCGGGGGCAGTCCGCCGAGCAGTTCGCGGGCGCCCTCCGACCGGCAGGTCGTCGCCCGAGACCGCATCCGCCGGCTCACGTTGCTGACCGGGATCGTCACCGTCCTGCGCCACGAGAACGATCTCGTCGAAGTGCCCGCGGCGACCGAAGCCGAGGCGGCCCGGGTGCTCATGGTCGAGGGGATGCGGAGCTGACTGTGCCGTCGGCGAGGTCTTGGACCAGCCTTCTCCGGCGATGGGTCGGGATGTCGCAGGCGGCCATCGCCCGCTGCAACAGGTCGGCGTCGAACCCGTGCCTGCGCATGTGGTCGAAGAGGGGGACGTGTCGATCGCCGCCTCGTGGTCGTCACGCGCGCTGAGTGGGGTGGCCAGCGTCTCGGCCTGATGCGGAGCAGCGATGACACGCCGACACGACTCGATGTGACTCTCATCACACATTGTCGTGCGGGGCGAACGAAAATCCCTGCACCAACCTGCGAGATTACGCGTATTTCCGCAGCACCCCAACGGAGCCGACACAGCCAACAGCGGGCCTGCTCCCGATAAACCGCTAATGCAATACAGCCACATGACCGCACGTCTAAGCTCTGTCTTGTCCGCAGCGCACGCGGTTCTGGCAGCAGTCAATCGGGGGGTCGGCTGCTCAGATGGCCGGTCCCTTCGTCACACCACGAGGAAGGGCATCCAGTGCGCAAAGGACGTAAGAGGAAGAACCACCCTTGGTGGCCGGAAGGGGCGCCGCTTGCCGTGCGAGCCGTGCTCATGGCCGTAGACCTGGTGGTGAACAGGCTCAGGTAGCCGAATCGGCTGCCTGAGCCCGCAAGATGGTGACCCCCGTCTGGCCGGCAAGCTTCGGCGGGGGAAACCTCCACCACAGGACCCCAAGTCTCGGTTCCCGGTCTCAGCGTAGCGTTCGCCAGGCTTCTTTCTCAGCTACGTATCAAGTCTCGTAGCGTTTTAAATACAGCACGCGCGTCGTCATTCCCGTTCGTGTTCCAAGCTCGCGCTCGCGCTGCTATTCGGAAACGACATCGCCGTTGTAACCGCCAGTCGTAACCCAGACTGTTACCGGCGACTCAGAGCCCGAGCGACTTCAGCCAGGCCAGGCCCTGCTCCGTGTCGAAGCGGCCGTCCAGGCGTACGCTCTCGCGCAGCGCCTGAAGGTAGCGGTCGTCATCGAGCACGGGCGAGGCGGGCGGGGCCTCGGCGTGGGCCGGCGGCAGCCGGTCGAACCCGGTCACGCGCAAGCAGAAGTGCAGGTCACGCCCCAGCGGGCGCTGGGCCATGACCCGGATCGGCTCCCGGCTGGCCGGCGTCACCCGGCGCCCGATGGCCAAGTCGGTGGCCAGTTCGTAGGCGACATGGACCGCCGAGTTGCCCGCCTCCACCACGACGACGTGCTCACCGGGCAGCGAGGCCGGGGTTGAGGCAGCCTCCTGCGTGGCCGGGTAGGCGGACGTAGGTGCAGGTGTCGCTGTAGAAGCGGGCGAGGAGCTGCGCATCGACCGCAGCGTCATGGTCAGCGTCTGCGACGACCTGGAGCGGGCGGGCCACGTACGCCGCGAACGTAACCCCCGCGACCGCCGCTCCTACGCCGTCACCATCACCGACCCGGGGCGGCGGCGGCTGGCTGAGGCGCAGGCCGCGATCCCGGCCTTCCTCGACGACACCTCTCACCGCCCTCCTCGGCAAACTCCTCAACATCGGTTCCTGAGGCGCCGGGCGGCCGTGGCTGTCGTCCTCCTTGTGGCCGGAGGGCACGGCCTCGGGGAGGAGCCGGGGCCGCCGCCGGCGTCCGACAATCGCAGTGCGGTCCCGGAGATCATCGGGGCATCCGGCGGCCGGCACGGAAGCATCTCGCGTACGTCGCGACCTCACCGCAGGAGCCCATGTGACCCGTCTTCGTCCCGTCATCACCGTCGCGCTGCTGGCCGCGGCCACAGTGGGGGCGCTGTCCCTGCCGGTCCAGGCCACCGAAGGCAAGTCATGCAACACCGGACCGAACGGACCCGCCTGCCACTCGCCCGGCTGGGGAACCAAGTAACAGGAAGGATCGCCATGCGTCACGCACGCCGCCTCGTCATCGCCACGCTCCTGGCCGCCGCCTGGATGGTCCCCGCCGCCGTCGCCGCCCAGGCCGACAGCCGGACCGACTGCTACCAGATCTACAACCACAACTACCAGGCCCTCGTCGCCCGGGGCTGGAGCCCTGAGAAGGCCGCCAACGAGGCGCTTCTCTACTACGACGAGTGCATGCGGCTCAAGGAGAACCCCGCGTCGAGCACCCCGACCGACTGAACCCCTCCGCGAACCGTCCTGCGGCTGCTCCGCGCACGCCCATCCACGCAGGAAGGGCGTGCGCGGATGCCGCCCGTCAGATGCCGCCCGTCAGATGCCGATCGTGAGGGTTCCGGGCGCGGTGAGCCGCGTGACGCCGCCGCCGGCGCAGGCGAGCGGGTCGGGCTGGAGCCCGAGGCCCTGCGAGATGGCGGGCAGGCCCTGGTACCTGCCGTCCTGGATCGAGCCGGTGGCGATGACCTGGATGTAGCCGGCGACCCGGTTCACGACCCGGTGGTAGGCGAACGTGCTGTGCTCTCCGGAGCTCCAGCGGAAGGTCCGGGTCCCGTCGCCCGAGGAGAGCAGGCTGGTGCAGGTGGCGCCCGCCGCCGTCCCGGACTCCTCGTACCAGCCGGTGGGGGCGGAACCGTCCGTGCAGGCGGTGAGCCGGCCGTGGACGGCGAACGCCACCGTCTGGGGCGTGTTCGTCAGCGGCGGCTGGTAGACGATGTCCTCCTGGAGGGTGCAGACCTGGAGGGGCGCCGCGTGCGCGACGGACGCGGGCAGCAGGCTCAGCCCCGTCGTGACCAGCACGGTGAGGGCGAGGAGCACGGCGGGCGCGGATCGTCCCGAGCCTCGGGCGGTACGTCGCGGCGACATGGGCGGGGCCCCTTCCGTGAAGGTGGACGGGCAGGCTGGGCCGGGTGGCGTTCGTTGCCCGGCAACCCACTGTGGGCGGACTCTTACGTAGGGTGAACCGCTCCGCGTCGCCGGCCCAGCGTCCGCGCGAACAGCATTTGCCATCGGCGGGTGCTCAAGGTGTCTCCGTCCGGCCAGGATTGCCGCCGCGGTCCTGCGGGAACCGGGCGGAGTTCCGCGGCCGTCGCTGCCCCCGTGGATCGGCGGTCGCCGCTCACGGCACCCGGCGGTCGAAGCGGCCGATCGAGGGGCCGTAGACGGACTCCCGCGAATCTTGATGAAGCTCTGCGGGAACCCGAGCGGGCAGGCGCTGACCTGGTCGAGCCGCTCGCCCACGTCCGGCGGCAACCGCAGGTCGCAGGCGGCGAGGTTGTCGGTGAGCTGGTCGAGCGTCCGCGCGCCGGAGCTCGGGTGGATCCAGGTGTGATGCGCCCTGGTCCGGGCGAGGGCGACCTGGGAGGAGGAGACGCCGAGCTCGTCGGCGACCTTGTCGACCTCGGCGGCGATCGCCAGGTGGTGTTCGGGTACGGCGTCGCGGCTGATCCTGGACCCGGCGGTGGCGTCGGCGCGGGTGAACTTCCCCGACAACCGGTGTGTCGCCACGACAACCTGCGTCAGGCGCTCCTGGAGGTGGGCACCCCATTCCAACTGCTCGGCGTCGCCCTGGACGACCTGGTCTCCTGCGTCCGCCCCCTGCGCGGACTCCCCGACGGTTGCGGCCCGCCCGGCCTGAGGACATGCCCTTTCGCGATCCGGCTCTCGACGCCGGCATCAGTCGGTGGTCAGTCCTGTGATGATCAGGTTCAGGCCGTGGGCGAAGTGGGCGGCGAAATCGGTGCTGGTGAGTGTGGCTTCGGCGGCGGCCAGGTTGGGGTAGGCGTCGGGGTCGAGGGCCGCGTGCAGCAGGGTCAGTGAGGCGGGCAACTCGGAGCCGGCGAGAGACTGGGCGGCCTGTTCCTCCAGGGTGTGGCCGACGGTGAAATGGATGATCGTGAGTGCCGTACGGGTGGCGGCCTCGGGGGTCGGGCATGTCTCGCGCAGCACGCCCACGAGGGTCTCGGCGTAGTTCAGCGTGTTGGGGCCGACGGAGTGGGTGCCGGCGTAGACGCGTGCGCCGTCGCGGTGGCGCAGCAGCGCGGTGCGCAGCCGTCCGGCCAGTTCGGTGAGCTGATCGCGCCAGGCGAGCCCGTCGGGCAGCGGGTCGGCGCAGCCCGCGAGCATCTCCTCCGCCATGGCGGCGAGCAGCGTCTGCTTGGTGGCGAAGTGCCGGTAGAGCGTGCCCGCCTGGACGTCGAGGGCCGCGGCCAGACGGCGCATGGTCAGCGCGTCGAGCCCGTCCTCGTCGACCAGGCGCAGGGCGGTGGCGACCGCCTCCGGCACGCCCATCTTGCGGGGGCGGCCCCGGGAGCGCTGGGCGGACGAGGAGGTTGACGTGGGTCCCATGCCCAGTGATACTAATGACCTCGATTTTATGAACGGTGTTCATTTAATAGGAGGGACGCAAGCGTGCACATCGACGTGATCGTGGTGGGAGCCGGGCCCACCGGACTGCTGCTGGCCGCGGAGCTGGCCCTGGCGGGCGTGGCGGTCCGCGTGCTCGAACGGAACGACGCGCCCACCAGCCAGTCGCGGGCGCTCACGCTGCACCCGCGCAGCATCGAGGTGATGGACCTGCGCGGCATCGCCGGCCGCTTCCTCGCCCGCGGTCACACCCTGCCCGGGTGGCACTTCGCGGGCCTGAACACGCGCCTCGACTTCACCGCCCTCGACACCCGGCACGGCTACACCCTGTTCCTGGAGCAGGCCCGGACCGAGGAACTGCTCGACGCCCGCGCCCGCGAGCTGGGCGCCGAGATCGTCCGTGGCTGTCAGGTCACCGCCGTGCGGCAGGAGCCGGACGGCGTCGTCGTCCAGACAGCCCGGGAAGAGACGCTGCGCGCCTCCTACGTCGTGGGCTGCGACGGCGGACGCGGCATCGTCCGGCAGGCGGCCGGCATCCCCTTCGACGGAACCGACGAGACGCTGTCCGGCATGCTCGGCGACTTCGCGGTCACCGATCCGGACGCCGTGCGCGTGGCCGAGGCCCGCGGCGTGCTGGCCGTGCCGCTGGAGGGCGGGCTGACCCGGTTCGTGGTCATCGATCCCGAACGCATGCGGGTGCCGTCCGGCCTACCCCTGACGTACGAGGAGTTCCGGCAAGCGCTGACGAACGTCGCCGGCACGGACTTCGGCGTCGCCGAGCCGCGCTGGCTGTCGCGGTTCGGCAACGCGACCCGCCTGGCCGGGCGGTACCGGCAGGGCCGGCTCCTGGTGGCGGGCGACGCGGCCCACATCCACTTCCCAGCGGCGGGACAGGGCCTCAACACCGGTCTGCAGGACGCCATGAACCTGGGGTGGAAGCTCGCCGCCCAGGTCAAGGGCTGGGCTCCGGAAGGGCTGCTGGACTCCTACGACGCCGAGCGCCGCCCGGTCGGCGCGGCCGTCACCGCCAACACCGAGGTGCAGACGCTGCTGATGGAACTGACTCTGGTGCCGCAGTACCGGCGGCCGGTCATGGCGCTGCGCGGCATGCTCGACGGCCTCCTGCGCATCGGGGAGGTCAATCACGACCTCGCCGCCTCGGTCTCGGCGATCGGCACCCACTACGGCGACGGCTTCCCGGCCGGGGCCCGGGTGCCCGATCTGCCGATCAGCGTCGCGGAGCGGCCCGAGGTTGGGCGTCTGTACGAATTGCTGCACGACGGGCGATTCCTGCTCGTCCATACGGGAAAGCGGGCCGGCGCGCCCGGCAGCCGGGACGACCGCATGCAGATCGTCACCGCCACGGCCTGGCAGCCCTCGCCCGACCTGGAGGAGGCCGAGGCGCTCCTCGTCCGGCCGGACGGGCACCTCGCCTGGGCGGGGCCGATGGAGGCCGAGCAGCAGGCCCTGCTGGACTGGACGGGGGCGGCTTGACCCGCCCCGCCACGGCGGGACCCTGCTGAACGCCGGACCAGCCCGGTCCAGATCGGACGGCGAGGTTTCCAGACTGTCACACGCTGAGACATGGCGGCCGTCGCGCCTTCCGGCAGGTGCGCGGATCGCCTGCCGTCCCCGCTGCGTGGACATGGAGAGGCGCGGCGGGCGGGTGTTCGCACCCCCGCGCAGGCCGGCCTCGCGCGGCTGGATGCGGGTCCGCGAACCCGACGCCCTGGAAGGGCGCAAACCGCCCCGTCGAGCTCTCAGCGCTCGGGGGCGCGAGGGCGAGGAGGCAGGCCGCTGGAGTGTCACGGGCATGGCAGCCTTGATCTGCAGTTGGGCCCAGCAGGAGGCGGAACGCCGTGCCCGGCCGATGCGGTACGGGGGTGGGCGATCGGCTGGAACGGTGTCATGGTGAGAGGGGCCGGAGATCTTGGCGTCGAGCGCCTTCGCAGGCGGTCCCGAGGCGGAAGCGGTGGCCATGCCAGGTTCGGACGGAGTGTCGTGGCTAGGACGCGGCAAGCTGGTGCTGGGCATGATCCATCTGCCGCCGCTGCCCGGCACCCCCTTCTATGACGGGGGCGGTGTCGAGCCGATCGTGGAGCGCGCCGTCGCCTCCGCGCGTGCGCTCGTGGAAGGCGGCGCGAACGGATGCCTGATCCAGACGGTGGACCGGGTGTACGCCACAGGGACAGACTCCGATCCAGCGCGGATCGCGGCCATGGCTCTCATCACCCGGGCCGTCGTGGAGACGGCCGGGCCGGGATTCCAGGTCGGGGCCCAGCTGATGCGCAACGCCGTGCAGGCGTCGCTGGCGGTGACGCAGGTCGCGGGCGGGCACTTCACCCGGGTCGGCGCGCTGGTCGGGGCGACCATGACAGCGGGCGGCCTGGTGCAGGGCGACCCGCTCGCGGTGGCGGATTACCGGAACAAGATTGGCGCGCAAGGGATCGCACTGATCGCCGAAGTCGCGTCGATGCACTTCTCCTGGTTCGGCGGCGGCAAGACGGTGGCCGAGGTCGCCGCGACGGCCCGGCAGGCAGGCGCGGACGCGGTCTCCCTGTGCCACCGCGACGACGACATCACCATGGGCATGATCGCCGCAGTCCGTGCGGCGTGCCCGCGGCTTCCGGTCGTCCTGGCCGGGCACACCCACCACGACAACGCCGCCCGTCTCCTGGGATCGGCCGATGGCGCGGACGCGGCGTTCGTCGGAACCTGCCTGGAGAACGGAGGCTGGGGCGGCATGATCGACAAGGACAAGGTGGCGTCGTACGTGGACATCGTGCGCTCCGCCCAGCGGTAGGTGGGATAACCAGGACGGAAGGCGACCCTGGCCACGGTGACCGTCGGCCACCACGGGAAGGCAGGCATAACGGTGACCTCTCGCTACACGCTGGCAGAGATACCCCGCCAGGTCGCCGCGCTGAGCGAGGACCTGCGCGCCTGCTACCCCGTGGTCGCGGACGCCGCACGGCGACGGGCGAGAGGGCCGAGCTGGGACGGCCTGACGCGGGTGGTCGTGACCGGTAACGGCGACTCTCTGCACGCGGCGCTGGCCACCGAGATGGCCTTCCATACCTTGGGCGGGGTGGCGTGCGAACCTGTGAGCACGCTGCGCCTGCTGGAGTACGGCACCCCGTGGGAGCGCCGAGCGGGAGTGCACACGCTGGTGGTGGGGGTCTCGGCGTCGGGTGGCAACGCCCGGGTTGTCGACGTGCTCACGCGCGCCGCCCAGCACGGCGTGTGGACACTGGCCGTCACCTCGACCCCGGACAGCGCCGTGGCGCGGGCCGCGCAGCACGCGCTGGTGCTTCCCTTGACCGGATTGCTGCCATGCCCTGGGATCCGCACCTTCCAGGCCAGCCTCCTGCCCCTGTACGTGGTCGCGATCGAGATCGGCCGAGCCCGAGGCCACCTCGCCGACAGCGCAGCCGACACCGTGGGTGCCGAGCTCGCAGCAGTGGCCGACGCCGTGGCGGCGACCACCGACCTGGTACGGCACAACTGCGCCCGGGTGGCCGATCAGGTGGCCGGCGCACCGGTGATGCTGGCACTGGGCAGCGGTCCCGGATACGGCAGTGCCCAGTTCGCCGCCGCCGAACTCGTCGAGGCAGCCGGGGTGCTCGCCGCGGCGCAGGACCTCCAGGAGTGGGAACATGTCGAGGTGCTGGCCCGCCCGCTGGACATGCCGACCTTGGTGTTCGCGGCGGCGGGCCGTAGCCGGCGGCGCGCTCTGGCCGTGGCGCGGCGGCCCCGCGCGCTCGGCCGCACCGTGATCGCTATTGGCCCCGGCAGCACATGCGCGAGCACCACGGCGGTACCCGCCGACACCCCCGTGTGGAAGCTGATCTTCCACCACAGGGTGATCGGCCCCATCACCAGCACCCACGCCAGCATCACGGCCACCGACGCCGTCACCACCCCAGGAGCGTCCAACACCGCGAGCACGGCCAGCCCGACCACCACGGCGGCGAACCCTGCCGCCATCGGCCCTTCCGCGACGCCCGCTCCACCAGGTGAATCGAATCCAGGCGGCCCCGCCGCACCCCGACCGCGCACAACGCCGCGGCCCCCCACCCAGCCCCCGCCACCCCTCAGCGAGCAGTCCAGCCGCCGGCGGCATGACGATCGCCACGTACTGCGGGGCGAACACCTCCGTCACCGCGCGCGCAACACCTCCACCACGTCAGGCCGCCTCTCCAGCCGCCTCCCCGCCTTCCACACGCTGATCAGCCATTGGGCCTCCTCGGCGATCTCTGAGCCCTTGGACGCTCGAGGGAATGCTCCCTCAAACTGGTCAGGACGTGATTGCACGCATGTGCGGGTTCCGAGATGCTCCTTGACCGTTACCACTGCGTCCGTCGTACCGGGCGCCCAGGATGACGGCGTGCGACTCCAGCCCAAGGCGACCCGCCCCACGCCACCACGGTGGCGAGCGGTGACGTGGACCCCTGGCGCGTCGCGTGCGCTTCTCATGGCGGTGAGCGCGTTCCTCACCACGGCGTTCTCGCCCCCTGCGCCCGGCAGGGCTGAAGCACTTCCAGCGTCTCCGCTTGTACGCCAGTAACAGCACTTCTTCCTCACATATGCCTTGGGCAGGGCTGGCTGGTGTGCCGCCATGGAGGAGCGCCGCAGGGGCATCGGCCGCCTTGCCTTTCCGGTTCAGAAGAAGAAGGCGCACGCAGTGATCAACTTTGGGCCAGAGGCTGCCCTCTGGCAGCAGATAGTCTCCGCCGCAGGGCCGCTCCTCTGCGCGTTGGGGTCGTCCTAACCAGGATGGCCAAGGCAACCATGCCGACCGGCAGCAGGGATCGAAGGCAGCTCTTGAAGGGATGCCACCGGAATAGGGCGGGACCGGGCCGCGGGGTGGCACAACTGCTGGTCAGCGTTACGCGAGTGCTGCGTAGGTGGCGGAGTCGCCGAGGTGGCCGAGACGTCAGCCTGCGCTCTGGCCCGTAGTTTTGGTGTTGATCAGAGGGGTGGCGGGATCGGAGTGGTGTGGTGAGAGTGCTGTCGGGACGGTATGAGCTGCTGGAACCGTTAGGGCGCGGCGGTATGGGGGTGGTGTACCGGGCGCGTGACCGGGAGCTGGAGCGGATGGTGGCGGTCAAGGTGCTGCCCGCGCAGATGCTGCGCGATGAGGACTTCCGGGCCCGGTTCCGCCGGGAGGCGCGGGCGGCGGCGGGCTTGTCGCATCCCCACATCGCGACCGTCTACGACGTCGGTGAGGACAGCGGTGAGGACATCGGTGACGGGGATCCGGTTCCGTATCTGGTGATGGAGCTGGTGGAGGGCGGGACACTGGCCGATCTGCTGCGCCAGGCGCCACCGTCCCCGGACGAGGCCGGGCAGATCGTGGCGGCGGTCCTGGAGGCGTTGGAGCACAGTCACGGCCGGGAGGTGGTGCACCGCGACATCAAGCCCGCCAACATCATGGTCCACCGCGTCGGCGGCCGGGTGCGGGTGAAGGTGATGGACTTCGGGATCGCCAAGTTCATGTCGGAGACGGCCACCCGACTGACCGCCACCGGAATACAGATCGGCACCCCGTCCTACATGTCGCCCGAGCAGGCCGACGGCAAGCCCGCCGACGCCCGCTCGGATCTGTACTCCACCGGATGCGTGTTGTATGAGCTGCTCACCGGTCGGCCGCCCTTTACCGGGCACTCACCCGCCGTCGTGCTCTTCCAGCACATCCACAAGACCCCGCAGCCGCCCTCCCAACTGAGCCCGGCCTCGGCCCCCTTCTGGGACGAGATACTGGCGACCGCGCTGGCCAAAGACCCCCAACAGCGCCACCGGGATGCCGCGGCCATGCGCCAGGCCATCGAAACCGGCTTAGCCGCCCCCACCACCCAGGCGCCTCCGCCGACCCTGCCCCTCGCGTCCGCACCGGTATCCGCAACACGAGATCAGGTGCACCAGGTCCTGTCCCGCCGCCGCCTGCTCACCGGGCTGGGCGTCGCAGGCCTGGCCGCCGCCCTGTCGGCCGCCTACTACACCTTCACCCGGGAAGACACCGCCACCCTCCTCGGCCAGCGCCTCGCCGGCCACAACGGCATCGCCCACTCGGTGGCGTTCAGCCCCGACGGCAAGATTCTGGCCACCGGCGGAGACGACACCGCACAGTTGTGGGACGTAGCCACCCGCACCCTCCTCGGCACGCCCCTCACCGGCCACACCGACGATGTCTCCGCGGTGGCGTTCAGCCCCGACGGCAGAACCCTGGCCACCGGCAGCTATGACAACACCGTGCGGTTGTGGGACGTAGCCACCAACACCTCCATCGGCCGCCCCCTCACGCTCAACAGCCCGCCCGCCCCGGTCTCCGCGCTGGCGTTCAGTCCGGACGGCAAGATCCTGGCCGCCGACGAAGACAACAGCGTGCGGCTGTGGGACGTGGCCACCCGCACCTCCATCGGCCGCCCCCTCGCGGCCCGCAACAACCCGACGGGCACCGTCACCTCGGTCGCGTTCAGCCCGGACGGCAAGATCCTGGCCGCCGACGATGACGACACCGTGCGGCTGTGGGACGTGGCCACCCGCACCTCCATCGGCCGCCCCCTCACCGGCCACACCGACTGGGTCGCCGCGCTGGCGTTCAGCCCCGATGGCAAGATCCTGGCCACCGGCAGCAGTGACCACACCGTCCGGTTGTGGGACATGGCCACTCGAACCCCCATCGGCCGCCCCCTCACCGGCCACACCGAAGGCGTCGATTCGGTGGCGTTCAGCCCCGATGGCAAGATCCTGGCCACCGGCAGCAGCGACCACACCGTCCGGTTGTGGGACGTGGCCACCCGCACCTCCATCGGCCGCCCCCTCACCGGCCACACCGACTGGGTCTTGTCGGTGGCGTTCAGCCCGGACGGGAAGATCCTGGCCACCGGCAGCAGGGACGGCACCGTGCGGTTGCGGCAACTGCGAAGTGATCCAGATTGATCAAGCCTACGACCCGTTTCTGCCGTATTCCGGCACAACTCCTTGGAGAGGTGGCTTGAGCACCGCCGGGCGGTGGTGGCGGCACGCCGCGAGCATCGGAAGGCCAGGCGCCAGGACCGTCGTGAACGGTGCCAGGCCAGACGTGCGGAACGTGCGCGGCGGCGGGAGGAGCGGCAGCTCCGATATCACGTCAGATCTGACGTTGATCCGCCCCCTTCGGCGCCGACGGCGGGGCGGGGTGACCTTCGGTTCGGGCAGGTTCAGCAGCTTGCACGGTTCCTGGATATCAGGGTGAGCTGGTGGACCGCCCGGACCAGGGCGGCCGGATGGTGACCACCTTCTCGCTCAGCAGCGGCCATGACATAGACGTGGCCGCTGCTGAGCCCGCTGATCGATGTCTGCGCCAGTGATCGGCTGGGGAAAGGGGCGGCACCGACCTGCAGCTTGCGAGCGTCAGCCCGTGACAGCACAGGGCAGCGGCCGGCCGCAGGCGTTCCGCCCGGGCGGACAGCGTCTGGTCAGCCGCGCCCAGCGGAGGGAGGCCCTTGGACTGCACGGAGTGGCAGGACGCGGATGGGGCGGTAGCGGCCTGATCGGAAGGGAAGCAAAGGCAGCCACACCTCCGGTGGTGCCGGCTGCCAGCCATGGGTGCGCAGGACGTCCCGGAGCCAGGCTTCGACCTGTTCGGGTGGCATCCCGGCTGTCGGCCAGCGCGCGGTGGGCGCCGCCCAGGGGCAGCCACCAGTGGCTGCGCCGCCGAGCAGCGCGAACTGATCGTGTTGCACGCCGCCCGCGCTCGCGGCCGCACCTGGGAACAGATCGCCGAGCTGCTGAGCCACAGCCTGCCCGTCCCGCCGCCGTAACCGCAGCCCAGGCCAAGGCCCGGTTTGCAGCGTTGCGTAAGAAGTACCCCTACACCTCCGGCCAACTGCCCCGCACGATCACCAGCGCCCCCACCGCCCCCTCGGAGCCGTCATGACCAGCTCGACCCCCGCGCCCGGCCCAGCCGCTGTTCCCGGCCCAGTTTCACGCAGCGCTGCCCGAGCTGCGTCCCCTGAGCGAGGCGCTGTACGGCGCACTGTCGCAGCCGATGAACCAGGCCGACCCGTACGCCGAGATCGCCTGGCAACTGGCCAAAGCTCTGGCGTTCCTGCTCAACACTGCTGACCGGTCCGGCGACCACGCGGCGCTGATGGAGGGGCTGGGCCAGGTCAGCGACTCCACCGCCGCCTCCCGTGCCCGTGCGCTGCTGGCCACCGGCGTGCCCGTGCTCACGCCGGCCGCTGACCGCGCCGCCGCTCGCGACAACCGCACCGCGCTCAGCGACAGCCTGACCACCCGCATCACCGCCGAGCTGCTGACCGCCGACGAGCACGGCGACAGCTACGGCGGCCCGCGCGACCTGCTTGACATGGAGCTCACCGGCGACAGCATCGCGGTGAAGAGGGAGCTGCACGCACCGATGCGCGCGCCCCGTTGGACTGAGACGCCGTGCTGCGCGCCCTCGGCGCCGCCTACGACCGCGCCACCGCGCCTGCGCGTGAGCATCCAGATGACCAGTCCGCCCCTGGGACGACACCGTGACCGAGCTAGTGGCCCGGCCCGGACCGGGCGCCCCGGGCGCTCCGGCGTCCAGCAGCGTCGGGCTGGCCTTCTTCGCCCGGCCAGCCGCCGAGCGGCGCCCGGCCCCGGCCGCCTGGGTGGCCGGCGCCGCGGCGGACGTCCGGTGCTGCTCGGCCTGGGCCTGCTCCCGCTCGCCCAGGGCGTCGTCGCGGGCCTGCTCGGCCGTGCCCCGGGCGCGTTCGCCTCGGACACCTGGGCCCAGGCGTCGCGGGCGTCCGCCCTGGCGGCCTCAACCCGGCGGTCGGCGTCCTGCCGGACTCGGCGCTGCCTCCGCATTCTCCGGCAAGCCCCGCAGCAGCAGGCTCGGTGGGCCATGATGCTCGCTGTCGCGCGATCGTGCTCTTCGGCAGGCCTTGTCGAAGGCTTTGATCATCTTCCTCGTTCCGGTAGCGGTGGTCGGGGTAGATCAGCGGGCATGGGCAAGAGCATGCTAATGGGCAGGGACGCCGCGGCCCGCATCCAGTCCGCGGCAGCCAGGAATCCCGGTAGCGACACCGCTCGTGATGCGTTCGATCGCCGTGCCCAGTCCGCCGGAGACAAGAACGAGGCCCGTGGCCGTGAAGATGGCCGCCACAGTGACGCCGCACGATGACCGATGACCGATGTGCGATGACGATGTGCGATGACGACGGCAGCCGCGGGACTGCCGCACCCCAGTGCCCGTGACCGAGGAGACTACCTGCGGTGGCCATGACCTTCCGCCCCACGCTCGGGCAGCTCTACGATCCGATGCGCCCGCAGTTGCCGGAAGCGATGTCCTGGAGACTGACCCGTCGGACGTGGAGCTGCTCATCTCCGTGCCCGACCCCACAGCCGAGGAAGTGGCCGCGACGCACGGCTTTGTCGGGCGGGCCCATCGCCTTCATCGAACAACCGAACGTGGCGGACGAGAGGTTCACGAGGGCGGCGAGTTTCAGAGATCGCATGTTCGCGGTCTGGGTCACGAGCAGGACCGGCTGGCGTGCGCCGTCAGCGCCACCAGGAGCTTGCCGCCGCGCACACCACGCACGACGCTGCCGAACGCCGGGTCACCGAGCTCTACACCAAGGCCGCCGAGCAGCTCGGCAACGCTCAGGCCCCCGTCCGGTTGGCCGGTCTGTACGCGCTGGAGCGCCTGGCCCAGGACACCCCGGCGCTGCGGCAGACGATCGTGGACGTGATCTGCTCATATCTGCGCATGTCGTACACGCCGCCGCGCGAGGACCGTGGCAAGAAGATCCGTGCCGCTCAGCCAAGGGCACGGTTGACGGCCGCGACGTAGCGGTAGAAGGCGTTCGTACGGTTGGCGGGGTTCTCAACCCAGGCGCGAGTCAGCTTGCCGCCGTCGAAGAACCGCTCCCGCTGGCCCCGGCTGATCTCCAGCTGCACTCCCATGCCTCTGCGGTTCCTGTTCGCGATGTTGCGGGTGCTCGTGCCGCCGATCTCCGTGGGCACGGACGCCGCGACGGGGAACCCGGCGGCGCGTAGCTCGGCCTTCACCTTCTTGATCAATGCCGTGTCTCGTCCACCGACGTAAGTGGTGGCGCCGGTGCCTGCGGCGGCGTGCCAGGAGATGGTGTAGTCGACGCCCGCCACCACCGCGAGCGCCTTGGGTTCGTCGAAGTGCGTGGCGGTGATGTGCAGAGCGCTGTTGCCGGAGGCTTTGATGCCCTCGAACGAGTAGTAGGCGTGCCTGCGGCCTGCAGCCTGGTCGGCGAGCTGCGACGTGGGCGCCTCGATGGCGCCGCCGTGGATGGCGATGTGCGCCACCCGCGCTCCGCGGGGGACGCGCTGGACGCGGCGATAGTCCCTGCCCTCGGTCTCTTGGGCGGAGAGCTGGGCGTAGCCGGCGTAGACATCGCGCGCGCTCACCTGCGCCGTGGACACGGCGTGCGCGGCAGGGGCAAGGCCGATCACGAGCAGGCCCGCAACGGCGATGGACAGCGTCTTCTTCACATCAAGCCTTCCGAAGATCTTCCTGGGCCGCCATCATGCCAGGTACGCGTGACCATCTTGACTCGCGGGATCGCCCTGGCCCCCCACCCCGGCCGGCGCGGAGCCGTCCCGGACTCGAACCAAGCATGCGGCGTAATGTGCAAAGTTCGTGTCGTTCACGCCAGACCGGCCAGCCAGCAGCATGGGCAGGCAGCGCCAGTCGTCCTCCAGTTGCTCTTCCTGGGCCGACCCGCGGGCGCGCCTGCTGGACGGCGCGCAGTGGGAGGCGGTCCAGGAGGGCGTCCTGCACGGGCCGAGCCTTGAGCCGGTGGCCGAGCACCTGGCCGGACGAGTACGGGCGCTGGACGCGGCCTGGCAGTTGATCGCCGAGCGGCTGCCGCGGCTTCTCCGGCTCCCGGACGGCAGCACGCGCACGACGGTCCGCTGTTCCTGGCCCAACGCGCCCCGTCCCCGCCCGCCGGCCGGCGGCTGGCGATATCTGCCCGCACACCGGTCGCGCCCGCCTGGGCTACGACCGCGCCCGCGTCCTGCTGGAGAAGTACGCCGGCCTCGATCTGCACCAGCTGCGCCACAGCGCCGCCACCCACCTCGGCGACGCCGAAGTGCCGCTGCAGCTCATCATGGGCAAGACCCGGCACAAGAACCCCCGCACCGCCATGCGCACGTCAAACCCGGACCTGAGGTCATCGCCAAGGTCACCGAGATCCTGGCGCCCCGCCGCCGCTCCCACTGATCAACCCAGTGGCGGCTGGCCGGGGCTGTAGAAAGTCGGGGCCATCACGTCACAGACCACTAACAGGCGAACAAGCCCCAGGTCGCTCGCGCTAATTCCTGCGCCCAGCCTTTGCCAAGGCCCTTCACCGTGCCGGCCGGTCGGGGCAGCGGCGTGGATCCAGTGCGGGACATCCTGGCGGCGGTTCTGACCGCCACGCATTTGATCGCGCTCTGATGTCAGAGCGCTCGGCCTGTCGGGCGCCTTCGTGCTTCAGTAGCTGTCGAGCAACGGCTGGCTGCGATCCCATGGCTCGAGCCCGCCGTTCTTCTCTGCCTGCCGGCGGGCGAGACCGGACAGCGCTTCCAGCACGATCCGGCTGCCGAGCATGGCGGTGATGTCGGATTGATCGTGGCCAGGAGCGACCTCGACCACCTCGACACCGACGATGGGCAACTCGTAGGCAAGCCGTCGTACGGCGTCCAGCAGTTCGCGTGAGGTCAGTCCGCCAGGCTCGGGGGTTCCGGTGCCCGGGGCCATTCCAGGGTCGACCACGTCGACATCGATCGACAGATACACGCCATCACAACCGTCGACGGCAATCTGCGATGCCTCGTCGAGGCAGGTGTTCAGGCCACGCTCGACGAGCTCGGTCATCTCGTAGGAGCGCATCCGCTGTTCGGCCATCCAGGTGAGCGTCTCGGGCCCGGGCCAGTAGCCGCGCAGCCCGATCTGCAGAAATCTGTCGCCCCTGGCGGCACCGGACTCGATGAGGCGGCGCATCGGCTGCCCGTGGCCGATGAGCGAGCCGAAGGAACTGTCTCCGGTGTCGGCATGGGCGTCGAAATGCATGATCGAGACCCCGCCCCAGCCGACTGCGCGGGCGACGCCCGTGACGTTCGGCAGGGCGATAGAGTGATCACCGCCCAGTACGAGTGGAATCTTCCCGGCCGCCGAGACGATGTTCACGGCCCGCTCCAAGGCCGCGTGGGCACCGTGCGCGTCACCGCTGAACATCTCCACATCTCCGGCGTCCTTGACCTTGAGGTCGAGCAGGCCGTCCACGCCCAGGGCCAGAGAGGGGCGGGTGCCATCGTGCCCGAGGTAGCATGCCTGGCGGATGGCACCGGGACCGAATCGGGCGCCTGCCCGGTAGGAGGTGCCGCCGTCGTATGGAGCACCCAGGATGACGACCCGGGCATCGCTCCAGGTTTCGGGCTCGTCAAGATCACAGGCAGGCACGCCGAGGAACGTGAGGTCAGGGCCGTACATGGCGCCGTAACGGGTCATGTCGCCCATCGTCGCAGTCAGGCGACACGGTCGGAATGCCCCGGTTCTAGGTAGCGGCTCCATAGTGGCTATGGAGCTGCGTACGAAGCCGTTCGACGAGGGGCGGCTGCGGGCCGGCAGGGGTGACGAACAGGACGCTGCGCGCGCCGATGTCCTGCGCCGTCTCCCGGGCGACGACGTCGTGTCCCTGCTCCAGCGCGAGCTCGGGCACCAACGCGACCGTGCCACCGGCGGCCACGAATCCGTGGATCACGCTGTAGTTGTCCGTACGAAGCACGATGCGAGGGCGGAAGCCGAGCAATTGACAGGTGGCGAAGAGTGTTTGGTCGCTTGGGTCGTAGCCGCCGGCGGAGATGATCCAGCCCTCCTCGGCGAACTGCCCGAGATCGACAGGCCCGGCGGGGGCGTACTCCACGGGCAGCAGCAGGCGGAAGGGATCGTCGAACAGTTTCTCCACGTACAGATCCGATCCGTAGCGCGGTGTGACACCTGCGACGTCGTAGATCAGCGCGCAGTGCAGCGACCTGGACCTGACCCGTGTAAGCAGCTCAAGGGGCTCGGCCTCGGTCAGTTCGACCCGGACCCCGCTGCCCTCGGTCGCTCGCCGCAGCGGGCGTGGGAGTAGTTTCGTGGCGGCCGTGGTGAAGGCGCCGACACGCAGAGTGGCCAGGCCATGGGCCAGACGGGCCTGCACCTCCGACTCCACCACGGCGATCCGGTCGAGCACCCCGGCCGCGTGCTCCAGCACCATCGCGCCGATGTCGGTCAGGACGGCACCGGCAGGGCTCCGTTCGACCAGCCGCGCACCGAGGTGGGATTCCAGGGCCTCTAGGTGGTAGCTGATCGTGGGCTGGCCGAACCGGAGCTGCCGTGCCGCCCCCGCCAGAGAGCCGTTCACCGCGATGGCGCGCAGCACCTGGAGCTGACGCAGGTCAATCATTCAGTCGGGGCACCGCCTCAAGCAAGGTGCGCCTTGAGCGATGACGAGGCGCACGGATCAGTTCCGCAGTCGGTCCAGTCTCCACGATCGGATGCGGTGCATCACGACGATGGTGTGGGCCACATGGCGGCCCACGGGGAGGCTGTGAGACGAACACCATCGAAAGGCGCTCGTCCGGCGGTTCACCTGGTGCGATGCGGGCGGTCGCTCACAACAGACTCGCAGTGGTCAGCGCCATGCCGACGTGAGCCCGGACGGCGGGTCCGAGTCCGACGAAGGTGAGTTCGCTCGCCCGCTCAGCCGATGCAGCAAGGGTGTTCGACACCTCGGCCAGGACGCCGGCGACCTCCGGAGTCAACGGCGACCTCTTCGACTCGTCTCGGAGAAACGCTGTCAGATGTCCCGTGCAGCGCAGGGTGTCGAGCAGCACGTCCTCGGCCACTGATCGTGCGTAGGCCAGGGTGCACTGCTGGTCGGCCGACTCCAGGCCGGGCTCGGGACCGGCGTTCAGGGAACGCAGTTGCTCCAGCACCCCCCGGCCGCGAGGGGTGTCGAGGTCGTGGTGGGCCCGAACGGCGGCGACCCAGCCGGCCATGCGAACGGCCAGATCGGCTCTGGCTGCCTGGGCGGCGTCGTGGACCTGGCGGAGGGTTTGATCGCTGAGAGCGTCGTCGGCCATGGCGGCATGGACCCACATCGGTGGCTCCTGGACGACGCCCACGGTGCCGTATGCCAGGGCGTACTCGGTGCTCGACAGCATGCCGCCCGCTGGATCCGACATCTGGAAGAGTCCTCGGCCAAGGACGTGGACGTCGAGTTCGGGACGGCCCCCGTGAATGGGCAACCCTGTTGCCTCACCGGTCTCTCCGAGCCCTTCGACCAGGCCGGGCAGATCCTGGGTGACATACGCGAAGAGACCGCCGGTCTCGCCGTTGTGCATGGTGATCAGCAACGTCGGCCGCAAGTTGTCGATGACGGCGGCGACGGCCGCCGACTCTGGGATCGGGTCGAGGCCGGGCGGGTCGAGGTCGGGCCGGGAGAACGTCCACTCGTACTGCTCGGGGAACGGGGGGCGGTAGATGTGCTCGGCGTAGTGGCGGCGGGTGTAGGGGCCGGCGTACCAGCCGTAGTTGAGAGCGGCGCCGTCGGGGTCCGCACACGGCACGAGATGCCAGACCAGGCCCAGTTCCTTTACCAGCGACGGATCCTCGGCAAGAAGTTCGCCAAGGGCCAGGGCTCCCAACGTGCCGGTGGGCTCATTGGGGTGGGGCATGCCGGTGACCACGGCGTGCCGGTCACCGCGTGCGGCCCCTGCGCTCACGGAGAGCATGGTGAGCGGCAGCCCGGCACGAGAGGTGCCGATGACCTCGAGTGCCGTCGTCTCCGGGTGTCGCGCGTGGATCCGCCGCAGCCGATCTTCGATCTCGGGCAGGGTCGGGAAGTGGGAGGCGTCCGGAACCCGTTCGAGGTATCGCTTGAGTCGTTCCATGCTCAGCGTCCTCCGAGCGTCGTCGCGCGGTGGCCGTTTCCGTCGAGGCTCCCTGCTCGGCCGCGTAAGCGAAGCTAGGAGCGCGTGCCGTTGGAGGGCGTCGGTCACCAGAAAGCGCGCCATCGGAGAGCAGGCGCCGTCAGAGGGGGTCGGCGCGGCTCTCCGAACGGCCGCCACATGACGCCGTGATGGTCATGATGGTGCTGGGGATGTCGAGCTGGATCCGGTGCCACCGTCCGCGCGGGACGATGGCGGCGGTGCCGGCCGTCAGCCTGATCTCCTCCTCACCTTCCCCTTGCCGTCCCGACCGTTGTGGACGCAGGTAGAGGCGGATCTTGCCGATGACGCAGGACACGATCTCGTCGGCCTCGGTGTTCACGTGCCAGTGGTCGGCGTGGACGTCGGAGCCGGTCCTGGCGTGGAATGCCTTCAGGTGCCAGCCATCGCGCCCGGCGTCCGCCGGCCGGGCGCCGGCGTGGATCCTGCCGCCCCGGGACAGATGGATGCCGGACGCGGAGAGCTCGATCGGGGTCACGGTCATGGGGTCTCGGCGGTGGCGGTCAGGACCGCGCGGCCGAGGAGGTGACCGGCGATGGTGAAGCCGAGGTAGGCGGGGGTGGCAGCGGCCGGGACGCCGATGGTCTCGGTGTCGAGGGCGTGCACCACGACGAAGTAGCGGTGGGGGCCGTGCCCCACGGGCGGGGCCGCGCCGAGGTAACGCGCCACCCCGGCATCGTTGGGAAGCTGGTACGCGCCGTCGGGGAGGCCGGTTCCGGTGTCGTCGCCCGCGCCTTCGGGCAGTTCGGTGACGGTGGCGGGGATGTCGGCCACGGCCCAGTGCCAGAACCCGGAGCCGGTCGGCGCGTCCGGGTCGTACACCGTGACGGCGTAGCTCTTCGTCCCCTCGGGGGCGCCGCTCCACGACAGCTGTGGCGAGATGTCCTTGCCTCCCGGGAGGCTTGCGGACATCTGCTCGGCGGGCCAGGGGGCACCGTCGGCCAGCGTGGTGCTGGTGACGGTGAAGGAGGGCACCTGGGGCAGGCGGGCAAAGGGGTTGTTCATGTCTGGTCCTTCGAACAAATGGTGAGGGTGTCGGCCGATGGGGCGGCAGACGTGAGCAGCGCCATCGGGGGGCGCCGTTCGCATATCATCGACTGTAACACGAATAATCGATTATTTGGCAGATGGTCTATCCTGAGGGCATGATGCGGACGGCCGACCCCTCGACGAAACAGATGCTCTCCGAGCGCGTTCACACCCGGCTTCAGGAAGCGATCATGAGGGGCGAGCACGCCCCGGGTGAGGCGCTCAAGCCGCAGCAACTGGCCCAGCAGCACCAGGTCAGCCTGGCCGTCGTCCGCGAGGCCCTGGTGCGACTGGTGGGCGAGGGCATCGCGGTGCGGCTGCCCAACCGCGGCTTCGCCGTCCCCGACTTCTCCGACCGGCGGTGGCAACAGATCACCGAGGCCCGCCGTACGATCGAGCCGGTCATGCTGCGCCTGGCGATCGAGCGCGGCGACCTCGACTGGGAGGCACGGGTGCGCGCGGCCCACCACCGCCTGACCCGCACACCGCCGTACGAGCCGGAGGAAGGCGAGTACTACACCATCGCGTGGTCGGAGGCACACCGCGTCTTCCACCGGACCCTGCTGGACGGGTGCGGCAACCCCGTGCTGCTGGACACCTTCGACCGGCTATGGACGGCCGGCGAGCTGGCCCGCCGCTGGTCGGCGCAGCGCACACCCGACCGCGACGGCGCCGCGGAACACCGCCGCCTGGAAGAAGCGGCGCTGGCCCGTGACGCCGACACCGCCACCGAGGTACTGACCCAGCACCTGACGCTCACCGTCGCCGCCCTCACATCCGCACCTGATCAAGTCAAGCTGCAGTCGTAACTTTCGACAGGCAGCGAGATCAACGCTGATCGATCGCTCTCCACACGTTCGAATGCCTTCACGCCGGAGCTCACCATGCTCGGCATGCTGAGCTCCACTTGTCTGACGTGCCTGACAGACTTTCACGCGGCTGACCAGCCAGGTCGCTTGACAACCCCAGATAACCATCGGACCGCCCGGACCAGGGAGAGGGGGTACATCCCAACCCGAGCGGAGATGCTCTCCGTTTCGTAGACACCTTGGTCCATTCCCCCCGGGTCGCGCTTTTCGGCGCGAGGTTTCAGCGGCGCGGTGCGAGCCGGTCGAGGCCTCCGGGGTGAGCGTGGCCCAGCGCGACGACGGCGTTCACGAGCGCGGCGCAGACCTTGCGGCGGCTGGTGTGGACGTAGAGGGGCTGCTCGGCTGCAGCTCTCCAACTCGTACAGCTCGCCCGGCGTACTCGGTGATCGGTTGCGCACCCTCGTGGAAGCGCTGAGGAAGCCGCTGCTGGCCGACAATCCGACAGGTCCGTGGGAGCAGGCACTGATCACTGAGGTGCTGGTTGCCAGGCAGGGAGCTCCCTGCGGAAGAAATGCGGCGTGACGTGCTGGAATGCTGAACGGACAGGAGAATGTCAGCCGCGGGCATGCGCCGCATACATGGGTAGGAGCGCCGTACCTGCGAGTATGAGATGAGTAGACGAGACTCGTACACGGCTCACACCGGGCTCCGAGAGGGTTGCGTCCACGGGAGTGGTGTACGAGTTTGACCTGGTCACAAGCGTGGCGGCCGTGAAACAGAGACGGCCATCGCGTGATCCTTCGAGTGCG
>NZ_JBIAOF010000023.1:0-64180 GCF_042878785.1 Nonomuraea sp. NPDC003560 | reverse complement strand
TGGCACCACCCTGCTCGCCGCCGGCGCGCTCGTGGCGGTGGTGGTCGCGGCAGCGGCGGCCGTCCGGGGCCGTTCCACGTCGCGTCCGCGGCTGACGCAGGCGCTGGCCGTCCGTTCCTGACAGCACGGCCCCCGATGTGACGCGCCGCGTACCGCGACGCGTCACATCGGCGCCTTCGGCCGGACCGGTCAGCTCGCGGCCGCAACCGGCGGACAGCGTCATGGCCGTGGTGTTCACGACGAGTTCCTGCCGGAGTACGGTCCCCTTCCTGGACGAGACGGGCAGGGCGAGCTTCTGGCCCGAGCGGCCCAGCGGGTCCTGGGCCCGGCCGAGGTCGCCGACGCCCCGTCCCGGTCGCCGTCGGGCAGTGGCGCGGCCAGCCGCCGCGCCGGGGGCGAACGTCCCGCGCTTCTCGAACGCGGCCAGGAACACCTCGGCCGCGAGATCGTCCGCGGCTTGCCGGTCGAGCTGGAACAGGCTTCCTCGCTCACCAGCCGGCGGTGAAGTAGTCGATGCTGGTGTCTTTCCAGGCCAGCGCGTACAGCAGGACGGCGTCAACGGCCATGACCAGCAGCGCCGTCAGCACCGCCGGGCCCACGTCGGGTGGCGCGGAGGCCAGCAGGTCATGCCGCGGGATCGAGGCCCGCCACAGGCCGATCACCGTGACCGTCCCGGCTGCCAGGGCGAGGGCGAGCAGGGTGACCGCATAGGCGCGCGCCCACAGCCTGCCCTTGAGCAGCCCCCTGACCAGCGCCACCGCCATGGCGGCGATCGCCAGCGGCGGCATCGCGGACCCGCCCGCGTTCACTGCCAGGTCCACCATGGCGATGACTCCCACCAGAGCGGCCGAGCCCAGGCAGACGGCCGCCAGGACGACACCACCCGGCGCCCGCCCCCGGGCCCGCGCGGCGGTGCGGGCCTCAGCCCTGCTGAGGCCGCGCCCCCGCAGGTAGGCGTCGGCGTCCTGGCCGTAGGGCAATCTGGCCACGACGACGGCCGCGACAGCGTTCACCAGGATGGCCAGCCAGACCGTCGCAGGCACTGAGGAGAGCCCCGCCACGCCGATCGCGAGGATGACCAGGAACGCCGCCAGCAGCCACGCGGCGACGGCCAGCACCGGCCTGGCCTGACGCACGCCCCAGTGCACGGCCACCGCCGCGGCGAGCATCGGCAGCGCCAACAGCAGCACCACCGGCTGTATGCCGTCCCAGTCGTCGGCCGCCAGGAGCCCCAGCTCGATCATCTGATGCACGATCGACAGCTCCGCGAGCAGGCCGCCGGCCAGCAGGTAGGACAGGAACGCGCAGGCGTGCACGGTCTCGGGCACCATGCGCCGCCCGGCCCGCGTCGCCGGAGCAGAAGCGGTCATGCCGGGCATTCCTGCTTGATGCTCCACGCGGCGGACCGGCCCCAGCCGATCTTCGCCGTGTGACGCTGTCCGTTGTCGTCACCGAACCAGATGCGGGTCACACCCGCGCGCCTGGCGATGACGCGCCACGACCATACGGGCCCTTCGTCGAGGGTCACGACGTCGTTGCCCCGGGGAGGTCGCGCGTTGCCGTACTCGAAGTGGAAGTTGATCTGGCCGGTGGCGAGGTTGCCCTTGGGCACGTAGAAGGAGTAGGTGCACGCCTCCCTGCGGGAGTAGGGCTGATAGCCCACCTCCAGGCAGCGGTGCGAGCCGTTGGCGTAGGTCCAGTTCACAGACGTGCCGTTGTCATCGACTCCGGTGTTGTACTGGGCGTCCTTGCCGCCCGCGCAGCCCTGGGCGGCGTTGCCGAAGTCGAGCACTGTCACCTTGGGTTCCAGGAAGGAGACACGAGGCCAGGCGGCCTGGGCAGGGGCGGCGGAGACAGTGGTCAAGATCAGGGCGGGAACGATGACTGTCAGGGAACGCGACAAGGTGGTCATGGCTCTCCAGCGGGGGTGTCAGGAACGTGTGTGCCAGGGATGGCGGAGGATCAGCGGCGTTGTCGCCCACGGTGCTGGAGTGGGCAACACGGTGAGGCCGGCCGTCACACTGGCGGGGTCCAGCTGGTCGTGCACCACGTGCACGTGCGTCAGGTGGGCCATCTCGGTGAAGGTGTAGATGACGCGGGAGGCCGGCTCGGCCCGTGCGGCCGGGTTCCACTGCTCCTGCCAGGTGCGCACCAGCCGATGGGGGGCCTCGGCCTCCAGCACGATGCCGTCGACCATGACCGGGCCGTCGCCGATTCTGCTGGGCAGGCGCGAGCCTGCACGCCAGTCGGATTCGATGGTCGCGCCGAAGTTGATGTGCGGGCTGAGTTCAGGGTCAGTGAAGGTCTGCCACACCTGCTGAGGTGTGGCACGGATATAGGTGTCGAAAAGGTGTAGGTCATGGGGGCTCCGAGGACGACGAGGCAAACGAGGAATGGCCGGGGGGCAGGTTGCGGCCGTCAACGGCAGGCCGGTCTCGACCAGGGTTTTCAGAGCACTCAGGATCCACGTCCATCCCTCGCCGCCGTTTCGTGAGGCTGGATGCCCGTTCCCGGCACGGCGTGCCGTCGACGTGGTGCGGTGGGGCTTCATGCATGCCAGTGTCCGGAGGAAGATCTCATCCGAACAGTCGTGAATTAGGGGGACAGCAGGGGTGGTGTCATGAGGGGACACGGAGTTCGACCAGGGTGCCCTCACCGGGTGCCGAGTCGACCACGGTCGTGCCACCGATGTCGGCGATCCGGCCTTCGATCGACTCTCGCAACCCCAACCCCGCACCACGCGCACTGAAGCCGTCGCCCTGGTCCAGGACGCTGACCACGATCTCCCCGCGACGTGCTCGGCCGTGCACGACAGCCTGGTCCGTGCCGGCGTGCTTACGAACGTTCGTCAACGCCTCCCGTACCGCGCCGGTCACCGCCTCGACCGTGGCGATCGGCAGAACCACGTCGGCGGACTTCAGGCCGGAGGCGTGCAACTGCACGTTCAGCCCTGCCTGGTTGGCGTGTTCGACCACTTCCTCCAAGGCGGTGACCAGGTTGTTGCCGGCGCTGTCGTGCTCGCCCCGGACGTAGCGGCGCAGCCACCTCGCTTCCGCGGCCACGTGCCGCCTGACCTGCTCGTCGCTCACCCACCCGTCGCGGACCAGGGCCTCCAGGGTCTGCAGGACCCGGTCGTGCAGGATGCGGCCGTTCCTGGCGCGTTCCTGCTCGGCGGCCAGCCTGGCCACCTGCCCTCGCGCCTCGTCCAGTTCGGCGGCGTTCCGGCGCAGCAGGGAGGTGACGAACCAGGCGATACCCGCGTTGACCCAGAATCCGATCGTGTGCGGCAGCGCGCCCAGCCAGAAGAAGCCACTGGAGCCCTGCATGTACAGGTAGGCCGCGGCCAGCGGCGCGGTGGCCGCCAGCGCGCCGGGCAGCGTGCGCACGCACACGCCGACGCCGATGGACACCAGCAACATGTACGGCAGCAGGAAGTCGGGGCCCGACCCGCGGAGCGCGGCGCCGGCGACCACCGTCATCCCGACGCCGACCCCGGCGGTCAGCATGGCGTCAGCCGCGACGAGCCGGCCCGCCGGGGGCCGGCGGCGAAGCCGGCACGCCATGACCACCATGGCACTTGTCAGTCCGAGCACTGCCAGCGCGCCGCCGAAGCCGGGAATGTGCCGCCGCCAGCCACTGTCGCCCACGTAGTTGAGCGCGACGACCTCGGCCAGGGCTCCGGCGCGGAAGAGGATGACCGTCCAGGCGAGCACGGCTTCGGTACGGGCGCCGGCCTCACTGGCCACGGATGGCTCGCTCGGCGATCCGGTCCAGGGCGGCGGCGATCAGCTGGGCCTTGTTGCCTACCTGCAGCTTGCGTCTGATCCGCTCGACGTGGGTGTCGACCGTGGACTTCTTGATGCCCATCCGGCGGGCGATCTGGTCGTAGGTGAAGCCTTGCGCGATATGGGTGAGCACCTCCTCCTCGCGCGGCGCCAGCGGCACTGCCGGGGTGGGCGTGGTCAGCGCCGACATCCGCGCGTGCAGGATGTCGGCCAGCTCGGCCGACAGGTAGAAGCCGCGGGCCGCCACGACGCGGATGGCGCTGGCCAGGAGCCCGGCGGGTTCGCTCTTGGTGACGTAGCCGCGTGCCCCGGCTCGTACGGCGGCCACCAGATCGGCGGGTCTGGCCGAGGCTGAGATCACCAGGATGTTGTACAGCTGCGACAGTTCGGCGATGGCGGGCACGCACGGCTCGTCGTCCCCCAGGTACAGGTCGAGCACCAGCACGTCCAGCTCGGGCTGGGTGCCGACGGATGCCAGGTCGCGCCCGCTGAGCACGACCGCGAAATCCTCCGACTGAGCCAGGACGTGTTCGAGCCCGTGTCGGATGAGATCGTGATCGTCGATGACACCGATCGTGATCATGTCCCGCTCCTGCATAAGCCACCGTGACCCAGGAGATGATCTCATGGCAAGTCCCACATAGCAGGGACAATGGGGGACAGGAAGAGAGGGCGGCGCCGTCAGCTCACCTGTCCTTGACCGCACGCCGGTTGGCCTCGACCATCTCCTCGAACGAGCTGTACAGGCAGGCCAGCCGGGGACAGTCATCGGCCTTGAGCCGTCAGTTGGCCACGTATGGGCTGTCGGGAATGAGGATTCTGTCGATCCACCACTGCAGGGCCAGTTCGCTCTTGCCGACGCCGCCCAGTCCGACCGTGGCCTGACTGATCACGCCGGTCCTCGTCGTGTCCTGCAGCGTCTGGCGCAGTGTGACCACGGCGGCATCCCAGCCGACGAAAGCTGCCGCGGGACGGCGTGGCAGGCCAGACAGCCCAGGGGGGACCTGCAGGGCGCCGACCTGGGGCAGCGGTCGCTGTGTGCCTGCTGGGTGATCTGGGTGATGGTCTGGTCGCCGCCTGCCTGGTACAACCCGGCCCTGCCCGGCGGCCTCGGCCCGCATCTGCGCCCGCAACGCCACCACGGCGACCACCAGAGCGGCCGCGCCGAGCGCAGTACCTGCAGCACCTGGTCGGGTAAGTGCCGCGGATCGGCGAAGAACCACAGCACCCCGGTCGCTAGGCAGACTGCCAGCACCACGACGGCGGCGATCGCCACGACCCGCCATAACCGCGAACCCGGCGCATGTCCCGCCTTGGGCGACGTCTTCGTCACGTTTCCTGGGTGCCTCGAACTGGCGGTAGTGGACCAGAAGTGGCGAAGGCGTTACCGGCCCTCCCCAGCTTCTGCGGATCGGTCATTTCTGCGAGCACCCAGTCACCGCCATCGCGGACAGCTACATTGCGGCTCGTCGGATGTTCCCGACCCCCAGGGCCCGCTCGGCGGGTCGGCATCGTCGACCCAGTCCACCCACGGCCTTTGACAAGCGCATGGGGGTCACCTCACCGGAGAGTTCCTAGGAGGGAAGGGTGAAGCCTTCGGGTGGGGAGCCTTCGACGAAGAGCAGGCCGACGCGGGCCTTGCCGTCTCGGATCTGCCTGGCCCGCCGGTACTCAGGGGAGTCGTACCACTGCCGGGCACGGTCCATGTCGGGGAACTCGATGATCAGGAGCCGGGAGGAGGCCCAAGTGCCCTCGGCGGGTTCGGGCACGGGTCCCGCGACCAGGTAGCGGCCGCCGTGGTCGAGGATCGACCGCTGGGCAACGGGGGCGTAGGCCCAGCCGGCCTCCTCATCGAGCACGTCGACGTTGGCGATGACGTAAGCAGGCATGGAAACTCCGTTTCATTTGGACACGGCGTGTACTTTTGACTCGCCGAAGGGTAACGCATCCCTGTAACCTGTTCAAGGTGGGCATCGATGAGAGCGACCGTGCCGGGGGCATGATGAGCCGCCGGGAGCGGCTGCGGGTGGAGACGAGCCGGGAGATCAAGTCCATCGCGCTGCGGCAGATGGCCGAAGGCGGGCCGGGCGCGATCTCGCTGCGGGGCATCGCCCGCGAGATGGGGATGACCGCGCGCGCGATCTACAGCTACTTCCCCACCCGGGACGACCTGATCACGGCACTGATCAGCGAGATCGCCGCCTCGCTCGCGGATGCGCTGGAGTCCGCCAGCAACGCGGTGCCCGACACCGACCCCGGTGGCAGGCTGATGGCCTGGGGCCGGGCGCTCAGAGAGTGGGCACTGGCCCATCCGGAGAGCTTCCGGCTCTTTTACGGACACCCCGTCCCGGGCTACCAGCCGCCCGAGGACGGGCCGGTCGACCAGACGGCCCGCCGTGTGTGCCGCGAGCTCACCCGCCTGGTGGCGGCCGCGTGGCCGCATGCCCGGCGCCACCAGCCCGAAGACACCTCCTGGTCCGACCTCCATCCGGACTACGCCGCGAAGATCCAGGAGGATCTCCCCGACGTGCCGCCCGCCGCGGCGGCCCTCGCGCTGCGCGTCTGGGGCCGGATGCACGGCCTGGTCGCCCTGGAGATCGACGGCCACATCCACTCCGTGGCAGGCAACCCGGCCGCCCTGCACCGCGCCGAGATGCTCGACCTGGTCAGGTCGCTGGGCCTGGGCTGAGCCACGTCGGATCACGCCACAAAGAGTGACGGTTCGCTACGCAAGCTATTTCGGCCCTGGGGGCACGTTCGGGAGAACACCCGCCGGTACGGGCTCGTGCCCGATTCCTCGGCGAACCACTCCACCGAACCCGCCTGGGACGGACGGCGGATGGTGGTCGCCCGCTCCGCCGATCACATGAGGCAACTCCACGCCCAAGCGGCCGCCCGGCCCTGCAACGACGCCGAACCATGGGCCGGGAAACTCCTTCGCGCGCTTGAAGTCGCCAGGCGGGACAATCGGACCGAGATCTCGGCCGTAGACCTACAGAACGCGCCGGGCTCACCCCGGAACGATTCCTCGTCGCGGTGCAGTGGCTGGAGCGCGACGACCCGTGACCCCGGCGGCCCGCTGATCAGCCATAACCCGCAGTCGCTACCGGCCGTTCCGATCCTCCTCGCGAGCCGATTGCCAAGTCGCCACTTCCGGTCTGGTGGGTGGCGTCGCGCCGCCAGTCTGCCTCGCCGAAGAGCAGGCGCGCCCCTCGGATTCAGGCGGGGCCGCTGCTCCCTGGAGTCGGGGGCAGAGTGTGGTGGAACGGAGAACGTGCACCGGGTCCCGTTCCCGTGTCTCATCGCTGGCGTAGATGAGGCTGCTGCCTGCATCATCGGGTGGGCTCTTCTGCGGCTGCCGGAGCCGATCGGGTCTTCATGGTCAGGGCCAGGAGGATTGCGGCGGCGGTGAACACGGCGGCGACGGTGAACGCCGCGGTGATCCCCTCGGTGAGCACCTGATGGGCCGGTCCGCGCGAAGCGCGCGTGGCCGCGCCGAACACCGTGACGAGGATGGCCAGCCCCAGCGCACCACCGATCTGCTGCATGACGTTGAGCAGGCCCGAGGCGGCGCCGGCATCCTCGGCTCGGATCCCGGAGGACAACACGGTGGTGGCTCCCACCAGCAAGATGCCCATGCCGAGACCGGCGATCATCATGGGGCCGAGCAGCGCGGAGGCGTTCCGAGGCGCGTTTGGCCCTGGTCGCCGCGCAGGGCGAAGCCGCCGGAGCCGCGCGGCTGCAGGCCCGCGCCGAGGACGAGCTGCGCCAGGCGCGCATCGACCGCGATCTCCAGCGCGAGCGCGCGGTGGCCGCCGAACAGCAGGCGCGCGCCGCCAAGGCCGAACGCGAGCGCGACGCCGAACAGGTGCGGGAACTACGTGAGCGGCTGGCCGCCGCCCAGGCCGCGGCCGGGCTGGTGCTACCCGCACTGGCCGACCTCAGCGGCGACCTCGGCGACGGCGCACGCGGGGTGGCCCTGCCCGAGGCCGACATCTGCGTCGCCCGGCAGCCGGACGGCGCCGTGGTGCTGCACCATCAGGGCCGACAGATCCGTTTGGGCGAGGGCGAGCACGTCGCCGCGCACGGCCGGACCTTGGCCGCCGCACTGCTGGCCGTCGCCTCGCCACGATCCTGAGCGCGCCCTGGCGCACCGGCCGCTTCATGAAGGGAACGCCTCTTGATGAGCACCGAGAAGCTCCCGGGCACGCCCGACGACGCTTGGCCGGAACAACCTATGCCGCCGGGCTGGGCACGACGCCTGGCCGAACGAGCCGCCCTGGCTGAGGCCACGCTCGCGACACAGGGCAGGGCTGCGGTCACCGTGGTGCACGGCGACCCGAGTCCGACAGGGAGATGCGGCTGATCGAGGTTTTGCCCGTGCTGGCCGAGCAAGCCAGCCCCCCGGCCAGCGGCCAAGGCGCCAACGACTACGTCACCTACATCTTTGCCCCGCCGGAGGCCGCCGCAGCGGCGGCCACCTTCGAGGCCGAGGTGCGGGCCATCGCCCCGCCGTGGTGGCGGATCGTCCCATCGCTGTACGCGCCGCGAAAGCCCACGGACGGCACCGTCTTGGAGCCGGTGACGCAATCAGCCGAGCATGGTGTGCACGGTGAGCTCCACCATCGCACGACAATTCCGACCTGCCTGGCCCCCTGGAAGGGAAAGCCTCCTCATGCCGCTGATCGCCAAATTTCATCTGGTGGACGAGGAGTCGTTCTGGCTCGGCGCCGGGCCTGTGTCAACCGCCGACCTTGGGCTCCACGGGCCTGAGGAGCCGCCCATCGTATGCGCCGCCGACCTGGGCGAGGGCTGGACCGACCGACCGTGGCGGCTGGACCTGTGCCGCGATGGCACCTTGTCGATTCGCCGCCACGGTGAGCAGCCGTTCAACGAAGTGGCCCGCCCACTGGCCTACGCCTGGGAGAAGGAGCCGCTGCAGTTGGCCCAAGTCAGCTTCGGCCAGCTGTGACCTGAGCGCGACCAGCGGCTCCTTACGAGGACGGTCACGCTACAGCCCGCCGCTCCCGGCAAGCTGCTCGTTCGGTCAGGTGACGCGATCTTGCTCGCACTCCACGTAGTGCCGGTGTGAACCGTTGCTGTGTCAACGAGTGTCGGGGCCGTGCGGGTTGTGTGCGAGAGCTGGATCGGTGATGCTGGGCCGGCCCGGAGGGATACTTCGATGTGGAGAGCCATGGACGTGGTCAGCTTCGCCGCCGTCCCGGCGCATGAGCGGCTCAGCTTCTGGCGCGAGATGAGCTCGAAGATGTGGATGCCGCTGGACGCGCACTGCGAACCAGGTCTGGAAGGCGCGTTCCAAGCTCATGTCGCTCTTGGCGGGCTCGGCCTCGTGCAGGCGACCTTGCTCACCGCGCCGTCGCTGACGATCCGGCGTACGCCCCGGCTGATCCGCCGCTGCGACCCCGAAACCTTCTTCGTGACCTGCACCGTCCGTGGCCACGCCATCGGGGAGCAAGCCGGCCGGCAGGCGGATCTGGGAGTCGGGGATCTGATGCTCCGGGACAGTTCGCATCCCTATCTGACCAGGTTCGAGGCGAGGGGCGCCGGGGACGGCCAGGTGCTGTCGCTGCAGTTTCCGCGCTCCTTGCTGCCGCTGCCCGAGCGGGGCCTGCGCGCGCTCAACTCGGTGCCGATCCGGGGTGAGCGGGGCATGGGTGCGCTGGCCTCGCAGTTCCTGCTCCAGTTGGCCCGGCATCTGGAGGAGTTCAGCCCGGCCGAGGCGATGCGGGTCTCCACCTTGACCATCGACGTCCTGACCGCCGCGCTGGCCGGCGCACTGGACGCCCACAGCGCGGTGCCGCCGAACAGCCGACGACGCGCGTTGCTCGCCCAGATCCACGCCTTCATACAAGCGAACCTGGGCGAGGCGGACCTGACCCCGGCCGCGATCGCCGTGGCGCACCACATCTCCCTGCGGTATCTGAACAAGCTGTTCCGCGCTGAGGGGCACACCGTGGCCGCATGGATCCGCGAACGCCGCTTGGAACGGTGCCGGCGTGACCTCGCCGAGCCGCATTTGGCCGGTTACCCGATCAACGCGATCGCGGCCCGGTGGGGGTTCACCAGCCCGGCGCATTTCAGCCAGGCGTTCCGCAGCGCGTACGGGATGTCGCCACGCGAGTTCCGCCTGCAGTACGCGAGATAGTGCCCGCAGACTAAACAGGTGTGCGCTCTGCCGTAAGGACAAGTCCGGCGATGGCCAGCAAGCTGGGAAAGGAAGGCCAAACGGGGAGCCCAGGCAAAGGAGGCCGATGAGCAAGCTCGCTGGAACAGCCGCAGCAACCCTATCGGAAGTTCGCCTGTTCGGCTCGGCCCCAGCATCTGCCGCTCCCGCATCTGTAGCGGAGACAACCGGAAAGAGCGAAGTCGGCATCGCAGCGCAGGCTGCATCGTTCCGCCTTTCAAGCAGCGGCAGCGGGCGCTGTCTGATCAAGGCTGGCGGCTCCATCAGCGGCACGTTCACTGGCAGGTGCGACACGGGGGTTAACCAGTCGACGACGTCGGGGGTGGCCGTATGTCAACACCGGACGGGGGCGCTGCCTGACCGCCGGCACCACGAGCGCGTGGACGGCCCCATGTAACGGACAGTCCAACAGGTGTCTTCATGGCCCGCTGCAACCTCGGCGGCTCGCGGCATCGGCTTTCGGGAGCGCGCCGAAGACGGCTTCCGGCAGCACATCGTCAAGTCATTCAGGCACCAGGACCATTGATGGCGAAGGAGAAATTACATGCGTATGAAACTGTCCCAGCTCGTTATCACGGCGGCGGCAACCCTAACCGTCGTGGGTACCGGACTGGCAGCCACCATGCCGGCAGCGGCACAAGAACGCACGCCAAACTCGCAGCAGGCCGTCTCCGCCCTAGCGGTTGAATGTACGCGCGCTCCAGGCGAAGGAATGGTCTATGCCGGTGCGTTCGTAGGAACCGACTCCTGCCGTAGGTGCGTCAATACGGGTATCGCGGGCATCCGCGACGGAGCATGGCGTACGTACAACTGCTGGACCACGGTCCCAGGTCCGGGTGAGTGGCGCACCGTTGAGTTGTGGGTGAGAGGATACTGACCCGTTGAGCCCGGGCACCCTCCCGCTCAGGCGCTGATCATCTCGATGCCGCCGCCGTCCCGGGATCTATCGCATGCCGTACGGATCCCTGGCGCCGAGGGCGTGGCCGCGTTGTCGTCTCAGTTCATACTGCAGTTGGCCGGTCACCTGCATGCGCGGCTTCACGCGACCGCGGTCCGGTGAGGGTTCACCAGCCCGGCGCCGACCGCGGCAGGCATCGTTCCTCTTGCAGCTCAAGGACACCGATCGTGGCACGGCGGGAGGCTCCGCCTATCGGTCCAGCCACCTGGTGACGGCCCTGTTCCGTCACCGACAGGACGACCAATCCGAACAAGGAGTACGGGCGCATGACTGGACAGGACCGGCACGATCCCGGGCCCGCACGAAGAATGACCAGTCCCGGATCCAGGAGGCCGAGACGGGGTGCACTCACGGCCGCCTGCGTCCTCGCCGTCACCCTCATGGCCGGGTGGGCGGTCCTGTCCAGCCATGGCGGGGCCGCCCGGCGGGTGCCGGTCCCCAGCGACCGTCCGGCCACGGCGGTCGACGAGAAGCTGCTCCACCAGGCCGCGGAACGGCTGATCGCCCGCTGCATGGCCCGGCACGGCTTCGCCTACACCGAGCGGCGGCCACCCCCTCCGAGGACGGAACCGGACTTGCGCTATCCGCTCGACGACGTCGGCTGGGCTCGCCGGCACGGTTACGAAACCCTGCTGGCCGGATCCCGCGCAGCCGCTTCGGACCCCGGCCCCGACGAGGTGCGGAACCTGACACCCGAGCAGCGGGAAGCCTGGTACCGCACGCTCATGGGGTCGGATCGCGCACTCGTGGTGGACCTCCCCGAGCGAGGCCGGCTCACGACATCCGACGACGGCTGCACGGCGGAGGCGCGACGTGCTCTCTACGGCGACCTCGCCGGCTGGTACCGGGCACGACGGACCGTTGATCACTTCGGCAGCTACACCCTCACCCTGGTCACCGCCGATCCCGGCTACCGTGCCGGCCTCACCGCCTGGGCCGGATGCGTGCACAAGCACGGGTACATCGCGTCCTCACCGGACGAACTACGCGAACTGGTCGCCCGCACCGAACCGGCGTCCACCAGCGTAGGGCCGCCGGCATCAGAGATCGCCGCAGCCGTGACCGAAGCCGAGTGCACCACCTCCACCGGCTTCTCCCGCACCCTGCGCACCCTGAAGCACCGATACCAGACACAGACCGAAAGGAGGTTCGCGCGCGAGCTCACCGCGCTGAAGTCTTACGAACTGCAGGGCATGTCCCGAGCCAGGAGGGCTTTGGCCGAGTCCTGAAACCGCGACATCGCGACCTATCGAAGGGAACTTTCATGATCAAGGCTGTCAAGGGCCTGGCCATCGGCCTGCCCCTCGCGATGATGACGTTGGTCCTGACCTCCGGCACCGCCAGTGCCGCTCGCGGCGACTGCGCCTCAGGTTACTTCTGTGCCTGGGCCGGTGACGCGTGGGCGGGCCTTCCGACGGCCCGATGGCCCAGAGGGACGAATGACGCGAGCTGGTACGACAACGGTTTGCACGACAACGCCGAGTCCGTCTACAACCACTCCCCGTCGTATCAAGATCCCAGAGTGCCCGACAACGTCGTGCTCTTCCTCGACGTCAACTACGGACGCGCGGATCTCTGCGTCCTGCCGGGCGAGTATTACGACGGCGGGATGGACGACAACGACTACGACTCCCACCGATGGGTCAGCGACTGCGCCTGACCTCTGACGCCGGGCAAGCCAGGCCCTACCCGTCGCCGGCGCCCCCGCCGAGCCTGGCGGACAGGGTCCTGGGTCCAGCGAACGGCAGCGGCGAAATGCCACCACGACGGCGCAGACCCCGCCTTACCGGCCCGCCTGCGGGTCTGTCTAGATAACGGCTCTGGCCCACTTTCGGTGGTTGCGGAGTGTGATGGTTCGTGTCGGTCCACGGCTGTCTCGGGGGGCTGTGTCAGCCTGACGCCGGTGTGACGTAAAGGATCTCGCGAGGCTGGTGTTCCCGCAACTGGCCGGCCTGGCCATCGGCAGTGTTCAGCTCAGAGCGGGGACGATCGTGGTGCATGTTGCCTCCACGGACGCGCCGGTGGTGTGTCCCGGCTGCGGGACGGCCGGGCGGGTGCACGGCCATGTGGATCGGCAGTTGGCTGACCTTCCGGTTGGCGGGCAGCGAGTGCTGGTACGGCTGCGGTTCCGGCGACTGAGGTGCGCGACGATCGGGTGTGAGCGGCAGACGTTCCGGGAGCCGCTGCCCGGGCTGGCCGGACCGTATGGGTGACGGTGCGTTCGACGGCCTCGCCGAGGTTCCGCCAGAGGTGTCATCTGTCCGCAACTTGGGTCGCGTGCGGCGCGCCCCGGGCGATCCCCTCGGCATACGCGCCGGCTCGATCACGGCAGATTATCTCGACCCCGGGGGGCACGCGCAGCCACGCTGCCAGGGTGTCGGCCGTCCGGCCGACCAGCACGTCCACGACGGTGCTGCTGGAGATGTCGATCAGGATCGTGCCGTAGGAGTGACCCCGCCGCAGGGCGAAGTCGTCCACACCGAGCACCCGCGGACCGGATGCCGGAGCGGGATCCGGCAGAGCGTGGATCAGCCTGATCAGCGTCATCCGGCTGACCGAGGCCGCCAGCCGGCCGGCAAGCCGAGCTCCGGCCCGGCCACCCAACGCCAGCGCGATGGCCTGCAACGCCCTCGCCGCCCGGACACTGCGACGGCCGTACCGGACGGTCAGCCCCGGCACCTGCTCGGCGAACGTCGCCTTCGCACACGTGGAAGCGCGGCAGAAGAACCGGTGCACCCGCAACTGGATGAGCACCTCCTGGCCCCCGACCGCGGTATCGGACAGCCGCCGTTCATAGTGGCTGTGCACCCGCTGCGACGGCGTGCCACAGGCCGGGCAAGCAGCCTCCACGGTGCCGGTCCTGGCCCGAATCCGCACCGTGCTTCCCGACCGGAAGACCTGCTCCACGCACACACCGACCAGATGAGGGAACAGGACGGCGACCAGCTCCTTGATCAAAACGCTGCAGATGCTCGTGATCAAAGGCCCGGCTACCGGCCGGAACGCCCGAACCGTGATCTACGCAACAGGTCCGATCACGGAAAGTGTGTCTGATCCAGAATTCGGCCGTCGTTGACAGGCCGGCGGATCTGCGGCCCCTTGCCGCCCGTTGAGCTGTGGGCGGCAAGGCTCGATGAAGGTTACTGGAAGGCGATCGACTCGATATCGCGAGGCCGCGCCAGGTTGGTGCGGCGGCCTGGTGACACGATCTCCGCTGGTTCACCTTCGCAGTCTGGGTTGGTGTAGAGCGCCGCGAGGCTCTGGCTGCGGTTCCCAACCGACCGGGTCAGGAAGGAAGAGTCGACGGCCGCGCAGCCTTCTAGTTCAGGCACCGGTACGGGCTGTACCTGGCCGGTCTGATTGAGACCGGACCATAGGTTCAGAACACCGGCGGCTTGGGCCGCG
Organism: Nonomuraea sp. NPDC003560; assembly: GCF_042878785.1. Lineage (NCBI taxonomy): Bacteria > Bacillati > Actinomycetota > Actinomycetes > Streptosporangiales > Streptosporangiaceae > Nonomuraea > Nonomuraea sp. NPDC003560. The sequence continues at coordinate 49,827 of NZ_JBIAOF010000023.1, read as the reverse complement.
GAGGCATGGGGAGAGGAGCTGGCGAGGAGGGCTGCCGTCGTGAGCGCGGCGGCAGCGAGGGCGGGTAGACGCATTCCCGGAATCTCCTTCACAAGGTAGAGGCGCAACCCAAAACGCTACGCTTTGCATTCATTACTTTACATAGCGTCACGGAGCGATGTCTCTCGCTGGGGCATCACCCGGTTGTAGACGGCGCGAAAGGTTCAGTGCGCCAGGACATCGGCGACAGCAGAGCGTAGCGAGAAGGTAACGTTCAGTAGCAGAGCGTGTTGGGGAGGCTCCTGCCGCGGCCATCCGCCCGGCTCCGCCGCCCCCTTGAAGGGACACCTCCCCATGCGCCCCGTTCCCGTCATCTCAGCCGCAACAGCCGCCGTCGCTCTGGCGCTCACCTGCGCCCCCGCCAGCGCCGCCTGGGCCGCCTGGGCCGCTCCCGGCACCGTGCGTCTCTTCTCACCCAACGGTCAGACCAGGACCATCACCAACCCCCAGCCCGGCCAGTGCCACCCCGGTCTCGGCCCCAACAGCGCTCTGCTGAACCAGACCGAAGGCACCATCTTGGTCTTCCCGGACTCCAACTGCCGGCTCAGGGTCTACGACCCCGTACAGCCTGCTGGTCTCAAGAACGGCAACATCGGGAGCTTCTACGCCCAGGACTGATCCAGCACGGCGTGGTGCACAGTTCCCCGCGCCGGGCACGCCGCCTGGCCACGTCCGGGAATCCTCCCCGCTCAGTGGCCGCCCATGAACCTGCCGGTGGCGAGCGCCGTGTGCAGCCGCACCGTCTGCGACGGCCACGCCGTTCGTCACCTGCCGGCCCACCCTGACCGGCCACCCTTGACCGGCATCACCGGATCGCGGCCGCCGAAGATGTACGGGGCTACGTGCGCCCGCCACCGCCGGCCCGTCTGAAACCGCAGGCCAACGCCCGGCACCCGAGTACCGCCAGTCGCCTGCCACTGACAGATCCTCCCCGCACCGCCCGCCTGGCCGTGTTCGGCTGGATCACCCGCAACAACACGATCCGGCGGCACTCCCGCCTCGGCCAGCTCAGCCCGATCGACTACGAGAGTCCAGGCCTGGCAAGAGCTGGAGCTGGTGGAGGTCGCCGACGAAGCGCACGCCGACACCTACACCCGCAAGGCCTTCACCCACTGGATCAAGATCGACGGCGAGTGCGACACCAGAGAGGAGGTCCTCATCCGCGACGGCCAGGACGTCCAGACCGACGAACTGTGCAAGATCACCTCTGGTACCTGGACCAGCCCGTACGACGACGGCGTCTGGTACGACCCCGAAGACGTCGACATCGACCACATGGTGCCGCTGAAGGAAGCCTGGCGCAGCGGCGCCTGGGCCTGGGACAGCAACCAGCGCAAGGCGTTCGCCAACAGCCTGGAGGATTCCCAGCTGTGGGCTGTGACCGACAACGTCAACCAGTCCAAGGCCGACAAGGACCCGTCCCGGTGGAAGCCGCCGCTGGAGTCCTTCTACTGCGAGTACGCCCGATCCTGGATCGACGTCAAGCACGACTGGGGCCTGACCATGCAGGCCGCCGAGAAGACCGCACTGGCCGACATGCTGACCCGCTGCTGACAGCGCTACTGACAATGCTGCTGACAGCGGCCGTCCCCTGAGCGCCGCTTGGAGGAAGGAACGCCAGATGAAACACGTGATCGCCGGCCTGAGGAACGCCTGCATGAGGGGCATGGCGCTGATCGCACTGATCGCGCTGACGCTGCCCGGCGTCGCCCAGGCCGCATCCTTGGCGGCGGTGCGCATCCTGCCGCAGCAAGAGGTGCCAGAACTCGATGCCCCGGGCGCTGCCAAGGCCGTCACCTTCCCGCCGGACCAGCGCACCCGCCCCGCCCCGGGCACGTTCGTCTTCACTGCTCCGCCCCACACCCGCATCACCCGACTGGAGATGGACTGCCGTCCCCGGCCCTGCGCCGAGGCCATCGCCACCGACGGGTCCACCGCCACCGCCCGCACACCCCCGGGCCGGTGGCGGTGGAGAACGCCCGTACGCGTCTGGCTTCAGGCCGACCCCAACGCCCCCATGCCCCGCGCCCGCTACAGCGGAAGCCTGACCGTCGACGGTGAGCAGCAGCCCCTCGACGTGATCATCACCGAAGGCGAGCAGGGCACGTGGGGCATCCAGCCGAAGGACGCTCCCAACAACAGCGGCGCGCTGGTAACCGCCACCTGGCCAGGAGGCCCGGCCGACAAGGCCGGGATTCGCCCCGACGACGTCATCATCTCCTTCAACGGCAAGACCATCACCAACGCCAGCCAGCAGCGAGCAGCCCGCATCGGACAGGTTCGCGCGGGAGCCACAGTCCCCGTCATCTACCGCAGACCCGACGGCAGCGTCAGAACCACCGACGTCACCCTGGTCGAAGCGCCTCGATCATCGCCATAGTCCGGCACGCACGGCACATGGCCGCCACTCGCGACATCACTATATGTAGCCATTCAGCTACTTTATGTATTTGTGTGTGGTTGACAGGATGAACAGAGCGGCAGGCGCGACATGCCTGCCCGATCACACGAAGGAACCTTGAGAGGGGACCTGACCATGCACAACCAGCTCACCCCGCCCACGGACGTGTACGAGCCACCGCTCGCCGAGGAGGTCGGCGGCTTCGCCGACCTCACCCTCGGCTACCCGACCCCGCCCAACCCAGAAAGCGGTGACGCGTTCACCTACGACTGGGAATAGTGAGAGTGACGGTTCCCGTGCCTGGACGCTGGCTGGTGATCCTCGCGGACTGCCGGTCGGCGTCCGGCCTGGCCCGGCGGCTGCGTGCTCGTGCCTGTCACGTCGTCGCGCACGCCTCCGGGCGGCCGTGGCTGCTGGGTTGCTGGGCCGACGATCAAGCGGCCTTGTGGGTGCGTGGCTGCGCCCGGATCGCGGTGCTGGGAGCGGGAGCGGACGACCTGGCCGGTCACGCACTCACGGGTGCGCGTGACGTCGCCGACGTCGAACGTCTGGTGAACGGCCGGGCCGGCAGCTTCTACGTGCTGGCCAGCCTCGACGGCCAGGTGTACGCGCGGGGCGACCGGTCCGGGGCGCGACGGCTGTACCGCACGACGATCAGCGCGCAGAACGCCACCCGGGACGCCACCCAGGACGAGGTGGTGACGGTGCTGGCCGACCAGGCGCGCACCCTGGCCTGGCTCAGTGACGCCGACGTCGAGCCCGCCGCTCTGGCCGCCCGCCTGGCCGGCGCCGCCCTGCCCCACCCGCTGGACGAGATGCCGATGTGGCGCGGCGTCGACCTGGTGCCGCCCGGCCACGCGGCGCACCTGGACCGCGACGGGACCTGCCGGCTACGGCCCGGCCCGGCCGCCCAGCTGCCGGTCGGACGGTTGCCGCTGGCCGAGAGCGCGGTCCTGCTGCGCCAGGCGCTGCAGCGGGCCGTGACGGTGCGCGTGCGCGCCGGCCGGCAATGGGGGGCCGACCTGTCCGGGGGGATGGACTCGACCTCGCTGTGCTTCCTGGCCGCCCAGGCCGGCGCCCAGCTGACCGCGCTCACGCTGCATTGGAGCGGCGCGCGCAACGAGGACGCCCGCTACGCCGAGCTGGCGGCCGCGCACCTGCCCGGCCTGACCCATCTCACCTTCCCCTCCGCCCGGCTGCCCGCCCTGTTCACCGGACTCGCCCAGGCGCGCGACGCCGGCGACAGCCCCATGCTGTTGCGGGACCGCGCGCGGCAGGATCACCTGATGGCCGTCCTGGCCGAGCGTGGCATCGGCCGGCGACTGAGCGGATACGGCGGCGACCACCTCGTCATCCCGCCCGTCGCCTACCTGCGATCGCTGGCCCGCCACCGGCCGCTCACCGCCCTGCGGCACACTGTCGTCCACCAGATGCGCCACCGGTGGACCACGCCGCAGACCGTCCACCTGGTGCTGCTGCCCGCGCCGTCCTACTCCTCATGGCTGCGCGGCCAGGCCGACCGGCTGCACACCCAGCACCTCACCCGTGCCGTCCAGGCGGCCGGGCCGGCGCCACAGCCATGGGGCGTGCCGGTCACGCTTCCCGCGTGGGCCACCAGCAAGGCCGTCGACCTGCTCGCCGCCGCGCTGCAGGAGGCCGCCGACACCGCCGAGCCGCTGGCCGCCGGGCCTGCCGAGCACGCCTGGCGGCGCCAAGCCCGCCAAGGCGCCCACTCCGGCAGCCGCATGCAGCGGCTCCAGCCACTGCAGGTGCCCTTCTGCGACGATGAAGTACTGGACGCCTGCCTGTCAGTCCGCCCGCACGAGGCCGGCGAGCCGTGGTCGTACAAGCCGCTGCTGGCCGCCGCAATGCGCGACCTGGTTCCCGAGCAGCTCCTGGCCCGCACGACCAAGGACGGCTGCATCGAGGACTGGTACGCCGGGCTGAAGACCCACCAGCGCGAGCTGGCCGCCTGGGCGGACGACTCCCACCTGGTCGCCGCCGGCCTGGCCGACCCCGGCGCGCTGCGCCGTCTCCTGCTCAGCCCCGGCCTGACCCGCGAAGGCTGCGGCGCGGTGGAGGCCACCCTGGGCGCCGAAGCCTGGCTGCGCGACCTGGCCGCCCACCCCGAACCCGCCTACCTGACCCGGCATCACCATCACAAGGAGCCCCGTGCGACCGCCCCGCTTGCTCCCTGACGTCGCATCCTGCGACACTGACGATGGCCTCGTCCTGCTCGACACCCGCACCGGCCGTTACTTCCAGCTCAACATCACCGCCGCCGCGGTCCTGCGGGCCCTGCTCGCCGGTACACCCGCCACCGAGATCGCCGACCAGATCGCCGCCACCCGGCCCGTCACCCTCCAGCAGGCCCAGGCCGACATCACCGCCCTGATCGACCATCTCACCCAGGCCCGCCTACTCGCGATCAGCGACACCGCGCGCAACACCAGGAGTGGCACACCGTGAGCCAGGTCCCGATCCGCTCTCCGCTGAAGCCCACTCCGTTTCAGCGGCTCACCGTTGTCCTGGTCGTCGCCGCTGCCCGAATGCTGGCTCGCCAGTCGCCACGCCGGATCGTGGCCGTCCTCAACGTGCTGCGCCGCGGCGCCCAGCCCGCCACCGCAGAGCAGGCGCTGCGCGCCCGCCACCTCGTCACCGCGACCAGCAGCCGCTGCGCCGGCCGCTACTGCCTGCAGCGCTCCCTGGCCACCGCCCTGCTGTGCCGCATGCACGGCACCTGGCCCACCTGGCACACCGGCGTACGCACCCCGCCATTCGCCGCCCACGCCTGGATCGAAGCCGACGGCCACCCCATCGGCGAGAACGCCGACATCACCACCTACCACCCTTTGCTGAGCGTCCCACCCGCCACATAGCCTGCGAGCCATCGCCAAGGCCACCGAGGATCCCGGCGCCCCACCGGCGTACACACCGATCAGCGACTTCTCCGAGTCGTGGCCACGGGCGCGGGCCGCGTTGTAGGCCCGCTGATCGCTCCACGGTCAGTCAAGCAGGCTGGGCTGGCACGTCGCCCTCCAACGCCCGGTACAGCGTCCGACCGGCCGACGCCGAGCTCGCGGGCGATCCGGGTGACCGGTTGGTCACGCTCACGGTAGCCGGCCTGTGCGGGGGCGAACACGTTGCCGACGATCTCGGCGGGACGATCGCTGCGCGCTCGCGACGAGTAAAGGAAACCGGACGTGCCCACCATAAGCAGGTAACGCTAAGTAGCTTACTGTACTACTGAGAGTAGCCACCTCTTCACGGTGGGCCCTCGCTCAGCAAAGAGAAAGGCGTGCCCATGAATCATCACCTCCAAGGCTTCTCGCCATGGCCGTTGGCAGCGGCGACGGTACTCGCAGCCACCCTCACCGGCGCCGCGATCGCCGCCCCCCAGGCCGCGCTGGCCCACGACACCCACGCTCAGCAGGCCATGCTGGGCATCGGACAGAGCCAGAAGATCAGGACGTTCTCGGACAAGTGCTTCACCGTCGCCAACGGTGACTCCGGCGACAGCGTGCCGATCAGGACCTACACCTGCGGCGGTAACGACCCTGCTCAGCAGTTCACTCTCGCCCCCGTCGGTAACAACGAGTACGAGATCAAGACGTCCTGGAACAAGTGCCTGACCGTCGCGAACCGAGACTCCGGCGACAGCGTCCCGATCAGGACCTACACCTGCGGCAACGACGCCCCCCAGCGGTTCCGTCTCGTTCCAGCCGAGAACGGTCAGTACGAGATCAAGACGTTCTCCGACAAGTGCCTGACCGTCGCGGACCAGAACACCGGCAACAACGCCGACATCAGGACCTACACCTGCCGCGGTGACTTCGCCCAGCGGTTCCGCTTCGACCCGGGCCTGTAGAGGTAGGTCGACGGCCGCCAGCGGCGCAGCCAAGCGCTTGTGCCGCTGGACTACTTGCCGGTGATGCGCGCGCGGGATCGGCCCGGGAGATCCCGTGCGCGCCTGGCCGGGAGCCCCAGAGCGTGGTCCCGGCTTCCCTGTTGTGCCCTGCCGCGTGGTGTCGCGCGGTGGCGGGCTGCTCGACGGAGGTTTCCATGTTGTTGTTCCGGATGCAGGCGGCCACCATGGCCGCCGCGGCCGCTGCGGTTGGTGTCGGGGTGGCGGCCAGCGGGGCTCCCGCGGTTGCCGCCGGCCAGAGGCCGGCCTTCACAGCGCGGCCTGACAGGACAGTCGCTCCTGCTGGTGGCGTGGCCGGCCAGGCCCGGGCCGGGGATACGCGCCCAGTGGTGTTCGTGCACGGACTCCATGCGGGCCCGGGCGTCTGGTCGTCGATGAAGGACAAGTTCGAGAAGGACATCGCCGGCGACTTCCCGTCGGCCAGACTGCACGCCTTCGACTACAGCGACACCACAGAGGATCACATCCCCGACAACGCCCAAAGGCTCTCCGACTGGATCTCCGCCGAGCAACTGGGCGAGGTCGACGTGGTCTCCCACTCCATGGGAGGACTGGTGGCCAGGAAAGCCCAGGAGGACGGCGCCCAGATCCGCCGGATCATCACCCTGGCGACCCCCAACCACGGAACCGGCTGCTGCTGGTCACCCACCACCCACCCCTGGAAGGCATGCCAGGACATGTGGCGCGACACTTTGATCGGCACACAGAGCGACTTCCTGACGGACCTGAACGTCAAGGCGCACATCACCCCTGACACCGTCATGACCTACGCGATCGGGACCAGTGACGGGCAGGTGGCCGCCGACAGCGTGCACCTGGACGGGGCCCTCAACAAGACGATCGAACCGAAGACCTCAGGCGGTAACTGTCTCGACCCCTCGGTACACAACTCGATCCTGGGCCGGGATGAGGTGGCCGCCGACTCGATGAACTTCCTGCGGTACGGGGCCGTCGGCGTTCCGAAGCAGTCCGCCCTGCGCAGGTCCTCGACGGCGACATAGCGGAGTGAGTTCTATCGTCTGAGCCCAAGCCGAGTTCACCGCCCGACCCGCTTGATCAGGTGCGACACCCACTGAGGGCAATGGCCGTTGGTGGCCGTTTGGCCGTTGCATACCGTACGTATCGCATCGTCACACACAGTATGGGTATGCAGTTGCGTGAGTGGATCCATGAGCGAATCCATCGCAACGTCGTCTCCGGCGACTTCCAGGCGCGAGCCGATTCAGCGGGACCCCGGCGGAGCCGTGGAACGCGGTTGGTCCCGGATGTGGATCGATAAGAGGGGGAGGAAGTATGGCGGTTATCACAAACGCGTGGGTGTACGAGAGCGGGGCGCTCGGGTTCAGACGAGGCAGCCAGGTGCACATCACCGACCGCGGCCAGGGGAACACCACGGCACTCGACGACCTGATCAGCGGCCTGCCGTGGGCAGACCCCGATTGCGTGTGGCACTGGCAGAGCAGTGGCGCCTACGGCGCCATCAAGGGAGACAAGACGTACATCAGCGACCAGTCCGGGGTCCGCGATATCCACGAGCAGTGGCCTAGCATCCCCATGGATTGGTGACGCTCGACTCAGAGCTGTGTGCAGATCGGGCGAACGGCCCTCGCGCCTGCGGGGGCCGTGACTTGTGCGGTGGCCACTTCTCACCAGTCCGTCTGCGCCGTGACCTGGCCCTATCAGCAGGCGGCCGGTCAGCTGTAGAGCTGGCCAGGTCGGCAGGGGCTGGGCGTTCAAGCGCTCCAGGAGCCCGGCCGTCAGCGTAGGGGGCACCGGGATACGGCAGAAGCGGGGTCCCGCGGTCTGATCGCACCGCATGCGAAGCGGCCTCTGGAGCGGTTCTCCAGAGGCCGCGATGGCAAGCGACGTCGCGGTTCTACGGAGCCGGAACTTCGCGCACGAGCCAGGAAGTCCAGTCGCACCAGACGAGGCCGGGCAGGAACGCCCCGCCCGACCTCGTCCAGGTTGCCCTCGACGAGTACCTCGCGCCCACCCTCGGTCGCGGCGGGCGTTGACCGGTTCGCCCGTAGCGCCTGGCCTGACCATCCCCGGCAAGTCCTCCCTTGCCGCTCGTCGGCAAGGGAGGACGCGCGCCCTGCCACGGTCACCGCCTCGCGGGCGCCGCCTGCCGGGCACCCAGATCGCCTGCGAGCTCAGCGTCGGCAGGCCGATGCCGTACCGGGCGCCGATATCCAGGAAGGCGGGGCGTCGTCTGCCGCAGGCCGGGTTTACGGCCAGTCGTCATCCTGCTGGATGGTTCGCTCCATTTGAGGCTGCTACACACATCTCTCTTTACAGAGAGTAGCTATTTGCATACTTAGAGTCAAAGATGGTGGTTGTCCGTCATGAAAGGAAGAGCATCCTCGTGAACGTCACCGCCCCCACCTCCACCAGGCGCCTGGCGGCCGTCATCCTGGCCGCCGCCGCCCTGACCAGCGGCGCCCTAGTCGCCCCCGCCCCGGCCACCGCCGACACTCCCTACCCCGAACCTCTCTACACCTGGGCCACCATGCGCTGCCGCAACGCCGGCGGGCTCCCCGCAATCTTCGGCGACACGATGCGCTGCGAGGGCGGCACGTACAACGGCTGGAGTGTCAACCTACGACCCACAACCGTCACGCGGAGCGACTGTCAGCTCGCAGGTGGCGCGCCCGCGCTCGTCCCGCGCCGCCCTGCCAACCGCCGCGAGTACTACTGCAACAACCCCTACAAGCCCTACCACGGGTTGAGGATCAATGGCTGACCTCACCCTGGCGAGGAGTGGCACCGGGATACGGCAGAAACGCGACGCCGCCAGCCCTCAGCTGGCTTACCGAGGTCCAACCACTCACAGTGGGCCGGTCATGCCCTTCTCGCGGTGACGTCTCGGTGCGACGCCGGGCAGGGGTACGTCTTGGGAGCAGGCCAGTTTGCCGACAGCCGCGCGCCGGGCCCGCTCCGGCCGCCCGGTCGTACCGCGCCGCGCCGGCCAGTGGAAGCCTGTCCGAGTAGGGCTTGCGCGGCGGCCAGGCCCACACCAACGTCGAGGAGTTTGCCCAGTCACGGGGGTTACCTGGCGGTTGGGGACACACGTTCGGCAGTGGAGGGCCGAGTCGACTGCGAAGTGGACGGCCAGCATCTACCAGCAGTCCGAGGATCGCCCCTGGCACTCGGCGCACTCACGATCGCGTTCGCTGCCACCCGGCCTGAGGATCCTCCCATGGCGGTTCACCACGTGTGTTGTGGGGGGACGGCCAGGACGGGGGTGTAGTAGGCGGGGTCGTGGGGTTCGTCGATCGGTTCTCCGTCGACGGCGATCCAGGCGTGTGCGCTGAAGAACGGTGTGGTGCGCACTCCGGTGCACCAGGTCGGCCAGGTGCCTCGCAGGCGGCACAGCAGGGCGGCGGCCAGGGAGCGCTGGAGACATCCGCGGTCGATCGCGCAGCGGCGGCTGACCGCTGTCACGGCGGAGCGGGCGGCGCTGGCTTGGGCGGCGGTGGCGGGGCAGGCGCCGCGTCGCACGAGGCGCAGGACTTGCTGGATGCGGTGCGGTGAACGGCCGGCCAGGACCCTGGCCGCGGCAACGGCCAGGAGCGCGGCAGGCCGGTGGCGCCTGGCGAGGTGGCCGCCCGTGGGGAGAGCGAGGTTGTGGCTCATGGCCGATCCTGGATGAGCAGGTGTGCGGCGCGGAGTTGCTGCAGGAGCGCGTGGACGTCGTCGTCGGCGCGGCGGGCGGCGGCGGGGTGCCGCAGTGTCAGGCGCGTCGCAGCTTCCGTCATCGAGGCTCCCGCCAGCAGGTCGCTCAGGATGAGTGTGCCGGTCGCGTTGAGCTGCCAGTACTTTCCGGAGCGCGTGTCCAGCAGGACCATGCCGTTGCCGGTCGGGGTCGCGGTGATGTGGGTGCGCAGCGCGATCATGGTGTGATGCCTTCGATCGTGTCGGGATGCCTGGGGGAATCCGGGAGCGGTTCGACTGCGGTGGCGGTGGTGGTGAGTGTGCGCAGCCATCGCTCGCAGGCCAGTGTGCCGTCGAGCTTGATCAGGACGGAGGGGTTCGTGTGCGGGGCCAGCAGGGCGCGCTGGGCTGCGCCGATGTCGATCAGGCCGCATCGTGCGAGTTCGGATTCCTCGATGAACTGCAGTACGTGGCGGCGGTGCCGCAGCCAGTCGTGGTGGAACTCGGCGCTGTATTCGCCTTTGGTGGTGCGTTCGCGGATCTGCTGTGGCAGGAGGCCTTCCATGGCCGCGTTCAGCAGGGGTTTGAACCGGTAGGGGGACAGGCGGTCCTCGGGGCGGACGGCGAGTGCCGCGTGCAGGACGTGGTCGTCAAGGAATGGTGCGGCCAGGCGCACTCCGTGCCGGCGGAACAGTACGTCGGTGCGCCCCACAGCTTTCCCGCTGTTGCGTGCGAAGAGCAGTACGGTGTGCTGGTCTCGCCGGCGGGCGAGGGGTTCGACGCCTTGCCGGGCGCGCGTGCGCAGCAGATCCCGTGCCGCGCTGATCGCGTCCTGGGTGGCCCAGGGCGGCATGGTCGCCGTCGTCTGCCAGTTCAGGTCGACGGCCCACCCGCGCGGGTGGGGTGTGGTCAGTCTTTCGGCGGCGCGGGCGAGTTCGGTCGCGGGCGTGGTGCGGGCAAGGAGGGGGCCGAGGATGCGCGACCATGGGAGCCTGTCCTTCGTCCGCTGGGCTCGCACATGGTTCAGGCCGAGCAGCGGGCGGGTGCGGATCAGGTCGTGCAAGTAGGCGATGCCGGGTTGGAAGAGCTGGTCGCCGCCGATGCCGCGCAGGTGGACGCGTGGCCTTTCCTCGGCTGTGGTGCGGGCGATGTACTCGGATTGGGCCCGGCTGGTTTCGAAGGCGTAGGGCTCCTCGGCGTCGGCGGGTGGCGCCTCGGGGCCGAATGCGTCGAATCTGCCGCCGGCCTGGTCGCAGGTGTGCTCGCGGTGGCGGGCCCCGGGCAGGTGGGCGGCGGCGAGGCGCGCGTAGGAGGTGTCGTCGTTGGCGGCGTCGCGGCCTCTCTGATGGAACGTGACCACCTGGGCCGGCCCCTGGCAGGCCAGGAAAGCGAGGCTGGTGGAGTCCAGGCCTCCCGACAGATCGCAGGTGACGGTGCCGCCGGGCGCGGTCCGCGCCTCTACCGCCCCCGCCAAGGCTGCCCGGACGGAGCGGGCTCCCTCGGCCAGGGTGAGTGCGGGGTCGGGCGGTGACCAGCGACGGCGGGTGCAGGCAGTCCCGTCGCGTTCCAGGCAGAGCCAGTGATCGGCCGGCACGGGGGTGACATTCTGCCAGGGGGTGTCTTCGTGCAGGGGAAACGGGACGTACATGGACGTCAGGCGCAGCGCCAGCCAGGCGGAGTCCCAGTGCGCGCCAGTCAGCTGGGCCAGGAGCCGGGCGGAGTCCGCCGCGACGACGGCCTCACCCACCCGGGCGTGGAAGACGCGGCGGACGGCGGCCAGGGTGCCCTGGACGCGGACCCGGCCGTCGGCCGAGGCGATGACGTGGAAGGAGCCGGGCAGACCAGCGAGCGCGGCGCCGACATCGTCGAGGGACCTGGCCTTGGAGGCGAGGGTCTGCAGCGACGTAGTGGTGGCCGGACTCTGGCCGGCCACCACTACCCTGACGCGGCCCGACGCTGCGATCGTGACATCGTCGTCCTGCCAGTGGCCCATCACCCAGGGCCGGCCGGAGGCGTGCTCGATCACCTGCGTCGCCGACGGGCGGAGGGTGCGTGCCGCGGTGAGGCCGGTGTCGCTGTCAGGAAGGGCGACGAACCACTCCTCAGCCACTACCCTCTCCCCGTCTTCGAGCTAGCCGCGGTAGTAGTCGTCGTAGCCGTCCATGTTGCCCTCGGCTCGGGGACCCATCGTGAGGTCGGAGAAGTCTCCGGCCTCGGCCAGGGCCGGCGGCTCGTACAGGTCGTTCTGGACGATTGCGTGTTCCATTAGCCTCTCCTTACAGCGGTGCAGCCTTGTGGCCAATATTTCCCTTCAACGGTTCCATGCCATGCGGAAGCCGGAATTCTCATTCCGCCATAAACCGCCCGGCAAGGATGAAGGCGCAAGCAGAACGTATGCTCATGAACATGCTCTGCTCCTGAATATGCTCCACGACCGCAACGACCAAGGCGGCGTGTCGCCGCTGGTGTCCCCTTAAAGGTTTCCCCGGTCACGGGCGAACGGGTGTCCGGTTGGTGTGGGTTCGGGCTCGGCGCATGCGGAAGCTTTCGCCGTCGGTGACGACGACGACGCTGTGGCGGGGGAGGCGTCGCTGATGGCCAGCCTTCGAAGTGTGCCGGATCGTCGTCAACGAGGGCTCCCGCATCGGCTGCTGGTGATTGGCGCTGTCGGCACGCGCGACGATGGTGGTGGTGGTGGTGGGAGGCAACACAGTGACGGTGATCTGACAGTGACTGGCGGTGGGCTGCAGGCGCGCCGCCGGACAAGCTCGCCCGGATCGGCGCCCGGCCGGTATCCGCTGACAGGCCGCTTCGAGTTTTCAGGCAGAGCGAACCTTCCGCCGGGTGCTCGCGGATCTGGACGAGGCGTGGTGCGCCGCCCGACCGTGTACGAGGGCAGCGGAAACGGGTGACTCGCTCGTACCGGTCTGCGGCGATGATCACGGCTCACCGTCAACCAGGGTGGCTTCGGCGGTTCTGACGCTGCCGTCGGGCCTGAGGTACGTGACGGGGACTGTGGCTCCCGCGCGAACCTGTCCGATGCGGGCGGCACGCTGCTGGCTGGCGTTGGTGATGGTCTTGCCGTTGAAGGAGATGATGACGTCACCGGGGCGGATCCCGGCCTTGTCGGCCGGACTGCCCGGCGCGACGGCGGCTATCAGCGCGCCGCTGTTGTCGGGGGTGTCCTTCGGGGCGATGCCGAACAGGCCTTGCTTGCCCTCGGTGATGATCACGTCGAGGGGCTGCTGCTCACCGTCGACGGTCAGGCTTCCGCTGTAGCGGGCGCGGGGCATGGGGGCGTTGGGGTCGGCCTGAAGCCAGACGCGTACGGGCGTTCTCCACCGCCACCGGCCCGGGGGTGTGCGGGCGGTGGCGGTGGACCCGTCGGTGGCGATGGCCTCGGCGCAGGGGCGGGGACGGCAGTCCATCTCCAGTCGGGTGATGCGGGTGTGGGGCGGAGCAGTGAAGACGAACGTGCCCGGGGTGGGGCGGGTGCGCTGGTCGGGCGGGAAGGTGACGGGCTTGGCAGTGCCCGGGACGTCGAGTTCCGGCACCTCTTGCTGCGGTTCGACGCGCGCAGACGACGCGGAGGGTATCGCCGAGCCTGTTCGGGGCGCTACCGATCCGGCAGCGCGAAGCGTGGACCCGGCGGCCTGGGCGGCGCCGGGCAGTACTAGCACGATCAGTGCCACGGCCCCCGTGATGGTGCGCTCGACCGCGATGGCCAGGCGCGGCATGAACTGCTTCGGCATGGCAGTTGTCCCTCTCCTGCTGGTGGATCTTTGGCTGATCCAAACCAGCCAGTGCATACTCAAGGTAACTGAACAATTACTGAGTGTGATATAGCGTGATGGTGAGCGCCCATTGACTCTGCGACACAGAATTGGCATTACCTGTCACACACAACGACCGCTGACGGTGGAAGCCCAGCTCGGCCCTCGCCCACACGAGGGCGACTCGGTAGCGTTATCTGTCACAACGGCCCTTGCGACATCGGCCCGCGGAGGTGGTCATGTCGGTCCTCGCCGCTCCCAGCCCGCACGAACCCGCCGCCCTCGCGGCGCCCCTGCCGCCGAGCGCGCCACCGTCGCCGGCGCCCGCGTCGTCTCCAAGGGCGGCGCCCTCGAATACGTGCACTGGGCTACCGCCACCGCACACCTGCTACCCCGCCTCCTGAACGGCCGCCAGGCCGGGCCGGTCTTCCTCGCCGACCGGCGTGCCCCCGCCTCCGGACGCCGCGCGCCCGCCGCCGCTGACATCTGCCCCGTCACCGGCCGGGGCCGGCTGTCCTACTCCCGCGCCGAGTACCTGTTCAAGACCGCCTCCGCCGCTCTGGACCCGCACGGCGACGGCTGGACCCTGCACCAGCTCCGGCATAGCGCGCTGACCCATCTGGCCGCCGCCGGCCGCACCGCCCCCGAACTGCAGGCCAAGTCCCGCCATCAGCACCTGTCCAGCCTCGGACACTACGTCCGCCTCGGCGAGGAGACCTCCGCCCGCATCACCGCCACGCACGACCCCGCCGCCCGGCGAAAGCGCTGACGTCAGACGCGACACCTACGCCCTGTGGTGTGTTTCTGGCGTACTCCGGCCGTACCCACTGCGGCCGTTCAATTCAGCGGCTCCAGACGCACGGGGTGACGAACACTACAGAGAGCTACTTCGGGGCTGGTCGCGCCGACCCGAGCAGGGGCCCTCGAACAAGGTGATGCCGGTGAAGGTCGTCCCGCCGAGCTGGGCGGTTTCGGGAAAGGGCGCCCTGCAACGCCGCAACAGCCGCTCGCGAGGCATGGCTGCCTCACCCCTGCCGTCCGGTGTCGCCCCGGAGCGCCGCGCGCGCGGCGTCCTCAGCCCGCCACGCACTGCGCACCTGACCCAGCAGCGCACCGTTGCGCTCGAATCCCGCCTCCGCCAGCCCCGCCATTTCCTCACGCAGCACGCGGCCGACACGGTCACAGTCGGCGCTGGCCTGATCGCGAGCTCGGCGGGCGCTGACGACCTGGTCCGGATCGCCGGCGGCCGACGCGGCGGCGAGCTTGGCTTCGGCCTGCTGGTATCGCTCGTGCAGCGCCTCGTGTTCGGCGGCGAGCTCGGCGAGCCAGGCTTGGGAGACGATGCGCTCGGCGTGGGTGATCGTCACGATCTCGGCCACCGCTTGATGTGCGGCGTCGGCCTGGTCCAGGAGCGCGTCGACCTCGGGCTGTCCGGTCCGGCGCCGGTCTGGGTCCGTCATCGATGCCCGCTCCCTGTTCTCTGCTGAGTTTCGTCCCCGCTTCGACAGCGCTGGCAACGACACTAGTGGTCCGTCACCGAATCTCGGACGGGTAATTGGTCTGTCCCGGGACCGGCGGCCCGGTCCCGGGAGGTGGTCAGCTTTGCCGTAGGGCGGGCATCGGGAGGGGGATGGCGTACGCGGTGGCGCCGCCGCCCACTCCTCCCTCGCAGGAGTTCGGAGGTGCGGTGGTCACGCCCCTTGTGGAGGGGCGTTCGGCGGCCCAGAACATGTAGCCGAGCATGCCGGAGGTGAGGCCGGCACCCTTTGGCGCGGCCGTCTGGACGAACGATCCCGTGGACTTCTGCAGCGAGGTGCTGAAGTTCGTGCATTCGGGGCGGACCTTACTTCCTTCAGCGATGTAGAACGCGCCGGTGAACTTGGCCGGAGCCAGCGACGGGATCGGCGGAGAGTAGGTGGGCTTGCCGTCGATGTGCTCCTGCCAGTTGGCTATGGCGTCGGAGCTCCTGGGCTGCTGGGCGGGCACCATCGCGTTGGCGTAGTCCAGGACCGGGGTATCGGTGCGCAGCCAGTCCGCGGTCGCCTTCCTGGTGATGTCAATGAGCCAACGGTCACCGGCGGCGAGGTCGATGGTCAGCCGGGCGGCTGGGTTCGCACCGCTCGCGTCGTACGGCAGTGCGGAGCGGTAGGCGTTGACGAAGGCCTCCAGACCGGCCAGGTCGGGCCTGCTGTTCTCCTCGTAGTCGATCTCTATGCCGACGCCCAGCCGCTGGGCGACCTCGGCCGCGTTGCGCCCGAACTGCGCCGCATTCTCCGCCAGGGCGGAGTTCCACGCGGTGGTGTACGTGATGCCGCCGATGGAGAGCATCACCCGGACTCCACGGCTGGTGAAGTAGTTCACGATGTCAGCGGTCATGCCACGCGGCACGCCGTCGAGGGTCTGCGTGTCGGTGGTCTTGTGCAGCAACTTGACCGGGTGGACGAAGCTGAGCACCACAAGGTTGACCGAGGGGCGGCCGTCTCCTCGGTCGATCAGCCAGTGGTTCTTTGCGTCGAAGTCTGTTGGGCTGCGGACGTTGCCCCAGATGCAGGCGTCATCACCGCAGTGCCAGGCGCCGTAGACCTGCAGCGGGGTCGCAGCGGCCTGTGCGGGGACGGGCAGGAGAAGGAGGGGGAGGAGTAAGGAGACGAGCGCGGCCAGACGGCGCATGCCGATACCTCCGTTCACGAGGAACTGGAAAGGAGGTTAACTAATTCTGCGCGGTGCTGTCCCTCCCCCCGGAGGACACACCCGGGTCCCACAAGGGCTCGTGTCGCCATGAGCGCTCAGCTAGTGGGCCCATCACCGAATGTCGGACAAGTGGTTGACCTTCGGCGGTGATCGGTGCCTACGTCCGCTGGCGCAACGCCCGGGCCGGGGCGGATGGCAGTGCCTGAGGAGGGGCTGGTGGCGCGCGAGCGGGAACGGGCCACGCGGGAGCTGCACGACACCCTGGCCGCGCTGCCCAGCGTGCAGCAGCGGGCGGTGCCGGACCTGCTGCTGGAGGTGCCGCTGGCGGGCGCGGGCGATCAACTCCGCCACCGGCATCAGTTCCCCCTGGCCAGACTGGCAGGGCCTGACCGTCGACGTGCCCGACCAGGTCTCAGAACCGGCCGTCGGCGCGCTCCAGGTCACTCCGTCGGAGCAGGTCGACGGCGCCACCGTCACCCCGACGCTGACCCCGGCGCTACTGACCCAGGTGAACGACCCGGTCGCCAAGCCGCTGCGGGCCGAGTTCGAGATCGAGCACGACCCGTCCGCGGCCGGGCAGGGTACCGGTCAGATCTGGACCGCCGCTCTCGACAACGTCGCCTCCGGCACCCAGGCCACGGCCACCGTGCCCGGCGGCAAGCTGAGCGACGGCTGGAAGGTACGCTGGCGGGCCCGCGCCGTCTCTGCCACCGCCGCTTCGGCCTGGTCGGACTGGCAGTCCTTCACCGTCGACCTGCCCAAGCCCACCGTCACCGACCTTGCCACGAACCCATCCAAGGTGGTCGACGGCGTGACGGTGACCACCACGCTCACTCCCCGGTTGCAGGCCATCCTCACCCATCCGACCGCCGCGGCCATGCGCGCCGAGGTCGAGATCGAGCACGATCCCGCCGCACCCGGGCAGGGCAGCGGTCAGATCTGGACCGGCGGGCTCGACAATGTCGCCTCGGGCACCCAGGCCTCGGTGGCCGTTCCCGGTGGGCAGCTGACCGACGGGGGGAAGATCCGCTGGCGCCTGCGTGCCGTCGCCGCCGACGCCTCCTCGCCCTGGTCATCGTGGCAGGCCGTGACAGTGGACCTGTCCGAGCCGCTCGGCGGGCCCCTGGCCCGGACAACGGGACCAGTCATCGCCACCGACCAGAGCTTCACCGTCGCGGCCTGGGTCAAGTGGAGGGACGCCGACGGCGCCTACACCATCGTCGACCAGAAGGGCACCAGCACGGTGCCTTTCCACCTCGGCAACGACCCCGCACTAGGCCTGACGTTCACGTTCTCCAACGCCGATCAGGCCGATCCGACCGTCGCGGGCGTGTACTCCGGGGTGAAGGCACCGGCGAACGAGTGGTTCCACGTCGCCGGCGTTTACACCGCCGGCTCAAGCACCGCCACCCTGTACCTCAACGGCGGCGAGATCGGCAGCGCCGCGCTCGGCTTCCCCGGATGGAAGGCATCGGGGCCGATGAGCCTCGGCACCGCGATCGCGGGAACGCTGGACGAGACCTGGGTCTACAACCGCGACCTGATCCCCGAGGAGATCTTCGCCCTGTACGACGCCAGCGGCGCGGCACCCGGCGAGCTGAAGGCCACGAGGATCGCCTCGCTCACCGACCGCATGACTCCGGAGGACTGCGTCAAGAACTACGGTACGGGCAGACGCACCCACGGTCTGATGAAGAACCGCTTCAGCGGCTGCATCAAACACGAAGTGGAGGCGATTGACTCCTACAGCATCTGGGACAGCATCCCCCACGGGGCGATCGGGCCTCAGGGCGTGGCTGACGACGACCGTGACGCCTACAACTGGAAGGCGGACGTGATGTTCATCGCCAGAACGTTCTCTGGCGGAGAAGGACTCGAGGCCGGCGCCACGACCCGCGACATGATGTTCGACTTCTACCTCGGCAACGTCGATGACCAGGGCGACGTCTCGATGCTGGGCAGCACGCTCACCATCGGCATGAGTCCGGCACGCGACCAGACGGCTTGCAAGCACATCACCACCTTCAACGGTTCCCGGCAGCAGAACCACGTTGCCAAACTCATCACCGAATGGAACCAGGTGGCGCGCAAGGACGGCCAGCCATGGTCGAAGATCGCGACCTTCCGCTTCCGTGCCGACCCCGCCAACGCACCAGCGACGCGGATCGACCGGTCGGGGAATGTGTCCAACACCGAGGACAGGATCTCGAACTGCAACATGCAGCCGTACGTCGAGATCTCCCGGCCGAACGACGTCGACCAGACCGTCGTGTACAACTACGGCACCTCCGAACGCGACATCAAAATCAAGTGCGACAACGCCAGCTACATTGCCGCACGGTCCGGAGGATGCACGCTGGCCATCACTCCGTCCATCGAGTGGAAACTCGGCGCGGCCTATGATCTGGCCTACTACCACTACTGGAAGGCGTGCTACGACAAGGCGGACACCTTCCCCAAGCAGGTGAACAAGACCATCGTCGGCTGCGCGATCAACAACAGCGGCAGACCCGACAAATCACAGTTCTTGTGGCGCGTCGGTGACCCCCGGCAGAAGAACAACAATGCCCGGGCGGTGACCAGGTGCCGCAGCCTGTGGCCGCGGCTCGTGACGGATCCCGATCCCCGCGAATGCGACGAGTATCCCTTCGCCTCCGCGGGCAACCGCACCAGCGGCGAGGACGCGGCCAGGAACTTCTCGGTCTGCGCCATGGGCGCCGGAGCCTGGGAGCCCAACCAGGTGGCCGGCAAGAAGCCGAAGCGCCTCTATGACCGGGACCGCATCCTTCGAGAAGATCACTACTTCAACAGGTTCGCCACCACGCCAAGCCCCATCCCGCCCATGACCGACGTGTGCTGGAAACCGATCAACACCAGCTCGATCTACTACAACCAGCCCTAGACCGGACCGTACGCGCCGCCGTGGAGGCCACGCCCTCCACGGCGGCGCGCCCCTCCGACCAGGAGACGCATGAACCTCGCGCAAACGATCTCCCACTATGAGCATGTCCTCACGGACGACAGTGGCTGGCTTTCGGAGGGCTTGTCCTGGACCGTGGTCCGCCCCTTCCGGACCGCCCTCTCCCTTGAAGACCTCGCGGGCCGGATGACCGGCGGCGGCCGGCCGGACATCGTCGAAGCCTCCGCAGACATCGAGCCGGACACGGTCTACCTGGACGTCTCGGCTCAGTCGGGCATGCTCCTGGAGCCCGGCGGATTCACCGCCATCGGCCTACCGCACGTTCTTACCTGGCTGAGCCATGAGGCCCAGGTCTGGCACCTGTCCTGGAATCTCACCGGTCACCAGAGCCTGACCTACCTCGTTCATGGCCAAGTTCTGGCGAAACTCGCCAGGCTCGATGAGCAGCCGATGACCCTCGCGCCCGAACTGCAGGCGCTACGCGCCATCGAAGGCGCGCCCTGGCCGCGAAGGGCCGCCACCGCCATGGCCATCGTGGAGGCTCGCACCGGTGCCCACGTCGAACGCCGGTGGTTCGACCATCCGCGCCGGGTGGCCCTCCTTGATCAGCCGATCTCATCGGAGCCTCTACCGCTCGGCCTCTGGCACCACGAGCCTGACCTGCACGCCCAACTGAGCGCCTCGCCTCACCAAGCGCGCCGAGCGGCGCTCCTTGTCATGGCGGAGACGCTCATCGACGCCTTCGACCTCGCCACCGAGCTCACCGGCCCTCTGGACACCGTACGCCAGGACCTGGCTCTGACGCGGGAAGACCTGACCGCCATGCGCGCGGTGTACGAGGGCCTCGGGCGCCCATGGGCGGGACTTCCCTTCGCCACGCGCGAGCACGACGACCAGCAGTGGCGGCGCTGGGTCGCGGCGAACGCCGTCCGCCACGCCCTGCGGTCGGTCAGCGACGCAGCGGCCTCTCACCTGAGCGCCTTGACGTACGCACGAGAGGCCCTGGACGGCGACTGGACGACCCTCCGGACCCGGCTCTACCAGCTGATCGACCACCCGCCACGCTGACTCCGGGCGTCGCGCCAGGACGCCGGACATGTGTCCGCGATCGCCATCACGGGTGGCCGGGTACGAAGGACCGCGTCAGGTCTACGGCCTGGTGGCCGCTTGGTGGGCCTCCCGGGTCGTGCAGGGCACGCGCACCCGGTGGTCGCACAGCAGGCAGGTGGTGTGGAGGCTGCGCCCGTCGCTGCCGTGGCCGTGCAGGATCGTCTCCAAGATGCCGGACAACTGCTCGCGCTGCAGTGCGCTGAGGGGCTCCAGCAGCGCGGCGAGTGCCTCCTACCGGGCGGTGAGCACATCGCCGACCACCTGCCGACCCTCCGGAGTGAGTGACACAAGGACCCGGCGGCGGTCGGCCTCGTCATCGCGGGCGTGGCGCGTCGCCCAGCCCGCTTCCTGCAGTCGGGCGGCGCTCGAGTGGGTGAGGAATAAGGCCCTGCTCAGCTCGTTCGACGAACAGGTCGTCGAACGTGGCCAGCGCGACGAGGCCCGCCGCCAGTGACTCGGACTTGCCGGGCAGGGCGGTCTGCCAGGCACGGTGCACGGCGTCGTCGGCCACCAGTGCGCAAGCACCGTAAAGGTTGACCGCTCGCTCCAGGCTCACCTGTCGAATCTAACGACCAGGTCAGACAGCGACCAAATTCGCTCCGGACCGCGCCGACGTTAAGGGCCGGGTTTGGTGGTATATGTGCTTGGACGCACGCACATATACATCGCCGGCGTATCTGGAGTGCCATGAGCCCCCACCGGGCGCACCACACCCAGCCGGACAACGGGCAGGTTTCCGGCGTCCGTCACCACCGCCGGCCCCAGGCGAGGTCAGAGATCGGACGCCTCCGCCAGAGTCTGGTGCACCGCCCGGGCCGGAGCTTGCGCGCCTCACACCGGCCAACTGCCGCGAACTGCTCTACGACGAGGTGCCCTGGCTGACAGGCGCGGGACTGGCGCCGCCGGGCTCGGCCTGTCCGGCGCCGCGGGCTTCTACGGACCGCCGCGCTTCCTCGGCGACCGTACGGCGCAGCCGTCCGCGCCGCTGCTCATGCTGCTCGCCGGCGATGACGTGGCGACCACGTCCCAGGGGTACAGCAAGCTGTTCGCCGCCTTCGACCGCGCGGGCAAGGAGTACGAGGCCCACACGTACGAGGGAGCCCCGCACTCCTTCTTCGACGCCTCCTACGGGCAGTGGCGGAAGGCGTGCACCGACGCCTGGCACCGCCTCCTCGCCTTCACCGCTCGCCAGGACGGCGAGGTGGACAGGTGAATGACCGGTACGAACGCGGCCTCGCCCGCAAGGCCGAACTGGGCGGCCCCGGCCCAGCCCGCGCCGCCGTGTACGACGCGCTCGCGGGCCGGGTGACCTCATCAACCCGCGCGCGATCTTCTGCGTCGGCGGCCTGGCGGGCGTCGGACCGGCGCGTGGGGGAGGCCCTGCACATCTCGCTGCGCTAGCCGTCCGCCGTTCGCGGCAGGAGCACACACCCGGTGCCTGGCTGGCCGCCGCGGTCAACCTCTGCGCCGCGGGCGGGCGACGCGGCCAGGGGTTGACTGCGGGGCCGGGCGGCTACAGGGTCCTGCCGGTGGCGTATCGGTAGGAGGCCGCGACGACGCTTCTGGCAGTCTCCAGTTCTTGTGGGCTGCGGGGACCGTAGAGCATCACCACGTTGATCGTGGGTGAGTACAGGGGATGGCGCTCGCCCCAGCCCTTGGCGATGAGCTCTTGCTGGTCCTCCTGTGACAGGGCCATGTGCAGGCTGCCGTCGACGTGGACGTGGGCGAACTCGGCGACCAGGCGGGGCGGCAGGAGCACCGCTCCCTGCGGCGGCACCGCGTCCTGGTGCAGGAAGAAGGCGAGCGAGCCTGGCTCAGAGACTTCGCTCGGCCTGATCTCGGTGCCGGGAAGCCGGGTGCTCATCCACTGCGCGAGCTGTTCGCGGATCTCGCCGGGGCTGTTCTGGCTGAGCTGGACGTGCGGAACGGACGGGCCGGTACGGGGACGGTCCCCGGCGCGGGTGGGAAGGGACAGCATGACGGACTCCTCAGAAAGTGATGATGATCTTGCCGCGCGTGTACTGGCCTTCGGCCCGGTCGCGCATGGCCTGCGAGGCTTCGTCGAACGGGTAGGTCGCGGCCACCTCGAGCCACCACCCCGGTGGCACCCACGCCGGGCACGAACGGGTGCGTCACCGGGAACATCGCACGCAGCTCACCCGTGACCAGCTTCACGTCGATGGGATTGAGCGCCGCAGCCTGCACACGGACCTGCACCTGGCCAGGGCCGGGTGACGGGTCGGGCACGTCATGGACGCGCAGCTGCTCCAGGGGGCCGAAGGCAGCTGCGACGAGAGCTTTCATGATCAGCGGCTCCTGATGTGGCGGCGAATCGGGCAGGGCAAGCCTGCTCGCCGCCCGCCCTCCCGCTCACCGTCCGTCCGGGCGGCACCTGCTACCCGAACGGGCAGCGACCTCCCTTGCCCGGCGTCGCCTAGCATCAGCGCATGGACCTGCCCGACCCGCACACCGCGCTGGCGGCAGCCGCATCCGTGCTGCGGGCGCCGACCGGTGCCATGCTCGAACCGCTGTCACAGGCGCTGGCCGAGTTCTTGCCGCACCGGGCGGTGACCGTGCTCACCGGCGACTGCGCCCGGCATCCCATGAAGGCCCACGGCGAGACGGCGATCACCGAGAAGATCACCAGCGCTGAGCTGGCCCGCGTGGGCGGCACGGTCGGCGTGGGCCGGCCCTGGTCCGGCCGGGCGCGCCTGGCCGGCGAGGACCTGCCGGTGCTGGCTGTCGCCTCCCGCCCGGCCGGGGCCTCCGGCGGCCTGCTCGTGGTGGTGACCGTCGGCGGGGACGCGCCCACCGGCCCGCCAGCCGAGCTGGTGCAGCGGCTGTGGGACCTGGTCGCCCTGCAGCTGATGCACCGCGCCGAGAACCTGCCCCCCGCCGACCTGGCCGGCAACCGGGTGGCCGCGGGCGAGCGGGCCCGCGTCATTGCCGAGCTCACCAGCACTCACGCCGGCACACTGCAATCCCTGCTCGGCACCTTGCGCAGCCGTACGCTCGACGACGCCGCCGCCCGGCGCACCGCCACCGACCTGGCCGTGTCAGCGTTGATCGAGTTGCGCGCCGCGTCCGACCTGAATTCCATGCTGAGCGAGGAGCCGGCCGGGGCGTCCTTCGACCGGTTGGCAGGCAAGCTGGCACCCCTGGCCCGCCACAGCCAGGTGTCGCTGGAGCTGGCCGGGCCGCGTGACCGCGACCGCGCCCTACCGTCCGACATCGCCAACACCGCCCTGGCCCTGGTACGGGGCGTCGTGGTCACCATGCTCGAGCAGGACGGCCTGACGAGAGTTCGCGTGTCCTGGGAGCCGGAGGAGTCCGAGCTCCACCTCGTCGTTCGCGACGACGGGCCGGGCACACTCACGGCCGGCGCGCTTGCCCTGCGCCGTCTGGCCGAGCTGGCAGCCGCCGTGGACGGCCGTCTCTCCCTCGACGCCGTCCCCGGCTGGGGCACGACGATCAGTGCCGCGCTGCCGCTCACCCCGCCCGCACCGCCGGCCCCGGACGCCGCCCTGGCCGCGCTCAGGCCACGCGAGCTCGAGGTGCTCGAACGGCTGGCGCGCGGCCTGCGCAATCGGCAGATCGCCGAAGACCTGCTGATCAGCGAACACACTGTGAAGTTCCACGTGGCCAACATCCTGGCCAAGCTCGGCGTGGGCACCCGTACCGAGGCCGCCGCCCTTGCTCATGCCTCTGGTCTAACCACGCCGGCTTGACTGCGCCAGCCTGACTGCGCCGGGCAACGCCCGGCCGCCGTGCTCGGTACGCCGACAGCGGCCGTGGAGGTTTCACATCCTGGGGCCGTGCTGAGCGCGGTGATCGCGGCACTCAGCAGCAGGGGCGCGCTCATGATGGGGCAGGCTGATCGGCTGCTGGATATGTGAACGCCGCGCAGGTGTGGCACCACCGACCCGAGCAGGATCAGTTGGACGACGCACGACGAAGGCCACACCGATGTTGTTCAGCAGCAGGCAATGCGCCGCCATCACCACCGCGACCCACCATGCCATTGACGGGGGCGCGCCGTGCCTGGCCGGCACGAGGGCCCGATGGTCATCCGGGGGTTGTCAAGCGAACTAGCTGGTCAGCAGAGCGAAGGCATGTCAGGCACGTAGGGCAATCAGCCCGGCTCAGGTTTCATCGGAATCATAATGGTGGCTCGTTCGAGTATTCACTTGCTTGCGCGTTTCGGCGGGTGTCGTGTCCGTGATGAGCTGGCGGGCCGGTGAGTCGTCCATCGTTTATCTTGGGTTCGCAGCCCTTCCCGCAGCTCAACGCGATGTGAGCTTGTCGGGCACGTAAGGCAAGTAGGCCGCTTGTCGCCTTGGGGCACCGGCCGTCCGGCCCTCGACGCTTTCCTCGCCATGGCCCCCACCGCCAATCCCAACATGCACCGCGCCTACGCCTTGGCCATCGACCGCGTCACCGCGCGGCTCGGCCGCGACCGGCCGCTCGCCGAGGTCGCCGACGCCGAGATCGGGGCCGCGCTCACCGAGCTGTGGGCATGCCCACGTGACCCGCTTCCGCTGTCGCCGCTTCCGTGCGGAACCGAGAGTCGCGAAGTGCTCCTGCAGATGAATGGGAAATGAATTGAATGCGAGGTGAGAGCTCGTCTCCCGGCCGGAGGGGCCCTCCGCTCCCGAACATGTCCCCAGCCGTCAGGTAGCGGAGGGCCGTATAGCCATGACATATCGATTCCATAGCGGTGCTCCCTAGAGTTCTGCTCTGGCTCTTGAAAGGGGAGTTTCCATGGCACGAAAGTCCGTCCTCGTAGGGATCGCAGCCCTCGCTATCGCGGTCGCCACGTCCGCCACGCCCGCCCAAGCGGCGGCCAGCACACTCGGCTGCACAGCCGGGGACGTCTGCATGTACTCCACGTACCCGCCTGTGAGCAGCTACAAGATTGGCATCGGCCGCGGCGAGGACTGGAAGGCAGGGGAGCCCTACTACTACGTCAGATCAGTCTTCAACAACGGTACCTACGACGGCAGCGGGGAATATCAGGCGAAGGTCTGGTTCCACTGGTGGGACAGCAACGGCAAGTTCCAGAGGACCTACGTCTGCACGAAGATCGGAGACAAGAAGCGGGTCGACTCCAACGGCATCGTCGCCGTCGACGAGATCGACTGGATGGCCAGCTGCAGTTAGTGTGCTGAGTGGTCATTCATGATCAGCCTGCTGGCTGGCGATATGCCGAGCTCGACGCTTGCACCCTTGCCGCTGACCGACCAGGAACGGCGAACGCTGGGAGGCTGAACGCGGCGTCGCAAGACCGCCACCCCGCCAGCGAGCAGGCCGGCGTAGCGCGAACTGATCCGCGTCATTCGCCGTGGTGTCGGCGCTTCGGAACTATCAATACGTCCGAACTTGATACGCAGCGTGTCCAGTAGTCCGGAAGCCCCCGGTTTCGCCGGGTCGCCTTGGGGCCAGGGACATACTCGGAAGCGGCCGGCCGGCCAGGACCGGACTTTCCCGACAGGTCCACGCGCGCGTACGCAGGGAGAGTTTCGGGACATTCCGGCCCGGCTGACGTCGCTTTCCCGATCTGGCCTTGGCCGTCCCCGCCGGCGACAATGCCTTCCGGCGGCCATCATGTCGTCTACGGCGTCCATCATCTGCCTGCCACATGGACGCCACCCCAGCCGGTGGCGTCCGCAGACTAGCCAGAGCCGTTGGCCGGGGACGGCCGACGTGCCTATCTCCAGAAGGCGGCGCCCTTCTGTCCGTAGAAGCAGCCGCGGGGCGGTTCGCCGGGATATCAGTCTGTCGGGTGGTCCGTCGCGGGGTTCTCATGGATGTGCTGGCACTCCTCGTAGTAGGCCCGGCGCTCGGGTCGGTGTCACCAGGGGCAAGGTAGCTCAGAGTGAGGGCTGACCCGACAGAACGTGAGCTCTGTCGGGTCTCCCCAATCGCATTCGCCCAGGTCAGCGTCTAGGACACCTTGAACGCCATGATTCGGCCACTGCCCGGCCCCGGTTGTCCACATCCGTAACCGCTCTGGTTTCGTTCGGGTGTAACAGCAACGTTTGTCGACGAGACTCGGCAACACCCCCTGATCGTCGGGTTGTCGTGTTGATGAGTTTCAGCAACACCCAGGGGCTTGCGGTGGGAGTATCGGATGTGTCACCCACCGTGAGGGGCCTCGGATGGTGCGGCAGTCCAAGACCGAGCTCTACGCTGCGATCCGACGCGACGTGCGAGGCGGGATGTCGATCCGGGCCGCGATGCGCAAGCACTCGGTGTCTTATCCCACGGTGACCAAGGCGCTGGCGTCGGCCTGGCCCCAACCGCGTAAGAAGCCGCCGGCGCGGCCGACCCGGCTAGACCACTACAAAGCGTTGATCGACGCCATGCTGCTGGCGGACTTGGACGCTCCTCGAAAGCAGCGCCACACCGCCAAGAGGATTTTCGACCGACTCGTCGACGAGCACGACGCGATGGACGTCTCCTACGGAATCGTACGCAGATACGTCGCCGAGAGGCGCCCGCAGATTCGCATCGAAGCCGGTCGCGGGCCGGTGGAGGCGTTCATCCCGCAGAGTCACCGCCCTGGCGCCGAGGCGGAGGTGGACTTCGGTGACGTGACGGTGCGCCTGGCCGGAGAGCAGTGACCTGCTACCTGTTCAGCCTGCGTCTGTCCTACTCCGGCAAGGCGGTGCACCGCGTCTTCGTCTCCTGCGGCCAGGAGGCGTTCTTCGAGGGCCACGTCCACGCGCTGAACGTGCTGGGCGGGGTGCCCTTCGGCAAGATTCGCTACGACAACCTCAAGGCCGCGGTCGCCCGGATCCTGGGCTTCGCCCGCCAGCGGGTGGAGACCGAACGCTGGACAGCGTTTCGCTCCCACTACGGCATCGAAGGCTTCTACTGCCGGCCCGGCATCGAGGGCGCGCACGAAAAGGGCGGAGTGGAGGGCCAAATCGGCTGGTTTCGCCGCAACCACTTCGTCCCGGTGCCCGAGGTCGCCTCCCTGGCCGAGCTGAACGCGATGGTCGAGCGTTGGGATGAGGAAGATGAGGCCCGACGGATCCGCTCCCGCCCACGCACCATCGGTGAGTACTTCGCCATTGAACGGGAACTGCTCAAGCCGCTGCCGGACGAACCGTTCGAGACAGGCCGGCACTTCGCGTGCGAGTGGACCGTCATAGCCAGATCCACGTCCGCACGAACCGTTACTCGGTGCCGGTGCGCCTGATCGGCCGAAACGTGCGCGTAGTTCTGCACGCCTCCGAACTGGTCGTCTTTGACGGGCGCGAGGTTGTCGCCCGCCATGAGCGATTGAAGGCCAAGGGCCAAGCTCGCCTGGTGCTGGACCACTACCTGGAGGCGTTGGTGCGCAAGCCCGGCGCGTTGCCGGGCGCCACAGCATTGGATCAGGCCCGCGCAGCTGGGCGTTTCACCCCAGTGCATGACGAGTGGTGGGCTGCCGCCTGTAAAGCACACGGCGATTCCGAGGGCACTAAAGCCCTGGTCGAGGTGCTGTTGCTGGGTCGCCATATGGCCCACGAACACCTCGTCGCCGGGATCGCCGCCGCACTTCGCGCCGGCGCATTGACCGCCGATGCGGTGGCGCTGGAAGCTCGTAAGGCGGCCGAAGCCGATCAGGCGGAGTCGGTGACCTCATCGCAGCAGCCGCCGGAGCCCACCCAGCACGCCACGGTGACGTCGCTGACCGCGCGGAGGCTGGCCCAGCTTCCGCCCGACAACCGGCCGCTGCCTTCGGTTGCGGTCTATGACCAGCTACTGCGCCGCCGATCCAGCGGTCAGGGCTCCTCCAGTAAGGGAGAGACGCAATGATGTTCAACCGCAATCGCGGGCTGACCGAGCAGGCCGCGGAGACTGCCGTGGACACAGCCTGCCGGATGCTGCGGCTGCCAACCATTCGGGCGAAGTTCCCCGAACTCGCCGAGGCCGCCGCCCGCGAGCAGATGTCCTACCGCGGGTTCCTCGCTGAGCTGCTGATGGCCGAGTGCGACGATCGTGCACGGCGCCGCTCTGAACGTCGTATCAAGGCCGCTCAGTTCCCCCGCGACAAGTCGCTGCGCGAGTTCGACTTCGACGCCAACCCCAGCATCGACCCGGCGGTGATCCACACCCTGGCCTCATGTGAATGGGTGAAGAAGGGCCAGCCGCTCTGCCTGATCGGCGATTCGGGCACCGGAAAGTCACATCTGCTCATCGCGTTGGGAACCGAGGCTGCGATGGCGGGATTCCGGGTGAAATACATCCTGGCGACCAAGCTCGTCAACGAGCTGGTCGAGGCTTCCGACGACAAGCAGCTATCCAAGACAATCGCCCGCTACGGTCGCGTCGACCTGCTCTGCATTGACGAACTAGGCTACATGGAGCTGGACCGCCGAGGCGCTGAGCTGCTGTTCCAGGTGCTGACCGAGCGCGAGGAGAAGAACAGCCTGGCCATCGCCTCAAACGAGTCCTTCGGCAAAGCGCACATGTTCGCGCGAACTTGTGTCAGGTGACGCTGAAACTGCACAGGTTCGGGGCTCCTAAGGCGTCATGAGCGGTGATGGATCCGTGCCGATCTGAGAGCATGGGCGCGATCTCTCTTGGCGGGTTCGACCGTGCGCCGTCCGCGCCCTCGCAGCATCGGCACAAGTACCGGTCCGTGTTGTTGAATGGTGATCGCCCGACGAGCGTGCTGGAGGATGGCATGGTGCTGACCGAGGTGGCCCCGGAGGCGTTACCGAAGCAGCGGAGGAGGTGGCCGTTCTACGTGTGCCTGGCGCTTCTCGTCCCTGTCGCCGCCTACGTCCTGGTGTTCAAGGTTGCCGAGTGGAGGAACGACGAGAATCTGGCCCGGCTGGAGGAGCGGGCGAGTATGCTCCCGCTCCCGCCCGACACGGAGCCAGGTGATCTCGGTGTTCAGGGCACGGTGGGTCTTCAGTCGGGCAACAGCAATCATTGCGACTATCAGGTCCGCATGTCCCTGCTCACCAAGCTTCCGGACGCCGAGATCGCGCGCTACTACGAGTCCGCCAAGATCGAGGGTGTCGAAGGCCGCGCGCTTTCCGGCACCGTCTATGTCAACCCGAGCGGCTCCTGGCGGGACGGGTTCAAGGGCGTCATCGTGGAGTTCTTCGACGGATTTCACGAAGCCGGGTTCGACATGCGCTGCCACTGAGCAGTGAAGGTCTCATGCCATCGTATCGGGCACGCGGTTCGAGTCGACATGATCGGCGAGATAGATCATGACGCCTTCGGGGTGCATCCCGAAGGCTGCGGCGACGAGCTTGGCGTCCATGATGTTGACCAGGTCGATCAGGCGGGTGGAGCGGAGCATCCGCGGTGAGACGCCCGCCGGGTCCAGGACGTGGCTGACATAGGCGACGGAGGCCGGGTTCCGGCCAGCTTTGGTGCCCTTGGTGACCATCAGATGCGGGTTGCCGGTGCGCTGAGTCTCGCGGTGAGCCACGCACCGCTGCACGGTTCTCCAGCTGGCCGGATCCAGGGGCACGAGGTGGGGGCGTTGTCCGAGACGGATGGCGCGGTTGGCGGGATCGATGTCGTCCAGGCGCAGGTGACGGACCTCGCTGCTGGAGGCGCCGTGCAGCAGGGCGAGGATGCCCAGTAGTGCCTCGTGTGGGTGGACGGCTGGGTCGGTGGTCCATCTCTGGAAGAGGCGTCGCTGTTGGTCGAGGGTGAGGGTCTTGCCGATGAAGCCCTTGGCCGCCTTCGCCGACAGTCCGCTGGTGGGGTCGATCAGGATCATCTTGTGGTTTTTGGCGAAGCGGAAGAACTGCCGGGCGATCTGCAGCCGCCGGGGCCGGTTCTTGGGCTGAGCGGCTAGGAACGCCTCGATGTCGTGCACGTCGACCAGGGCCCAGTCCTGCTTTCCACGGGCGCTGACGTGCTGGGCCAGATCGCGCAGGGTGGACAGTTTGATGTCGAGGGTGATGTCTGCACGGGGCAGTGTCCCGGCCCGTCGGGCGCGCTCGCGGGAGCGCAGCAGGAAGGTGTTGAATGCCTCCGCCGCGGGCCGCAAGTGTTCAGGGACGGCGTCGATCCGTCGGCGACGGCGTCCGGCGGCCAGCCGTTCGGCGTGATCGGTGGCCAGTGCCAGACCGCGTTCGACGAAGAAGATCTCCAACCCTTGGGCCAAGGGCCCCATTGAGCGGCCGGGCAGCCGGGCCCGCTCCAGCAGGGCTTGGGGGTGGTTGGGGTGTTCGTCGTCCAGCAGCCGTCCCAGTTGGCCAATCAGGATGCAGGCTCGGGCCGGAGAGTGGCCGGCGGCCAGGTGGCCGATGAGTTCGCCCAGCCAGGGTGGAGGGTCGGTCAGCCGGGCGATGAGGTTCTCGCCGGCGACGAAGGGCCGTTCGGGGCGGCGCTGCCAGCAGGCGGAGCACAGGCCGTGGCCGGCATGCGGGCGCAGCTGACCGCAGTCGTCGCAGACGCGCGGTGGGTCCTTGGTCTGGCGACGTGAACAGGTCCCGCACCAGCCGGTGGATGGGCGCAGATAGCCCGGGCGGCCGCAGCGCGGGCACGGTTGTTGCGCCGCTCGCTGCCGAGCCTTGCGGCTGCAGTCCCGGCACAGCGTCGCCTCCGGCGAGCGGACAGGATGCCCGCACTCGGTGCAGACGCGTGAGCACGTGATGCACCGGCCGGTGTCGGCCTGCAGTACTCGTTGTTTGCCGCAGTCCGGGCAGGACGCCTTGGCGGCCGCTTCGTTGAGCCGTCTGAGGCAGCGGCAGCAGTGCAGGCGGCCAATGATGCCGACCGGGCCGCCGCAGTCCACACAGTCACGTTGCCGTTGACCCATCGCCGTCCTCCTGCTCAGGTCACAGTGGCGGCATAGACCGGCCGCCGCTGGTGGCGGCCTTGGGCTCGGTCGCCGGCTGCGGCGGGCGGGCGGGCCGTTCGACGGGGGTGGTGTCCACCTCGAATAGGTCGTTGGGGCTGCACTCCAGCGCGGTGCACAACGCGGCCAGGGTGGACAGCTTCACCTGGGTGGGCTCCTTGGTCAGCAGCGCCGACACCGACGCGGCCGACAGTTCCAGCCCGGCTTTGTCGGCCAGCAGCCGCCGCAGCTGGGCGCCGGTCCACACCTCGCGCTGCGCGGCGGCCATCCGCAGTTTCCACCGGATCTTCATGCGGTCGGGTCTCCCTGTCCGGTCAGCTCGCCCAGGGCGCTGGTCACCGCCCGGCGATAGGCGTCTTCGATGAAGGTGGCCGACGGCCGGACATAGCGCATCGTCGAGGTCACCGTCCAGTGTCCGAGCAGCTGCTGGATGGCCACCAGGTCCACGCCGCGCTCGTAGTTGTGGGTGGCACACGCCCGGCGCAACGCATGCGGGCTGAACCACTCTTCCTTCGGCCGTCCCTCCAACTGCATGAGATAGCGCAGCCGGTTACGGATGGTGCCGCGATGCAGCGCCCCGCCGGACTCATCGGCGAACAACACCGGCGAGTCGGGGAAGCGGCCGCGCACGTCATTGAGAAACCAGCGCAGCACCAGATCCAGCCCATCCAGCATGGGCACCCACCGCGGCCGCGGCCCGGAGGTGCGGGCGCCCTTGCCGAAGCGGACATGCAGCTTGCCGAACGGGCCCCGGGTGAAGTGCACGTCCGGCCGGTCCAGCAGCGCGGCTTCCTCCGACCGCAGCCCCGCGTGATACAGGGTGCGAAACAGCGCGTAATCCCGCGCCGCCGGGCCGTACTTACGGGCAGTGGCGATTCGGTCCTTGAGGAAGTCGAAGAAGCCGGTCACCCGCTCCGGTGTCGGCGGCGGCAGCTCGGCCGGTGAGTCGTCGCCGACATGCCGGGAGGCGTTGAACTCATCCACCGGGCAGACCAGCCGCACCCCGAACGTGGCCTCGATCTCAGCGGCCTTGCGCGCCTGCAGAAACCGGTGAAAGCCCTTGAAGATCTGCACATACTCGCGCCGCGTCGAGGCGGCGCGACCGGCCACCGCCAGGTCGCCGACCACTCGGTCGATGTCCTCGG
Source organism: Nonomuraea sp. NPDC003560 (assembly GCF_042878785.1). Taxonomy (NCBI): domain Bacteria; kingdom Bacillati; phylum Actinomycetota; class Actinomycetes; order Streptosporangiales; family Streptosporangiaceae; genus Nonomuraea; species Nonomuraea sp. NPDC003560. The sequence goes on along the minus strand of NZ_JBIAOF010000023.1, from coordinate 17,347 downwards.
GGGTGACCTCCCAGGCCGGACGACCCAGTGCGGTCAGGGTCCGCTCCAGCAGCCCGGTGTCGTTCTCGATGGTCACCGGGCTGAACCCACGAGCGGCCCACGACGCCACGAACGCCTCGACGCATCGCGCCTGATACTCCATCGGATCGCTGCCCAAAGGCTCGGGCGGGAGCGCCCCGCCCTCCAGCACCCGTAGTCGAGACCGCGCCACCAGCACACCTTCCTCACACCGGAAGAATGAAGGCAGCGCCTAACATACGCCTCTTACACCTCACGAATCAGGAGAACCAGAAAGAACCCAGGAACCCCAGCGAGCAGTCGGGATCCTCCGACAGGAACATGTGCCACCCCCAGATGGTTGGACCAAGACCTTCACTGACCCTCGGCTCTGCGCGGCCATCGTCGACCGGCTCACCTTCGGCGGAGCAATCATCGAAACCGGAACCGATTCCTACCGGCTGGCGCGAACCCGTGCGAAGGCCGAGCAGGCCAGCGTGGGGTAACGGAGACCGCGCCCGCGACGCGATGTCGACCGCGCGAGCGGCGATGACGTCGGTCAAGGGCATGCACCGCGCCACCACCTTCGGGTCCGCCAACCCGCACTCGATCGGCGGCAAGGAGTTCGAGACGATGGCCCAGGCTGCCGACGAGTGCATCACCAAGTCGCCGGCCTCGACACGGTCGGCGAGCAGGCGGTCCGGCGCGAGAACACCAGCCTGCTCACCCAGATGATCGCCGACCTGGAGGCACGGCTGGTCGACCCGGCGACAAACTAACCGCCCCTGCCGCCCGTCACGCTAAAGGCCCATCAGCTAACCCCAACCGCCCCGACCAGTGCGATCCCGGCATCGGCGCACTCGTCGTCCTGCTCCGGCATGCCTCCGCTGACCGCGATCGCCCCGACAACGGCATCGCCGCGCCGGATCAGTCGCGAACCCGCGCCCGCGACGATGGGCGTTCCTGCCACTTCATCCAGCTGCGCGAACAGCGAAGGCCACGCCTGCTGCATACGTATCAACTCGCCGCCGTCACGATGAAACAGCGCAACGCTGGAGGCTTTCGCCGGAGCAATCCGAGCCGACAGCGGAGGCGCGCCGTCCATGCGATCGAGAACCTGGAGGTGCCCGCCGCCATCGACGATCGCGACCGTGACCCGCGCACCGAGTTCGGCGGCGTGTTCGCGCACGCGGACACTGATGGCCTGAGCTTCGCTCAACGTGAGTGACATCGTCATGCCTTCCAAATTCCTTGGACGAACCAACCTTGGTACGACCAACGTATCGTAAATTCATGGGTTCAACCAAGGAATTGGCTAGACTTCGCACATGGAGATGGAAGAGTCGCCAACCCGTCTGCGAGGCAAGCCGAGCTGGCTGATCAGCAAGGCTTCGGCTCGGGCGCATCGGCTCATCGGAGAGGCGATGGCCGGTGTGGAGGGGCGCGCCTACCACTTCGCGATCCTCGCCGCACTGGAGGAGTTCGGCCCTGACAGTCAAGTACGGATCGGTCAACGATGCGGAATCGACCAGAGCGACATGCACAACATGCTCAAGGAGCTGACTGAGCAAGGTCACGTCGCGCGGGCCTCAGACCCCAACGACCGACGCCGCAACCTGATCACCGTGACCCCTGCAGGACGGCGACGACTGGAAGAACTCGACACGGAACTCTCCAGGGTTCAAGACGACCTGTTGAACGCCCTATCCGCCGCCGAGCGCGACCATCTCACGCTGTTGCTCACCCGTGTCCTCGAATAGAGCACCATCATCCTGCTCGTCCTCACCCGCCAGCAACGCCCACCCAACCCGACCTGGCCGAGACTCCCAACCCCGCCCAAGCAAGCCCCGCGAACAGTCCAATTCAGGTTGGGACGACAGCACGCCACGGCCATCTCAGCGGCGGGAGGTGAGTCGCCTCCCAGAGTAGCCGTCTGGCCGTCTCCTCCAGACTGAGTGCGGAAGTGTCGAGCCATCATCGCGACGAATGGGGCCCGCCGCCCTCCTTGCCGGTGAGATCACCGGTCGGTCGGTTCCTACCGCAGCCACACCCTGCACTCAGTCCGAACCTCCTTGCCTAACATGGTGTGAAGATCAGCCAACGTGCCACACGTGACAGAAGAGATCATCTAGCCCTGACCTGCGAGAAGAGACCGAGAACCCAAGATAACCATCGGGGTTGCTGCACTGTTGCTGAATCTCATCGACATTTCCGAACCCGTTGAGCCGCTGGCGTTGCTCGAACCCGTGAACAAGCGTTTCTACTTCTGACCGACGCAACCACCGCTCCGGCGGCCACCCGCCGTCCGGGCCATCTGACCAGCGCGGACGCTCTACTTTGCGTCTGGTGACACCGACCCGAGCGCCGGGCCGACTACCGGGCGGCGGCCGCCGACCCGGCCGCGGCGGCGGGCCGCCTCCAGGCCGTTCTTGGTCTTGCGGACGATGTCGCGGCGCCGGTCCTCTGACAGGGCCAGGGCCAGGTCGAGGATCAGGGAGCGCTCGGTGTGCTCGCCGGCCGCGATGCCCTCCAGCACCTTGACCGCGATGCCCCGCTGGAACAGGTCGTTCAGGACGATGAGCCCTTCCAGGAGGTTGCGGCCGAGCCGGTCGACCTCCTGGACGGTCAGCGTGTCCCCGTCCCGCAGGTAGGGGTGCCGTGAACCAACGTGGCACCAGCCGCCATATACGTCCTGAACTGGGAAATCAGCTACCTGGTTTCAGCTCAGCTCGCCCGTTGGCCGCCGGACGGCTATTCGCCGCCACCCACGTCGCTGGATCCGTCCTCGTCGCCGGGCCCCCCTTTCCTCTTCCCTCGTGATTCGCTGGCCGCGGCGATCCCCAAGGCGACCAGAAGCAGGAGGAAGACCCCTGGCCCGGTCGCCTCCATGACCGCAAACAGGATGAAGATCCCGACGACCAGTCCGGCCGCGACCAATGCATAGAGCCGAAAGAACTCCCAGTCCATGGCAGGACCTCCAGCCACCAGGGGGAGCACCATGCTACGCACCAGACGGCCGTCCGGTGTCCCCTCATCCGGCCGCGTCCGGGCCCCTGACTCATCCCCGAACGTCCGGCCCGAAACCGGTCCTCGGTGAGTGGCTCAGTCGCACACTGTGACCTGCGACGATGCCGCTCGTTTGGGCCGTATGGCGCGATTCTTACCGGCGGGCCAAGAAGCTCACTGCGCGGGGGCAGGGTGGACTTCCAGCCAGTCGCGCGGGTTGAACGGGCCCACCTCGTTCTCGTAGCCCGGGTCGGTCCGGCGCAACTGCATGTACGGGTAGTAGGCCGTCGGGTCCGGTGCATCCTGGTCGGGCAGCACGTACCCGGTGATGGTGTAGCGCGTGCCGACCAGGGTCACGTGCTGGCCGCGCAGGTATCCCCAGTCGATGCCCACCCGGTAGGTCGGGAGGCGCATACAGTAGGGCGGGTTGTGCCGGTGGTGGTCGCCGATGCCGTCCGGGTAGGTCAGGCCGCACTTCGGGCAGCGGGTGTAGCCGGCGGACTCCTGGCTCTCGCGCTCGCAGCGCCAGCAGTCCGGCCGGTGCTCGTCGTGCTCCAGGTGCTCGCGCGTCTCCCGTTCGGCCGCGGCGTCGGTGGCGGCCTCGTACGCCAGCTCGGTGCAGTAGCAGCCGTCGCAGGTGGTGCAGACCCCGCACCCGCCGCACAGCGCGCGCAGGTCGTGGCCGCACGCGGGGTTGACGTCGTGGTGGGGATCGCCGTCCCAGGAGGAGACCCAGGGACGCCCGTCCCGGGCTGGGCCCGCGATGGAGACGGTGGGCTCGACGTCGGCCTGGCGCTCGCGGTCGACGGCGCGGGCGGCCGCGTTGTACGCCTCACCGGTGGCGGCCTGGCGGGCTCTGACGGCCTTCTTGCGGGCGCTGTCTCTGGTCATGGCCTGTTCCTCTCGGCGAGGGTGCCCACGCCACCCCGCCAGGAGTCGTCACGACCAGCAGCGGAGCGGAGTTCTCGTCAGCGCGATCCGGGGGACCTTGTCCTCGTCGCCGTCCGCCGCGTGGGGGCGGACGGCTCGGAAGCGGGCCAGCGCGTCGGCCGCTGAGGGGGGCCCGGTAGCAATGACGAAATTTTCAACGAAGTAGCGTCTGACCTGCGGTAACGGGGGAGTTGACCTTCTGCGGCGGGTTGATGATCACTGCCGCTACGTTCGTTCCGGTTTTGTCCGGCCGCTGCTCTAGTCGGGAGGGGTGGGCTTGGCGTTGCTCCAGCCCGTGTCCACGACCGCCCGGTAGCTCAGCGTCCTGCCGGGAATCTGCCAATTCTGGCTTTTGGGGCCTGGTTCAAGCTGGATGTCACGGCTGCCCAGGACCTTGCCGGTCTTCTGGTCGAAGAGCACCTCCCTCTGGATCTTCCCACGGCCATCGGCGCTGTCGAACGGGACCGCAAGGCCGACTGCCGACCGGCCAAGCGGATCCGTGGCGGCGCCTAGCTGCCGCACGCCCGGATAATCGGTGATCAGGCGCATGAGACCGGCTCGCACCTTGGGCGGCACGGGCGTATCTGCTAGGGCGAAGTAGACCCGGCCGAGCACCCCTGTAGGGCCGTTGCAGCGCCTCGGCGCTCCAGACCCACCCGCTATGAACTTGACCGAGCCTTGGCACAGCAGCTTGCGCAGCTCTCCGGGGTCGGTAGGCAGCTCTTGGAGCTCCTGATAGGTGAACTGGCCGACGCCGCCGATGAGGAATGTGCCGCCCTGGTCGTTCGGATGTTCCTCCTGCCAGGCACCCGACTTCGTCCTGACGCTCCTGCTCACGCCCGACGAGCCCACCGTCCAGCTCGAAGGGGAACCCGCCGCGCGCCAGGCATCGGCGTCGGCGCTGGTCTGGGGCTTACCCGCGAAGAAGCGGCCGTAGAAGGACTCGCCGTCGCCGCGGGCGCGCCCCGTCCATCGGAGGATCTCGCGGCGCTCCTCCACAACGTAGCCACCGGTCTTGCCGAGCGCGAGCGTCGCGAAGGCGGAGCGCTGGTGGGTGTACCAGTAGCGGCCCTGCTGCTGCAGCTCCGCCTGAGAGGCGGCGGCCAGCATCATGTCGCGAGGCGACAGAGTATGAGGAATGACCTGCACGCCTGTCGGTGGTCGTGTGGGATCGTCGTGGGCGAGCGTCATAGCCGCTGCCACGGCCGCGGCCGCGGCAGCGGCTACCAAGCCGAGCGGCATGCGCCACGTACGGCGAGAGCGCGGCCGTGCGGTGTCGTCCTGGCTCAACATCCGGGTACGGGCGGCCGCCGCGGCCTCTGCGGAAGGCGGGGCCGGGTCGTCGTACACCTCACGTACGAGATGCAGCTCGTTCATCGATGTGTCTCCTCCTCGTCAAACAGCGGATTCGTTCCGCCCAGCGCCTTGCGCAGCTTCTTGCGAGCCCGGTTGAGCCGCGAGGACACCGTGCCGAAGGGCACGTCCAGAGCCTGCGCCACCTCGTCGTAGCTCAGCCCCGAAAGCGCCACCAGCAGCAGCACGTCACGCTGGTCCGTGGACAGGGCGGCGATAGCCCTGGCCAGCGTGCCTTTGACGGCTTGCGCGCTCACCTTCGCTGTCACCTCGTCCTCGTGACCTCGGGCCGAGTTCGCCTCCGGATGCAGCCGGTCCACGGCACGAAGGAGGCGCACCTCGTTGCGGCGGTGCCGGCTGATGAGGTTGGTCGCGATGCCGTAGAGCCAGGGGCGGGCGCTGCGGCGGCTCGTGTCGTACCGGCGACGCTGACGGAAGGCGAGGGCGAACGTCTCAGCGGAGACATCGTCGGCGGCGTGCGGACCGAGCCGGCGGGATACGTACCGGTGAATCTCCGCGTAGTGCGCGTCGAAGACGGCGCCGAAATGCTCGGGTTCGTCCCAGGACCGCTCGATCATCACGGCGTCGTCCCGCGACGGTGGGGCGTCGCCCGGGGGATCGGCCAAATAGGGCTCATTCATTCACAGGCCTTGAGGTCGGCGGGACATCGGTCGCCTGTTGTTGTCCGCAGGCCGCTTTCGCCTTCCCCGGAATTTCGGCGCGCTGGCTGGGGAGCAGTCTCAGCGTGGCCCCGTCCCATAGGCCCGCAGCGCGTGGGTGCACCGTTGGAAGCTTTCCGGCCATCTGGCCGGGTCCATCTCCGGGCCGTGTTTCGCGTTGAGGCATTCCGGTTGTTGATCAACCGACTCCGTAGCACGCTAGGGGTACCTGGGCCGCGAGATCGGAGTCCTACCATGTCTCTGCGGCCCCGCTCCTACCGTGAGGTGCCTGCCGAGGAAACCGTTCGGGTAGCGCGAGGGGCGTTCCGGGGCGCAAGCCCGGCCATCCGAATCCACGACGCCCTCGGAGTGATCTACGAAGACCGAGCAGTTCGAGGACCGCACTGCTCGGTCCGGATCGGGAGCCCAGCGCGCAGCAGGGCCTGGACTTCGGCCGCCAGCGTGTCGGTGAGCGTGCTGGTGGGGTTCATGCCTCCAGTATCCCCGCGATGCGGGGCACCGACAGGGCGTCAGCGCTTTCCCAGCAAGCCTGCGGGACCGCCCCGGTCGTGTTCTCCCGCGGGCGGTCAGGCTGCCCCGATTCCTTCGGATCAGCCCAGGGTAGGACGCTGACCTGGGGAAATATCCTCCGGGGGGTGGGGGAGTGCGTCGCTATCCGAGCAGGGATCTCATCGCGTCGGTGGCCGCGCTGCTGGTGCCGCCGTTCGTCGCGGCGGTGCTGCTGCCATGGCGCGACAGCCTGCCGAACACGAGTGTGGCCCTCGTCCTGGTCGTGGTCGTCGTTGGCGTGGCGGCATTGGGTAATCGCGTGGCGGGGGCGGTGGCGGCGTTGTCGGCGGCGGTGTGGTTCGACTTCTTCTTCACCCGGCCCTACCAGGAGTTCGCCATCGCCAAGGCGGCGGACGTGCAGACCGCGGTTCTGCTGCTCGTCGTGGGCGTGGCGGTGTCACAGCTGGCCGCCTACGCCCGCCGCATGCGGGTGGTCACCATCACCAGCGCCGACTACCTCAAGCACATCTACCAGACCGCCGAACTCGCCCAGACCTCCGCCGGAGCCCACGCGGTGGTCGAGCACGTCCGCGACCAGCTCGTCGAGATCCTCAGCCTGAAGAGCTGCCGCTTCGAGTACGGCAGCCTGATCGGACACCCACCACAACTCCGCCAGGACGGCACGGTGATGTCCGGCCGCAGACGCTGGGACGTCGAGCGGCTCGGACTGCCCACCCCGGAGGTCGAACTGCGCGTCATCGGCAACGGCCGCTACTACGGGCGGTACATGCTCAGCCCCACGCCGGGGAACGTCCCGCCGCTACAGGCTCGCCTGGTCGCGGTCACCTTGGCCGATCAAGCCGGTTCAGCGCTGGACGCCTCCGGCGGCACCCTGGGCGATTGACCCGGGATCGACCGCATCGGATGCCCCGCCGATTCTCAACCCTGCGCTGCCTGCGGGTCGTCATTCTCCAGCGCCCGCTACAGCATCCGAGCGGCCGACGCCGAGCTCGCAGGCCGATCTGGGTGACTGACTGGCCGCGCCAGCGCCGGGCTCGCGCCACGGCGAGCACGTCGTTGGCCACCTTGGCCGGACGGCCGGCGGCGCGGGCGGCGTCCAAGCCGGGCACTGTCCGACATGCTGACCCGCTGCTGATGGCGCCCGCGCCGTCCTAGTGCCGCATCAGGCACTGCCCGGCCACGGGCCGGGCCCGTGGCCGCGGGCAGGGTCAGTAGTAGATGTAGAGGGCGTAGGTCTGCCACGGGCTCCAGGTGCCTTCGATCTCGCACTTCAGGCGGTCCGCCTGCCAGCTCGGGAACGTGATGGTGGCGTAGGTCTGGCAGCCCAGCCAGGTCTCGTGGCGCGAGTGCCAGTGCCAGGACTCCGCCGACGCGGCGGGCGTTGAGGCCAGGAGAGCTCCTCCGGCGGCCAGGGCGCAGAGGCCGGCCTTGAGTGCTCGCGTGACGGTTTTCATGGCGTGCTCCTTTTGATGGGGGCGCCCTCGCGTGAGGCTCTACCTCAAGTTATCTGCGCTGCGTAATCGTAAGTCAACGTAGAGTAATCGAATCGATGAGGGGGCTTCAGCCCCCGATGGCGCGTCACATCACAAGCCTTGAGCCTCCCTCGTCCGGGGACCGGGCGAGGGAGGCTCTGGCGGGAACGACCTTAGAAGCCGGGGGCCACCCAGCGGGCCATGACTCCGGGCCATACGAACGGCCCTTGAAGAAGCCGTTGGACCCGCCCCCTCCCGCCGGTCCTCGTGGCCGTGGTCGCACGACTATGCGGGCTCTCCCGGCTCGCGGGCGGGGGCGGCGGTCGTTCAGGGGAGGTCGACTGTGATCTTCAGGCCGTGCATCGGGACGATGGAACTGGCGGAGTACTGGCCACTTCCCTGGTTGCGCCAGTAGCCGCCTTCCTTTCGTACGGCGGCGGTGAGCTGGTAGCGGCCGCCGCCCACGTCGAAGGTGTGGCCGGCCCAGCCAGAGTTACCGTTCAGGCTGTTACTGAACCAGCCATACGTGCGCGAACCGTCGCTCTTTTCGAGGGTGAAGTTCCCGCTCAGGGAGCAGCCGAAGACGCAGTCTCCGTCGGAGTACCACGCGCCGCCCCAGTAGTAGTAGAAGTCGCCGTAGAAGGATGCCTCGACCGCATAACTGCCGTCGCCGCGCTGCCAGGTGTTCACACACAGCTGCGCGTTGCCCTTGGACCACTGATCGAAGGAGTAGAAGGTGCCCCGGTCGCAGGTGTTGACCCGCATGCTCTGCCGCGCCGCCAGGTGGGTGGCCGCCGTGGCGGGGGCGGCCGTGGTGGCGAGAAGCGCCAGCGCGGTCAGGCCGGCGGCGATTGCTCGCCGCCGGATCTCTCGGCGTCTGCGGTTGGCGGGCAGGGCTGGCTGGTGACCTTCCCGCACGACGTCGCTACTTTCTGTAGTCATAAGATGACGATACGTTTACGCGCCGGAGCTGCCTAGCCCTGACCATCGCAGCAGGCCAGGCCAACCGCCCCCGGTGCGGGCGCGGCCAGTCGGTCACCCAGATCGCCCGCGAGCTCGGCGCCAGGCCGGCTCGACGCTGTACCAGGGGCTGGAGGACGACAACCCGAACCATTCTGCTGCCCGGCTGCCCGTGGGGGCACAACATGGCCGTGTCGGCGGCCCGCGCGGCGGTTGGGACTACCTGGCGGTTGGGGCCACGCTCGGGAGGAGTACGCCATGTAGTGGCCCGCCTGGTCAGGCCGGGTCGTGCCAACGTGCGACCGCCAGCGCTGCCGCGTTCCGGGTCCGCCAGCATCCCTCGGCGCTGCTGCGGCCCGGCTCGTCCCCGATCGGCTGGACCGGGACCGGGTAGTAATGCCGCGTGGCCGGGTCGCCGGCGGTCGCCTCCCACGCCTGGTCGTGCCAACCGGCCCGGGTCACCGTCCCGGCGATCTCGCCGGTGGGGGCAACGACGTTCCAGCGGTGGCGGTCGTGGTCGGCCTGGGTCTGCCTCAGCCGCCAGCCGGGCGCGCCGTCCAGCGCCACGTCAGCGTGCTCGGTCCGGGCGCGGCGGCGGGCCTCGAAGTCGGCGGCCACGGCGGTCAGCGCCTTGATCCGTGAGGGGTAGGCGCCGCGCTTGCCGGCGCCGGTGGTGATCGGGATGTGCTGGGCGGTGCGGGCGGTCCAGCCGGTGCCGGGCCAGGCGGGGCTCACGCTGCCGGCCCGCATCTCGCGCCGCCACCACAGGACATCGTTGTCGTCGGTGGCCCAGTCCGGGCCCAGCCGGGCAACGGTGCGCAGGGCACGTGCGGCCTGGCTCTCGTTGCCGGCAGCCGGTTCTTCAAGCGCCCGCTCTTGGACAGGAACGGGCGGGAGGAGGGCGTGCCCCTCATCGTCGTCATGATCGCCCTCATGAGCCTGGTCGACCGATGCGGTCACCGGAACCGTCGCGGTGCTGCCGATGAGAGGTGAAGGTGGCGCCTCAGCGGCTGCGAGGGTTTTGTGGACGACGCCGACCGAGACCTTCACCCCGGCGGCGATGGTGCGGATGGATTCCCCGCGCCGGCGGCGGTCGAGGATCGCGGCGCGTTTGTCGTCGTCGACCACCGGGGGGCGGCCGCCGACCCGGCCGCGGAGGCGGGCCGCCTCCAGGCCGTTCCTGGTCTTGCGGACGATGTCGCGGCGCCGGTCCTCCGACAGGGCCAGGGCCAGGTCGAGGATCAGGGAGCGCTCGGTGTGCTCGCCGGCCGCGATGCCCTCCAGCACCTTGACCGCGATGCCCCGCTGGAACAGGTCGTTCAGGACGATGAGCCCTTCCAGGAGGTTGCGGCCGAGCCGGTCGACCTCCTGGACGGTCAGCATGTCCCCGTCGCGCAGGTAGGACAGCGCGTCCAGCAGTGCGGGCCGGTCGTCGGTGGCGAGCTTGCCGCTGATCGTCTCCTCGAACACTTTCAGGCAGATCGGGTCGAGGGCGTCGTGCTGGCGTTGGGTCTTCTGCTTGTCGGTGCTGACCCGAACCAGGCCGATGAGCGCCACGGGGCCGCCTCCCGTTCATCAAACGTCATATACGAAGAATCTGAACAGTAACAGGTTTCGGATAAAAATGAACGGCAAAATGAACGCCCGAACCGGACACGACGCCCGACGATCCCCGTTTGGCCGGACATCCTGCGCACGTTCATCAAACGGTCGTTAGATGAACGCACGATGTAGGGCCCGACGCGATGCACCGGGCCCTACGTCGTGGTAGCAGGTCGATGGTGTTTCAGGTGGTGGCGGGGCTGGAGGAGTTCGATCTCGATGGCCAGCACTCCGAGGACTTCCTATTTCTTGGGCATGAGGACGGTGCCGATGATGTAGATGGTGGCGTTGCGGGTGCGTACGTTGCCGCATACCACGTCGGCGTCGCCGATCTTGTAGTCCTCGCCGGATCCCGTTGTGGTGACCTTGCCGCCCTGCAGGGTGGTGAAGGAGCCGCTTTGCAGGTCGGCGGGGGTCTTGCGGCCGGGGACGACGTGGTAGGTGAGGATGTCGGTCAGGGTCTTCTTGTCGGCCAGCACCTTGTCCAGCGTCTTTTTGTCGATCTTGGCGAAGGCGTCGTTGGTCGGGGCGAAGACGGTGATGCCGTCGGCTGAGTTGAGGGTGTCGGCCAGGCCGGCCTTCTGCACCGCGGTGACCAGGGTGGACAGGACCGGGTTGTTGGAGGCGGCGGTGGCGACCGGGTCGTCGGCCATGCCGGTGAAGCTGCCCTCGCCGGAGGCGGGAACTGCGGAGCAGGCCGTGCCGAACGGCGCATCGGCGGCGGGCCCGGTGGTCGAGTCGGTGGCCATCGGGGCACTGCTGGCTGGTGCCGGGGCGGCGCTGCTGGCGGCGGGGGCCGCGCCGGTGCCGGCGCTGGTGTCGCCGCAGGCGGTCAGGGACACGGCCAAGGCCAGCAGGGGCGCAGCGGCGGTCAGACGCTTGTTCGTGATCATGTGCGTGTTCCTTACCGAGGTGAGGCGGTGACGGTGAGAGAAGAGGAGGTGGGGGCTGGCAGAGGGCCGTGATCATGCTTTGTGCGGGCGCGGCCAGGCCTCAGGATCGTCGTCGTGATCGGGCCCGCCGGTGCGGCGGGCCCGGTGCACGGCTACCTGGTGGGCATGAGGACGGTGTCGATGATGTAGACGGTGGCGTTGCGGGTGGCCACGTCGCCGCAGACGACTCGGGCGTTGTTGACCGCGTAGGTGGTCCCGGAGCCGCGGGTGGCGACCGTGCTGCCCTGCAGGGTGGTGAAGCGGCCGCGCCGCAGGTCGGCCGGGGTCTTGCGGCCGGCGACGACGTGGTAGGTGAGGATGGATGTCAGCATCTTCTTGTCGGCCAGGACCTTGGCCAGGGTCTGCTTGGGGATTTTGGCGAACGCCTGGTTGGTGGGGGCGAAGACGGTGATGCCGTCGGCTCCGTTGAGGGTGTCGACGAGGTCGGCCTTCTTCACTGCAGCGACGAGGGTGGACAGGGCGGGGTTGTGGGAGGCGGCGGTGGCGACGGGGTCGGCGGCCATGCCGGTGAAGCTGCCCTTGCCGGTGCGGGGCACGGCCGAGCAGGCGGGCCCGAAGGGGCGCCGGGCGGTCATCGGCTGCGCGGCGGCGGATGTCACGCTGCTGGCAGCGGTGTCGGTGTGCCGGGTGGAGGCCAGCGCGGCTGAGCCGGTACCGGTCAGTGAGACGGCCATCGCGCCGGCCATGGCCAGGATCGGCAGTCCGGCGGCATGACGAATGTTCATGATGCTCCTGTGTTTGGTGAATGGATGTGTTGAGGGGAGTTCAGGTGACGGTCACCAGGACCGTGTGCCAGCCGGTGGCGCCGTCCGGGATGGGCGGCATGCGTTCGGCGGGCTGGGTGTGGCCGCCCGCGTCGGTGGCGCGGACCTGCAGGCGGTGCTGTCCGGGGGTGGCCTGCCAGGTCGTGTGCCATTGCCGCCAGGTGTCGGGCCCGGCGGAGGCGGCCAGGTCGGCCGGGCGCCAGGGGGCGTCGTCGCCGCGGACCTCGACGGCGGCGACGCCGCGGTGCTGGGCCCAGGCGGTGCCGGCGACGGTGACCGGGCCGGCGGGTATCTCTGCGAAGGGCTTGGGCACCTCGATGCGGGAGGCGGTCTTGATCGGCGCGCGTTCGGCCCAGCCGCGCCGGGTCCAGTACGCGCGTTCGTCGGCGAAGCGGGTGAGCTTGAGGTCGGTGACCCATTTGGTGGCCGAGACGTAGCCGTACAGGCCGGGGACGATCATCCGGGCCGGGAATCCGTGGGCGGGTGGCAGCGGGCTGCCGTTCATCGCGATGGCCAGTAGCGCGTCGCGGCCGTCCAGCACCGATTCCAGGGCGGTGGAGGCGGTCCAGCCGTCTGCGGAGCGGGAAAGGATCTGGTCGGCCCCTGGCTGGATGCCGGCCTCGCGCAGCAGTGTGGCCAGGTCGACGCCGAGCCAGCGGGCGTTTCCGGCGTACGGGCCGCCGACCTCGTTGGACACGCAGGTCAGGGTGATGTCGCGCTCGGTCAGCGGGCGGGCCAGCACCTGGGCGAAGGACAGTTCGACCGGGCGGTCGACCAGGCCGTGGATGCGCAGCGTCCATTCCTGGTGCGGCAGGCGCGGCACGATCAGCGCGGTGTCGACCCGGTAGAAGGCGTCGTTGGGGGTGGTGAACGGACCCAGCCCCGGCACTCTCAATCCCACGCTCGGTGGGAGCGGCCGGGCCGGGGCGGCGGGAGGGGGCAGCACCAGAGCGCGGCCGTCGGCGGACGCCTGCCGGGCCGAGGTGATCACCCGACCGGCGCCTCCGGTCAGGACGGCCGCCCCGAGCACGAGGGCGCCGCGAGTGAGCAGGGCCCGCCGATCGGCTGCTGGCACCGGCAGCTGGAGGGGATGGACGTAGCACACCACGTCGCCGAGCGTGATGCGGCTCTCACGCGCGGGGCGAGGTCGGCGGCGGGTGTAGAGCAGGGCGAAGCTGCTGCCCGCCGCCCCCACCGCAGCGGGCAGCGCGTCGATCAGTCCTGCCCCCGGCCGGGACAGCGCCGCGGCCCCGGCGATCGCCGCGAGTCCTGCCAGGGCCGCGATGGCCAGGCGCGGTCGCCGGGGCGCGGCCGTTCCGACGGCCGCCGACGCGGCCGCGATCACGGCTGCCAGCGTCAGGAGCAGGACCGGCTTGTCGGCGGTGCCGAAGGTGCGGATGGCGAAGTCCTTCAGCCACGCCGGGCTCGCATCGATGACCGCCGACCCCACCGCGAGCAGCGGACCGGCCTGGGGCCGGCCGACCAGCGCGGCGGTCAGCTCCGCCACCCCCAGCGCCAGCGCCGCGGCCAGCACACCGAAGACCCCCGACACGCCGGCCCCCGGCGTCCGGCCCGCCGACACGGCGGCTGGTGGCGAGGTCGGTATGGAAGCCGCCACGTCGTCGGCTTGTTTCTCAACAGTCACAGCAGGGCTTCGGAGCCACTGCCCAAACGGATGGGTGCCGGTTTCCCCGGTGGCGGGTGCCGGGTGGGAAGGTCAGGCGGCGGGCATGTCCACCAGCAGCAACGGCGTGCTGGTCGGCTGCCGTGACCCGCCGGCCGGCTCCACTGTTACCCCCACCTGGCCCGCACCGGCGCTGATGGCGGCGAGGACCGGCACCGTTCCGCCGGAGCCGGTGGAGGCCAGCAGCCCGGCCGAGGTGATCCGTCCCGGCGCGAGCTGCCACAGCTGGTAGACGCGGCCCGCGGGCGGCTCACTCAGCCCGGCCGCCCAGAACACCAGCGCGCCCTGCGAGCGTGACAGCACCACCGTGCCCCGGCCGTCCCGTCCCGCCCCCGCAGCGTGTGCTGCTGGAGCGGTGATCGTGCGGGCGTCAGCCGCGCTCAGCACCGCGGCGATCCGCTGCTCGGCCCGCCGCGCCTGCTCCAGCTCCTGACGGGCCTGCACCGTGCTTACGCCGAGCCCGGCCACTACGGCCAAGGCCGCAGCCACACTCACTGCCGCCAGCCACGGCCGCCAGGCGACCCTCCACACCCGCCGGGAAGGCGCCGCAGGCGCCAGCGCCGGCGGCAGCTGACGCACCTGCTCGATCTCGGCCAGCACCCGCGCCCGCAGGCCGGAAGGCGGCTCGGCCGCCACCGCCACGCCGAGGCGAGCGGCCGTCTCGGTGAACCCGGTGATCTCCTGCGCACACCCGGCACACGCGGCCAGATGCCGCTCGAAACGGTGCCGCTCGCCCTCGTCGTCGATGGCGTCCAGCGCATAGGCGCCCGCCAGGGTGTGCGGGTCGAACCCGCCCTCTGCCGCCTTCATCGCTCCACTCCCAGGCAGTCGCGCAGCCGAATCAGCCCATCGCGCATCCGTGTCTTGACCGTCCCCAGCGGCGCCTTGACCAGCTCGGCGACCTCCCGGTAGGAGTAGCCGCCGTAGTAGGCGAAGATGACCGACTCGCGCTGCAGCTCGGTGAGATTGCCCAGGCAGCGGCGCAACCGCTCGCCCTCCAACCGCCCCACCACCAGCTCCGCCACCGCATCGAAACAGCGGTGCGGCTCCAGCCGCGCGGCCCGCTCCTCCCGGTCGGTGCCCGCCTGCGCCGAACGCACCCGGTCGATCGCCCGCCGGTGGGCGATGGTCAGAACCCACGCCATCACCGACCCCCTGTCCGGCTCGTAGCGGGCAGCGCTGCGCCACACCTCCACCAGCACTTCTTGGGCCACCTCCTCACTGTGCGCGCGATCTCGCAGCACCCGCAGCACCAGCCCGTACACCCGCGGCGCCAGCACCTCATACAACCGCTCGAACGCCTCGCGATCACCCTTGCCGACCGCCCGCAGCAACTCCTCCAGACCCGGCGGACCACCGCCTGGACGGTCCTCGCTTACCGGCGACCGGTCACGCGCTCCCATACAGCCCCTTCCAGCCTCGACCGGCACAGCACCAGCCACCCAGGCTTCGGAGCCGTCCCGGCACCGGATGGGTCACCCACCTCTTGCACGACATCGCGTGTCCTTGGTGACAGCGTCGTTGACGGCAGGCCGACTACAGCCCTCTCACGCTGTGGGTTCCCTACGACGACTACTGGTACCTGATCATCGACAGCTACGACCAGGGCAAGAAGGCCACCGTCGTCCAGCTCTTCGACTGACCGGCGGCGGAGGCCGGCGACCGCGGCGCCCGGGTGGAGCCCCATACCTGCATATGGTCACAGCCGTTCGTCACGCGGATTAGCGGCGTTCAGGGCCGCCAGGATGGCCTGTTCCACACTGCGATGCACGGTTAGCACAGGCCTGGCGCCGGCGGTGTCCAGCAAGCGGTCGGGTGATTCCTGCAGAGCTGCCAGGTGAAGGTCGCCGCCGTGCCGTCGAGTCAAGGCCCGGACGTTGAGCAGCACGCGCAGGCCGGACTGCGCCATGAACGGCACCTCGCTCAGATCGAGCACCACATGGTCGCCCGGCTGACAGCGCGCGCGGACGATATAGGCGTCCAGCCGGTCAGCGTTGACGGCCTCCAGGTCTCCGGCCACCGAGATCACGGTGACGCCGGGCAGCTGCTGGCAGGCGAACGTAGGCGGGGTCATCGGCGAGCTCATTGCGGCTCCCGGGCAGCGAGCGAATCTTCCAGGACGGGAGCGAGTGGGGGCGGCCATGGGATCAATCCCGCGCGCGCGCCAGGAACGTCATGACGGCCAAGGCAAGGCCGACGAAGCCGGCGAACCCCGCCGCTCCGGCCAGCACGGCCAACGGCGCCGGGGTGCCGCCCAGCCAGGCGAGACCGCCGCCGGCGAAGGCGACGAAGAGACCAGCGGTGACGATCACTGCCACCCACAGTCCCCGGTTGTTGTTCATGGCGTTCCTCACGACGTTGTGAAGGGGGAGGTCGTCGGGCACGCAGGCCCGGCGTGCGACGCTCACGATGCACGGCCTTGACGTGCCGTCACCAGCGGCTCAAACGGTGTCGAACGATGTCGGTGCGGTCCGCTCGACATGGTGGCGACCTGAACCCCGCCCCCGTCCAAGGCTCCAGGCGTTCGACCTCGTTCGGACTCCTTCGGGGTTCGTCGAGGTCTACCGGGACACGCCGTGTGGGCTGGCCTGCAAGAAGGCAAGCCGTACCGAACAAAGTCGAATGTGTGATCGGCGCGCGGCTTGCCCCGTATCGGTGGCAACATGACTGCCGTCACGATTCGTTGATCCCCCTCCCTCACGGCATGACTAACCCCCCATCCGGTGATCACGAATCGACCACGAACGATGACCTACGAGCAAAGCGCTGCCCACCGCGCTTTCATCAACCAGCTCAATGAGCTGCGGGAACAGGCCGGCAGCCCGGCCCTGGCCCACCTGCGCATGCTGTCTCGCAACCCGCTGCCCAACGGCAGCAAAGGCCGCGAACTGGCCGCCAGCACCACCCAGGAGATCCTCAGCGGCAAACGGCGTCGCCTGCCCGCGTGGATCTGGGTGGCCTCCTACGTCTCGGCCTGCCACCAGGCGGCCCAGGAAGGAAACCTGGATCTCGGCCCGATGGACCTGGAGACCTGGAGAACCCGCTTGCTCCACGCCCGACGCGACGACCAGCCGGCGAGCGCCTCACCGGGCCGATCAGCTGTCCTTCCTGCCACGGCCGGCCCTGCCACGATGTTGTCGGCCGATCATCTGACCCCCGAAGAGGTGATCCAGTGCTACCGCGACGTCCACGGCCGCATCGCCGCCCGCCTGGCCCGCACGGCCCTGGACGGCGACGCTGAGGCGTGTTTTCACCTGGGCCTGTTCACCCTGCTGCGCGGCTGGGGACACGACGGCATGGACTGGCTCCGCCGTGCCGCCGATGCCGGACACGAAGCCGCCCTAGGAGCTGTTTCTTAGATCAGGTCCGGAGCCAGATGACCAGGGCGGCCAGGGTGACGGTGCCGAGGAAGACGTAGGCGCGCTTGTCGTAGCGC
>NZ_JBIAOF010000022.1:0-109205 GCF_042878785.1 Nonomuraea sp. NPDC003560 | reverse complement strand
CAGAGGAGTTCGAAGGTCTCTACTACGCTCAACACCACCCCAACGAACCCATCGCAATCAACCGCTGAGGTCTCCATCAAATTCGGGGCGATTCAGTGTCCATCGTGAAGAAGTCACAAGCCAGCGTGCTGGCGGCGTGGGCGCGGAGGAAATCACGCCAGCGGTCATCGGCACGTCGCGGTGCCGGACCCAGGCGCGCCCGGTTCAGTACCCGGCGGATCGTCGCACTACTCACCTGATGGCCCAGAAGCCGCAGTTCGCCACGGATGCGCTCGTAACCCCAGCGGGGATTCTGCCGTGCCAACTGCTGGATCAACGCCACGACCGCCGGATCGGTCGCTGGCGGTCCTATGTTCCGGTGCATGGTAAGTACAGGGACTTGCGATCAGATGCTGGTGCCAGCGCAGCTGCGTCCCTGATGTGCTCAACCGGCGGCCACGCTGGCAGTTCTCGGCCCAGCGCGGACAGCACAGCTCGGTCCGCCCATGACAGCCGTGGACGGTGGCCTGGCGGCGCAGCACGGTGGCCTCGTGCCGCAGGACGAGGATCTCCATGTTCTTGGAGGCGTCGCTACGGGCCAGCAGCGTCAGCCAACCTACGATGCGGCAGAAGATCATGTAGATGAGACGGAGCGTCACGAGCCTCGAGCATGCCTGGCCCAGGCCACTGCTCCGACCAGGAAGCCGAGACAAACCCGCAGCTCACGACCGTGAACGGAGTATTAACACCCTTCAGGCATAGGCGGTCTCCACTCGTCCGTGGAGGAGAGCTGGTGCGGCATGATGATCGTTCGCGCTTCTTCGCCTGGCCTATCTCACCGTCACGAACGCGTTCGCCGCACTTCGGCCACTGCCGATGAGTGATCATGATTAGGATGTCGAGACTCTTGTCCTGCGTCACCAGGTCATGGTCCTGCAACAGCAGCCTGGCACCAATGCACGGGTGAGGTTCGCCCCTGAAAACCGTCTCTTCATGGGGGCGCTCCTGACCTTTCCGCCCCCAGCGGTCCTACGTCGAGGCCGGCTTGTCGTCCGCCCAGACACCATCCTGCACTGGCACCGCGAGTTGGTGAAGCACCAACATGCCCGTACCTGCCGGCCGAAACGCCGTGAGCGCCCGCCGACCGTCCGCTCCATCTACACACCCATTCTGCGCCTGGTCCGAGAGGACCCCTCCTGGGGCTATCGGCGAGTGCACGGCGAACTCAGCATGCTCGGCCTCAAGGTTGCTGCTTCCACACTCTGGGGATCCTCCAATGGGAAGGTCTTGATAGGGCACCCGAGCGGGCCTCCACCACCTGGGCCCACTTCCTACGATCACAAGCCGACGCACTTCTGGCTTGCGACTTCATCGAGACCATCACCCTCAACGGCAAGCGCCACTACATGATGGCCGTCATCGAGCATCCCACCAGGCGCATCCATGTGCTCGGCACGACCGCCTACCCGACCGCGGTCTGGGTCACCCAGACGATCAGGAACCTCGTCATGAATCTCGAGGACGCGGGCTGCAGGGCGCAGTCCCTGATCCGAGACCGGGACGGCAAGTTCCCTCTCTTATGGATGAAATCCTCGCCGACGCCAGTATCCAGGCTGTACTCACCGGCACCCGGATGCCGCGCATGAACTCCATCATGGAACGGTGGGTGCAGACCTGCCGCCGCGAACTCCTGGACCGCTGCCTGCTCTGGAATGATGGCCATCTACGCCACTCCCTGGGCGAGTACGAGAAGCTCAACAACGAGCATCGCGCTCATCAAGCCCTCGACCAGGCGGCCTACTCCGCGCCGCCCCGACCCGCTCACCGAACCGGCGCGCATCCTGGGCCTGAATATCCGCCGGCACGACCGGAGGTTGTCACTTCAAGTGACACCCTCCACGACCGGCTCGGAGCAATCCTCCACAAGTACCCACATGCCGCCTGAACTGCACGGACCCCAATTTCCGGCAGGCGCAGCGTCACCTTGCCGACACTGTCGTCCGCCTGCGCGAATACACGACGATCACGGCGGTGAAGGCAAGCGACGTCAGGAGAGCCAGGAAGACCGCTGCAACACTTGGCAAACTGCGACAGAAGATGGCACAGCACAGAAGAAACATCGCCAATGCTATGACCGTGGTATTGATCCCGGTGAAACTCCTGATAACCCGCGGATAGCCGCCTCCCGCATGATTGAAGGACAGAAGGATGATGGAGGTCGTAGGGAACATGATCGCGAGACCGGTCCACCCGCTGTCCAGCATTCTGGAAAACAAACTGATCGCAAATACGACCACAAAGGCTATGCCCGCTCGAGCCGAGAGCCGTGGCGATATGATTTCATGAACGCTCGAGAGAACGTCCGATCTCCGACAGACCCTCCTGGCTTTCAGCCAAATCACAGGGAAAGAGGCCATCGCCACCGTTACGCCAACTATTGGGCCGACAAGACTCATCCCGATGGCGCATGAGACCCACACAAGAATGGCTAGGCCAACTACGACGGCCGTGCTCCGCTTCCGGACAGTAACGAACACGAGCAGGCTCGCCTGGAACGGAAAAACACCGGCTACCGCATATACAGCAGCATCGCTGAAGAACTCCGCCGGTTGGCTGAGTGAGAGATAAAGCATCACCGGAAAGGCCACGATCGGAGTCCCTTGCAGAAGCCCGCCTACCGTAGGTCCGAACCATTTTTCGACCAGCGCGATAGTTATGACGATCAAAAGAGCCAGAGCCGGAGACAGGGCAACCTTTATAAGCTCTTCAAAGTGGTACAATGAAAGGTCCGTAATCTTCGACTATTTGACGGCAACGCTCCTGCAATTCTGGCCGATCCCACATTTCGTACAGTTCTCGATCGAGCCAGTCCCTCAGTTCATCACAGTTTGCTCGGACGAAGACGCCGCAGGGCACGAGAAGGAGGGGCAGGTCCGCGAAAACACAGCACAGATTGATCTCCGCTGGATCGACGTCCTTGCAGTACTGCAGCCATCGTGTTCCCGAAACAAGGGCGATGTCCGCATTTCCCAGCGCGATCTGGAGAAACACTCCGGGAACATAATCTGTGTCGATGGTTATCAGCCTCCCGTTCTCGCACGTCGCCCCATAGCGAGTCCGGGCGACCTCCTCTCCCACTTCACCAACGACGGCGGCCACGATTGTGCTTCTGTCCCTGAGCCGTTGGGGGTTCCACTTCGCCACTCCCTCTTTGCGAACGACCCCGATGACTGGGACCCCGAACCTGGCATCTACAACCTCACCAAGGTGCCTTCTTTGCGGGGTCTCAAGAAGGCAGGCGATCGCATCGACCTGCGCGTTCTCGAGCTGGGGAACTATTTGGCTGGCACGGGTCGGAAGGAACTGGACATCGATATTATTACGTCTGCCGATCTCCTGCAGCACCTCGACATAGAGCTCACTGAATGATACGGAGCTGCCGTCTCTATGGAATTTGGCGAAAGGAGGCCAATTGATGCATCCGATCACCAACTTGCGAGACGCCGTGATTGCAGCAAGTGGGGCACCATCAGCCCCCATGGCTGCCGACGTGTCCGCGCCCTTCCGAGCAGGGGCTCCGGGGCTCTTCGTCTTGCTGGATGCATAGTATGAAGCCGCAGTATAGATGGTTCCCACAGCGCCCAGGATCAAGCCGATGATGGTAAACGGATCCATTTGTGCTATTCTTCTCTAGAAATATGATTTAGATCATTAAGGACGTCGATCCATACCTTTCCGTGAACGGGGAAGGGAGACCCTTTGATGATTGAAGAACAGAAGCCTTCAAGCTGCCGGCGGTAAGGGTTCTCGAAAACATAGGTGGATGGCATGCCGTTCAAAGTGACGATTCCGGGCGCTGATCGTCCAAGCAGTCCATCGCACGTGATGCTCCCCTTGTCGCCAAAGAACGACAGCTCTGATTGCGATGGGAAGAGAACGGAGGAAAGGATCTGCGCGGTAAGCCCTTGTTGAAAGATGGCCGTGATCAGAGTGGTTTCCTCGTTGCGGCTTCCCAGAATCCCGCTCATGCACGAGCCGGACAGGAACGAGCGCGTCCAGCCGAACCGATCCATGAACATGCGCATGAGATCGAGGCAGTGAGAGCCCACCCCAGACAGTGACCACCACCGACTGAATGCGGGATCTGCCCGCCAGTCGGCCGTCGTATCACGTAGGAACGTCCACCGCATAGCGATATGACGCACGTTGCCGATCTCTCGCTTTTTGATCAGGTTCAGTACATGTTCGATTCCTGGATGCCAGCGCAAGTGAAAACCCACTCCCAGTTGGAGTCCAGTCTTGTCCGCCAACTGAATCAAGGCGAGGCTCTCGTCGAGAGTCAAGGCAAATGGTTTTTCTACCAGTACATGCTTTCCTGCCTCTAGACACGCCTTTGCCTGTTCGAAGTGCAGTGAGTCAGGACTGGCGATGATCACCGCGTCCAGCGAGTCGTCAGCCAGAAAAGCATCACGGTCGATGAAGGACTTCACCTTTCTGTCCAATACGAATGATGAAGCAAAATTGTCGGCGTTCTCCGCAGTCCTACTAAGTACACTGTTTAGTTGAGCGCCGGCTACCTCGACGCAGGCGGGACCATGTTGATCACGCGCAATGCTGCCCGTGCCGATAATTCCGATTCGGACGGATGTGCCATCTTTCACGTATACGCCCCTTCATCCCCGTCACCTTGGTGAAACTATCAGATCATCATCTTACGGTTGTGCACCACCAGGGCGTGAAGGTATGTGGCGAAGTTCGATCCCCCGGTACCATAGTTTCCTCGAAAAGCGAGGCCCGCGTTCCCTCGGAGATAGATGCCGACATTGTGTAGGTGCGCTTCCCTGAGACGAGCCACCTGCTCAACGACGCGATTATAACTTCTCCTGCAATGAGGGCTTTGGAGAGCCTTTTCCCGTATCCTTGTGGAGGCCGCAACCCATTCAAGAGTGGACCGATGCCACTTCGGTCGGTACTTGTCGAAGTCCCAGTATGTCTGCAGGTTCTCATTCTCGTCAGCCTGCTCTACGTCATGCATAATGGACATGAAGCGGTCAAAAAAGGGAAGAAGCGCACTTCCCGATCCCGTCTCGCCGCGAAGCTCAGAGGCGTTGATGCGGGCGCCCTCGAAGCGAATTGACGGAAGGTTATTCCGCCACCCCATCAGATACAGGCGAATATTGCTTTGAAAGATTTTTGGCGAGACGACGTCTTTGACCTTTAGGAATTCATGCCGCATCTGCTCGATCGTCGCTGCGATCGCGTCGAGACCATCGCTCAGATCGAGGTGGCTCTGCGTCATCAGGCTGATTGCTTTACGGACAGCGGGGAGACCGACCTGCTCATATGCGGTATGGACTACTACGAACTGATTTTCGTCGCTGGTTCCTGAAAACGTGTAGACCGATTTCAGGTTTTCGAGTATTGCAGGTTTCCCAGAATCGATGAGCCTGCTGTTCCGAATCGTGTGGTCGGAGTACAAGTACGTGGGAGGCTCGTCAAGCTCGGCGGATATCGAGATGAGCGGCTTCGCCAGCTGCATGGGAACGGTTGTTCTGGGAAGGCCGCTTTGATCCAGGTGGATCGGCTCCCAGACATACGCCTGCACCAAGAAGCTATACGCCATCTTGAACAGCTCCAGCTCATCGGCGGGCACAGGTGCTTCGATGATGGGAAGCCGCGCGATCTCCTCGCCCAGATCACCTGCCCGCAACAACTGGGGAGCATTCTTGGCCAGGTTGTGGATCACATCGTAGGGCGGCGACAGGTGATCTGGCTGGTCAAGCCGGCCGCTGAAGCCGAAGCGGTTGACGTACTCTACGTCGTGCGGCAGATGTAATTCGCTATCCACGTGAGCTCCCGCTCGATACAACCCAGGATCGGCTATTGAAGCAGAAAGGTCAGAGGTTGACAATGAGGTACGCGGTGGGATTTACGTGACTGATCGACCGTAGCGGTGATCATAGTTGTCGACACGGACGGTTGATGCCCTGAGCAGGAGATATGCGCCTTGCTCTGGCCATTCGCTATTCGTGTGATACTACTGCGTGAGATACGCGATCTGAACTGCTCAGGTTCTTCTGGATTCTAAGCACACGGGAAACGAGATTTAGGTCGGCCTCAATCTGTTTCTCGATGCCCAGGAGGCGAAGGATCACCATGATTTTCGAGATCTTCATGAGTCGAGAGCTTGAAGTTCGTCTTGAAACCTGGGCGGAGCGAGTCTATCCTCCTTCGTTGATCGGCAGGACGTTCGCAGAGGAAGTGGTCAGGCGCTCGGCGCAGGGGTTGCGCATCCTTGACGTCGGATGCGGAAGCGGTCTGATCGGTATAGTCGCCTCCCTGTGCGGAGCTGACGTCACTTGCGTGGATATCGACCCAGCAGCAGTACAGAATACGATCTACAACGCCGGCCTCAACGACACGGAAATTGAGGCATGGGAGAGCAACGCCTTCGAGGCTGTGGGCGACAGGAAATTTGACCTCATCGCCGCGAACTGCCCACACCCGGATCTTGACCTCTTCACGAGAGTGGTCAGCGAAGGAGCCGAGCATCTCGAAGTTGGAGGTTCTCTACTTGTGTGGACGACCAGTGCCTTCAGCATTGAAGAGTGCGAGGCCCTTATCTACGGGACGTGGGATTGCGTTGAGATCGTGCGGGAGCTCAAATATGACTTCCATAAGATCGGGGCTGTATCGCCTGAGGTGTCTGCCGCTATTCCAGCCCTGCTGGAGCAGGGGCGCTTGGAGAAGTATGGATCTCGGCACGTGGCGGTTGCGCGCTGGTATGTTCTCCGAAGAATCTAAATACTCTACGGCTACAGCGGAGGCTGCCATTCGTTGTATGTTGCTTGGGGCCTTTGGGGGTGTCAAGCCAACTAATGCTCGTTCGTTGGTAGACGTCACTGAACTTCGGGCACAACGAATCCCTTTCAACCCTCTCCTGCCGAAAATCCATCCACGCAGGTCAAGCGACGTGTGAGTATTCGTGGAGAACGCCGCCGAGCCGGTCTCGTCGGCGTACATTCAGGTCGATGATTTGAGTCGGATCCGAGATCGGGTCAGGGGCGGAACGCAGCGGCGCTGCTTGGTCCAGGGCTTGATGGGCCCGGTGCTGGTTGTAGAAGTGTCCGTACTCGCGCAGGGCGTGCCGCGGGTGGCGTTCGTTCCAAACGAGGCAGCGGTCGAGAAGCTCGTTGCGACACGACTGCACCCACCGCTCCGTGACCGAGTTCATCTGCGGCATCCGAATGCCGGTGAGCACGGTCTTGATGCCGGCCTCGGCGAGAATCTCTTTCATGAGCACCGAGAACTTCCCATCCCGATCTCGGATCGGAAGCGCGCCCGGCAGCCCGCGTCGGTCAGATCCATCACCAGATTTCTGATCGCTTGGATGACCCAGTTGGCGCTCATGTGAGCGGTGGTGTCGACCACGCAAATGCGTCTGGTGGTGTGCGCGATGACGGCCTGGATGTACTGGCGTTTCGCGGGAGATCTCGGTGAGGTCGGCGGCGTACATGCCCGAAGCGTTGAAGCGGTGCGCGCCGGAGATCTTGAGACCCTCCGAGGGCGGAGGGCCGCCGCGTCGCCTAACGGAGAAGTGCACGGTGCTCTTCTTCGCGAACTGCTTTTTGATCGCCTGCACGACGGAGTCGAGAGACTCCGATGCGGAAGCCGCGTGCACGGCGCCGCCCGGAATCGTCACGCTCAGCAGGCCGGCCACGACCAGCGCGACGCTCATGCGCTTCACGCCTCGATCATCGCAGTCGTTGATCTCTGTCTCATCACGCCAGGGTGCCGGCCCGACGCCGTCGTTCGGCAAGAAGCGGCGCGCAAGCACGGCGGCGATGAGAGGTGGTCTGGTCGGGTGTCCCTCGGCAGGACGGCGTACGAGGGCGAGCCTTGGAGAAGCCGGCAGGGACGGGTGGCCAGGGCGAACACTGATGCCAGCGCGCGGCGCAGGGCTTGCTGTGTTGTGGCTGGACAGAGGTATCGCCTTACGCAATGCTGAACGGTTGGCCTACTTAATCGTCCGTCTGCCGTCCTCGCTCGTGGTAGCGCAACTGTGGATGCGGCTTCCGCGGACAGCAGAGTTCGGAGTGCTCGTGCCGGGTCTGAACGCCGGCTACGAGGGTTTGGGGAGCACTCGCGACAGCGCAGCGAGTACCACCCGGTCTTGCGAGCGGAGATCGGGCCGGTTCACCTGACGGCGCAGCACGGCGGCCTGATGCCGAAGCACCACGATCAACGTCATTGCTGCGGTCTTCACGGCTGAGTAGGACCAGTGGAGGCAGGACGGGTCCGAGGATCATGTAGAGCGAGGACCACCCCACCACCAGCAGGACGCCTCGAAGCGCTCTGTGCTTGAGCCGCATAGCTACTGGTCGACCACATTTTCTAACCCAACAGGTGTCGCCCGGCGGGAGTAGCGTCAGCGAGCCGAGCAACCGGACCAGGAACAGGTACAGCGGGCGTAGGAGCGCGTGTGCCGAGGGTAGAAGGCCGGATCAGATGCCATGGGCGAGTTGTGGCATCGTACAGTGCTCCGATGTCGCCATGCCGGGCCTCCTGGGCAGGAGGCCCGGCGGTGTGTATGTGTCAGTAGTCGCGCAGCTCTTCCTCCGCGCGTCGTGACCACCGCGAAACGAATGCGGGATCCAGCCCTTCCTCGAGAACCGTCACGCGGATCTCTCCGGTCACCGACTTGTGGATGTGCATGAGTTCCCCACCGTTCGGCGCTAGATCCCAGACCTCGGCGACCCAGTCCTCAGTTCCCGGAACGCTGAGGACAGAGAGCTCGATGAGCCGTTCCCCTTCTTTTGCCACGATCACGATGTCATCCCATTTCCCTGAGCGAATGCAGCGTCCACGACCCCGTCCCCCGGGCTGCCGGGCACGATTCGGACACTGTGGAAGCGGTATCGTCACTGGCCCTGGCTGTCTCGCGGGCAGCAAGACGTCAACCGCGACCCACGCCCGCATCCGCGCCATTGGCGAACGCGTCGTCGAGACTTGAAGAGCTGGAAGGTGCTGACCAAGTTGCGCTGCTGCCCCGCGTCGAGCGACTGCGGCCGCTCGGCCGGAAGTGCACCGAGGCCACATCGCTTACATCTGGGACCCTTGGTGCCTGGAAGCGGCTGCCCTCGCTTTGCCTCCCTGGCAACGCCCAGGTCAGGTGCTGCCCCCTGTCCCTGAAGCCGGTTCAGGGGGACGCGCCTACATTCGAGGGATCAAGGATTGCCGGGGTACACGTAACCTTCCTCGGCGATCTCCTCCAACCTCTCGTCGCCGATCACCGCTTCCACAGCGTCACCGACGAGTCCGCGCGCCCTGGCCAGGCGCTGGAACAGCTCACGGTCGACCATGTAGTCCACCAAGATTTGCGGGCTTGCGTCGGCGAAGGCGATCCTGGAGCGGATCCGGTCGAGCGACACGACGAACTCGTTCAGATCGCTGAAGAGCTCGATCGCATCAGGGAGCGGCAGCGTGACCTCTGGTTCACTCATCGCACCACCCTGATGTTCGAGATCGGAGTATCTCCTGTCGCTACCCACTCCGTGATGCCCATCGTCGGATTGGGACGACTGCTGACCAGATCTTCGGCTACATCGAATTCAAGCACATGACGACCACGGCCTCGATTGATGCCGAGTTTGGCTTCCGCGTCCCGTGGAGACATGGGCTTGCCCTTCGCGGGGACCATGAAGACCTTGTTCTGGTCGCTCGCACGGATTACGCCGCTCTCCACGATTCCCGCCTTGCCCTTCGCATTGGTGTAATGACGCATACGAAGGGTGTCGGCTGCTGCGTCAGCGGTTCCGCAGTTGTGGACGAGGACGCTCGGGCCGTTGACGCCGACGTGGTACGTGTGGACACCGGCGACGGTCAAGTTGTGAACGCGCTGGACGGCGGTCCACTTCTCGATCGCAGTGATCTTGACCCAGGTGCCCGCTGCCGTGCGCAGCCGCATCCCGGGGGCGAGCGCCTCCGCTGCAATCCAGGCCTTACCGGCCTCGATCCAGAACGGGTGGCCGTCGGTGGCGACCACGACGCCGGTGGCCTTGCCGCGTTCGCCATCGGTGTCGACGGTGATCTGGACGAGGTTCTTCTTGCCTTCGCCGGTGATGACGTTGACGACGGGGCGTGAGGTTGTCTTGCCTGTCTTCGGATCGGTCGCCTTGACCTTGTCGCCGAGTTCGACCTTCTCGATGGGCTTGGTGCTGCCGTCGGCCATCAGGACGGCCGTGCCGGGGACGAAGCTGTTGGTCAGGCAGTTGGCCAACGTCCGTTCGGCGACGGCGAGCTCGTCCTTGGCCTTCAGCCAGCCGACGAAGGAGTCCTTGGCCTTGACCAGCAGGCCGCCGACCTTCTTGCCGAGTTCGATGGCCTTGCCCCACTTCCAGGGCAGGCCGTACTTGACCGCGGCCTTGCCGAGGACGCCGCCGGCCACCGAGGTGAGGACGTTGACCGCGGTCTCACCGCAGGCGGCCAGGTCGCCGGTGGTGAAGCAGTCGATGCCGGCGGTGAGTCCGACCTCGTCGGCCGCGATCTTCGCCAGCGCCACCACGGTCTGAATGATCTTCTGCTTCTCCGCCTCGACCTTGGTCTGGGCGGCGGCCACCGCCTGCTGGGCGGCCGCGGTGCCGGCGGCACGGCTTCCGCTGGAGGTGGACGTGGGCGTGGAGGTGGACGGCTTGGCCGCGGGCTTGGGCTTGGGTTTCGGCGTGTAGGTGGTGTCGCCCGACTCGCAGAAGGAGGCGCAGGCCGTCAGCAGGCCGGTGGGGTCGCTCCAGGTGAGCGGGTTGTTGCCGGCGTAGGCGTAGCCGTGGATCTGCTGGGGGTCGGTCAGGTCCATGACAGGGTCCACGCTGACGAACCGTCCGAGGAGCGGGTCGTACTCGCGGGCGCCGAGATGGGTCAGGCCGGTGCTGTCGTTG
Source organism: Nonomuraea sp. NPDC003560 (assembly GCF_042878785.1). NCBI lineage: Bacteria > Bacillati > Actinomycetota > Actinomycetes > Streptosporangiales > Streptosporangiaceae > Nonomuraea > Nonomuraea sp. NPDC003560. Next base: position 98,292 of record NZ_JBIAOF010000022.1, on the reverse strand, counting down.
ATGCCGGTGCCCAGGAAGCCGTGGTCGCCGGGCCAGACGCCGGTCGAGCCGCGCAGCGCGCCGAAGGGCAGGGTACGGCGCAGTGACACGATCTGGGTGGCGCCCTGGATGGCCACCTGCCCGGTGCCCTGGTGGTCGGGGGCGAGGAAGGTGACCGCGCTGGCTCCGACGCGGACGGCGACGGTCTGGCCGTCCAGGTTGTAGTAGCGGGTGCCGGAGACGACGGTGGTCTTCTTCAGTTCCATGCCGAAGGGCAGGTACAGGGTGACGGTGGTGCCGTCGCGGCGGATCAGCCTGTTGCCGTCGGCGTCGTAGAGGTAGGTGCTGGTCTTGGTGCCGTCGGTGACCTTCTCCAGACGGCCTTCAGTGTCCCAGGTGAGTGTCTGGCTGGTTGTGCCGATCTTGCGGGTGGTGGTGTTGCCGACCTGGTCGTAGCCGAAGCTGTCGGTACGCGCGCCCGCCGCGCCGGTCTGGGTGACCGACGAGAGCCGATGCTGGCCCTGGCCTGCACCGGGGTAGGTGTAGGTGCGGACGGTGTCGGCCGCGCCGCCCACGCCGTGCTGGGTCTCCTTCGTCCGATTGCCGGTGGCGTCGTAGGCGTAGGACTGCCAGTACGGCTGGATGCCGCCGATCACGCTGGAGGCGGGGGCGGCGGAGCAGTCGGTGTCGCCCTCGGTCCAGGCCTCGGTCAGGCGGCGGAGGTAGTCGTAGCCGAAACACTGCGTGTCGGTGCCCGACTTGGACACGTCCGCGATGGAGGTGATGTTGCCGGCCGGGTCGTAGCGGTAACTGGCCGAGCGGTCCACGCCGGCCTGGTTCTCGCGTTCCACCCGGGAGTTGGCCAGGCGCTGGGTGCCGAACTCGTAGGAGTAGGTGAACCAGGAGCGCTTGCCCGCCGTGGTGCCGACCTCGTACTGGCCCACCTTGCCGGTCAGGCCGTAGGTGGTGGCCGTCACGTAGGTGTTGAGGTTGGAGGTGAGGGTGGTGGGCCGGGCCAGTTCGTCGTAGCCGTAGACGGCGTTCTCGGCGTTCATGCCGCCGGCCTGCGGATAGCCGATGGACTGGACGGTGCCGTCCAGGTTGTAGCTGGTGCCGAACTGGTAGCTGCCGGCGAGCGTGCCTTCGGCCGACGGGACGGTGACCGTGGTTTGGGTGGCCCGGCCCATCGTGTCGTAGGCGGTGACCGCGCTGGTGTACGCCTGCCCGGCCGACCAGCGGCTGGTGGAGGTGATCGCGCCCTTGCGCAGGGTGTCGTAGACGAACTCGGTCAGCAGGGTGCCGGTGGCCGAGCCGTCGCGGGTCTGGGTGACGCGGTCGAGGTCGTCGTAGCCGGTCCAGACGGTCTTGCCGCGGGCGTCCGTGCTGGAGGTGACGCGGTCGAGGTCGTCGTAGGCGGTCTTGGTGACGCCCTTGTCCGGGTCGGAGCTCTCGATCAGGCGGCCGCGCTGGTCGTAGGTGTACGTCCAGACGTTGCCGGATCCGTCGGTGACCTTGCCGACCCGCCCGGCCGGTGTGTAACCGTAGGTGGTCGAGTCGTAGGCGCCGGTGGGGCTGTCGCCCTTGTACTGGCGCTTCTCGCTCACCTGGCCGCGCGCGTCGGTGATCGTCGTGACGGGCGTGCCGCCGGCCGGCGGGTCCACGTGCACGCGGTCACCGCCGTAGCTGGTGGTGGTGCGCCACTTCTCCTGGCCGACGCCGTTGCCGGCCAGCAGTTTCTCGACCGTGACGCGGCCCAGGCCGTCGTACTCGTAGGCCGCCTGCGACTCCACGCCGTCGGTCACCTTGAACAGTGACGGCTCCGGCGCGCCGGTGGCGTAGTAGGCGGCGTAGCTGCGGTCGACCAGGCCACGCTCGTTGTAGAGGGTGTCGGTCAGCAGGCGGCCGCCGTTCGGGCCGGGTGACTGGGTCTGGCGCGGGCGCAGCAGGCCGTCCATGAGCGTGTAGCTCCACGGGCGGTAGCCGCCGGAGTTGTTCAGCGAGCGGGTGCCGACCGCGACGATGGCGCCGCTCTTGATCGTGTAGCTGTACTCGGTGTTGGCGTTCAGCCCGGCCGACTTGGGGTTGTTCGGCAGCCACACGCCGATGAGGCGGCCGAGCCCGTCGTAGGTCAGGTCGGTACGCGACCCGGCCCCGTCGATGTTGGCGGTGGGCAGGCTCCAGGCGGCGTCGAGTTCGGTCGTGGTGGTCAGGGCCGTTGCCGCGTCCCCGGCCTTGGCGGGAGGAGTGGTGCTGGCGATCGACGTGGCCAGGCCCTTGGCGGGCGTGTAGGCGGTGGTCGAGGTGCGTCCCGCCGCGTCCGTCGAGGTCAGCTCGCGGCCGTAGGCGTCGTACGTGGTGGTGCCGACCGTTGCGTACGTGGCCGTGGTGCCGTTGTGCGTGGCCAGCTTCTCGACCTTGGTCGACTGGCCCTTGGACGGGGCCGCGCCGAGTGCGCCGTTGTCGAAGTAGGTGCGTACGTCGGCGATGACCTGCTTGGAGCGGTCAGGGGCCGTGGCGCACGCCACGGCGACGGTCTCCTCACGGGAGACGTAGTTGATCAGCCAGTCACGGGTGTTGGGCGTGGCGTAGGTGATGCGGACACACTGGTCGTCGGCCGTGGTGGCGACGTCGCCCTTGTCGTCGGACTGGGTGCGCAGGCCGTAGGTGGTGTCGTAGGCGTGGTCGACGCGGGTCTCCCGCCAGCCGCCCGCCTCCAGTGCGGTCCAGGTGCGGGTACTGCCGATCCCGGTCAGGGCCGCGTTGACGGTGCCCCAGGGGCGGGTGCGGCTGGCGGACTGGTGCCGCCACGGCGTGTTGACCGTCTTGGACACCACCGCGCCGCCGGGCTTGTCGTACGTGGTGGTCTTGAGCAGGAAGCCGTCCAGGCTCTCATGGTCGGTGTGCGTGCCGCCCTCGCCGTCGGAGACGGTCACGGTCTTGGTGTCGGAACCGTCCTTGGTGGCCCGGTCGCCGTTCATGCCGCGCAGGTACAGCGAGGTCTGCTCGGTCTTCATGCCGACCTCGGGGCCGCCGCCGGTGCGCGTGGTGACCTTGCCGTAGCCTCGCCACTGGCCCCACGTCTTGTACTTCTCCTTGACCAGGCCGTCGTCGTCGTCGAAGTGCCAGGCCGCGCCGCCCTCGTAGGCGTAGCTGGTGACCATGTCGGGCGCGAGCCCGGTGCGGTCGGAGGCGATTACCTTGGTGACCACGTACTTGTGGAACCAGTCCCGGACGGGGTTCGCGGTGCCGCCTGGCTCCCAGAACACCGGGAAACAGCGCTTGCCGTTGTCCGAGGGCGCGGGGAGGCTGTCCAGGGTGCATTCGGGCTCGCTGTAGCTGACGTCCAGCTGGCCGCCGGACTCGTCGTAGATCGTCCCGAGCCGGTACTTGACGAACGGCGGGATGTCGTCGCCCTGCTTGTCCAGCCGGTTCATGAGCTGGACGTGGTTGAACGTGACCGGAGGCAGGCTGACCGGGGTGCCGGTGGCCAGACCGGTGTGCTGGATGGACTTCAGCAACAGTGCTTTGTCGGCGTCCGCCTCACCCCAGCTGTGGTCCAGTGTCCAGGAGTCGACCGGGCGGTAGGAGCCGTCGGCCTTGAGAACGCTGGTGGTGACCTTGGTCAGGCGCTTACGGGTGAAGAAGGCGGGCGCGAAGACCTTCTCGCATTCGCCGTCGGCGTTCTTGCACTGCTGGTCCCAGGGCACGTCCGGCCACTGCTGCGGCTGGTTGTCGATCTTGTCGGGAGCGCAGTCGAACCCGGACTCGGGGATGCAGCGTTCGGCGACCTCGAAGTCGACCCGGCCCAGCGGCTTGCCGGTGTAGACGGCGTCGGAGCGCAGGCCGTAGTCGATGTGGTCCAGCCAGGAGCCGCGGTCGTAGGGGGTGTCGTCCGCCTTCTTCAGGTTGCGGCCGTAGTGGTTGCCCTCGACGTTGTAGTAGTACGCCATCGCGTTGCCGGACGGGTCCACGACGTAGTCGAGGTTCCAGCGGTAGGCCTGCTGGCACCAGGAGTCGGCGAAGCCTCCGCCGTTGCAGGGCTCGCCGGAGTTGTTGCCGAAGACCGGGACGGTGAGGGCCGACTTGGTGGCGCCGCTGCCGTTCCAGCCGGGCAGGCGGTTGAGGCCGAAGAAGTACTGGGTGCCGTCGGTGGTGGTGATCCGCCAGTGCTCGCCGTTGTCGTCGCCGTTGGTGGTGCCCGTCAGGTGCTCGATGCGGGTGCCGTCATCGTCCTTGAGCTTCCAGACGTCCGAGCCGGGGACGGTCTGGACGAGGTCGCCGCCCTTGCCGTTCCAGGTGAGGGTGGCGTTGGGGTAGGCCCAGCACAGGTCGCCGGGCTTCTCCAGGTCCGTGCCCTCGCCGTCGTCCTGGCAGGCTTTGTAGCTGCGCTCGATGAAGCCGGGGGAGAGCTGGAAGCCCTCACCCACCCACGAGGTCTGGCTGTTGGTGTTGGCGGTCTTGCCGTCCACACTGGCCGAGGAGTAGGAGACGGCCAGGTCCGGGGTGAGGTCGCCGGGCACGGGCGGCACGCGCATCGGGTAGGACCAGGTGAAGTCGCCCGTGTTGGCGCCCGCGGACCAGGTCGCCGAGGCCGACAACGAGGTCGCCCGGTAGTCGCCCTGGCTGCCCGAAGGCCCGGTGGTGGCGGCCAGCACCATCGGCCCGCTCGCGGTCAGCGCGCGCGCGTCCGCGGCCAGCGTGATCTCGCCGGTGAGCGTGCTCGCCGCAGGGTCGTTGGCGGACGCGATCGGCGTGGCCTGACGGCATTCCGGCTTGTCCGGGCTGGTCAGGGCGCAGGAAGGCAGGCTCACCAGGCGGAGCCGACTGCCGTACGAGCCGCCGTATGCGTGCTTGAACGACGAGTAGTCCAGCTTGATCTCGGCTCGGCCGGGCTGTCCCTCGCTCTGCGACAGGCTGAAGAGCGGGCCGTCCAGGCCGACTCGCTGCGCGGCGGCCCGGTCGTGCACCTGAAGCTTGACCTTGCCGCCCGCGGCGGGCGCGGTGCTCTTGATCTTCGGCGTGGCAGGGACGCTGAGCTGGAGAGGTGAGTCGCTGAGAGGGGCGCCCAAGTCCGCTTCCACCGTGACGGCGCGCGGCCAGTCGATGGTCGCGGGGATCGGCGTGTGCTTGGTGGCCGGATCCGGCTTGCGGTCGCGTACGGCCACCTGGCCGCCCTTGGCGACGCGGTCATGACTGGTGACGTCCGGCCGGCCGTTCTTCTGCGGCTCGGCGCTGACCGGTTGGGCGTGCAGGGTGGTCAATCCGACACCGCTGAGCGCGAGCACGGCCAGTGCCCGGATCCAGCGGTCTCGCCTGCGTGGCAGCGTGCTGCCCACGGGTTACCTCCAGAAAGCCTGTGTCAGGCGGGGAAGGGGGAACGCGGGCTGGGCCCCTGAGGGCCCAGCGGCGTCAGGAATTGGCGAGGAGGGTGATTTCCTCGGCGGTGAGGGCGCCCTGGTAGGCGTGGACCTCGTCAAGAGCGCCGGGGAAGGCGTTGCCGTAGCTGCCGCTGACGAACTTGGTCCGGCCGATCTGCAGCGCGCCGCTGCCGTTCCACGGGGTGTCATGGGCGGCCGAGCCCTGGAGGACGCCGTTGACGTACAGGCTGATCTTCTTGCTGGTCGGGTCGTAGACGCCGGCCAGGTGGGTCCACGTTCCGATGGCCGGCGCGGCGCTGGAGAGAGCGGTGCGGGCGGCGGCGGTCGAGGTGTCGTTCGCCCTGATGCGCATCATCCAGCGTTGGGTGGCCTGCTCGTAGCCCAGGTAGAAGGCGCTGCCTCCGGCGCTGTCCTGGGACACGGCGGCGTGGTTGGCGGTGGCGCTGTCCAGCTTGACCCAGGCCGTCACCGAGAAGGCCCGGTCAGTCCGCACTGGTGAGGTCGAGCTGGCGTAGGCGCCGCCGGTCAGCTGGGCGGCGCAGCTTCCGCGCACGTCCTCCACCCAGCTCGCGGTGCCGTTGAGCGTGGCGTCGTGGCCCTTGCCCGAGTAGTCGTAGACGGTGGTGCCGTCGCACTCGTCGAAGGTGAGCAGCAGCTCGGGCGCGGTGGGCGGGTAGGTGGTGATCTCGGTGCTGTTGGCGAGGGTCTGGATCTGGCTCTCGCTCGCGATGCCGGTGAAGGCCCAGGTGTCGTCGAGCTGGCCGGGCCAGTACTCGCCGTACGCGCCGCCGGTCTTCGTCCGGCCGAGCTGCAGGCCCTTGGCGGCGCTGAAGGCCACCGTGTTGTCGCGGACCGACACCGACTCCTCGAGCTGGCCGTTCACATACAGCCGCAGCTGGTCGGCGAACGCGTCGTAGACCACCGCGAGGTGGTCCCAGGTGGAGTTGGTCTGGAAGCGGGGGTGGCTCGCGGTCTGGGACACCGCGCCGGTGGCGTCCTTGTCCGGCACGTCGATCTGCCAGGCGCCCTGGTTGGCCGGATCGGCCCGGTCGGGCACGTAGCGCAGGGTGAAGGCGCTGTTGACGTTGCCTTCCTCGCTCAGCACGGCGACCGGCTTCTGCGGGCGTCCCGCCGTGCTCGCCCAGGTGGCGACGGTGAAGCTCTCACCGGTGTTGACGACCGGGGCGGCGGTGGCGGCGTAGCCGCTGGTTCCGTTCAGCGTCAGGGCGCCGGTGCCGACGGCGACGTTCGCCGTACTGATCGAGGCGCCGCCGCCCAGAGTGAGGTTGCGGGCCTTGCCGCTGTCGTCGCCGCTGACGGCGGGGGTGCCGGAGGCGGAGTTCAGCTTCCAGCGGGCGGCCACGGTGGGGTGCGTGGTGAACAGGTCACGGGCTTCGGTGCCGGTGACCACGCGGTCGTACAGGCGGACGTCGTCGATCGAGCCGCCGAACAGGGTGCCGGGGCCGCCGCTGTAGGCGCCCGAGCCGATGAACACCGCGCCGGTGGCGTTCCAGCCGGAGGTGAAGGCGGTGCTCTCGGTGAGCGTGCCGTTGACGTACAGGCGGAGCTGTCCGGCGGTGGCGTCGTAGACGCCGACCAGGTGCTGCCATTCGCCGCCCTGCGGGGCGGCGGTGCTGTTGACGCGGACGCCGGTGGCGGTGCTGGTGTCGGTGGTGGTGCGCATGAAGCTCCACCGGTCATAACCGGGCGAGTAGAACAGGTCGAAGCCGGACTTGACCGCGCCGGCCTGGGCCATCACGTTCATCTGCTTGCCGGGCTTGGACGTGGCCAGGCGCACCCAGGCGGCGATCGAGAAGCTCTTGGTGGTGTCCAGGGCCGGGCCCGCGGTCTTGGCGTACGTGCTGGTGCCGTCCAGGTCGAGGGCGGTGCCGTCGGCGCCGGGGATGCCGAGGGTGGCGTTGCCCGTCAGCGTGGCCGGGATCTGCCCGGACAGGGTGGTGGAGCCGGCCGGGTCGTCCATGTTCCACTCGGCCTTGGCCGGGGTGCCGGCCTTGACGCGGAACAGGTACTGGGCCACCGCGCTGGCGTTGCCGGCCGCGTCCAGGGCCTTGACCCGCAGGAAGTTCACGCCCGCCGTGGACGGCATGATGCTGACCGTGACCGGGCCACCGCCGGTGGTGGTGCGCTCGAAGGCCGACGACGGGTCGGTGTTGAGCCCGATCTGGTACTTCACCACGTCGGTCGCGGTGGTGCTGATCGTGAAGTCGCCGTACCTGCCGACGCCGTCGATCCACGGGTCGTCCGGGTTGTCCGGGTCCGATTCCGGATAGCTCGTGGAGGTGATGGTCGGGGCGGTGGGGGCGGCGGTGTCGTACAGGAAGGTGCAGAAGACGGCGCCGGTGCCCTCACTGCTGTAGGCGCTGTAGGTGGTGCCGTCGTAGGAGCGGGCGTCCCAGGAGAGCGTCTTGCCCTGCGGCGGGTTGAGCGTGGCCGGGATCGTCATCTGGAACTGCGAGCCGGACGCCTTGGCGTCGGTCAGCGGCGAGGTCCACTTCAGCGCGCCGTCCCAGAACAGCCGGAACTGGCCGCGGACCTTGGCGGCGTCCTCGGTGTCGGCGTCGCGCAGGGTCGCGTACAGGACCGGCACCTTCTGCAACTTCGGGCCGTTCGGCGACACGCAGGCGCCACCCGGGTTCATGCTCAGGTCGGCGGGCTTGGGCTGCTGCGGCGGGGTGTTGTAGTTGACCCGCAGGTACGCGTCGTCGCCGAACCGCTTCCAGCCGATCATGTCGCTCTCGTTGGCGGCGCGCAGGCCGAAGGCCATCCGCGACTGCCCGGCCGCCAGGGCCTTGGTCAGACCGGCCTTGGCGTCGAACTCGACGTTCTTGGCCGGGCAGTTGGCGTCGTGGCCGTAGGCCACGTCACGGGAGTCGAGCTGCTGACGCCACCAGCCGGACGTCTTCTGCTTGTCCCAGTCCAGGGCGTCGGCGAAGTTGTCGGTCCACCACAGCTGGACGGACCGGTCCTCGCACGAGGCCGACCAGACCTCCTTGGCCTGGAACTCGGCCGAGATGACGGTCTTGCCGGCGTAGGCGCCGATCGGCATCTCGTAGTGCAGGCGCTTGACGTGGTTGCTGCCGCAGCGCGAGTCGAGGCTGGTGCTGCAGTAGCCCATGCCCTCGTCGTTCTTGCCCTTGAACTTGTAGTAGGGCGTGGACGGGAAGGCACTGGTGGTCATCGCCCACTCGTTGGCCTGCTCGGTCTTGAACACCGGGTCGATGTAGACGGGGAAGGTGGTGTTCGCGCCGGTCAGCAGGCTCTGGTCGGGCACCAGCGCCAGCTCGTCCTGGGTCACCTGGACGCCGAGCTCGGCCACGTTGGCGCCCTCGCCCGGGCCCTCGGCGGAGCTGACCTGGCCGGGTGCCGCCGCCGGAGCGGACTTGAGCGTACGGGCCGTCGCGGCCTGGGCGGGCGCCGAGTCCCACATCAGCGGGGTGGGCGCCCTGAAGACGACGGCTCCAGAGGCCGTGTCGACCGCTGACACTGCGCCGGTGTCGTCCTTCCTGGTGGTCAGCCCCTTGCCGGACAGGCTGTAGCTGAGCTGGGACAGCGCGGGGTTCGCGGCCGCCTCGCGGGTCTTGACGACCAGGACGTGGGAGAAGCCGTCCACGTCGGCGCGGGCTCGCAGGTCCACGCCGGGCAGTACGTCGGCGTAGACGGCGGTGTCGCCGTCCAGTGTGGGCGCAGGCAGCGTGTTGTTCCAGCCGAGCGACAGTTCCCGGCCGGCCAGGCCCATCGCCGCCAGCGGCGCGTCGCCGCCGGTGGAGAAGCGCAGCTCGACGGTGGAGGCCACCGGGCCGATGGAGCCGTCGGGCTTCTTCTCCAGGCGGGCGTCGGTCCTGACCCAGCGGCCGGCCTGATGCGTACGGACGGGGCGCAGGTGTTCTACGGCGGTGTAGGTGCCGTCGCTGTTGGCGAACACCTCGCGGGACTCGCCACGGAAGGCGCCGATCTCGACGGGCTTGCCGGTCTTTCGGGCCAGCTTCAGCGCTGCGGCTTCGGTGGCCACCATGGTCTGCGTCGGGTCGGTCTCCGCATGGGCCGCGGAGGGGGCGACTGCCGCCAGAGGCAGCTGAAGGAGGGCGAGCGTGAGCGCCCCCGTCAGCGCAGCGGATACACCGCGCGTATTGATCACTTAAATTCCAAACAAGAGCAAAGAGGACGTAAAGCGGCGATAAAATTAGCAGCTCAGAGGGTCGCCCTCGTGCCGGGGAACCTCGCGCTTATCGATCAAGAAATGGGCGGGAAGCCTTGTCTCATCGATCGTTTCGGCGGGTCGGCATGCTCTTGATCGTGGTTGTCACAGATATGTCACAGTTGGGGGCTGGCCTGCAGGAAGCTGGCGAACACGATCACGTTGTCCGCGTAGCTGCGCGACGTGGTATTGAAGGCGCCGCCGCAAGTGATGATGCGCAGGGCCGGATTCGACGTCGAGCCGTAGACCTGGGCGCTCGGAAACGCGGTTTTGGCGACCCTTTCGACCCGGTCGACGACGAACACGTCACGCCTGCCGTCCGTATGGGCCACTGTGATCCGATCCTGTGGCCGCAATTCCTTCAGGCGCGCGAAGACCGCCGGAGCGGTCCGGGTGTCCACATGGCCGAGCAGGACGGCCGGGCCCACCTCGCCCGGTGACGGGCCGAGGCCGTACCAGCCCACCAGGTTCTCCTCGTCCAGAGGGGGCGGCTCGATCACCCCGCCGGCGTCCAGGCCGACCTGGACGATCGGCGCTGACACGCCGATCGCCTCGATGTCCAGCCGGGTGGGCGGGGCCACGGCCTCGGCGGCTGAGGGCGGGGACGGTTGCGCCGCGGGCGGAGGAGGCGCGGGTATGACGACGTACTGCGGAGGCGGGGACGCGGACGCGGATGCGGCGTCGGCCAGGACCCGGTAGGTCATCGCCAGCGGGGTGCCGACCAGGACGATCACTCCGGCAATGATCATCACCCAGGAGAAGGCGTTCAGCTTCCTGCCCGGCGTCCCCGAGGCGGGCGACGGAGGACAGGCCGCCGGTCGGCTTGCCTTCGCGGCAGCGAAGAAGACCAGCCACGAGTACTCCGAGTGCCGGTCAGAGTCCATGCACGCGCCTGCGCCTCAACTCCCAGCCGATGCCGATCGCCAGCAACAGCACGACGCCGCCGCCCGCCACGTACGGGAGGGGATCCGGCGCGGCCAGGCCGCCACCTCCGGTCGGCGCGCCACCCACGGGGGTGACGACGGCGCCGCCCTGATCGGTGTCCGTGGGTGCTGCGGTCACCGTGACCGTAGGAGTGGGGGTCGGGGTGGGTGTACTCGACGGCGTGGCGGTGGTCGCTGCTTCAGTGCCCTTGACGGTGACGGAGCCCAGGGCGGGGGCTGCGGCGTCGGCGGTGCACACCGTTTCCTGGACAGTGCCGTTACGGGTGATGAGCAAGGAGATGTCGCCAGGGACGACGCTCAGCGTGCCGGCCTGACGAGGTGTGTAGGTGCCCTTCATGGCGCCGCCGTTCAGGGGTTGGCCCTTGGTGATCGCGGCGCTGTTGGGCGGTGAGGTGGTGACGACTGTGGTGGCGGGATCGGCTGACGTGGTGGCGCTGCTCGTGGAAGTGGGTGCCGGGCTGGAGGTGGTGGTCGCGGTAGGGATCACGGTGGAGATCTTCAAGGTGCCCTTCTGCGTCACCGCGCCTGCGGGCAAGGCGTCCGGGGCGAGCAGCCCTGTGTCGACGGACCACTCCAGGTCGAGGTTCTGCCCGATGGACGCGGTGGCCGGAAGGGTCGCCCGGACCTGGACCTGCACGGGCGCGTCCGTGCCCAGGGGCGATCTGCAGATGTAGGTGACGGCCGTGTCAGCGCCGGCCGGAGTGACGCCGAAGCCGAGGACGGCGGCGAACGCGACGATCGGTGGCGTGATCCATCGGGAGAGCATGAACATCCTTTGCGGAGAGGAAGCAGTGAGGGAGAAGTCAGTGGGCCCGGTGCTGCCCGATGTGCGCCTCGCGGCGCGGGCGCGTGATCCTGGTACGCGCCTCGACCAGCACCAGTCCGCACAGCACGGCCACGATCAGGACGATCGCCGGGACGGCCAGCAACATGTCCCGCCATCCCATCCCGGGGCGCGGCGAGGGAGCGCTGACCAGCCGCACCGCCTGCTGGACCGAGGACGAGGAGGACGGTGCCGGCGACAGAGTCGGCGTGCTCGGCGGAGCCACCTGGGGCAACGTCACCTCGGGCGTCGGCGTCCCCACACCAGGCGTTTCGGCATGGATTGGTGGCAAGCTTGCCGCGGGGGGCTGGCTGACGGAAGCGGGTTGCGGAACTGTGGTGACGGTGACCGTGGGCGCCGGTGTTGGCGGCTTGACCGTCTTGGTGATGGTGGGTGCTGGGCTCGGCTTGGCGGGTGGTGTGACGGTGATGGTCACGGTGGGAGCCGGCCTGGGGAAGTCCGGATCGTCCTCGACCGTTCCCCAGTCGGGTTCGACCGTCCCCGGCTGCGGGTCCGCGTGGGCGGTGCCTGGGAACACGCTCAGGAGCAGTACGGCCGACAGGATCAGGATCCTTCTCACCCGACTACTGGCATCGACGTCAGCCTGCAAGGGCAGGTGATCGGAGTGGGCACGGGCACGAGGACCTTACAAGTCGGCGATAGGCGGCCCGAGGAGATTAAGGCAAAGATTTGCCCATGATTGTCCCGTTTGATGTCGAAAAGAGAACCTTTGGGTAGATCTTCTTGGTCCCGCTCGCTGCTGGCCGATCACATAGAGCCGCTGCGGAGTTCGCGAAAGGCGTCGCTTCCGGCGCTCTGCGGGCGGCCGTCCAGGCGTAGGTGGATGCTGGAACCAGCGACGGCGCCTTCAATAAGCGACAGCTTGCGGTGTGAAGATCATTGGCTTGTGCACGGGTTGGAGCGCGCCGAGCACTTTGGTCGTCATCTTTTGATGATGCGGAGACGGCTTGGCGCGCGGGATCCATTCCGGTGCCGTAACGGCGGTGATCGAATGGGGGCGGCCGTGCTCGGCGCGTGCTCGTACGCCCCGTCACGCGCCGTCAGGACCCGGCGCTGCCTGACACGCGAAGTACGCTGAGGTGGGACGAAACATCATCTAGCGTCACTGCGCGACACCAAAAGATCTTGCTTCTAATCCGACGGTCGCAGGTTCGAATCCTGCAGGGCGCGCTTTGATCATGGCCTGACCTGCGATAACGCGGCGTCGGATGCGTTCTAGAATTTTCGTCTAGCGGTTGCGTGCTCCGTGCGTGCTCGGTTGCACCAACCCTGCACACACCATGATCATCCGGCATCTCCGAGCCTGTGCGGCAAGAGCAGCAGCCCCGCCTCGCCGCGAGCAGGCGGCGAACGCGGGGCCGGATGCTTGATCCGACTGTCAGCTCCTCAACGAGACGACTCTCCCCGCCTCGGCCTGCTCTTCCTTGCCGAACAGCAGGGCCGCGGTCTTCTCGGCCGCGGCCGTGGCCACCTGCGGGTAGACGGAAGTGTAGGTGTCGGCGGTGAACGCGCTGGAGGTGTGGCCCAGCGTTTCCTGCACCACCTTCATCTCCACCCCGGCCGCCAGCATCAGCGAGGCCGCGCCATGGCGGAGGTCGTGGAGCCGGATGGGTGGCAGGCCGGCCAGGTAGGCCAGCCACAGGGGTGTAGGTGATCAACCTGCAGTAGCCCATCGCGCGGGCGCCCCGCCAGGCGGCGCCCAGCAGCGCGAAGCAGGCGTTGGGTGTGCCGTCGGTGGCCAGCCGGGTGACCTCAGCGGTGCGGCCGTCGGCGAAGGTCCGGGCGACGGGTCGTCCGACGAGCACGACGCCGACGAGGGTTTCGTCGGTGATCTGGACGGCGATCGCGAACTTGGCACCGGGCGGCGGACCGAGACGCCGGTGGGCCCAGGCGACGAATGCGCGTGCGGTCCGGATCGTGACCGGCGAAATCACCAGCCGCGGGTTCCCCCGCCGCTCCGGATTCTGCTCAGCCTCACCGACCCCGACACGAAAGGTCGAACCTGCGCAGGAACGCCTGCCAGAGGTTGTCCACATGAGACGGACAGACGCCGGTGCGGGACGACCGCAGCCACAACGGTCTCGGGTCACGGTCACCGGGCAGGTGGTGCACCGTGAGCCGGATCAGCATGCCTTCCAGCACGGGCAGGTCGCCGTGGTCCAGCCAGGCAGCCCGGCGGGTCAGGCAGGGATGCAACCGGTCCCACGCCAGGGCGTTCGCGGCGCCGTAGGTCATACCGTGCGCAGGAAGTCGTCCAGCACGTCGACGCCGCTGCGCAGGGATGCGATCGGCACGCGTTCGTCGACGCCGTGCATGCCGGCTGGTGTGCGGCCGTCGGGGTCCTCGCCGAGCGGGGCGAAGCCGAAGCCCGCCAGCCCCAGCTCGGCGAACGGCTTGGCGTCGGTGCCACCGCCCATGCAGAACGGGACGATCACGCCGTCCGGGTCGTGGCGCAGGACCGACGCGGCCATCGCGTCGTACCAGGCGTTGTCCCAGCCGGCCCCGATCGCGGGGCGGTAGGACAGGAATGACCGGGTGACGGACGGTCCCAGCAACTCGTCGATGATGGCGAGCTGTTCGTCCTCGGTGCCGGGCAGCGAGCGTACGTCGATCTCGGCGTGCGCCTCGCCTGGTACCACGTTGAACTTGTAGCCCGCGTCGAGCACGGTGACGTTCGTCGAGCAGCGCAGCGACGGCTCGACGTACTCGCGCAGCGGCCCGATCCGGTCGAGGACGGCCTCGACGCCCTCGTCGGAGGAGAGGTCGGCGTCGAGGCCGAGGGTCCGCACGGCGGTGTCGAGCAGCCGGCGCACCGGTGGCGTCAGCGTCAGCGGCCACCGGTGCGCCGAGATCCGGGCCAGGCCGGTCACCAGGCGGGCGACGGGGTTGTCCGGGTTCGGGCGTGACCCGTGGCCCTCCGTACCGGTCGCGCGGACGCGCATGTGGAGGGAGCCACGCTCGGCGACAGCGATCGGGTAGAACCGCCGTACCGTCCCGTCGGGCGCCCGTACCGGCACGGGCCGCCCGCCCGACTCGCCGACGGCGGTGGTGACCCCGGCGAAGAGCTCGGGTCGGTTGCGCACCAGCCACTCGGCGCCGAGGGCACCGTCCTCCTCCTCGTCCGCGACGAAGGCGAAGACCACGTCGCGTCGTGGTCCGGTCGCGTCGGCCGCCCACCGCAGCAGAGTGGCGAGCATCATCGCGACCGTGTCCTTCATGTCGGTCGCGCCACGGCCCCACACGTAACCGTCCGCCACCCGGCCCTCGAACGGCGCCACCGTCCACCGCTCCGGCTCGGCGGGGACGACGTCGAGATGCCCGTGGACGAGCAGGCCGGGCAGCAACCGGTCGGCGCCCGGGACCCGGAGAACGACGTTGGCCCGGGTCGGTTCGGACTCGATGATTTCGGGGTCGTACCCCGCCCCGCGTAGGAGACTGGCGACGTACTCGGCCGCGGCCAGCTCGCCCTTGCTGCCCGCCTTGCCGTAGTTGCTGGTGTCGATCGCGATGAGGTCGGAGCAGATCGTCACGACGTCCGGGTGGTCTTTCATCGTTCTCCTGTCTTGGTTGGGTAGGTGATCAGGTAGCCGTGCCGCCGGTCGAAGGCGGCGATCTCGGCGCCGCCGGCCAGGGCCCCGGCCAGCACGTCCCGTACGTGGGCACGCCAGGCCCGCGCGAGGAGGGGGTTCTCGACCCGGACCCGTTCGATGTCCTCGGGGACCGGGACGAAGGCGGGCCCGCCGGTCCACGGAACCACCTGGAGCGCGTCGTCGCGGACCATGATCAGCGGCCGATGGTCACCCTCGGGCGGCCCGGCGGCGGCGGGGGAGAGCAGGTCCCACTCGACGAACAACCGGTCGCTGGCCTCGCCGCGGTTGAGCCCGTCGTGCATCGGGCCGTAGCAGTCGGGCAGGTAGTCCGTCGCCCGGGCACCGAGCTTGACCAGGTTGAAGTACGCGTTGCGACGGACCAGGGGGTCGAACGTCCAGGTGATCGAGCCGATGCCGCGGCCCAGCGCCCAGTCGCGCTGGTGGCACTTGAGCAGGTAGCCGATCTGCTGGGCGCGGTACTTCGCCTCGACCCCGGTGATGTGGCTGTGCAGGGATCCGTTGTGCGGCGCGAGGAACCCGACCGCGGCGCCGGCCAGATGCTCCCCGACGAATGCGACGGCGACGTAGTTGCCGGTCATGCTGAAGGCGCGCAGCAACGCGACGGTGATCTGGCTGGAGTCGGGCGCGCCGTCCCAGACCCGGTTGAAGAGGGCGGCGATCGCCTCGAGGTCGGCGAGCCCGGCCGCCTCGCGGACTGACACTTCGTGCTCCGGCGTCATCGCCTGGCCTCGCCGAGCAGGTCGGCGAGCAGCCCGGTCAGCAGGGCGAGACGGTCGCCGAGCCGAGCCACGTCGACCCACTCGTGGCGGGCGTGCGCCCCGCCGCCCACCGCGCCCAGGCCGTCCAGGGTCGGCACCCCGGCAGCGGCCGTGAGGTTGCCATCCGATCCGCCGCCGACCGCGACGCCGGCGAGCGGGCCGATGCCCAGCCGATCCGCCACGGCGCGGGCCCGCTCGAACAGCCCGGCCGTCATCGTGGCATCGAGCGGTGGACGGTCGATGCCACCCTCCATCTCGACGGTGACGTCACCGTTCGCCGGCGCCAGGCCGCGGATCGCGGCGTCGACCCGCCGCAGCTCCTCGGCGGTCCGGGCGCGAACGTCGATCGTCAGCGTGGCCCGGTCCGGCACCGTGTTGACGGCCGTACCGGCGGAAGCCATCGTCGGCGTCACGCTGGTCCCCGCCGCGTCGTCGGCCAGCGCGGCGACGGCGCCGACGGCGGCGCCCAGTGTGATCAGCGCGTTCGCGCCCAGGTGCGGTTCCAGGCCGGCGTGGGCCGCGCGTCCGGCGAAGGTCAGCTCGTAGTGGGCACGGCCCTTGCGCTCGGTCTTCAGGGCGCCGGAGTCGTCGCCGGCCTCCAGTACCAGGGCCGCAGCGCAGCCCCTGGCCTCATCCTCGATCAGCTCGCGGGAGGTCGGAGAGCCGAGCTCCTCGTCGCCGGTGACCAGCAGGGTGACCCCGGACGGGTCGTCGAGCGCGGCGATGGCGTGGAAGGCGAGGGCGAGGCCCACCTTCATGTCCAGGCACCCGGGCCCGCGGATCCGGTCGCCGGCCGTGCAGGGGATCGTGTCGATCGTGCCCAGTGGCCAGACGGTGTCGTGGTGCCCCAGCACGAGCACGCGAGGTGGTTCCTTTCCCCACCGCCAGCGCAGGTGGGTGCGGCCGGCGGTGACGATCGGCTCGGCGGGGCGGCCCAGGATCTCTTCGCCGACCCGCGCGACGCAGTCGGCGCTGCGGGCGACCGCGGCGAGGTCGGTGGAGGGTGACTCGCAGCGGATCATCCGGATCGACGCCGCGACGACGCCGGCGACCCGGGAGCGGGAGCCGACGGACAGTGCGTTCATGGGTTTTCCTCCGGCGCTTTGGACGGCGCCGCCAAGTTTTCATCGGGTGCGGTGGCGACTCTTGTGGCCCGACATGAAAGGCGGTCCCGAGGTTGGGTGTTCGACACCGACGGCGGCCGGCGCCGCCGGTTAGCTTGCTCGAACGAGACGGGTCGCAGCGGGCGGCCCGCGTGTTCAGGAGGACCAGGTGGCGGAACGGGTGGCGGACGTGGTCGTCGTGCCGGTCGGGACCGATGGGGTGGTGCCGGCCCCGGTCGCCGGCTTCCTCGCGGAGGCCGGCGTTGATGTTGACGTGCACGCGATCGGGGCTCGCCTCGGCCCGGCCGAGCCCGGCGACGTGGCCCGGGTTCCCGTCCTCGACGGCCCCGACCTCGTCTACGTGACCGTCGGTGATCCCCGGCCGGGTCTGGCGTTCGACCACGTGCGGGCGGCCGCGATGGCGGCGGCCCGGCACTGCGGGTCCGCGCCGGCGGTGCTCGACGCGATCGGGTGCTGGGAGGCCGACCCGGATTGCGCGGTCGCCGCGGCGGAGGGCTGGACCCTCGGCACGTACCGATACCGCCCCGACTGGACCGTCGCCGACCTGCTCGCCCGGCTCGACCCCGGTCCGCGTCGGCACGGGGGGCCGGAGCATGCCGTACGGGAAGGGGTCACGCTCGGCGCGGCCGCCAACCTCGCTCGGGACCTGATCAACACGCCGCCCGGCCAACTCGTCCCGGCGCGGCTGGCGACCGTGTGCCAGGAACTCGGCGAGGCGCTCGGGTTCGAGGTACGCGTACACGACGCCGCGACGCTGGAGCGCGAGCAATTCGGCGGCATCGCCGGCGTGGGCCGGGGAAGCGTGCATCCGCCGTGCCTGATCGAGCTGCGACGCGGAGGCGACGGCCCGCACACGGCGCTCGTGGGCAAGGGCATCACCTTCGACGCGGGCGGCCTGTCGCTCAAACCCTCCCGGGGCATGCTCACCATGAAGGCGGACATGGCCGGCGCCGCCGCCGTTCTCGGCGCCCTCGTCGCGCTGGCCCGCCTGGGCTCCGACGCGCCGGTGCGGGCCTATCTGCCGTGCGCCGAGAACATGCCGGGCCCGGACGCGGTCCGGATCGGGGACGTCCTGCGCCATCGCGGTGGCCGGACCGTCGAGGTGACCAACGCCGACTGCGAGGGACGGCTCGTGGTCGCGGACGCCATGGCGTACGCCGTGGAGGCCGGCCCTGCCGCGATCGTCGACCTGGCGACGCTGACCTCGGCCACCGGCCTCGGCCCCGACATGTGGGCCGGTTTCGGCACCGACGACGCCCTGCTGGCGCAGGTGCTGGCCGCCGGCGGCGCGGCCGGTGAGCCCGGATGGGCGATGCCGATGTGGGAGCCCTACCGAGCCACCCTCGCCTCCGACGTGGCGGACACCCGGAACTTCGACCCGGACGCGCCCCAGCCGTACGGCGCCATCACCGCGGCGCTGTACCTCGAGCCGTTCGCGTCCGGTGTGCCGTGGGCGCACCTCGACCTCGGGCTCACGGTGATGCGCCCGGCCGCCGACGCCCGGTGGGCCGCAGGCGCCAACGGCCGCGGGGTGCGCCTGCTCGCCCGCTACCTGACCGCCGGCGTGCCGGCACCGGAGGAGAACGCATGAGCGTCGTGGACGGTCCCTGGTTCGACGACCTCGCGGTCGGCGACACCTTCACCGCGCCGGCCGTCACGCTGGATACCGGGCTCCATGCTCAGCATCGGGCGATCCTCGGCGACCGGCTCCGGCTCTGCCTCGACGAGACGCTCGCCGAGCGGGTCACCGGACGTCCCGGCCTCGCGTATCCCGGCGTGGTCTGGGACGTGGCCGTCGGCCAGTCGAGCGTCGTGACCCGCCAGGTGGTGGCGAACCTCTTCTACCGGGGACTGCGGCCGCGGGCGACGCCGTACCTCGGCGACACCCTCGTCACCTCGACCGAGGTTGTCGCTCTCCGCCGGGTCCGGTCCCGGCCCGACCGGCCCGAGCGCGGCAAGGCGGTGCTGAGCATCGTGACCCGGGACCAGACCGGACGTGTCATCCTCGCCTTCGACCGGTGCGCGCTGCTGCCCTGCCGCGACGGGTCCGGACCGGCCCCGGAGGCGGGCCCCCACGTCGACGGCCTTTTCACCGCACCGTCCGTGCCGGACGTGGCGACGGCCCCCGACTGGCTCGCGCAGTGGTCGCTCAAGCCGCTGGCGCCCTCTCCCGGCGGTCTGCCGGCGGCCGGCGACACCTTCGAGCTGGCGGCCGGCGACGTCGTCTCGAGCGCGCCGGAACTGGCGCGCCTCACCGTCAACATCGCGGCGGTGCACCACGACGCGGAGGCCGCCGGCGGCCGCCGGCTCGTCTACGGCGGGCACACGATCGGGCTCGCGCTCAGCCAGACCTGCCGGATGGTCCCGGGGCTGGTGATCGTGACCGAGTGGTTCGCGTGCGACCACGTCGCGCCCGTCTTCGAAGGCGACACGGTGCGCAGCCGTGTCACGGTGCGGGGCGTCACGCCCTACCGGGACGGCACCGCGATCGCCGTGCTCAACACCCAGACGTCGGTGGCCGGTCGCGGAGCCGTCCTCGACTGGACCTTCGCGGCGCTGGTCGCATGAGCACCGTACGAGGCCCGGCCTGGCTCTTCGTCCCGGGCGACCGCCCTGAGCGCTTCGCGAAGGCCGCGAGCGCCGCCGACCAGATCATCTGCGATCTGGAGGACGCCGTGGCGCTGACTGCCAAGCCGGCGGCCCGGGACCACGTCGCGGGCTGGCTCGCCGCCGGCGGATCCGCCTGGGTGAGGGTGAACCCGGCAGGATCACCGTGGCATGCGGACGATCTGCGCGCGCTGGTCGGCTGCGCGGGCCTGCGGGGCGTGGTCGTGCCGAAGGCCGAGTCCGCGGCGGACCTGCAACGAGTGTGCGACCTGCTCCCGGTGCCGTCGGCGGCCCTGGTCGAGTCCGCCGCCGGCGTCGGGCGAGTCGCCGAGATGCTCGCCGTCGAGCGGGTGGAGCGGCTCATGCTGGGCACTGTCGACCTCGCCCTCGATCTCGGCTGCGAGCAGGAGTCCGACGTCGTCAGGCAGGTCCGGAGCCGGCTGGCTCTGGAGTCCCGCGCGGCTGGGAAGCCCGCGCCGGTGGACGGGGTGACCATGGCGCTGCGGGACTACGACGCCACGTTCGCCGACGCCGGGCGAGCGCGCCGCGAGGGCTACGCGGGCAAGCTCGCAGTCCATCCGGTCCAGGCCGGCGCGATCCGGGCCGCCTTCGCGCCGTCGCCGGAGGAGGTGTCCTGGGCGCGCGAGGTGATCGCGGCGGCCGGGCAGGGTGCGGTCGCCGTCGGGGGCGTCATGGTCGATGCCCCGGTCGTCGAGCGCGCGCGCCGGTTTTTGGCCGGGTCGGCCATCGATGAGAAAAGGGGAACTGGGGACTGAGATGGCGCACTTCGAGAGTAACGTCCTGTGGAACCCGGCGTGGTCGGCCCTCGACGGCTGGGCGGAACGCCCTCCGGACGCGATCGAGCACTTTCACCGATCGATCCCGGGATTCGCCGAGTCCGCGCTGGTGCCGGCGCCGGCGATCGCCGACCAGGTCGGCGTCGCGCACGTGCTCGTCAAGCACGAGGTCGAGCGCCTCGGCCTGCCGTCGTTCAAGGTCGTCGGTGCGAGCTGGGCCGTCAGCGTGGCGATCGCCGGCCACATCGGCCGCGTGCCCTTCCCGACGTTCGACGCGCTCGCCGAGGCGGCCGGCGCCCTGCGCGCCTCGATCGTCCTGTCGACCGCCACGGACGGCAACCACGGCCGCGCCGTCGCGTACCTGGCGCGCCGACTGGGCCTGAACAGTCGGATCTTCGTGCCCGCGGACATGGCCGAGGCACGCGTCGACGCGATCCGCGGTGAGGGCGCCGAGGTCGAGGTGGTCGCCGGATCGTACGACGACGCCGTTCGCCGGTCGGCCGAGAGCGCGGAGTGGGACCGGCCCGACGGTCGGCACGAGCTGCTCGTCTCGGACACGTCGTGGCCCGGGTACACCCGGATCCCCGAGGCCGTGGCCGCCGGCTACTCGACGATCTTCGCCGAGACCCGGCGTCAGCTCGCCGCGGCGCTCGGCTCGGACGCGTCGATCGACCTGGCGCTCGTCCCGGTGGGCGTGGGCGCGTTCGCCTCGGCCGCGGTCCGCAGCCTCGCGAGCGGGTCGTGCAGCGTCGTCACTGCCGAGCCGGCGGCGGCCGACTGCCTATGGCAGTCCCTGGCGGCCCGGGAACGGGTGACGGTGCCGGGACCGCACGAGTCCACGATGGCGGGACTCAATTGCGGCGAGGTCTCGCTGGTGGCATGGCCGGCGCTGCAGCGGGGCGTCCGTGCCGCCACCCGGGTCTCCGACCTCGAAGTGGCCGCGGCCGTCCGCGATCTCGCCGCGCTCGGCGTCGCGACCAGCGAGAGCGGCGCGGCCGGCCTGGCCGGTCTCCGGCGGCTGCGGCTCGACTCGCGGGCGGGTTCGCTGCTGCGGCCCAGATCCACGCTCGTCCTCTTCGACACCGAGGGGGTCACCGATCCGGCCGGATACGAGGCGGTCCTGGCCGGATCGTCGACGGCGCGGGGTCGTACCGAAGAAGGGGCAGGTCATGTCGCGGGTCGATGAGCTCATCGCGTATCTCTCCGAAGCCGTTCCCCGCGAAGCGAGGTCGCGGGGGATTCCGGGGGTCGCCGTAGGGTTGTGTGATGCCGACGGCGTCCTTTGGGCCGAGGGATTCGGCGGCGGCATCGGCGTCCGCACCATGTTCAGCGTCCAGTCGACGTCGAAGCTGGTCACCGCGACCGGCGTGCTGCTGGCCGTGCAGGAGGGCCTGGTCGACCTCGACCAGCCGATCCTGCGCCACCTGCCGGACTTCACCGTGCACAGCGACTTCGAGGAGCGGCCCGAACGCCGGATCACCCTGCGCCACCTGCTGACCCACACCGCCGGCTTCACCCACGAGGCGCCGGTCGGGTCCAACTACGAGGTCGGCGACGCCACGTTCGAGGAGCACCTCGCCAGCATCTCCGAGACCTGGCTGCGGTTCCCCGTCGGCCACCACCACGAGTACTCCAACCTCGGGATCGACCTCGCCGGCCAGGTGGTGGCCACTGCGGCGGGGGAGACGTTCGCCGAGTTCATGCGCGGGCGGCTGTTCGAGCCGCTCGGTCTCACCCGGTCGACGTTCGACTTCGGCGCCTTCGACGGCGAGGAGGACCGGGCGCTCGGGCACTCCCGCACGTTCGCCCGCGCGGGTCGCGACGTGCCCCGGCGAGTGCCGATGGTGCCGTCGGGCGGTCTCTACACCAGCGTGGCGGATGTACTGCGCTACCTGCGATTCCAGTTGCGCGAGGGCGACGGCGTCCTACGGCCCGAGTTGGCCCGGCAGCACCTGGACTTCCCGAGGCTGACCGAGGAGCAGACCCAGGGGTACGGGCTGGGGCTCTACGTCGACCGCTGGGCGCCCGGGGTCCGGGTGCTGCACCACGGCGGGTCCGGCTTCGGCTTCCTCTGCCAGGTGTTCTGGCTGCCGGACCTCGGCATCGGCGGTGCGGTGCTCACCAACTCCGTGGACCACGACCTGCAGAACGAGCTGGCGGCCGACATCGTCCGGCGGCTCGCGGACGGCCACGGCTCGCAGGCCACCCCACCCCCGGCGGCGGCTTCGCCTCACCCGCAGGACGCGGTCGGCCGGTACGTCGGGCGCCTTGGCGACATCCGGGACATCGTCGCCCGCGACGGCGTGCTTCACGGCGTCGACGGCCGGTCGGTGTTCCTGCGCGACGCGGCCGGGCACGTCCGTTACCAGCTCGACGCCGTCACCGGCGATGTGCGGTACCGGACCGTCGTGCCCGAGCTCGGCCCGTCGACGCTCGAACCCGGCCTGGCCGGCGACTACGAATCCCGGGTCGGGGAGGTGCCGATGGCGCCGTACCGCCTGCGGCAGGACGGGGATCACGCCGTGATCGACCTGCCCAGTGGGGGTTCCCTCGACGACCCGATCACCCTGCAGCTCACCGCAGCCGGCCCGGGACGCTACCTGTCCGCGACCGGCGAGGTGCTGACGGTCGGCGACGCCGGCCCGGCGTACGCCAACATCCCCCTGACCCGGACCGAGGACTGAGGTGACCCTGATGGGTAAGGTATCCGCACTGGAAGGCATCGAGATGCGGCGGCTCCGGCTGCCCCTGGTGTCGCCGTTCCGCACCTCCTTCGGCACCCAGACGACCAAAGACGTGTTGATCCTCCGCGCCGTCACCGCCGACGCCGAGGGCTGGGGCGAGTGTGTCGCCGCGCAGCACCCGCTGTACGCCTCGGAGTACGTCGGCGCGGCGATGATCACGCTGCGCGACTTCCTCGTGCCCGCGCTGCGCGACCTGCCCGCCATCGACGTCAACCTCGTCAGCGCCGCGCTGGATCGCTTCCGCGGGCACCGGATGAGCAAAGCGGCGCTCGAGATGGCGGTCTGGGACGCCGAGCTACGGGGTCTGGGGATGCCGCTGAGCCGCGCGCTCGGCGCCGTCCACACGTCGGTGCCGGCGGGCGTCTCGGTCGGCATCATGGACACCCTCGACGAGCTGGTCACCGCGGTCGGCGCCTACCTGGCCGACGGATACCGGCGGATCAAGCTCAAGATCGAGCCAGGCTGGGACGTCGCGGCGGTGCGGGCGATCCGGGACGCGTTCGGCGACATCCCGTTGCAGGTCGACGCGAACGCGGCGTACACGCTCGCCGACGTCGACCAACTCCGGAAGCTGGACGATTTCGACCTGCTGCTCATCGAGCAGCCGATGGCCGAGGAGAACGTGCTGGGCCACGCCGAGCTGGCCCGCCACCTGCGAACCCCCATCTGCCTGGACGAGTCGATCACCTCCGCCCGGGCCGCGGCCGACGCGATCAGACTGGGCGCGTGCCGTGTCGTCAACATCAAGGCCGGCCGGGTGGGCGGCTACCTCGAGGCCCGGCGCGTGCACGACCTCTGCCAAGCCCACGACGTCCCGGTCTGGTGCGGCGGCATGGTCGAGACCGGCCTGGGCCGCGCCGCGAACGCCGCCCTGGCCGCCCTGCCCGGCATGCGGCTGCCAGGCGACATCTCCGCCTCGTCGCGCTTCTACCACCAGGACATCACCCCGCCCCTCGAACTCAGCGACGGCTACATGTCAGTCCCAGAAGGCCCGGGCCTGGGCGTCACCCCCGACCCCGAAGCCCTCGCCGCAGCAACAGTTCACACCGAGTGGCTACCTCTATAGGAGGCCGCTGAAGAATCGGCGTATCGTCTGTCGTGATTTATGCCGATATGCGATGATTTCTGGGTGCGGGATGTGGAGCGTGCAGACCGGGAGTCGACGCCGCCGCACTGGTGGGGCGACCGGTGCTCATCCCGCAGCGACCCCGAAGCCCCGGACAGATGGTGCTGCCGCACCAGATCGAGCAGGCCGATAGTGCCGTGGAACAAGATCGGGCGAACCGGCCGTGGCTAGAGTCACGGCTGTGGGGCGCCCGGAGCAGCCGGAAGCATCCGTCGTGGTGGACGGACCGTCGATCACGCTGGCCCGGATCCTGGAGGACGCCGGCCACACCCTGCTCCGCCCGGCGTTCGACGGCCAGGACCTCGACCGGATCGTCGACGGCCTGGTGATCTTCGACCCGGCCGACCAGGTCGCCTGGTCGCGGCGCCCCCTGGTTCTTGCCGTCGGGGTTCAGGCTGGTGAGCAGCTCACCGCCCTCAGCGAGCGGGTGGCACGCCAGGGCGGCGCGCTCATCGTCCACGAGAGCGTCGTCGCCTCGCTGACCGGCCCGCGGACCGTCGTGCCGGTGCTCGCGCTCGGCAACGAGAACTCCTGGATCCAGCTCGCCGCGACCCTCGCGCCGCTGGTGAACGGCTCGTCCGGCCCCGCGCTCGCGGCGCCGCTCAGTGGCGTCCCGACCGGCGACCTGTTCGCCCTGGCGAACGCCATCGCCGAGATCCTCGACGCGCCGGTCACGGTCGAGGACCGGGACTCCCGGGTGCTCGCCTTCTCGATCCGGCAGGAGGAGGCGGACCCGTCGCGCATCGGCGCGATCCTCAACCGCCAGGTCACGCCCTGGGCCACGCAGGATCTCACCGAGCGCGGCATCTTCCGCCAGTTGTACCGCACCCAGGAGCCGCTCTTCGTCGATCCGCCCGAGAGCGGGTACGGCGGTTTCACGATGCCCCGCGTCGTGCTGGGCATCCGGGCCGACGACGAGATCCTGGGCTCAGTGTGGGCCGCGGTCCCCGGTCCGCTCTCGGACGAGCGGATGCAGGCCTTCCGCGAGCTGCAGGGCACGGTCGCCGTGCACCTGCTGAGCCACCGCGCGAACGCCAACGTGGAGCGCCGGATGCGTTCGGACCTCACCGCCCAGGTCCTGGCCGGCGGCCCGGAGGCGGAGGAGGTCGCGGCCCGGCTGGGCCTGCCCCACCGCCCGATGCTGGTGCTCGCGGTCGCGCTCCCGGACGGCGAGGAGGAGCCCGCACGCCTGCGCGGCGACCGCGCGGCCGAGCTGCTGCGCATCGGTGACGCGTTCGACATGCACCTCGGCACCGTCCAGCCGGGCGCCTCCGCCGCGCTGGTCGGCGACATCGTGTACGGGATCGTTCCGCTGCCCCCGGCCGCCGACCCGCACTCGGACCGCGGTCAGCGGATGGCGAAGGACTTCCTCACCCGGGTAGGGCGGCGGTCCGCCGCGGTGATCGGGGTCAGCGCCGTCGCGCCTGACGCCTACGCCCTCCCGCGGGCCCGGGAGGAGGCCGACCGCGCGCTGCGGCTGGCCCGCAGCGCGCAGCTGGGCGACCGCGTCTGCTCGACGGTCGAGCACGCGTACGAGCTGCTCATGATGGAGATGGCCGACCTGGTGTCGGCGCGGGGGATGGGCCTCAGCGGGCCACTCGCCCGCCTCGTCGAGCAGGACGAGCGCCACGGATACCTGGTGCCGACACTGCGCGCGTGGCTGGACCACTTCGGCGACAACATCGCCGCGTCGGCGTCGCTGCACGTCCACCCCAACACGTTCCGCTACCGCCTGAAGCGGGTCGCGGAGGTCTCCGGGATAAGCCTGGACAACCACGACGAGCGGCTGTCGCTGATGCTCCAGTTCCGGCTCTTCATGCGCTCCTGATCGGCAGCCTCGTCGCGCGGCGCTACCCGGCGCCCGCAATTTCGTGCCGCGACACCAGCGCCGCCGCCCCCCGACTTGTGACGATCAGCGGTGTCCGGCATCCAGGCAACCGACGAGAGGACCGGTGTGAACCGCTATCTGACTGTCGACGACATCCGGCGGATCGACGTACCCAAGCAACCGGCGATCAGCCCGGACGGCAGCGCGGTCGCCTACGTCGTCCAGACCGACGACCTCGACGCGGACCGCGTCGAGCAGACCCTGTGGCTGGTGCCCACCGGCGGCGGGAACCCGCTCCGCCTGACCGACGGCGTCGGCGACTGCGCCCCGGCCTGGTCGCCGGACGGCCGGCTGCTCGCCTTCCTGCGCACCACCGACGGCCGGCCCCAGATCTGGCTGCTCGACGTCGGGACGTCCGAGGCGCGGCAGCTCACCCGCCGGCCCGGCGGAGCGGGCGCCCCGGCGTTCAGCCCGGACGGCTCGCGGCTGCTGTTCACCGCGCCGGCCGATCCCCCGGAGTCCGAGGGCACGTGGGCATGGGGCGCGCCGGTCGTCAGCCGTCGCCTCGACTACTACGCCGACGGCGCCGGCGTGCTGAGCGCCCCGCGGCAGCACATCCACGTCGCCGACGTCGGCACGGGCGGATGCGAGCAGATCACCGCCGGCGAGTGGAGCGCATCCGGGGCGGCCTGGTCGGCGGACGGCACCCGGATCGCCTTCTCCGCCGCCATGTCCGCGGACGCCGACCTCACCCGGCAATCCGCCGCGTACGTCATCGACCTCGGCGACCCCGAACGGGTCCCGCGACCGGCGGGCCCGGAATCCGGCAGCGCCGGGCCGCTCGCCTGGACGGGCGACGGCACCCGGCTGCTGGTCTGCGGCCACCCGGAGGGGCCCGCGCGCTTCACCGGCCTGCTCCTCGTCGATCCGGCGGACGGCACGGCCCGGCACCTCACCGAGCAGATGGACCGGCAGGTCATGTACGGCGCGCCCGGTTATCCCGGCTCGACGCCGCGCGTGGTGCCGCAGCTCGGGACGGTCCTGTTCTGCGTGCGCGAGGGCGGCTACGTCGTGCCGTACACCATGCCCGAGACCGGCGGCACCCCCACGGCGCTGCTCGCGGCGCCGGACCAGAACGTCTCGAGCCTGAGCGTGGCCGGCACACTGGTCGCGTTCCTCGGCAACGGGCCGGACACGTTAGGCGAGATCTACGTCCTGGACCTCACGACCGGCACGTCGACCCAGCTGACCAACCATCGCGAGCGGCTCGGCGACCGGCGTCCGGCCCCGCGCGCCGAGCGTACGTTCACCATCTCCGACGGGACGGCCGTCACCGGATGGGTCATGCGCGACCCCGACGCCACCGGCCCGCAGCCGCTGCTGCTGGACATCCACGGCGGCCCGCACAACGCCTGGAACGGCGCCGCGGAGGCCGTGCACCTCTACCACCACGAGCTCGTCGCGCGCGGCTGGACCGTACTGCTGCTCAACCCGCGGGGAAGCGACGGCTACGGCGAGGAGTTCGCCCGCGCCGTGAGCGGCCGGTGGGGAACCTCGGACACCGCGGACTTCCTCGAGCCCCTCGAAGAGCTCGTCGCCGAGGGGCTCGTCGACAACGACCGCATCGCGGTGACCGGTTACAGCTATGGCGGCTACATGACCTGCTACCTCACCAGCCGCAGCGACCGGTTCGCCGCGGCCGTCGGCGGGGGCGTCATCAGCGATCTGCGCAGCGCCGCCGGCACGACCGACAACCGGCGCGCCCTGTCGACCAGCGAGTGGGGCGGCGCGTTCTGGGCGGACGCCGAGAACTACGCGGCGATGTCGCCCATCACCCACGTGGCCGACGTACGCACTCCCACGCTGCTCCTGCACGGCGGTGCGGACGTCCGCTGCCCGCTCGACCAGGCCAGGCAGTGGCACACGGCGCTGCGCGAGCTCGGCGTGCAGACCGAGATCGTGATCTACCCGGAGGCGTCGCACAACATGCTGTTCAACAGCCCGCCCCGGTTCCGGCACGACTACAACGCCCGGGTCGTGGACTGGGTGACAAGGTACGCCGGCTGATGCGCGTCTCGGAGATTCTGGCGGTGCCCGGCATCGGCACCTACAGCAACGACGACCAGGCGGCGATCAAGGCCGGGGCGGTACGCGACGGCTACTTCTACGACGGCCCCGCGCTCACCCCGGGCTACCGCACGATCCGCCAGCCCAGCGAGTCGCTGCAGATTCTGCTCGTCCTCGACGACGACCGCGTGGCCACCGGGGCCGGGGTGTCGGTGCAGTACGCCGGCGGCTCCGGACGTGAGCCCGTCCTGCTGGCGGAGGCGGCCCGCGACCGCTGGCTGCCGGTGCTGCGCGACGTCCTGCTGGACGCGACCGTGGACTCCTTCCGGGAGACCTCCGCCCTGATCGCGCCCCTCGGGCTGCCACGAGCGGTCGCGTACGGGGTCAGCCAGGCCCTGCTCGACGCGGCCGCGACCGCCACCCGGCGCACGATGGCCGAGGTGGTCGCCGCCGAGTACGGCGGCGCCGATCCGATCGGCCCGGTCCCGCTGCTCGCCCAGTCCGGCGAGGACCGGCGGGGGGCGGTCGACCGGATGGTGCTGCGCCGCGTCGAGAGCCTGCCGCACGGGCTGATCAACAACGCCGATCTGCTCGTCGGGCCCGGCGGCCACCTGCTGCTGGACTATGTCGGCTGGGTACGCGACCGGGTGCTGGCGCGGCGCCCGGACGACGACTACCGGCCAGTGATCCACATCGACTGCTACGGCACCCTCGGCGACGTCTTCCCCTCCACGGCCGAGGTGGCCGGCTTCCTCGCCCGGCTGGCCGCGAAGTGCGCGCCGTTCCCGCTGCGCGTCGAGCAGCCGATGCGCGCGGCGTCGCGGGAGGCCCAGATCGACGTCCTCCTGCGCCTGCGCGAACACGAAACCGGCGTCCAGATCGTCGCCGACGAGTGGTGCAACACCCACGAGGACGTGCTGGCCTTCCTCGACGCACGGGCGGCCGACATGATCCAGATCAAGATGCCCGACGTCGGCAGCCTCGACGACGCCGTGCGGTCCGTTCTCGCCTGCCGGGCCGCGGGCGTCGCGGCGTACCTCGGAGGGTCGTGCACCGAGACCGACCTGTCGGCCCGCATCGCCACCCACGTCGCGATGGGCGCGGGCGCGGACGTGCTGCTGGCCCGGCCCGGCATGGGCGTTGACGAGGCAGTGATGGTGACCAGGAACGAGATGGCACGCACCCACGCGGTCATCGAGCACAGGAGCAGACGTGACGGGACTCAGTGACATCAGGATCATCGCCGTCGAGCAGTACGGCGCCGGCCCGTTCGGATCGTTGCACCTTGCCGAGCTCGGCGCCGACGTGATCAAGATCGAGGACGCGCGTACGGGCGGCGACATCGGGCGGCATGTCCCGCCGTTCGCCGAGGACGACGACAGCCTCTTCTTCCAGAGCTTCAACCGGAACAAGCGCAGCATCTGCCTCGACCTCTCGGTTCCGGCCGGCGTGGCGGTGCTGCACCGCCTCGTCGAGGGCGCCGACGCGCTCATGTACAACCTGCGCGGGGACGTGCCGGACAAGCTCGGCCTCCGGTACGCCGACCTGAGCCACCTCAATCCGCGGCTGGTGGTCTGCTCGCTGTCCGGTTACGGGATGACCGGGCCGCGGCGGGCTGAGCCGGCGTACGACTACGTCGTCCAGGGTCTCGCCGCGTGGATGGACCTGACCGGCGACCCGGCCGGACCGCCGACCAAGAGCGGCCTTTCGCTGGTCGACTACTGCGGCGGAGTCGTCGCGGCGATGTCGTTGCTGGCCGGGATCCACGTGGCCCGGCGCGACGGCGTCGGCGGCGAGTGCGACGTCAGCCTCTTCGACACGGCGATGGCGATGCTCTCCTACCCGGCGACCTGGTTCCTCACCCGGGGGCACGAGACCCGCCGCAAGACCCGGTCGGCGCACCCCTCGGTAGTGCCGTTCGGCGCCTACCCCACCGCGGACGGCTGGTTGATGCTCGCCTGCGTCAAGCCGGTGTTCTTCGAGCGCCTGACCAAGGTGCTGGGCGTCGCCGAGGTCGCCGCCGATCCCCGGTTCGCGACGCTCGCCGGCCGCCAGGCGCACCAGGCCGAGCTGGACGCGGTGCTGGACTCCGCCCTGTCCCGGCACGGCACCGACCACTGGGTCGGCCTGCTGTCGGCGGCGGGCGTGCCGTGCGGCCCGGTCAACGGGCTGCGCGAGGCCTTCGAGGAGCCGCAGGCCGCGCAGCGCGGCCTGGTCGTCGACACCGACCACCCCAGCTTCGGGACGGTACGGCACGTGCGCACGGCGGGACGCGCCTGGTGGGAGAACCCGGCGCCGGACCGCGCGCCGGGCCTCGGCGAGCACCGCGAGCAGATCCTGCGGGAGGAACTCGGCATGAGCGCCGCGGAACTGGATGATCTTGCACGGGGCGGCGCCTTCGGCGGTGAGCGGTGAGCGGCGCTCCCGCCGCCGTGGTGGCGCTCGCCGCCCGGCTGAACGCTTTCACCCAGCTGATCGAGGACGGCATCGCGGCCGGGAAGAACGGCCCGATGGCGGGCTGGACCATCGCGGTCAAGGACAACATCGACGTCGCCGGGACGGTGCGCACCGACGGGCTCCGCGCTCCGCATCCGCCCGCGGCGGCGATCGACGCGGAGGTGGTGCACCGGCTGCGGGCCGCCGGCGCGCGGATCGTCGCCAAGGCGAACCTCGAGGAGATCAGCTTCGGGGCGACCACGCAGAACGACACGTGGGGCGCCTGCCGCAACCCGTGGGACCCGGACCGGATCCCCGGCGGCTCGAGCGGCGGGTCGGCCGTCGCGGTCGCCGCGGGGCTGGTCCGGCTCGCGATCGGCACGGACACCGGCGGCTCGCTGCGCAACCCGGCCGCGTTCTGCGGGGTGACCACGCTGCGCCCGAGCCACGGGCTGGTGCCGACGCTGGGAGTGACGCCGCTGAGCCCCAGCATGGACGTCGTCGGGCCGCTCGCGCGTAGTGCGGCCGAGGCCCGCATCGCCCTGGAGGTCATGGCCGGCACGGGCTCGCGGCCCCTTCCGCCGCGGGACCTGTCCAGCCTGACCGTGGCCGTACCCGAGCAGTACTTCCTCGACGACCTGGAGCCCGCGGTCGCCGCCGGCTTCCGCGACCTGCTCGACCTGCTGGGCGCGCACGGCGCGAAGATCCGGCGGGTGGCCCTGCGCGACGTCGATCGGGTGCACCAGGCGATGGCCGCGCTGCAGAACTCCGAGGCGATCCGCCACCTCCGGCCGTACTGGCACGACGCCCGGGTCTGCGCCGGGATCAAGGGGCGGATCGAGGCGGGCCGCCGGGTCACCACCGAGGAGATCGAGAGCGCGCTCGCGGTGGCCTTCGATTGGCGGGCCCGGGTCGACGAGGTGCTCGCCGAGGCCGACGTCATCGCCGTGCCCGCCACGCCCTTCGTCGCGCCCGTTGCCGGGGACGGCGATCTCACCCTCGTCAGCCGGCGGATCAACCAGCTCACCGGCTGCTGGTCGGTCACCGGCCTGCCCGTCCTCGGCCTGCCGGTGTCGCCCTCGCCGGCCGGGCTGCCGGTCGGCGCACAGCTGGTCGGCCGGCGCGGCGCCGACCGGGCCCTGCTCGTGGTGGGCGAAGCCGTGCAGGCGGTCAGCGACTGGCATCGCCGCCGCCCGCCCGGCGCGCTACCCGACGACGCCTGGTAGTGCCGCGGAGACGTGCGCCTCCAGCAAGGGCAGAGGCAGTTGCCCCGCGCCGAGCACCACGTCGTGGAACCGGGCCAGGTCGAAGCCGGCACCCTGCCGGCGCTCCGCCTCCCGCCGGATCCGCACGATCTCGAGCCGGCCGACCAAGTAGGCCAAGGCCTGGCCCGGCGTCACGATGTACCGGTCGACCTCCGCGTCGATGTGCCCCGGGCTCAGCGGGGAGTGCTCGGCCAGGAAGCGCTTGGCCCGCTGCCGGCTCCAGCCCTTGGCGTGCAGGCCGGTGTCGATGACCAGGCGGCAGGCCCGCAGCGAGTCGAACGACAGCATGCCCAGCCGGTCCAGCGGGCTGCTGTAGAGGCCCATCTCGTCGGCGAGCCGTTCGGCGTACAGCCCCCAGCCCTCGAGGAAGCCGGTGACCGTGGTGGTGCGGCGGAACTCCGACAGCTCGGTGAGCTCGGCGGCGAGGCCCATCTGCAGGTGGTGCCCGGGAACGCCCTCGTGGAAGGCGAGGGCCTCAATCTCGTACCGGGCCCAGGCACGCGGATCGGAGACGTTGATGACGAACGTCCCGCCCCGCGAGCCGTCCTTCGGCGCAAGCATGTACTGGCCGAGCGATCCGCTCGTCGCCGCCTCGACCGCGCACGTGGCGCGCGGCAGCCGCCCGAACCGGTCCGGGGCGCGGTCGGTCGCCCGGTCCAGGGCGACCTCCGCGGCGCGTACGAGGTCGGCGGCGTCGTCGAAGTGCAGGGCCGGGTCGTCGCGCATCCTGGCCATGACGGCGGGCACGTCCGAGGTGCCGAAGACCTCCCGGCCGAGGGCGGCGTACTCCTCGTCCAGGGCCGCGACCTGGGCGAGCCCGATCTCGTGGATGCGGTCAGGGTGGAGGTCGGTGGTGGTGTGCGAGCGGACCAGGGCGGCGTAGACGCGATCGCCGTCGTCGAGCCAGCACAGCCCGCACCGCTCGTCGGGCCGCGCGGACGGCGCGACCTCCCATGTCAATGCGTCGGCATAGTCGGCCAGCGCGGGGCGCACCACCTCGCCGACCACCGCGCGCAGGTGATCCGTGCGCGCGGCGCGGTCGACGGCCAGCAGCGGGTCGTCCTCGAGCGGGATGTCCAGCCACTTGCGCACCCTGTCCACGGTGTCCGCCACGGCGAAGGCGACCGGGGTACGGCCGGCCGCGCGGCCCGCGGCGAGACGCTCCAGCCTGTCGCGCAGATTGCGCGCGAAGCCGCGGTACTTCTTCGGCAGGGCGCCGGCCACCTGGGCGGACGGGAGCGCCAGCTTGGCGACCTGGCCCGGGAACTGGGTCACCGGCCCGAAGAGCGGGTCGACGTCGAGCTCGGCGAACCGGTGTTCGAGCACGTCGGCTCTGGTCGCGGCCTGCCAGGCGAGGACCGCGCCGTCGAGCGAGACGGGTGTGCCGTCCGGCGTACGGGCGAGCGCGGCGGCGGCACGTGCCACCTCGCGCAGCTCGCGGAGCTCGGCCGCCTCGGCCGTCGCGCTGACGTCCTCGAAGTGCCCTGCCACCGAGTACTCACCGATCAGGTGCGCCCAGGTGGGCGCCGTGCGGTACCGGAGCTCCTGGTACCGCTTGCCGAGGCTTTCGACGTCCACCAACCCGGACCCCTCCGTCATTTGATCCACATTTCACCTAGTCGGGTACGGTCTGACGGACGACGTTAAAGTGAGGGGCGACCGTGGGGCTTGGGTCTGGCCACGATCGAGCACGGACACCTTTGTGGGCTTGTACAAGAATCGCTGCCGCGCTGTGGCTTCAATCGTGGGTTACATCACCCAGCGCCGAGCTGGCTCGTCCCGCCGGCCGCAGAGGAAGTCACGCGCCAATGGTCCGAAATCGCCCTTTTCGTGTCTCGATTTCCGTATTGTGCTCGACGGTCGCGCTGGCTGCCTGCTCCAACGGTGGGAGCACCGGTAGCTCGTCCGGCGACGACTATGCCGACGGCGGCTCGCTCACCATCGCGATCGACAGCGACCCCGGTGCGCTCGACCCGCAGCGCTCGGTCAACGGCGTCAACAAGATGATGGCCGTCTTCGCCTACGACACGCCCGTCAAGCTGCTGGACTCCGGCGAGGTGGCGCCCAGCGTCGTCAAGTCGTGGACCGGCGAGGGAACTTCCTACACGCTGACCGTCCGCGAGGGCGTCACCTGCTCGGACGGCTCGCCGATGGACGCGCAGACGGTGGCCGACAACATCAACTACGTGGCCGCCGAGGGCAACGGCTCGCCCATGCGCGGCGCCGCCGTTCCTGCCGGCGCCACGGCAACGGCCGACAAGGCCGCCGGCACCGTCGCGGTCAAGCTCAAGGAGGGCGCGCCCTTCTTCTTCCAGAACCTGGCCGAGCTGCCGCTGGTCTGCTCGAGCGCCGTCAAGAACCGCGACTCCCTGAAGGCCGCCTCCGCCGGCTCCGGTCCGTTCGTCCTTTCCGGCGTGCAGGCCGGCAACCAGTACACCTACACCCGCCGCGACGGGTACGCCTGGGGGCCGAACGGCGCCTCGACCGCCGAGAAGGGCATGCCGGCGAAGGTGACCTTCAAGCTCGTGACGAGCGTGACCACGACGGCCAACCTCCTGCTGAGCAAGGGCGTCAACATCTCGCACCTCTCCGGTGCCGACACCCAGCGGCTCAAGGCCGCCAAGGTGTTCTCGGACGGCGGCAGCATCATCGACGACGAGCTCACCTTCAACCAGGCCGCCGGTCTGCCGACCGCCGACGTCAACGTCCGGCGCGCGCTCGTCGGCGCTCTCAACATGAAGGAACTGGCCCAGGTCGCCACCAGCGGCCTCGGACAGGAGGCCAACGGGCTGCTGACCGACCCGAAGATCTGCAGCGGTGACACCGTCACCCCGAACAAGCCGGCGTACGACGCGGCCGCCGCGGCGGCGCTGCTCGACCGGGCCGGCTGGACGGCCGCCGGCGGCGGAGCCCGGGCCAAGGACGGCAAGCCGCTCGAGGTCGCGTTCGTCTACGACAACGAGGACACCACGACCGCGGCGGCGGCCGAGTACATCGGCCAGAAGTGGACGGCGCTCGGCGTCAAGGTGGACCTCAAGGGGCAGTCGTTCGCCGCGCGGTCCGATGTCGTCTTCGGCGGCAAGGGCCCGTGGACCGCGACCCTCATCGGCCTCGGCGTGTCCAACCCGGCCACGCTCGTGCCGTTCTTCTCCGGTGCCACCCCGTCGAATGGCGGCATCAACTACGGCTCGATGCACAACGACGTCTTCGACAGCTCGATCAAGGCGGCGCAGGCGAAGTCCGGCACTGGCGGCTGCGCCGACTGGAACGCGGGCGAGGGCGCCCTGATCAAGGACGCGGACATCACCCCGATCGCCGTCTCGCCCTACCTCTACTGGGGCAACGGGGCCAAGTTCGACGTCGTCGCCCGCGTGCTGGAGCCCACCTCGCTCCGGGTCCTGCGCTAGGTACGGCGGGGAGGATGGGAGGTTCTGTGAAGTCGTCGCTGCGCGCCAGGCACCCGTGGCCGGTATTCCTGATCCGGCGGCTGGGGAGGTTCGTCGTCTCGCTGGCGGTCGTCGTCACCGCATCGTTCGCCATGGTCCACGCGCTGCCGGGCGACCCGGTACGCGGAGCCCTGGGCCTGATGGCGCCGCCGGAGACCATCGCGGCCACCCGGGAGCGTCTCGGGCTCAACGACCCGCTGTGGCGGCAGTACCTGGACTATCTCTGGAACCTGCTCCACCTCGACCTCGGTACGTCCCTGGACACCCAGACGCCGGTGCGGGAGAAGATGGCACAGTTGGTGCCCGCGACCCTCCAGCTCGGCCTGACCGCGTTCGTGGTCTGCCTCGCGGTGGCGATACCGGTGGGCCTGCTCCTCGGCATCGCCACCCGGGACGGCCGGGGCCGCGGTCTGCACTTCGGCTTCGGCGGCGTGACCGGGCTCGCGCTCTCCGTGCCGGACTACCTGGTGTCGGTCGGACTCGTGTTCGTCTTCGCCGTCTCCCTCAATGCGCTGCCGGTCGCGGGCTTGTCCGGTCCCGCGTCGTTCGTGCTGCCGGTGACCGCCCTCGTCGTGGGGCCGGCCGCCTACCTGGCGCGGATCGTCCGGGCCGAGACCCAGCGGGTGCTCGGCGAGGACTACATCCGGGCGGCGCGCGCGAAGCGCCTCCCGGCGCGGCTGATCTACCTGAGGCACGCGCTGCCGAACACGCTGACCCCGACGCTGACCGTCTCCGGCATGATCCTCGCGTCGATGGTGGCCGGCACCGTGCTCGTGGAGAACGTGTTCGCCTGGCCCGGCGTCGGCGCCGAGCTCGTGCATTCGGTGCTCGCCAAGGACTACCCGGTCGTGCAGGCGGTCGCGCTCTTCTTCGGCGCCGGCATCCTGCTGATCAACCTCGCGGTCGACATCGCGATCGCCGTCATCGACCCGCGCTCGACGATCAAGGAGAGCTGACGTGTCCTGGTCACGTACCCGCCATCACCTGTCGTCGCCGCTCGGCGTGGTCACGGTCGCCCTGCTGCTGCTCCTGGTCGCGACCGCCGTCGTGGCGCCGCTGCTGCTCGGCGACCGGGCCACGGAGATCGCGGGCGGCGCGCTCCAGGCTGGGCCGTCGGCGGCGCACCCGTTCGGCACGGACGCCCTCGGACGCGACGTCCTCACGCGGACGCTGGTGGCCACCCGGCTGTCCCTCGTCCTCGCTCTGCTCGTCGTCGGCATCGGCGTGGCCTGCGGGCTGATCATCGGCACCGTCCCCGTCGTGCTCGGCCGGCGCGCCGGCCGAGCGGTGGTCGCCGTCCTGAACCTGATGGTCGCCTTTCCCGGGCTGCTGCTCGCCCTGTTCCTCGCCATGATCTTCGGGGTGGGGGCGCGCGGCGCTGTGCTGTCGATGGCGATCGCCTTCGCGCCCTCGTTCGCGCGGCTGACCCACACCACCGCCAGCGGCGTCGCGAACGCCGACTACGTCTCCGCCGCGCGACTGCTCCGGGTCCCGCGGTGGCGGGTCCTGATTCGCCACGTCATCCCGAACATCTCCGAACCCCTCGTCATCAACGCGACCAGCCAGGTCGGGGCGGCGCTGCTCAGCATATCGGCGCTGTCCTACATCGGCTTCGGCGTGCAACCGCCGCAGTACGACTGGGGACGCATGCTCGCCGACGGGCTGCCGGCCATCTACACCAACCCGGCGGCCGCGCTCGCGCCGTCCATCATGATCGTCGTCGCGGGTCTCGCATTCGTCCTCGCCGGCGAGCTGCTGACCCAGGTCCTCGGCGGCAGCCAGCACGGTCACCTCCGGCTCCCGTCCCTCAGGTCCCGGCGCCGGGAGACGGCCCCGGCCGAGACGCCGCCACCGGGTGACGAGGTGCTCCGGATCGAGCGCCTGACCGTCACCGTACCCGGCGAGACCGCGCCCTTCTCCCCGGTCGTCGACGTCAGCATGCGCCTTCGCCGCGGCGAGATCGTCGGCCTGGTCGGCGAGTCGGGATCGGGCAAGAGCCTCACCGCCATGGCGGCCGCACAGCTCACCTCGTACCCGAACGTCGCTGAGGCCGACGTGCACCAGATCAAGGGCAACGAGCTGCGGCGGATGCGCCCCCGCGACCGCGAGCGGCTGCTCGGCACCTCGCTCGCGATGGTGTTCCAGGACCCGATGTCGTCGCTGAACCCGACGCTCAAGGTCGGACGCCAGCTCGCCGAGGTCGCGGAAACCCACGAACGCCTCGGCCGCCGGGACGCGTGGCGACGAGCCGTCGACCGCCTCAGCGCAGTGCTGATCACCGACCCGCAGGCGCGGGCGAAGCAGTACCCGATGGCGTTCTCCGGCGGCATGCGCCAGCGCGCGTCGATCGCGATGGGTCTCATGGCCCAGCCGGCGCTGATCGTCGCCGACGAGCCGACCACCGCCCTCGACGTGACCGTCCAGAAGGAGGTGCTCGGCCTGCTGCGGCGCATCTCCCGGGAGAGCGATGCCGCCGTCCTGCTGATCAGCCACGACATTGCGGTGGTGGCTGAGAACGCTTCCCGGGTCCTGGTCATGTACGCCGGCCGGGTGGTCGAGGAACTGCCGGTCAGCGGGCTCGCCGAGGCCGCTCATCCGTACACCCGCGCGTTGATCGCGAGCATCCCGGACATGTCGACGGACCGGTCGCGGCCGCTCGCGAACATTCCCGGCCGCCCGCCGCACGCCTCTGACCTGCCGCCGGGCTGCGCGTTCGCGCCCCGGTGCGGCCGGGCGGACGACCGCTGCCGGCAGGCGCGTCCCGAACTGGCCGACTCGGGCGGCGGTGGCGCCGTCGCCTGCTGGCATCCGCTGCTGCCGGTCCTGGAAAGCGAGGCGTGACATGCTCGAGCTCCGCGACATAGTTGTCCGGTACGGCCACAATCAGGGAGCCGTGACGGCCGTCGACGAGGTCAGCCTGACCGTGGCGGCCGGCTCGGTCGTCGGGCTCGTCGGCGAGTCTGGGTCCGGCAAGTCGACCCTCGCCCGGGCGGCGGTCGGCCTCGCCCCGCTCACCTCGGGCGCGATCCTCTGGAAGGGGGCGGCGCTCGACCCGCGCGACCGCCCGCCGTTGCAGTACGTGTTCCAGGACCCGTACGCGTCCCTCAACCCGCGGATGAGCGTCGGCGCGTCGATCGCCGAGGGCCTGCCCCGGGGGAGCGGGCGGCGGGAGCGGTCGGCCCGGGTCACCGAGCTGCTCGAGATGGTCCGGCTCGATCCTGGTGACGTCCACAAGCGCCCCCGGCAGCTCTCCGGCGGACAGCGGCAGCGCGTCGCCATCGCCCGCGCCCTCGCCGCCGAGCCAGAGGTCCTGATCGCCGACGAGATCACGTCGGCGCTCGACGTCTCGGTCCAGGGTGCCGTGCTCAACCTGCTCAAGGAGATCCAGACCCGGACCGGTGTCGGGATCCTGTTCATCTCGCACAACCTCGCCGTGGTCCGCTACATAGCCGACTCGATCGCGGTCATGAAGTCCGGCCGGCTCGTCGAGCACGGTACGACGGAGGACGTCATCGAGCGTTCCGCGCACCCGTACACGAAGCAGCTCCTCGAAGCCGTCCCGACCATGGCGATGGGTAATGGCCGCTCATAGCTGAGAGTCGATGCCGGACTCGAGGTGTCCAAGCCTGTGGGGTGCGAAAACTGTGATTTGCGGGCTGAGCTGGGCGTACCGGAGCCTGATCAGGCTGCTTGCTGATACTGGTTGATCAGTCCGTTGAGTACTCCGTGGCGCTCCAGATGGAGCTGGTCGAGATCGTCGGGTGCCGATACAACGGCTGGTAGCGGTGGTCGTCGATCTCGTGATCGGTGCGGACGATGGTTGTTGTAGTGTCGCTGATAGTCCGCCAGCACCTGGCGGAGGTGAGTTTCTCCGTAGATCAGGAGTCGGTCGGTGCATTCGCGCCGGGTGGTTCCGATCCAGCGTTCGGCGATCCCGTTCGCGCGGGGCGCCCGGATCGGTGTCTTGATGATGCGGATGCCAAGTGAGGTGAACACCTCGTCGAAGACTGCGGTGAACTTTGCATCATGGTCGCGGATGACGAACCGTAGAGTTTCAGCCCGGTGCCCCAGCTCGATGAGCAGGTTGCGTGCCTGCTGCGCGACCCAGGCTCCGCTCGGATGCGCGGTGACTCCCATGACGTGCATGGCTCGGGTGGCATGGTCGATGAAGAACAGTACGTAGAGCCGTTTCAGGAAGACGGTGTCGACGTGAAACAGATCGCATGCCCAGATGCCGGCGGCCTGCGCCTGGAGGAACTGGCTCCAGCTCGGGCCGGTGCGGCGTGGCGCCGGCCCGAGGCCGGCTCGTTTGAGGACGTCGCGCACGGTGCTGGGCGGCACCCGCCGGCCGGCACCGGCGAGTTCGCCGCTGATGCGTTGACAGCCCCACAAGGGATTCTCTCGAGCCAGACGCAGCACAGTTTCCTGAATTACTGCTCGTGTCCGCGGGCGGCCAGGACGCGTGGGTGGGTAGGTCCAGCGGCGCGTCACCAGCTGGCGATGCCAGCGCAGCAGCGCCGACGGGGTCACGAAGAAAACCGGCCACGAAGCTTTCGGGAGCATCCGCGACAGCGCAGCGAGTACCACCCTGTCTTGCGGACGGAGATCGGGCCGGTTCATCTGACGGCGCAGCACGGCGACCTGATGCCTCAGCACCACGATCTCAACGTCCTTGCTGCGGTCGTCACGGCCGAGCAGGACCAGCAATTGCAGGACGCGTCCGAGGATCACATAGAGCGAAGACCACCACACCACCAGCAGGATGCCTCAGAGCACGCTGTGCTTGAGCCGCTTGGCTACAGGCCGACCACTTCGGTGATCGAATTTTCGTACCCAACAGGCTGGCTCCCGGAACCGGTCGGCCTTCCCGGCAGGCAGGCGGCGTCACGAGCCTCGAGCATGCCTGACCCAGGCCACTGCTCCGACCAGGAAGCCGAGACAAACCCGCAGCTCACGACCGTGAATGGAGTACTGACACCCTTCAGCGTCCTCCCGGTAGTGCGGCGGGACTGTTGCACTACCGATGGTGACCGCAAGACTTCTTGTCTGCCGGCGGTTCGCGGTATTGCGCAGAGATCACGGCTCCGACGACTCCTCGCGCAGGGCGTTGCGTAGATGTCCGGCCATCGTGTCGCTGACCGGGACGGTGGTGGGCAGTTGAGGCTCGTCGAAGTAACGGGCCTTGTACCGGCGCAGCAGTGACTCCCCGTGCTCGGGCCAGGAGAAGTCCTTCTTCTTGAGGAGCTTGCCGAAGACGACGCCGGCGCTGTCCGGGTCGGGGTCGGTCAGAAGCCTGATGGCGGCGGGTGAGATGTCGTCACCGCGGAGGTAGAAGGTCAGGGTCTCGCGGTAGCGGCGCCGGTTGATCAGTTTCGGGTTGGCGAAGAGCTCTTGCAGGAGGCCGAACTCGAGGTAGAAGCTGATGCCTGTTTCGGGGTCGAAGTGGATGGCCACCGTTTCGGCCTCCAGCAGGTCATCGGGAAGGGTGAAGCCGGGCAGAGGGTAGGTGATGCCGGGCTGGGCTCGATCCATGCAGGCCCGCATGAAGGCGTCGTATCGCGGGGCCACGTCCTCTCCCTGGACGACGATGTATTCGGCGCCGTACAGGTCGATGAAGATTTCTCGCTGTTCGGCGAGCAAGCGGCGTGCGGTGGCGAGCTTGTCGGGGTTGCGGAAGACCAGCTTGGGGTTGCGCAGGCCGAAGTCCGCCGCCTGGGTGAGGAGTTGGTCGCGGGCGTCGGCGCGGAAGAGGCTGATGTTCGCGCTGACCAGCCAGTCCTTGCCGAGCGGCACCAGGCGGCAGATGAGGAACATGCCCTTCTTGGCCGGGCGGAAGGCGGACTTGCCCATGTTGGACCGGGCGCGGTAGGTGAGCTCGTCGATGAGGTTGAACAGGATCACGGCGTCCTGGTCTTTGCCCTGGACCTCGAAGATGCCTTCGACCACGTCCCTCCAGCTGAGGAGCATTTCCCGCTCCTGGGCGCTCAGGCGGGGGCGGGCTCGCAGGAAGCAGTCGATGACCGTGTCGCCGGAGGCGAGCCGGTGCTGCAGGACGAAGTGATCGATGATCATGCTCGCGGCTGCCTCGCCATCGGCGAGGCCTTCGGGGGCGCTCTGCTCGAAGGCCTCGTTGAGCTCGCGGGCGAACCGGGGTGACAGGGCGAAGTCGATCAGCTGCCCCTTGAGGGCCGCGGCCTGCTTCATGACGTCCATGACGGCGCCTCTCTTCCTTGGGCCTGTTCGGTTACTGGCCCACGGACATTCGTTTGCTTCCACGTCCGGTAGATCGGGGAACATGCGGGCCGAGCGTTGAGACTACCTGGATGATCACAAGGAAGTCCGCAACTTCAGGTCAGCCATCAGCTCAGCGAGTACGAGCTCCTCCTCGACGCGTATGCCCCGTCGCTCCATCGCCACGGACAACTCCGGATCCCAGGGGGTCGGGCGTACCTGCCCGGCCAGCGGAGCCGACGAGGGCACGGCTCGGTAGGAGGCGGCGTCGAAGCGCCATGGCAGGAATCCGACCCGTTCGTGGACCGCGGCGGCGATGGCGATCCCGCCCCAGTCGAAGTCCCCGTGGTAGGCGAACGTCGCGCCGCCGGCTGCGAGCAGGTCCAGCAGCCGCCAGACGGCTGCCGACGGCCGGCCGCCGCCGCACACCAGGGGTGGGCACGAGGCTCCGAGTTCGTCGGCCGCCGCCGCGACCACCACCGGGTTCTCGCAGATCCTGACCAGGTTCGCGCGCAGTGGTGCTTCGTGGCGGAGGAGCTGACGCAGGGTCAGCACGCATGGCTCGCCCGCCGCCCTGGCCGCGCTGAGCATGCGTCCGGTGGGGGAGTGGTCGTCACCAGGAAGCCCCAGGCAGAGCACGAAGGAGGACAGGTCATCGAGGTGCACGCCGACTGCGGCCCAGGCCGAGCGGCGGGCGTCCGCGCCGCCTTCGCTCGCGTACGGCAGGCCGGACAGGGCACGCGCCGCAGACAGGGCGAGGGTCGCCAGCGGGCGTCCTTCGTCCAGCGCGTGGGCGTCCGCGCAGGTCTCGGCGGCGAGCCGGCCGAGGCGCGTGCCCGGTGACGGCAGTCGCTCCAGCACGGTGCTCAGCCGGTCGAGCAGGGTACGTGCCTCTCCGGCCGTGGTGGCGAGCCTTCTGACCAGGCCGGTGGACTCCAGCCACGATCGCCACCCGGACAGTTCGGGCCGCTCGCAAATGAGGGCGTCGAGCTTGGCGAAGGCCCGTTTCCAGTCCGCTGCTTGCGCGGCCTTCTCCCCCGTCAGGTCCCGGATCGGGCCACGTAGCCGGATGACGGCCTCGCTCAGCCCGTCCGCGGCGATGCCGCCCACTCGCAGGATGCGATCCACCTCGTCCAAGGAGACCGACAGGGAGGACCCGGCTCCCGCGCGGCGGCCGAGCAGCACCTCGGCCGCGCGGCGCTGTGCGGAGGTCGCCGTCGTGAGCGTCACCGTTCCTGTCAGCGGTTTGCCCTGTTCCAGGCGGCGGCGTGCCCGGTCGACCAGCCAGGCGGTCTCGTCGCCGCCCAGCAGCCGCCCCAGCCGCTCGCTCGCACCGCTGCCTGCCACGGAGCCGTTCGTGCTGCTGTCGCTCATCCGGCCGTGCCGTCCTCGTCCATGCCGAACAGACCGTCCTGCCGTACGGCGGGTACGGGGGAGGGCGCGGGCACAGCGATGGTGGGGCGTTCTGCCCGCCGCCGCTCGCGCCCGTCCCATCGCCAGGGCGTCACCAGCACGGCGTCGATGCCGTCACGTCGCGAGAGCTGGCAGATCGCCAGGCCGGGCACCTGTGGGTAGCAACCCCATTCGCGCTCGCTGGTCATCACCACGTCCATGTCGAACGTGGCCAGCAGACCCAAGCACTTGGCCCGGGAGTCGTCATCCACCCCGGCGAAGGCCTCGTCCAGTGCGACCAGGCGCGGCGCGTACGGGTTGCCCGCGGACTTGTAGTGGGCCGAGGCGGCGGCGAACAGCGGAACCGACGCCGCCAGCACTCGTTCTCCGCCGGAGGCGGGGCCGGTCGCGGCCCGCCACTGGCCGTCCTGAAGCCGCTGGATCGCGAACTCGTGCCAGGCACGATAGTCCAGCGCTCTGGTCAGGGCCTCGGTCCAGCCCGCGGCTGGATTGTCGGTGTGCTCACGGGCGATTCGCTCCTGAAGGAATGCCCCGACAGCGGACCGGTCGGCGGAGGACCAGGCATCCACGGTCTGGCGGAGCTTGCCTCTGATCCGGTCGAGCCCGTCGGGGGCGTTCTTGGCCGTCTTCCAGATCAGGCGCAGCCGCATGCCGGTGGAGGTGGGGCGGGATTCCAACTCGGCATTCATCTCCTGGACCTCCGACTCGGCCGCGGCGATCAGCTCATGCAGCGTGCCGGCGACTTCGTTGAGAAGGTGGTTCTCCAAGATCTCGCGTTCCTTGGCCGACAGAAGCTGTGCGCGCTGCCCGGTCTCCTCGGCCAGCGCCGCGGCCAGCTCGGGCATGTCCCTGGCGCGCCCCTGGAAGATCACATCGACGATCATGACGCCGTCGTGCAGGGTCAGGCCGACGGAGTGCCCGTGCCTGTCCATGGCGTCCGACAGCAGCTTGTGCTCCTCAGTGACCTTCTTCTGCACCCGGTCCCACGGGCCGTCGCCGTCGTCCACCGCGTCGAGCTCGGCGTTGACCGTCCTGGCCAGAAGCACGGCGGGTGTCGCCGCCCACTCCCCGCCCGTGTCGGGCACGTCCAGGCCTGTCAGCGCGACGTTCAGCAGGCCAGTGGCGGCGAACACCTGGAACTCGTGCACGGCGGCGTCGCGTGCGGTGATCGCATCCTCGATCTGTTTGCGCAGGTTGTCGCGTTCGCCCTCGGCCTTGCCGCGTTCCTGCAGAGCCTGCTGCTCGTGCAGGCGAGTGGAGCGTTCGGCGATGGCGCGCTCGCGTAGCTCGTGCTGCACCTGGTCGAGCCGGCGGAACAGCTCTTCCACGGCGGAGCCCGCGGTCTCGACCAGTGTGCGGTATGCCTCGGCTGCGGCGCCCGCCTCCTCATCCGCCTTCGCTGACAGTTCGGCGGCGTCGTCGAGCTGTTCCTTCGTCCTGTCGAGCTCCCCTGCGGCGTCCGCGGCGGTCTCGTGCGCGTCACGCCAGACTTGTATGGCGGGCCACAACTGGGCCAGGGCCAGCCGATAGCGGTTGAGCGCACCCTTGACCTCATCGAGCGCCGCGGGATCCGCGGGCAGGCCGACGTCCGCGGCGAACTCCTCAGCCCGGATGCCCGCCTCTCGGAGCTCGTCCTGCCGCTCGCGAAGCGCCATGCCCGCCGCGACGTGCGCGGCGTTGACCTCGTCACGCCGCTCGTAGGCGGTGGCGCGCTTGACGTTCGCCTCTCGCAACTCAGTGTCCGAAGGCAGGCCGCGGTGTTCCGCGGCGAGCCTGTCCCGGCGGGCGGCGAGCAACTCAAGCCGGCCGCGCAGCTCTTGGA
Source organism: Nonomuraea sp. NPDC003560 (assembly GCF_042878785.1). Lineage (NCBI taxonomy): Bacteria > Bacillati > Actinomycetota > Actinomycetes > Streptosporangiales > Streptosporangiaceae > Nonomuraea > Nonomuraea sp. NPDC003560. The sequence continues at coordinate 53,656 of NZ_JBIAOF010000022.1, read as the reverse complement.
TCCGCCGATTGACCTGATCCAACTCCCCGCGGAGGGTCGCTAGCCGGGTCCTCCGCGCCGCCTCTCTGGCGCCCTCGCCGATGTAGCGAGCCTCACTCTTGCGCCAGGAGCCGGTGAGCACGCCGTTCGCCCATCTGCCGTCGGCCGCCACCCAAGCCCGGCCGTCGTGACCCGGCCCGAGCCCGATGGCGGACAACACAGCGTCCACGGCGCTGTCGGCCAGTGTCGCGGCCTGCCGATCGGCCCGGTCAACAGCCGGACGCAGGACGGCGGCACAGGACGGGCCGGACAGCGGCTCACCGGTGACGATGACGGTGTCGTCCGCAGCCAGCAACGTCCCGCCCGGCGTCACCCAGGCGTCCAGGATGCCGGCGGCCTCCAGCGCGGCTTCCAGCCCGGCCCGATGGTCGGCGGGCACCGCTTCGGTGAAGTCCACCACCTTCCACAGAGGTGCGCCGGGACGGTCGAGGCGGGTGGCGGGGTCACGCGTGTGAGGCACGGGCGGCGCTTCGTGGCCACCGGCCTCCGAACGGGAGATCTCTTCGGACAGGTCCGCGGCGGCCCGCCTCGCCTCCTGGATCTCGGAGTCCAGCGCTGCTCCCAACCGGCCGAGCGCGTCAGTGGCCGTTCTGGTCGCGTCGCCCACGGCGTTCGCGGCAGGGTTGGGGCCGTCGGTAGAGGCAGCCCAGGACTGCAGCGCCGAGATCACCTCATCGGGATCGTCCAGCCGCAGCTCGACGAGACCAGCCAAGTAGAGGGTGTACTTCTGAACGAGCCCGGTGACGGCCCCGCCCACCGCCTCTTCCGCGGCGACGACGCGCTGAGCCACGGCCTGTGTCTCCGCGGTCAGCCGCTCCACCTCGGTGCGCGCGGCCCTCATCCGCTCCTGGGCCCGGCGGATGCGGTCGATGAGCCGCTCCAGCTCGCCGATCGCCTGCTCCTGACGATCCGCCAGTGCCTCGGTGTCATGCTTGATCCGCGCCAGCTCCGGCTGGTCGGCCACAAGGAGATGATCCGGCCCCGTACGGGCCGTCCCGGGCTCGCACCGCGCCTCACGGGCGGCCAACACGGTCAGATCGTGCACCCTGTCGAGGTCGCGCCCTGCCGCGTCGGCCTTGTCCCGGGCCGTACGGGCTCGCTGCTCGCGCCGCTGCGCCTCGCCTGCGAGGCGGTCGCGTTCCTGCGCACAGCGGCGAGCATGATCGGCCAGCCGCTCGGCCTCCTGGCCGTACTGCTTGAGCCGCTCCGCGTCACGCATCTCGGGGCTCTCTCGAAGCGCGTCCCGGCGTGCCTCCAGCAGAGTCCGCTGTTCCTCCAGTTCTTCCAGCATCTGCTGCGCTGCCGCCAGACTCGCCTCCGCTGCGGCGTGGCGGCCCTCGGCCTCGCCGAGGTCCCGGCCCAGATGCTCGTAACGGCTGTGTGCCAGTCGTGGTACGGCGGCCTTGCGCTTGGCCGCGATGGCGGCGTAGCGACGGTAGTGGATCAGGAAGCCGGTCGCCGCCTCGCGCGCTTCCTCCAGTCCCCGCAGGGCGTCGCGCTCCTCGTCGAGGCCGCGGAACGCCTCGGCGACCGTGGCGATCAGAGCAGGGCTGAGTGGTGGCAGCGCCTCGGTGAGGGCGCGGGACAGCAGCTTCTCGTCCGGCTTCTTCGACAACTGCGGCTGGCGCAGCTGGATGAGCAAGTTCACCAGGGCCTCGTAGCGGTGCTCGCCGAGCCCGAAAAGCGCCTCGTCCACGGCCCTGCGGTAGTCAGCGGCCCGGTCGTACACCATCCCGCGGCCCTCGACGGCCTCGCGTAGCTTCTCCCTGGTGAGTACCACGCCGGTGGAAGAGAGCAGATGAAGTTCCGCACCGATGCGCTGTGGAGTGAGGAAGAACCAGTGCCGGACGATGCCGCGGTCCTTGACCGCTTTCAGCCCGCATCCGATCGTACGGAACTCCTCAGAACCGTCCGCCGTGCGTCGGCCGAACTCCATCCACGCGTAACCCAGCCGCTCGGAGTGCGGGTGCTTGCCGCCCAGCAGCAGGTTCCACTCCATACGCTTCTGCCGGTCGCCGTCCGGTTCGACGCGATGCGGGGCCAGCTCTCCGTCAAGCAGGAACGGCAGTGTCAGGGCCAGCACCTTGGACTTGCCGGTGCCGTTGTTGCCACGCAACAGCAGACGGCCGTCGTGAAAGTGGAACTCCTCTATGTCGTAATAGAACAGGTCGACGAGCCCGGCGCGCAGCGGCTTCCAGCGTTCGGAGGTGGGGGAAGTCAGCATCACTGTCCTTTGATCACGGGTTCGGCCAGTGCGTAGCGGGCGATGGCGGGCAGCCCCACAGCAGCGCCATCGGCGACGCGCACGAGCCGCAGCGCCGTCAGCTTGTCCAAGGCCGTGGCGAGCAGGCCGGTCTCGGCGCCCGGCTCGGTCACACCCTTACGCCAGAAGGAGGTGTGCTCGCGGGCCGCCTGCTGGACGAAGGCCTTCAGCTCTTCGAGCGTCAGCTCGCCGTGGACGGCCAGCTGCTCGGCCACCAGCAGTGTCACGTGGCCGTCGGTGTACTGCTCCGGCATGCGGACATCGGTCAGCTGGTCCTCGGGATCGACCATCGCGATGCCCTCAGCCCGAACTTCGGCCACCAGCCCGGTGGCCTCTTCCAGCCGACGGACGATGGCATGTCGCTGGGAGGCCAGGTACGCGCGCTCGGCTTCGTCGAGGTCGGCGAAATAGATCACTGGATCCTCCAGGAGCTTGCGGGTCAGCCGGCGGCGCAGCGCCTGGTTGCGCAGGTCGTCGGTGTCTGCGACCGGCTCAGCCATCAGCTCGGTGAGCCGCTCCCCGAACGAGGACGCGGAGATCGTGGACGGGCCCCGCGCGCCGGTGAGCAGCGTGGCCAGTACTGGCCTGCGTACGTCGTACAGCACGTCACCGGTCTCCGACAGGTACGCCTCCTCATCGCCGGCGACCCTCCTCAGCACGCCCCAGTCCAGCAGCATCCGCACTACCGCCACCAGATCGGCCCGCTCGGCACGGCTGTCGAGGGTGAAGACGAAGTCCAGTTCCGGCTCTGCCGCGGCCGACAGCACCTCTTCTGCCAGCCGGCCGAGCGTGGTCTGCGCGTCCGCCCGTTCGAGCGTGGCCAGAGCCAGGCAGAACAGTACGTAACGGCGCCGGCCGTACGGCTCTCCCGCCTTTCCCCGCGCCGGGTGCGTCGCGTCTTGCGCGTCGGGGGCGGTCTTGAACAGCCGCGCCGTGCCCGAGTCCGCCATCAGCCGCCAGCCGGTCTCGCGTGCGAGCCAGGCGCGCAGCTCGGTCACATGGCGGCGCACCAGCAGGAGCGCCTCGGGATCACGCTCGGCGGTGAGCAGCGGCCTGGCCAGCAGCGCGCGTAGCGCGGCACGCCGCTGGGCCCGCTCCTCATCCCCGATCATGGACCGGCCGTCAGGTCGGTGATCTCGATCACGTGCTCGGGCCCGGTGAGCACACCGTCCTCGGTACGGATCTGAACCTCGCCGCCATCGGCAACGAGCATCAGGCGTATCTCCATCGATCCGTCGGCACTCACCGTCTTCACCTCCGTGTCGCCTGGGCGGCGGGTCGCGAGCGCGTCGCCCAGGAGTCCCAGGAACAACCGGAAGGCTCGTGGATCGAGACTGTCCAGCTCCGACAGCAGGACCGGACCGTCGGTCCGCAGCGCGGCCCGAGCCGCGGCCGTCTCGCTCGCCTCCCGCTCGGCCTGCTCCACCAGCAACCTGCGGGCCTGAGAGCGGTCAGCCACCTTGTTCGGCTTACCGCGCCGCTCATAGGAGCCGGTGCGGCGAAGTTGCGGCGAGATCCTGATGGGTGGCGCCTCACGCCAGGGGACTCCTGCGTCGACCTCGTGCCATTCCGCCAGAGTCGCGGCCGTCACTGTCAGATGGCGGGATGGAGTCAGCCCGAACGCCGCCCGCCACAACCGATGCGCCGCCGCTTCATCGGGAGCCTCGGCGAACCAGCGCGCCAGCGCCCGGAAGTCCGCACTGCGATCGGAACGCCCGGACCGCCGCTCATTGAGCAGCCCCACCGTGTCGATCAGCTGCTTGATCGCCGTGATCGCCGCCTGGCGCAGCAGTCGTGCCTGCGACGGCCGACCGGCGCCCGTGGAGACGAACCAGTCCCGGAGACCGCGCCAGCGATTCGACCAGGAAGCGAACGCCGCTTCCTCGGCTCTGACGTACGCCTCCGCCGTCTCCTCCTCGTCGGGCACCGCGTCAGCGGCCTCGCGTCGCGCGGCCAGCCGGAGCAGCCGATCATGTTCGAATTTGTCCAGCTCACCCAGGAGCGTGGCGATCCGCGCGCCGGAGTTGGCGAGGTCGGCGATGAAACGGTTGATGTAGTCGATCAGCCGCTCCTTGTAGGCGATGAACCCCGCCACGTCGCCGTCGGAGAAGTCGATCGCGCGCCGCAACGAGGCCATGAACGCCTGCGCGTTGTCGGCCAGCGACGAGAACCGATCGGACAGGGACAGCAGCAGCAGGTGCGCGCGGGCAGGGTCGGGGTCCGCATCGCGAGCAAGAACGACCAGCGACTGCAACTGCTCGGCGATGTCTCCCAATGCCACAGACTGCAGCGCCCCGCGCTTCCCGATGGCGTCTTCGTAGAACGAGATCGCCTGCTCGGCAGCCTGTCCGGCATGCGTGAGCTGGAACAGGTACCGCTTACGGTGGAAGTCCTCCACGCTCGTGACCCTGCCGGTGTCGGCGTCGGCCCGTAGGTTGCCCCATTCCCGCAGCTTGTCCAGTGCCTGCGCGAGCGCGTCGTCATTGTCCCGCCGCAGCTCCGCCGCCACGTCCTCGGGCCGGAGATGCACGATGAATCGCTCCTTCGCTCGCGCGAACGCTCGGAGGATCCCCCGGTAGAAGGCCGAGTTCGGCGTGCTCAGGTGAGCGAAAGGCTGATGCTCCTGAGACGGGAATGCCATACCGACAGTTTCCCTGTTTAAAGGGAGTGTCGTGTTCAATGTCGGCGGAAGAGTTGCGGGAATGAGCAGAGTCTTTCCGCGCGGCCACATCACCACGCCTCTTGGCGCGGGGGCAGGTAGAGGACATCAGAGCGCTGATCGGGTACGGCTCAGGAGCAACACGCGCGACGGCCGCGTGCTCGATGCGTGCTCGTACGCCCCGTCACACGCCGTCAGGACACGGCACTGCCGGACGCGCGGAATGCGTGGAGACAGCACGAACCGCCACCAGATGGCACCGCGCGACACAAAAAGATTTTGCTTCTAATCCGACGGTCGCAGGTTCGAATCCTGTAGGGCGCGCTTTGATCATGGCCTGACCTGCGGCTATGTGGGATCGGATGCGTTCTAGAATTTTCGTCTAGCGGTTGCGTGCTCCGTACGTGCTCGGTTGCACCAACCCTGCACACCCCATGATCATCCGCCATCCCCGAGCCTGTGCGGCAAGAGCAGCGGCCCCGCCTCGCCGCGAGCAAGCGGCCGAACACGGGGCCGGACGCTTAATCCGACTGTCAGCTCCTCAACGAGACCACTCTCCCGCTCTCGCCCTGCTCTTCCTTGTCGAACAGCAGGGCCGCGGTCTTCTCGGCCGCCGCGGTGGCCACCTGCGGGTAGACGGAGGTGTAGGTGTCGGCGGTGAACGCGCTGGAGGTGTGGCCCAGCGTTTCCTGGACCACTTTCATCTCCACCCCGGCCGCCAGCATCAGCGAGGCCGCACCATGCCGCAGGTCATGCAGCCGGATGGGTGGCAGGCCGGCCAGGTAGGCCAGCCACAGGAACTGGTCGGAGGCGTGCTGGGGGTACAGGCGGTTGCCGTCAGGCTGGGTGAACACGAACCCGGTGTCGACCCATGCCTCGCCCATGGCCAGGCGTTCCTGCAGTTGCTGCTGTCGGTGGGCGCGCAGCACTTGGGCGGTGTCGCTGTCCAGAGCGATGGTACGTACCGAGGCGTCGGTCTTCGGGGTGCCTTCGTGGACCTGCCTGTGTCCAGGCCATGACGGGGGAGGGGCGGGACACGCTGGTGTAGGCGTCGATGGGATCGACCCGTCGACGCCGCCGGCCGACGCCCTGGTTGCCATGGGATGCCCGGCGGAGGATGGACACCAGCCAGGGCGGGACGGGGACGGTGCGGGTCTGCTTCATGTCCCGATGCTTCGGACCGCGTTCGTCGTGGGCCTGCCCCGAATCGGTGAACCGCTCTATCCGGCGGACGCCTCCATCGTGTAGAGGCGGTAGGTGGTCAGGATGTTGAGCCTGTGCAGGTTGCGGCACAGGTGCAGCATCGCGTCCTGAGCCTGGGGCGGCCCGAGGGCGGAGGCGAGCGCCGGGTCGAGGCGTTCGGCCCACGGATCTGTGCAGGACCGGGTGGTCTCCTCCAAGGTGCGGCCCTGCCGTGTCGCGGTGTGGACCTCCTCGTGGAGCCGTTCAAGGTAGGAGATCAGGGCATCGATGGCCCGGTGGCCGTCGCCGGCGGGGCCGTGGCCGGGCACGATGGTCCGCATCTCGGGCAGCGCCGCCTTCATGGCACGCAGGGTGGCGAGGTACGGCGCGGGTCCGCCCTGCAGCAGCATGTGGGCGATGCCGGCGTGGCACAGCAGGTTGCCGGTCCACGCCGTCCTGACGTCGGGCACGTAGACCACGGTGTCGCCTGGGCCGTTGCCGGGCCCGAAGTGCCACAGCTCAACCGTCCGGCCGCCCAGGTCGACCTCGGCGAAGGAGTCGAAGACGACATCGGGAAGTCGCCAGGTGGTCACCGCGTCGAAGAGGGCCTCGTCGCCGTACATGTTGCCCGATCTGACCTGCTTCTCGAAGCCGAGGTCGGTCATGTTGTCGCGGTTGGCGCGGGAGGAGATGATCACGGTGTCGGCGGGGAAGGCCATGTTCCCGAACGTGTGATCACCGTGGTAGGTCGTGTTGACCAGGTAGCGCAGCGGCCGGTCGGTCAGCTCGGCGGCCAGCGACTGGATCGTGCGCGACACGTCAGGGGTGATGCCGGCGTCGACCACCAGCGCGGCGTCCCGTCCGGCGATGAGCCCGTTGTTGTCCTTGGGCGCCGGGACGGCCATCAGCGCGTGGACGCCGTCGGCGAGCCGCCTTGGGACGAGCTCCAGACCGACCGGCGACAGGTTGGGACCGTTGTAGGCGGCGGGCCGCTCGGCGATCTCCCGCTCGGGGATGTGCATGCTCACAGCAGCGTCCCCAATCGCTCGAAGAGCTGCGGCACCTGCTTGCCGAGCTGGGTGCGCACCAGGTGCTCGGCCATCTTCGGCACCCCCTCCAGCTCCAGCCGGAACTCCACCCGGCAGCCGCCGTCGACGTCGCTGACTCGGTACGCCTGGCTCACCCCCGGCTTGGCCTGCGGCGGGGTGTGCAGCGTGAGCGATTCACCCGGCACGTAGTCGGCTACCGTCAGGCCGATCTCGGTGCGGCGGCCCATCACCTTGCGTACCTGCTCGACGTGGACGCCGTCACGCAGCGGCCCGTCCGCCCGCGACTCCAGGACGTCGGCCTGCCATTCGGGGAAACGCGCGGGGTCGGACAGGACGGCGAAGACAGCGGCGGCGGGACGCGCGTACGTCGTGGTGTGGTCGATGGTGATCACGGCCGGCTCCTCAGCAGCTGGGCGGTCAGCGGGTTCAGTTCGATGGGGTCGTCCTCGCCGATGACGACGGTGCCGCCCAGGTTGGTCAGGCGGTCGCCGATGACGGCGTTGGGTTCGAAGGCGAAGGTCATGCCGGGGGCGAGGGGCAGTTCGCCGCCCATCGTCGGCACCTCGAACAGCCGTCCGTAGCGGGCGGCCTCGGGCAGGCGGCGAAGCCCGGCGCCGAACCCGCACACCGGCCCCATGGGGTTGAGCGTGTGCACCAGCGGGTGCACGTTCCAGGCGCCGGCCTCCTCCAGCGGCGCGCGCATCGCCTCGACCAGGTCGCCGAAGGTGTTGCCGGGACGGGCGGCGGCCAGCCCGGCCTCGTAGGCGGCGCGGGCGACCTTGGCGCCCACCTCGATGTCGGGATGAACCTCGCCGACGGCGATGGCGACCTGGTGCTGGGTCTCCTTCATGCCGAACCGGCAGAACACCTCCGCCATGATCACGTCGCCGTCCTCGATGACGCGCGGCGCCTGCGGCCGGTAGGACCAGGCCGGCGGGCCCCAGGAGACGAACCCGGGCCCGGAGGAGATCAGCATGTCGGGAGCCGCCAGCCCGCGGCGGAAAGCGGCCGTCATGCCCGCGGCGTACACGTCGGCCTCGCTGGCGCCTGGCCGGGCCGCCTCGACCATCGCCTCGGCCATGGCGTCACCGGTGGCGGCGGAGTGGCGGACGACGGCCAGCTCCTCTTCCGACTGGCAGATGGTGGCGAACAGGTAGCTGAGCCCGACCGGCTGGAACTCCACGCCGGGCAACTCGGCCAGCACCTGGTTCCACAGGCCGTGCGGCATGATCGGGTTGATGTGGAAGGGCGGATATGGGTCCAGACCGAGCACGCCGACCTTCCCGCTCTCCAGGCGGTGCTCGCGCAGGACCTCCACCACCCCGGCCGCGTGCTTGGCGACGCGGATGCGCTCGGGCCGGATCCACAGCTCCTCGCCGCGGCGCAGCGCCTGGATGTGGTCGGCGACCGGCAGGGTCGACCAGGTCAGTTCGATCGGGTCGGCGTCACGGCAGAAGATGACGATCGCGCCGGGGCGGTCGTTGGTGAAGTAGACATCCGGCGCGAAGGGCGCGAGGTCCGCGCACTCGTGCTCGCCGTAGGCGATGAGCGCCTGCACGCCCTCGGCTTCCATGATCTCCCGTGCGAGTGCCCAGCGGCGGTCGCGCTCGGCGAGGGAGTAGGTGGGAACGTTCATGGAGGAGACGCTACGAAGGGTCGCCCTGACGTCGCTTCCGTCATCCTGCTGGAGCCGCCGCGGCTCGCTTAGGTCATCGGGCCCAACGCGGCCAGTTCACCGCGCGAGGAGACGCCCAGCTTGGGGAAGGCTTTGTACAGGTGGTAGGCGACCGTGCGCGGGCTGAGGAACAACTGAGCGCCGATCTCCCGGTTCGACGCGCCGGTGACGGCCAGCCGTACCACTTGGAGCTCTTGCGGGGTGAGCGTGGCCAGCGGGTCGTCGTCCTTGACGCGGCGGGCCGGCGAGGCGCCGGTGGCGCGCAGCTCCGCGGCCGCGCGGGCGGACCACGGGGAGGCGTCCAGCCGGTCGAAGGCCTCCATCGCTGTCTCTAGCTGGATGCGGGCCTCGGCGCGCCGCCGCTGGCGGCGCAACCACTCGCCGTACACCAGGCGGGTCCTGGCCTGGTCGAAGGGCTGCTCGTGCCGGCCGTGCACGGCGAGCGCACGCTCGTAGAGGCCCGCGGCCTGATCGTCGGAGGCCAGCAGGGCTCGTGCCCGATGCAGTACGGCGAGCGGACCGGGTTGCCCGACGCCCTCGGCCCAGGCCGCGTAGCGTCGCAGGACCGGTTCGGCGCGTCGCGGCGTGCCCGCCCTGACGGCCGCCTCGATGTAGTCCGGCCAGGCATACCTCCAGATGAACGCGTGCCGCGAGGTGCCCTCCGTCACCCTGTCCAGCCGGTCGAGCACCGCCTTGTTGCGACCTAGTCCGAGGTCGAGGATCACGCGCCCGTACTCGGCCCACGTGCCCGCCGGCAGCCAGGACCTGTCGTCGGCGTGCCGCAGGGCCTCGGCGGTGCACGCGGCCCACTCCTCCTCCATGCCCGCCACCCCGTACAGCCAGGCTTGGACGCCTCCCAGGTAGCCGCGCCAGAACGGCTGGCCGACGTCGGCGGCCAGGTTCAGCCCCTCGGCCACCGTGGCACGCGCCGGCCGGTGACGCCCGTCGATCAGCTGGGCGATGGCGAGGACCGTCATGGCCTGGGGGAGGCGGCCCAGGCGCCCCTGTGCCCGGCACTCCTCGACCAGGGTGGTCGCGCCGGTGAGCATCTCGTCGCGTTCCGCGCGGACGATCGCGTGGTAGGTGATGACCATGCGAACCTCGAACGGCACGGCCGTCAGCTCGCCCATACCGTCGGGGAAGGCCGGTACGGGGGTGGTGTCCCCTTCCAGGATCATGCGGAAGCCACGGTTGATCGCGCCCATCGCGGCGGCGAGCCCGCCACCGTCGGGTGCCAACTCCTCGGTGCGACGGGTCAGGGCGATCTGATCGGGGTGGGGCGCGCTGGTCCAGACGTAGAAGCCGGCGAGGCCGAGCAGCGAGAGCATCGTGGAGGGATCCGCCGTCTCGGCGCCCTCCTGCAGCAGCCGGGCGGCCTCGAGCGGCCTGTCGGCCTCGAATGCGAGCTGTGCCCGCACCCGGGCGAGTTCGGCCAGGACCGATCGGTCCAGCGTGGACGAGCCCGCCTGCCGCAGCGCCGCGGCGACCAGCTCGGCCGCCCGCCGGCTCAGCCCAGCCTCGGCGGCCGCCCCGGCGGCGGTCGTCCACCGGCGTACGGCGTGGGCCGGGTCGGCGGACAGCTCGGCCGCCCGCGCGTAGGCTGCCGAGACCGTCGCCTGCCCGCCGCGCTGCCGGGCGCGCAGCGCCACGCTTTCCAGCTCTCCGGCCACGCCCTCGTCCGGTCGCAGGGTGACGGCCGCCAGGTGCCAGGCGCGCCGGTCGTCGTCGACCGCATGTGCCAGGGCCCGATGTGCGGTCATCCGGGCGGCGATGTCGCAGGCGAGCAGGACCGCTGTGCGTACGAGTGGATGACGGAAGACGACACCGGCCGCGCTGACCTGGACCAGTCCGGCTCGCTCCGCCGGCGCGAAGTCCGCCAGCGAGGCGTCGAGCCGGCCGAGTGCGGCGGCGAGAACCTTCAGCTCGCCGCGGTCGTCCAGGGCCGCGGTGAGCAGGCAGGAGCGAGTGGCGGCGGGGAGAGCGGCGATCCGGGTGCGGAAGCTGGCGAGCACGCGGTCCGTCACCGGCTCCACCGGCCCGAGAGAGAAGGCCAGGGGGGTGAAGGCGCCCGCCCGTTGCTCGGGACTGAGCATGCGGGGCAGCTCGATCAGGGCCAGCGGGTTGCCCTGCGCCTCGGCGACGAGTTGATCGCGGACGGCGAGCGGCAGGTCCGCCGCCTGCTCGGCCAGCAGATGCCCCGCCGTGTCGGCGTCGAGCTTGTCCAGCCGGAGCTCGGGCAGCCCCCCGCCGGGGAAGGTACCGCCGTCCTCCCGCGCCGCGAACAGAACGACGACGGGCTCGATGTGCAGGCGACGCGCGGCGAACACCAGGGCGTCGGCGGATTCGCTGTCCAGCCACTGCGCGTCGTCGACCAGGCAGACCAGGGGTTCCTCCGCGGACAACTCCACGAGGAGGCTGAGTGTCGCCAGGCCGACGAGGAAGCGGTCTCCTCGGGGCGCCTCGCCGAGGCCGAGCGCGCCCAGCAACGCCTCCGCCTGCTGCGCGGGCAGCGCGCCGACGCCGTCGAGTACGGGGCGCAACAGCAGATGCAGGGCGGCGAAGGGCAACTCGGCCTCCGACTCGACCCCGGCGACTCGCAGCACGCGCCCGGGCGTCCGCCGGGCGGCGTACTTCAGAAGGGCCGTCTTGCCGATGCCCGCCTCGCCGCGCACCACCAGAGCGCCGCCCGGTCCGTCGAGCATCTGGTCGATCCGGGCCTGTTCCGCCTGACGGCCGTGCAACATGAAGATCCTCAGCAGTCACGGCGCATCCACTCGATCGCCGGAGGTGCACGACCTTCCCCTGCGCCCAATCCGATCATATGGGCTTTCGGCGGGCATAGTCGGACTCGCCGCTCGGTCATCGTGGAGTGTGACCTGCCGGTACTTTGCACGTGGTCGGGACGGATCGGAGCACCGCGGGGTGGAGCCTCACGACAGACCGTCGAATCAGCCGGGGGCAAGGCTCGCGGAGCGAGGGTCTCGGGCGCCGGCATAGATCACTACCATCGTGAAGTGGGCCGGTTCTGGGCCTCGGCTGCCGTAGGCGCGCGGGCGGTCGCCTCGCATACGGAGTGCGTCGCCCGCGGCGAGTTGGAAGAGCGCTCCGCCGACGGTGACCGCGACGCTGCCCGAGTGGAGTTGCAACAGTTCTCGGGCCGGGCGGATGCGCGGGCGTGGAGATCTTGTCGCCGGCAGGCAGCCGGAACTCCCGGAGCTCGGTGAAAGGCGGCTGGCTGTCGTTGATCAGGAGCCTGGCGCGGCCTTCGGAGCGAACCACGGCGTCGGCGGCACGGGACACGCGGTCAAGTCCCGCAGGGGGCGCCACCAGCTCTGCGCCTGCCGAAGATTCCGTCCACGCAGGTCAAGCCGCTTGTCGTGCCGGCACGACTGGGCCCACCGCTCCGTGATCGAGTTCATCCGAGGCATCCGAATACCGGTGAGCACCCTCGTGATGCCGCCTTCGGCGAGGACCTCGCTCATGAGCACCGGAACCTCCCATCCCGATCTCGGATCAGGAAGCGCGCCCGGCAGCCCGCGTCGTTCAGATCCGTCACCAGATTCCTGATCACCTGGATGACCCGGCTCGCGCTCGGGTGAGCGAGCTGGCTCGGGTCCGGCGTGGCGTAGCGCGGCCGATAGCGTACCGTGCGCGTATAACTACTCTGTGCCAAATGAAGTGCAGAAGGTGATTTGTGTCGGCGGCGGGCCCGCCGGCCTGTATTTCGCGATCCTGATGAGGCTGCGCGATCCTTCGTGTGACATATCCGTTTTCGAGCGCGATCCGGCGGGTTCGACGTACGGCTGGGGCGTGACGTACTGGGGCAGCCTGCTCGACCGGCTGTACGCGAGCGATCCCGAGTCGGCCCGCGCCATCGGCGAGGCGTCCGTGCGGTGGCATGACGGGATGGCCCTCGTCGGCGGCCGCACCACCACGCACCGCGGCGACGAGGGCTTCGGCATCGGCCGCCACCGGCTGCTCGGCATCCTGGCCGACCGGGCGATCGCACTCGGTGTGCGGGTGGAGTTCGAGCGCGAGATCCTCGGCGAGGTCCCGGACGCCGACCTGGTGGTGGCCGCCGACGGGGTGAACAGCCCGCTGCGCGGCCGCCACGACTTCGGCACCGAGGTCGCCACTGGGGGCAACACCTACATCTGGCTCGGGACCACCAAGGTCTTCGACGCCTTCACCTTCGCCTTCGTGGAGACCGAGCACGGCTGGATCTGGTGCTACGGCTACCCCTTCGACGACGAGCGCAGCACCTGCGTGATCGAGTGCGCGCCCGCCACGTGGCGCGGGCTCGGGCTCGACCGCGCCGACGAGGCGGGCAACCTGGAGCTGCTGGACAAGCTGTTCGCCGACCTGCTCGACGGGCACCGGCTCGTCGGGCGCGGGCAGGGCGTCGCGCAGTGGCTGCGCTTCCAGACCGTGACGAACCGCTCCTGGCACCGCGGCAACCTCGTCCTGCTCGGCGACGCCGCGCACACCACGCACTACTCCATCGGCGCCGGGACCACGCTCGCGATCGAGGACGCCATCGCGCTGGCCGGCGCGATCGAGCGCCACTCCGCCCTGGCGCCCGCGCTCGCGGCCTACGAGCGGGAGCGTAAGACCGCGTTGTTGCCGGTCCAGAGCGCAGCCCGCCACAGCGCGCGGTTCTACGAGGACCTGCCGCGCTACCTGCGCCTGGAGCCCGCGCAGATGTTCGCGCTGCTCGGCCAGCGGCACTCGCCGCTGCTGTCGTACCTGCCGCCGCGGCTGTACCACCGGCTCGACCGGGCGGCGAGCCGGCTGGAGACGCTGCGCAAGATCAAGCGCTGGGCCGGGCACCGGATCGCCGGGTCGTCACTGCAGTCGTTGTCGCGCTGACGGGGTCGGCGCAGGTCGCGGACAAGGCGCGCGATGACGGAGTGGACCCTGCCGCCCACTCCCGAGGCCGAGCTGCGTGGCAGGCCCGGACCAGAGGGGACCGTGTGGGCAGGCCGCCGAACCGGCCGACATTCGCTCGCGGAAGATCTGCCCGGCTGCCATCATGCAGATCAAGCACCCTGTGACGCCGTACAACGTCCAGCGTTGACTGACCAGCTGGCGGTGTCAGGCCAGCAAGGTGCCCGGCGTCACGATGCGATGGAGGCGAGGCTGCGTGGGCAGTCGTCGCGCCAGCAGCAAATCTCTACGTCCTTGGAGGTACCGCCCTGCGTGAGTAGCGTCAACCAGCCGAACGACCGGACCATCAGCAGATACGGCAGGCGTAGAACACGAGGGTCGCGGATGGAAGGGCAGGCCAGATGTCATGCACAGGTTTCGGCGCCGCCCACGCAACGGCGCCCGCCCCGAGTGGTGTGCTATTTCGGCGGTGGTGGTTTGCGCTTGGTCTTGATGCCCAACCGTTTCCTGAGCCACTTCACACTCCCGTGAAAGGCTGGGATGACCGGTAACGCCAGAACCGCGGACCCCCACCCTTGTTGGATGTACACGTTGCTGATCGCCAGAACGAGCAGAGGGCCGAGAACGCCCCACGTGCGGAGATGGCTCGTGAGCGTCCAGTACATGAAGATCTGAATGCGGCGCATCAGGAAGGCGTGCGGTCTGAGAGCGAATCGAAGTTGGGCCACTTTCCCGAGTTGCCGCAGCGCGTATTTCAGCTGAACGAACTGGCCGGTGCGGGCCTTGGCCAGGAAATGCAGTTCCGCACGCCATTCCTCCAGGTAGCGGTCCCGGGCCGCGGACGGCAGAAGGCGCGCCTGTAGTTGGAGCAAACGTAGAGCTGGAGAGGCGAGCTGTTTCAGTTCCCGCCGGTCAGTTGGCTGAGCCGAAAGCTTGTGCGCCAGGGTCAGCGAGGCATCGAGGTTCAGGTTGAGCTTGCGGGTATCGTCTCGCCCGCTGTCGAGGTGGTAGGAGGAGTCGCCATGCATGGTCAGACTCAACGACTGAGCCAGCAAGACTGCGTGCGAGGCCGCTCTTTCCAGATAGACGGTGAGCCGACTGTCGAGTTCCAGAGGCAGTGACCTCTGCATCGTGCAACGTAGTGCGCGCGCGAGCAGGATGGACTGACCAAGAAGCTCCTTGAGCGTGCCAGAGCTTTCATCCCCCTGTTTGAAGAGGTTGATCTCGATGTAGGCGCCAACGTCTGAGTAGTACGTCAGGTCTCGGAGGAGTTCACGCGCATACGTATAGGCAGACGAGTCCTCTGCCTGTTCAACATATGCCCCCAGCGCGCCGATGGTGTGAGAAGGAGTGACGTCGCCATCGGTCATGCCAGGTCACCGAGATGCCGGGGCTGACTCATCGAGCCTGATTTCGCGATCTTGGCCTGGGCTTGCGCCAAGGCGATACGTGCTTGTTCGGCGCCGTCAGTGGTGAGCTTGTAATAGCGACGGCGCGGCCGGCCGACCTCATGGGGATCCACATCCTCGAAATGGCTTTCGAGCCATCCGACGTGCTCGAAGCGGGCGAGAATGGGATGGATGGTGCCGGGTTGAAGTCCAGCGGCGGCGCAGATCTCCAACCCGTACATCTCGCGTGTCGGCACCTGAAGGAGAGCCCGAAGAACCAGTTGGGTCGGTACCGTCATCCGAGGAGTTGCACCCATGCAGGAACTCTAACTAGGGGTGAGCGGCTAGGTACTCCCTTTTCGGCATTTCACGTTCGCCGGCCATCACGCACTGCACCAACTGCCCATCACTCTCGATCGTGTGCGGTGCCTCAACTCGGACGCTGCTGCTGAGCTGCGCGTTTGCCGGATGATCAGGCTGCTCTGTGGTACTCGTTGCTCAGGCCGGTGACGGTCCTTCGACGATGGATCCGGGAAGTCATGTCGATCACCTCGCTGCGATCGTGCCGCTCACCATGGTTGAGCAGGTGATCGAGGCACTCACGGCGTAGCGTTTCCACGAACCGCTCCGCGAACGCGTTCGTGTGCGCTTGCTGAGCAAGTGGCTCAGGCCTTGGGGGCGTGCTTCTCCACGGCCATCCTGGCGAAGGCCAGGGCCTTGGCGGAGACGCTCGCCGTACGCCATATCAGCGCGTACTCGAACGGCCCGATGTCGTGGAACGGGACGTAGACCAGGTTGGGCCGTGGATAGTAACGGGTGCCCTGGGCGGCGGCGATCGTGACGCCCTCGCCCGCCGCGACGAGGGCGAGCAGTTCCTGCCAGTACTTCGTGGTGGTCGAGTGATGGATGGGCCGCCCGGCCGGGGTGCGATCAGGTATGTGACGCGCCTGGAAATAGCCCGGCAGGCCGTCGATGAGCCGCAGGTTCTCATCTCCGAGATCCTCGATGGAGATCGACGTACGGCCGGCCAGGCGGTGCGAGGCGGAGACGGCGAGCATGGTCCGGTCGCGCACGAGCACCGGGCCCACGGTCAGATCGGGCTCGTCCACGGGCAGTTCGATCACCTGCAGGTCCAGCTCGCCCCGTCGCAGCGCGCTGTACCTGTCTGACAGGTGGACTTCGCGGATCTGCACCTCACACCGCGGATGCGAGGCTCGGAACGCCTCGACCACGGTCATGACCCGCTCGCTGGCCAGCGGGCTGGAGAAGCCCACGCGCAGCACCTCGCCGGTGCCGCGCGCGGTGTTCGACGCTTTGGCCACGGCTTCGAGAATCCCGTGGCAGTGCGGACCGAGGTCTTCGCGCAGTTGCCTGCCCAAAGGTGTCAGGGCCACCCGGCGGCTGGTGCGCTCGAACAGCGGGCCGCCGACCCGGCGTTCCAGCGCCTGGGTCATCTGGCTGACCCGGGCGCGTGACACGTGCAGGCGGTCGGCCGTGCGACCGAAGTGCAGCTCTTCGGCCAGTACCAGGAACGTCTCCAGCTCCTGCCAGTTCACCGGCACCCCCTTTCGGTAAGGGCACCTTACCGAGCGGTGAGAACTTTGCCGTTGTTCGTGACCATCTGCCGGATTCACACTGCTTCAGGCAGACGACCACCGACCGCGACGAAGGGCTGAACCACACGATGACCAGGCAGCGCATCGAACTGGCGGCAGCGTCGCCACGAGCCGTCAGCCTGATCACCGACCTGGAGGACGTGCTGCGGCGCGAGGGCTTGTGCGACGACCGGTTGCGCGAACTGGCGCGCATCCGGGTCGCCCAGCTCAACGGCTGCGCGTACTTCCTGGCTCTGCGTTCCGCGGAGGCGATCCGCCTGGGCGAGCGGCAGGAGCGGCTCAATGAGCTGGCGGGCTGGCGCGACTCGCGCCGGTTCACCGACTCGGAGCGCGCTGCCCTGGCTCTCGCCGAAACGATGACCAAGCTTCCGGCCGACGGCGTGCCCGACGACGTGTACGGCGCGGCGGAGAACCTGCTCGGTCCCCACAACCTCGCGAATCTGATCATGGCCGTGTCCGTCGCGAACGCGCTCGATCGCATGTGCCTGACCGCGAGGGTCTCCCCTCCCCGCTAGGTCTCACCAGGCCTGACATCCCCACGGGGCGGCTTCGCGCTGCCCTGATGCATCCCAGAAGAGGAAGAGATGACACCTCGCGAACCCCTGGAAGCCCCCGACCCTCGGAGATGGCCGGCGCTGACCCTCTTGGTGGCGTCCTTCTTCATGGTCATCGTCGACTCCCAGATCGTCATGCTGGCCCTGCCCTCCATCGAGAGCGAACTCGGCTTCTCCCCGGGCGGCGTCCAGTGGGTGATGAGCGCGTACCTGCTGAGCTTCGGCGGCCTGCTGATGTTCGGCGGGCGCACCGCCGACCTGCTCGGCGGCCGCCGGATGTTCCTGTTCGGCACCGCCCTGTTCGGACTCGCCTCAGTGCTGTGCGGCCTGGCCTGGAACGACTCGGTGCTGATCACTGCCAGGGTCGTCCAGGGCGTCGCCGCCGCGATCATGACACCGACCGCGATGGCGGTGCTCATGCACACCTTCGCCGAGGGGCCCGAGCGCAACAAGGCGCTGGGCATCTGGACCGGCGTCGGCGCCTTCGGCGCGACCGCGGCGCTGCTCATCGGCGGCCCGATCACCGACGGGCTCGGCTGGGAGTGGATCTTCTACATCAACGTCCCGGTCGTGGTGGCGGTCCTGGTCCTCGGCCCCCGTCTGCTCAGGACGACGCCGGTCCAGGACGGCCGCCGCCGCTTCGACCCGGCGGGCGCGGCGACCATCACCGCCGCCATCGCCCTGCTGGTCTACGCCGTCTCCGAGGCGCCGCTGGTCGGCTGGGGCAGCGGCCGGACCATCGGCATGCTCATCGGCGCCGCCGTCCTGTTCGTGATCTTCACCGTGATCGAGAACCGGTCGCAGGCCCCGCTGGTGCCGCTGCGGATCTTCCGCTCCCCGACCGTGGTCGGCGGCAACATCCTGATGCTCATCGTCGCCATGACGGTGTACGGCGGGGCGCTCATCACCTCGCTCTACGCCCAGCAGGTCCTCGGCTACAGCGCGGTGAAGTTCGGGCTCAGCACCGCGATCTACGCGGTCATGTCGATCATCGGCGCGAACGTCAGCGCCCGGCTGGTCGCCAAGGTCGGCTACAAGCCCATCGCGATCGCCGGCATGACGCTGCTGGCCGGCGGCCTGCTGCTGCTGACCCGGATCGACGCCGACGGCGGCTACTGGAGCGACCTGTTCTTCGGCCTGGTCGTCTTCGGCTCCGGAATCGGCAGCACCAACGTCGCGGCCTCCATCGCCTCGCTCACCGGCGCCAAGCCCGAGGAGTCCGGCCTGGTCTCCGGCATCAACAACGCCGTCTTCCAGATCGGAGCCGCGCTCGGCATCGCGATCGCCTCGTCGGTCGCCTTCGCCTCCACGACGGCCGCCGACGCCGAGGGCCTGAACGACGGGTTCCAGGCGGGCTTCCTGGCCACCGCCGTCTTCGCGCTGGCCGGGCTCGCGACGGCGCTGCTCCTGCTGCTGCACCGGGCCAGGAAGACGTCCGCACAGGGCACCGGCAAGCACTCGGTGCCCGTTCACCACTGACCCGACCACCACACATCACCAAGGAGCGCGCAATGACAGACGACAACGTGACCGTCATCGGGCTGGGCTCGATGGGTACGGCCATCGCCGAGGCGTTCATCAGGGCAGGACACCCCACGACGGTGTGGAACCGTACGTCGCGCAAGGCCGCACTCCTCGCCGCCAGGGGCGCGATCCACGCGGAGGCGATCGAGGACGCCGTGGCCGCGAGCCCGTTGATCATCACCTGCCTGACCACGTACGAAGACACCCGCCAGGTCCTGCAGCCGGTCGCCGCCGCCCTGTCGGGGCGCACCCTGGTCACCCTGAACAGCGGGTCCCCGGCCGGTGCCAGGGAGACGGCCGTCTGGGCCGGCTCCCACGGGGCCCGCCACCTCGACGGCGCGGTCAAGAACGTGCCCGCAGCCGTGGGGGCGCCGGACACCCTGATCTACTACAGCGGGGACAAGGCCGTCTTCGACGCCTGCGCGCCGACGCTGACGACACTGGGCGGTGACACCGTCCACCTGGGCGACGAGGTCGACCTGGCCGCCCTGTACGAGATGGCGGTGGGCGCCCTCCTGCTGCCCACGCTCGTCGGCTTCTTCCAGGGCGCCGCCGTCCTCCGGGCGCGCGGGCTGGACGCGGGCAGCATGGTGCGCTTCACCGGCAAGTGGCTGGACATGATCAAGTCCCTGCTCCCGGTGTACGCCAGGGAGATCGACAGCGGTGACTACAGCGACGCCGCCTCCTCCGTGAACCTGTTCCTGGCCGGAGCGGCCCACGACGAAGACCTCGCGCGGGAGACGAACGTCGACGTGGCATGGCTCGGCCCGCTGAACGACCTGCTGAGGCGAGCCGCCGAGGCCGGCCACGGCGACCACAGCATCGCAGCTCTCACCGAGGTGCTCGGCAGGCCGGCCTCACCCTCCGGCTGAGGAGGGGAGGGGCGCCGTATCCACTCCCTCGTGCAGTCGCGGCCGCCCATGGGAGCTTTTCGTTCGAACGAGTGCCATCGCGACAAGCCGGTCTCGGCGGAGGCGGTCAGCTGGGCTGGCCGGTAGGCATGATGGTGACCTGCTGGAGGTTCGCCCGCGGTGGCAGACTCGCGATGAACCCGACGGTCTGCGCGACATCCTGCGGCGTGAGCCACTCCATCGTCTCCTTGGAGCCCTCCAGCCACGCCCGCGCGCCCTCGTCGGTGACGTGACTCTGCAGCTCGGTGCCGACGATCCCCGGCTCGATCGCCGAGACCCGTACGTTCTTGGCCCCCAGCTCGGCCCGCAGGTGCCGGGACAGATGAGTGACGTACGCCTTGGTCGCGGAGTAGACGGCGAAGTTCGGGAAGATGTTCTGCGCCGCTATGGAGGAGGTGTTGATCAGGTCGGCCACGCCGCGCGTACCTGCTGCCGCGACCAGCTGGGGGACGAACGCGCCGATCACGTTCATCAGACCCGTGATGTTGAGGTCGATCTGGCGCTGCCACTGATCGGCGGTCAGCTCCTCGATGGGGGCGGGCAGCATGACGCCCGCGTTGTTCAGCAGCAGGTCGGCCCCGCCCAGCTCGGCCGCGACCCGTTCGGCGGCGGCCCGTGCCGCCGCCGTCCAGACCCTCCATGACGTGCCCGCCTTCGTCCTCGGCCGCCGTACGGACGTCCTGGCCGCCAACCGCCTGGCCCGCGAGGTGCTGACCGATTTCGAGGCCCTTGCCGTGCCTCAGCGCAACCTGGCCCGCTACTACCTGCTCGACCCCGAGGCCCGAATCCGTACCGGCGACTGGGAACGCGTCGCCGCGGAAACCGTCGCCATGCTCCGCCTGGAAGCCGGTCGCCATCCCCAGGATCGCCGGCTCGCCGACCTCGTCGGCGAGCTCACCCTGCGCTCGCCGGAGTTCAGCTCCTGGTGGAACGAGCACCGCGTGCTGCGCCGCACGCACGGCACCAAGCACTATCGCCATCCCCTCGTCGGCGAGCTGCACTTCCACTACGAGTCCTTCCAGCCTCCGGGCGACCCCGACCAGACCTTGTGCGTCTACAACGTCGAGCCGGGCTCCCCGACCGCGCAGGCGCTCCGGCTCCTCAGCAGCTGGGTGGCGCCCACCGCCGCACCTTGACGGAGCAACCCGATCGGACGGGCCACCACGCAGAGATCGAAGACGGCGTTCGCCGCGCTCGGTGCGCGCTCGTACGCTCCGTCACGCGTCGTCAAGGCGCAAGCGAGACCAGACGATCCACGAGTTGACCTGCTCTTTTGCGTGATCGCTCCGGTTGCCCCGTAGGCAGCGGGAGGCGGTCCGAAGCAGCTCTGCGCCACTCCTCACGGAACGTACGCGGCATGCTCGCCGCGACGTTCTCCCAAGGCCGGCGCGGTAGTTCGGAAGCCCGGAACGGCGAAGGACCCCGAGGCGTCCCGGGGTCCTGCCGTAGCCCCGGAGTCACGCCGCGAGCACTTCCAGGAACACGCGGATCGGCCGGCGCCGGCAGCTCGCGTTCGCCACGCGAAGCCTTCGCAGAGTCATGACCTGGATGGACGTGATTATCGGCCGGCGCAATGACACCAGGACCTCGCATTTCATTGATTGGCGTGGCCGGTGTGCGATTCGAGCAGTAAAGCGATCACGGCCCGGCGCTGCCGGCCCGCGACGGAGCCTCCCCCATTTGCCCTGGGTCGTCTAGAATTGGCAGCGTTGAAGCGGGGTGGTCTCTAGCTTGACATCTAACGCAGAGAATCAATCATGGGAGTGGCCTTCAGCGCTCGATGTCGACGAACTGCTTCGTGGCGGGTGGCGGGCGCGACCTTTCCGGCAATTCCTTCTTAAAGTCCATAGCCGCTGCAATTTGGCGTGCGACTACTGCTATGTCTACACCCTGGCCGATCAGAGCTGGCGGGGGCGGCCGATGGTGATGGACCCTCAACTGGTCTCCATCGCCGCCCAGCGGATCGCCGAACACGCGGCTGATCATGATCTGCCGTCGGTGCGAGTGGTTCTGCACGGAGGGGAGCCGTTGCTGGCGGGTCACGAGTACCTCGCGAAGATCGTGGAGTTGGTGCGGTCCGAAGTGGGGCCGGGGCTGCGGGTCGAGGCGGTGCTGCAGACGAACGCGGTGTTGCTGGACGAAGCGGCGCTGTCGTCGTTCGACGCGATGGACGTCCGGGTGGGAGTGAGTCTCGACGGCGGTCCCAGGGAGAACGACCGCAATCGGCGGTTCGCCGACGGGCGGGGGAGCTACCCGGCGGTGATGCAGGGGCTGACACGGCTCACCAGCGAGAGGTTTCGTCACCTGTTCAGCGGGCTGTTGTGCACGGTCGATCTGCTCAATGATCCCGTCGAGACCTATGAGGCGCTGAACGCTTTCGATCCGCCGACCATGGACTTCCTGTTGCCTCATGCGACCTGGGACACGCCGCCGCCGGGATGGAGGAAGCCGGCTACGGCGTACGCCGACTGGCTCATTCCGATTTTCGACCATTGGTACGAAAGCGGCAGCGACAGCGTGATACGGATATTTCAGGAAATCGTGAGTCTGTTGCTCGGCGGCGGCTCGGCCAGCGAATCCGTGGGCCTGACGCCGTCCACGGTCGTCGTGATCGAGACGGACGGCACCATCGAGCAGACGGACTCCCTCAAGGCGGTACGGCAGGGCGCCCCCATGACCGGCTTGAACATCGTGGACCATTCCTTCGACGAGGCGCTCCGACATCCCGGCATGGTGGCGCGCCAGCTCGGTTGGGAAGCGTTGAGTGACACGTGCAAGGCATGCAAATTCGGGCGAGTGTGCGGCGGCGGGCTCTACACGCATCGTTACCGCTCGGACGACGGCTTCAAGAACCCGTCAGTCTATTGCGATGATCTGTATCGATTGATCGATCACATTCGTGAACGCCTCGTCGCCGACCTGCGCGGGTCGGTTCACTGAGGGGAGCGACATGCGGCTCGACTCGTACACCGTCCCTCAAGATCTTCTTGACCGGCTGGCGCGAGGGGGAGGTGGCGCGGAGGCAGCCCAATTCCTGGCCGAGACGCAGTACAGCAAGCATCTGCTGCTCCTCAGAGGGGTGGCGGAGGAAGGGCGGGCGGAAGCTGCCTATGATCGGCTCGCCGAGATCGCCGCACAGGCTCCTGAAGCGGTCAGGTACGTGATCGGCTATCCAGCGGTCGGTGCGTGGGCCAAGAGCACTCTGCGGGCATTGATCACTGGACGGGCGGATCCGCTGGCCGTGGCGCAGCTCGGTGCGGTCGCGGCGGCGGCCGCCTGCCGGGCCGGGCTACGGCTGCGGGTCCAGGTTCCCGCGCCGGGCGGGGTGATCACGTTGCCCTCGCTGGGGCAGCTCGTCCTGCCGACGGACGAGGACCAGCTCATCGAGCTGGAAACCGGAACGTCCAGATGCACCCCGCTCCATCGGATCCGCTCGGCCGACGGCGCGATCGAGCTGGTCGTCGACGATCTGGATCCGCATCGCTGGCCGGGCCCCACCGTGATCGACGGCCGCCTGCCGCCCGACGACCTGCGGCGCTGGCGGCGTCACGTCGCCGCCGCCTGGGAGCTCCTGGACAAACATCATTGGACGACCGCCGCTGAGTTGCGCGCGATCGCCCGGGTGCTCACCCCCATCAAGGCGGCCCAGAGCGGCCGGGACAGCGCGACGTCCCGCGTCACCTTCGGCACGGTGGCGATGTCGACTCCGCCCGATCACACCTGGCTCGCGTCGACGTTCGCGCACGAGCTCCAGCACGCCAAGCTCAACGCCGTACTCGACCTGGTGGAGCTGACGCTTCCGGACGAGCGGCGCTACTACGCGCCCTGGCGCGGTGATCCACGCCCGCTGTCCGGTCTCCTGCACGGCGCGTACGCACACCTGGGCCTGGCCGGATTCTGGCGCCGTCAGCGCGACTCCGAGCGCGGACTGCGTCCCCACATCGAGTTCGCACGCTGGCGCGCAGCCGCGCTGGAGGTGACGGGGACCCTGCTCGACAGCGGGAAGCTGACGCCGGTCGGCGAACGGTTCACCGGACTGCTCCGCCGTACCCTGTCCTCCTGGATGAAGGATCCGGTGCCTCCCGCCGCCGCCGAGGCGGCGGCGCGGGAGGCGGACGAGCACAGAGCGGCCTGGCTCGCCAGGAACGGCGTCACAGGGACAGCGGATCGAAGTCCCAGTCGATCCGCTCGCCCTTGAGCGCCCGGACCATGTCGGGCGTGGAAGTGCGAGAGATGCGCCGGAGGTTGTTCATGATCTCCGTTCGCAGCGCGGCCGCCTCCTCGTCGGCTCCGGTGTCGCTCAGGTCGATGGCGAGGTTGACGGCGCCGAAGGTGGTGAGGAAGTGCTCCTTTCCGAAGAACCCGCGCAGCCGCGCCAGGCTCTCCTCGCCCAGGCGGCGAGCGGTGTGGCTGTCGCCCAGCGCGGCGTAGTCGGAGGCCAGGTTGACGGCCGCCATGAGCGTGTACTCGTGCTCGGCGCCGAGGCGGGCGAGCAGGCCCTCGTACGCTTCGGAGTTCTCCTCCCGGGCGCGTTCGGGGTCGCCGCGAAGCCGGTGGAGGAGCGCGAGGTCGGCGCGGCAGCCGTAGGTGAACGGGTGTCGCGGGCCGTAGATCGTGTGATACCTCGGCAGAGTGTCCTTGACGAGCGCCATCGCCTCGTCCAGGTTGCCGGCCTCGCGCAGGCTGTTGGACAGCGCGATCGCGGTGGCCATGGTGTCGGGGTTGTCCCGGCCGAAGAGCTTTTCCAGGCGGCTGAGCGTTTCCTTGGCCAATTCCAGCGACGCGGTGATGTCACCGGCGCCACGCCGGGCGATGGAGAGGTCCTTGGCGGTCTTGATCACGATGGGATGTTCCGCGGTGAGCTCCCTGAGCCCGTAGGCGTAGACCTCCTCGCCCAGGTCGACGGCCTCCTCGTAGGCGCCGCAGAGCCGCAGCACCTGTGCCAGGCCGTTCCAGGCGTTCTGCACGTCCCACTTGCCGACGCCGTGGGTGGCGCCGCTCATCTCCAGGTAGGCCAGCTTGTGCAGGTCGCGCGCGGTGAAGTAGTCGCTCAGCAGCGCGTGGTCGAGCGCGAGGTTGTTGAGCAGGCGGAGAGTCACCGGATGGGTCGGGCCGAAGACGCGCTCGAAGGCCGCCAGCGACTCCTTGTCCTGCTTCTGAGCGGCGGCGAAGTCGCCCAGCGCGCGTAGTGAGGCGCCGTAGGAGTTGGCCGCGCCGAGGGTCTCCTCGTGGTCGGGGCCGAGCACGCGCTGCATCATTGCCAGCGTCTCCGCGTTGAGCAGGCGGGACTCGTCGAACTCGCCGAGTTGCCAGAGCACGTTGGCCAGGTGGCGGCGGATCCGGAGCACGTCGGGGCTCTCCGGGCCCGAGGCGGCCGTCCAGGTGTCGCGGAGATGCTCGGCGAAGGTCCTGGCCGACCGGTAGTCGCCCACTCGGTAGAGGAAGCGGACGAGCGTGATGCAGAAGTTGCGGGGATCCGCCTCGGCGCAGTCCGCGAGGCCGGACGGCTCGAAATGGGGCAGCAGCTCGCGGAAGGCCGCCCACCTGGTGGTGTCCTCCGGGTCGACGGGCGCGCCACCGGCCAGCAGCAGGTGGACTTCGTGCCGGATCTCGCCGCGTTCCCGCTCGTCGACCGAGTCGCGCAGCAGCGCCTGGATGAGGCGGTGCACCTGGACGGTGCCGGCGGCGGACTCGACCTTGAGCAGGGCGAACCGGTTGAGCTCGCCGAAGGCCCGGCTCAGCAGCAGCGGGTCGGACAGGATCGGGCCGATGCGCGCGGCGCCCTGGGTCTTGTTGCCGCGGCGGAACAGGTCGCGGGGGATCGGCTCGGGACCGAAGAAGGCCAGGCACCGCAGCACGGTGGCGGCCTCGGGCATGCGTTCCTCGATCGCCTGGACCGACAGTTGCCAGGCCGCGGTCATCGAGTGGGGATATTCGGTGGCCTTGCCCAGAGCGAGCAGCCGCCGTGTCTCTTCGCCCAGCGCTTCGAGGTACTCGTCGGTGGACAGGCCGGTCGTGAGCTGGAGCGCCGCCGCCTGCTCCAGCGCCAGGGGCAGGTCACCGAGCGCCTGCGCGAGGGCGTCGGCCTCGGCGTGGGGCATGTCGCGTTCGAGGCGCCTGCGGAGGAACTGGATGCTCTCGTTCCGCTCGAAGACGTCCACCGCCACGCTCTCGCTGGCCGCGCTCCAGCGGATGTTGCGGGAGGTGATCAGGACGTGCCCCGGCCCTCCGTCGGGGAGGAAGTCCTTGATCGCCTCGGGCTCGTCGGCGTTGTCGAAGATCAATAACCATTTGCTGTACGGCTCGCCGCGCTGGAGCGCCCTGCGCACCGAGGCCGCGGCCTCCTCGATGCCGACGGCGCTGGCGGGAGCGCAGTTGAGGTCGGCGGCCAGCCCCGCGAGAGCGGCGGGGACCAGGGCCGGCTGGTCGGCCGAGATCCACCAGACGAGCTCGTACGATCCCCGGAAGCGCCAGGCGAACTCCGTGACCAGCTGGGTCTTGCCGACCCCGCCGAGGCCGTGCAGGGCCTGCGGGACGGGCGTGTGCGCCACCACGGCTGCGGTGGTCGACAGGTGCAGGCTCTCTCTCAACCGGTCCAGCAAATGCTCACGTCCGGTGAAATTTCGGTTACGGGCTGGGATTTTCCCCCAGATGTTCGGCATCCGAATCGGCCCGTACTCGTTGACCTGCTCGCTCACGTGGTCCTCCGGCCATGGTCCTCGTTGCTCACATCTTATAGATTGATTCCTGAAAAATACCGACGCAGAATCGTCTGAAGAAGCAAATTGCGCGGAGCTGGTTACGGCTGACCGAAAACCAGGAGAATGCATGGAAGAAGAGAGCACGATCGGCATCATCGACCTCGGCGTCATCGACCTCGATGCACTCAGGAACCTTCACTCTCCGGTGCTCAGGCGAGCCTACCTGCGGCTGGCCGAAGACCCGGATGACCTCACCGTCGCCGGCTGGAGCTCGGCCATATAGTCATATCGATTGCGACAATTCTCCATCTGCCATCGGATGGTGCCTGTATTCCTGGCAGAATCGCGGCAATGGGGCGAGGCACGGTGATGAGATCCAGCAGCAGCTCGGTCCCGGATGCATGGCCGTATGTCGGTACGCGCGCCTACGCCAGGGCGGACGACGCCCGCTTCGTCGGCCGTGAGACCGAGGCGGCCGAGGTGGCCGCTCGCTGGCGAGCTGATCCGATCACGATCGTGCACGGCCCTCGTGGCGTGGGGAAATCCTCGCTGATCGCCGCCGGAGTGCTGCCCCTCCTCGATTCCTACAGCGCCGACGTGCTGCCGATCGGCAGGGTGTCACGGCGATCCTCGGTGCCGGCCGCACTCGCCGGCGGTGGCAGGAACTCGTTCGTGCTCGCACTGCTGTCGTCATGGGCTCCGCACGAGGCGCCGACGCATTTGTCCGGCCTGACGATCTCCGCCTTTCTGCGCACGCGCCCCCTGCGGCTGGACGCCTCCGGCGCTCCGGTGCCGATCATGGCGGTCGTCGATCAGGTCGAGGAGTTGTTCACCGCCCATGACCGGCAGCGCCGGCACTGTGAGCAGCTGATCGAGCAGATCTTCGCCGTGCTCGACGGCGACCTGCCCTTCCATCTGCTGATCGCGGTCGACGACGATCATCTGGATGAGGTCGTCCGGCACAGCCGCGTGACCACGCCTCCCTACCGTCTGGGGCCACTTCGGCGCGAACAGGCCGTCGCCGCCTGCCGAAAACCCTTGGAGGAGCTGGGCCACACCTTCGCCCCTGGAGTCGCCGAGGGGCTGGTGGACGACCTGGCCGACGCGACCGGCCAGGTCGAGCCCCTGCTGCTGCAGATCGCCTGCACCGCACTGCTGAGCCCGCCCCAACCCGAGCTGATCGGCGACCTCGACGGCCCCGACGAGGCGATCGCCGCCTACTGCCGGCGGCAGCTGGAAGAGGTCGCCGCCGACCACTTCCATGCCGACCCGGAAAAGCTCCGCACCCGACTGCGCGAGACCTTCGGCTCGCCGGAGGTCGTGACCTCGCCGAAGGCCGTGACCTCGCCGGAGGTCGTGACGGAGACAGCCGGTCTCCCGGCTCCCGTGCTGAAGGCTCTGGCGGACCGCTATGTGCTCGCGAGGGTGCCCGACGCTTCCGGCTGGCGAATCTGGCACGAACGATTGCTCCCCGCGTTGTTCCAAGGCGGCGCCCTTCCCGGCGGCGCGGTCCGCATCCGCCCGGACGAGCGCCTGCGGCTCGCGGAGTCCGCCGTGCTCGCGGGCGAGTTCGAGGTGGCCGCCCGGCACGGGAGGCTGGCGTTACGCGAGGCACGGCACGACGGCCGGCTGAGCGCCGCGATCGAATCCCTGCTCGGCGACGTGGCCTACCTGCGGGACGACCTCGACGAAGCGGTGACCCACTACCGCAGGGCCACTCAGCTGTATGTCGCGCAGCCGGGTACGGACGTGCTCGCGGCGACCCTGCTCACCGCCACGGGCCGGGTTCTCCTCAGGCAGGGCAGGACCGACGAGGCCATCCGGAAGCTGCAGGCGGCCGCGCGGCGCAGCCCGGACGATTCCGCCATCCAGACGGAGCTGGCCTGGGCGCTGTGGTACGGCGGCCACGAGCGCACCGCCGTCGACGTGCTCGACGACGCGCTGATGAGAGAAGGGAACGCGCCGGAGGCGCTGCAGGCGCGTGGCGAGATCCTCTCCGACCTGCAACGGCCCGCCGGAGCGCTGCGTGACCTGGAGCGGGTGCGTCCGCTCCAGCAACCCTCGACCCGGGCCGCGTACGCCCTGGCCCTCGCATTGAGCGGCGACGTGCACATGGCGGTTCGGGCCATCCCGCCCATGGAGACGGTCCAGGACGGCTCCACGCTGCTGCGCGCCGCCCGCGTCATGGAGGCCGCCGGCAACCACGACGAGGCGGTACGGCTCGCCCGCCGGGCGCGGCAGAGCACGACCAGCCCGCTCCTTCCGCCACGGCTGGCCGCCGAGGCAGACCGGTTGAGCGTGACCGAGCCCCGCACTCGTTGACAGCCACGCAGGTAATGTCCTGCACCGGGGAGTGCATCATTTAGTCTCTGACAATGCAGCCGCCGTCACCCCACCGCCGCGGATCACGGGACACTGTGCTTGAGCACAGGACGGCAGGAGTGGCGGTGGAGACCAGACAAGCTCCGAGTGGCTTGACCTCGCTGTTCGCCACCAACGCGGGCTTTCGCCGCTCCTGGACGGCATCGACGCTGTCGATGATGGGCGCGCGCACGCTGAGCGTGGCCTACCCGCTGCTCGCCATCGCGCTCACCGGATCGCCCTCCTGGACCGGCTGGGTGGTGTGCGCCGCCACGCTGCCCGGCCTGCTGTGTTACCTGCCGGCGGGCACGGTCGTCGACCGGGTCGGCCCGAGGCTCGTCATGACCTGGTGCGAGCTGGCCAAGGGCCTGTTGATGGCCGTCACCTGCGGTGCGTTGCTCCTGGGGAGCCTGCAGATCGAGCATCTGCTCGTGGTGGCCTTCGCCGAGGGATGTCTGACGGTGTTCTCGTCCGTCGCGGAGATCGCGCTGGTCCCGGCGGTGGCCCGCCCGGCGGAGGTGGACACGGCGCTCGCCGTGCACGAGACCACCGTTCACGCCGTGGGCCTGACAGGGCGGTCGCTGGGAGGGGTGCTCTACGCGTACGGCCCGGCGATGACCTTCCTGGCGAACGCGGTGGCGTTCCTCTCCGCGGCGGCCACGCTGGCCCGCACGCCGGTGCGGCGGACCCCGGCCCGGCCGGTCAGGCTCTCGCTCACGGAGGAGATCCGCGTCGGGCTGAGGGAGATCTGGACGAACGACTTCCTGAGGTCCGCGACGATCCTGACCGCTTTGATCAACTTGGTCGTGCAGGCGCTGACCGTGGTGTTCGTGACCCATATGACGCAGACACGGGAGAGCCCGGCGTTGATCGGCGTCATCCTGGCGACCGCGGGGGTGGGCGGGGTGGTGGGGGCGCTCATCTCGCCGCAACGCCAGAGGATCGCCGGGAAGGTGCCGGCCTACCGGCTGGCCGAGATCATCGGCCTCACCCACCGCGGCCGATCGATGTTGCTGGTGCACACCTGGGTGTGCGCGGCGGCGCTGCTGCTGGCCGTGACGACCGCGCTCTCGCCCGGAGCCTTCGCGCTGGCACTGCTGATGATCGGCGTGGCGGGTGGGCTGAGCAACGTGACGATCCGTACGGTGATCAGCCGGGTGCCGGCTGACAAGCTGGCTCGGGTGGCCGGCGTCTCCCGGCTGGTCAGCTACGGCGGAGGGGCGCTCGGCCCGGTGCTCGCCGGGCTGCTCTACGCATGCGCGGACGTGTGGGTCACCACCACCACATTGGCCGTCGCGATGGTCACGCTCGCTTTTGCCGCCACCATGGTTCGGCCCTTCAGAAAAGGGCTTTCGCCCGGCTGGCCCCCGCAGAAAGCCTGAATAATCAAGGCATGCCGATCGCGCGCTTATTTGTCGTGGTGGTCCTGGCCGTGGGCACGGGGTTCGGTGCTCCCCAGTTCCTGGACAATTCGGCGCTGTCCATCTCACTCGAGACGTTCCCGCGCGTGCCCGTGCAGGTCACCGTCGTGAATCCGGGACCGGCCGTGACGGCCCGCATCCAGGTCGCGGGCCCTGCCGCGAGCGCGGTGAGCGTCCAGGGAGGCGGGTCCGTTCAGCTTCCGGCGGGCGGGAACACGACCGTCACCCTGGTGCCCGGGCCACGGCTGCGTGAGACAAGCGGGCAACTGGTCCTCTACGCCGAGACCGGAGTGGCGCGGCGGGAACTGCGGGTGGTGCCGCGGCACCTGCTTCTGCGTTTGTGGCCCTTTCTCGCCGGTGGTCTGATCCTTGTGGGGCTCCTCGCCTGGCTGATGTGGCGCAGGCGCAGGCCGCGGGTGGAACCGGCCTCCTCCCTCAAGGAGGAGGAGCAGGCCCCGGCCGGATTCACGCACAGCGACGAGCCGGCGGTCACGGACAGCCTGGGGCGGGCGGAGTACGCGCAGGCGCTGGCGCTGCTTGCCCACTCCGCCTCTCCGCCCATGGTCATCGGTGTCTACGGCGAGTGGGGGATCGGCAAGACCTCCCTGCTCAAGCAGGTCAGACAGGTGATCGACGATCAGTACGGCGACTGCGCACACGTGTGGTTCGACCCGTGGCGGCACCAGTACGACGACAACCCGGTGCTGCCGCTGCTCCACACGCTCGTCGCGGAGCTCGGACTGGCGAAGAAGGAACAGGTGTCGCGCACGCTGCGGACCATCTCCGAGGTGCTCGGCTCTCTGGTGCTCTCCTCGACGGCCCGGGTGAACCTGGCTGACGTGCGCAGCAGTCTCAAGGAGTACGACGAGCAACATTTCCGTATTCGTTCGGATCGTGCGCGGCTGGATGAGTACCTCACCGATCTGATCGCCCAAGCTCTGGCGGAGACGGGCAAGAAGCGGCTCGTAGTGTTCATCGACGACCTCGACCGATGCGCCGGCGATCAGGTGGCCGGACTGCTGGAGGCGCTCAAGCTCCATTTCAACCGCGACAACTGTGTCTTCTTCCTGGCCGTCGCCAAGGAACCGCTGCTGGTGGCCCTTGGGGAGAAATACAAGGGTCTGCAGGTCGACCATTATCTGGACAAGATCATTCAGTTTCCGTTCGAAATGCCGAGGCTGTCAGCCGCCGCCTTCGACGACTATCTGCGGAGCCTGCTCCCGGAAGAGATCATGCCCACGCGCGACTTGCTCCGCATCGGGCTGCCACGCAACCCTCGGTCGATCAAACGGTTTCTCAACGTCCTGATATTGCAGGACCGGATCGCCAAGGCGAGGAAGCTGTCTCCGTACGACGTCTCCACCCTGGCGGCGATCCTGCTGATCAGGGAAGGAGACGGTGAGTTCTACGCCAGGCTGGCCCAGGACGCCAGCCTGTTGCAGCGGATCACGGAGGATCTCGACACCGCCGAGGAAGGACGGCAACTCGATTGGAGTCAGTTGCCCCTTCAACTCGTCTCCAGGTTCCGGGACTCCCACCGGGCTGTGCCCGCGGACGTGAGCGCGTACATCGATCTGGTGAGATCCACCCCCATCCCGGAGCACAGCGAGGAGGAGCCGAAGGCGGTGCCGCCGGTGGGGCAGCCGCTCGTCGCCGCCGCCAGAGGGGAGCTGGCGGAAGGACTCGCGGTGCTCGCCGAGCGGGTGGAGCGGCAGGTCGGACAGTTGCTCCCCGCCGGGGGCGCCGTGCTGGCGCAGGATCTCGACATGGACGGCCGGGCGATCACGCTGGACGACCTCGTCGCCCGCTGGGACCGGGGCCTGCTCGTGGTCGGAGCGTCAGGCGCCGGCAAGACAGTGCTCGCGGCCCGAATCACTCTTCGCCTGCTGGAGGAGGGCGGTGGTCCCGTTCCGGTCTTCGTGAGCCTGCGGTCGCTGGACCTCAGCCGCCCGGGGTTCGAGATGTGGATGACTCATGCGCTCGTCCAGCAGTACCGGACGCCGATCACCGAAGCCCTCGCCATGGTCAATCGGCAGCGCCTGATCTATGTGCTCGACGGGCTGGACGAGGTGGCCGACCCCGCCGACCGCGACAAGATCGCTCAGGAGGTGGTGCGCTGGCACGAAGTGACCGGGGCCAAGATCACTGTCACCGATCGCAATCCTGGCCAGGGCCATCCGCTGGTAGTGCACCAGGACTTCGTCAAGGTGCGGGTGAAGGGGGTCACCGAGCAGGAGATGTCGCGCCTCCTGGGCACGTGGAAGGGGTCGCAGGCGGACGCCGAGGAGCTCGCGGGCGCGCCCGCGCTGCTGGCCAACCTGTCCGACTCGTGGCTGCGCGAGGCGTCGGCGGAGGGGCGCGATCTCGTCGAACTCTACGCCGACCGTGCGATGGCGATGCTCGATGAGGGGCCCGCACTGCGAGAGATCCTGCGTGACGTCGCGCGACACCTGATCTCCCGGGATGGGACGAGCTTCGACGACGAGAGCCGGGAGATCAGAAACATCTTCCGGCACCACGGCAAGCACGGCCGGCAGGTGCCGCAGTCGCTGGAGGAACTGGTCAGGGCCGGGCTGCTCCGCCGGCTCTCGACGAACGAGTACCAGTTCGTGCACCACCGTCTGCTCAAGTACTTCGCCGAAGGGGGTTCTGGACAGTAGTGACCTGATGCCTGAGGGCCTTCGTCCGGTATCCCTCGTGAGAGCTATCGCTGTGTCCGTTCCAGGGGGATGGCATGCCCGGCTCCGATCCCTAGCCTCACTTGAGCCGCGGAAGACACCGCGGACATCTGATCGAAAGGATCGCGATCGTGGCGCCCCCTGAGCATCCGAGAATTGAGCATCCGAGAACCACCCCTTCGCACACCGGTTCGGCCACGGCCCGTGACCGGTTGCGCAGGTTCCGGTTCCCCGTCCTGCTGGTCGCGTTGTTCGGTGTGATGTCGGTGACGACCGGGATCAACCAACTCGTCTCGCCCGTACCGATCCTCGCCCTGCCGGTGGGGGTCGGCCTGGCCATCATCGCCGTCATCTGCTACCGCTGGTTGTGCCGGGTCGTCGAGCTGCGTCCGGACGTCCCCGAACTCGGGAAGACGCGGCGATGGTCCCAGCTGTGGCGCGGGATGTTGCTCGGGTCGGGCCTGTTCGCCGGGCTGATGGCGCTGATCGCGGTGTTCGGTGGCTGGCA
Organism: Nonomuraea sp. NPDC003560; assembly: GCF_042878785.1. Lineage (NCBI taxonomy): Bacteria > Bacillati > Actinomycetota > Actinomycetes > Streptosporangiales > Streptosporangiaceae > Nonomuraea > Nonomuraea sp. NPDC003560. The sequence continues at coordinate 20,240 of NZ_JBIAOF010000022.1, read as the reverse complement.
GGAGCTGTCCTGGGGTTCCTTCGGCGGCTTCCTCGGCACCGCGGGGCTGATGGCCGGCGTCGCCGTGACCGAAGAACTGCTGTTTCGCGGGGTGGTGTTCCGCATCATGGAGGAACGTGCCGGCACTGTGATCGCCCTGGTCGTGTCCATGCTGCTGTTCGGTGCGATGCACCTGGTCAACGGCAACGCCACCCTGTGGGGCGTGTTCGCGATCGCCTTGACGGGTGGAGCCATGCTGGCCGCCGCCTACGTCGCCACCCGCTCGCTGTGGCTGCCCATCGGCCTGCACTTCGCCTGGAACTTCGCCCAAGCGGGGATCTTCGGTGTCACGGTCTCCGGATCGGCCGCGCCGCCCGAGGGCCTGCTGAACGTCACGCTGTCCGGCCCGACCGCGCTGACCGGCGGCGTCTTCGGCCCTGAGGCCAGCCTTTTCGCGCTGCTGGTCTGCTTGGCGCCCACGATTCTCCTGCTGCGGCGGGCCGCCCGCGCCGGCCGGATCCGGCCTCGGCCGCACCGCGCCGAGCCCTCCGCCTGACCGCCGTGTCAACCCTGATCGGCGGCCACCAGTCCCACCCGGTAGGCGAGCACGACCGCCTGTACACGGTCGCGCAGGTCGAGTTTGGTCAGGATCCGCGACACGTACGTCTTGACGGTCTCGATGCTGATGGACAGTCGTGTGGCGATCTCCGCGTTGGACAGGCCCTCGGCGAGCTGTTCGAGTACTTCCAGCTCCCGCTGGGTCAGCGCCCGCACGACCTCCTGCAGGGCCGGGCGGGCGGAGTCGGTGGGGCGCAGGCGCTCGGCGAAGTGACCGATGAGGGCCCGGGTGACGGCGGGCGCGAGCAGGGAGTCGCCGCGCGCGACGGTGCGTACGCCGTCCACCAGTTCCTTCGGCCGCGCGTCCTTGAGCAGGAAGCCGCTGGCGCCTGCCCTGAGTGCTTCGTAGGCGTACTCGTCGACGTTGAACGTGGTCACCACCAGCACCTTCACCGGAGCGGCGACGCCTGGACCGGCCAGTCGCCTGGTGACCTCGATGCCGTCCAGGACGGGCATCCGGATGTCCATCACGACGACGTCCGGCAGCAGCCGCCGGGCGGCCTCGAGCGCCGCGCGGCCGTCCGCGGCGTCCCCGACGACCTCCATGTCGGGCTGGGCGGAGAAGATCGTGGTGTAGCCGGTGCGCACCAGCTCATGGTCCTCACAGATGAGCACCCGGATCGGCGTACTGGTCATGCGGTGCTCCTGAAGGGGATGAGGGCCCGGACGGTGAACCCGCCCCCGGGCCGGGCGCCGGCGGTCAGCTGACCGTTCAGCATCTGGACGCGGCGGCGCAGCCCGTCCAGCCCTCGCCCCCCGGACGGCACGGCGGGACCTTCCACCAGAGCGGACCCGTCGGTGGTCACCTCGATGTCGATGTGGCCGGCGCGGTGGTGGACCGCGACCCTGGTGGGCCGGCCGGTCGCGTGCTTGATGGCGTTCGTGAGGGCTTCCTGAACCACCCGATACGCGGCCAGCTCGACGTCGACGGGCTGAGGAAGGCGCTCGCCGTGTTCGGTCAGTTCGACGGGCTGGCCGGAGACGCGGGCCTGTTCGACCAGGTCGGCGATACTGCCGAGGCCCGGCGCACGGTCCGTGAGCGCGTCGTCGCCGGTCGCCTCCAGCACGCCGAGCAGATGCCGGAGCTCCGTCAGCGCCCGCCGGCCGGTGTCGCTGATGGCGGCCAGCCCTTGCCCTGCGCGTTCCGGTGCGGTGCCGACCAGGAACTGCGCGGCGTCGGCCTGCACCACGATGGCGGTCACGTGATGGGTGACCACGTCGTGCAGCTCACGGGCGATGCGGGCGCGTTCGTCGGCGCCGGCCGCCAGCGCTCCGAGCCGCCGCCGTTCGGCCTCCTCGGCCCGCCACCGGCGCATCCCGGCTCCGGCCATCCAGATCACGACCAGAACCAGGTAGAAGGCGACGAAGTCCGGGATCCGGTTGGGGGATCCCAGCTGGCTCAGGACGACCGCGAGTGCGGCGTAGCCGGCGCTCACCGCCGCCGCGAGCGTGCGACGGTGCCGGGACTGTTGGGCTCCGGCCGTATACAGGGCCAGGTAGAAGCCGACGCTGGCGAACGTCGGCGGACAGCAGAGCGCCTGATGAACGGCGAAGGCGGCGCCGATGACGGCCAGGCATGCCGCCGGGTGACGGCTGCGGAACGCCAGCGGCGCCGATTGCGCCACGGTCAGCACCACCGCCAAGGCGTCGGCCGGTCGCTTCGGCAGGTCACTGAGCTGGGCTCCGATGACGGACAGCGTCGGTACGAAGGCCAGCGCAGTGAGCGTCGCCGCGAGCGCGCCGTCCTTGACCAAGGACGGCCGGGCTCTCCACCAGGCCGGCCATGAGCGGACGGCCAGGGGAACGCGCGCGAACACCGGTGTAGTCTAACGGCCCGCTGCCCGTACCCGCGGTACTCAGGACCTGGCGCCGTAGCGAAGCAAAGCGGCGGTTTCGGCGGTGGGCCGCCGTGCTGTGCATGGGCCCGGAATGAGGTCCGGTGCGGTCAGCGGGCCTGGCGCGGCCGGTTTTGCCATATTTCTGTGCCCCTCTTTTGGAATCATCGACACCGACCGGCGATGATCTCGACGAGGAATGAGTCACCATGACCGACCCCCTACGCGACGGCGACCCGGCTCACATCGGCTCCTACCGGCTGCACGCAAGGCTCGGTGGGGGCGGGATGGGAGAGGTGTTCCTGGGCCGCTCCCCGGGCGGGCGCCTGGTCGCCGTCAAAGTGGTGCGCCCGGAGCTGGCCGGCAACAGCGACTTCCGGCGCCGCTTCACTTCCGAGGTGGACGCCGCCCGCAAGGTCGGCGGGTTCTACACCGCCCAGGTCGTGGACGCCGACACCGACGCCGTCCGGCCGTGGCTGGCCACCGCCTACATCCCCGGCCCCTCCCTGCACCAAGCCGTCGACGAGCACGGGCCGCTCCCGGTGGAGTCGGCCGCCGTGCTCGGCGCCGGGCTGGCCGAAGGACTCGCCGCCGTGCACGCCTGCGGGATGGTGCACCGCGACCTCAAACCCGGCAACGTCATCCTTGCCGAGGACGGGCCCCGCCTGATCGACTTCGGCATCGCCCGCGCCCTGGACGCCACCAGCCACACCCAGACCTCCACCGTGCTGGGCACCGCCGCGTTCATGTCCCCCGAACAGGCCATGGGCCGGGAGGTCGGGCCGCCCTCGGACGTGTTCTCGCTCGGCTGCATGCTCGCCTTCACCGTGACCGGCCGCAGCCCCTTCGGGACGGGGCCCGTCCACGCGGTCGTCTTCCGCGTGGTCCACGCCGAGCCCGATCTTCAAGGAGTGCGCGCCCCCCTGGCCGCTCTGGTGGCGGCCTGCCTGGCCAAGGACCCCGCCGTCCGGCCCGGCCTGGAGCAGGTGCTGACCCGGCTCACCGCGCTCGTTTCGCCCGACCAGGGGCGGTGGCTGCCTGAGGCGCTCACCCAGGTCATCGCCGACCGCCGGACCCTGGCGCTGACGGCTCTTCACGACCCGGCCACCGCGACCGACGGTGGCGGCCCCCGAGCGATGGCGCCACCACCGTCCGGCCACGCGAATCCGCCGGGCGCACCCCAGCCCTTGCTGGTCAACGAACGCCGCCATATGCGCGGCCGTGACCCCCTGCACTCCGCCACCGGCCAGCAGATCGCCGCCTATGTGCTGCTTGCCCTCTTCACCCTGATCTCCGTCAGCACAGTGGTGTACCAGCTCGATTTCGCCGACGACGCGAGACGGTGGCACCGGGTGGAGAGCTACGACGAAACTGAGACGGTCGGCCAGATCATGCTGGCGGCCCAGGTCGTCTCCGGCGTGGGATTGACGACGTCCTGGCTGCTCTGGTTCTTCCGGGTACGAGTCGTCGCCGAACGGCTCGCGCCCGGCCGGCTGCGCTACCGCCCCTCCATGGCCGCATTCGGCTGGTTCATCCCGATCGGCAACCTTTGGCTGCCCAAGCAGATCGCCGACGACATCTGGCACGCCTCCAGCCCCCCTGGACGCGGCGGCACGACAGCCCCGGCCGGTCTGCTGCACACATGGTGGGCCCTGTGGCTGGTCACTTTCCTGACCTGGCCCCTCTTCTGGATCGAGTGGACGACACTCCTCACCAAGGACTACGACTCCGAGACGTACGAGGACACCCTTGGCCTGAGGTACGAATTCACGTGGGCGACCTGGGCCAGCGTGGCCGTGCACGTGCTGGTCGTACCGACGGCGATCGTCACCGCCCTGTTCGTGCGGCGACTGGGCGCCATGCAGGCGGCCAGACTCGACACCTGACGACCGAACGGCCGGTCCTGATGCCCCCGGGTGTGGCCGGGGGCGGAAGGCGGTCAGTGGCGCCGGCGGAGTTCTTCGTTGATGCGCAGCGCCTCGGCGAGCTGGTCTTCCAGGATGATGATGCGGCAGGCCGCTTCCAGCTGGGTGCCGGCGTCGACGAGTTCGCGGGCGCGGGCGGCCAGGCGCAGCTGGTAGCGGGAGAAACGGCGGTGCCCGCCCTCGCTGCGCAGCGGCTCGATCAGCTTGGCGGCGCCGAGGCTGCGCAGGAACGCCGGGGTGACGCCGAGGAGCTCGGCGGCCCGGCCCATGCTGTAGGCGGGATAGTCCTCGTCATCGAGCCGCTGCCCGAGACTGCCGGCCGCTTCGACCTCCTGAACCGGGTGATCGCCGGTGGGGCTGGGCCGCTCCCGCTTGGACGCGGTGACCGTTGCCAGAGGTGTTTGATCCATTCAACCTTCCCGAATGCGAACAGGGGCCCCGGCGCCATGATGCGCCGGGGCCCAGAGGTTTAACACCATCGACCGGCCCTGCCTGCGTGCTGCAGGGGCGGTTCACTTATGCCGCACCAGCCGCCCGATGCGGGGGTGCGGGGATCGCGTAAGCGTGACCGTAGACCACCGTCCTGTTCGTGGAGCTGCGGTACCCGTGCGGCGACATGCGGCCGGCGACGGGCGATCCTGATGGCGTTCAACACTCCTTTCCGGTTATCCGTACCTCGGCGCCCCGATCGCTGGCGCCGACTTTCCGTAATCGGCAGCGCGTCCACCGCCCCGGCCCTTCTTGCTCAACCACACTGGCCGCGGCAGTCCGACCTTCTGCCCTACCTCGTTCTGTACTGCTGTCCACGTTCGTCCGGGCAGCCTCATCGTGGTGCTCGTGCTGCCCTCGTGGATTCATCCCTTGCGATGTCAGGAACTCTAGCTCCCCTTGGCGCGAATGTCTACAGTGGCGACTACAGATTTTCTTTCGCATCAGAGGTAAGAGCCCGCCTCGCGCTAGTCGATGAACGTGTATTCCTCTCGGTGCTCCTCGAAATCGACGAATTCGACGACGACCATGGTGATGTTGTCCGGACCGCCGTGCTCCACGACAAGGGCTTCGAGGCGATCGGCCACATCCGCCGATCCGCCGGGGCCGCTCAGAACGTCCATCAGGAGCGGGTGAGGGACCGCCGCGCCGAGTCCGCCGGTGCACAGCAGGATCCGGTCACCGGCGTGCAGGCGGAAAGTCACCAGGTCAGGGACGCGTTTATGGGGGCGTCCATCAAGGAAGTTCGGGATGCGTTCCGGTGAGCTCGGCGCGCCGGGGGCCTCGGTCGTGCCGTGGGCACGACTCGCGGTCGTCCAGATGAGTTCAGCGGCTCCGCCGGCGGTTCGTCGCGTGAAGTACGCCTGTGTATCGCCTGCGTCGGTGAAGACCGCCGTGGTCCCGGACCACGCCATGGCAACCAGGTCGGCGCCCATGCCCGCCAGTTCGGGTTGCGCTTCGATCCTTCGCTGAAGGGACTCGTTCGCGGATCTGAGCGCATGTTCGACAACGGTGGTCAGGTCTGAGGGATCGATTTCGCGGTCGTACTTCCGCAGGGTTTCGGTCACGAGGTGGCTGGCGACGTCGCCGGCGACTCGTTCCCTGCGGCCGTCGGCGACCGCGAACAAATAGGGACCTGTGCAGATGTCGTCCACGATGTGCCGGCGCGCGGACCCGGGACAGGTGCGGGAGGCCGCGTTCCAGGTGAGGTTCACCATTTTCGTCTGCCTGCCGGTTCGGGGCGGGGGTTGTCGGCTTGATCAGTCTGCCATCGTGTACATCTGGCCGGAGGCGGCTTCAGGCGTGCTCGACGGTGTAGCCGCTGGCCTGGAGGGTGAACAGGCGGGCGTATTCGCCGCCGGTGGCCATGAGGGTGGTGTGGGTGCCCTGTTCGGCGACTCTGCCCTCGGCCAGCACCACGATGAGGTCGGCGTCCTTGACCGCGCTCAGCCGGTGGGAGATCAGCAGGCTGGTGCGGCCGGCCCGATGCTCGCGCAACCTGTGGTGGATGGCGTGCTCGGCCTCCGCGTCGAGTCCGGCGCTCGGCTCGTCCAGGACGAGCAGGTCGCGTTCGCCCCTGATCAACGCTCTGGCCAGGGCGAGCCGTTGCCACTGGCCGCCGGACAGCACGACGCCGGAGGTCTCGGCCGCGTCCAGGAAGCGGTTGCTGAGCAACGTGTCGTAGCCGTGCGGCAGGGCGTCCAGCGCCGCGTGCACCCCGGCCAGCCGGGCCGCCGTCCTTACCTGCTCGGGCGAGGCGCCGAGTGAGCCGAGCGAGATGTTCTCCGCCGCCGTGAAGTCGTAGGCCACGTAGTCCTGGAAGACCGCGGTCAGCCGGGAGCGCAGTTCGGCGGGGTCGGCGTCGCGCAGGTCCGTCCCGTCCCAGCGGACCGCGCCGCGCGACGGGTCGTAGAACCGGCACAGCAGTTTGACCAGCGTCGACTTGCCGGCGCCGTTGAGCCCCACGAGCGCGACGCAGGCGCCGTGGGGGATGGTGAGATCCACTCCGCGCAACACCCACGGTCGCCCCTCGCCGTAGCGGAACCAGACGTCCCGCATCTCGATCCCGGAGCGGAGGGCGGGCAGCGGGCGGGGCGGGCGGCGTACGGGAAGGTCCGGGGCGGCGGAGACGACGGCGCGGTAGTGTCCGAAGACCAGCAGCGCCTGGTGCAGCCGGGCGAGCTGGGTGACCCCGCCCGACAGCGCGCCCTGCACCCCGGCGACGGCGGCGGCGAAGACGGCCACGTCGCCCACGCCGAGCCGGCCGCCGGCGATCGCCCAGATCAGTCCGGCGCCGCCGATGGCGGCGCCGAGCAGGGCGAGCAGCCCGTGTCCCGCCAGCGCGCGCCGTTCCAGGGCCTCCTCCTGGCGGTTGACCGCGCGGATCTCGCCGAGGAGACGATCGCGCAGGTACGCGCCCAGCCCGAACAGCCGCACCTCCTTGGCCGGCTCGACCTCGGTGAGCAGGCCGGCGTAGAAGATCTGGCGGCGCATCGCGGGGCTGATCTGCCATTCGAGACCCACCTTGCGCCTGCTCAGCGACAGTTGCACGCCCAGCGACGGCAGCGCCGACAGCAGGACGATCGCCGTCATGACCGGGCTCAGCGCCGTGAGCGCGGCGACGAACCCGGCCAGCGTGACCAGGCCGCGCACCAGCGACAGGCCGGGGGCCAGGATCTGGTTGGCCGCGCCGGTCCCGGCCTGCTCGGCCAGCCTGAGCCGGTCGCGGAAGCGGGGGTTCTCGAACGGGCCCAGGCCGACGAAGGCGTTGACCGAGGTGAACAGGCGCTCGCGGGTCAGCAGGCCCAGGCCGCGGCGCAGCCGTCCGTCGGTGTGTTCGGTGAGGTGCGGCAGCAGCGCGGCGACCAGGCCGACCACGCCGAGCATGATCGTCGGCATCAGTACGGCCCGGCCGCCCGCCAGGCCGTCCAGGATCAGCTTGGTGCACCAGGCGGCGGCCACCGGCGTCGTGCCGCCGGCGAGGACGGCGAGCACCGAGCAGACGGCGGCGACCGGGGCGGCCCGCCAGGCCGGCCCCCACACCGTCACGGCCCGCCCGGCCAGCCGCAACACACCGGGCGAGACGTCGTGGGTCATGCGGTGACGGGAGCGCCGAGCCCGGCCACGGTGACCGCGCGCGACCTGACCCGGCCGGACTCGTCGAGCAGGTAGAAGGCGGGGAAGGCGGAGTTGGGGAAGGCCAGGCAGACCGGCCCGTTGGCGGGCTCGGCGATCACGGTGGCGCTGCCGCGCAGCGCGTCCGTGTAGCTCTCCCCGCCGGGGCCGGACACGACGGCGAGCACCTGCGAGGGGGAGTAGCCCGCGTTGGCGACGAGCTGGAGGAACGGCGGCAGTTGCCCGGGGCAGGCCTGGCACTCGGTGTCGAAGAAGCCGATCACCGAGGGCCGCCCGATCCCGCGCACGTCCGGGACGGTCGAGCCCACCGGCAGCAACGGCGGCCCCGAGGGAGCGGCGTGCTGCTCGGCGTGGCGCACCCTGCGGATCACCGCGAACGTCAGCACCAGGTTGAGCGCGCTCATGACGCCCACGATGACCAGGGCTGCGATGACGTACGGCATCAGAGGTTCCTCTCCAGGAGAAGGTCGGCGAGGTCGTCGAAGAGCACCAGCACGGCGGCGAGCACCGCGGCGGCGACCAGCGCCAGCGCCACCCCGGCGAGTTCGACGCGCCCGCCCGGCGTCACCCAGCCGGTGACCGCGACCGCGATCAGCAGCAGGTTGCGCACGATCTGGGCGCGGCTCAGCGGAGCGGCGGTGACGCCGAAGCACCGGCAGGCGGCGGCGGAGCCGCGGCGCAGGCCCAGCAGGATCGCGGCGGCGAAGGCCGCGAGCAGCACGGCGGCCAGCACGAACCCCGCGCGCTCGCCCAGGGCGAGCAGCGCCGCGGCGGCGCTCTCGCCGGCCAGTACGGCCACCGCGACCGGCGCGGCGGGCAGCCCGGGAGCCAGACCGGGGATGGAGGACACGAAGGCGCGCCAGCCGGTGGCCTTTCCCGCCAGCGCGGCCAGGAAGACCAGGCAGAGCACGGCCCTGCAGCCCAGCTCTATGTACGGCATGGCGCTCCTTCACGGGTGGTGCCGCCCACGACCCCCTGCGAAGGGGGCGTGGGCGGGGTGTGGAGGGTCAGCAGCACTCGTAGCAGGACACGTAGGTCGTGCAGTCCGGCCGCACGCAGGTCCACGCGGTGTGGTCGAGCCAGTGGTAGCACCAGCACTCGTAGGGGCACCCCCTGGCGTCCGCGGTGCTGGCGGGCAGCAGGGCGCCGAGCATCCGGTCGCCCAACGCCTTGAGTGTGCGAGTCATCCGACCTCCTGGGTGAGAGGGGCTGTATTCGCCTGATCATCACCATCGGGTCAGGGGAGGGGCAATCCTTTCGGACCGCCACCGAAATGCGACAAATCAGGCGCTGTATTCGAGGAGTTCGTGGCCCAGCGAGGTGAGCACGTGCCGCACGGCCCGACCCTCGCGGTAGGTGTTCACGAGCCCCGCCAGCCGCAACGCCGTCACGTGCTCGGACACCGTGGACGCGCTCACCGCCAGCGACCTGGCCAGCTCGCCGGTCGCCGAGCCGCCGCCGATCGAGCGCAGCACCCTGGCGCGGGCCTGCCCGACGACCTGGGCCAGGGCGTCCACCGACGCGGGACGCCGGGCGCCCTCGTCGCCGGCCGGATAGGCGATGACCGCCCTGCTGCCGCCGCGGGGCGGCGACAGCGCGAGGAAGCAGCGGCTGGCGCACATCAGCGGCGAGAACGCCACGCCCCCGTCGCCGAGCTCCACCGGCGACGGGCACAGGTCCGAGGTGTCGATCTGCAGGGCGCAGCCGTACCAGCTCAGCCTGGGGGTGAGCCTGGGCAGCGTACGGCCGAATCCCCGCACGCAGATCAGCTCGGAGTAGCGGTTCACGTGGGCGTTCAGGCGGTGGCGGATCGCGTCCCACTCGGGGGCCACGCAGCTGACGTAGAAGGCGCGGAGCGCGTCGGCGACGTCACCGAGACCGGGCTGGACGTCGAGCTCGTCGTTGAGCGTGCCCGCGCCGGGCGGCAGCGGCAGGTCGGCCCAGAGGAAGCCGGACACGCTGTGCGGCGCGTGGTGGACACGCCGGACGAACGGCATGGCTCTGGCGGGCGTCCTGCGCGCCAGATCCCGCCACGGCGATCCGGGTACGGCGAAGCCGGGATGATGCAGGCACAGGGCGGCGAACAGGGTGTGGTGCAGCGGGGAGATGGTGAAGGTGGTCGCGGCCAGTCCTGCGGCGGAAAAGACCAGACGCATATCCCAGCCCCGTTGTCAGGAAATGTCCGGACATAATGGAGTATGCGGCTGTTAAGACGTACTAACAAGGGTGCGTAGGACGACCCCCAGAACCCGATCGGCCGGGACGAGGCCCCACAACCGCGAGTCCGCGCTGATCTCCCCGTCCCCCAGCACCACGAGCTTTCCCGGCGGCACCGTGGCGGGCAGCCCGGGGCACTGCGGCGGCACCGGTTCGCCCGGCAGCGCCGCGACCCGCTTGACCACCCAGTCGGCGGCCGCGACCTCGGGCAGCGGCCCGTCCCGCCATCGCATTCCCGGCCCGATCGGTTCGAGCACCACGATCTGCCCGCGCCGGACCGCCTTCCCGCGCAGCACCAGCAACCGGTCGCCGGGCCGCAACGCCGGCACCATGCTCTCCCCCCGTACGGTCACCACCGCCAGCCGGCGCCTGGCGGCGAACGCGACCACGACCAGCAGGGCGGCGGATCCGGCGAACACGGCGATCATGGGCATGGCGCGAGCGTAAACGTCCGGCCTGTGGGGCTCAAGAACTCGTCCGGTCGGACGGGAGGGGCTGAAGTCCTGTCCACGACGGACACCGTCGCCCGGCGAGGGTGACGCTCGGACGGCGTGGGGCGCCCGTTCCTCGGGGGTGAACACTCATGGGGACGGGCGCGGTTCTGCGGCGTCGAGGAACACCTCGTTCCTGCAGCGTGGAGGCTTGCGCGGGTGACCTCGCGGTGGTGATCCGGCTAGTCGGGGGAGCGCAGGAGCATTGCCTCCACCTCGGAACCGGCGTCGGCCGTGCAGACGTACGTGGGCCTTCCGGTCGCCGGGTCGACGGCGTACAGGGTCGCCCGCTTGCCGCACTTCGAGCACCAGGCGTCCGGCCCGCCGCCGAGTTCGGCCAGGCCGACCTTGATCTCTGGGATAACAAAAGCCATGCGGGCAGCGTAGGTCGGCATGGTCAGGACGTCCGTGGTGACAGGGCGTCATGCGGAATCCATGCCCGCAGATTGTTCGACACGGGAGGTGCCGGGCCTGGTGGTGGCGCGGTGCGGAACGGTCAGTACACGTTCGAGGTCCCTTGCCGGAGCTCTCCGGCGACATGCCAGTAGATCTGGATGTCGAATCGGCTCAGATTGGCCACGCGATCCTCGCCGCCCAGGAAAAGCGGAACGTCATGAGCCAGGCACTCGCCGAAGCCCAAGGGGGCCGTGTCGATGGCACGCCACTCCTCGTAGAAAGTCTCGGCCAAGGCTTCGTCGGCGTGGTCGACCAGCTCGCCGTCGTGGAAATCGGAAAAGGGCACCGGGATCTCCAGGACCTGGCCGGTCCCCGGCTCCAGCATGAGTATCGGAGGGTCTTCCGTCTCGTGTGCTCGTAGGTCCAGAGAGAACTGCCGCCCCAGCCAGTCGAACCCGAAGCACGACAGATCGCCGAACTCCGGAAAGGCGTGCGCGGCGAAGGCGTCGGCCTCTGCGCGAGATGCCCACGTGTGAATCCGGTACAGGCCGTCGTCGAAAGTGGACCCGCCGAACTCTGACAACAGCTTGTCGGTCACGCGGCGGCGTCCGCCGGGAAGAGGGGCGCCTTCGTCGGTCCCCGCATTCGCCGTCAGGCCATGGGCTTGCAGGAACCGATTCAGCATTTCTACCGCTTCGTTCTTGAATGACGTGCAGTCCCGCCCTGCCGGTTGGTTCCATGACGCCCGCACCGCCGTCGTGGGCGGGCGGGCGCCGGTTGCCGGTGAACGGCGAGGGCCTGTCAGAGGTAGGTGCCGTACAGGTCTACGGCGGGCCAGGTGGTCACCGCGTTGGCGGCCTTGTGGAGGGCCGGGTCGATGTCGGCGTAGCTCAGGCCGGAGGCGTCGTCGCGCTGGTTGAAGAGCGCGGCCCAGGTCAGCCCGTCATACCGCCGCACCAGCAGGGTGTAGGTGCCGGGGAGGCTGCCGGTGTGCCAGGTGTTGCGGCCGCCGGTGACGTTGCGGACCGACCAGCCGCAGCCGTACCACCAGCCGTCGCCGTTGACGCCGGTCTCGGGTTGGGCGAAGGCCCGGGAGATCGACGTCGAGGTGAGCACGGAGCCGGCGGCGTCGAAGATCCCGGCGAAGCGCACCAGGTCGACCGCCGTTCCCAGCCAGCCGCCGTGCGCGTCCATGTTCTCCAGGTTGAACGAACCGTACGGAGCCGGGACGGACGTGCCGGAGGCGTCGAACACCGTCTTTCCCGTGTACTTCGCGACGTACGGCACCTCGCCGGTGACGGCGCCGGCCTTGAGCGTGCGCCCGAGCCTCATCCGGGTGATCCCGCGCGGCCCGAGGATCTTCTGCTGCACGTACGTGCCGTACGGCATGCCGCTGACCTTCTCGATGATCCGGCCGAGCAGCAGGTAGTCGTAGTTGGCGTAGGCGTACGTGCTGCCGGGGTCGTGGTCCAGGGCGAGGCCGCCGGCGTACCGCATGATGTCGGCCTGGCGGACGGGCAGCGCCGCGCCGAGCGCCCTGGAGACCGCCAGGTCGCTGAACATGGGGTCGGCGGTGATGGACGAGTCCCAGCCGCCCAGGTGCTGCAGCAACCTGAGGACGGTCACGTCCTTCAGCCGGGGATCCACCGTCCTGCCGGACGGCGGCGTCAGGGGGAGCAGGTCGGGCAGCCGGTCGGTGAGCTTGAGCTTGCCGTCCTGCACCAGCTTGAGGACGGCCGCGCCGGTGATGGGCTTGCTCAGGCTGGCGATCCGGAACAGCGAGGTCGGCTGGGTCTTCAGGGTGGTGCTGGTCGTCCAGGTGTAGCCGCGGGCCAGGACGAGCTTGCCCTTGCGGGTGACGGCGAGCGATCCGCAGGAGAGGTTACGGGCCTGCATGAAAGCCTTCATGGTGCTGTCGAAACTGCCCAGCCCGGCTCCCAGGGTTCCGGTCGTCTTCCACGTCCCGGCGGCGGCGTGCGCCCTGCCCGGCTGACCGGCGACGAGCCCGGCGCCGGCCAATCCGAGCCCGGCCAGGCCCATCGTCCGGCCGAAATCGCGTCGGGTCAGCCTGTCAGGCATCCGTCTTCCTCCTTGATCGAACAAAACACCACCGGGCAAACTACCTCAAACATCGCCGCTGGTGGCGCAGACCGCCCGAGCCGGGCGTGGTGGGGCAGTCCCCACCATCCGGACACCGGGCGGCATGATCGATTCCGGTGCTCGGCAGCCACAGGATGGGCACATCACCTCGTCCAAGGGAGTTGCCCAGAACATGCGTAGGTATCTTGCCGCAGCTGCAGCCGCCGTCGTCCTGCTGGGCGCCGCGTCCCCCGCGCCGGCCGCCGCCAAGCCGTCGTCGCCCACCTTGCAGCAGCAGCTTGACCGGTTGACCCAGCAGGACGGGCTGGCGGGTGCGCTGGTGTCGGTGCGTGAGCCCGGCGGCCGGGTCAGGACGTGGACGTCCGGCGTCGCCGAGCGCGGCTCTGACCGGCCGATGGTCGGCGCGGACGCGCACTTCCGCATCGCCAGCGTGACCAAGTCGGTCGTCGCGGCCACCGTGGTGCGCCTGGCGGACCAGGGCAAGATCGATCTGGACGCCCAGGCGGAGCGGTACGCGCCCGGTCTGCTCGACGGCAGGCCGATCACCGTGCGGCAACTGCTGACGCACACCAGCGGCCTGCCCGAGTACCTGCCGCTGATCGACCCGGCCCGCCTCGGCACCGACGCCGACGCCTACTTCCTGCGCCTCGCCCTGGACGCCGAGCCCACCGGCGAACCCGGCGAGAAGTGGGCCTACTCCAACACGAACTACCTGGTGGCCGGCATGCTCATCCAGAAGGTCACCGGCAAGGACTTCCGGACGGTCACCCGCCAGGGCGTCCTGAAGAACCTGCGGCACACCTACTGGCCGCGTCAGAACGAGCTGGACATCCGCGGCGAGCACGCCCACACCTACGGCGTGAACCCGTTCGACCCGAAGAGCCAGGGCAAGGTGGTCGACACGACCCTGGAGCCCGGCTACCTCTTCGGCGCCTCGGGCGGCCTGATCTCCACCCCCGACGACCTGAACCGCTTCTGGCAGTCCCTGCCCGCCTCCACGATCAAGACCGTGCTCGCCCGGACCGTCCCCGCCAACGACCCGCCGAAGGCCGACTACAGTCTGGGCGTCTACTCCTACCCGTTCGCCTGCGGCCCGGCCTGGATGCACGACGGCGGCCTGCCCGGCACCCGCGTCCTCAGCGGCCGCGACCGCTCGGGCCGCGCCGTCACCCTCTACGTGACCGGCACCCCGAAGAGCGACGCGCACATCTTCGAAGCCTTCGGCACCGCCCTGTGCGGCAGGTAGCCCAGGCCCGCCGGGGGAGCCGTCACGGGCGGGAGCCCGATTCGGGCCGGCTGCTCGCGCCACCGGCGTCAACGGCGCAGCAGCAGGCGCAGCAGGCGTAGCGCCCGGGAGCGGCGGGCCGAGTCGGCCGAGAACATGTAGATCATGGCGGGGAGTGTCACCAGCGCGGCGCTCGTCACGACCAGTGCGGCGAGGTGGGGCAGCATCATGGAGCTTCCCTTCGTGAGTTCGGCATCGCCTCGGCCGGTGCCGAGGGCGCGATATCAGGATGGGGCGCGCCGAAGTGCCGTTGACGATCTGTGCCAAGGTCTTACGCGATCCGATGAACCCGTACGTCGGCTGACAGAAACTGACGGTTCCCGGCCCGGATGGCGATGTGCACGGATCCGTCACGGGTGGGTTTGGCTCTCCGGGATTCTGGAATCCTGACATCACCATGTCTCCGCAAGCCCCCCTGCCGGAGGATCCCCTCGCCGTTCTGCGCGAACGCCTGCGGGACCTGCATCTCCACGCGGGCGAGCCCAGCAGCCGGGCTCTGGCCAGGCAGACGGGCGCGATGAGCCACTCCACCGCACACGGGGTGATCCGCTGCGTCAGCCTGCCTCGATGGGGCAACCTGGAGCTCGTGGTGGAGGCGTTGCAGGGCGACGTCACGGAGTTCAAGGCCCTGTGGATCGCCGCCCACGACCTGCGTTCGCAGCGCGGTCGCCCGCTGGATTCCGAGACCGGGCCCACGGCCCGGACGGAGGACACCCAAGGGCCGGCCTCCGATCCACCGCATGAGCTGTACCGGCCGGTGGACGGGGCGAATGCGGAAGGTCACTCCGGCGCCGTCTGGTCGGTGGCCTTCCATCCGGACGGGCGCATCCTGGCCAGCGGCGGCGGCGACGGGACCGTGCGGCTGTGGGACACGGTGACGGGCAGGCCGTGGCGGGAGCCTCTGCTGGGCCACACGGGTGCGGTCGTGGCGGTGGCCTTCCATCCCGACGGGGATCTGGTGGCCAGTGGTGGCAGCGACAAGACGGTACGCCTGTGGACGATCGACGGGCTGCGACCGGTGGGTGAACCGTTGCACGGCCATGCCGGCACTGTCTGGTCGGTGGCCTTCCACCCGAACGGGCGCATCCTGGCCAGCGGCGGCATCGACGGCACCGTGAGATTGTGGGACATCACCACGGGAAGGCCGGTGCGGGGGCCGCTCATCGACCATGACGGCGCCGGCTGGGCCCTCGCCTTCGACCTCGACGGACGCCTGCTGGCCAACGGCGGGGACGACGGCATGGTCCGGTTGTGGAACACGACGTCCGGGCAGCCGGTCAGTGAGCCGTTGGCAGGTCACAGCGGCGCGGTCGTGACGGTGGCCTTCCACCCGGACGGGCACGTCCTGGCCAGCGGCGGCGACGACGAAACGGTGCGGTTGTGGGATCCCGCGTCGGGACGCGCCACGGCCGACCCCTTCGTCGGCCACATCGGCCCGGTCCGGTCGGTGGCCTTCCATCCGGGAGCGGACCTGGTGGCCAGCGCCGGCGATGACGGGTTGGTCCGGTTGTGGCAGCTCGATTCCGGAAAACAGGTGGGGCGGCCTCTCGACGGCCACACCGGTCCCGTCCGGGCCATCGCCTTCCACCCGCACGGGCATCTGCTCGCCACCGCGGGCGCCGACAGGAAGGTGCGGTTGTGGGAGAGCACTCAGCCGCCCGACCACCAAGTGCTGTACCGGCGCATCGACAACCTGCACGCCCGCTTGCGCGGGTCGAGGCCATAGAGGCGGTCGCCGGGCGAACGCCTCGGGATCCGTACCGAGGTGGTGATCATACGTTTCTGATCCTGGCGGCGAGGAATCGCATGTCCAGCATGCTCTGGGAGAAGGCGACGCCGGTGAGCTTCTTCGCCAGCGCGAACGATCGCTGGAACGTGGCGTGGAGGCCCGGACCTTCCCACTCGTGGTGGGGATCCAGCCCAACCTCCCACATCTCCAGAAACAATCGGTCGGGCTCACTGCCCATGCGTGTTTGAGGGGAGAGCTGGTTGAAGCAGGTGATCTCTTCGCCGTCGATCGCATAGGTGAAGTGGTCGTCGGCGTGGAGGTTTCGGCTGATCGACACGACCTCGGTCCCTTGGGAGAGAGTCGGCAGCAGGCGGTTGAAAGCGGCTGATCCTGTCCAGAGTTGGACGAGCACCGTCCAGCCCGCCGTCTCGAGCGCGCCCACGTAGTCACTGCGCAGGTTGTCGGCGTCGATGCACTCCATCGTTCGTTCCTGGAGACCGTCGAAGGTCACCTGCTCGATGTCGCCGGGCCCTGCACCGAGGCGGGTCAGCGCTTCGCGAGGGGGGAGGGAACGGGCGAAGGACACACACGAGACGTCATAGAACGGGCCGTACGTGGCCAGCCAGTCGAACTCCTTGTACGCGTCTCTCACGTCAGCGCTCCCGTGATCAGTTGCCGGACATCATCGCAATGATCTCCGAGAGGCGCGGACGACCGGTCGGCGCCGGGAGCGGGCACCGAAAGAGCCGTTGCTGATGACAGGTGGCGGCAACGGTGCGACTGTGAAGGCAGGGCGACCTGCTGGAGGAGATCGTGGAACACCCCGAGCTGACCACGGACATGGTTCTCGCCGCCGTCCGGGATCATGGATTCGCGGCCTATGACGTCCTGGTCAAGGATTTCCCGTCGGAGGTGGTGGTCGCGGAGTTCACGAAGGCGGCCAGGTCGGGCTTCACCACCTTCGGCGTAGGAGTGCACCTGGCGTCGTTGACGGACAAGGGGCGGGAGCGTCTCGGTTAGGCACAGTCTGCGAGCTCTGCGGGGCGCCGGATGCCGGCCGGGGTGACGGCACAACGGGCCGGGGCGGTCGGGGCGGAGTGATCGTCCGATGTGGCGTGGTGACGGCGCTCGCGGGCGCCGCCACCACAGCCGTTGGCTCCGGCCTGGATCAGGTGCTTCGTGCCAGTGGCTCCTGGCTGGTTTCCGGGGTGATCGCGACGTTGCCGCCGGAGAGGACCGCGACGACCGGCCCCGGCGGCAGGTGCGCCTGGTGGGTGAGGTAGGCGGCGGTGGCCACCGCGCCGCTGGGTTCGGCGCGTTCCCCCAGCTCCCGGTGGAGCAGGCCGGTGGCGGCGTCGATGGCGTCCTCGGTCACGGTCACCATGTCGTCCACGTACCGGTGGATGTGCTCCCAGGCCAGGGCGCCCAGCACCGGCGCGCGCAGGCCGTCGGCCCGCGTGCGGTAGGTCAGCTCCACCGGCCACGCCGTGCGCGTGCCCGACCGGAAGCTGGCCGTCCCGTCGGCGGCCAGCTCGGGCTCGACGCCGACCACCCGGATCGCCGGGTCGGCGGCCTTGACGGCGACCGCGATGCCGGCCAGCAGGCCGCCGTTGCAGACGGGCACCAGGACGGTCCCCGCGTCCGGCAGGTCCAGGCAGATCTCGGTCCCGGCGCTGCCGTGCCCGGCGATGACGTCGAACGCGTCGGAGCCGATCACCGTCGCGCCGAACCGGTCGGCCAGCGCCAGGCACGCCTCCTCCCGCAGCGCGGGCGGGACGATCACCACCTCCGCGCCGAGCCGGCGCGCGGCGCTGACCTTCAGCTCGGGCGCCGTGTCCGGCAGGACGACCGTCGCCCGCACCCCGTGCTCGGCGGCGGCGTAGGCGATGGCCTGGGCGTGGTTGCCCGACGACTGCGCCACCACGTGCCGGACGCCGCGCCCGGCCAGCCGGCCCACGGCGTTGGCCGCGCCGCGCACCTTGAAGGAGCGGGTGGGCTGCCGGTTCTCCGGTTTGACCCAGAGCCGTTCGCCGGGCAGCCGCAGCAGCGGCGTGCGCCGGACGTACGGCGCGATGCGGTCACCGGCCGCCCGGACGTCGGCCGCGGTGACCAGCCGCGCGCCCGCCGCCCCCTCCGTTTCCATGGGTTCAGCACCGCCGTTCATGCGCTCAGCACCCTTTCCTGGATGGCGTCCAGGTCGGCCGCGGCCTCCGAGGGCGGGGCGGCGTCCGGGACGAGGTCCTCCAGGTGGTGCAGCGGCCGGTGCCGGAGCCCCAGCAGCCCCCAGAGCACCAGGAACACGCCGCTGGCCAGCAGCACCACCCCGGCGCCCCCGCCGGGGCCGGTGGCGAACCGTCCGGCCCAGTCCGCCAGCGGGCCGGCCGACAGGAAGCCGATCGGCTGCATGGCCGTGGCGATCATGATGTTCACCGCGAGCACCCGCCCCTGCAGCTCCGGCCCCACCTTGACCTGGATGATCGACAGCCAGTGCGCGTTGCCGATGCTCATGCACGCCAGCCGGACGAACAACCCGGCCGCGACCAGCCACACGACCGGCCACACGCCCATCAGCACCACGCCGATCCCGGAGCCGACGACGAAACCGATCATGCCGGTCGCCCGCCGCCGGGTGCCGCCCCACACCAGCACCACGCCGGTGCCCACGGCCGCGCCGACGCCGCCGACGGCGGTCACCGCGCCGAGGTCGGCCGAGTCGCCGATGGCCAGCACGACCGGGGTGACCAGCACCCACATCAGCGCGGTGCAGAAGTTCACCACCGCGAAGTAGAGCGCCATCACCATCAGCGGCCGCCGCCGGCGCAGGAACCGCCACCCGCCGGTGAGCGCCGCCGTGAACGTCTCCTCGCGCCGGTGGAACAGCCGGTCGGGGAAGCGCACCAGCAGCAGCGTCAGCACACCGACCGCGAACGTGGCCACGTCCACGGCCACCACCGCCGACAGCCCGAACAGGCCGATCAGCGCGCCGCCCGCGAGCGGCGCGACCACGTTGCCCGCGCCGAAGCCCACGTTGGCCAGCGCGTTGGCCTGCGGCAGGTACGGTTTGGGCACCAGCTGCGCGATCGCCGCCAGCCAGGCGGGCTGCTGGAACGCCGACACGACCGAGGTCACGCCCACGATGAGGCAGACGTTCCAGAACTCCAGCCGATCGCTGGTCAGCAGCAGCACCAGCGCCACCATGGCGATCCCGGACAGCGCGTCGCAGGCCAGCATGATCTTGCGCCGGTCCACCCGGTCGGCCAGCGCGCCGCCCAGCGGGGTGAGCAGCACGGCCGGGATCTGCGCCAGCATCGTGACCAGCGCCAGGTCCAGGATCTCGCCGCTGCGCTGGTAGGCCCACACGCCGAGCGCGAACGAGCTCAGCGCCGTGCCCAGCGCCGAGACGATCTGCCCGCCCGCGACGGTGTAGAAGGACCCCAGTCTGGTGCGTTCGGGCGGGCGCACCGGATCGGGCAGCGTTCCGGCCGCCCAGCGGGTCAGGTGCGCCAGCACGACGGCGGCCAGCGGCTCGGCCTGGTGCCGCAGGAAGTAGTGACCGGCCCTGGGCAGCACGGCCAGCTCCACCCGCGGCGCGAACGCCGCCCACTCGGTGTAGCGCTCCTCGTGCAGCTCGGTGGCGCGGTCGCGCTCCCCGACCAGGCTCAGGATCGGCGCGCGCAGCGGCGTGCCCTCGCCGGCCAGCTCCTGGCCGAACCACTCCTGCGCCTGGTCGGCGTCGTGCCGCATGGCCCGTACGGCCGTGCGTTTGGCGGCCTCGTCCATGTCGTCGAGCAGCCCGCCGGAGGCGCGCAGCGCGTCGCGGAACAGCCGGTCGGACACCCAGCGGTCACCGCCGAACAGCCGCCTGGCCAGGCCGGGCAGCCGTGCGGCCGGGAAGCTGGCGGCGGCGATCACGCCCAGCACGGGCACGCCGTCGGCCTCCAGCTTCCGCGCGAGCGCGACGGCGGGCGCGGAGCCCACGCAGTGGCCGTAGATCGCGACCGGGCCGGACGCGGTCGCCGCCACTTCGGCGGCCAGCACGTC
>NZ_JBIAOF010000021.1:0-117839 GCF_042878785.1 Nonomuraea sp. NPDC003560 | reverse complement strand
TGCTCGGCCAGGTAACCGGCGAACGCGGCCGGGTCCATCGCGGTCTCGCGCGGCACCAGGTGCACCGTCCCGCCGGTGGTCAGCGCGCCGAACACGCAGGTCAGGCCGAAGTCGGCGGCGGGCGTGGAGACCACGGCGAACGAGCCGCCGGGGGCGTCGATGCGGGGGAGCATCCCGTTGAGATAGCTGAGCACGTTGCGGTGATCCGCGGCCACCGCCTTGGGCGTGCCGGTGGAGCCCGACGTGAAGATCACGTGGTGCAGGTGTTCCGGTCGCACCGCGCTCTCCGGCCTGCTCTCCGGGAGGTCGGGCAGTCGGTCCAGTTCCAGGACCCGCACGTCCGGGCCGAGGCGGTCGGTGAACTCCGACATCGTGACCACGGCTCGCACCCCGGCCGCGTCGAGCATGGTCGCGATCCGTGCCGCCGGATAGGTTGGATCCATCGGCAGGTATCCGCCGCCGGACTTCTGGATGCCGAACAACGCGCACGCCAGGTCCGCGCCCGGCTCCAGCAGCACGCCGACCGGTTCGTCCGCGCGCACCCCGGCTTGGATCAGCCAGTGCGCGATGCGGTTGGCGGTGGACTCCAGCTCGGCGTAGGTGAGGCTGCGATCCGCGCCCACCACGGCGGGCGCGTCCGGGGTGGTGTCCACCCAGCGTTCGACCAGGTGGTGCACGGCCTGGCCGGGTGCGTTCACGGGCGTGGGACCGGCCAGGACGGGACCGGTCACCGGCTCCAGCGGCACCGCCCCGACCGGCGCGTCCAGGTCGGACAACATCCCGTCCAGGAGGGCGAGGTACCAGTCCACCAGCCTGCGGACGGTCGCCTCGTCGAACAGGTCCGTGCGGTAGCCGAAGCCCCCGCGCAGCGGCGATCCTGGACCGCTGTCGAGCACGTACAGGTCCAGGTCGAACTTCGCCGTCCGCTCGGGGAGCTCGATGGAGGTCGCCTCCAGGCCGGGCAGCTCGGGACGTCCCTGGTCGGGGATGTAGTTGAGCATCACCTGGAACAGCGGGGTGGCGGCCAGGTTGCGTTCGGGCCGCAGCCGGTCCACCACCCGGTCGAACGGCGCTCCCGCGTGGGCCAGCGCCCCCAGCGCGGCCTCCCTGACCCGGTCCAGCAGCTCCCGGCCGGTCGGGTCGCCGCCCAGGTCGGTGCGGACCACGACGGTGTTGATGAAGCAGCCCACCACGCCCTCGGTGTCGGGATGGTCCCGCCCGCTGACCGGCACGCCGACCGCGATGTCCGCGCTCGCCGACAGCCGGGCCAGCAGCGCCTGCAACCCGGCCAGCAGCACCATGAACGGCGTCATGCCCGGCGCCGACCGCACCTTGGCCGCCAGCTCCGCCGGCAGCTCCACCTCCAGCGACGCCCCCGCCGGGTCGGCCACCGCGGGCCGAGGACGATCCGTCGGCAGGTCGAGCACCGGCGGCAGCCCCCGCAGCCGTTCCGCCCACCAGTCCAGATCGGCCAGGGCCGGGACGGGCGCCACCTCCGCGTACTGGGCGGGCGGCGGGCCCGGCGGCGGGCGCAGTCCCAGCCGGGCGGCGTACAGCGCCGACAGCTCCGACTGCAGGAGGCCGCGCGTCCAGGCGTCCGTGGCGATGTGGTGGAAGGTGAGGGAGAGCACGTGCTCCGCGTCGTCCACCACGAACAGGACCGCCCGCATCGGCGGCTCCCGGTCCAGCGCGAACGGCGTGGCCAGCTGCTCGGCCACCGCCCGGTCGACCTGGGAACGGTCGATGGTCACGGTGGTCACCGGCACCTCCGCGGCCGGCCGTACCTCCAGGACCGGTTCGGCGCCGGTGGCGACGATCACGCTGCGCAGCACCTCGTGCCGCTCGGCCAGGTCCCTGACCGCGCCCAGCAGCGCGTCCGCCTGCAGCGGCCCGCGCAACCGCAGGGTCATCGGGACGTTGTAGGCCGTGCCGTCCGGCTCCAGCTGGGCCAGGAACCAGAGCCTGGCCTGGGCGCCGGACAGCGGCGCCGGGCCCTCCACGCGCTCGCGTCGCGCCACGGCCGCCGAGGCGGGACGGGGGAGCGCGGCGGCCAGGTCGGCGAGCACGGAGTGCTCGAAGAGCAGACGCACCGGTACGGCGACGCCGAGCTGCTCGCGCAGGCGGCCCGCCACCCGGGTGGCGGCGAAGGAGTGGCCGCCCAGCGTGAAGAAGTCGTCGTTCGCCCCCACCTGGTCCACGTCGAGCACTTCGGCCCACGCCTGGGCCACCAGTCGCTCGGCGGCCGTGCTCGGCGGCACGAAGGCCGCCGCCTCCTGCTGCGGTTCGGGGAGGGCGGCTCGGTCGATCTTGCCGTTGGGGTTGAGGGGCAGGTGGTCGAGGGTGACGATGTGGGCCGGGACCATGTAGTCGGGCAGCCGTTCGCGCAGCGCCGACCGGACCGCCGGGACGTTCGCCGACGCGGGGGTGACCCAGGCGGCCAGCTGCCTGGCCTTGCCCTCGCCGATCGGGAGGACGACGGCTTCGGAGACCTGGGGGAGGGCTCGCAGGGCGGTGACCACTTCGCCTAGTTCGACCCGGTAGCCGCGGACCTTGACCTGGTCGTCGACCCGGCCGCGGAACTCGATCTGTCCGTCGGCGGTGAGGCGGAGCAGGTCGCCGCTGCGGTAGCAGCGGTCGTCGCCGGAGAGCGGGTCGGGGACGAAGCGTTCGGCGGTCAGGTCCGGCAGTCCGATGTAGCCGCGGGTGACGCCGGGCCCGCCGACGACCAGCTCACCCGGGACACCCGGCGGGACCGGCCGCAGCCGCGAGTCCACCAGATGGCCGTAGACGCCCGGCAGGGGACGGCCCAGCGGGACGATCCCGGTCCGGCGTTCCGCGGGGATCTGGTCGGTGTCGCAGACCAGGCAGATCATGGTGGACTCGGTGTGGCCGTAGTGGCTCTGGATGCGCAGGCCGGGTTTGGCGTCCTGGGCTCGTTCGACGAGGTCCCAGGGGCAGGCTTCGCCGGCGAGGATGAGTAGTTTGCCTGGTAGGACGGCCGCCAGGTCGCCGCCGGAGGCCAGGAGTTCCAGGTGGCTGGGGACGCATTTGACGACGTCCACCTGGTGGTGGGTCAGGTAGTCGGCGAACGCGGCCGGGTCCATCGCGGTCTCGCGTGGCAGCAGGTGGACGGTTCCGCCGGTGGTCAGCGCGCCGAACACGCAGGTCAGGCCGAAGTCGGCGGCGGGCGTGGAGACCACGGCGAACGAGCCGCCGGGGGCGTCGATGCGGGGGAGCATCCCGTTGAGGTAGCCGAGCACGTTGCGGTGCTCGGCGGCGACGGCCTTGGGGGTTCCGGTGGAGCCGGAGGTGAAGATGACGTGGTGCAGGTGCTCGGGCCGGACGTCCACGCAGGGTCGCTCGGCGGGCAGGTCGGGCAGTCGGTCCAGTTCCAGGACCCGCACGTCCGGGCCGAGGCGGTCGGTGAACTCCGACATCGTGATCACGGCTCGGACCCCGGCGGCGTGGAGCATGGTCGCGATCCGTGCCGCCGGATAGGTCGGATCCATCGGCAGGTATCCGCCGCCCGATTTCTGGATGCCGAACAGCGCGCACGCCAGGGAAGCCCCGGACTCCAGCAGCACGCCGACCGGCTCGTCCGCGCGCACCCCGGCCGCGATCAGCCAGTGCGCGATGCGGTTGGCGGAGGACTCCAGCTCGGCATAGGACAGACTGCGATCCGCGCCCACCACGGCGGGCGCGTCCGGGGTGGTGTCCACCCACCGTTCGATCAGGTGGTGCACGGCCTGGCCGGGCGCGTCCGTGGGCGCCGGACCGGCCAGGACGGGACCGGTCACCGGCTCCAGCGGCACCGCCCCGACCGGCGCGTCCAGGTCGGACAACATCCCGCCGAGCAGGGTGAGGTACCAGTCCACCAGCCTGCGGACGGTCGCCTCGTCGAACAGGTCGGTGCGGAATTCGAGCACGCCGTCGAACCCGTCCCCGCGATCCTCCAGCGTCAGGTTGAGATCGAACTTGGCCGTCGGCGACGTCAGCCGCTCGGCCACGACCTCGACCCCGGGCAGGCTCATCGGGGTGACGCTGTCGTACACGTTCAGCATCACCTGGAACAGCGGGGTGACCGACAGGTTCCGCTCCGGCTGCAACCGCTCCACGATCCGCTCGAACGGCGTGCGGCTGTGGGCGAAGGCGTCCAGAGCGGTCGTGCGGGCCCGGGCCAGCAGCTCGCGCCCGGTGGGGTCGCCGCCGACGTCGGTACGCAGCACCAGGGTGTTGAGGAAGCAGCCCACCACGCCCTCGGTGTCGGGATGGTGCCGCCCGGCGTGCGGGACGCCCACCGCGATGTCGTCGCTGCCGGCCAACCGGCCCAGCAGCGCCTGCAACCCGGCCAGGAAGACCATGAACGGCGTCGTCCCGGCGGTGGCCCGCACCTTGGCCGCCAGCTCCCCGTGCACCTCGAAGCCGACCGTGCGCCCGCTCCAGGCCGGCACGGCGGGACGGGGCCGGTCGGTGGGCAGGTCGAGCACCGGTGCCAGCCCGGTCAGCCGCCGCGTCCACCAGTCCAGGTCGCTCTCGCCGGCCGTCTCGTGCGCGTTCTGGCCGGCCTCCCAGGCGGCGACGTCGGCGTACTGCAGGGCCGGGGGCTCCGGACGGGGGCCGGCGCCGAGCCGGGCCGCGTACAGCGCCGACAGGTCGCGCAGCAGCACCTGCTCCGACCAGGCGTCGGTGACGATGTGGTGCAGGACCAGCACGAGCACGTGGTCGTCGGCGCCGAGCCGGAACACCGTGGCCCGCATGGGCGGCTCGGCGTCCAGCCGGAAGGGCCGCCAGGCCTCGGCCCGCAGCTCCCGCTCCAGCGACCCGGGGCTCACCTCCACCACGCTGACGGGCACGGCGGCGGCCGGCCGCACCCGCCGGCCCTCGACGACGCCGCGCAGCACCCAGTGCCGCTCACCGACGTCGGCCAGCGCGCCGGTGAGGGCGTCGAGGTCCACCGGCCCGCGCAGCCGCAGCGCCTGCGGCACGTTGTAGGCGGGGGAGTCCGGCTCCAGCTGGGCCAGGAACCACAGCCGCTCCTGGAGCGGGGACAGCGGCATGTCCGCGGCCGACAGTGCCGGGATGCCCGCCGGAGCGGCTTCCTCAAGGGTCTCGGCCGCGGCCCGCGCCGCCGCGAGACGGGACCGGAGCAGGTCGGCGACCCGGTCGCGCTGCACCTCGGTCATGCCTCCACCCCGCCCGTCAGGTCGGCGAGCAGCAGCTCTTCCAGGCCGGCGGCGAAGTCGGCGAGCACCGGACGGTCGAAGAGCAGCCGCACCGGCACGGCGAGCTGCAGGACCTCGCGGAGCCGTCCGGCCACGCGGGTGGCGGCGAAGGAGCTGCCGCCCAGGGCGAAGAAGTCGTCGTCGGCCCAGACGGCCGGACGGCCGAGCACCGCGGCCCAGATCGAGGCGACCATGATCTCGGCGTCGGAGGCGGGCGCGACCCGTTCGGCCTGCGGGCCGTCACCGGGCGCGGGCAGGGCGTCCCGGTCCACCTTGCCGCTGGACAGGGTGGGCAGCGCGGCCAGCGCCACCCACCGCCGCGGCACCATGTGGTCGGGCAGCCGGGCGCGCAGATGTCGCTCCACCGCCGCCGGATCGGCCGTCTCGGGCGTGACGTAGCCGACCAGGTGGGCCTGGGCGCCCGTGCCGGACACGGTCACCGCGCCCTGGGCCACCTCGTGCAGCACGGCCTCGACCTCGCCCAGCTCGATGCGGTAGCCGCGGACCTTCACCTGGTGGTCGCGGCGGCCGTGGAACTCCAGCGTCCCGTCGGGCCGCCAGCGCGCGAGGTCCCCCGTCCGGTAACACCTGCCGCCGGGGACGAAGGGATCCTCCACGAATCCGGACAAGCCCGGACGGTTCCGGTATCCCCGGGCCACGCCCGCGCCGCCCAGCAGCAGTTCGCCCACCGCGCCCGGCGGCAGCAGCCGCAGCCGCGAGTCGACGACGTAGGCCCGCTCACCGGGCATCGGCGAGCCGATCGGCACCGGGCCGGGCTCGCCGGCGGACACGCGGTGCATGGTCGAGGTGACGGTGGCCTCGGTGGGGCCGTAGGCGTTCCACAACTCGCCGGCCCGCGCCAGGATCTCCGCGGCCAGGCCCGGGTCCAGCGCCTCGCCGCCGGTGACCGCGCGCAGCTCCGCGTCGCCCGTCCAGCCGGCCTCGATCAGCATCCGGTACGCCGTCGGCACCAGGTCGAGCACCGTGGCCTTGGCGGCCGCCTCGGCCAGCGCGTGACCGTCCCTGGCGGTGGCCCTGTCCACCACCACGCTGGTCCCGCCGCAGGTCAGGACCGTCCACAGTTCGGAGGCCGCGGCGTCGAACGTCAGCGGCGCCACGGCCGGCTGCACGTCGTCCGGGCCCAGGCGCAGCGCGGCCGCCGTGCCCGCCACCAGGGCGGCCAGGTTCGCGTGGGTGACCTCGACGCCCTTGGGCGTGCCGGTCGAGCCGGAGGTGTACATCACGTACGCCAGGTCGTCGGGCCGGACCTCGGGCAGTTCGGCGCGGCCGTCGAGCGCCAGCCGGTCGAGGTCCAGGACGTCGAGCCCCGGCACGCCGCCCCTGGCGAGCACGACGCGGGCCCCGGCGTCCTCGGCCAGCAGGCGCAGCCGCTCGGCCGGGTGCTCGGGATCCATCGGCAGATACGCCGCGCCCGCCCGCCACACCGCCAGCAGGACGGCGGGCATCAGATGGTCGCGCGGCAGGCAGACGCCGACGACGTCCCCGGGCGCCACGCCGTGCTCCAGCAGCGTCGCCGCCGCCCGGTCGGCCCAGTCGTTCAGGTCGGCGAAGCTCAGCGACGTGCCGTCGGGTCCGACCACGGCCGTTCCCGTGGTGTGGGCCGCGATCGACCGCGGCACGGTCGGCAGCGGTCGCGGCAGCTCCGGCCCGGCGGCCAGCGCCAGCAGCGCGGCCCGCTCGTCCGGGGTGACGAGCTCCAGCTCGCGGCCGGGGTCCGTCATGGCGTGCCGGAGCAGCGCGATCAGGCGGTCCACGTACGCCTCGGCGCG
Organism: Nonomuraea sp. NPDC003560; assembly: GCF_042878785.1. NCBI lineage: Bacteria > Bacillati > Actinomycetota > Actinomycetes > Streptosporangiales > Streptosporangiaceae > Nonomuraea > Nonomuraea sp. NPDC003560. The sequence continues at coordinate 110,827 of NZ_JBIAOF010000021.1, read as the reverse complement.
GTCCCGGCCGAGCAGGGCGGTGGCGTACTCCAGGTGCAGCTCGCCGCCGGACGCGGTGCGGTTGACCAGCACGCTGAGCTCGTGGCCGGCGGCTCCCGAACCGAGCTCGGTGAGCAGTTCCAGACCGTCCACGCGCACGGGGACCTCGCTGTGCTGCATGGCCAGCAGCACGGCGGCGCGGGGCAGCTCGGCGGGCGGGAGCTCCTGGTGGATCAGCGCCCGCGTGGTGGCGTCCGCGGCCTGGCGCACCAGGTCGCGGAAGGTCGCGGCGTCACCGGTCCGCAGCCGTACCGGCACGGTGTCGACCAGCGGGCCGACGACCCCGGCGAGCTCGGCGCCGGCGCGGCGCGCCGCGACCGCGCCGATCAGCGTGTCCGGTTCGGCGCCGGCCAGGGCGAGCCCGGCCAGGTAGACCGCGAACGGGGTCGCGCCGCACCGCCTGGCCAGGGCGGACACGCCGGCCACGAACTCCTCCGGCAGCGGCCTGGTCACCCGCGCCGCCGTCAGGTCGGCGGGCGCCGGAGGCGTCACCGGCGCCCCCGACAGCTCCCGCTGCCAGAACTCGCGCAGCCGCGGCAGCTCCGGATGCCCCTCCTGCTCGCGCACGGCCACGTCGCCGACCTGGACGGCGGGCCCGGCCACCGGCCGTCCGGCCAGCCCGGCGGCCAGCTCGTCCATCAGGATGCCGACCGAGCCGCCGTCGAAGGCGAGGTGATCGGTCACGACCACGAGCTCGGCCGCCGCCTCGCCGGTCCAGCACAACTCGGCCCGGACCAGCGGCACCTCGTCCGCCACGTCGAACACGTACGCGCCCGCGCGCCTGGCCACCCGCTCCGGGTCGGCCTCGGGCCCGTGCTCGGCGAACGGCACCGGAACCGGCGGATGCGTCACGGCGTACGGCACGCCGTCCTCGCCCACGGCGACGGTGCTGCGCAGCACCTCGTGCCGGGCCACGACGGCGTCCAGCGCCGCCCGCAGCGGCGCCGCGTCCCGCAGGCCGCTCACCCGCAGCCGGACCGACACGGTGGTGACCGGCTTGCCCGGATGGAGCTGCCGCAGGGTCCAGAACTCGCGCTGCATGCCGGTCAGCGGGTACGTGCTCCGGCCGCCGTCCCGCCGCACCGGCTCCTGGACGGTCTCGCGCAGCCGGGACGCCAGCCCGGCCGCCGTGGGCTCGGTCAGGAACGCCGCCGGCGGCACGGTGTGCCCCAGCCGGCGCGACAGCTCGTTCACCACCTTGACCGCGGCCAGGGAGTGCCCGCCCAGGTCGGCGAAGCGGTCGAGCACGCCGATCCCGTCCAGGCCGAGCACCTCGGCGATGACGTCGGCCACCAGGCGCTCGTCGTCGGTCCTCGGCGCGACCGGCGCGGCGGCGACCAGCCGCGTGGAGCCGAGCCTGGGCAGGGCGGCGCGGTCCACCTTCCCGGTGGGGGCCAGCGGCAGGGTCTCGCTGATCCCGATCCGGGCCGGGACCAGATGGCCGGGCAGCCGGTCGCGCAGCCACTCGCGCAGCTCGGGCTCGCTCACGTCCGTCGCGGCGACATGGCCGACCAGGTGGGCGGCCCCGTCCTCACCGGTCTGCGCGAGCACCACGGCCCGCCGCACCGCGGGGTGGCCGCCCAGCACGGCCTCCACCTCGCCGAGCTCGACCCGGATGCCGCGGATCTTGACCTGGTCGTCGGCCCGGCCCGCGTAGCGCAGCTCGCCGTCCACCCGGCGGACCAGGTCGCCGCTGCGGTAGACGCGGACGCCGTCCGGGCCGGAGCCGAACGCGGGGGAGTCCACCCCCAGGTATCCGCGGGCCACCACGGGGCCGCCGATCCACAGCTCGCCCAGCTCGCCGTCCCGGACGGGCAGGCCCTGCGCGTCGCGCACCGACAGCACGGCGCCGGCCAGCGGCTCGCCGAGCGGCGGCTCGCCGTCGAAGTCGCGTCCCGCCTCGAAGAAGGTGCAGGCGGTGCTGCACTCGGTCGGGCCGTACATGTTGAGGACGCGCCGGACGTTCGGGTTGGCGTAGATCTGGCGGATCAGCGCGGCGGTCAGCGGCTCGCCGCCCGACACCACCGTCCGCACCCCGGCCGGCAGCGGGTCGCGCAGCAGCACCGACAGCGCGGACGGGACGCCGAAGACGGTCGTCACCTCGTCGCGGGCGGGCAGGGACGGCAGCGCCAGCAGATTCTCCGCCATGATCACCGTGCCGCCGGCGACGAGCGGGACGAACAGCAGCATGACCGAGGCGTCGAAGCAGATCGACGCGCTGGCCAGCATGCCGCCCAGCTCCTCGGCGGTGTACGCCGACGCGCCCCAGGTCAGGAAGTTCATGGTGTTGCGGTGCTCCACGACCACGCCCTTGGGCGTCCCGGTGGAGCCGGAGGTGTAGATCACGTACGCGGCGTCGGCGGCGTCTCCCGCGACGCCGGGCGCGTCCTCGCGCGGCGCGACGTCGTCGACGTGGACGACCTCCGCCCCGGTGAGGGCGGCCGTCGGGGCCAGCGCCGTCGCGGAGAGCACGGTGGTGACCTCGGCGTTCGCGGCCATGAACCGTAAGCGCTCGGCGGGGTAGGCGGGGTCGAGCGGCACGTAGGCCGCGCCCGCCTTCCACACGCCGAGTAGCGCCGGGAGCAGCCATTCGCCCTGTTCCAGGCAGACGCCGACGTGGTGGCCGCGTCCGATGCCGCGGTCGAGCAGCGTGTGGGCGATGCCGTTGGCCCTGCGGTCCAGCTCGGCGTAGGTGAGGCGGGTGGTGCCGGCTATGACGGCGATGCTGTCAGGACTTTTCCTGGTCTGGATGGATATGGCCTCGTGAACGCGTGTGCCGGCCCCCGGGCCTTTCACGTCGTCGGTCATGGTGTCTCCCCGTAAAACCCACCGCGATTGGCGGCAAATACGTACAAATTGCGCGATGAAGCATAATCCGCATGATCGCTTTGTCGAGTGCTTTCCGGGGCGGAGTTGGCCGTCAGCCTGAATGACGTCGCGTAAGGGTTTCCGGTCAAACTCTGGGGGATTCTGTGACCGTGTGTAGTGGCTGATCTCCGGGTGGCGAATTCGTGATCTCGGCCGGCGGAAGAACGTCCGTTCTGTGGGGGTGGCGTTCCCTGTTTTGGGCCTGCCGGTGGTCTCCGTCGTGTGCTGGTGCTGGTGCGGGTGTGCTGGCGTGGTGGAGGTGCGGCGCCGATGAGGGCCTCGGGCGCCGAGCCTCCTCAGGAAAGGGCGTGCGTGCTGGGGGCGTCCGAGGGTTCATGGCGGCTCGGGTCCGACCGGGCCGGTGATCGGCGTGAACGAGGTCGGAAATTGGGCGGAGGAAGCCTGCGGCGGAGCGTCGCGGCCGGGTGGCGGTGCGTGGGGGGCGCCGGCAGAGAGCGGGCGGGCGGCATGGCCGGGTGGCGCGGCAAGGTGAGGCAGCGGGGTGCCCGGTCGGTGGCGTGGTGGCGTGGTGGCGGTGCGGTCACGCGGTACGGCGAGGAGGGGCGGGGACGTCGGGCGGCAAGGGACGACTCGGCGGACACCGCCGGGCTCGCCCGCCGCAGGACGCGATGCGGCAGAGTCCAGGCGGCGGGGCGTGCGGCCGGTCGAGCAGTTGGGCGGTGCGGCCCGACGGCGATCGAGCGGTATGGCGGGGCGGGGACGTTGGACGGCGTGGCGACCGTATGACGGGGCGGGGATGTCGGGGTGGGACCGTGCGGCCGGACAGTGCGATGGAGTGAGGTGAGGTGGGAGTGGGTGGCGTGGCCGGGGTGTTGTCGTCCGAGTCCGCTGGGGCCGTCCTGGTGTTGTCGTCTGGGGCGGCCGGGGCGGGCCTGTTCGTCGCCGTCCGAGCGTGTCTGATGGAGGGGCGGTCGCTCTGCCGGGAACTGGTGGAGGTGTGTCTGGTTGGCGTGCCTTTGCTGCTCCCACTCTCGCCGCGCCTGACGTGGGCGCGCCCGGTCTGGCTGCCCTGGCCGCGCACACCTTCGGCCCGCCGGGCGGTCTGGAGGCATGGCAGGTCCCCAGCTCCGAGCTCAGAGCTTCCCGGCCACAGTTCCCCGCTCCCTGGTCCCCGATCCCGCTCCCTGGTCCCCGGCCCCGGCTCCCGGCCCGTTCGCTCCTGGCTGTCCGCTCTGGGGGCGTCCGCTTCCGGTCTGTCCGCTCCTGGACCGCCCGGACTCCCCGTGCCGCTCAGGCTCCCCGTACTCCCCGGGCTCCCAGGCCCTCGCCGCCGGACCGCCGGGCCATTGGGCCGCCGCGGGTGGAGGCGAGACGCTCGGGTGGGGTGGTGCTCTCAATTGATTGGGCGCCGTTGTCGTTCGGGAATTAGAGCTCGTTGTTGAGGAATTCGCCGAAGGGGCTCCGGGGGTTCGAGGGGAATTGCTCTGGTGCGAAATGGTGCCGGGAAAATCGGTTCAGGGTTTCGTGGGTGGGGTGACAGAAGAATTGTTGGAATTCAGTAGGTCGGCCAGACGGTCCAGGCCGCCTCTGATGAGTCGGCCGTATCCGTCGTCGGCCAGGGCGTCGATCCCGGCTCGGGCCTGGTCGAGGTGGTCGCGGGCGCGGTCGAGATCGCCGAGCTTGCGGTAGCACTCGCCCAGGTTCAGGTGCAGCGACGGGTACAGCGCCACCACCGGGAGCGACACCCCGGCCTGTGCCACCTGTTCGTCGGTGACCTGGTCGGCGGCGGCGAGCGCGCGCAGGTCCCACATCAGCTCCTGGCGCACGTCGTCCTGGACGTCGGCCATCGAGTGGGCGAGAACGCAGACGTGCAGCGGATCGCCCTGCTCGCCGCCGATGTCGTCCCAGATCTGCGCGAACAATTCGCGAGCGGCTTCGGGCCGGCCTTGGTGGTGGTGTAAGTCCACCCCTTGGCCGATCCTGGCCATCGTCGGATCGGCGGTCATCGGTGCTCCTTCACTGTCGCGCGAAACAGCGGTCAGCGTACTTGTCGGGACCGATCCGGAGGGCCGCCGAGCCGTGACCGCCGCCGTAATTCGGCGAGCTTCAGCCGCGCCGGAGACGTTCGAGGTGCGGCAGTTCGGCCGCGCGCGGGCGGCCGGGCCGGGTGTCCAGGAGCCGCCATCGGGTGGTGACCCCGTCCGGGCCGTCGAGCGTCCCCCGCGCCAGCGCGGCGTCGATGCGGGCCCGTACGTCGGCCTCGGCCGCCGCCTCGGCCGCGAACAGGACCCGCACCCGGACGACGTCGCCCTGCCGGTCGGCGGTCGTGTGGTGCGCCGCGATCGGGCAGGGCGGCTCGTGCTCCCAGTGCCCGCACAGCGCCACGGTGATCGCCGCGCCGGGGGCGCGCACATCGCCGTCCGCGTCCATGACGATCGTCGCCTCATGGGTGAAACCCGTACGCACCCCTTCATGATTCACGTACGCGTACGACCGGTCCAGCACCCGGCGTCGGTCTCACTCGGGCGCGTACTGGGACGCGTACTCCCGCGAGGGCGGGATCGGCGTGATCACGTCCACGAGGACGCCGTTGGGGTCGGCGACGATGAAGTGCCGCTGGCCGAAGTCCTCGTCGCGCAGCGCCAGCTCAGGGGTCAGCCCCTCGCGCCCGACCAGGCGCTCCCACTCGGCGTCGACGTCGGCGACCTCGAAGTTGATCAGCAGCCCCGCGACCGGACGGCGGTAGGCGGCGGGCAGCGTCGGGTGGCGGTGGTCGAGCAGGGCCAGCTCGTACGGTCCGCGGCGCAGGCTCACGTACCAGTCGGCCTCGAAGGTCACCTCATATCCGAACAACCGGACGTAGAAGTCCTTCGAAGCGGCCAGGTCGGCCGTGCACACCACCGGATACACGCTGCTCAGCTCCATGCGTTCCTCCTCATCAGTTTCACGTACCAACGGTATGTGGGCGTACACTATTTGGGATACCGTCGGTATGTCAAAGGGGACGCAGTGACCAGGACGGAGCAGAAGGAACGCACCCGCCGCACGTTGCTCGCCACGGCGCGGCGCCTGTTCGCGACCAGGGGCTACGCCGGGGTGGGGCTGGCGGAGATCGTCGGCGAGTCCGGCGTCACCAAAGGCGCTCTCTACCACCACTTCGAGGGCAAGCCCGACCTCTTCCGGGCCGTGCTGGAGCAGGTGCAGCGCGAGGTGGCCGACCGGGTGGCCGCGGCGGCCGACGCCGAGGACGACCCGTGGGCGCAGCTCAAGGCGGGCTGCGCGGCGTTCGTCGCGGCCGGCGCCGATCCCGACGTGCAGCGGATCATGCTGATCGACGGCCCCGCCGTGCTCGGCTGGAACGAGTGGCGGGCGATCGACGAGGCCACCAGCGTCCGGCACCTGACCGAGGCGCTGGCCGCCCTCGTCGCGGCCGGCGCCATCCCGGCCCAGCCGGTCGCGCCGCTGGCCCGCCTGCTGTCCGGGGCGATGAACGAGGCCGCGCTGTGGCTGGCGCAGTCCGCCCCGGACGAGCTGGCCGACACCCAGGCGGCGCTGTCCCGCCTCCTCGACGCCCTACGCGCCTGAAGCGGCCCACCCCCGCCACCGGGAGTTCGCGCTCGCCACGATGGCCGGTTGGGCTCGGGAGGTGGACGGTTGAGCCGGTCGGGCTCGGCGGGGCAGGGCTGGTGGTCGTCGTGGCCGTCCCCGCCGAGCAGTTACGAGCCGGAACGTCAGCCCGTTGCGCAGGTCTTGCCGTTGAGTGCGAAGCTCGCCGGCGAAGGCGGCGCGCCGCCGCCGTACGTGGCGGTGAACCCGACCTGGGTCTGCGAGCCGACCCCGATGACCTTGTTCCACTGCTTGTTCACGCCGGCCACCCCCGCACCGGCCTGGGTCCAGTTCGCGGACCAGCCCGAGACGAGACGCACGGCGGCCGCCGCCGGGTAGTCGATCGTCAGCGTCCACCCGTCGACCGGGGCCGTGCCGGTGTTGCGCACGACGAGCTCGGCGTCCAGCCGCGGCCCTCCCGTCGTGGCCCGGTACGTCACCGTGCACGGCGCGCCCGACGACGGGGTGGGCGACGGCAGCCCCTCCCTGGCCAGCGCGGACAGCGGGTCGGACGGCACGCTGACGTTGCCGCCCGCGTCCTCGGCGACCACGACGTACGTGTAACGCTGCCCGACGACCAGGCCGGGTTCGGCGAAGTTCAGGCTCGGCGGAAGGACCGTGCCGACCCTGCTGTACGCCGTCGCCGTCTCCCGGTACACGTCGTACGCCGTCACCGCCACGTTGTCGGTCGACGGCTGCCAGCAGAACGTGACACCCGGGTAGTCCTGCAGGCACGCGTCGCGCAGCCCGGCGGGCTTGGACGGGGGCACATGGTCGCCCGGCAGCGGGGTCGGCGAGCTGGACGGGGTCATCCCGAGCGTCGCCGGCACCGTGATCAGGGCGGACGGCGGGCTGAGGTGCCCCGCCAGGTCCCTGGCCACGACGTACATCGTGTAGAGGCGGTTCAGCTCGCCGGAGAAGCCGCCGATCGTGCTGGTCGTGCTGCTTGCGAGGACGAATCCGTCCGGGTCCAGGCGGTACAGGTCGTACCCGGCGACGCCCGTGTCGTCGGAGGAGGCTGCCCAGCAGATGGACGCGTAGCCGGTCGGGTTGGCGGCGAACGGCACCGGGCACGGCCGCAGCCCCCCGGGACGGGTCGGCGGCGCGTCGTCGGCCGTCCCTGAGACAGCCGCGACAGCCGCCCCGGAGACAGCCGCCGCCGGGACGGCCGCGTGCGCGACGTCGTGCGCCGCCGGGACGGAGGCCAGAGCCGTCCTCCCGGTCGGGCCGATCGCCAGCGCGGCGAGGAACAACGCCAGAGTGAGGAATCCGAGGGTGAGGCCAACCGCTCCCAAGGATCGTCTGCCAGGCCGCATAGGGCCCCCTTCTGATCGAGCCTGCACCCCCTCGCAGTGATCGTGAACGAGTTTTCATGTTCCGTAAAGCCGGGAACCCGCCGGGCCGGACCGGCCGTGTTACCTTTTCCCGCCGCCACTCGTCATGGGGGTGACGACCGAGAACGAACGGTCGTCAGACCCACGAGTGAATCGAGAGCAGGATGCTGACCACCATCATGTACACCACGGTCTACGTCACCGACCAGGACCGCGCGCTGGAGTTCTACACCGCGGGGCTCGGCCTGGACAAGCGCATCGACGTCCGGGGGCCCGACGGCCGTTTCCTCACCGTCGGCGTGCCCGGCAGCCCGGTCCAGATCCTCCTGTGGTCCTATGCGCCGGCCGCCGGGCAGCCGGGCGTCGCGGGCGGGAACGGCGCGCCGGGCCCGCTGATCCTGGAATCCGACGACCTGCGCAAGGACTTCGAGGTCATGCGCGGGCGGGGCGTCACCTTCGAGGAGTCCGAGCCCGTGGACTACCCGTTCGGCGTCCGCGCCGAGGCGGTGGACCCGGACGGCAACCGGATCTCCCTCCGTCAGCAGCGCAGGCCGTGACCGTGCACCCGTCCGGCCCGGTGGCTGACGTGTTCGAGGCCCAGCGCGATCGGCTGCGCGCCGTCGCCTACCGCGTGCTGGGCTCGCACGCCGACGCCGAGGACGTGGTCCAGGAAGCCTGGATGCGGCTGGTCCGTCAGGACGTGTCGGCCATCGGCAACCTGGCGGGCTGGCTGACCACCGTGGTCGGCCGCATCAGCCTGGACCTGCTGCGATCCCGCCAGGCCCATCCCGAGACGGCGTACGGGCAGGAGTTCACGGACCTCCTGGTGACGCCCGACGACGAGCCCACGCCGGACGAGCAGGCGGCGCTGGCCGACTCGGTCGGCCTCGCCCTCCTCGTGGTGCTCGACTCGCTCACCCCGAGCGAGCGGCTGGCGTTCGTCCTGCACGACCTGTTCGCGGTCCCGTTCCAGGACATCGGCCACATCCTGGGCAGGTCCGCCGACGCCGCCAAGATGATCGCCAGCCGCGCCCGCCGCAAGGTCCGGTCCACGGACCGGGCGGCGGGCCCCGGCCGCGAGCACCGGGAGGCCGTGGACGCCTTCCGCGCCGCCGCGCTCGGCGGCGACTTCGAGGCGCTGCTGCGGGTCCTCGACCCGGACGTGAAGCTGACCGTGGACACCCCCGGCGGCGTGGTCGTCACTCTCGGCGCCACCGCCGTCGCCGCCGGAGCCCGCATGTTCTCCGGCGAGGTCGCCGGGCAGCGGCCCGTGCTGGTGGACGGGCTCCCCGGCCACCTGTCCTGGCGCGCCGACGGGACCCCGCTGTCCGCCATCGCCTTCACCGTCACCGGCGGCCGGATCACCGGCATCCACATCGTCGTCGACCCGGCCAAGCTCGCCGTACTCGACGACCAGCCCACCCCGGCCTGAGCCGAGGCCGTCATTGTCGCGTCTGGACCGGTTGAAAGGCGGCCCCTACCATGGGCGCGTGCGGCTGAACGTCCTCGGGCCCATGGAACTCGTCGTGGCCGGGCAGGCCGTACCGGTCGGGCCGCCCAAGCAGCGGGCCCTGCTCGCCCTCCTCGCGATGCACGCCGGTCGCGTGCTCCCCGCCGACCTGCTGGCCGACCGGCTGTGGGCCGGCGACCCGCCGCCGAGCGTCCAGGGCAGCCTGCAGGTGTACGTCTCCAACCTGCGCCGCCGGCTGGAGCCCGACCGGCGGCCGGGCGCGACCCCGGCCGTCCTGGTCAGCGCCGCCGACGGCTACGGCCTGATGACCGGCGGGCTCGCCCTCGACACGACGGACTTCGGCACGCTCGTGTCGGCCGGCTCCGCCCACCTGGCCGCGGGACGGCACGAGCAGGCGGCGGCCGACCTCGCCGAGGCGCTCGGCCTGTGGCGCGGCGACCCGTACGCGGACGTGCGCGCCCAGGAGTGGGCGCAACCGGAGATCGGCCGCCTGGAGCAGGTACGGCTGGACGCGGTGGAGGCGCTGGCCGCGGCCCTGCTGGACCTGGGCCGCCACACGGACGTGGTCGCGCGGCTGGACCCGTTCGTCCGCGAGCATCCGCTGCGCGAGCGGGCCTGGGAACTGCTGGTGCTGGCCCACTACCGCGCCGGGCGGCAGGCGGCGGCCCTGGAATGCCTGCGCGGGGTGCGCGACGTGCTCGCCGGGGAACTGGGCATCGACCCGGGTCCGCGGCTGCGCGAGCTCGAAGCCGCGGTGCTGCGCCAGGACGCCGCGCTGTTACCGCCCGGCCGTCCCGCCACCCCGCCGCCGTCCACGCTGCCGTCCACGCTGCCCGCCCCGCACCCCGAGCCGCCGCGGACGCCGGTGGGCGCGGCGGCGCCCGGCGCCGGCGAGCCCGCGCCGGACCAGCCGGTGTTCGTCGGCCGGGAGAGCGCGCTCGCGTTCCTGACCGAGGCGGCCGGGGCGGCGTCCGCCGCCGGGCAGGTCGTGCTGGTGGACGGCGAGCCGGGCGTCGGCAAGACGAGCCTGCTGAGGCGGTTCCGCGCGACCGCCGGCGTGCCGGTCGGCTGGGGGGCGAGCCCCGACCACGAGACCGCGCCCGCCCTGTGGCCCTGGGAACGCGTCCTGCGCGACCTCGCCGCCGCGGCCCCGCAGGCCGCCCTGCCCGGCGAGGTCGGCACGTTCCTGTCGGGCGGTGCGCAGGCGGTCCCGGCGTCCGACGCGCAGGGGGCGCGGCTGCGGTTCTTCGAGGCCGTCGGCGCGTTCCTGGCCGCGGTCGGCCCGGCGGTCGTCGTGCTGGAGGACCTGCACGCGGCCGACGACGCCACGCTGCGGCTGCTGGTCCACGTGGCCGCCACCGCCCGGCCGGGCCTGCTGCTGGTGGCGACGTTCCGACGGCACGAGGCGTCGGCGCTCACCGCCACGCTGTCGGCGCTGTCCCGGCTCGGCGCGCGCCGGCTCGGGCTGGACGGGCTGGCCACCGAGGAGGTCCGCGCACTGGTCAAGGAGCTGTCCGGCCGCGATCCGGGCGGCCACGGGGCCGAGGAGCTGCGCCGGCGCACCGCCGGGAACCCGTTCTTCCTCGCCGAGCTGGCCCGCGCGGGCGACGGGCTGCCGCAGGGCGTCCTGGACGTCGTGCTGCACCGGGTGGCGGGCCTGGGGGAGGAGGCGTCCCGCGTGCTGGAGCTGGCCGCCGTGATGGGCGACGAGTTCGAGGCGGTCGTCCTGGCCCGGGTCGCCGGCGGCACGGTCGGCGACCTGCTGCCGTCGCTCGACGCGGCGCTCGGCGCGGGGCTGGTCCGGGAGTCGTCGTACCGGCTGGGCGGATACGAGTTCGCGCACGCCCTGGTGACCGACGCGTTGTTGTCGCGCCGGTCGCGGCTGTGGCGGGCGCGGGTGCACGAGCAGGTGGCGGCCGCCCTCACCGCCGTGCACGGCGGCCGCGACGACCGCGACGACCGCGCGGCGGTGATCGCGCGGCACTGGCTGGCGGCGGCGGAGCTGGGCGCGGAGCCCGCCCGCATGGCGATGGACTACGCGGCCCGCGCGGCACGGGCGGCCCGGCGACGGCACGCGCCCGACGACGCGGCCGTGTCCTGGCAGGAGGCGCTGGCGGCCGCCGAGCCGGCCGGCGCGAGCGCGGCCGAGCGGTTCGAGCTGGCCGTCGGGCTGGCGGAGAGCCGCTACGCCGCCGGCCGGTTCGACGAGGGGTACGAGGCGGTCGAGCAGGCGCTCGCCATGGCCGGCGACGACCTGGACAAAGCCGTCAGAGCCGCCGACATCGCGATGGGCCATGGCATCTGGGTGCCCTTCCGGTACGGCGTCGACGTGGCCGCCGTACGCGACGCGGCGGACCGGGCCGCGCGCGAGCTGCCGCCGTCCACCCCGGCCTGGGCGACGGCGCAGGCCGTCAGGGCCGTCGTGCTCGCCCAGACCGGCCGCGAGGACGAGGTCGGCGCGGTCTCCGAGCGGGCCGTGGCGGCGGCCGAGCGCCTGGACGACCCCGCCCTGCTGCGGCGCGTCCTGCACCTGCGGCTCATCGCGCTGCAGGGACAGGACTTCGTCGAGCAGCGCGCCGGGACCGCCCGCCGCCTGCTGGCCGAGCCGGACCTGTCGCCCCAGCTCAGGGTGATCGCGCAGCTGCACCTCGTCGGCCACCACGTGGAGCACGGCAGGGTGCCGCAGGCCCGCGACCTGCTGGCGGAGATCGGCACGCTGCTGCGCGACCTGCACAGTCCCACGCTGGCGCTGCAGGCCGCGGTGGCGCACGTGGGGCTCGACCTGTTCCAGGGCGTCCCCGACCCGGCCCGGCACTTCGAGCCCGTCAGGGCGATGTTGTCGTTCGCCGACCTGGCCTACTTCGAGCTCAGCATGCTCGGCGGACGGGCCGAGACGATCATCCAGGAGGACCGCCTGGGCGAGGAGGCGGCCTGGATCGAGGAGATGGCCCGGCACACCGGCCTGGCGGGGCCCGCCTACGCCCTGGCGTACGCGCTGGCGGAGCTGGGCGAGCCCGAGCGCGCCCGGCGCATCCTGCGCGAGACGCCCATGCCGCCGCGCGACTACCACTGGGCGATGGCCGCCATGTGCCGGCTGCACGCGGCGATCCGGCTCGGCGAGGCGGACGTCGTCCGGGAGGTCTACGACGCGTTCCGCCCGTTCGCCGGGCTGCTGCACGTGAACGGCGCCTGCACCACCGTCGACGGCGCGTACGACGGCCACCTGGGCGAGGCGCTGCTGGCGCTCGGTGACCGCGAGGGGGCCCGCGCCCACCTGCGCGAGGCGGTGCGCCAGCTGGAGCGGGCCGGTGCGGCCTACTGGCTGACAAGGGCCCGCCAAGCGCTCGCCAAGTGCACGTAGAGGCCCGGCGCGCACGCTGTTCCCGACACGTGAGGGAACAGACTGATGATCACACCAGAACACCTGACCGGCTTCCTGATGATGCACGCCGGTTTCCGCGCCGAGTTCGGCCGCCTGGCCGAGGCGTGCGGCGACCCGCGTGACGACGCGCACGAGGAGCTGCTGGCGGAGCAGCTCGCGCTCGTGCTGGACATGCTGCACGCCCACCACACGCACGAGGACGCCGCCCTGTGGCCCAAGCTCACCGGCCGCGCCCCGCAGGCGGCGGACGCGCTGGCCGAGCTGGAGTCCGAGCACTCCCTGCTCGACCCGCTGATCGAGGCCGCCGCCGACCGCGGGGCGCCCCTGGCCGGGCGCGCGCCCGTCCTGCGGCGGCTGCACGAGCTCGTCAACGAGCACCTCGACCACGAGGAGCGGGTCGCCGTGCCGCTCATGCTCGCCCACCTCACCCCCGCCGACGTCGAGGCCGATCGGCGTCAGGCGATGGACGACTTCGGCCGCCGCCGGGTCCCCGTCATCCTCGGCTGGCTCGCCTCCAGCGCCGACGCCCGCCTGCTCGCGGCGTCGTACGCGGACCTGCCGGTCGTGGCCCGGCTGATGTTCCGCCTGTTCTGGTGGCCGGCCTACCGGCGGCGTTTCACCCGCCTGTACGGCACCACCCCCGCCGACCTGATCCTGGAGCCGTGATGACCGCGTCCGCACCCACCGTCTCGCCGCGCCGGGCGGCCGAGGTCTTCGGCCGCGCCCTGGTCTGCGCGTACGCCTCGCTCACCCGCGACGGCCGCCCCGTCACCTGGCCCGTCACGCCGTACGCCGGCGCGGGCGGCACGCTCGACGTCAGCACCGGGCTCACCTACCCGGACAAGGCCGAGCGCGCCCGCCGGGACCCGCGCGTCGCGCTGCTGTGCTCCGGCGCGGAGGGCGGGCCGGACCGGGCGCCCGTCGTCCTGGTGCAGGGCCGGGCGACCGTGCGCGACGCGGACCTGCAGGCCGGCACCGACCGGTACGTCCGCGAGTCGCTGGCCAAGACCGGCGCCGGGTTCGCCGGGATGCCGTGGTTCCTGGTGAGGCGGCTGGGCTGGTACTTCGCCCGCATCTGGGTGGAGGTCACCCCCGAGCGGATCGTCTGGTGGCCCGAGGGCGACCTGTCCAGGACGCCCGAGATCTGGACGGGCCCCCCGGACGTCACCGCGCCCGCCTCCGATCCCGCCCCCACCGGCCCCCGGCTGCCGAGCCGGTCGGCCCCGCCGGCGGACTGGCGGCCGTTCGCCGGCCGCGCCGCCCGCCTGGGCGAGCCCGTCGTCACCATGGTGGCCGACGGCCTGCCGCTGGCCGTGCCCACCCGCTCGGCCGTACGCACCGAGGCGGGCTTCGACCTGCGGCTGCCCGCGGGCGTCCAGGCGGCCGACGGGCCGGTGTGCCTGACCTTCCACCGGCACGGCCCGGCCATGGAGTGGCAGGAGAACGTCGTGCTGCTCGGGCGGGCCACCGGTGCGGGCGACCGGCTGAGCGTGCGGGTCGAGCGGGCGCTCAACGACTGGAGCCTGGCGGGGAGCCGCCGGGAGCGCAGCCGTTCGTTCCTCGGCCAGGGCAGGCTGCTGCGGAAGCGGCTGGAGGCCGAGGCCGCCCGCCGCGGCCAGCCCGTTCCCCGCGTCCGCCGCCCGCGTGACTGACGCTGCCCGCCGCCCGCGTGACCGACGCCGCCCGCCGGTCCCCGGCCTGCGGCGTCCCTACGGGGTGAGGATGCTGATGCCCAGCATGCGGGCGCCCGTCTCGGTGCGCGGGCGATGCGTGCTGCCCGGCGCGAACACGACGTAACTGCCCGGCCCGAGCCGGTGACCCCGGTCGATGAACTCGCCCGAGATCACGTAGTAGCGTTCCTCGCCGTCGTGCACGTCCGCCTCGGGCCACTCGGTGCCCGGGGCGAAGTCGTACATCCAGCCGCGGGCCCGGTCCGTGGCGGGCAGCCGCCGCCGGACGATCCCGGGGACGACCTCGACGGCTTCCACCTCGTCGACGTGCAGGATCTGGACGTCGTTCGCATCTTGCGTCATGAGCCCATCGTCGCGGCGGACGCCGTCCCCCGCCCAGTGTCTGGATTGACGTGTGGCGGTACTTTCCTGCCATGACCGTTCAGCGAGTGGTGGCGCTGGTCCTGCCGCCGCAGTCCACGTTCGAGCTGGCGTGCGCGGCGGAGGTCTTCGGCGTGCGCCGGCCGGGCCTGCCCGCCCGCTACTCCTTCCAGGTGTGCGCCGAACGTCCGGGCGCCGTACCGACGCTGGCCGGGTACGACATGGCGGTCGGCGCGGGCCTGTCCGCGCTGGAGGCCGCCGACACGGTGGTGATCCCCGGATGGCACCGCCGCGACGACCCGGCGCCGCCCGCCGTGATCGAGGCGATCCGGCGGGCCCACCGGCGAGGCGCCCGGATCGTCGCGATCTGCTCGGGAAGCTTCCTGCTCGCCGGGACCGGACTGCTCGATCACCGCAGGGCGACCACCCACTGGCGGCTCGCCGCCGAGCTCGCGGACCGCTTTCCCGACGTACAGGTCGAACCCGACACGCTGTACATCGACCTGGGCGACCTCGCCACCAGCGCCGGCACCGCCGCCGGCATCGACCTGTGCCTGCACCTGGCCCGCGCCGACCACGGCGCGGCCTACGCCGCGCACATCGCCCGCCACATGGTCATGCCGCCGCACCGCGAGGGCGGCCAGCTCCAGTACAGCACCGCGCCCGTCACGGACCGCCGGCCGGAGTCGCTCGCGCCGCTCCTCGACTGGGCCGCCGAACGCCTGGACGAACCCCTCACCCTCGACGACCTCGCCGCACGGGCCGGGGTCTCCCCGCGGACCCTCGCCCGCAGGTTCGCCGGCCAGCTCGGCGTCAGCCCCGGCCGATGGCTGCTCCAGCAGCGCGTCACGGCGGCGCGGGCCCTGCTGGAGGAGACCGACCTCCCCGTGGAGACGATCGCGGCCAGGGTCGGCCTGTCCTCGGCCGCCAACCTGCGCAGACGCTTCCACTCCCTGGTGCACACCACGCCCGCCGCCTACCGCCGCTCGTTCGGCGAGCACGACGGCGGCGTCTCGCGACCGTCCGCCGTGACCGTCAGGGGCGGGGCTCGTCCTCCCACGCCACCGGCGTGACCTCGCCGGTCTCCCAGTCCGAGCGCAGGATCGCGTAGGCGACCGAGTCGTACAGGCGTCCGTCGCGTCCCGGCCACGCCCTGCGGTAGTGCGCCTCCTTCACGAAGCCCGCGCCGCGGAAGACGGCACGCATGGCCAGGTTGTCCTGCCGGGTGGTGCCCTCGATCCGGGTGATCCCCGGCAGCTCGGTGAACAGGTGGCCGGTCAGCCAGCGCACCGCCTGGCCGCCGAGCCCGCGCCCCCGGTGGGCGGCCCTGACGCGCAGGTCGAAGACCGGTCCTTCGTCGGCGAGGTCCTGCAACCTGATCAACCCGGCCCGCTCGCCCTCGGAGACCACCCAGAAGGTGCGTTCGTCGGCGTCGTCGTAGTGACCGTCGGCGGCCCGCCGCCGGACGGCCTCGGCCTCCGGCCGTCCGACGTGGAAGGGCCAGTCCTCGCCGGTCAGGAAGGCGACCAGGTCGTCGACATCGTCAGGGACGAACCTGATGAACGCTGCTGTCATGAACCAGCCTTCTATCAGATCCCCGCGACCGGCCGGATCATCGGTCCCGCGCCTGCCCGGCGACGCGGTCGACGGCCTCGACGGCGACGCCGGGCTCGTCCACGTAGATGTAGTGCTCGCTACCCGCGGCCGTGCTCAGTTTGCTGCGGCCGGACAGCGCCAGCCACTTGCGCTGGCCCGCCGCCCACGCCCGCTCCAGGCGCGGCCCGTACTCGGGCAGGGCCTCCAGGTACGGCTTGCCGTGCCGGACGACCTCGACCGGGATGTCACCGGCGGAGCGGACCGGGCCGTCGGGGATGACCAGCTGCTCCGGGTTCTGCCCCTGGAAGATCGCCAGGTTCTGCGCGCGCAGCTCGGCGGCCGGGCCCTCGGCGGACTTCGGGATCGCCTGCTCGATGTCGTTCATCATGGTGGGCGGGGTGGCGTCCAGCAGGACCAGGCCCTTGACCCTGTCCTGGTGGTCGGGGGCGTACCGGGCGGCGATCAGCCCGCCCAGCGAGTGACCGGCCAGGACGACCGGGGCCTTCCCGGCGACGTGGTCGAGCACGCCGGTCAGGATCCGGCCGCTGGCGGCGAGGTCCTGCGGACCGTCCGGCTGGTCGCTCTTGCCCGCGCCGAGCCGGTCGTAGGAGCAGACCCGGTGCTTGCCGCTCAACGTCTTCTGCAGGGACGCCATCTTGTCCAGCCCGTCGCCGCCGCCGTGCATCAGGACGACGACCGGGCCGCCCTGGACCGGCTCGCCCGAGCAGGACACGTTCACCGACCGGCCCGCCACGGTGATCTTCTCAGTGCCGGAGATCGGCGCGGAGGACGCGGAGGGCGTGGAGGCGGCGAAGGGGTCCCAGTTCTCCATCGCGTCGCCGTCGCAGCCGGCCACCCCCGCGCCGAGACCGACGCAGCACAGCACGGCCGCGACGGGTGTCCTGATCTTGGCGAGCATGAGGTCCTCCAGTGAGCCGGCCGCCGCGGAGGCGATGCGCACGGCGGGGGTACGAACGGGAAAGGCCGGCGGAACGCCGTGGCCGCCCCGCAACGTTACGGACCGGGCGGCGCCGGGATCGTCACCGCACGGTGGACATTCCCCGGTAGCTCGCACGGGGGACAAAGCAGGCTTATCGGCGCCCGCACGCCCGTGGTCCCGCTACGCTCGCCCGGTGATCGATCTACGGCGGGCCACGGAGGTGTGGCGACGGTGCGACGTCGTGGTCCGGGATCTGCCGTTCGGGCTGCTGGTGGCCGCCGCGTCGCTCCTGCCGGGCCTCCACGACAAGGGCACGCAGGTGGGCGACCTGCCCGCCCGTCCCTTCGACGGGGTGGCCCTGGTGGCGATCGCCCTGGAGTGCCTGCCGCTCGCCGTCCGGCGGCGGTGGCCGGCGGTGTGCCTCGTACTGGTGTCGCTCGGCTTCGCCCTCGACCAGCTGCGCGCCTACCACCTGTTCGCGAGCAACGTGCTGCCCGTCGCGCTCATCAGCGCGGGCGCCCACCTGGAGCGTGTCCGGCGCGTCACCGTGGTCCTCCTGTCGCTGGCGTACGTGCCGCTGGCCCTCGCGCTCGACCGGCTCGGCGCGGACGAGCGGGTCGAGGGGTACGTGGTGTTCTACCTGGCGCTGGCCCTCACCTGGGGCATCGGGGCCTGGCTGCGTTCGACCCGGGCCGCCGAGGAGGAACGCCGCCGCCACGTCGCCGAGGCCACCCGCGCCGCCGAACGCACCCGGATCGCCCGCGAGCTGCACGACGTCGTGACGCACCACGTGACGGCGATGGTGGTGCAGGCCGAGGCCGCCCGTTACCTGACCGCCGTCCCGGAACGGCTCGACGCGACGCTGAACGCCGTCACCGACACCGGCCGCCGGGCCATCGCCGACCTGCGGCACATGCTCGACCTGCTCAAGGCCGATCACGACCCCGACGGCCTGCCGTCCGCCGCCGACCTGCACACCCTCGTGGAGCGGACCCGCCGGGCGGGGCAGCCGGTGGAGTTCGCCGAGGAGGGCAGCCGGGCGGAACCGGCGGGCAGCGCCGAGTTCGTCGCCTACAGGGTCGTCCAGGAGGCCCTGACGAACGCCCTGAAACACGCCCACGGCAGCCCCACCGCGGTCCGGGTGCGTCACGGCGAGAAGGAGATCAGCGTGGTGGTCAGCACCCACGGGCCCGGCTCCCGGGCCGCCGCTCCCGCCGCTCCCGCCGCTCCCGCCGCTCCCGCCGCTCCCGGCGGGAGCCGACGGGGCCTGGCCGGGCTCCGCGAGCGGGTGGACGCCCTCGGCGGCGAGTTCAGCGCCGGCCGGCAGGCGGGCGGCGCCTTCGTGGTGCGGGCCCGCGTCCCCGCGGGCGGCCCGTCGTGAGCGCGCCGATCCGGGTGCTGGTCTGCGACGACCAGGCGCTGATCCGCACCGGCTTCGCGACGATCATCGACGCCCAGCCGGACCTGGAGGTCGTGGGGGAGTGCGGCGACGGCCGCGCCGCGGTGGACCTCGCCCGCCGGCTGCGGCCCGACCTCGTCGTCATGGACGTGCGCATGCCGGTGCTCGGCGGCATCGAGGCCACCCGGCTGCTGGCCGGCGCCGGGGTCGACGACCCGGTCAAGGTGCTCGTGGTGACCACGTTCAACCTCGACGAGTACGTCTACGAGGCGCTGCGCGCGGGGGCCAGCGGCTTCCTGCTCAAGGACGCCCCGCCGGCGCAGCTCCTGCACGGCATCCGCACCGTCGCCTCGGGCGCCGCGCTGCTGGCCCCCGAGGTGACGCGCCAGCTGGTCGGCCGGTACGCGGCCCGCATCCGCCCGGCCGAGCCGCCGTCCGGGGAGACCGCGCTGACCCCGCGCGAGCTGGAGGTGCTGCGCCTGATCGCCGACGGCCGGTCCAACAGCGAGATCGCCGCCACGCTGGTGATCAGCCACGAGACCGTCAAGACGTACGTGTCACGCATCCTGGCCAAACTCGGCCTGCGGGACCGCGTGCAGGCGGTGGTCTACGCCTACCGCCGGGGCCTGGCGACCTGACGCCTCACAGCGGGGCGGAGTCGAGGGGGATCGGGCGGAACATCTCCGGCTCGTCCTCGGGGGTCAGGGCCGTCGGGCCGAAGATCCAGTCGACGAACGAGTAGTCGTGGACGTCGCGCTCCCGCAGCAGGGCGTTGCGCTGCAGTCTCCGGACGCCCTCCAGGTGCCACAACGCGCCCCACGCCCGGGCCGTGCCGACCACCCGGCGGCAGTGCTCGGGCCGTACCGCCTCGTAGGCGGCCAGCGCCCGGTCCCAGTCCACGACCGGTCCGCCCGCGGCGCGCTGGGCGGCGACGTGCTCACCGAGCACCCAGCCGTCCTCGATCGCCATGATCGCGCCCTGCGCCATGTACTGCAGCGGCGGGTGCGCGGCGTCGCCGAGCAGCGCGATCCGCCCAGTGACCCAGGTCATGATGGGGTCGCGGTCGAACATCCGCCACCACCGGTCGCGCCACATCAGCGGCAGGCCCCGCTGGACCTGGTCGCAGGTTCCCGCGAACGCCGCGTCCAGCTCGTCGGGGGTGCCCCAGTCGTCCTGGCCGGCCAGCGCCTTCGGCGACTCGAACACGGCGACCTGGTTGAACGTCTCCGCGCCCCGCAGCGGGTACTGCACGAAGTGGCAGCGCGGCCCGACGTACACGACGACGTCCTTGTCCTGGACGTCGTTGCCGGCGACCTGCTCGAACGGCACCGCGCAGCGGTAGGCGACGTATCCGGAGTTCACCGGCTCGTCCTGGACCAGCAGTTCGCGGGCGATCGAGTGCAGGCCGTCGGCGGCGATCACCACGTCCGCCTCGTCCACGACGCCGTCGGCGAACCGCACGCGGGCGCCGCCCTCGACGTTCTCGTACCACGTGCAGCGGGCGTCGGTGAGCAGCTCGACGCCCGCCCGCTCGCAGGCGCGCAGCAGGATGCCGTGCAGGTCGCTGCGGTGGATCACCAGGTAGGGGTACCCGTAGCGGCGTTCGACGTCGCGCAGGTCGAGCCGGGTCAGCTCGGTGGCGTCCAGGGCGTCCTTCATGACCATGGTCTCGGGCAGCACGCCGAGCGCGGCCGCCTCGGCCAGCAGGCCGTAGCGGTCCAGGATGCGGGTGCAGTTCGGGGCGAGCTGCAGGCCCGCGCCGACCTCGCCGAACGCCGAGGCCTGCTCGTACACCCGGACCCGCAGGCCCTGGCGGACCAGGGCGAGGGCGGCGGACAGACCGCCGATGCCGCCCCCGACGACGATCACGTCGGCACGGGTGGAGGGGAGGGTGCCCATAGGATCTTCCTTCTCGTCACAGCCACGGAGGCTCGTCACAGCCACGGAGGCAGGGTCGGTGCGCGTCCGCCGCCGGCGGCGGTCACTCCGCCCGCCGGGCGTCCGGCCAGGTAGGCGGTCACGTCGGGCAGCGACCCCGCGACGTCGGGCACCGCGCCGGGGCCGCGCTTGGCGCGGATGTCCTCCCGCAGCTCCCGCAGGAAACCGTCGGGAAGGTCGGCGAAGGTGAGCCCGGTGGCCAGGTCCACCGCGTGCACCATGACCTCCCGGCCGCGCATCCAGGGGATCTCGCTCGCCGGCACGGTCCGTCCCTGCGCGGTCACCACCTCGGCCCGCCACGCCTTCTCGGGCAGTGCCGCCATGGCGGTGGCCAGGGTCGCGGCCGACTCGGTGAACCACCGGGCCAGCTCGCCGGCGTCCAGCAGGGCGCCCCGCTCGATCCCGGCGGCGCGCGCCTGCGGGGAGGCGTACATCGGGGTCGGCTCGCCGGTGCGCGCCCAGCGGACCAGGTTGCCGATCGCCTCGGCGTTCGCCGCCAGGTGCGCCACGACGTGCTTGCGCGTCCAGCCGGGCAGGGCCGACGCGGCGTCGTACTCCCGCTCGGACAGACCGGCGATGGCCGACGCGCACAGCCCGGTCCCCGTCTCGACCCACGCGAGCGTGGTGGCGAGGTCGCGCGCCATCACGCGCCCTCGCCGACGACGCGGTTCTCCAGCCTGCCCAGCCCCTCGATCTCGGTCACGACGAGCTCGCCGCCGCGCAGGAAGACCGGCGGCTTGCGCGCGTGGCCGACGCCGCCCGGCGTGCCGGTCGCGATCACGTCGCCCGGGTTGAGCCGGACCATCGTCGAGACGTAGCGGACCAGGTGGACCGGGTCGAAGAGCAGGTCGCCGGTGTTGTCCGACTGCATCACCCGGCCGTCGACCTCGCAGCGGACGTCGAGCGCCGGCCGCGGGCCGGTCTCGTCCGCGGTGACCAGGAACGGGCCGATCGGGGTGGTGGAGTCCCAGTTCTTGCCCTGCAGCCACTCCCGGGTCCGGAACTGCCAGTCCCGGCAGGTGACGTCGTTGAGCACGGTGAACCCGGCGATCGCGGCGACCGCCTGCTCCTCGTCCGCCCGCCGCACCGGCCGGCCGATGACCACGGCCAGCTCGGCCTCCCAGTCGAACTGGTCGGTCTCCGCCGGACGCCGGATGTCGTCCGCGGCGCCGATCAGGGTGTCGGCGAACTTGGCGAAGAGGGTCGGGTACTCGGGCAGGTCGCGGCCCATCTCCTTGATGTGGTTCTGGTAGTTCAGCCCCACGCAGACGACCTTGCTCGGCCGCGGCACGACCGGGGCGAGGTCGGCGCCGGCGAGCGGGTGGCGCGGGCCGTCGGCCGCAGCGGCGCCCTCCAGGCCGCCGGGCGCGGCCAGCACCGCGCCGACGTCGGCCCGGCCCACCTCGACGAGCTCGTCGCCCTCGACGCGGACGGCGGCGGTGCGGTGGTCGTCCAGACGGACGGTGGCGAGCTTCATCGGCTGTTCTCCTCGGTGTGGCTGCGGTACAGGCCGAGCCTGGTGAAGATCGGGGCGTCGCTGAACTGGAACAGGTCGAGCGCGCCGGAGTCGGAGTCGGAGGCCGACGCCTCCGAGCGGATCGACAGCGGCTGCCAGGACGGCACGACGAACAGGTCGCCGCGGCTCACCCGCCACGACCGGTCGCCGACGGTGACCTGGCCGGACCCGTCGAAGACCTGGTAGACCGACGAGCCGGTCTCCCGGTAAGGCGCGGTCTCCACCCCCGTCGTGATCCGGTGGAACTGCGCCCGGATCGTCGGCAGCACGTCGCCGGCGGTCGTCGGGTCGATGTATCGGACCAGGGCGTGGCCGGGCTCGATCGGGCCCGCGTGCCCCTCCCGCTCCAGCGCGAGCTGGTCGGTCAGCGCGGCGTCGGTGTCGGTCCAGCGGTAGCAGAGCAACGGCGTGCCCTCGTGCCGGCGGAGCTGGGAGACCGGGGCCAGGCCGGGGTGCCCCCAGAGCCGCTCGGCGCGCGAACGGTCGGGGGTGGCGTGCTCCTCCTCGGTGAGGGTGTCCCGGCCGAAGTCGAAGAACTGCGCCTCGACGCCGTACTGGAACGGGATGTCGAGCCCGTCGATCCAGGCCATGGGCGTGTCGGCCGCGTTGTGGTGGGCGTGCCAGTGCAGGCCGGGCTGGGGGAGGAAGTCGCCGCGGCGCATCGGCACCGGGTCGCGCTCGACCACGGTCCACACGCCCTCGCCCTCGACGACGAAGCGGAAGGCGTTCTGGCTGTGCCGGTGCTCGGGGGCGTTCTCGCCCGGCATCAGGTACTGGATCGCGGCCCACAGGGTCGGCGTCGCGTACGGCTTGCCGCCCAGGCTGGGGTTGGCCAGCGCGATCGCCCGGCGCTCGCCGCCACGCCCGACCGGGACCAGTTCGCCGGCGCGGCCGGCGAGGTCGAGCAGCGTGCCCCACTCCCACCGGTGCGGCTGCGCGCTGGAGCGCGGGTGCGGCGGCATCAGGTCGCCGATCTCCGTCCACAACGGGACGAGCAGCGCCTTCTCGAAGCCTCGGTAGAGGTCCTCCAGCTCGGGGCTGAGCGAGGGCTGGTCCGGCCGGTCCACGGCGGCGATCTTGACCGGCGAGCCGCCGGCGTTCACGTGGGGCATGGCCCCGACTATCCGCGCAGGCGACCTGACTGGAAAAGAGGATTCTGCACAGCGGAATTCATGTGCCAGGATCGGTTCCATGGCCAAGCCCATGAAGACCCCGCCGGCCTACGCGCCCACCAGCGTCGACCATGCTCTGCGGCTCGCGCAGATCCTCCAGCTCGACGGGGTGATCACCGTCTCGGCCGCCGCCGAGCGGCTCGGCGTGGCCCGCTCCACGGCCCACCGGCTGCTGACCGCGCTGGTGTACCGCGATTTCGCGGTGCAGAACGACGACCGCAGCTACCGGGTGGGCCCGGTCCTCGCGCTGGCCGAGCGCGCGCAGTCCGACGTCGGCGCGCTGCGGGCGGCGGCGCTCGGCGAGATGCGGGCGCTGGTGGACCGGATCGACGAGACGGTGAACCTCAGCATCCGCACCGGGCGCAACGTGCGCTTCATCGCCTCGGTCGAGTGCGGGCAGGCCCTGCGGGTGGGCAGCCGTGAAGGCATGGTCTTCCCGGCCCACCAGGCCACCGGCGGACTGGTGGCGCTGGCGGCCCTCTCCGACGAGGAGCTGGCGCAGCTCTACGCCCCCGGCGACCGGGGCGACCCGGCCGAGGAGCTGCCCGACCTCGCGCGGCTGCGGCGGGACCTGCGGTCCGTGCGGCACAGCGGGGTCGCGCTCAACCTGGAGCGCACCGAGCGGGGCGTGGTCGCGGTGGGCTGCCCGGTGAAGGGCCGCGACGGCGCGACCGGCGCGGCGCTGTCGATCTCGATGCCCAGCGTCCGCTACTCCCCGAAGGAGATCAAACCCCTCGTCGCCGCGCTCACGTCCGCGGCCGACGCGATCAGCCGCGCCCTCTGAGCCACCGGTACATCGTCCGCCTCACCGGAGGAGGTCGCGGCGGGTGAGCGTGCTGCCGAGCGCGGCCGCCGCCGCGCGCACCGCGGCCACGTGCCCCTCGGGCCGGAACCGGCCGGTGGGGCCGGCCACGCTGATCGCGGCGAGCGGCTCGTCGCCGCGACCCAGCACCGGCGCGGCGACGCACACCAGCCCGACGGCCGACTCCTCCGCCTCGAACGCGACCCCGGTCTCCGTGACGCGCCGCAACTGGCCGCGCAGGATGCTCGGCACGACGACGGTGTGCGGCGTACGCCGTTCCAGCGGCCCGGTCAGCACCTCGCGCCGCAGGTCGGGCCCGGCGTACGCGAGCAGCGCCTTGCCGATCGCGGTGCAGTGGAGCGGCATCCGGCCGCCGGTGCGCGAGGGCGCCCTGGCCTGGCGGTGGCCGCCGATCTTGGCCACGTAGACGACGTCGTGCCCCTCGCGCACGCCGAGGTGCACGGTCTCGTGGGTGCGTTCGTAGAGGTCCTGGAGGAACGGCATCGCCAGTTCGAGCAGGCTGCGTTCGAGCGAGGCGAGCATGCCGAGCTCGAACAGGCCGCGGCTGAGCCGGTAGCCGCCGTCGGCGCGGTCGAGCAGGCGGTTGGCGACCAGATCGCCCGACAGCCGGTGGACGGTCGCCTTATGCAGGCCGGTGCGCCGCACCAGCTCGGCGAGGCTGACGACCCGGTCGTCGGGCCGGAAGGCGCGCAGGATCGTCACCGCCTTGCCCAGTACGGTGTCGAGGTCGGGCCGATCGGTCACTGGCACAGCGTATCGCTGAACGAGACGATGTGCTGGTTGGGGCGGCATCCTGCCTGCACAGTGGGGGGATGAACGAAACCAACGGGCCCGCCGCCGCGAGCCCGTCCGACATCGCCGCCGCGGCCGGGCGGCTGGCCGGCGCCGCCGCGTCCGGCGTGCCGTGCGCCCCCGTGCGGGATCTGATCGGCCGCGACGACCTGGCCGCCGCGTACGCCGTCCAGGCCGCGCTGACCGCCTCCCGGCTGGCCGCCGGCGCGCGGATCACCGGACGCAAGATCGGCCTGACGTCGGAGGCGGTGCAACGCCAGCTCGGCGTCGACCAGCCCGACCTGGGCGTGCTGTTCGAGGACATGGCCTACGCCGACGGCGACGCGATCCCGGTCGGCCGGATCCTCCAGCCGCGGGCCGAGGCGGAGATCGCGTTCGTGCTCGGCGCCGACCTGGACGACGGGCCGCTCGACGCCCCCCAGGTCCGCGCCGCGATCGAGTACGCCGTCGCCGCGCTGGAGATCTGCGGCAGCCGGATCGCCGGCTGGGACATCTCCTTCGGCGACACGGTCGCCGACAACGCCTCCGCCGGCGCCTACGTCCTCGGGACGGAACGCCGCACCCTCGGCGAGTTCGACCCGGTGGACGTCGCGATGTCGATGAGCATCGGCGGCCAGGAGGTCTCCACCGGCACCGGCGCGGCCTGCCTGGGCGACCCGATCGAGGCGGTCGTGTGGCTGGCCCGCATGGCCCGCGACCTCGGCGAGCCGCTGCGCGCGGGCCAGGTCGTCCTGTCCGGCGCGCTCGGCCCGATGCGGCCGGTCGCCGCCGGTGACACCGTCACCGCCACCCTGTCCGACCTCGGCACGGTGACGGTCCGCTTCACCGAAGGAGCAGCAGCATGAGCAGGACGAAGGTCGCGATCATCGGCTCGGGCAACATCGGCACCGACCTGATGATCAAGGTGTTGCGCGGTTCGCGTCACCTGGAGATGGGCGCCATGGTCGGCATCGACCCCGCGTCCGACGGTCTGGCCCGCGCCGCCCGGATGGGCGTCCCGACGACGGCCGAGGGCGTGGACGGCCTGATCGCGCTGCCGGGCTTCGACGAGATCGGGATCGTCTTCGACGCCACCTCGGCCAAGGCGCACGAGGTGAACGCCGCCAAGCTGCTCCCGCTCGGCAAGCGGCTGATCGACCTGACCCCGGCGGCGATCGGCCCCTACGTCGTCCCCGCCGTCAACCTCGACGAGCATCTCGACGCGCCCGACGTGAACATGGTCACCTGCGGCGGCCAGGCCACGATCCCGATCGTCGCCGCCGTCAGCCGGGTGGCGCCGGTCGAGTACGCCGAGATCGTCGCGTCCATCGCCTCGAAGTCGGCCGGGCCGGGCACCCGGGCCAACATCGACGAGTTCACCGAGACCACCTCGGCCGCCATCGAGCAGATCGGCGGGGCGCGCCGCGGCAAGGCGATCATCATCCTCAACCCCGCCGACCCGCCGCTGATCATGCGGGACACCGTCCTGTGCCTCGTCGCGGCGCCGGACCCGGCCGTCCACGACGAGATCCGCCGGTCGGTCGAGAAGATGGTCGCCGACGTCGCCGCCTACGTGCCCGGCTACCGGCTCAAGCAGCAGGTGCAGATCACCGAGGTGCCCGCCGACCAGCCGGTGGAGACGCTGCTGGCCGCCGGCGCGGCGCGGCCCACCCACCAGGTGTCGGTGTTCCTCGAGGTCGAGGGCGCCGCGCACTACCTCCCGGCCTACGCCGGCAACCTCGACATCATGACCTCCGCCGGCCTGCGGGTCGCGGAACGCATCGCCGCACGGAAGGCGGGCCTTCGATGACCACCCCGATCTTCGTCCAGGACGTCACCCTGCGCGACGGCATGCACGCCGTCCGCCACCGCATCGGCCTGGAGGACGTCAAGCGCATCGTCACGGCGCTGGACCGGGCCGGCGTCGACGCGATCGAGGTCGCGCACGGCGACGGCCTGGCCGGCGGGTCGCTCAACTACGGTCCCGGCTCGCACACGGACTGGGCGTGGATCGAGGCGGCCGCGTCGGTGCTGGAGAACGCCCGCCTGACCACGCTGCTGCTGCCCGGCGTCGGCACCGTCCACGAGCTGAAGCGCGCCTACGACCTCGGCGTGCGGTCCGTCCGGGTCGCCACGCACTGCACCGAGGCCGACATCTCCGCCCAGCACATCGCCGCGGCCCGCGAGATCGGCATGGACGTGTCCGGGTTCCTGATGCTCTCCCACATGGCCCCGCCCGAGGAGCTGGCCCGGCAGGCCAAGCTCATGGAGTCCTACGGCGCGCACTGCGTCTACGTCACCGACTCCGGCGGCCGGCTCACCATGAACGACGTGGCCGCGCGGGTCCGCGCGTACCGCGACGTGCTCGACGCCGGGACCGAGATCGGCATCCACGCCCACGAGAACCTCTCGCTGTCGGTCGCCAACTCCGTCGTCGCGGTCGAGAACGGCGTCTACCGGGTCGACGCGTCGCTGGCCGGTCACGGCGCGGGCGCGGGCAACTGCCCGCTGGAGGCGTTCGTCGCGGTCGCCGACCTGTCCGGCTTCGAGCACCGGTGCGACCTGTTCCAGCTCCAGGACGCCGCGGACGACATCGTCCGCCCGTTGCAGGACCGTCCGGTACGGGTCGACCGGGAGACGCTCACCCTGGGGTACGCCGGCGTCTACTCGTCGTTCCTGCGGCACGCGGAGGCCGCCGCCGCGCGGTACGGCGTCGACGTGCGCGGCATCCTGATGGAGTGCGGCCGCCGCCGGCTGGTCGGCGGCCAGGAGGACATGATCGTCGACATCGCCCTCACGCTCGCCGCCGGGCGCGAGCAGCGGTCCGCCTGACCGTCAGCCGCCGGGCGCGCCCCGGCGGCCCGCGATCAGCGACTCGCCGATCGCCACCAGGGCGTCGGCGAGCTCCTCCATGAACTCCGCGATCGGCTTGCCGTCCCCGGACTGGAGCGAGACGAAGGCGCCGTCGAATCCGGCCATGCCGAAGTGGGCGAGGGCGTCCGCGACCGCGTCCGCGGCCTCCGCGCCCTCGCCGGCGAACGACGAGCGGATCATGTGCCGCATGAGGTCGCGGCCCTCGGCGCGGACGTCGATGACGGTCCGCATCGCCTCCGGGGCCTCGGCGGCCTCGTTGCTCATCACCAGCACCAGCAGCAGGCGGAGGAACTCCTCGCGGTGCACGAAGACCTCGCCGGTCCGGCGCAGGTACCAGCCCAGGCGTTCGCGGGGGGTGCCGCCGGCCGGCGGGTCGCGGTGGGCCTCGCGCATGGCCTCGAAGAAGCCCCGCGCCCCCTGGGCCATGACGGCCGACAGCAGCCCCGCCTTGGACTCGAAGTGGTGGTAGAAGGCGCTCTTGGGCAGGCCCGTCTCCTTCACGAGCGTCGAGATCGACGTCCCGGCGTAGCCGCGCACGGACATCACCCGGGCGGCCGCGTCGAGGATCTCCTGCCGGGACCGGCGGCCGCGGCTGTTTCCGGTGTGCGCCTCCCGCGCCGACTTCTCCACCAGCCGAATTCTAGGGACCCCGGAACAGCGGCTCGTCCGGCGGTCCGGACGCGGTCTCAGTAACCGGTTCGTGAACAGGTCTTGACACGTCGCCGCAGGTCGTTGTTAGTCTCCTCACAATTGGACCGAACGTTTGGTCCAAAAGTGCCGCATCGGATCCCCGGCGGCCGAGAACGGAGTCAGCGCATGACCGACAGCTACGACGCGGACGTCGCGATCGTCGGGTACGGCCCGACCGGCGTGATCGCCGCGCTCACCCTCGCCAGGTACGGCGTGTCCGCCGTCGCCCTGGAACGGGACACGGACATCTACCCCCGGGCACGGGCCGTGACCGTCAACGACTGGACGATGCGGATCTTCCAGGACCTGGGCATCGACGAGCGGATCGAGAAGAAGATCGACCCCCAGCGGGCCCTGCGCTGGGTCACCTACGGTGGCCAGGAGATCATGCGGATCGAGCACCCGCCCTCGACGCTGGGCCGCAAGGCGCGCTTCTACAACATCTACCAGCCGACCATGGAGGCCGAGCTGCGCGCGGCCGCGCAGGACCACGGCGACCGCATCACCGTCCACTACGGCGCCGACGTCACGGGGATCGACCAGGACGCCGACGGCGTCACCGTCACCTCCACGGACACCGCGACCGGGCAGGCGCGCACCACCCGCGCCCGGTACGTCATCGCCGCCGACGGCGGCGCCAGCAAGATCCGCGGCGAGGTGGGCTGCCGCCTGCTGGGCGACACCAACGACGTCACCTGGGTGGTCATCGACTGCCGCGTCAAGCGCTGGTGGCCCGACCGGGACTTCCTGACGTTCTGGTCGGACAAGGAGCGGCCGGTCGTCGACATCGCGCTCTCCGCCGGCAACCACCGGTGGGAGATCCCGCTCAAGCCGGCGGAGTCCCCCGCGGACTACCCGACCAGCGCCGAGGTCTGGCCGCTGCTGAAGGCGCTGGGCGTCACCGAGCAGGACGTCGAGATCCACCGGCACGCCTTCTACAAGCACCACGTCCGGATGTGCGACACCTGGCGCCAGGGCCGGGTGTTCCTGGCCGGGGACGCGGCCCACCTGATGCCGCCGTGGGCCGGCGCCGGGATGCAGTCCGGCATGCGCGACGCCCACAACCTGGGCTGGAAGCTCGCCCGCGTGATCAGGGGCGAGCTGCCCGAGAGCTGGCTGGACACCTACGAGGCCGAACGGCGTCCGAACACCGCCTTCTACACCGGCCTCGCGGTCCAGCTCGGCCGGGTCATCAAGCAGGAGCTGTCCGAGGAGGAGCAGGCCGCGATGAACGCCGTCCCCCAGGACACGGTCACGCCGTACGAGCCGCCGCTCACCGCGCCGCCCGTCCTCGAAGGCGGCTGGATCAGGGGGCCGCTGGGCGACGCCAGCATCGTCGGCCGGATGGTCCCGCAGCCGGTCGCCGGCGACGCCACCGGCCGGATGGCCCGCTTGGACGACCTGCTCGGCGACGGCTTCGTGCTGCTCGGCGACGACGTCGACCCGGCGACCCTGCTGACGGCGGAGGAGCGGGCCGGCTGGGACGCGCTCGGCGCCCGCTACCTCGCCGTGCGGCCGAAGACCGCCTACACGCAGGGACCGGAGGAGCTGGTCGACCTCGACGAGGTCCTGCTGCCCTGGCTGCGCAGGTACGGCGTCCGCGCCGTGGCCGTCCGTCCTGACAAGTTCGTCGCCGCGGCCGACGTCAGCGGCCTGGCCGTGCCCGCGTGAACCTGTCACCCGAGAGGAGAAGAGAGATGTCCGGAGTCAAGGAGCTCGGTTACGTCGTCTACGAGGTCAGCGACCTCGCCGACTGGGAGCACTTCGCCGTCGAGCTGCTGGGGATGCGCTTCGGTGAGAAGACCGACGGCGGCTTCACCCTGCGCACCGACGAGAAGGCCCACCGCTGGATCGTCACCGGCGGCCCCGCCGACGACCTGGTGGCCACCGGCTACGAGGTCTCCGACGCCGCCGCGCTGGACGCCCTGGTGGACAAGGTGCGCGCGGCCGGCGTCGAGGTCACCCAGGGCGACGACGCGCTCGCCGCCGCCCGCAAGGTGGAGCGCGTCTTCGTCACCGCCGACCCCATGGGCAACCGGGTCGAGCTGGTCACCGGCCTGGCCGACGCCGCCACGCCGTTCGAGTCGCCGAAGCTGCTCGGCGGGTTCGTGACGGGCGCCGGCGGCGCGGGCCACCAGGTGCTGCTGGCCCACGGCGTCTCCCGGGAGGAGTACCTGCACTTCTACATCGACCTGCTCGGCTTCAAGGTCAGCGACGTCATCGTCGAGGAGCTGGCCCCGGGCGTGGTCGCCGACCTGATCTTCCTGCACTGCAACGGCCGCCACCACACCGTGGCCTTCGGCGACCTGCCCTCGCCGAAGAGGACCCACCACTTCATGGTCGAAGTGACCGACATCCGCGACGTCGGCCTGGCCTACGACCGGTGCATGGACGCCAGGCAGCCGTTCGAGATGACGCTCGGCATGCATCCGAACGACCACATGTTCAGCTTCTACGTCCACACCCCCTCCGGCTTCAGCGTGGAGTACGGCTGGGGCGGACTGATCATCGACGACGCGACGTGGGAGGTGAAGACGCTCGACAAGCTGCACAGCTGGGGCCACCGCCCCCCGGGCGTCGTCGCCGGGCTGCTGGCCGCCGCGCCCGCGCCGAACGGGGAGGACCACTGATGGCACTCGACGCCAAGGACATCGCGCGCACCGTCCGGACCAAGGACTGGAAGCTGCGCTACTACGAGGCGGGCTCCGGCCATCCGGTCGTGCTGCTGCACGGCAGCGGGCCGGGCGCCACCGGATGGAGCAACTTCGCCGGCAACATCGAGGCGCTGGCCGAGCACTTCCACGTCTACGCCGTCGACATGCCCGGCTGGGGCGAGTCCGACCCGGCGACCGTCGACCGGCTCGACCACGTGGAGGCGGCGATCCAGTTCCTGGACGCCCTCGGCATCGAGCGGGCCGCGTTCGTCGGCAACTCGATGGGCGGGCAGACCTCGCTGCGGCTGGCCACCGAGCACCCCGGCCGGATCTCGCACCTGATCACCATGGGGCCGCCGGTCGGCCGGATCCCCACACTGTTCGGCGCCGGCGACGGCCCGTCCGAGGGGCTGAAGGTGCTGATCGAGGCGTATCGGGACGCGAGCCCGGAGAACATGCGCCGGCTCGTCGAGATCATGGTCTACGACAAGGCGCGCTTCGCCACCCCCGAGCTGTGCCAGGCCCGTTCGGACGCCGCCCTCGCCCGCCCCGACCACCTGAGCAACTACGTGGACGGCCTGCCGAAGGGCGCCCCGCTGCCCAAGTGGGTCAAGCCGGAGCTGCTGCCGAGGATCCAGGTGCCGACCCTGCTCATCCACGGCCGCGACGATCGCGTCGTGTCGTTCGAGACCTCCCTGTACCTGCTGGCCAACATCCCGGACAGCCGGCTGGTGCTGCTCAACCGCTGCGGGCACTGGGCGATGATCGAGCACGCCGACGAGTTCAACCGGCTGGTCGCCGACTTCGTCGCGAACAACTGACCCCCGGGGCGCGGGCGGCTGCCTGCCCGCGCCCAGGACCGCCGATCGCCCGGCCCGCCGCGTCGATGGCCACCACGGCAGCGATCTTCGGCCCAGCGAGCCGCACAGCAGGGACTTCCCCTCCGCCACGCGTCCGGCCCCGCCCGGGAACCGGAGACCTAGGACCATGGACGGACCGGAGGCCGCCTTCATGGGACCCAGCGGCCGATGCCGTCCCCATGAGCGCCTGGCAACACTGATCACATGGCTTCCCCCTCCCTCACGAGTGTCGTCGGCGTACGCCCGTTCCTGGTCGGCATGTTCGTCGACGCGCTCGGCAACGGCCTGTACGTGCCCCTGACCCTGCTGTTCATCCACGAGGTGACCGGCCTGCCCATGACGACCGTCGGGCTCGGGGTCACCGTGGCGGCGGTCGTGGGGCTGGCGGCCAACCCGGTGGCCGGGATCCTCATCGACCGGTTCGACGCGCGCCGCGTGCTGATCGCCACGTACGTGCTGCGTGCGGCCGCCTTCGCCGCCTATCCCCTGGTGGACGGGTTTGTGGCCCTGCTCGTCGTCGCCGCCCTGATCGCGGCCGGCGACCGCGCCTACTATCCCGCCTCCGGCGGCCACGTCTCCGCACTGGCGGAGGGCGCGCTCAGGGACCGGCTGTACACCCTGATCGCCACGGCGAGGAACGTCGCCTTCGGCCTGGGCGGCCTGCTGTCGGCGGGTCTGGTCTCCCTCGCCGGCTCCACCGGGTTCGCGGTCGTCGCCCTGATGAACGCGGCCAGCTTCGCCCTGGCGGCCGCATGCCTGCTGCTCTCGGGACGGCGCGCGCCCGCACCGCCGCCCCGGAATCCGGGCGGTTACCGGCAGGTGTTCGCCGACCGGCCGTTCCTCACCCTGGTGGCGGCCGAGCAGGCGTACACCCTGATCCACCTCGTCCTCCCCGTCGCCCTGCCGGTGTACGCGGTCACGGTGCTCGGCGTC
The DNA here is from genome assembly GCF_042878785.1 of Nonomuraea sp. NPDC003560. Taxonomy (NCBI): domain Bacteria; kingdom Bacillati; phylum Actinomycetota; class Actinomycetes; order Streptosporangiales; family Streptosporangiaceae; genus Nonomuraea; species Nonomuraea sp. NPDC003560. Next base: position 77,949 of record NZ_JBIAOF010000021.1, on the reverse strand, counting down.
CCGCCGGCCCTGCTGGGCGTCCTCTACGCGATCAACACGGTCCTGGTGGCGGCGGGTCAGCTCCCGGTCCGGAGGTGGCAGCGGCACGCCCGCCGTACCCACGCCATGGCCCTGAGCGGCCTGATCCTGATGGCGGCGTGCGCCGCCTACGCCGCGACCGCGCTGCTGCCCGCCGGACTCCCGCGCGTCGGCGGGCTGCTCGTCGCCACGCTCGTCCTCACCTTCGGCGAGCTCATGCACACCGTGCCCAGCTGGGCCCTCGCGGCGGCCACCGCACCACCGGCCCTCCGGGGCCGCTACCTGGCGATCTACCAGCAGACCTGGGCACTCGCGGCGGTCCTCGCACCCGCCGGGTTCTCGGCCCTGCTCGACATGGCCCCGCTGCTGCTGTGGCTGACACTGGCAGCCCTGGTGGGTCCGGCCGCACTCGCGCTGCTCCGCCTGGCCCGCCGCCTGCCCCCCGACGCCGTGGCCCCACCCCAAGCCTGAGTCGCCCCTGGGCAAGCCGGCGCTACGGCCCGGCCGATCCGGTTCCTGCGCCGATCGCCGTGAGTTCACGGGGACGCCGCATGGTGGGCGGCGGCCAGTTCGGCGAAGGCGACGGCCGCCGGGAGCGGGTCCGCGGGCAAGGCGAGGAGGATGGTCCGCGCGACGGCGGGCTCCAGCGGGATCGCGTGCACGCCGCTGAGGTGGGCGGGCAGCGACAGCTCGGGGACGATGCTCAGCCCGAGCCCCTCGGCGACCATGGCCAGGATGCTGTTGGTGTCACGCACCCGGTAATGACACGTCAGGCTCGCACCCGCCGCCCGCGCGATCGCCGTGATCAGCGGCTCGCACCCGCCCGTGGACATGATGAAGGGGTGCCGCGCCAGCTCCGCCACCGGCAACGAAGGGCGGACGCTCAGCTCGTGGCCGCTGGGCAGGACGGCCAGCATGCGGTCGGTGGCGAGCGGCCGCGCCACCGATCCGGCGGGCAGCGAGACCTCGCCGGCCGCGGCCGACACAGTGGCGATGTCGGCGACCCCGGTCTCCAGCCACTCCAGGACCTCGTGGTCCGAGCCCTCCATCACCGCGAGCCGCACCCGCGGATGCGCCTCGGCGAACCGGCGCAGCAGAGGCGGCAGCAGCCGCGCGTTGGCGCTCGGGATCACGCCGACGCGCAGGCTGCCCCGCTCCTGCCCGCGGATCGCGGCCACCTCCTGTTCCAGCGCCTCCGCCTGGGTGAGGATGAGCGTCGCGCGGCGGCACACGGCCCGCCCCGCAGCGCGGCCCTGGTCATGTTGCCGGTCCGCGCGACCGCCTGAAGGATCCTGAGCTGGGTGAACGTCACAGCGCCGCACGCAGCAGACCGGCCGCCAAGGGGTGCGGCTCCTCGGGACGTGAGCGGGCCTGCGGCACGAACAGCGTGGCCACGTAGTAAGGATGCCCGGGGATCTCCAGCACCCGGGCCTCGCCGTCGCCGTCCACGCCGGTGACCAGGAAGCCGCCGTCGTGCAGGATGGCCTGCCGGTCGGGGGCGAGGCCGAAATTGCAGTAGTACTCCTCCTCGACCTCGCTCCGCCCGTACAACGCGGCCACCCGGGAACCGGACGCCAGAGTCACGGGCATGGTCTTGCCCGCCGGCGAGCAGGTCAGCTCCGACACGAACAAGGTCGAGGCGTACGGGTCGTACTCGGCGTGCTGGGCGTCCTCGAAGCCGAGCACGTGGCGTGCGTACTCGATGACCATGTGCTGGCAGCCGCCGCACGTGCCCAGCGTGGGGACGCCGTGCTCGCGGCCGTGCCGGAGCGCGGCCAGAGCGCCGGACAGGCTGCGGTACGGGCTGCCGGGTGCACACCACAACACGTCGGCGGCCTCGACCTCGGCCAGGTCGGACTCGAGCGGTTCGGTGGCGAGCCAGCGGACGTCCACCCCGACGCCGAGGTGCGCGGCGGCGTGGCGGAGGGCGTCGTCGGTGGCCAGGTGCGGAGGAAACGCCGGATCGCGGTCGCCGATGACCGCGACACGCAGGGATCGGTCCATGGCCCTCACTATGCGACGGCCCCGCCATGAGCACCAATGCCGAACCACGCCCCCGCCATGAGCGATCACTCATGCCCACAGCGCGACGGGGCGAGGGCTGACATCGAACGTTCGCGTTGCCGCCGAAGGTTGGCGACCAGTAGGTTCGCGCCACCGAGGATGGAGCGGGGAAGGATTGCTGAGGTGCTCACACTGACGGCGGTCGCCGAAGACCCCCTCGTCCTGACGCGTCGCCTGAACCTGGATGACGGTCAGGAGGTCGTCTTCCGGCCGCTCTTGCACACTGACGCGGAGCGTCTTGCAGCCTTTCTTGAGGGGCTGTCCGCCGAATCGAGGCGACTGAGTGCCTTCGACGGGTACGGCCTCGAGGCTGCCCGGAAGCTGTGTGACGCGATCGCGCGCTACGACAAGCTCAGGCTGGTGCTTGAGGAGGGGCTGTCCGGCAGGATCGTCGGCCTTGTCGAGTTCAGTCTCGATCTCCACCCCTCGGACATCGCTCGCTACCAGGAGGCCGGCATCCACCTGACGGCGACGGACTGCCGCTTCGGCCCCACCCTGGCCGACGACTATCAGGGGAGGGGGGTGGGAACGCAGATCTTCCCGCTCGTGGCGGACGTCGCACGGCAGTTCGGCAGGAAGAGAATCATCCTGTTCGGCGGCGTTCTCGCCGACAACCCGCGTGCCATCAGCTACTACCACAAGCGTGGCTTCCAGCAGGTCGGCTCCTTCACCGGGAAGGACGGCGCGCAGTCGTTCGACATGATCCTGGACCTGCACCCGCCATCAGGCACCGCTGGGTGATCCGATCGGGCAGACCCGATTGTAGTGGGCGCACCTCGTCCAGCTAGCGGGGGAGTGTGGTGCCGCCCGTCAGCCCCCGCCGCCGCCTCCGCCGTCGCCCGCGCCGCCGCCTCCTCCGTCCCAGCCGCCGCTCCAGCCGCCGCTGCCGTCCCAGGTGCCGGTTCCGCTGTCGTCCGGGGTCCAGCCGACGGAGCCGCACTGGTCGTTTGGGGTGCTGGGGGCGGCCGGGTAGAGGTGGCCGTCCGGGATCGAACGTTTGCTGAGCTCGGCTGACAGGTGCGGGTCGCCGAGGTGGCTCAGTCCGTACAGTGCGAGCGGCACGGCCACGGCGTCGGTCTCGGCCCCGTACGGGTGTGCCAGGCGGGCCTTCTCCAACAGGTGGCGGCCCGCGCGGCCGAGCCGGACCGGCCGGTTCCTGACGTACAGGGGCCGGATCTTCCTGGCCGCCAGCCAGCTCCCGCCGAACCCGAACAGGGCGGCCACGCTCAGCGGCGGCGACTGCGCGACGATCATGTAGATCACGTCGGCCCCGGCGGCGACGGCCGCGACCGTGGGGATCAGCTTCAGGACGTCGCGGCAGACCCGGAGCCCGGGCACGCTCCGGGAGTCGACGAGCAGGCCCAGGTCGGCGAGCCGGCGGCTGATCCCGGCGACCTCCGCGCTGTCCGCCAGGCGGCGCTTGACCTGGACGACCGGCGAGCTCCTGCGCTTGGCGAGGATCGCGACCAGCCGCTCCTCCACGGGGTATCCCGCCGTCACGGCCGTGGAGACGCGATGGATCTTCCCGCCTCGGGAGACGCGGATCTCCCCTTCCCTGGCCAGCAGCCCGATCGCGGTGTCCGCCACCCGTACGGGACCGCCCGCCAGATAGGCGAGCTCGTAATGACCGAGGTCGACCTCGCGCAGCCCGCCGAGCCGCAGGCGAGCGCGGACGTGCGCCAACTCGGCCGCGAGGACCGTGCCGACGGTGACCGCCCCGAGGAGCACCGCCAACCCTGCGAGCATCACATCCATGCCTGCCTCCCGTGTTGTTGATCAACGTGTGAGGCGGGCACGAAGGTTCCGGCGAACGCCACATCCGGCCACCGCGGGCACGAGAGCCGCCTGGGAGCCCCGCATGGCGAGGCCGGCCGGGCCCGTCCGGGCGCCGGCCGGCCGTGCGAGCCGCGGGTCAGGGGTTGTCGTAACCGATCCACTGGATGTACCAGCCGAACTGCTGGGCGGTGCCCGGGGACAGCGCCGAAGCGTCACGCCACTGCACGTAGACGCGGAACTTGTTGGCGGTGGCGTCGTAGACGGCGCTGGGGCCGACCAGGTTCCACTGGTTGCCGCCGGTGCCGCTGACGGAGGTGACGTAGACCGGACGCCCGGAGAAGTGCGCGGAGCTGGTGTCGACGTCGATGTAGATGCCGTTGGAGCCGTAAGCCTGCCAGCCCTGTCCTGGGGCGGTCTGACCGGAGGCGATGCGGGCGGTGGGCATGGGGGGGATCCTTCCGTCCGAGGAGTTTGTCACGCTCAGTATTCGGTTCACCACAAAGGGTGTCGAGGTCAGGAATGCTTGGCCTCACGGGCACAGGAATCGAGCCGGAAAAGGGGCTGGCCACGTGCCGGGACCCGTGCGCTCCTACTGCCGTCCGGCCTCCCGCCAGTACGCCAGCTCCTCGCGGGCGGCCACGGTCCAGGGATGGCCGGGGCCCAGCACCCGCAGGAGATCGGTCAGCAACCGCTCGTAGGCGCCGGCCGCACCCGCGGCGTCTCCCGCCTCGCCCCGCCATCTCGCCAGGTTTCTGCGGGTGGTGAGGGTGCTGGGGTGATCGGGGCCCAGCACCTGCAGACGATCGGCCAGCAGCTCCTCCAACGCGGCGTACGCCTCCGCCGCGTCCCCCGCCTCGCCCTTGAAGGACGCCAGGTGAGCGCGGGCCGCCAGGGTGGCGGGGTGGTCGGGGCCCAGGACCCGTTCCATGTCGGTCAGGAGTTCGGCGAACGCGGCGGCCGCACCGGCCGCGTCCCCCGCCTGGCCCCGCCATCCGGCCAGGTTGGCACGGGTGGCGAGGGTTTCGGGGTGGTCGGGGCCCAGCACCCGTTCCATGTCGGTCAGGAGCTCGGCGAACGCGGCCGCCGCGCCCGCCGCGTCCCCCGCGTCACCCCGCAAGGAGGCCACGTGGCTGCGGGTGGCCAGAGTGTCGGGGTGGCCGGGGCCCAGCAACCGTGAGCGATCGGCCAGCAACTCCTCGAACGCGGCGGCCGCCCCCGCCGCGTCCCCCGCCTCGCGTCGCGCGGACGCCACGTTGTGGCGGGTGGCGAGAGTGGCGGGATGGTCGGGGCCCAGGACCCGTTCCATGTCGGTCAGGAGCTCGGCGAACGCGGCGGCCGCCCCCGCCACGTCCCCCGCCTGGCCCCGGAAGCCCGCCAGGTTGGTGCGGGTGGCCAGGGTGGTGGGGTGGTCGGGGCCCAGGACCCGTTCCATGTCGGTCAGGAGCTCGGCGAACGCGGCCGCCGCGCCGGCCACGTCCCCTGCTCGCCCCCGCCAGCCCGCCAGGTTGCCGCGGATGGCCAGGGTGTCGGGGTGGTCGGGGCCGAGGTCGCGCAGGCAGGTGGCGTGCAGGCCGGCGGAGGCGGCGACGGCGGCGGTGACCCGTCCGGCGTGACCGAGGCTGGCGGCGGCCTGGAACAGCAGGGGATGGGCGCCGGCGCCGGGATTGCACAGGGCGGTTCCGGCGGCCTGCTGCAAGGCGGTCGTGTTGGCGCGCAGGATCTCGCCGAGCCCGTCGCGTTCGACCGGCGGCCAGACGTGCAGCAGGGCGTCGGCGGCGGCGCCGGCGACTTCGGCGAACAGGCGGGGGCCGAGCTCCGGCCGGGCGACGAGGTGCTCGCGGGTGGCGCGCTGCACGAGCCGGTGGACGCGGATCTCGCGGTGGGCGGCGGTGCGGTCGTGGTCGAGCAGGCTGTGCCGGTGCAGCACCCGCAGTACCTCGTCCACCATCGCCTGGTTCACCGTTGCCGCGTCCACGCCGCCACCGCCGAGGGGTGCGGGATCGGGCAGGTGGCTGGTCAGGTACGCCAGGGCGGGCGGGCTGGTCAGCGCCGCCTGCGGGATGCCGGCCGCGTCCAGGACGCTGGTCAGGCACAACAGCGGGCGGGCGAGCCCGGCGGGTGCGGCCCGGCCGGCCTCGTCGATCGACAGCTCCCAGGTGGCGGCGACGATCCGGCGATGACCGTCGGGCAGGTGGTCCTCGCCGGGCACGGCGTGGCCCAGCAACCTCGTGGCCAGCCGCCGCCGGTACTCGGCGCAGCCGATCGCGGCGTTGGCGGCGTAGGCCGCCGCCTGGGCCAGCGCCAGCGGCAGGAACCCCAGGTCGGCGGCCAGGGCGTCCAGGTCGGCGACCGGGACGTGGTCGCCGAGCTTGGCTCTCAGGTAGGAGCGGGCCTCGGCCGCGGTGAAGGTGCCGACGCCGACCGTACGCCGGTCCGCCCCGGCCAGGGCCGCCTCCCGCAGCCGGGTGGTGACCAGCACCTGGCCGCCCGCCGCCGAAACCGCCGACGGCGGCCACAGGCCGGCCAGGTCCTTGGGACGCCGCACGTCGTCCAGCACCACCAGCCAGGACCGGCCGGTGGTCTCGGCCCAGACCAGGAACTCCCGTGCCGCCTGGTCGGGATCGTCCAGGCCGGCCGGCGTCAGGCCCAGGCGCGCCGCGGCGCGGGCGTAGGCGGACACGATGCCGTCGCGGGTGGCGGCCTCCACCCACACCAGCACCTGCACCCCCTGCCGCCAGGCGCGCCGGGCGTGGGCGGCTGCCAGCTGGGTCTTGCCCACCCCGCCCGTCCCCGTCAGCACCTGGGCCGGCGCACCCGTCCCGCCCTCGCCGGCCGCGGCCTCCACATCCTCGGCCACCTGCCGGTCCTGGAAGCAGTCGGCAGGTTGCGGGATCACGCCCACCCGAACCCGCTCCGCGGGCGCGGGCACGGGCGGGCCGACGTCGGCCGGGGCGGGAGCCGGGCGGGCACGGTCGGCGGCCATCAGCCGGTCCCAGTCCCGCGCCGACGGGAGGGGCTCGTTCGCCCACGCGGCCAAAGTCGCGCCGACCTGGACGAGCTGGTCCAGATTCCGCGGCTCGGCGGCCCCAGTCGCCCACCCGTTCACCGTCGTGTGCGGCACCCCCGAGACCCGGGCGAGCTCCTTCTGCGTCACCCGGCCGGGGTTGTGGACGCGGGCCTGGTCCCACAGCCGCGCCAGCTCGGCCAGGACCCGGGAGCCCGACCCCTGCGGCCGAAACGGTGAATCCGCCACCACGTCCGCCTCTCCACCCAGCGAGACCCGTCCGTCTGGATCAGGACCGTCCTGCCGGATCCGGGACGGACCGGTCCGGATCACCGCCACCAGCAGCTTAATCCCGTGAATCCAGACCTGTCCGGCATACCTTCACCCTCGCCGCCGGCCCCGGTGTCATGGCCGGCATGACCGACAACCGAGCACCCCGCCGCGCCGCCTCCGCGTCGCGCCGCCGTTCCGCCCGCCTCCGCCGCACCCTCGCCGTCGCCCTGGCCCGCGGGGCCGCGGAAGCCGCCGGCGGCGGCCTCGTCGGCCTGCTGTTCTGGTGGATCACTCACCGTTGAGCCGGGCGTCCCGTCCCGGTTCGGGCGGCAGGAGGTCGAGCGCGCGGGCCCTGCGCAGCGCCGTGACCCGGTCGTGCACGCCGAGCTTGCGGTACAGGTTCTCCTTGTGCTTGTTCACCGTCGCCTCCTTGATGGTGAGCCGGCGGCCGATGGCGTACGCGGTCAGCCCTTCGCTCAGCAACATCAGGACCGCCATCTCGCGCAGGGTGATCCCGTGCTCGGCCGGGTCCGCGAGCGCGGGCAGCCGGAAGACGGCCTTCTCGTGCGCTTCGACCGTGTCGAGGAGCGAACGCGCGAGAGCGGCGTACTCCAGGTCCCGGTCGCTGTAGCCGGTGCCGTCGCGGCTCATGATGACGCCGCGGATCTGTCCCGGACGGGCGTCCAGGGGCAGGGCGAGCTGGCGGTCGATGCCGATCGCCGCCCGGCCTGCGTGGTAGGCCTCGCTCCTCCACCAGTCGCCGTCGGCGACGTCGTCCATGGCCAGAGGGGTGCGGTCGCGGGTCCTGGCGTAGTGGCGGAGCAGCGGGTGCGCGCGCATGTGGGAGTGGATGAGGGCGTCCAGCGGCGCCTGGTGCAGCCAGTCGGGCGAGCCGGTCAGCGCGTGCCCGGTGCCCGCCGTCCAGTCCAGGTCGATGAGCACCGCCAGGTCTCCCGGCAGGTCCTTCGTCAGCCGCTCCATCAGCAGCGGCCAGACGCGTACGGGCTTTCTCGTCGTGAGGATGTCCATCGCCAGGTCGTGAATGCGTCGGCCATCGTCCCTGAACAATGACGTCATGGGCGCATTGTGCATGAACGGCTACCATCCGGCACAGCGAATCGGAAGTACGCACTTCTTCGTATTCATCGGCCCGGCCGGCCGGCGGGACAGTGGGGTGTCGGTCTCCATCGGCGGATGTGCGGGCGCGACTGGAGTACGGCAGTTTTTCGTCTTATCGTTACCAGGTGATGACGTTCCGTATCACTCTGGCTCCAGGCGGTGCGACCCAGAAGGAGTGACAGATGCCGTTCGACGACTACCAGCGGGAGAGCTCGCGGCGGATCGACCACCAGCGGGAGATGGTCCGGCGCTCCATGGACGAGTCGTCGCGCCGGCGCAACCGCGACGACTGGCGGGCCCGCCGCGACGGCGGCGGCGACGAGCTGAGCCTGGGGACGCAGATCATCATCGCCGTCATCGCCCTGGCCGTCTTCTTCCTCGTGGTGTACCCGGAACTGCCCCACCACTGAGACGTCCGGCTCGGACCCGAGAGCGGAGGGTGGACGCATGTCGGCACAGGACGACGAGGGCTTCGACCGGGCGCTGGCCCTCTACCGGGCGGGACGGACCGCCGAGGCCCGGGACGTGCTCCTGGAGATGGTCGCCGAGTTCCCCGGCGACCGGGTCTGCCGGTACTCGCTCGGCGTGTGTCTGAACGAGCTGGGCGAGTGGCGCGAGGCGGAGCGGCACCTGGGCGCGGTGGTGGCGGCCGAGCCCGCGCACCACCTGGCCGCCTACGAGCTGGGCGTGGCGCTCCAGGAGCAGGGCAGGCCCGACGAGGCCGCGGTCGCCTTCCGCCAGTCGCTGGCGGGGGACGTGGTGAAGGACGTGCACACCCGCCTGGCGGCCTGCCGGACGGCCGACGGCGCCGCCACGGGCCATCCCGCGCACCAGCCCACCACCCCGGCCGCGCCGCCGCCGGCCGCCGACGCGGACCCGTCGCGCCGGCCCACCACCTCGGAACCGCCGCCTGCGGGCGCCGCCGCCGGGACGCTGCCCTCGGTGGCCGCCGCGCCGCCGCAGGTGATGGTCCCGGACGATGCCGAGCACGCCGCCGCCCTGGAGTACACCCGCGCCGTCGCGGCGGGGGTCACGCCGTACCGCACCATGGCCGACGACCTGGACGAACGGGCCGTCTACGACATCGGCCAGGAAGTGTGGTCCACCAGGACGCAGACCCGGCACCTCGCGCTCACCCCGCTCGTGGCCACGGCGCTGGCGCTGTCCGTCTCGGTGCTGCGGGTCCCGCTGCTGGTCGTGGCGCTCGGGCTGTACGCCGTGGCGGCCTGGGTGGCCGCCGTCGTCTCCGCCAGGGTGACGTCGTACGTCTTCCACCAGCGCCGCGTCGACGTGGCCCAGGGCGTCAGGGACCGGAGCAAGCAGGTGATCCTGTACGCCTCGATCACCCAGGTCCGTTACGTCCGCACCCTGTCCTCCTACCTGACGAACACCGCCTCGCTGGAGCTGACCTACATGCTCGGGACGGAGAAGGAGTCGATCGTCCTGGCCGGGCTCGGCGGGCCGGGCCAGGTCGACAAGCTCTACCAGGAACTGCAGGGACCGGTCGTGCGCGAGCGCCGCGCCATGAAGAAGATCCTCTTCTAGGGCCGGCGGATGCGCTTCTTCGCCCGCGCCAACCTGGTGATCGCCGTGCTGATCGCGGCGGCGCTGGTCGTCCCCCGGATCGGGCTCGACGGGCCGGCCGTTCCCGGGCTCAGCCTGCCCAGGCTGCCGTTCCTGGAGGCCGACGAGCCGATCAGGAAGAACGCGTCCGGGCCGCCGCCGTGGACGATCCACGGGTACGGCTGGCGGTTCACGGTGGAGCGGACCGCTCGGACGGTCAGCAGGTGGATGGGGAGGACCAGGCCGTCGATCGTCGTCACCGCGTACGTGACCCGGGAGGAGCGGCAGTTCGCCTCCCGGATGATCTACCGCATCAGCGACCGGGCGAGCGGCAGCGAGCTCGCGTCGGTGCCGTTCCAGGGCGGCGGGGACGGCGACCCGCCGCTCGGTCAGCGCAGCAAGCTCGTGTTCACGGTGTGGGACACCTCGCCGAGGGCGTCCCGCCTCACCGTCACCCTGCACGATTTCCATTGGCCGGACGGGCGTGACCTGGTCCTCGGCGAGGTCCGGGTCCCGGCGTCCTGAGCGGGCCGGGAGGCCGAGATGATCGTCGACGTGGTGCGTGCCGCGATCTCCGTGATGCAGGTCGTCCAGGCGGTCCCGCCTCGGCCGCCGGGGTCGGGCCTGCGCAGGAAGCTGATCGCCGCGCTCGTGGAGCAGGCCGGCGAACTGCGGCCGGAGCCCGCCGAGCAGCCGCTGGCCGAGGCGTTCGCGACCTGGATCGAGCTGGCGGCCAGGCGGGAGGCCGATCCCGCGGCGGTCGGGCCGCGGCCGTACGCGCACGCGGCGGCCATCCTGGCCGCAGAGCTGGACCTCGCACTGGCGGCCGGGGCGCCGGGGCCCGAGCCGGGCGGCACCGTCGCGCGGGCCGGCCTGTTCACCCGGTCATGACGGACCTCCTGCCGCAGGCCCTGCGGGACGCCCTGCACCAGGCCGCGGACGTGCTGCGCGGCGTCGACGACGCGGCCCGCAGAGCCGACGACGCCCTCCAGCACGTGGTCAACGTCTTCACGGTGCCCAGCTTCCTGATGAACACCGACTTCGACAGGCTCGGCGGCAGCGCCCACGGCCTGGGCTCCTCCGGCCCGTTCGCCTTCCCGCCGCTGAACCAGGCGATCAGCGGCTACGGCCTGTTCGCCGGCGCGCGCGACACCTGGAACGGCGGCGTGAAGCTCGGCACGGGGCTGGGCGGCGGCAACGGCGAGCAGGTGCTCGACGGCGCCGCCACCGCCGCGACCGGGCTCGCCGGCGTCTACTCCGCCACGCTGGGGCTGCTGGACGTCACCACCCCGGCCGGCGCGCTGGTCGGCGCCGCGCTGGCGGGCTACGGCGTGGGCACCACGGCGATCAAGGGCATCGAGGCGGCCACCGGCCACGACGTCGCCCACGACCTCGGCGACCTCCTCTTCCGGGCGGTCCACGGGAGCGCCGAGGAGGCCGCGTTCACCCTGCCCTCCGACGTCGCGCCGCCGCTGCACGCGCTGCCCGGCCTGGCCGGTCCCGCCACGGAACACCGTCATCACCCCTCGGCCCCGCTGACGCCGCACGGGATCGTCGAGTTCCAGGGCGGATGGTGGTACGAACCGGGCAGCGCCTGGCACGCGATCTCCTCCACCCCGGTCCCCGGCGCGATCACGCACACCGAGGGCGGCTACCGGGACGCCGCCGGCGCCTGGCACCAGGTGTCGGCGAGCGACCCGCCCGGCACCGCGGGGTCGGGCTGGCGCGGCCCGGAGGGCACCTGGCATCCCATCGGCCCGGACGGCCACACGATCGCGGGCGCCCAGAGCGTCGTCAACCTGGACTGGACGCAGGACGCCGCCGGTTCGTGGCACCCCGTCCCGCCCGCCGCGCCCATCTCGCCCGACGCCGGTGGCGGCACGCCGGGGGTCGAGCTGAACGCGGCCTGGTTCCTGGGCCACGACGGCGCCTGGCACCCGCTCCCCGTGCACGACGGGACGGCCGGCGACGGCGGCCAGACCGGGACGGCGGAGCTGGTCTCGGCCGCCTACCAGTCGCCCGACGGCGGCTGGCACCCGCTGCCCGGCTCCCAGCCCGAGACCGCGGCCGCGGCGTCCGGTGACACCGGCCATGCCCATGGCGGTCCGGACGCGGCGCAGCAGGCCCAGGCCGGAGCGAGCCAGGAGCATGACGAACCGGCGCAGGCCGCCGCCGTCCAGCCGGACGGAGGCGTCCCGGCGACCGGCGAACCGGCGGCGCCGGGCGGCGACGGCGGCTCCGAGTCGGCGGCCGGGCATCTGTCGGGCTTCTGACCGACACATGCCCGCTGCGCGCCGGGGTTCAGGCGGGCGGGGTGTAGCCGCGGGAGCGAACGAAGTCCCCGGTGAGCTCGGTGAAGGCGCGGGCGGCGGCGCTGCGGTAGGCGCCCTCGCGGTGCAGCAGGGTGACGGTGCGGCTGGGCAGCGGCGGGTCGAGGGGGACGGGCGTGAGGTGCGGGTGGCCGTGGGCGATGGCGTCGGGCAGGACGGTGGCCAGCGGGGTGCGGCGCACGATCTCGGTGAGTGCCTGGATGGAGTTGGCCTCGACCGCGATGCGGGGGGCGGCCCGGTGGCGGGCGAAGTAGGCGTCGATGTGGCTTCGAGTGGCGAAGTCGCCGCTGAGCAGGGCGAGCCGTTCGCCCTTGAGCGCGCGCACCGGTAGGGGGGCGGCCAGCGTCCGGGCGTGCGGGGTGCCGGTGACGAGGCTGAGGGTCTCGGTGAACAGCGCGGTGGGGGTGACGCCCGGCAGGTGGGGGCCGGCGAAGGCGATGCCGAGGTCGAGGTCGTCGCCGAGCAGGGCCGCTTCCATGCGGTCCTGGGTCATCTCGGTCAGGGTGAGGTCGACGGCCGGGTGGCGCACGTGCAGCTCGGCGGTGAGCGGGCCGACCAGGTAGGCGGTGAAGGTCGGGGTGACGCCCAGCCGCAGGTGGCCGCGGGAGAGGTCCTGGACGTCGTGCACGGCGCGTTCGGCGGCGGCCAGGTCGCGAAGCGCGCGCCGGGCGTGGTCGGTGTAGACCGCCCCGGCGTCGGTGAGCCGTACCGCGCGGCCGGTGCGGTCCAGCAGTTGCACGCCCAGGGTCCGCTCCAGCTGCCTGATCTGCTGGGAGAGCGTGGGCTGCGAGATGTGCAGCTCCTCGGCGGCGCGGGTGAAGTTGCCGTGTTCGGCCACGGCGAGCAGGTAGCGCACGTGACGCAGTTCGAGAGCGGCCATGGACAAACTATAGATGAGAGCAATGGGCATCAGGCGGAACGCCTCTTGGACACTATAGGACCAGGTCATGCATGCTGGATGTCAGCAGCCCACAAGGGCCGGCCACCGCCGAAGGGAGTGACCATGCAGGACCTCGCCGAGGGCGTCGCCCGTTTCCAGCGGGACGTCTTCCCGGCCAAGGCGGAGCTCTTCGCCCGTCTGGCCACCCGTCACACACCGCACACGCTGTTCATCGGCTGCTCCGACGCCCGCGTCGTCCCCGAGCTGATCACCGGCACCGAGCCGGGCGACCTGTTCGTCATCCGCACCGCCGGCAACCTGGTGCCCGCCTACCGCCCAGAAGCCGACGGGGTGGCCGCGAGCATCGAGTACGCGGTCGCCGCGCTGGGCGTGCGGGACGTCGTCGTCTGCGGCCACTCGGCGTGCGGCGCGATGACCGCCCTCGCCGAGGGGCACGACCTCAGCGGCGCCCCGACCGTCGCCGCCTGGCTGCGGCACGCGGACGCCGCCCGGGCCCGCACCGCCGCCCACGGTGACGTGCCGGCCCTGGTGCGGCAGAACGTGCTCGCCCAGCTGGCCAACCTGGCCACCCACCCGTCGGTCGCCCGCGCGCTGGCGGCGGGGCAGGTCACCCTGCACGGCTGGGTCTACGACATCCCGACCGGCTGCGTCGAGGACCTGACCGCCGCGGGCGCCGCGCGCACGGCCTGACCGGGCCCCGCGGCTCTCCCGACACCACCTGACGAGCCCGACACCACCTGAAGAGAAGGACGTACCGACACATGGTGCACGCACAGTTCGACCCCACCGTCCGCCAGGCCCTGGCCGCCACCGCCGTCGAGGCCAAGATCCGGAAGGACCTGTCCTGGCAGCAGATCGCCGACGCCGCCGGCCTGTCGGTGGCCTTCACCACCGCCGCCGTCCTCGGCCAGCACCCGCTGCCGGAGAGCTCCGCCCGGGCCGTGGCCGAGCTGCTGGACCTCGGCGAGGACGCGGCGGCGCTGCTGCAGACCATCCCGATCCGCGGCTCGATGCCGGACCGGATCCCGACCGACCCGACCATGTATCGCTTCTACGAGATGCTCCAGGTCTACGGGACGACCCTCAAGGCCCTGATCCACGAGCAGTTCGGCGACGGCATCATCTCCGCGATCAACTTCCGGCTCGACGTGAAGAAGGTCGCCGACCCGGAGGGCGGCGAGCGCGCCGTCATCACCCTGGACGGCAAGTACCTGCCGACCAAGCCCTTCTGACCGCCCGGCCACTTCCGGAGGACCTTCATGGACTTCGTCCAGCGCACCATCGACCTCGCCCGCCAGAACGTCGCCGAGGGCGGCCGCCCGTTCTCGACCGTCATCGTCAGGGACGGCGAGCTCCTGGCCGAGAGCGCCAACAAGGTCGCCCAGACCGGCGACCCGACCGCCCACGCGGAGATCCTCGCCATCCGCGAGGCCTGCACCAGGCTCGGCACCGAGCACCTGACCGACGCCACCATCCACGTGCTGGCCCACCCCTGCCCGATGTGCCTGGGCGCGCTGTACTACTGCTCCCCGGCCGAGGTCGTCTTCCTCACCACCCGCGACGCCTACGAGCCCCACTACGTGGACGACCGCAAGTACTTCGAGCTGGGCACCTTCTACGACGAGTTCGCCAAGCCCTGGCAGCGGCGCCGGCTGCCGATGCGCCACGAGCCGCGCGCGGACGCCGTCGAGGTGTACCGGTTCTGGCAGGAACGCAACGGCGGCGAACGCCGCGTCGCGGGCGCACCCACCACCGCGTAGGGCGCCGGAGCAGACCTCAGCCCGGCCGGCGGGGCCTCAGCCCGGCTCGCCGTTCCCGCCGAGCGAGAGCGGGCCGAGGCCGGCGGCGGTCCTGGCCAGCGCGCGGACGGCGGGGCCGTCGGCGGTGGACGACCAGACCAGGGCGAACCGGAGAGCCGGGGCGTCGTGGAGCGGCACGAAGACGACGCCGGGCGGCCGGTTGTAGCGGGCGGCGATCTCGCCCAGCGGATGGACGCACTGCCCGGCGGCGACCAGGGCCAGGATCTCGTGGAACGTCCGCGCGACGGGCCCGCGCGGGATGCGGCGGCCCAGCGGCGTGCGGGTGGGGACCATGGACGCCACCCAGTACTCCGGGGCGGCGGGGCCCAGGTCGACGACATGCTCGTCGGCCAGGTCCTCCAGCGACGCGCCGCCCCGCCCGGCGAGCGGATGCCCGGCCGACACCGCCAGCACCCGGCCGGTGACGAGCACGGTGGGGCCGACGGTGAGATCGGGTTCGGCCACCGGCAACCACAACACGTGCGCGTCGGCGTCCCCGGCGCGCAGGGCGGCGAACGGGTCGCCGCCGGTGACCTCGCTGAACCGGACCTCGGCGCCGGGATGGCGGGCGCGGAAGGCGTCGACCAGCGGGCGCAGCTCGTAGCCGGCGTGGCCGAACACGCCCAGGCGCAGCGTGCGGCCCGCGCCCACGCCCGCGGCCTCGGCCCGGGCCAGCCCCTCCTGGAGCAGGTCGTAGGCCTGCCGCAGATCCTCGCGCAGGCGGCGGCCGACCGGCGTCAGGGCCACGCGCCGGCTGGTGCGGTCGAACAGCGCCACGCCGAGGCGCCGTTCCTGCCTGCTGATGGCCTGGCTGACGCGCGCCTGCGAGACGCGCAGCCGTTCGGCGGTACGGCCGAAGTGCAGCTCCTCGGCGAGCGTCAGGAAGATCTCGATGTCCCTCAGCTCCACGGATAACCCCCATGTTATGGATCGCCCCACGAACCCTACCTTGTTCGCCCTCCGACCTGCCCCGATGCTGGACGCACCACCTGAGCGAGGGGGAGAACCACATGACCGACCTGCAAGCCATAGCCGACCGCGTCGAGATCGAGGCGCTGCGCGGCGAGCTCACCGACGCGGTGATGACCCGCGACTACGACCGCGTCGAATCCCTGTTCACGCCCGGCGGCGTCATGCGATGGCCGCACATCGGCAGGGAGTTCGCCGGCCGGGAGGCGATCCGCGCCGGGATCGAGTGGGGGCAGGGCCTCTGGGAGTTCTTCGTGCAGAACGTCCATCCGGGCGTCATCCGGATCGACGGCGACACCGCGACCGGCCGGGCCTACATCCACGAGTTCGGGCGGATGCGCGACGGCGGCTCCCACGCCAACCACGCCCTCTACCACGACCGCTACCAGCGCACCGGCGACGGCTGGAAGTTCGCCGAACGCGTCTACGAGGTCAGGTATCTCGACGACAGCCCGCTGCCGGGCTCGGCCCCCGCCATCGATCAGGAGCGCCCGGCATGACCACCAGCCTTCGCGCCCTGACCGGCGACTACGTCCTCGACCAGGCCCGCACCCGGATCGGCTTCGTCGCCCGGCACACCGTCGGCCCCGCCGTACACGGGCGGTTCGACCGGTTCGCGGGAACCGGCCACCTGGACGGCGACGACCCGTCCAGGTCGCGCATCGAGCTCACCGTCCAGGCGGGCAGCGTCCAGACCCGCAACCCGCAGCGCGACCGGTACCTGCGCGGCAAGTACCTCAAGGACGCCGACCACCCGGTGATCACCTTCACCTCGAACCGGGTGGAGCGGACCGGTGAGACGGCCTTCCAGGTCACCGGGGACCTGAGCATCCGCGGCGTGCGCAACCCGATCACCCTGGCGCTGGAGCTGACCGGCGACGGGGACGGCCTCCGGCTCAAGGGTGGCGTCACGATCGACCGCACCGACTGGGGCGTGAAGTGGAACGCCGCCGCCGGACTCGTCGCCAGGAAGGTGGCGCTGGAGCTCGACCTCGCCGCGGTCCGGCGGCCCTAGCGGCACGGACGCAGCGGGCGCCCGGTCACCCGCCGAGCTGCTGGGCCAGGCCGACGACGATGCCCTCCGGGCCGCGGACGTAGCACAGCAGGTAGCTGTCCTCGAACCGCTCCAGCGTGCCGACGAGCTCGGCGCCGTGCCGGCGCAGGCGGGCGATGACGTCCTCGACGTCGTCAACGGCGAACATGACCCGGCGGATGCCCAGCGTGTTCGCCGGCGGGTCCGCCGGCTCGGGACGGATCGGCTTCGGCGTGTGGAACATGGCCAGCTCGATCCCGCCGGCGCCGCCCGGGATCCGCAGCATCGCGACCTCCTGCCGGACGCCGTCGAGCCCGATCACCCGCTCCGCCCAACGCCCCTCGATCGGCCCCCTGCCCTCCAGCTCCATGCCGAGTTCTAGGAAGAACGCGATCACCGCGTCAAGGTCTTCGACGACGATGAGCACGTTGTCCATCCGCTGGATCGCCACGCCGGGCCTCCTTCGTCAAACGCGGCCGCTCGCCGGCCGCCGATGTTCCCAGGACGGAGCCGACGCCGCGTTCTCGACACGCCGCCGGCGCAATGCCGGTCCCACCTTGCCCCCCGGGCGGGCCGCCCACCAGATGCGGATGTCATCAAGCGGGCCATGAATCCTTCAGGCCCGCCGGTCAGGCAGCCGCCAGTGGGCCGAAGAACGCCCGCACGTCCGCCACCAGCAGCTCCGGCACCTCCAGCGCCAGGTACGCGCCGCCGCGGTCGAGCTCGGTCCAGCGCCGGACGTCGGCGTCCCGCTCGGCGAAGCGGCGGATCGTCACGTCGTCCTTGGCCAGCAGCACGGCCGTGGGGACGGTCACCCGGGGCTTGGGGGCGTAGGCGCCCGGGTCGTGGCCGAGCTCGTAGTAGAGGTTGGCGACCGACCCCGCGGTCGCGGTGAACCACATGAGGCTCACGTCGGTCAGCACCCGGTCGCGGGAGAAGGCGTCCTCGGGCAGCTCGGCGCGGGAGTCGGTC
Source organism: Nonomuraea sp. NPDC003560 (assembly GCF_042878785.1). NCBI lineage: Bacteria > Bacillati > Actinomycetota > Actinomycetes > Streptosporangiales > Streptosporangiaceae > Nonomuraea > Nonomuraea sp. NPDC003560. The sequence continues at coordinate 60,128 of NZ_JBIAOF010000021.1, read as the reverse complement.
CACTCCTTGAACTTCTCCACGATCCAGGCGAGCTGGCCCACGGGCGAGTCGGTCAGCCCGTAGGCGAGGGTCTGCGGGCGGGTCGACATGATCTGGTTGAACCCCAGGCCCTCCTGCATGAAGGTCTGCATGATGCCCAGGCGGCGCTGCTCGTCAGCGGTGAACCCGCCCTCGTCCGGCGAGGGGAAGGCGACCCAGGCGTTGACGTGCACGCCGACCACCCGCTCGGGCGCCTGGCGGGCCAGCTCCAGGGCGAGGTTGGCGCCTCCGCCGCCGCCCTGCGCGCCGTACCGGTCGTAGCCGAGCCGGGACATCAGCTCGGCGAAGGCCGCCGCCGTGCGCGGGACCGTCCAGCCGGGCTCGGTGACGTAGCCGGACAGGCCGACCCCCGGGCAGGACGGCACCACGAGATGGAAGTCGCGCGACAACTCGTCGAGCACGTCGAGGAAGCCGATCGTGCCGCCCGGGTTGTCGGGCAGGAGCAGCAGCGGCAGGGCGGTGCCGGAGCTCGACCTGATGTGGAAGAAATGGACGTCCTGCCCGTCGATCTCGGTGACGAACTGCGGATGCTTGTTGTACTCGGCCTCCGCCGCGCGCCAGTCGAAGTCGTTGAGCCAGTAGTCGGCCAGGCCCTTGAGGTAGTCCAGGGGCACGCCGCGGCTCCAGCCCTGCCCGGCGATCTCCCGGGTCCACCGGGTGCGGCGCAGGCGTTCGTGCAGGTCATCGAGGTCGGCCTGAGGAATGTTCACGCTGTACGGCTTCATGTCGACAACGGTAGAGACCGCCCGAAAGATCAGCATGAGTCATCGCATAGGTAATGTCTGACCCATGTTGCGGGGGCGGGACCACGAGTTGACGATCATCGACGGCCTGCTGGACGGCGCCCGGGAAGGGGCCAGCGGCGCCCTGGTCGTCCTGGGGGAGCCCGGCATCGGCAAGACGGCGCTGCTCGGCCACGCCGACGTGAGCGACGCGCACGTCCTGCGGACGACGGGCATCGAGGCCGAGGCGGAGTTGCCGTTCAGCGCCCTGCACCTGCTGCTCAGGTCGGTGCTCGGCCGGCTGGAGCACATCCCGGACCGGCAGGCGGCCGCCCTGCGCGGCGCCTTCGGGCTGGGCGAGAACGGCGCGGGGGACCGGTTCCTCATCGGACTGGCGGTCCTGTCGCTGCTGTCGGAGCTGGCCGAGAACGGGCCGGTGGTCTGCCTGATCGACGACGCCCAGTGGCTGGACCACGCCTCGGCCGAGGCGCTGCTGATCGCGGCGCGCAGGCTGGCGGCCGAGGGCGTGGTCATGGTGTTCGCCGCGCGGCCGGGGTTCGAGGCCAAGGGGCTGCCCGTGCTGGAGCTGTCCGGCCTGGACGAGCCGGCGTCCGCCGCGCTGCTCGACTCCGCCGGCCCGGACCTGCCCGACGCGGCCCGCCGCCGGATCCTCACCGAGGCGGCCGGCAACCCGCTGGCGCTCATCGAGCTGCCCAAGTCGCACGGCCCCGCCGACGAGCCCTCGCTCACCGCCCGCCTGGAGGAGGCCTTCGCCGCCCAGGCCGACGGCCTGCCGGTCAGCGCCAAGGTCCTGCTCCAGGTCGCCGCCGTCGACGGCACGGGCGAGCCGGGCGTCGTCCTGGCCGCCGCCGGGACGCTGGGCAGCACGCCGGAGGACCTGGAGCACGTGCTCGCCGCCGGGCTGGTCGTCTGGGGCGAGGGCAAGCGGCTGGAGTTCCGCCATCCCCTTGTGCGCGCGGCCGTCCGGCAACGCACGCCGCTGGCCCGGCAGCTGACCGTGCACCACGCGCTCAGCCAGGCCCTGGACCACGCCGCGGACGCCGACCGCAGCGCCTGGCACCTGGCCGCCGCCACGCTGGCCGCCGACGAGCGGGTCGCGGCCCGGCTGGAGTCGGCCGCCGACCGCGCGCGCTCCCGCAGCGGGTACGCGGCCGCCGCGGCGGCCTACGAGCGCGCCGCCGCGCTGAGCCCGGAGCTCGGGGACCGGGCGCGCAGGCTCACGCTCGCCGCCGAGGCGACCGAGTTCAGCGGCCGCTTCGACCGGGCCAGGACCCTGGCCGAGGACGCCGGCGATCCCGGCGCCGAGCTGACCTCCCGGCTGATCCGGGTGCGCGCCTGCTCCGACTACGGAGAGGGGCGTCTCGCCGGGGCGCACGCGATGTTGTCGGCGGGCGTCGACCACCTGGCGAGCACCGATCCGCGCTCGGCCGCCTGGCTGCTGCTCGACGCCGCGTCCATGATCTGGTTCGACGGCGACCGCGACATGGCCTGGCGCACCGCCGAGCAGCTCGACGCGCTCCAGCTGCCGCCGGACGACGAGGTCGTCCCGGTGCACCGGCTGTCGCGCTGGTTCATCGCCATGGCGCTCGGCCGGCCGGCCGACGGGCTGCCGCCCCTGGCCGAGGTGGTGGAGTCGGCCCGTGCCCTGGCGAAGGCCGATCGCCGCGGGCTGCTGCTGATCGGCGGGCTGGGCCTGGCCGAGTACGACGCCCGCACCCACATGCTGGCCGCCGCGGCCACCGCCACGATCCGGGCCGAGGGCATGGTCGGCCTGCTGCCGCAGGCGCTGACGTTCCTCTCCCGGGTCGAGTACGCGCGCGGCCGGCACGCCGAGGCGCGCAGCCTGGCCACCGAGGCAGTGGCCATCTCCGCCGACACCGGCCAGCCCGCGTGGGCGCGCCAGGCCGCCGGGCTGCTGGACCGGTTCGCGGCCGTCCGCGGCGAGGCGCTCGACCCGGCCACCGCCCACCCGGGCGCGCTCGCCCTGCTGGACCTCGGCGCAGGACGTTCCGAGCAGGCCCTGCTCAGCCTGGAATCGCTGGTCTACGGGCGCTCCCGCAACCGCATCGACGCCATGCACCACGTGCCCGACCTGGTCGAGGCCGCGCTGCGCAGCGGCAGGATCGCCCGCGCCGCGGAGCCGTTCGCCCGGCTGGAGTCGTGGGCGGCGACGCTGGGCCAGCGCTGGGCCGACGCCCTGGTGCTGCGATGCCGGGCCCTGCTGGACACCACCGGCGACCCCGGCGCGCACTTCCGCGCCGCGCTGGCCGCGCACGAGCGGCCCTTCGACCGCGCGCGCACCGAACTCCTGTACGGGGAGTGGCTGCGCAGAGCCCGCCACACCGGCGAGGCCCAGGAGCGGTTGCGGGCCGCGCTGGAGGTGTTCGAACGGCTCGGCGCCGAACCCTGGGCCGAGCGGGCGCGTACCGAACTCGGCGCCACGGGCTGGAGCGCGCCCCGCCGCACCGGCGTGGACCGGTTCGCGCGGCTCACCCCGCAGGAACGGCAGATCGTGCAGCTGGCCGCCACCGGGCTGTCCAACAGGGACATCGCCGCGCACCTGTTCCTGAGCCCGCGCACGGTGGGCCAGCACCTGTACAAGGCCTTCCCCAAGCTGGGCGTCACCGCCCGCGGCCAGCTCGCCGGCCTCACGCTCGACGAATGAGCCCGTGGCAGCCGCCGGCCCCTCCGGCGGGCTTCGGGCGATCGACGGTCTTGACCGGCGTCCCCGCACGGGGAAAGATCCAGGACTCGTGACCGAACCCACGCTGCGCCCGGTCGGGCGCGTCGAGTCCACGCTGACCGATCGCACGGCGGCGCCCCGGCAGCCCGACGAGGGAGCCCCCGACGCCTGGCTGGTCTTCGACGACCGGTACGCCCCCGCCCTCGACGGCCTGACCCCGGGCACCGACGTGCTGCTGCTCACCTGGCTCGACCGGGCCGACCGCGACACCCTCGCCGTCCACCCGCGTGGCGACGCCGCCCGGCCGCTCACCGGCGTCTTCGCCACCCGCGCACCCGACCGGCCCAACCCGATCGGCCTGCACACCGTGCACATCCTGGCGGTCGAGGGCCGGCGGGTGCACGTCCGGAACCTGGAGGCGCTCGACGCGACCCCGATCCTCGACGTCAAGCCCCTGCTCACGCCCGACCGCTGACCGCGTCCGGCGGCCCTGCGCTAACCCTGGTCGTCGGCGGTCGTCCGGCGGGACAGGGGACGGCCGGGGCGGACGAGGCCGGCATCGTACGACACCACCACCACCTGCGCCCGGCTGCTCAGCCCCAGCTTGGCCATCAGCCGGTTGAGATGCGTCTTGACCGTGCCCTCGCTCACCGACAGCCGCTCGGCGATCTCCTTGTTCGACAGCGCGTGCCCGACCAGCCGCAGCACCTCCGTCTCGCGCCCGGTGAGCCGGTCGAGGGAGGGGGCGGGGAGCGGGGCCGGTGGCTCGGTGAACGCCTCGATCAGCCGCCTGGTCGCGGCCGGGGCCAGCAGGATGTCGCCCGCCGCGACCGTGTGGATGGCGGCGATCAGGCGTTCGGGCGGGGTGTCCTTGAGCAGGAACCCGCCGGCGCCCAGGCGCAGCGCGTTGTAGACGTACTCGTCGAGGTCGAACGTGGTCAGGATGAGCACCTTGGGCGGCGGGTCGTGGGCGGCGGCCAGGATGCGCTCGGTCGCCGTCAGGCCGTTGATGCCCGGCATCCTGATGTCCATGAGGATCACGTCGGGCCGCAGCGTGGCGGCCAGGCGCACGGCCTCCTCACCGTCGGCGGCCTCGCCCACGACCTCCAGGCCCGCGGCGCGCAGGAGCGCGGCCAGACCCGCACGGATGAGCACCTGGTCGTCGACGACGAGGACTTTGATCTCGCACCTGCTTCACGGTCGTCACGGCGGCCGATCGTCGGCACCGGGCACGGGGAGCGGGAAGGTCGCCAAGACCTCGAACCCGCCTCCGGGCAGCGGCCCGGCGGTGATCGACCCCTGGTAGAGCCTGACACGTTCAGTCATGCCGATCAACCCGTGACCGCCGGACGGCCCGTCCTCCGCCTGGACGGCGGCGCCGTCGTTGCTGACGCGTAACGTCAGCGTGGCCGGACCGTAGCCGATGTGGATCTCGACCCGGCCGGGGTCGGCGTGCTTGAGCACGTTCGTCAGCGACTCCTGGACGATGCGGTAGGCGCACAGGTCGAGGCCGGACGGCAGCGGCCGGGCCCGGCCCTCGACGACGAGCTCGGTGGCGACGCCCGCCCCGCGCATGCGCTCGACCAGCGGATCGAGGGCCAGCAGGCCCGGCGCGGTGGCGTAGAGGCCCTCGTCGTCGTCGTGGGCCTCGATGCGCAGGATCGACAGCAGCCGGCGCATCTCGGTCAGCGCCTCGTGGCTGGTGTCGGCGATGACGCCCAGCGTGGCGTGGGCGGTGGCCGGGTCGCTCAGCGCCACGTAGCGCCCCAGCCCGGCCTGTACGGATATGACCGACATGTGATGGGCGACGACGTCGTGCAACTCGCGGGCGATGCGCACCCGTTCGCGGGTGACCGCCCGCCGGGCGGCGGCGCCCTGCTCCGCGCGCAGCTGCGCGGCGAGGTCGGCGAGCTGCCCGGTGCGCTCCGACAGCAGCCGCACGCTGGTGCCCGCGCCCACCCCGCAGGCCGCCACGATGCACGACTGCGCGGCGGCCGACCACAGCGCGACGCCGGGCTGCTGCGCCGAGGCGTAGGTCCACTCGAAGACGATCAGCACCGCACCGGCCGCGCACCACGCCCACGACCGGTGGGCGGCGACGGAGTAGAGCGCCACCAGCGGCCCGATGCTGTTGAGCCCCAGGTGGTAGCCCAGCACGTGGTAGACCAGCGAGGCGCCCACCGACACCAGCAGCACCGCCACCGGCGTCACCCTGCGCAGCGCCAGCGGCGCGTTGACCAGCACGGTCAAGGCCACCGACAGGGCGTCGCCCGGCCGGCCCCGGCCCGGCTCGAACATCTCCCACAGCCAGGTGCCGACGACGAGCGTCAGGGCCACGGCGCCGTCGAGCAGCAGCGGGTGGACCGCGAACACCCGCCGGACGATGGACGGGGCGGTGAAGGGCACCCGTCACGCTAACCCCGGCACCACCCCCGGCGCATCAAACCGAGGGTGGACATCTACTGCCGCGAAAGTTGCAGACCCCCGCGTCCCGCCCGGGACTGATTTCCGCATCACCCTCCCGAGTGACGAGACCGGGCCCGGCAGCGGCCACGATGGAGCGATGTCGCGAACCTCTCGTCACGAGGAGACAGCCGATGGGGAACGGTTCGGAGGGCTCGGACAGCACGGCTCCGACGACGGGACCGGTGCGGCGGGCGTGCGGTTCCGGGTGCTCGGGCCGTTCGAGATCCTCGGCGCCCGCGGCCCGGTCAGCCCCGGAGGGCCGCGGCAGCGCGCCCTGCTCGCCCGGCTGGTGGCCGCGGCCGGGACGGTCGTCTCCACCGACACGCTGATCGAGGACCTGTACCGGGGCAGGCCGCCGGCGACCGCGGTGGGATCCGTGCACGTCTACGTGTCGAACCTGCGCCGGGTGCTGGAGCCGGCACGCCCGCCCCGCACGCCGCCCCGGCTGCTGGTGGCCCGCCGGCCCGGCTATCTCCTGGCCACCACGGACGTCGACGCGCTGCGCTTCGCCAAGCTGGTCACCGACGCCGAGCTGCGCCCGCCCGCGCAGGCGCTGCCCCTGCTGGAGGAGGCCCTCGGGCTCTGGCGCGGCGTCCCCTACGGCGAGTTCGCCGACGAGCTGTGGGCCGCCGCGGAGGTGCACCGCCTGGGCGAGCTGCGCATGAACGCGATCGAGTCGCGTGCCCAGGCGCTGCTGGACGCCGGCCGCCCGCAGCCGGTGATCCACGAGCTGGAGTCCGAGACGGCGGAGCACCCGCTGCGCGAACGGCTGTGGTGGTTGCGCGCCCTGGCTCTCTACCGGTCCGGGCGGCAGGCCGACGCGCTGGCCACGTTACGCAGGGCGCGGCAGGTCATCGCCGACCAGCTCGGCCTCGATCCCGGGCCCGAGCTGCGGGAACTGGAGAAGGACATCCTCCGGCAGGCGCGGTCGATCACCCCGCCGCCCGAGCCGGGGCCCGTGCGGCTGTCCCTCGTCCGCACCGAGGCCGTTCCGGCCACCGTGGCGCGTGGCGATGAGGAGGCCACCGTGGCGGGCGGCGGTGAGGAGGCCGCCGCGCACACCGGTGAGGACGCCTCCCCGCGCCGCGCGGCGCGGGGACGGCTGATCGGCCGCGAGCGGGGCCTGGCGGAGCTGACGGCGCTGCCCGGCGCGGCGCACCACAACGGCGTCGTGGTAGCCGCGGTCAGCGGCGAGCCCGGCATCGGCAAGACCCGGCTGCTGCAGGCGTTCCGGGACGACTGCGTGGACCTCGGACATCTGGTGCTGTGGGGCCGCTGCCGCGGAGGGGAGGGCGTGCCGCCGCTGTGGCCGTGGCTCCAGGTGCTGCGCGCGCTGGCCGGGACCGTGCCGCCCGCCGAGCGCCAGGCGCTGAGCGGGCTGCTGGACGACGACTGGCCCACCGGCGCGCCGGCCTCGCCGCACCGCAACCGGGCCGTCGCCCGGTGGCTCGTCGAGGCCGCGCGCGCCCGCCCCCTGGTGATCGTCCTGGACGACCTGCACTGGGCGGACTCCGCCACGCTCGAACTGCTCAGGGACGTCGCCGTGCTGTCCGAGGCGTACCCGGGCGAGCGCCCGCTGCTGCTGGTCACCGCCTTCCGCGACGCGGCGCACGACGACCGGACGGTCACCCCCGCCGCTTCCTTCAACCTCTCGGTGGACGAGGTCCTCTACCAGCTCGCCCGCTACGACCTCGTGCGCATCCGGCTGAGCGGCCTCGACGCCGCCGACGTCGGGACGCTCGCCCGGGAGATGGGCGTCCCGGTGGACGGCTCGACGGCCCAGCTGCTGACCCGGCGTACCGGCGGCAACCCGTTCTTCGTCCGCGAGAGCGTCCGGCTGATGGCGCAGGGGCAGGGCCTGGAGGTCGTGCCCGACGCGGTGTCCGACCTGATCCGCCGGCGGCTGGCCATGCTCGGGCCGCGGGCGACGGAGATACTCCAGCTGGCCGCCCTGATCGGCCGCAGCTTCGATCCCGGCCTGGTCGTCGAGGTGTTCCGGGTCTGCGCGTCGTGGCCGGAGCAGACCTACGAGCTGCTCGACTGGGCCGCCCAGGCCGGGCTGGTCACCAGCGGCGACGGGGTCATGACGTTCGTCCACGACCTGGTCAGGGAGACGCTGATCGCCGGCGTCCCGCCGCTGCGCAGGGGCGTGCTCCACCGGGAGGTGATGCGGGCCCTGTCGGCCAGGCCGAGCACCGACGTGACCGTCATCGCCCACCACGCCGTGCAGGCCGGGCCGCTGGCGTACCGGGAGACGGCGCACTGGGCCCGCGCGGCGGCCGGGCAGGCGAGCCGGCGCATGGCGCACGAGGAGGCCGCCGCCTGGTGGGGACGGGCCGTCGCCGCGCACGGCGCCTGCGACGGCGACCCCGCCCAGCACGTGGAACTCCTGCTGCACCAGGTGCGCGCCCTGCTGGACGCCGGAGACGCGATGGGCGCGCGCGACCTGCGGGCCCAGGCCCTGCGCGTGGCCCAGCGCGCCGAAGCCGGCCCCGCCCTGACCGCCCGCGCGCTCACCGCACTGGACGCGCCGGCCATCTGGACGCTGCGCAACCCGTACGAACCGGTGGAACTGCGGCTGGTCGAGCAGTTCGAGGCCACGCTGAGCGCACTGCCCGAGACCGACGGCGTCGAGCGGACGCTGCTGCTCGGCGGCCTGGCGCAGGAACTTTACAACGGCAGCGACGACGACCTGCGATGCCTGTCGCTGTCGGCCGAGGCCGTCGCGATGGCCCGCCGGATCGCGGACCCGCACCTGCTCATGCGGGCGCTGAACGCGCGCGCGCTGTCCGTGCCGCAGGCGACCCACATCGCCGAGCTCATCGAGATCGCCGCCGAGCTGCACGGCCTGGCCGCGCGGACCCGGACGCCGGGCTTCGAGCTGCTCGCCCACATGATGGACACCCACTACCGGCTGGAGATGCACGACCTGGCCGGGGCCGACCTGGCGGCCGCCCGCTGCGAGGCGCTGCTCGACGACCTGCAACTGCCGTGGCCGCGGTTCCAGCACACCATGTGGCGGGCCAACCGGCTCACCCTGGCCGGCCGGTTCGCCGAGGCCGACGCGCTGTACGGCGAGGCCGAACGGCAGGCCAAGCGGATCGGCATGTGGTACGCGGGCGCCGTCGCGGTGAACGGCCGCCTCATGCTGCACTACCAGCGCGGCGCCATGGCCGAGGCGGGCCCGCTCATCGACCTGATCAGCGGCATCCACCCCACCGTGGAACACGACGCCCGGGTGCTGGAGCTGTGCGCCCGGGGGCGCCGGAGCCAGGCCGTGGCCCTGGCCGGGCAGGGGTGGCCCGCTCCGCCGATGGACTGGTCGTGGCTGACCATGACCTGCCTGCAGGGCGCGGCCCAGGCCGCCGCGGGCGACGTGGCGGCCTGCTGGACGACGTACGAGAAACTGCTGCCCTACGCCGGGCGGATCTCCGGGGGGTCGGCGGTGGCCTGCATAGGGCCGGTCGACCACTTCCTGAGCGTGCTGGAGACCGCGCTGGACGCCGGCACCGACGCCGCCGGGGCCTGACGGGCCACCGGTCTACCGTGTCCCGTCGCCGTGCCAGCGGCCGACCAGGTCGGCATACAGGGGGGGGACCGGTCGATCAGCTCCTGGCACGAACGTCCACGGAGGGCGGTGGCGGACGTCCCATCCGTCCTCGGCGGACCGTCGCAGGGCGGCCCGCACGAGGTCCTCCAGCAGGTGGCGATCCGCGCCCACCCGCTCGTCCGTGCCTGTCGTGCTCATGCTCACGCCACAACCTCATGCCTGATCGGATTCGGGACGTTCCCGGCAACGGCCGCACGGCGGCGGCCGAGCGGGCCGCCGCCGTCAGGCTGATCAGTAGAAGAGGCTGAGCGCGAAGCGCGAGCCGGACACCTCGCACCGGAAATCCTGGACGATGCCCCCGCTGGTGACGGCGCTGAAACCGGCCCGCACACACTGGTCGCGGTACTGGTAATACCCCGCGAGGTGCCACGACCCCGACACGGCCGACGCAGGCATGGCGGAGCCGGTCACGGCGCCGAAAGCGAGCCCACCCGCGACGAGGGCGGCCGCGGTCAGACGTCGAATGCTCATGTTTCCTCTTCTCCTCAGGAACGGTGTTCTGCCGTCAAGATGTGCGAGAAGACTTGGGAAACACTTGTGGGCCGTCCTTAAGGCTGCGGCGGCCTCCTTAACGCTGCCTTCAGGGCGTGCTTCGTCCGGTGCGCAGGCCGTCGAGGATGAGTACGAGGTAGCGGCGCCACGGTTGCGCGGCGCCGGTGGACGGCAGGTCCATCACCGAGTCGATCATCGAGACGATGGGCGCGATGTCGCCCACCGTGATGTCGGCGCGCAGCGTGCCCTGCTCCTTGGCACGGGCGATGAGGCGGCCGCAGGACTCGGCGATGCCTTCCCTGGCGCGCTCGATCAGCTCGCTCTCGCCCGCGCCCCGCCGCATCAGCTCGCGCAGCCCGCGGTCGGTCGCGGCCTGTTCCAGGGCGTGTTCGATGAAGGCTCTGAGGGCTTGGTAGGCGTCCTGTGCCGCCTGCGCGGCCTGTGCCGCGGCGCGGATGTCGTCGAGCTTGCCGGCGTAGACGGCCTCGGCCAGGGCCTCCTTGTTGGGGAACCGGCGGTAGACGGTGCCGACGCCGAGCCCCGCGTGGTGGGCGACGTCGTTGAGTGTGGCCTGCAGCCCGCGTGCGGCGAACACCTCCCGCGCCGCCGCCAGGGTGCGCTGCCGGTTGTGCTCGGCGTCGCGGCGCAGCGCCGGTGTCTCTTCGCTCATGGCATCCCGTCCGTCGGCTAACTGGATACAGCATATCCGCTTCGTGTTAGGCTCCATCACGTAAGCGGATATGTCATATCCACTTCGGTGGATGTGCCGACGAGAGCAGGTGAACATGCAGACCGTGATCATCACTGGCGGCACCGACGGGCTCGGCAAGGGGCTGGCCCTTCACCACCTCCGGCAGGGCGCTCACGTGGTGGCCCTCGGCAGCACCGCCGGAAAGGGGGAGGCCCTGCTCGCGCAGGCCGAGGCGCTGGCCGGGCGGGCCACGTTCGTACGCGCCGACCTCACCTCGCTGGCCGCCTGCCGGGGCGTCGTCGAACGCCTCGCCGCGGACCATCCGGTCGTGGACAAGCTGATCCTCTGCGCCCAGCGCTACCGGCTCCTCGGCGGCCGCGCGACCACCGGCGAAGGCTTCGAGCACAGCTTCGCGCTGGCCTACCTCAGCCGTTTCGTGCTGAGCCACGGCCTGCACGACGTGCTGCGGGCCGCGCGGCGCCCGGTCGTCATGAACGTGGGCACGCCCGGCGTGCCGCTGGGCCGCATCCACTGGGACGACCTGCAGCTGACCCGGGCCTACAGCGGCGCCAAGGCCACCCTGCAGTCCTTCCGGGCCAACGACCTGCTCGGAGTCGCCTTCGGCGTCCTGCACGCCGGCAGCGGCGTCTCCTACGTCGGCTACAACCCCGGCGTGGTCTCCACCGGCATGCCCGCGAGCCTGCCGCAGCCGCTGCGTGCGGCGACACGGGCGTTCTTCACCGTGTTCGCCACGTCGGTGCCGAAGGCGATCGAGCCGATGACCGTGCTCCTGGACGACCCGCCGGCCGAGCCTTTCACCGCCCACTGGGGCAGGCGCCGGCTGCCGCTGGACGGCCGCGCCTTCGACCGGGACGACGCCCTGCGCCTCCATGAGCTGACGCAAGAACTGATCTCGCGCTGACACCAGCGTCCCGACCGAGAGGAGACAAGCAGAGATGACATTGAACGACCTGACCGGCAGGACCGCCCTGATCACCGGCAGCACCGGGGGCATCGGCATGGAGACCGCGCGCGGCCTGGCCAAGCTCGGAGCCTCCGTCGTCCTGGTGGGGATCGACCGCGGCCAGGCGCAGCGCGCCGCGCAGGAGATCCGCGCCAGCGCCGGACATGATCGGGTGGACGCCCTCGCCGCCGACCTCACCGGCCTCCAGGGCCTGCGCCAGATCGCCTCCCAGGTCGCCGAGCGCCACGACACGCTGGACGTCCTGGTCAACAACGTCGGCCTGAACCGGCCGCGCCGCGAGCTGACCGACGACGGCGTGGAGAAGATGTTCGCGGCGCACGTCCTCGCCCCGTTCACCCTCACCCACCTGCTGCTGCCGCAGCTGAGGCGCGCCGGCCGCGCCCGGGTCGTCAACCTGACGGGCGGCATCCCCGGCGGGCCCATCGAGCACGACAACCTGCTGGGGGAGCGGCGCTTCATCGGGTGGACGTTCAGCCACTACAACCACACCAAGACCATGACGATGGCGCTGACCGCCCGGCTCGCCCGGGAACTGCGCGGCACGGGGGTGACGGCCAACGTGGTCTACCCCGGGCACGGCTACACGCCGATGAACAGGGCGACCCCGATCGGCGCGTTCCCGAGGCTCTACCGGCCGATCGCGCCTCTGGTGCTGAAGGTCGTCGCGCCGCTCTTCCTGTCGGACCTGACCCGATCGGCCCGCTCCAGCATCCATCTGGCCGCGAGCACGGAGGTGGAGGGCCTGACCGGCGCCTACTTCGACGACCGGTGCCGCCGCAAGCCGCTGCCGGCCAGCGCGCTCGACGAACGCAACCAGAACGCCGTGTGGGACCTGTGCGCCCGGCTGAGCGCGAGCACCCTTACCGAATCTACAATGTAAAGGCGGTTGCCGGGATTCGCTCACGCGAATCCCACCCGGCAAAAACCGAGCACCGACAGACCTAGGCGTCGCCGGAGCCCGCTTCTATGCTCCGGTCGTGGCGGACATCAGCTACTTCGACGCGTGGGGGTTGTGGCTGCACGGCAGGTCCACGCTCGGCAACGATCTGCTCGGCCTGCCGATGATCTGGTGGGGCCGCTTCGGCAAGATCCTCTCGTTCGTGTCCGGCGCGGCGGTCGTCGTCGACCTGGTGGGACCGGAGAGGCTGAGCCGCTATGGCGCGCGGCTGACCCGGTTCATGGCGAAAAGGCCCACCGGGGGGCCCTTCATCGTCGGTCTCGTCACAGGGGCGGCTGTCGCGTTGGTCGAGGAGCAGACCGACGTGCCCTGGTATCTGGGGCTGCTGCTCGGGTCGATGCTCGGCGGGGCCGCGGGCCTGCTCGCGGTCAGGGCCGGCCGGACGTTGCAGGATCCGGAGCTTCCGATGACGTTGAAGTGGGTGTCCTTGGGGCTGTTCTTCGTCGGCTTCCATTTCGATCTGCTCGCCTCGTAGCCCTGCCGGCCGGCCAGAAGGCCGACAGGGCGTCCTTCCCAGGGCGGAGGTCGTCGGTGGGGATTCAGGGTTTCCGTAGGGGATTACTCCGACGCCGTGCCGCCCTCTCGTGCCGGATCTTGGTACGGCGGAGGCCGAGAGCCGGACTCCGCCGAATCGGAGGAGTGACGTGAGGGGAAGACGTACCAGTGCGGCCGTCGTGGCGTGCTTGACCGTGTCGTTGACGGCGACGCCCGCCATGGCCGCCACGGCGGCGGCGGCGGAGGGCCCGAGTTTGCGGGCGATGCTGGACAAGGTCGTCGCGGGCGGTGCGGTGGCCGCGATCGCCGAGGTTCGCGACGGGGACAGGACCTGGCGAGCCGCCAGTGGCAGGGCGACGATGAACAGTGCCCGGTCGGCCCCGGTGGACGGGCGCTTCCGGGCCGGGAGTGTGACCAAGTCGTTCACGGCGAGCGTGGTGCTTCAGCTGGTGGGGGAGGGAAGGCTGCACCTGTCCGACAGTGTGGAGCGGTGGCTGCCGGGGCTCGTGGACGGGGGCGCCGACATCACGATCAGGCACCTCCTCCAGCACACCAGCGGCCTTCCCGAGTACTCCACGGGCATGATGGACGAGGCGGGTATCCCCAAGGAGCGTTACCGCACCTGGTCGGCACGTGAACTGGTGGAGAGAGCGGAGAAGCTCCCGCGCGATTTTCCGCCCGGGTCCGCGTACAGGTACTCCAACACCAACTACATCGTGCTCGGCATGCTGATCGAGGGGGTGACCGGCAGGCCGTACGCGACGGAGATCAGGGAGCGGATCCTGCGGCCGCTCGGGCTGCGGCACACCCGCGTGCCGGGAGCCTCGCCGGAGGTGCACGGGCCGCATGCCCACGCATATGTGCCGGTCACCACGGGTGGCGGGGTCGTCCCTGTTGACGTCACACGGTTCAATCCCACGATGGCCGGGGCGGCGGGTGAGATCGTCTCCACCACCGGGGACGTCAACCGGTTCTACCGCGCCCTGTTCCAGGGCAAGCTGCTGCGCCCTGATCTGCTGAAGGAGATGAAGGATCCCGGCACGACCGAGGGGTATGGGCTGGGGTTGGAGCTGGCGCCTCTTCCCTGCGGCACGGCGTTCGGCCATGGCGGCGGAGCTCCGGGCTATCTCACGGTGGCGTTCAGCTCGGCCGACGGTTCGCGGCAGGTCACGTTGTCGATCACGCCGTTCTCCGGCGATCCTCATCAGGCGGCCATGGCCTTGCTGACCTCTGCGCTGTGCCCTTAAGGGGACTCGGTCGGGATGGCCGAGTGCGGCGTCGGCGACTTCGTGGTGTCGGGGGTGCGGCGTTGTGCGGCGAGCACGGAGTCGAGCAGGCCGGGGAAGAGGGTGTCGAGGTCCTCCCGGCGCAGCCGGACCAGCCGGGCGCGGCCCTGCACCGTCGTCCATGTCACGCCGGCCTCGCGCAGCACCCGGTAGTGGTGCGACAGCGTGGTCTGGTGCACGTCGATGTCGGCGCCGATGGCGTTGCAGTGGTCCTCGCCCATCCGGTCGAGCCGCTGGACGAGGTCGAGGCGCACGGGGTCGGCCAGGGCGCGCAGCACCTCCACCAGCCGGATGGCCTCGGTGGCCGGTTGTGACACCTCACGCATGGTCGCCCCCTGGGTTCCGCACGCCTGTCACGCTACCAATTGATGGATATATGGACAAGTATCCATGTATTCCCTAGGGTTCCCCTCGATACGTCCGAGGTCCCTGTGGAAAGGTGGCACCGTCCGGTGTTGCGACGACTTCTCCCTCTGGCCCTGGCGACCTTCGCCGTGGGCACCGACAGCTACGTGATCGCGGGCCTGCTCCCGGCCATCGCCGCCGACCTGCGGGTCTCCACTCCCGCCGCCGGGCAGTTGGTGACGGTGTTCGCCCTGGTGATGGCCCTGTCGGCGCCGATCATGGGCGCGCTCACCGGTGGGCTGGACAGGCGGACCGCGCTGCTGATCGCGTTGGGCGTCTTCGTGGCCGGCAACGCCGTCACCGCCCTGGGCACCGGTTACGAGGTGGTGATGATCGCCCGCGTCGTCACCGCGGTGGGCGCCGGGATGATCAACTCCGCTGCGTCCAGCACCGCGGGGGCGATCGCGCCTGCGGAACGCCGGGGCAGGGCTCTGGCGTTCGTGCTGGGCGGGCTGACGGCGGCGACGGCGACGGGCCTTCCGCTCGGCACGCTGATCGGCCGTGCCGACTGGCACGTCACCCTGTGGGCGGTCGCCGGGGGCGGCCTGGTCGCGGCCCTGGGGATCGCCGTCGGGCTGCCCGAGGTGCGGTTGCCCGCCGCCTCGCTGGGCGAGCGGCTGCGTCCGCTGAAGGAGGGCCGGGTCGTGGCGCTGCTGGCCGTCACCACGCTGGTCTTCCTCGGCGCCTACACCCTCTACACCTACATCGGGCCGGCCCTGCGGGAGGCGACGGGCGGCTCCGAACCGCTGTTCGCCGCCGTCCTGCTGGCCTGGGGGGTCGGGGTCCTGGCCGGGAACCTCGTCGCCGGACGGTTGGTCGACCGGTACGACCCCGCGCACGTGCTGACCGGGCCCCTCGCCGTCGCCGCCGTCGCGCTGGCCCTCACGCCGGTGGCGACCGGCACGTTCGTGTCGACCCTGGCATGGGCCGCGGTCTGGGGTGTGGCCCTGGGCGTCGTCGTCGTGCCCCAGCAGCATCGGCTCATCGCGCTCGGCCCGGCCGCGGCGCCGGTCCTGCTCGGGCTCAACTCCTCGGCCATCTACATCGGGATGGCTCTCGGCGGGGGTCTGGGCGGGCTGGCCCAGGAGTGGTTCGCCGTCGTGCCCGCCGCGTTGGGGCTGCCGGCCGCCGGCGTCACGGCCGTGGCGCTGCTCTACCATCTGACGACCGCCCGCCGCCGTACGCCCGCCGTGCCCCGGCCCTCCTGAGCGCGGGTGGTCAGCCTGCCCCGGCGGCTCCGGGGAGGAACGCGGCAGCCTCCCGCAGCGCGGCGCGGGCCGGCACGCAGGCCAGGGCCGCCCTCCAGTGCCCCGGCCGACCGGCGATCGTGTCAGACGCGCCGGCCGGTGTCCATCCTCATCCCTCGATGCGACCGAGCCAGGCGTCCTGGGTGTCGGCCAGCTGGTCTGTCAGCGGTAGCGGGACGAAGCGGCACGCGAACTCCATGCCGGCGTCCGTGCCGTCGCCGTGGACCCGGTGGTGCCAGGCGTCGGCGGTGTCGGGGGCGGCGGTGAGGTGGAAGAACGTCGTGTGCCGGGGCTGCCCGTTGTCCTGGCGAGGTTTGTGGTCGACCGCGATGGGCCCGACGACGGTGAGCTCGGTCAGGCCGGTCTCCTCCGCGACCTCCCGCAGGACGGCCTGTTCCAGGCTCTCGTCCGGCAGGACTCCGCCCGCCGGCACCTGGGTGCCGGCCTCGGGCGCGTCGACGTGGTCGAAGACGAGGAGTTCGGGGGTGGTCCGGTGACGGATGACGTAGGCGGCGACGCGGATTCTCGGCTCGGGCATCCGTTGATGATCGCAGACGCCGAGCCGAGGGATCCGGGTGGTCTACGAGACGTACAGCAGCCAGTAGGGGGGCTTGGCGTAGATGCTGTTCAGGCGGCAGGAAGCGGTCTTCCCTGCGGCGGTGTACGGTGCGGCGGCCCGCGCGCAGGCGTCCGACGTGGGGTAGACGCCGACCAGGACGGGGGTGGAGGTCTGCGCCGTGGCCGCCTGGGCGGCGGCGGGGAAGGCGAGGGTGACCAGGACAAGTGCGACGCCGGTCGCGGCGCGGCGGAAGGTGTTCGTGTTGATGACCATGGGGGGAACGGTAGAAGTCGTCCCCTTTCGCGGTCGTCAAAGCGATCCTTGATTCCCCGTCCCCCTCGGGGATGATTTCCGCGGCCGGGACGTCGTCCTCCTGGAATGGGGGAGTGTGGTCGAATCGCTCCCATGACGATCGAGTACCTCCCCGTCTCCGGTGACGGCCGCCTGTGGGCCGAGCGCGCCGGCGACGGTCCTCCCATGGTCCTGCTGCACGGCTCCGTGCACGACAGCCGCCTGTGGGACGGCGTCTTCCCCGAGCTCGCGCGCCACCGCACCGTGATCCGGTACGACGCGCGGGGCCTGGGCCGTTCGACGCCGCCGACAGCGCCGTTCCGCTACGAGGACGACCTGCTCGCGGTCCTCGACCACTTCGGCGTCGAGCGGGCCGCGCTGGTGGGGCTGAGCATGGGCGGGGAGGTCGCGCTCGACTTCACCTTGGAGCACCCGGAACGGGTGCGCTCCTTGACCCTGGTCGCGGCGTCGGCCGGTGGCCACGACTGGCCGCGCTCTCCTGAGCTGGACGCCTACGCGGCGGCCGACCGCGGGGACGACCCCGGCCGCCTGGCCGAGATGGAGCTCACGCTCTGGGCCTCGCTGGGCGACCGGGCGCCGGGATACGCGGCGATCCGCGACATGGTCACCGAGAACGCCGGGCTGCGGGTGGCCGCCGAGAAGGGGCATGCCCTGTTCGCGGAGGTGGGCGCCGTCGAGTTCCTCGACCGGGTCGCGGTGCCGACGACCGTGGTGGTCGGCGACCACGACCACCCGGAGATCGGCGTGATCGCCCGCCGGCTCGTCGCGGGCATTCCGGGCGCGCGCCTGGAGATCGTGGCCGCCGCCGACCACTACCTGCCGTTGCGCGCGCCGGAACGGCTCCTGGCCGTCCTGCTCGCCGGCTGAAAGGCGTGCCGACGGCGGTGCGGTCGTCGGGCATAGGGTGCTTTGCATGGCATTGCGGCTGGTTCAGGTGAACTTCAAGGCCCGGGACGACGCGGCGCTCGGCCGGTTCTGGGCGGACGCGCTGGGCTGGGGCGTCTCCGGCGAGGGCCCCGGCGTGACCAACGTCGAGCCCGTGGGCTTCGCCTGGCCCGATCCCAGCGCCGTCTGCGTCGACGTCGTCACCGTCCCCGACCCCGAGACGGTGAGGTACCGCGTGCACCTCGATCTCGCCACCACCTCCGAGGCCCATCAGGCGGAGCTGGTGGCCCGGCTGGCGGAGCTCGGCGCGAAGCCCGCCGACGTGGGCCAGGGCGACGTGCCGTGGGTCGTCATGGCCGATCCGGAGGGCAACGTGTTCTGCGTGCTGGAGCCCCGGGAGATCTACCGGGACACCGGGCCGATCGCCGCGGTGGTGGTCGACTGTTCCGACCCGCGGGCCATGGCCCGGTTCTGGGGCGAGGCGGCGGGCTGGACCGTGCACGAGGTGAGCGACGCTCACGCGCGGCTGCGTGCGCCCGAGGGGGTCGGGCCCTACCTGGAGTTCCTGCGCACGACGCCCGGCCCGAAGACCGTGTGGAACCGGGTGCACATCGACCTGCTGCCGCACCGCGGCGCCCATCAGGCGGCGGAGGTGGCCCGGCTGGCGGAGCTCGGCGCGAAGCCCGCCGACGTGGGCCAGGGCGACGTGCCGTGGGTCGTGATGGCCGATCCGGAGGGCAACGAGTTCTGCGTCCTGGGCGCCCCGCGCTGACCCGCGACGCTCAGCGGGTCACGGTGGTCTCCCGTCCCATCCGCGCTAGCTTGTCGGGATTGCGCACGTGGTAGGCGCCGGTGACGTAGCCGTTCTCCACGCGCACCGCCACGACTCCGTCGATCTCGCCGTCGATCCGCACGAGCAGCCCGGGCCCGCCGTTGATCTGCACCAGCTCGACCGATCTGTCCGCGTCGTGCTTCCACCAGCCCGCGGCCAGCAGGCGGGCCACGTTGTCGATGCCCACGACAGGCCGCAGCAGGGCGTGCCGGCGGCCGCCGCCGTCGCTCAGGGCGACGACGTCCGGCGCGAGGACGTCGAGCAGGCTCTGCAGCTCGCCGGTCTCGACCGCCCGCTGGAAGGCCTGGAGCGCGGCCCGGGTCTCGGCCGGGGAGGTGGTGCCGCGCGGCCGGCGGGCGGCGACGTGCGCCCGCGCCCGGTAGGCGATCTGGCGGACCGCTGACGGGCTCCTGCCGACGGCTTCGGCGATCTCGTCGTAGTCCAGCTCGAACACCTCGCGCAGCACGAACACCGCCCGCTCGGTCGGCTGCAGCGTCTCCAGCACCAGCAGCATCGCCATGGAGACGCTCTCGGCGAGCTCGACGTCCTCGGCCACGTCGGGGGCGGTCAGCAGCGGCTCGGGCAGCCACGGCCCGACGTAGGACTCCTTGCGCCGGCCCAGCGCGCGCAGCCGGTCGAGCGCCTGCCGGGTGACGATCCGCACCAGGTAGGCGCGCTCCTCCCGGACGGCGGCGAGGTCGACGTCCGCCCATCGCAGCCAGGTCTCCTGCAGGACGTCCTCGGCGTCGGCGGCCGAGCCGAGCATCTCGTAGGCGACGGTGAACAGCAGGTTGCGGTGGGCGACGAACACCTGGGTGGCGGAGCCGGGCGGCCCGGCGTGTTCGTCGTGATCGGTCATGTCCCGCTCCTGCCTGTCCGTTCTGTGCACTGCCACACGCACAAGACGCCGTCGTGCGCCGCCGCGTAACACGTCCGGCCGGTGGCCTACGTCACAGGGGCGCCGGTGTTACGGGGGCCGGGGCGGCGGCGTCTCGTGGTCGTCAGGACGCCGCGCGGACGATCCGCGCGGCGCGACGACGAGTCGAGAACGCGAAGGGAAGTCTTCCTCATGTCCATGTCCACGACGACCGGCCGGCGGTCGCGTATGCCCAACCCCCTCCCTTTTCTCCCCGAGCTGGCGGTGGTCGGCGAGGGGCTGCACAAGGCCCTGCGGAACGGGGTGATCCCCCCGGTGACCATCGCGCTGCTGCAGCTGCGCGCCGGGCAGCTGCTGGGCAGCACGTACTTCACCGTCAGGGAGACCGCCGGCCTGCGCGGGCTGGGGGAGCCGGAGGAGCGCATCACCGCCGTGGCCACCTGGCGGGACGCCACCTGTTTCACCGAGGCGGAACGCGTCGCGCTGGAGCTGGTGGAGGCGGTCCTCACGCCGAACCCGTCGGGGGAGCGCGTCAGCGACGAGCTGTACGCCAGGGCGTCGGCGCTGTACGACGACAGGGCGATGTGGTCGCTGGTCATGGCGATCGCCCACATCGGCTTCTTCACCCCGGCGGCCCTCATCGCCAAGCCGATCCCCGGCATGCCGCCCGGCCGGAACTACAGCGAGTGAGAAAGGCGCCTGACATGAGCATCACCACGTTCGCGGTGGCCGGGGCGACCGGCCGGCTGGGCCGCCACGTCGTCGACGTCCTGACCGAGAGGGGCCACCGGGTCGTGCCGATGTCCCGCGCCACCGGCGTGGACGTCGTCACCGGTCAGGGCCTCGCCGAGGCGCTGACGGGGGCGCAGGTCGTCATCGACGTCGCCTCCTGGCACTCCTCCGACCAGGAGGCGGCGACGGAGTTCTTCCGCGCCTCGGCCCGCAACCTGCACGAGTACGGCCGCCGGGCGGGGGTCGCGCGGATCGTCGTGGCCTCCATCATCGGGGCCGACAAGGCCACTGCTGGTTTCCTGGCCGCCAAGAGGGTGCACGAGGAGCTGCTGCCGGCCGGGCCGCTTCCCGTCCGCGTGCTGCGGGCGGCGCAGTTCCACGAGTTCGTGGCGCAGCTGCTGGACTGGCAGCCCGGTGACGTGGCCTATGTCCCGGAGCTGCCCACCCAGCTCGTGGCCTGCCGCGTCGTGGCCGAGGAGCTGGTCGACCTGGCCGTCGCCGCGACCGTGCCCGGCACGCCGATCCCCGAGATCGCCGGTCCGCGCAGGGAGACGCTGGCGGAGGCGGCCCGGCTCCTGGGCGCCCGCCGGGGTGTCAAGGTCGTGGGCGTCGACGGCGCGGGCGTGCCCGATGCCGATCTGGCCGCCGCCGGCGCGTTCCTGCCCGGCCCGCACGCCAGGCTCGCCGGCCCGACCTTCCGGGAGTGGCTGGACGCCCAGCCCTGATCCGGCCCCGCCCTTGTCCTCGGTGGGACGCCGGGGGCAAGGGGTTCCCTGTGCGGGCGTCCCGGAAGGTCGCCGTCTGGATGATCTTCGAAAATTGTCCGTGCCCTGCGCCATGATGACACCGCTCGTCTCCGCATAACGGATCTTGAAGGAGCTGTCATGACCGCACAGGAAACCCCCGGCTGGTCCGATCTGGGGTGGGACGGCTGGAGGAACCTCCCTCTGGTCCGCGCCAGGCTGGCCGCGGGCGCCGACCCCGACGAAGGCGCGTACTTCGACGAGCGTCCCCTGCACGTCGCCGCCGAGCGCGGTTCGCCGGAGGTGGTCGCCGAGCTGGCCGCCCGGGTCGCCGACGTCGACGCCGAGTGCGAGGGCCGCACCGCGCTCTGGGAGGCGGTCTTCCATGACCAGCCGGACAACGCCCGTGCGCTGGTCGCCGCCGGAGCCGACCCGTGGCGGCCGATGATGGGCGGCTGGTCGCCCGGCCGGCTCAGCCTGGCCGGTCCGACGCCCGGCCTGTTCTTCCCGTTCCCGCCCGGCCACGCCCGGCTCACCGAGGCCGAGACGGCGGCCGTGGCGGAGGCCGCGCGCCTGGTCGGCGTTCTGGAGGGCCTCGACGGCGACGGCTTCAGCCTGACGTGCGTGCGCGGTGTCAGCGCGGCGGAGGCGGCGCGCCGGCTTGCCGCCGAACCCGCCACGGAGGAGGAGCTCGAAGAGGTCGAGGAGGATCCGTTCGAGGACGACGCGCTGCGGTTCGTCGGCGTCACCGACGTGCCGGGCGGCTGCGTCGTCTTCCAGGAGTGGGGGTACATGGCCGCCACGCCCGGCGTCATGAAGGCGCTGTCGGCGGGCACGGTCGCCTACGGCATGTACGCCAATCCCAAGAGCGGCAACCAGGGCAGGGTCTACCGCGACGGCGAGGCCGAGGAATGGGACACCCATCCGGGCGGCGGCGACGCCTCCCCGGAGGACTCGCCGGAGGAGATCCTGCGCACGTACCTGTACGACGGGTGCGCCGAGGCGTACTGCTTCGCCGGCGCGGGGCTGCGCCCGGCCGACGCCCGCTCGCTCACGGAACCGGACACGTACCTGCGGTTGCCCGACGGCGACTACTGGGCCTGAGCGTTCTCCTCCCGGGCGCCGGTGCCAGCGTCCTGCCAGCCGGGTGACAGCCCCGGCGGCCAGGCTGCTGTCTCCACCGACGTGAAGGCAGGGCGTGATGGGCGGCAAGAAGTCGATGCGGTGGCGCAGCGCGGACGTGACCTCGAAGGACGGCACGACGATCGCCGTGCTCAGCGCGGGGCGGGGGCCGGGGCTGCTGGTGATCCCCGGGAACAACCGGCGCGCCCACCACTACGGGGCGCTGGCGCGAGCACTGTCCGGCACGCACAGCGTGCACGTGATCGAACGGCGCGGACGCGGCGGCAGCGGCCCGCAGGGCCCGGCGTACGGCGTGGACACCGAGGTCGACGACGCGCTGGCCGTCATGGACCGCACGGGCGCGCGCCTGGTCTTCGGCCACAGCTACGGCGGTCTCGTCGCCCTGCACCTCGGGTTGCGGCGCAGGGTGGCCGCGCTCATGGTCTACGAACCGGGCGTCAGCATCGACGGCTCCTTCCCCGCCGGCTGGCTGCCGGCGTTCGAGCGGCTGCTGGCGCAGGGCAGGCACACCGCGGCGATGGCGGCCTTCCTCAAGGCCACCCGCCTTGTTCCGGTCGGCGACGCGCCGGCGCCTGTGTTCCGCGCGCTGGCGTTCCTGATGCTGCGCGGGGCGGAGGGGCGCGACACGCGGGCGATGATGGCGACCACCCCCGCCGAGATCGGCGAGATCGTCCGCCTGGACTCCGACGGCGCCAGGTACGCCGCCGTCGGCTCCCCGGCGCTGCTGCTCGGCGGCGACAGGTCCCCCGGTTACCTCACCGATGTGCCGGCTCGCCTGGCCCGCCTCATGCCCGACGCCCGGCACGAGATCATCGCCGGGCTCGACCACAACGCCCCCGACCTGAACGCCCCCGAGGTCGTCGCCGAACGGATCCGGGCCTTCACGCGGTCGCGCGTCCCGGGGTCCGAGGGAACGATTTCGCTGAGCGATGCCCCTGAGCCATGGCATTCCGACAACTGAATCTTGCCGGTCACCGGGAATGCGGTTTCGGTGTGGCGTCGATGAGTGATTCGTGGCAAGTGTAAACATCGTACCGGTCCAGATGCCCTGATCGGCGTGCGGAAGGGCCGCATTCCGGTCTATGGGTTCGGATAGCGACTACGGGCTGCATTCCGAAAGGAACGGTACATGTTCTCACCCAAAATACGAGCAAATGCCCTCAGCAACCCCACCCGGCCGGCGGCGCCTCGTCTTGGGCGGAGCATGACACGAGTGGCCGTGCGCGGCTCGCTCTCGACGGCCCTCGTCCTGGCCATGATCCCCGCCGTGACCCCCGCCATGACCCTGGCCGCGCACGCGGACGGCGACGGGCGGTGCGACCCGCACACCTTCTTCAAAATCCGTTCGCTCTCGCCGAGGAACTTCTTCATTCCCCGTACCCGCTACATTGACGGCCCCGGCGGCACCATCACGGTGACGGTGACCCGGGAATACGAGGTGAGGGCGTTCCGGGAGACGGAGAACGAGCAGCAGTTCTCGATCACGACCGGAGATCTGGTGCGTAACCTGCGCAAGATGGGCGTGCCACACCTCGAAGAGCGGCATATGGTCTTCACCGGCCATGAATACAGCCGGACTATCACTAAAGGGATGTACGGCAATATGTGGTACCGCGTTTTCGGCTACCGCATCGGCTGGTCGGCTTGGTCGGTCCTCGGCACCTGCAAGCAGTTCGAGGTCGGCTCGGGGATAGCCAACGTGCCGTCCAGGGTGGAGGGCTGGCGGTACTGGGAGACCAGGCACCCCAAGTTCAGGGGCCGCATCCTGTCCATCGACGGCGGGAATCCCGACGACGACAAGGGAACGGGGTCGGGGGCGGCGCGGCCGCGGCCCCGGCAGTGGCAGGGGCCGGCGCTGGCGCCCCTGGCCAGGCCGTCGTTGCCGCGGGGGACCTCCGCGGCCGACAGGACCGAGAGGACCAGGCAGCGCAGACGCTGAGCCCCGGTTCACCGGCTCGGTTCACCGGCTCGCCCCGAGCTCAGGCCTCCGGCGTGGCCTCGGGGGCCGGTCGGGCCGGTCGGCGGCGCGGGGCGGCGCGGGGCGGCAAGGTCGTGGGCGGAGCGGGCCAGCCAGATCATCATCAGGACGCTCGACACCACGCCGAGAGCCCCGGCCGCGCCTTCCCCGCCGGCGAACGGCAACGCCGCCAGCACCAGGATCAGCGGCGTCACCAGGGCGGCGACGCCGTACGCGACGGTCGCCGTGCCCCAGCGGTCGTCGGAGCCCTGGGCCCGCAGGACCAGCACCGTCCAGACCAGACCGGCCAGGCCGCAGACCAGCTCGCCCCCCTCCGGGACGGGCCGGCCGAGGAGGCCGAGCACGCCGATGACGGTGAACCCGCCGTACCCCAGCAGCCCGGCGCCCCGCATGTACGGCCGGCCGCGGCCCAGCACCCGCATGAACAGCACCACGAGCACGCACATCACCGCGGAGTCGATCACCGTCGTGTCGGCCTGCATCGACGCGGTGAGGTGGAGCAGGAACGTCGTGGCCGCCGAGGCGTACAGCGCCAGGCGCAACCGCAGGGTGTCGGGGTCCCGCGGGGGCGGCGGCCCCGCCGGCGGCCCGCGCAGGATCTGCCAGATCCCCCAGGACCAGGACAGCCCGGCCAGGGCCAGGAGGAACAGGTTCGGCCCGGTGGCCGTGACGCCTTCGGCCGCGGCCGAGAACAGCGTCAGCCCCCACAACGGGCCGAGCTCACCGGAGACCAGGGCGACGACGGCGGCGACCGTCAGGGCGGCACCGTACAGAACGGTGAGAAGCAGGGCGGGCACGGCCGAACGGTGACGACGTAACACAGGACGCTTCCCGAAGGGGGAGGGGGACGAATGCCTCACTCTACAATTGATCATGAGCAGTGACGCCAGACGGCGGGCGCGCCGCGCGTCACGATCCCCCCACTGACGAAAGGCGCGAACGTGACGTCCGCCCCCACCACCGATGACGACTGGGAGTCGTCGCTGAGGCAGGCCTTCGGCGTCCTGCTGGGCCATCCGCTCTCCGGCTTCGACCCCGAGGCCGAGTACGCGGCCTGCTACACCGGCAACTGGCTCGACGAGACGGGCTTCAACAGGGATCCGGCGTGGCTGGAGCCGGCCGCCCTCGCCGGCCGCGCGACGATCTCCAGCGAGAACCTGCTGCTGCTCGACGAGGTCGGCTACCCCGAGCTGCGGTTCGACCCGAGCCGGTCGTTGTTCGAGATCGACGCCGCGGCGGAGTTGCCGGCCGACTTCGGGGACGAGCTGGCGGCCGTCAAGCTCGCCGGTTCCGACCGCTGGCCCCAGGTCGGCGGCGCCGAGCTGGCGCGCCTGACGGCCCGCCACGGGGTCGGCCTGCCGGCCGGGGCCTGGTCCGTGACGAGCGCCACCATCGCCTCGGACGGCACGCTCCTCGACGCCCTCCGCGTCGCCACCGGCATCGGCGACGGCTTCGACAGCCTGGTGCCGTACGAAGGGGGCGACCCCGAGACGGCGGCGGCCGTCGCGGCCGTGGAGCACGCCGGGCTCCGGGCGCACCTGCGCGCGTTCTGCGATCCCCGCTCCGACGAACTGGCCCTGTGCCGTCAGGACATGCGCACGGCCAGGGACGAGGGCGGCGCGCTGGTGGCCCGGTGGGAGGGCGCCGTGGACCAGTACGAGATCACCGTCCGGCGGGTCGGCCCCTGACCGCTCACCCGCCGCCCGGCCCACCGGCCCAGGCGGCGGGGTCCTCAGGAGCGGGCCAGGGTGCCGCGATGGCGGGCGACGTTCTCCAGCCGGTGGAACAGGACCACCCCGGCCGCCGTGATCAGCAGCGGCTGGGCCAGCAGCCAGCCGAGGCCCCAGCCGGTCGGGAGGGCGGCCAGGGAATGCCCGCCGAGCAGGATGTCGCGCATCGCCTCGATGCCGGGCGCGATGGGCACCACCAGCCGGCTGAGGAAGGCGACCGGTTCGGGCAGGGCCGCCAGCGGGACCAGGGTGCCGCCCGCGACGGCGTAGAGGGCCACGGACAGCTGGGTGACGATCTCGATGCGCCGCAACACCAGGCACAGGCCGCACAGGATGAGCGCGAGCCCGCAGGTGCCCAGCACGATGGCGGCCAGCGGCACGATCACCTGCGCGTCGAGGGGCAGCCGCCCGCCCTGGAGGGCGACGGCGGCGACCCCGGTGGCCAGGACGGCCAGCGCGGCGGGCACGGCCGCGATCACGGCGGCCACCTGGCGGCCGAGGATGCTCGCGGCCGAGGGCAGCGGGGTCAGGTAGGTCTGCTCCAGCACGCCGGACCGGATGTCGCCCAGGTAGCTCCAGAACACCCGGTTGACCTGCTCGTGGACGAACGTCAGCGCCACCATGCCGAGCAACACCGGCGGCAGCAGGTCGGCGCGCAGCTGCCCGCGTCCCATGAACAGCACGACGAGCAGGTAGAACAGCGGGAAGGTGATCATCTCCAGGAGGACCTCGCGCCATCCGGCGAGCAGGCCGATCATCCCCTTGCGGACTTCGGCGGCGAATCCGCGGACGAAGGTCATGACGCCTCCAGGGCTCGCCGGTGGTTGCGGACGAACAGCAGGCCGGCCACGGCGGCGAGGACGAGGGTGTGGGCCAGCAGCCAGGGCAGCGTGCCGCCGGTCCACAGCCCGGCCAGGGTGCCGCCCTCGAACAGCGTCCGGTTGAGCGCCTCGACGCCCAGCGTGGTGGGCAGCAGCCGGGCCGCCGCGGCCAGCCAGTCCGGATACAGGTGCAGCGGCAGGAACGAACCGTTGAGCAGCAGCACCAGCGAGGTGAACAACGACTGCAGGGCGCCGACCGCCGGTGAGACCAGGGCGAGGGCGGCCAGCAGGAAGGTGAAGGCCAGCGCGTCGACCCCGAGCAGCGCGGCGGGCAGCAGCGCGGCCCAGCGCAACGGGACGGCGATCTGCGCCAGGAGCATCGGCACGAGAGCGGCGACGGCGGCCACGGCCAGCCCGAACACCGACGCGGTGAGCAGCCGGCCGAACATCGGCAACCACGGTGGCGCCGGGCTCATCTGGGACTGGGCGAAGGTCCCGGCGCGGATCTCCTCGACGAGGTCGGCCACCATCACCAGGCCGGCGTACTGCAGGAACCAGTAGCCGCCGATCGCGACCAAGGTGGGCGGCAGCAGATCCTGGCGCAGCTCACCCTGGCCCAGCACGAATTGCAGACCGAGATACATCATGGTGCTGATCAGCAGCGTGACGACGTGCCCGGCCGGGTGGGCGAGCTGCACGCGCAGGCCCTTGCCGATCTCGGCGCGCAGGACGTCAGGCAGCATGGGACGGCTCGTTCACCAGGGCCAGGAACACGTCCTCCAGGCCGGGCTGGACCTGCGTCAGCGACTCCAGGACGGCTCCGTGCGCGCGCAGCCGCCTGACCACGTCGTACACCTCGGCCGGATCGCTCACCCGCACGCGGATGGTGGTGACGCCGTCACGGGTGTCGGCGTCGAAGCCGGGAGGCGCGGCTCCCTCGACGCGGATCTCGTACCGGTCGCGTTCGCGGAAGCGGGCCAGCAGCTCGCGGGTGGGCAGGTCGGCCACGAGCCGCCCCTGGCGCATGACGGCCACCCGGTCGCACAGCTCCTGGGCGATGTCGAGCTGGTGGGTGGTGAGCAGGACGGTGGTGCCCAGCTCGCGGGCCTGCTCGGCGATCCAGTTCCGGACGGTGCGGGTGGCCTCGACGTCCAGGCCGAGCGTCGGTTCGTCCAGCAGCACGACGGGCGGGTCGGCGATCAGGGCGACGGCGATCGCGACCTTCTGCTGCATGCCCCGGGAGAAGCCGCCCACCTTCTCGTGGCGGCGTTCCCACAGGCCGAGATCGGTCAGCAGATCCTCGGCGCGCTCGGCGACCCGGGCCTTGCGCAGGCCCTTCAGCCGGCCGAAGTACATGAGGTTCTGCCAGGCCGACAGGGTCCAGTAGACGTTGCGGGAGCCCTCCAGCACCGCGCCGAAGCACGCCATCGCGGACCGGCGCTGCCGGGTCACGTCGAACCCGGCCAGCCGGACCCGGCCGGAGGTGGGGGACAGCAGCCCGGCCAGCATCTTGATGGTCGTGGTCTTGCCCGCGCCGTTGGGGCCCAGGAACCCGACGACCGACCCGGCGGGGACGCGCAGGGACACCTCGTCGACCGCCCGGACCTGCGCCGATCCGTACACCTTGGTCAACGCGTCGATTTCGATCATGTCATCTCCTCGATTCGGGAAAGCCCCGGCCCGCGGCCTCGCGGCCGGGAGCCGGGGCGGGCCGTCACAGCTCGGCCAGGACCTCGATGTCCTGCGCCGTGACGTCGCGGACCACCTCGAACGCCGCGACGGCCGCGGGGGTGCCGGGCGCGGCCTGGCGGGCCGCCCGCAGGGCGGCGGCCGAGTTCCAGCGCCAGACGCCGACCCACGTGTCGTCGTCCAGGCGGCCGAGGCGGGCCTCGGTGAGGCCGGGCGCGGTGGCTCTGATGGCGGTGACCAGGGCGGCGTGCCGGGCCTGGACCTCCTCGGCGTCCGCGGGATCGGCCTGGAAGCGGGTGACGCTGATGACCGGCATGGCTAGACCTTCTCTCTAGAGTTGGCTTCTAGTGACTGAATCTAGAGATAGACTCTAGCCATGAGCGATGTCAAGCGGCCGAACAAGCGGGCCCAGAAGGCGAAGGAGACGCGCCGGCGCATCCTCGAGGCGGCGTCGGAGCTGTTCGTCCGCGACGGATACGGCGCCACGAACCTCCAGGACGTGGCCGAGAAGGCCGGGGTCGCGGTGCAGACGATCTACTTCGTCTTCGGCAACAAGCGCGCCCTGCTCAAGGAGCTGGTCGACGTCACGATCGCGGGCGACGACGAGCCGGTGGCCACCATGGACCGGCCCTGGTACGCCGCGGCGCTGGCCGCCGGCACCGCCCAGGACCTGCTGCGCGCCTACGTCGCCGGCACCAGCTCCGTCCTGGAGCGCGTCGCGCCGATCGGCAAGGTCCTGGAGGCGGCGGTCGCCGGCGACCCGGAGGTGGCGGCGCTGTGGCCGGACGACGTCGATCCCCGCTACGTCGTCCAGCAGGAGGCGGCCAAGGCCCTGGTGGGCAAGCCCGGGGCGCGGGCCGGGGTGTCCGCGCAGGAGGCCGCCGACCTGCTGTACGGCCTGCTCAGCCCCGAGCTGTACCTGCTGTTCGTGCACGGCCGCGGCTGGCCGCGGGAGCGCTGGGAGCAATGGGCCTTCCGCACCCTGCGCGCCCAGCTCTGCTCCGGCTAGAGCCGCCGGGAGCCGCGGCGGGCGGCGACCAGGGCCGCCGCCGTGGCCATGAACACGCAGACAGGCGTGTAGAGGAACAGGTTGAGCCAGTAGAACGGGGTCCCGGTGTCCGCGCCGACGCCGGCGATCCACACCAGCCCGGCCGCCGCCCGCACCAGGGTCCCGGCGGCGACGGCGGCCGTGACCAGGCGGGCGGGCAGGCCGCCACGACCGCGTGAGCACACCAGCACCGCCGCCGCCCCGGCGCCGAGCACGACGACGAGCGGCACCAGCACGCGCGGGGTGAACGGCACCTCGAAGTTCAGCACCGCCAGGGAGAGGGAGCTGACGTCGCGGGCGGGCCACGTGCGGCCGGTCAGCCAGTACAGGTGCGCGGCGGCGTCGGTGAGCAGGACGGCGGCGGTCAGGGCGCCGAGGCGTGGAATGTTCATGCCAGGCAGGAGTCGGCGAAATCCGTAATGGTTCCATGGAACCTTTCGCGCCCCTCCCGCCTCTGGATGGACATGAGCTGGCCTGTTGCCGATCTGGACCCCGTACGCCGCCTGCGCGCGCTGGCCGCGGCCATTCCCGGGGCGTCCGTCGCCGAGCGCGTCATTCCCGCACCCTTCGCGGCGGTCTGGGCCGTGGTGAGCGATCTGGAGATGGAATTCGGCACGTTCGAACCCGACATGCGGCAGCTCACCGTCGAGTCCGCGGGCCCGGACGACGGCCGTCTCGTGGCCAGGGCCCGCAGCCGGTACGGCATGCGCGCCCGGTTCGACGTCGACCTGCGGCCGGGCTGGTGCTGGATGCAGAGCCGGTTCCTGCTCGTCGGCCTGGCCGCGACCGCCGTGCCGGAGGGGACGCTGGTCGCGCAGACGGGCGGGGTGCGCGTCCCGGGCCGCGCGGCGCTGGTGCCGTGGGGCGTGCGGGCGGCGGGGGAGAAGGCGCTGGCCAGGCTCGCGTCCCGGGTCACGGCCGGGGACGCGGGTGGGGACGCGGGTGGGGACGCGGGTGTGGAAGCGGCCCGGGACGCCGGCGGGGCGGCGGGCGGCGCGGCGGCCAGGGACTCCGGGGGCGCGTCGTGACGGCGGCCCGGGTGCTCGCCGCCCAGCGGGGCGACACGATGGCGATGAACGACCTGCTCGCCGAGCTGACGCCGTACCTGGGCCGGATCTGCGGGCCCATCGCGTTGGACAGCGGGCCGGACGCCGTGCAGGAGGCGCTGATCGCGATCTTCCGGCATCTGCGTGACCTGCGCGAACCCGAGGCCCTGCTCGGCTGGGCGCGGGCGATAGCCGTGCGCGAGGCCGTCCGGATCGCCCGGCGCGACGGGCGGTCCAGCCCGGCGGAGCTGGCCGGCGTGCCCTCGCCGCACGACGTCGAGCGTGCCGTGGACATTCGGGACGTGCTGGAGCGCCTGTCGCCGGAGCATCGGGCGGTGCTGGTGCTGCGCGACCTGGAAGGGGTGCCGGAGGACGTCGCGGCGCGGATGTTGCGGGTGCCGTCGGGCACGGTCAAGTCCCGGCTGCACCGGGCCCGGGCGAGCTTCCGCCGGGCCTGGCAGGGCTGAGCTCGTCCGGCGGGGACGCCGGTACGAATGGTGGCAAAACAACCTCTAAGGTCTCAACCGTGAGAAAGATCTACCATGCGGCGCACATCTACATGATCGTCGGCGTCATCACCGGCCTCTACTATCGCGAGATCACCAAGCTCAACGACTTCACCGGCGACACCCAGCTCGGTGTGGTGCACACCCACCTGCTCGCTCTCGGCATGCTGTTCTTCCTGATCGTGCTGGTGCTGGAGAAGGTGTTCACGCTGAGCGCCGGCGGCAGGCTGTTCACCTGGTTCTTCTGGGTCTACAACGGCGGGCTGGCGCTGACGGTGGCGATGATGCTGGTGCACGGCACCCAGACGGTGCTGGGCGCCGAGACCAGCCCGGCGATCACCGGGATGGCGGGGCTGGGGCACATCGTGCTGACGGTCGGTTTGGTCCTGTTCTTCGTCAACCTCGGCAAGCGCATCCCCGCCAAGAGCTGACCGCGGTCACGTCCCACCGGCCGTTCGCCTGCCGGAGCTCAGGCCGCCCGGGACGCCGGCGACCGTCGCCGACGGCGGTCAGGCCGGGCAGTCGCGGGGGTCGACGCTCGTGCGTGCCCCCGCGACGGCGATGCGGGCAGGGCTGTCCGGCAACGCGGCGGCCGTGCACACGATCTGCTGCACGGCCAGGGGGGACAGGTCACCGCCCGGCGCGGACGGGGTCAGCACCATGCGGTCGCGCGCCTTGACGGTCACCAGGAACGGATCGGCTTCCGGCGGCACCTCGGTGCTGAGCCCGAGCGCCCGCTCCTTCTCGATGGGCCCGGCCGCCAGCAGCGCGAGCCTCTCGGTCCGGAACAGCGGGCGGGCGCTCGGCCGCGTCACGGCGCTGAGCCGCCCGTCCTTCACCAGGTAGAGGATGATCGTCGTGGTCAGCGCGACGGTTCCCTTCGGCGGCTGGCCGACGGCGATGACGTCGCTGGGACGCACGCCGCAGCCCGCGACCAGCGCCAGGAGACCCGCGGCGAGCGCGCGGCGGGGGAGTGCGGCCCTCATCCGGCTGCTCCGTCCTGCTCGGGGGTCCTGCGTGGCAGGCGTAGCGTGAACAGGGCGCCGCCGTCGGGGGCGTTGGCGACGGTGAGGTCGCCCCGGTGCAGGCGCGCGTTCTCCAGCGCGATGGCCAGGCCCAGGCCGCTGCCCTCGGACCTGGCCCGCGCCGCGCTGGCCTTGTAGAACCGGTCGAACGCGTGCGGCAGCACCGCCTCCTCCAGCCCCGGACCGTGGTCGCGGACCTCGACAGTGATCCACTGCGGGTCGGCGGACAACCGCACCGACACCGGCGGCTCGCCGTGCCGCAGGGCGTTGCCGACGAGGTTGGCGAGGATGACGTCCACGCGGCGCGGGTCCAGCCTCGCCGTCACCGAGGAGGGAAGCTCGGTGCGCACCGCGTCCGACCAGCCCCGGACGCGCAGGGTCGCGGGCACCAGCTCGGCCACGTCCACCTCGTTCAGCGACAGGGCCGCGACGCCGGAGTCGAACCTGCTGATCTCGATGAGGTCGTTCACCAGCGCGGTGAGGTTGAGCGTCTCCTGGCTGACCAGCTTGGCCGCCCGGCCGGCGGGCTCGGGCAGCTCGGCCGCCTCGTCGTCGAGGACCTCGGCGACGGCGGCGAGCGCGGCCAGGGGGGTGCGCAGCTCGTGCGAGACGTCGGCCACGAACCGGCGGGCGTCGGCCTCCATCGCACGCAGCTGCATGACGTGCCGTTCCAGCTCCGCGGCGGTGTCGTTGAAGGTGCGCGCCACGTCGGCCAGCTCGTCGGAACCGCGGACCGCGACCCTGGTCCGCAGCTCGCCCTCGCCCAGCAGGCGGGCCGCCCGGCCGAGCTCGCGCACCGGGCGCAGCACGCTGCGGGTGGCCAGCAACGCCACGACCACCGCGAACGCCATGGCCGCCCCGCCGCTGAGCCAGGCGCGGCTGGCGAGCAAGTCGATGCTGCGCTGCTCGGGAAGCAGGCTGCGGGTGGTGTAGATCTCGATGCCGGACACCCTCCACCGGTCACCCTCGGTGATCAGCAACGGCGCGCCGATGATCAGGAAGGGCCTGCCCTCCCGCACCACCCGTTGCCAGGCCATCTCGCCTTCGGCCACCTTCCGCCGCAGGCTCACGGAAAGGGCCTGGGGCCTCAGGTCCTCGGCCTCCAGGGCCGGCACGTTCTCGTCGCGTCCCCCGCTCCCCGGCGGCGGGTTCCGCATCAGGCCCGGCGCCCGGTCGGACGGCGGGCCGGCCTGCGCGTCCAGCCCGCCGTAGACGGCGAGCGCGTAGCTGTCCCGCTCGGCCATGGTGGCGGCGATCCTGCCGAGCTCGGTCCGGTCCGGAGCCGGGGTGCGCAACGGGAAGAGCGTCTCCAGGCGCGCTCTCGTCGCCTGCAGCGCGGCGTCCTGGGCCCGTTGCAGGATGTCGGTGCGGGCCTGGACGTAGAGCCCGCCGGTCACCGCCGCCGTGGTGACCACGCACAGCAGCGCGAACGCGAACAACAGCCGGGCACGCAGCCCCGGGCTCGGCACGGGCGTCACCGCCGGTTCACACCGGCCCGAACCGGTAACCGAACCCCCGCACCGTCTGCACGTAGACGGGGGAGGCCGAGTCGTCCTCGATCTTCGCGCGGAGCCGCTGCACGCACGCGTCCACCAGCCGCGAGTCGCCGAAGTACCCGTGCTCCCACACCGAGTCCAGCAGTTGCTGGCGGCTGTGCACCCGGCCCGGCGTGCCGGAGAGCTCCAGCAGCAGGCGCAGCTCGGCCGGGGTGAGCCCGATCGGGGCGCCGCGCTTGGTGACCACCAGCCCGGCCCGATCGATGGTCAGCTCACCGTGCCGCTCCAGTTCCGCCTGGTCGCGGCCGATCCGCCGGAGCACGGCGCGGATACGCGCTTCGAGCACCCTGGGCTGCACCGGTTTGACCACGTAGTCGTCGGCGCCCGCCTCCAGCCCCGCCACCACGTCGATGTCGTCGCCGCGCGCGGTCAGCATGATGATCGGCACCTCGCCGATGGCCCGGATGCGGCGGCAGACCTCGAACCCGTTCATGCCGGGCAACATCAGATCGAGCACGACGACGTCGGGACGGTCGGCGCGCAGCCGCTCCAGCCCCTCCTCGCCGGACTCCACGGCGCCCACCCGATGCCCGTGCCGGGTCAGGGCCAGCTCAAGGCCCTCCCGCACGGCCGGGTCGTCCTCGATCAACAACACTCGCGACACGCCGCCGAGTACCACAGCTCGCTCCGTAACCTCAGTCGCCGGTCAACTCCGTCCACTGTCGGCCGGTGATGTCCCCGTCCTGTCAGCGCCATGTCATCGTTGTGTCACGGTGGTGCCGGCGTGGTGGCCGTCGACAAACGGTGACATTCGGCAGACGACCCACTCATATTCGGCGCCAATCGTAGTTCGTCATGAACGAACCACGCACCATCCCAGCTCGGCCCCGAGATCGGCTGTTCGCCGTGGTGACGCTGGTGCTCGCGCGGCTCCTGCTGCCCGCGGCGCTCGTCCGCCGCCCCGGCCGGGCCCGCGAGCTGGCCTGCCAGTGGGCGTTACGGATGCGCTTCCCCGCCGAGGACCTGACCGGGCTCACCGACGGCGCCCTGGCGGCGTTCACCGCGGCGCGCACCGAGGCGCTCTGGCGTCACGGCCAGCTGCTCGGCCTCACCTCGGGATACCGTGATCCGCTCGTGCAGCTCCGGATGTTCGAGGAGGAGGTGCGCCGCACCGGCTCCCCGGCGCTGGCGCGCATGCTCGTCCTGCCGCCGACGGAGTCCAACCACGTCAAGGGCATCGCCCTGGACGTGCGCCCGCACGAAGGCGCGCGCTGGCTGGAGGAGCACGGCGCCCGCTACGACCTCTACCGCATGTTCGACAACGAGTGGTGGCACTTCGAGCACCACCCGGAGTACGGCGGCACACCCCCGCGCCGACGGCCCCACCCCGGGGTCGGTCACGCGGAGGAGAACAGGCGCCGGAGCTGACCAGATATGATCTACATTGTAAAGGCGACGGACTGGTTCACAAATCCCACCTCCTATAAAGGCACGGGCTTCGCCCGTCCTCATCCACCAACAACACCTTCGAGCACCGGGTAGTTCGCCCGGAACGCGTTGTACGGGTCCGGTGCTCGCTTGATCGCCCGCAGTTGGGGTGTGTTCAGCGTGCTCCTGGGTGTTTGCAGGTCATTCGGGACGTCCGCATACGATGTGCAGATCATGGTCTTCATCCGGGTTCTGGGCGCTCTGGCGGCTGAGGTCGGCGGCGAGCCGGTTCCTTTGGGCGGGCCGCGGCAGCGGGGTGTGCTGGCGTTGCTGGTGGCGGCGCGCGGGCAGGTGGTGCCGGTCGATCGGATGATCGAGGATCTGTGGGGTGGGGAGGCGCCCGCTCGGGCGTTGTTGTCGTTGCAGGCGTACGTGTCGAACCTGCGGCGGTTGCTGGAGCCTGGGCGTCCGCCGCGTTCGCCGGCTCGGTTGCTGGTGAGTGCGGCGCCGGGTTATGCGTTGCGGTTGCCGTCGGAGGCGGTGGATGCCTGGCGGTTCGAGGGGTTGCTGGGGCGGGCGCGTGCGGACGGTGACGCGGGTGTCGCGCGGGCTCGGCTGGGTGAGGCGCTGGGGTTGTGGCAGGGGCCGGCGTTCGCCGAGGTGGCGGACGAGCCGTGGGCGGCGGCCGAGACGGCGCGGTTGAACGAGCTGCGTTCGGTGGCGGCCGAGCTGCATGTGGCGGCGGGTCTGCGTGTCGGTGATCCTGCTGTGGTGGTTGCCGAGGCCGAGCGGCTCACTCGTGAGGAGCCTCTTCGTGAGGAGGGGTGGCGGTTGCACGCCTTGGCGTTGTGGAGCAGTGGGCGTCAGGCGGACGCGTTGGCGACGCTGCGCCGTGCTCGTGGCATTTTCGCTGAGGAGCTTGGGCTTGATCCGGGTCCTGAGCTGGTGGCGTTGGAGGAGGCGATTCTCACTCGGCGTATGGAGGTGCTGCGTGCGACCGTGCCTGCGCCGGCTTCGCCGGTCGCGCCGGTGCCGCGGGTGGCCGCCGCCGAGGGGACGGTTCCGGTGATCGGTGCGTCGTTCGTCGGGCGTGAGGCGCAGGTGTCGGCGTTGGTCGCGGCTGCTGCCGAGGCGGTGAGCGATGGAGTTCGTGTCGCCTGTGTCACTGGTGAGGCGGGGCTGGGCAAGTCGACGTTGCTGGATCATTTCGGCAGGCGGCTGGAACGTGAGGGGTGGTTGGTGGCCGTCGGTCGCTGTCCGGAGGTGGATGGTGCGCCGCCTGCGTGGGCGTGGACCGAGGTGCTGGGCGCTGTTGCCGCGTCTGCGTCTCCTGGTGAGTTCGCGCGCGATCTGGCGCCGCTGCTGGCTGATGGCGGGCCGGTGGACGGTGATGCCACCGCTGGGCGGTTCCGTCTGCGTCGGGCTGTGTGGGGGTGGCTTGCGGCGGTCGCCTCGGAGCGTCCGGTGGCGGTGGTGCTGGATGATCTGCATGGGGCGGATGCGGCCACGTTGGAGCTGCTGGGCGGGTGTGTGGGGTTGCGGGCGCCGGTTCTGGTGGTGGTGGCGTACCGTGCGGAGGAGGGTGGGCGTCTCGGTGAGGCGCTGGCCTCTCTGGCGCGGGTGGCGCCTGTCCGTGTGGCGTTGCCGGGGTTGGACGAGGAGGCCGTGGCGCGGCTGGTGCGGGCTGAGTGCGAGGCCGATGACGAGACGGTGGCGGGGATCGCGGAGCGTACGGGTGGCAATCCGTTTTATGTGCGGGAGAGTGCCCGGTTGCTGAGCGGTGAGGGTGCGTTGGTGGCGTTGTCGGAGGTTCCCGAGGGGGTTCGGGACGTGCTGCGTCGTCGGTTCGCGCGTTTGCCGGAGGGTGGGGTGTCGGTGTTGCGGCTGGCTGCGGTGGCGGGCCGGGAGAGTTCGGTGGACGTCCTGGTCAAGGCTGCTGATGTGGACGAGGACGGGGTGTTGGATGCGTTGGAGGCGGGTGTCGTCGCGGGGCTTCTGGATGAGCCTGGTCCGGGTCTGGTCCGTTTTGTGCATGCTCTTGTGAGGGACACGCTTCTCGCTGATCTGAGCGGGTTGCGTGCCACCCGGATGCATGCCCGGATCGGCGCCGCTCTTGAGGGGGGCGACGATGTCGCGGCGCTGGCTCATCATTTCGCGCGGGCGGGCTCGCCGAAGGCTGTTGGCTATTGTGTGCGGGCGGCGGAGCTTGCCGAGGCGCGTTATGCCCATGATGTGGCGGCTGGTCTTCTGGCTGATGCGGTGGCTCTTTCGGCCGGGCCGGAGGAGCGTGTGGAGCTGCTCGGCAGGCTGTTGCGGGCGCAGATCCGGGCGGGGGCCGTTGCTGCGGCCCGTGAGACGCGGCGTGTGGCTGTGGAGTACGCGGAGTCGTTGGGGCGGGTGGATCTGATGATCGCGGCGTTCACGGCGTGGACGGAGCCGACTCCGTGGCAGGCTCGGACGTACGGCACGGTGGATCGGCCTGTGGTTGATCGTCTGAGTGGGCTGTTGAAGGGGGAGTTGGCTCCTTCGGTGCGGTCGCGGTTGCTGTCGGCGTATGCGCACGAGTTGGTCGGCGAGGATGATCCGTCGGTGGTGGAGGCGGCGCGGGAGGCGCTCGATCTCGCCACCGAACCTCGGTTGCGGGCGGCGGCTTTGGAGATCTTGGCCGAGGTTCTGGGTGATGTGGGGTTGTGCCGGGAGTTGGTGGAGATCGGGGTCGAGCACGACCTGCCGGTTTATCGTGTCTCTGGGCTGCTCAATCATGCCGGTGTCGCGGCTGCGGCCAATGATCCTGTGACGATGCGCCGGGTGATCGGGGAGGCTCTGGAGCTTGCGCGCGCGTATCGGATGCGTGAGGCGATCGCGGTTGCGGAGATCACGTTGGCGGGTCTGGCGCTCGTCGAGGGCCGGTTCGCTGATGCGGAGGCTCTTTATGTGGAGGCCGGCGAGGGGATGCGGCGGATCGGGTCGGTGCACGCTGTGGGTTTTCTTCAGCTGGCGTTGGCCGCGATCTGGCTGAACGAGGGCACGCTGGGTGGGCATCTGGAGGAGGTGCGTGCTCTGCACGGCGTGCTGGGTTCGATGACGTCGGATCTGCTGGCGCTGGCGCTGCACGCCAATGGGCTGGATGTCGAGGCCCGGGAGGTTCGCACGCCTCCCGGTCCGATTCGTCGGGATTTCTTCTTCACGTTCCTCACTTCGTTGCGTGCGATGGCCGTCGTGGCCTTGGGCGATCGGGACGCCGCCGAGGAGATTTACGAGGTGTTGCTTGCGTATCGTGATGGTCCTCCGGCGGGTGCGGAGAGTCTGTCGATGGCGTTGCGTCCGGTGGCCTACACCCTGGGTGAGCTGGCCGTCTTTCTGGGCCGTCCGGAGGCCGCCGCGCACTTCGCCCGGGCCGCCGTCGTCGCGGACCTGTGGAACGCTCCTCATTGGGCTGCTGAGGCCCGGTCGCGGGCGATTGCCTGTCGTGCGTCCTTCTAGCGGGTGATGCGGCAGACGCGGGCCAGGTGATCGCTGTCGTAGGGGGCCATCGCGGGGTCGGAGCGTGTGTCAGCTGTTTGTGACGGCCTGGCTCACCTGGGCCGGTGAGGTGCGCCAGGGGGCGCCGTGGCCGAGGCCGTCGACCTGGCCAGGGACACCGGGCAGAGCCACCGGATCGGGCAGCTCACCGCGATCACCGCCCGGATCGCGGCCATCGAGGGCGGCCCGGAACACGGTTCCGATCCCGTGCATCGGGGACTGTTTCATCTCACTTCGGGGCGGTATGAGCAGGCGTTTCGTGAGCTCGACGGGGTGAGTGCCGTCTCGGCCGCGCCGGATCTGGTGGAGGCGGCCGTCCGGGTCGAGGCGGCGGACCGGGCGGCGGGGGCCTATGCCCGGTTCGCGGCGTGGGCCGAGGCGGGCCGGCAGCCGTGGGCGCAGGCGGTCGCGCTGCGCTGCCGTGCCCTGCTGGGCCCGGCCGGGGAGGCGGGCGAGCACTACGCGCAGGCCGTACGGCTGCACCGGCGCGGCGGCCGGCCGTTCGAACGCGCCCGCACCGAGCTGCTGTACGGCGAGTGGCTGCGCCGCGCGCGGCGCAGGGCCGAGGCGCGCTCGCCGCTGCGCTCGGCTCTGGAGATCTTCGATCGGCTCGGCGCCGCGCCGTGGGCCGGGCGTGCCCGGGCCGAGCTGCGCGCCACCGGGGAGAGCTCGCCCGAGGGGCCGCCCGCCGACGCGCTGGCGGCGCTCACCCCGCAGGAGCTCCAGGTGGTACGGCTGGCCGCGGCGGGGGTGAGCAACCGCGACATCGCCGCGCAGCTGTTCCTCAGTCACCGGACCGTGGAGTACCACCTCTACAAGGCCTATCCGAAGCTCGGCGTCGCCTCGCGGCAGGAGCTCGCGCGCCTGGTGTGACCGCGACGCCCGTGGCGACTACGGGGGCGACTACCGTGGCGTCACGGATTCGGGCCGGCGGGGCCGCGGCCTAGCGTTGCGGCCATGGACAACGTGAACTTCGCGGCAACTTCGTCCGCTGGTTCGCGGAGTACGACGGGCCCATCGCGCTGGAGACGCGCGAGCTGGTGGTCGCGGCGGGCGGGGAGGTCGCGTTCGCGCACATGCTCCACCGCGACAGCGGGCGGCGCAGGAACGGCCTGCAGACCTCGATCTGGGTCAGGTCGTCCCTCGGTTTCCGGCGGACGGGACAGGGCTGGCTGATCACGCACGAGCACGTCTCGGTGCCGATCGACCCGGCTACCTTGCAGGCGTGGTTCGCGCCGGACGGCGAGCCGGTCTGACGCGGGCGCGCCCGCCGGGGAGGCGGTCTCCTTGGCCGGAGGGAGCCGGCTCGGTGAGAATCCTTCGTCATGATCCGTGTGCACTTCTCCGACGCCGACCTGCGCAAGATCACGTTCGCCCCGGCCCCCAACGCCTTGTGGGAGACGGTGCTGAGTGTGCGCCTGCTGCTCGGCGCGCCGACGAGCAGGAGCTGGACGCGGCCCGCGGCGCGCCGGCTGTTGCGGCAGGTGGGAGGAAGCCTGGCCGAGCGGGCGGGGGTGCTGGCGCCCCTGGTCCCGCCGCGGAGTTCGGTGCCGGCGTTCCTGCTCCAGCCGGACGCCGGTGACTTCGCCGCCGGCGTCGAGCTGGCCAGCCGGACGCCGAGCTCCTACCTGGCGGTCGATCTGGGCGCGTTGTCGCCCGCCCAGCGGGCGGGGCGCTGGGCGCGGGAACTGGCCGGCGGCAGCCGCGGGGCGCGCCAGACCCTCGCCGACGACCTGCGCGGCTTCTTCGGCTCGTCGGTGGAGCCCTTGTGGTCGCAGATCCAGGCGGAGGCCGGCGCGGACCGGGCCCTGCGTTCGGAGACCCTGCTGCGCGGCGGGGTGGACGCCCTGCTGGCCACGCTGCATCCCGGGTGCCGCTGGCGGCCGCCGACCCTGCACATCCCGGTCGACGGCGATCACGACGTCGCGTTGCGCGGGCGGGGGCTGCTGCTGATCCCGTCCTATTTCGCGCCCCGTCCGATGGTGATGTACCGGCCGGACGCGGCCACGGTGCTGGTGTACCCGATGTGCGTCACGGGCGGGCCGGCCGGCGCGGACGACGTGCTGACGCCCCTGCTGGGCCGTACCCGTGCGGCGGTGCTGGCCACGTTGCGCAGCCCGGCCACCACGACGTTCGTGGCCGAACGCGTCGGTGTCTCCCTCGGCTCGGCCAGTCAGCACACCACGGTCCTGCGCAACGCCGGGCTCGTCTCGACCGTCCGGACGGGCAGCTCGGTCCTGCACACTTTGACGCCGCTCGGCCAGGCCCTCCTGAACGGCTCCCCGGACGCCGGCTGACGGCGACGCCGCCTGGCCGGATCGTCGCGGGCCGGTTCAACGTGCGCTCAACGCATCCTCAACGCCTGCGGCCATACCTTCGCGTTCGAACGGAACACCTGATTCGACCTCGAAAGGCAGGCGCCGATGCGTCCCACGAGAACCGTCCTCGCCCTCGCGGCCACCGTCTCCGGCCTGGCCGTGCTGACGGCCGCTCCCGCCGTCGCGGCGCCGGCCGCGCGCAGCCAGGTCACGTCCCAGGCGGGCACCGCCGAGGCGGGTAGCGCCCTGGCGAGCTGGCACACCCAGCGGCACGAGGTGCTGGGTCCGTACAGGGGATATTTCTCGACCGCGGCGTGGAGCCGGCCGTCGGGGGTGCGCGTGATGCAGGTCAAGGCCCGCTGCTGGGGCAACGACACGGGGATCAAGGTCGACCTGTGGTTCCTGCGCCGCTGGGGCGGTGGCGAGCGGGTCGCCAAGTCCGGCACGTGGCGCTGCAACGGCAAGTACGGCATCGTCCGCATCGGCAACGCCGGCCACTCGAAGTACTGGGCGACCTTCTCCCTCGACAAGAAGCACACGGTCGAGTACTGGGTGCAGTACTACAAGTGAACTCCGCCGGCCCGGGAGTTCGCGGTCGCCGCGCCGAAGGGACCGCGCTGCGGAACCCTATCCTCATGGGATGGCTCTGCATGATCGACTCGCCGTCGTGGACGCCCTTCTGGCCCGTCCCTTCCCGGAGACGGAGGAACGGGAGGGGACGTCGCGGGAGGTGTGGGAGGGATACCGTTCCAGCGGCCCGGACCACCATGTGTGCTACCTGATGGCCAGCCGTGACTTCTGGGACGACCGTGGCGAGGAGGTCGTCGAGGCGGCCCAGGCGGAGATCGACGCCGCCCTCCAGGAGCTGGTGGCCGCTCTGACGGAGCGCTGGGGGTCCCCTTGGGTGGTCGATCTGTGGCCGTACGCGCAAGGCGAGGCCGCGGCGCCCGCGCCGCTGGACGAGCTGGGCCAGCTCACCGGCACGATGCTCGCCTGGCGCCGGCCGGACGCGGGCCGGTGGGTCGCGCTCGCCGTCGGTCAGGCCGATCCGGAGTTCCCCGTCCTGCTGCTCGCGGCCGTGGGCGGGACACCGCTGGACTGACTCGCCGTGCGGCCGAGGCGGCGGAACGGCGCCGTCCGCGGGGCGCCGTTCAACGCCGGTGGGGCTGGTCTCAGCCGCAGTGCACGTTGTCGAGCTTGACGCTCGTCCACGACGGCGAGATGCCCTCGACGTCGATGCACTGCCCGGCCGCCGAGACGTACACGGGGCCGGCGTAGTACTGGTAGTTTCCGGCGTCGCTGTCCTTCCCGCTGCCGTCGCCCCTGGAGATCACGACGCCCTTCCAGCTCGTGGTGTTGGCGTAGGGGCCGTCGCCGTAGGTGAGTGCGCAGTTCTTGCCGGTGCCGGAGCTGTAGTACACCTCCAGGATGGGGGTTGAGGAACATCGGAACGGAAACCGGCGCTAAGCCCGGATTGGTCCAGGTGAGCGGCTGACGGGTCGTCGGTGCCGGGGTGGTTGTGAAGTCGTTCCGCAGATAACGCCCTATTATCTGCGGTATCACTGAGCGCGACCTGCGGGTACGTTCTCTGCACGCTGCGTGAAGCGGCCCTGTTATCTGTGGCAAGGGAGTGACGGTGCCTGCGGTCCTGCTGCTGCCGACCGGGAAGGCACTGACCGTCCGGGCGGCGGCCGACGCCTTCCTCGACTCGCTCACCAACCCGAACACCGTCCGGAACTACGGCATCGCCGTCGGGAAGACCGCCGAGCACCTTGGCGAGGGCCGGCCGCTCGCCGCCGTCGCGGACGACGAGATCGGAGAGGCACTGGAGCTGCTGTGGGGCAGCTCGGCGGTGAACACCTGGAACGCCCGCCGCGGCGCGGTGCTGTCCTGGACCGGCTGGTGCGTCGAGCGCGGCTACGACGGGTCGGCGGTCCCGGCCTGGGCGAAGCGGCTGCCGCCGCCGGACTCCGACACCCCGGTGCGCTCCAAGATGGCGATCGACCGGCTGATCGCCCGCCGGGACGTCCACCTGCGGGAGAAGACGCTGTGGCGGATGCTCTACGAGACGTGCGCCCGCTCCGAGGAGGTCCTGGACGTCAACATCGAGGAGCTGGACCTGGCCGGCCGCCGCTGCCCGGTGAAGTCCAAGGGTGCCCAGCCCAAGGTCCGCCGCCGCGGCGCCGCTCGCTCCGACTACGTGCTGGAGACGGTGTTCTGGGACGCCGGCACCGCCCGGCTGCTGCCCCGCCTGATCAAAGGCCGCACTCACGGGCCGGTGTTCGTCACCCACCGCCGCCCCGGCCCCGGGAAGGTCGTCTCCGCGCGGGACGTCTGCCCAGACACTGGCCTCGCCCGGCTGTCCTACGGCCAGGCCCGCGCGCTGCTCGACCAGCACACCGCGCACGCGGGGCCGGGCACCGGCTGGGACCTGCATGAGTACCGCCACTCCGGCCTGACCCACCTCGGCGAGCAGGGCGCCTCCGAGCTGATGCTGATGGCCAAGTCCCGGCACAGGAAGACGGAGAACGTGCGCCGGTACTTCAAGCCATCCCCCGAGGCGATCGCCGTGGTCACCAGCCTGCTCGCCCCCGGCGACAGCCGACGCTGATGACCCGTTCGGAGTAACCAGCTTGAACGCTGCATGACAGTGCGGATCGCTGGATAGTGTGCTCAGGCAGCAGTAGCCGAGGACTCAAAGCCACTAGGAGAGATCATGCCTGACAGCACGACGGTAGAGCAGGCCGCTGCGGAGGGCCGGGGCCCGGCGCCAATCACCGTGCCGCCGGGGGTGCGGGCCGCTGTCGACGTGCCGCCGGAGGAACCCGCGGTTGCCGAGGCCCGCGACCAGCTATTGAGTGCCATCGGCCAGCAGGCGCAGTCCGCCGCGGGCCTGGAACCGGAGCAGGCGGCCAAGGTGTTGGGGGAACTCGCCCGTAGCTACGCGCTGGTGACGCAGCCCCAGGCCCTGTGGATGAACGCGTCGGCAGCGGCTGCGCTGGGCCCCAACGTCTTCGGCATGGCTAATGGGGGAATGTAGTACGGCGCACCCTTCGGTGCCGCCTCGACCATGAGCGCGGCCGATGAGATCGCCGTCTCGAATCGGCCCTGAACGTGGTGCCCGTGGGAGAAGGGGGGCTGCCCTGGACGACCACGCGAAGGCCCTGTGGGGAAGCCGCCCCCTTTGATGCTGATGGCCGAGGAGACGCGGGCCATGTTCTGGTCGCGGACTTCGGCACCTCAGCCTGGGGACGACGCGCGCGAAGGGCGGTCGCGGCCACCCGGCCGGGACCGCCCTTGCGTGTGGGCAGGCAGGCTCAACGCTTCCCTGATCAGAGACTCAGTCCTCTGCAATGACCTCGTCCGCTTGCATCCCCTTCTGACCCTGCACCGCGACGAAGGTCACCTTCTGACCTTCACGAAGACTCTTGAAACCGCTTCCCTGGACCGCCCTGAAGTGCACGAAGAGGTCCGGACCGCTTTCGGGGGTGATGAAGCCGAACCCCTTCTCGTCGTTGAACCACTTCACGGTGCCGGACTGCCGTTGCGTCATATCCACTCCCTCGAATCCCATGCTCGGGCCGGCCATGCAGCGCCCGACGAGCTGATCATCCCCAGTGATGGGAAGAAGGCTGCAGAGTTCAGCGCGTCTGGCTGGAAAATGTCGGTCCGCTCGGGCGTATCAACGCCTGATGTCCGCCCTGGCGTCGGCTCTCTCATGCCGGAGAGCCACGACGGCGTCCCTGGAGCCAGGGTCACAGGTTCCACGTTCACGAGGGCCTCGCTGACGATCAAGAGATCCCGCACAGGCGCCAGGATCGCACTTCCACAGGGCGCCGCTGGTCCCGCGGTTTTCC
The DNA here is from genome assembly GCF_042878785.1 of Nonomuraea sp. NPDC003560. Lineage (NCBI taxonomy): Bacteria > Bacillati > Actinomycetota > Actinomycetes > Streptosporangiales > Streptosporangiaceae > Nonomuraea > Nonomuraea sp. NPDC003560. The sequence continues at coordinate 15,481 of NZ_JBIAOF010000021.1, read as the reverse complement.
ACCACCCTGGCGGGTCGGGCCTCTGAGCTTGCGTTCAGCTCAGGGATGGCTCTCACCACTCGCCGACTGCGCCCGGGTCGCGCAGGGGACGCAGGCCCCCGGGTAGCTCCGGCAGCTGGAAGGAGTACCGGCCGAGCATGTTGACGTGGTGGCGCACGAACGGGGAGAGGCGGGCCACGTCATCGCCGCGGACCTTGAAGCCCTCGGCGCGGAGTTGGTCGAGGGCGGCGTCCATGTAGCGGGTGTTGAAGAGCACCAGGGCGTTGAGGACCAAGCCGAGCGCGCCGATCTGGTCCTCCATGCCCTCCTGGTAGTTCTGGTAGAGCTGGCCGGCGCGGCCGTGGAAGATCTTGCGGGCGAGCGCGTGTCGGCCTTCCTGGAGATTGGCCTGGGTCTTGATCTGGCGCCGGTAGGAGGGCTCGTCCGCGAGCCGCAGGATGTGCAGGGTCTTGGCGATCCGGCCGTAGTGGGCGATCGCGTCGCCGAGCTGGGTGGGCCGGCCGTCGCGGGAGAGCATCCGGATCACGTCGTAGGCCCGCACCGCGCCGGTGTGGATGGAGCCGATGATCCGCAGCACGTCCTCCCAGTGCCGCTCGATCCGGTCCAGGTCGACCCGGCCGCGGGCCGCGTCCTGGAAGGGGCCGTAGTCGGCGGTGCGGTCGATGCGCCACATCTTCTGGTCGGGCAAGTCGGCCAGCGGCGGCGCGTAGGTGAACCCGGCCAGGGTGAGCAGGCCGAAGACGATGTCGCTGTAGCTGGCGGTGTCGGTGACGATCACCTCCGGGCGCCGGCCGCCGTCGCGGTCGTAAAGGACGTCCAGCACGTACAGGGAGTCGCGCGGGGGTGCCGGCCACCACCTTCCCGCCGAGACCTGCGGCCTGGTCGTTGATCAGGTTGAGCCACGTCGCCCCGGCTCGCCGCCCGCCTCCGCCAGTCGAGGCCCCGAAGTACTTCGGGTTCGGCCTGGCGTACACCGAGGGCACCGGCACGACGAACCGCATCCCGTCCACCGAGGCGACCAGACCGCCGCCCCACGCTTGCGCGAGCGGGATCGACGCCTGGGCCGCGATGAGGGCGGCGTTGGCCTGCCGGTAGGTCTCCAGCCGCAGGTACGTCTGGTCCACGTGGGACAGCCGCCCGTACTTGAGCGCGTCCGGCCCGCCGATCACCGGGGTGTAGCCGACGTTGCAGCCGTGCGCGACCAGCAGCGCGGCGATCGTCACGTGCAAGTCCTTGAGGCGGGCCTCGCCGCCGGTCACCGAGGTGAACGCCTGGTCCGCGCCGGTCCAGGAGAACACCTCCAGCAGCACCTCCGGCAGGTCCACCCGGGGCAGCATCGAGTTCACCTGCGCCCGCAGCTCCAGCAGCGAGGCGGGCTCCGGCTCGGGCTCCAGCGCCGCGAAGTGCAGCCGGCCGTCGTCGTCGAAGACGATCTGCGCATTCGCCGGCACCCGGGAAGCCACCTCCCGGTAGGTGCCGTCCAGCAGCGCGGCCCGCCGGGCCAAGTGCTCGCCCGCCGTCTCGAGCAGGCCCAGGGAGGCCAGCACGGTCGGCTTCGCCGCCTCCCACGCCTCACCGGACAGCAGCTTCGCGCGCGGGTCGCCCCACTTCGAGGAGTTCTTGGCGAACACCTCCTTGCGCCGCAGCAGCCGGTGGGCCTGCTCCAGCACGCAGAACGTGTACGCCTTCCAGTCCGCCTCGCCCGGCTCCAGGTGCGGCGCGGCCAGCACCAGCCGCCTCCACGAACCGGACAGCAGCTCGGTGTCGATCTCGGCCTGGCCCACCTTCTTGCGGCCCATCAGCTCCGGCAGCGACTTGAGCGCCTTCACCACCGCCGCGCCCTCCGGGGTGGCTCCGAAGTCCACCACCTTCACCAGCAGCTTCAAGAACGGCCGCACCGTGGCGAACCGGGTGACCAGCACCCGCCGCCACGCCTCGTCGGCGTCCGAGTCCAGAGGCGGCGTCAGCTCGAACATCGCGGCGATCGCCGCCGCCAGCTCATCACGGGTCACCACCGCCTCGATCTCCTCCCACATCGCCGCCAGGGTGGCCACCTTCGGCTCGGTGACCTCCCCGGTATCGGTGTCCACCTGCTCGGCCGTGGTGTCGAACACGACCTGCAGCGCGACGGCGAGTTTGGCGCCGGCCCGCTCGACCTTCGGCAGGGTCCGCAGCTTCTCCTTCGCCGTGTCCCGCTCCGCCCGCGCCAGCAGCCGGGTGGCGACCAGCACCTCCAGCAGGTCCAGGGCGTCGTCCACCGCCCGCGTCGTCAGGTACACCGCGGTGGCCAGCAGCGTGGCCAGGCGCCGGGAATCGCCGTGGCGCCGCAGCAGCGACGCCTTGCCGTCCACGCCATACCGGGACAGCTCCGCCAGCCGGCGCGGCGGCACCCCGGCCACGTCCACCTCGCCTAGGCCCAGCGCGGCGATCTCCTCGGCGCGCTCCAGCGCGGCCTTCATCTGCGGCCCCGACACCCGCACCGGCCCGCGCCGCAGCCGGTCCAGCTCCGAGACCCGCTGCCCGGCCGGCACCGTCAGCAGATCGTCCAGCACCGCCCGCTGGCCCGGCGTCAGCATGCCGTGCAGGGTGTCCCACAGCCGCTGGTTCGCCTCCTCCCGCACCGACGCCACCAGCCGGGCCAGCGTCGTCACTCCCGGCAGCAGCACCCGTCGCTCGCGCAGCCACCCCACCGCCGCGTCGAACAGCGCCTTCGGCCCCTCCCCGGTGGTCCAGGCCCGCGCGTCCACCCACGCCCGCACCTCGGGCTCGACCTCGGCGAACTCCCGGTACTCCAGCAACCGCCGCAGCTCCCGCACGTGGTCAAGCCGGGTGTTCTCCCGCTCGCCGTAGGCCTTGAGTACCGAGGGGTCCTCGATCCCCAGCTGCTCGGCCAGGTAGTCAGCGACTTCCACCGGGATGTCGGTCGGGTCGTCCAGGAACACCCCGAGGTAGCGCACCGTCGCCAGCTGGGCGGCGAAGCCGAGCCTGTTGTGCGAGCGCCGCTTCGACTCGACCAGCTCCCGGTCCGCGTCGTCCAGGAAGAAGAACCGCTCCAGCTCCGCGCGGGCCGGCGCCCCTCGGAACGCCGCGTACCCCGCGGCCTGCTCATCCGTCAGAAACTCGACCGGCACCCCGGACCTCCAGGCAGTTGATCAACACGACTGCCAGAGGTTCGACCAGCACGGAACCGCAGGTCAACGGGCTCCGGATAGCAGGGAGGGCTTAGCGCCGGTTTCCGTTCCGATGTTCCTCAACCCCCAGGATGCCGGTGCGGTACCCGTACTTCTCGATGCCGATGTTGTAGATGCCGACCCGGGTGTAGCCGCTGCCGCAGGGGCCGGCCGCGCCGGCCGGGGCGGCGGTCGCCGCCAGGGCGGTGGTGGAGGTCAGGGTGGTGGTGGAGGTCAGGGCCGCGGCGGCCAGGAGGATCGCCGGCTTGCGTGCTCGCACGAAGATCCCTTCGATTGCCCAGTGTTGTGATCTTGAGTACCACCGGCTCACTTCTGCTACACGCAACTCGTGATCAATGTGATAGTTCGCACAAATCGCCCCCGACGGGTTGCCGTCAGGCGGCAGCGCAGACGGCGGCGGGCGAATCCTGCGGCCCCTCCTTCGACGCCCCGCGTGCTGGTTTCATCGCGACGGGTCCGGGATGGTCACCCGGATCCGGCATGAGTGGGAACACGCAGGTCAGCGGCCGCCGTCGATCAGGTTTGATCTGACGGTGATTTTGACGGCCGACGATGTGATCATGATCAAGGGGACCTTGCGGATCGTCTTCACCGGCGAGGACCTGGCCCGCGTACGCGTCGCCGGCCGGGCGGACATGATGTGGGAAATGGCACTCAGTCTGCACATCCTGCAGCGTCCGGGCGGGGCGAGCGCGCTGTCCGGCTGGCGGCGGCAGGCCCGCGCGGACCTGGCCGAGGCCGGGCTGCTCAAACCGGTGCGGGAGCGGCTGGTGCCGCTGGTGCCGCTCAAGGCGTACTTCCCCGACTTCCTGACCCCCTACGAGTCGCTGAGCGGGTTCCGGCAGGGCCTGGACGTCCTGGCCGACACCCCGTCGGCGCGGGTGCGGCACGAGGTCGACCGGCTGCGCCCGTACGTGCCCGTCCCCGCCACGCTGGACGACCTGGCCCGCGGCAACCGGCGCTCCATCCGCGACCTGGCCCGGCTCGGCGAGCGGTACTGCCAGGTCGCCTTCGGCTCCCGCCGCACCGCCATGCCTGCAAGGACGCGGCCTGACGCCCATCCCCTCCTACTTCGGGCGCTTCACCCCGGTCGCGGTGGCCGACCCCAGCCTGCCGCCCATCCTGGTGTTCCCGATCCAGCACGAGATGCCCGACGACGTCCCCGACGACGCGCTGCCCGACCTGCTCGGCGCCACCCGGGCCCGCGTCCTGCGCTGCATCGCCGCCACCGACGGCCGCACCACCAGCGAGCTGGCCCGCCGGACCGGCGCCTCGCTGTCGTCGGCCAGCACGCACGCCCAGGTGCTGCAACGGGCCGGGCTCATCACCAGCACCCGGCACGCCAACATGGTCATCCACCAGCTCACCCGGCTGGGCGGCGACCTGATCCACCGCCAGCAGTGATCCCGACCCCCGGCGGGATCCTGGATGGAACCTTTCTCCCGCATGCGGATAAGTACCGTCGTGACATCCCTTCCACACGACGAACCCGTCCTGGCAGGTCCTCCGGCGGACGCGCGGGCGCCGCTTCGGGCGGACGTCCCGGCGCCGGTCCAGCCGAAGGTCCCAACAGCCTTACAAACAGCCTGCGAAAGAGCCCTCGATGGGCCCGCGCAGGACTCGGCGGTCATCGAGGCGTCGCTGGCCGAGCCGGAGCGTTTCGCCGAGCTGTTCGAGCGGCATGCCGCCGTCCTGCATCGTTACGTCGTCCGGCGGCTCGGGCCCGATCAGGCCGAGGACGTGGTGGCCGAGACGTTCACCAGGGCGTTCGAGAAGCGCCACAAGTACGCCCTGGATCGCCAGGACGCCCTGCCCTGGCTGTACGGCATCGCCACGAACATCATCGGCACCCATCGAAGGGCCGAGACCCGCGGATTCCGGGCGCTCGCCCGAACCGGGGAGGACCCCGTGGCGGTGGCCTTCGACGAGCGGGTGGTCGCCCGCGTCTCCGCCTCGGAGACCCGCAGACCGCTCGCGGCCGCCCTGGCCGCGCTGGGCAAGGGCGAGCGCGACGTCCTGCTGCTGGTCTCCTGGGGCGACCTCAGCTACGAGGAGACGGCGCAGGCGCTGAACGTGCCCATCGGCACCGTGCGGTCCCGGCTGTCGCGCGCCCGCCGCAAGATCGCCCACGCCCTGGGCGGCAGCAACCCCACCGACGTGATCGAGGAGGTCTGATGAACGATCTGGACATGGTCCGCGACCTGCGCTCGGAGGTGCGGCAGAGCGAGGCGGGCGATCTGCGTCACGCCCGGCGCCGGATGCTGGCCGCGCTGGCCCCGGAGCCACCGGCCCGCCGGGTCCGGCGTGTGGTGCTGCGGGTGGCCGCGGTGGGCGCGTTCGGCGCCACGATCGCGGCGGGCGTCACGGTGGTGCAGAGCCTCGCCCCGGACGGCCGGGGGACGCAGTCCGCCGGCGCCCCGGCATGGCTGCCGGTGGCCAACGCGCAGACCCTGGCCGAGCACGCGACGGCGGCGGCGGCCGGCCAGCCGGACGTCTACCCGCGAGCCGACCAGTGGGTCTACGTCAAATGGGACACCTACACCTCGCCCAGGCTGACGGCCGGAGCCACCGCGCCACCGGCCGGCGCGGGCCGGGCGGACTCGCGGGAGACCGTCGAGAGATGGACGCGGGGCGACGGCCGGGAAAGGGCCATGCGCAAGGAAGGCGGCAAGACGATCGAACGCCGCCGGGGCGGGGCGGACCCCCGTCTGCGGTTCGACCCCGCCTACCTGCGCTCGCTGCCGCTGGAGCCCTCCGCCCTGGCCGAGCGCCTGAAGAAGGACACCAGCCAGATCGCTCTGCCGCCGGCGCGGGCGGTGTCCCACCAGATCCTGAGCATCCTGGAAGAAGGCGCTCCGGCGGCTCGCCTGCGCGCCGCGCTCTACACCGTCCTGTCCCGGCTGGACGACGTCGGCGTGGAGCCGGTGCGCGATCTGCTGGGCCGGCAGGGCGTGGCGATCTACACCCGCGACGACGGGGTCCGCCAGGAGGTCATCATCGACCCGACCACCTTCGACCTGCTCGGGGCGCGCCGCGTCTACGTCGGCGGGGCCGAGTCGCCCGACCCGTACTACAGCGGGTTGCCCGAGGGCGAGGTGATCACCTCCAGGGCCCGGGTGTCGGTCGGCATCGTGGACGAGGCGGGCGACCTTCCCTAGCCGAGCCCCTGGCCGGTGCCCGTGACGAGGGCCGGGCACCGGCCGCCGGGCTCAAGGGGAGTCCGGCCCGCAGTGGTCGGGATCGGCTCCCGGGCCGGAGTCAGGAGTTGCCCGACCCCCTTCCCGACTTAGTAATCGGTACCGTATCGTTTACTAAGTGACTGACACCGTGCTCATCGCGGGCGCCGGCCCCACCGGGCTGGCCCTGGCCGTCCACCTGGCCCTGCATGACATCCCCGTCCGCGTCGTCGACGCCGCCCCCGCCCCCGCCACCACCTCCCGCGCCCTCGGCCTGCAACCACGCGGCAGGGAGGTCCTGGAACGCATCGGCGCGCTCGGCGACCTGCCCCAGCGCTCCCGGTCCTCGCTCACCATGTCCTACAACGAGGGCACCCGCACCGTGCTGCGCCTCCACGTCGGCCAGGCCGTCGCCGACCAGCCGAAACAGACCCTGCTGATCTCGCAGGCCGAGATCGAGGGCACGCTGCGGCGACGTCTGGCCGAACTGGGCGGCCAGGTGGAGTGGGACACCCGCCTGGTCGCGGCCCGGCAGGACGGCGCCGGCGTCACCGCCACCGTCCGCACGGCCGACGGCGCCGAGCGCCCGATCCGGACCCACTGGCTGATCGGCTGTGACGGCGCGCACAGCACCGTGCGCAAGCTCGCCGGCATCGGCTTCCCCGGCCGCAAACTCCTTGAACGCCTGCTGATGGTCGACGTGCAGGCCCGGTGGCCGCTGGACAGGAACGGCAGCACGACCTGGATGGAGGCCGGCCGCATGCTGTCGGTCACCGCGCTGCCCGACGACACCTGGCGGGTGTTCACCGAACCGCCGTCGCAGCTGCCGGACCGGCTGTCCGAACGCGAGATCGGCGACCGGGTGCTGAGCGAGTTCTCCCGCCGCAGCGGGATCGGCCTCGACACGGTCACCGACCTCCGCTGGGCCTCGGAGTTCCGCATCCACCGCCGGCTGGCCGACGCCTACCGGCGCGGCCGGATCCTCCTGGCCGGCGACGCGGCGCACATCCAGAGCCCCACCGGCGGCCAGGGACAGAACACCGGCCTCGGCGACGCCGAGAACCTGGCCTGGAAGCTGGTGCTGGTCGCCCGCGGCCGCGCCGACCGGCGGCTGCTCGACACCTACGAAGGCGAACGCCGGCCGCTGGCCCGCAAGGTCCTGCGCGCCACCAGCACCGCCGTGGACATCATGCTGCCCAACGCCCCCTGGAAGCGCCTGCTGCGCGACCACGTCGTCCTGCCGGTCGTGCGGCTGCCCGCCGTGCAGCGCCGGCTGTGGCTGGCCGCCTCCCAGCTCGGCATCAGCTACCGAGGAGGACCGCTGGCCCCGGCCGAGCACCGGTGGATGCCCGGACCGCGTCCCGGCGACCGGATGCCCGACCTCGCCTGCCGGCGCCCGGACGGCGACGGCACCACCCTGCACGCCGCCATCGGCGGACGCTGGGTCGTGCTCGCCGATGATCGGCACGTCGCCGCCCGCCACGCCGCGGCCGCCGCGGCGGAGTTGGGCGCCGACCTGGTCCTCGCGCTCACGCCGGTGGAGCCCGGCTCGCCCGACGTGACGCTGATCCGCCCCGACGGGCACATCGGTTGGCGTCACCGTCCGGCACCCGACAGACTGGCCACATGGCTGAACAAGGTGCTGTGGCCGGCGTAGAACGCCACGGCCGTCCCCGCGATCCGGGAAACGACGCCGCCATCCTGGAGGCGGCGCTGGACCTGCTGATCGAACGCGGCGCGGCGGGCACCAGCGTGGAAGCGGTCGCCCAGCGCGCCGGCGTGGCGAAACTGACCGTCTACCGGCGCTGGCGGGCCAAGGAGGACCTCCTGATGGCCGCCTTGGAGCACGCCCGTGCCCCCGACATCGACGCCGCCCCGGCCGGGCGGTCGATCGAGGAACTGGTCGGCTCCGTCGCCGAGCTGCTCAGCCGTCCCCGCTTCCGCGCGCTGATGGCCCGCGTCATCGGCGCCTCGGTCGACTACCCGAAGCTGGTGGCCGCCTACACCGAGCGCTACCTGCGGCCCCGGCTGGACGCCGTGGCCCAGGTCGCGCGGCAGGCCGTCGAGGCCGGTCACCTTCCGGCCGGCACCGACCCGGGCGTCGTCCAGGACATCCTGGCCGGCTCGATCGGGTCCGTCCTGCTCCAGCACGCCGACGACGTGACCGCCGAACAGATCGAGCGCCGGTTGCGGACCCTGCTGGGGCACATCGGGTACCGGCCCTGACACCGCGCGGCCGCCGTCCCTCCCTGCACGCTCAGCCGGGCAGATCGTCGCGGCCCACGAGCCCGTTCTCGTAGGCGTGGATCACCGCGTGCACGCGGTCGCGCAGGCCCAGCTTCTGCAGGACGGCCCGGACGTGCGACTTCACCGTGTTCTCGCTCAGCACCAGCTCCGCGCGGATCTCGGCGTTGGACCTGCCGCGTGCCAGCAGGCCGAAGATCTCGACCTCGCGCGGGGTGAGGCCGTCCAGGGCCGCCGTCCTGCGCATCGGCGTCTGCCGCAGGAGGCCCAGGATCGTCGCGGCCACCCCCGGGGCCAGCGCCGCCGTGCCGGACGCGACGTCGCACACCGCCTGGGCCAGCGCGGCGGGCCGGACGTCCTTGGTCAGGTAGCCGCTGGCGCCGGCCCGGACGGCCGCCACGACCAGTTCGTCGTCGTCGAACGTCGTCAGCATGAGCACCCGGGTCGCCGGAGCGATCCGCACGATCTCCGCCGTGGCGGCGACACCGTCCAGGCGCGGCATGCGGATGTCCATCAGCACCACGTCGAGGCGGTGCCGCCGGACGACCTCGATCGCCTGGCCGCCGTCGGCGACGTCGTGGGTGACCTCGATGCGCTCGTCGGCCGACAGGACCGTGCGCAGCGAGGCCCGCAGCAGCTCCTGATCGTCGACGAGCATGACCCGGATCACGCTCATGCCCCCTCCTTCGTGGGGAGCCGCGCCCGCAGCACCCATCCGTCGTCCCCGTCGTCGATCGACAGTGTGCCGCCCGCGGTGCGCACCCGTTCCTCGATCCCCATCAAGCCGGTCCCCTGGCCGCGGGCGCCGCGAAGCGCGCCGCCGCCGTCGTCGCGGACCTCCACCACCACCTCGGCCGGACTCCAGCGCAGGCTGACGCTCACCGCGACCGGCGGTTCCAGGTGGCGCAGCGCGTTGGTGACGCCCTCCTGCACGGTCCGCACCGCCGCGACCTCGGCGCTGAGGCTCAGCGGCCGCCGCTCACCCGCCTCCGCCAGCGTCACCGCGTGCAGCGGGCTCGCCGCCGAGGCCACCAGGTCGGGCAGCACGTCGAGCGAGATCGGCGCCTGGCCGGGCCGGGATCCGGCGCGCGACGCCGCGCCGGCCGCGCCCATGGCGGGCGGGCCCCCGGCGGGCGGGCCCAAGGTGGCCAGCATCGCGCGCAGTCCCTGGTGGGCGTCCCGCCCGGTCTCGGCGATGTCGCCGAGTTCGCGCCGGGTCGCCGCATCCGCCGTCGTCACCGCCGCGGCCTCGATCCGCGCGACCATGACGGTGACCGTGTGGGCGATCACGTCGTGCAGGTCGCGGCGGATCCCGGCCCGTTCACCGGCGAGCGCCGCGGCCAGCCGTTCGTCCTCGGCCCGTCGGGCGGCCTCGCGCCTGCGCCGGACCAGCAGGGCCGCGAGCCACACCCCGCCGACCACGAGCGTCAGCAGCCCGCCCTCGATCAGGCGAATCCACAGCGGGTCGGCGGGCAGCCGCGCCCACCCCACCACCTCGTTCAGGACGATCCCGAGCGCCGCGACCGCCAACGCCGGAACCGAGGACCTGACCGGGACCAGGCCGGTCAGCCGCCACAACGCGAAGGGGAAGCACACCGCCGAGGGCAGCAGGTTCAGCGACCATCCCGGGGAGGGCGTCAGCACCAGGACGAGCATGGCCAGCGCGCCGATCGCGTACCCCGCCCACGGCCGCCGGGCCGCCGCCACCGCCCCCGCATGGAGCAGGACGGCGGCGCCCGCCGCGGCCAGGACCTGCCACCAGGCCGCGCCCAGGTACCAGGCGCCCACCAGGACGATCACCGTCAGGAACGCCAGGACCGCGTGCGCCGCCACCGTCGTGGCCGGCCAGGCGCTCCGGCGCGGAGGGGCTGTCACGGTCGGTCGTCGCCTTCCGGTGGGCTCGTGGTGGGGGAGCCGTGCCCGGCTCGACCTGCCACAGGATAGCCAGCGGCCGAGGGGGACAGGTGACGCGCCGCGTCGGCCGCTCCGGCAGCGTGCGAATGGGTCACGAGTCTGGACATTCGGCAGATACGCGCGAGCACGCCTGGATAGGCTGCCACAACTTGATCATCGACGAGGGAGCATGGTGGCCGCGCAGACACAACCAGGACGTGTGATCGGCGGACGGTACCGGCTGGAGTCCGTTCTGGGCGGCGGAGGCTTCGGACGGGTCTGGAAGGCGCACGACGAGTCTCTCGACGTGTCCGTGGCGGTGAAGGAGGTCTGGCTCCCGTCGGCCACCTCCGACGAGGAGCACGCGCAACGGCTGCGCCGCGCCGAGCGGGAGGCGCGCAACGCCGCCCGGCTGCGCTCGCATCCGCACATCGTCACCGTCCACGACGTGGTGATCGAGGACCAGGCGCCGTGGATCGTCATGGAACTGGTCGACGGCGGCACCCTCGCCGAGCTGATCGCCCGGGACGGCCCCCTGCCGCCCGGCGTCGTCGCGTCGGCCGCCAGGGGCCTGCTGGACGCCCTGCGCACGGCCCACGCCTCCGGCATCGTGCACCGGGACGTGAAACCGGCGAACGTGCTGATCGCCCGCGACGGCCGCGTGCTGCTCACCGACTTCGGGATCGCCGTGCAACAGGGCGACACCGCCCTCACCAAGAGCGGCGGGCTGATGGGCTCGCTGGAGTACATCGCGCCGGAACGGTTCAACGGCGTGGACAGCGGCGGCGCCGGCGACCTGTACTCGCTCGGGGTGACGCTGTACCAGGCGCTGGAAGGGGTGTCCCCGTTCCACCGGGACACCCCGACGGAGACGCTCACCGCGGTGCTGCTGGGGGAGCCGCCCGTGCCCCGCGACGCCGGCGGCCTCGGGACGCTGATCACCCGCCTGCTGGACAAGGCCCCGGCCAACCGCCCCACCGCCGCCGAGGCCCTGGCCATGATCGACGCCCTCGGGCAGCCTCGCCTGCCGAACACCCCGCCGCCCCCGGCCGGCCCTCAATCCGTGCCGCCGCGGCTGCCCTTCCCGGACGCCGGTTCCGCTCCGTCCGGCCCGTCGGCGCGCACCGAGAACCTCCCGCCTCCGCCGCCGCCCACGTTGCAGGAGCAGGCGCCCGCCTTCCACGACCCGTCACGGCCCGGCCGGAGCGGAACCGGCCCCGGCGGACCGCGGAACCGCAAGCTGCTCATCGCGGGCGGTGCAGGGCTCGCTGTGGTGATCGCCGCGGTCGCCGTCGTCGTGGCCGTCTCGGGAGACGGCGACCAGACCCCGCAGGCGGGCTCGTCCGGCACGGCGGCAGAGCAGACGGCGGCCGCCGCCGACCAGCCCGGCACGAAGGGCCACGGGATACCGCCGGGGTGCGAGAACCAGACCGGCGTCATGGAGAAGTGGACCCAGGTCCCGGTCAGCGGAACGGTGCCGCTGCCGCCGACCGAGAACCTGCTCAACGAGATCATCGACCTTCAGCAGGCCAATCTGGCCAAGGCGGTCCGCCCGGCGCTCAAGACCGCGCTCCGGAACGACATCGACACCGCCAAGAAGGCCCTGAAGGCGCTTCGCGCCGACGACGTGGACACGTACCGGCAGGCGGTGACGAAGGACAAGCTCGGGCACCTGACCGAGATCTCCGACGCGTGCTTCTTCAACGATCTCGGCCCGTCGCAGTCATCGGGGTGACCCGGGTGTCGGAGGAACCGCCTGTCTCGTCCGTCGCCGGCCGGGGGCGGGGCACGTGATGCAGGCCCACGTCGCCGAGGCGGTCCGGGCGGCTGCCCCGCCGCCGGCGAACGTCGTCATCAGGCCGGCAGGCGCCCGGTCACCGACCCGCGGGGCGACGATCAGGAGCGCTTGCGGTAGACGGCCAAGGCCCAGCGGACCGGGCGGTTGGCGCCCTCGCCCCAGATGCCCGCCCGCACGGTGACGGTGACCCGCCTGCCCTCCGGCACGGTCAGCTCATTCATCGCCATCGGGTACGGGCCGCTCGTCCACTGGCTGCAGGTGACCACCTCCTCGTCGCCGCCCTCGATCCGGTACGTGAACCACATCCGCCTGGCCAGGTCACCGGCGCAGAGCGCCTCGATGCCCATCCTGCCGCCGTCGCCCCGGACCGTGACCGTGGCCGTCCCGTCCCGCGGCCAGATCCGGTCCTGCGTCGCGCCGGCCAGCTCCCAGCTCGGCAGCCGCTTGGGGAAGGCTCTGAGCGGTTCGGGCTCGACCGGCCGCGCGGGAGGCGTCCATTCGTAGACGGCCAGGCTCCAGACCGCCTTGACGGGCTCAGGGGTGACGCACGGCGCCCCCTTCTCCTGCCGTGTGCACCCCCCGCCCCGGGTGGTCGTGTCGAACGTCACCGTGACCTGGCCGGCCCCGGCGGGCACCGGCAACGGGACCAGCTCCATGCCCTTCAGGCAGGGGGAGATGGGCGGGGAGGCGCCGGCGGCGCGGCCCGCCACGGAGATCCTCGGCGCCGTGGCGCCGAACGAGCCGTCGCACAGCGCGGCCACGTCCAGCGGCCTGCCGGTGACCGGGATCGTGACCGACGTCTTGCGCGCGCCGTCCGTCCTGACCGTCGCCGTCGCCAGCCGCCGGTAGCCGGTGCCGTCGTGGGCGGTGAACCGTTCCGGCAGCGGCTCCGGGGCGGGGGCCACGGCGGAGGCCGAGGTCGCGGGCTCGTGCCGCGGCACGGCGTCACCGGGCAGCAGGGAGAGCACGGCCGCGCCCGCGGCCACCGTCGCCGCCACCGTCGCGGCGGCGGAGGCCAGGACCCTGCGCCGCCAGGTACGCCGCACACGGCGGCGGACGAGCTCGTGACGGTCCGGGATCGCGGGCGCGGGTCCCTCGGCTCGCTCCCGCAACATCTCACGCAGGTCCTGCACGCTCATCGGCACTCCTTCACGATCGACTCGTCCACGCGCAGCTTGGCCAGCGCCTTGGCGGTCTGGCTCTTGACCGTGCCGTCATGGCAGCCCAGGATCCTGGTCACCTCCTGCACCGACAGGTCCTCGTAGAACCGCAGCACGATCACCGCGCGCTGCTTGGCGGGCAGCCTTCCCACCGCCTCCCACAGCTCCTCCCGCCCGGACCGCTCGGCGTCGGGCACCCCCTCCTCGGGCAGCGTGCCGCTCGGCACCTCGCCGCGCCATCGCCGCCGCCACCACGAGGTGTAGGTCGTCACGAGCACCCGCCGCACGTACGCCTCGGGCTCCTCGATGCGCGACCAGGCGAACCACGCCTTGGCCAGGCACTCCTGGAGCAGGTCCTCGGCCGTTCCCCAGTCGCGGGTCAGCAGGTACGCCGTCCGCAGCAACCGGTCGGACCGCGAGGCCACGAAGTTGTCAAAGAGCTTCCTGTCTGGCACACCCGTACTGACGCGGTGCCGGCGCGATCAGGTTGCCTCACCGCGCCGATCCCGCCTTCTCCTATGATCACCGGGTGCCTTTATCGAGGATCGCGCCGACCCTGCTCGTGCTCACCCTGACGGCCGGATGCGGCGGACAGGACGCGACGGCGGCCCGGACGCCCGCCGAGGCGGTGGCCCGGCAGGCGAAGGACGGAGCCGGAGTCAAGATCACCAAGGTCGTCCGGCTGACCTACGGCAACGCGCCTCGGGCGGCGGAAGACCTCATCGTGCCCGTCGACATCGGCGAGTACAGCGAGAGCCGGACCACCGGAATCCTGCGCCTCGGTACGGCCGCCGCCGACCTGACCACGACCTTCCACCGGACCGACGTCCCCGAGGACCTGAAGAACGTCATCCCGGACGACCTGTCCGGTATGACGACCAGGGCGATCTCCATCGGCGGCTCCGACACCTACGAGCAGCGAGCCGACCGGAGGGACGTTCCCGCCGGCAAGAGCTGGCTGCACCACAGCAGCCCCGAGTGCGGGACGGCGGCGCGGCTCGCCGGGGCACTCGACGCGCGGGCGGTCCTGTCACCCGAGGTGCTGGAGAGGCTCGCGGCGCCTGCGCCCTCCTCCGGCGGGGTCGTCGACGAGGTCACCACCGTCGTCCATGCCGGAAGCGCCGCGCAGACCGAGCTCAGCACCCCGGCCCGAGGCGACGACCCGGCCATGACGGAAGTACTGCGGGAGCAGTACCGCGCGGCACGGGTCTCGTGGCAGCTGTGGGTCGGGCCGGACCGGCTTCCCCGCCGGGTCCGTCTCGTCACGCCCGACCCCTCGGCCGAGGAGGGCGTGCCCAGGAGCAGCGTGACCGAGATCGACTTCACCGACTGGGGCAACGACGTGTCCGTCGCGCCGCCGCCCCAGGACCAGGTTCATGAGAGCGGAAGCTGTCTCGCCCCGGAACCGTACTGAACACCCGGGCCGTGCCGGATGCATCCTGGGCGTGACGTTTCCGTCCGGTGCCGGTTAGGCGGGGGTCACGGGGACGCGGGCGGATGCGCCGGCGCCGGTTCCGGTCCCGCCGAACAGCGGTGACGCCGCCGCCCCCATCGGGCGTCGCCGAGCCGGTCGCCGTCGGCCGATTCGCCCTTCAGTGGGCCCGGAATGCCGGACTTTCCCTGCCCGATTGTCCGGCATGACGGCCGATTCTGGCACGTGGATGGGTGTGACCAGCGGTAACAGAAATGTCGGTATGCCTACCGATGGACATACGTATTTTCGAGCAGTCAAGCAGCGCTTAGCGTCTGGCGGCAACAAGGCGAAACGGTTCGCTTGCTGTATCCGTCACCCTTTATCACCCCCCATGCCCCCTTTCACCTCCCGCGATCCAGGAGACCCCTGACCGCGTGGTGACCCGCGCACGCCCAAAGGCGGCAACGGCCCGAAGGGAGCCTGCCGAAAGGAGCACCACAGCGTGAAACGCAAAGCCTTACTCGCGGCGGTCGCCGGCCTGGCCACGGCCGCGACCCTGACGCTTCCCGCGTCACCCGCGAGTGCCGCCCCGCCCGGAGCCACCC
>NZ_JBIAOF010000020.1:0-120969 GCF_042878785.1 Nonomuraea sp. NPDC003560 | reverse complement strand
TCCGCGCCCACCACCCTCCCCATGTTATTTACCCGGGTCCCCGCCAACCCGGGGGTCCCCTGCCGGGGGGCGAACCCCGCGGGGGGCCGGGGGCCGCGGGCGGGGGCCACGGCCCCCCGAAGGGAGGAACCCCATGAGACGGGCCCTGCTGACCGGCCTGTTGCCACTCCTGCTCGCCACCCCGGCCGCCGCGATGCCACTCTCCGGAAAGACCGGTGCAGAGGTGGTCGAGGTGGCCACGGCGGCCCAGCTCGCCGGCGCGCTGGCCGCGGCGGTTCCCGGGCAGACCATCAGGCTCGCGCCCGGCGAGTACCACGGCGCCTTCGTCGCCCGGCGCCCCGGCACGTCGGCCGCCCCGATCACGCTGACCGGACCGGCGGACGCCGTCCTGGTCAACGACGGTCCCTCCGGCGCCGCGCCGTCCTGCCCCGCGCCCGGCGGCGGCTGGGACTCCGGCTACGGGCTGTGGCTGTACGAGGCGCCCTACTGGCGGCTCACCGGGTTCACCGTCAAGGACTCCAAGAAGGGCGTCGTCCTGGACGCCTCCCCGCACGTGGTCATCGACGGCCTGTACGTGCACCACGTCGAGGACGAGGGCGTGCACTTCCGGCGCAGCTCGTCCGACGGCGTGCTGCGCGGCTCCCGCATCACCCACACCGGCCTCGTCCAGCCCGGTTACGGCGAGGGCGTCTACCTCGGCTCGGCCGGCTCCAACTGGGGCTGCCACGGCAACACCGGCGGCGCGGACCGCTCGGACCGCGTCCAGGTCACCGGGAACACCATCGGCCCCTACGTCGCCGCCGAGCACATCGACGTCAAGGAGGGCACCAGCGGCGGCCTGATCAGCGGCAACACCTTCGACGGCACCGGCGTCAGCGGCCAGAACTCCGCCGACTCCTGGGTGGACGTCAAGGGCTCCGGCTACACCATCGAGAACAACACCGGCACGTTCGCCCCGCCCGGCACCTTCGCCAACGGCTACGAGACGCACAATCCGGCCACGACGCCGTCCTTCCTCAACGGCTGCGGCAACGTCTGGCGCGGCAACGGGTCCGATCTCGGCGGCATGGGCGGGTACGCCATCAAGATCACCTCGACGTCGAAGTGCGCGGCCGATCCCAACGTCGTGCACTCCTCCAACACCGTCACCGGCGCCACCCGCGGCCTGACGAACGTCCCGGTGACCCCGGGCTGACGGCCCGCTCAGGACCAGCCGCCCGGCCTCCGGGCGGCGCCCTCGCCGTGCCGCGCGCCGCCCAGGTGAACCCCGCCCAACAGGGTTAAGAAACCTTCCTAACTTCATTGACAGCCCTCAGCGCCCTACGCCACGATCCCGGTAAGCGGCTCGGCGCGGCTTCCTTCCCCAGGATGTGACGCGCTCAGCGAAAGACCTCCTGCCCCGGCCGCCCACCGGACCGTGCTCCGATCTCTCACCCCCAGGAGAATCGCCATGTCCAGAGTCCGCCTGGCCGTCATGGCCGTGATCGGCCTGCTGGCCGGCCTGCTCGTGGCCGCCAACGCCTCGGCCGGCACCGCCGAGACGCTGCTGTCACAGGGCAAACCCGCCACCTCCTCCTCCAAGGAAGCCACCTCCTACGCCGCCGCCAAGGCCTTCGACGGCGACCTCGCCGCCACCCGGTGGGCCTCGGCCGAAGGCCACGACCCCGAATGGCTGCGCGTCGACCTCGGCGCCGCCCAGCAGATCAGCCGGGTCAAGCTGACCTGGGAGGACGCCTACGCCACGTCGTACAAGATCCAGACCTCCCCGGACGGGAGCGCCTGGACCGACGTCTACTCCACCACCAGCGGCGACGGCGGCGTGGACGACCTCACCGTGACCGGCACCGGCCGCTACGTCCGCATGTACGGGACCGCGCGCGGCACCGACTACGGCTACTCCCTGTGGGAGATGCAGGTCTACGGCGGCGGCACCCAGCCCACGGACCCGCCGGGCGACACGTTCGTCGTGGCCGCCGCCGGTGACATCGCCGAGCAGTGCACCGCGAGCTCCTCCTCCTGCGTGCACCCGAAGACGGCCGCCCTGGTCGAGTCGATGAACCCCGAGTTCGTCATCACCATGGGCGACAACCAGTACGACGACGCCCTGCTGTCGGACTTCCGCAACTACTACGACAAGACGTGGGGCAGGTTCAAGGCCAAGACCCACCCCGTCCCCGGCAACCACGAGACCTACGACCCGGCCGGATCGGAAGCCGGGTACAAGTCGTACTTCGGCGCGATCGCCTTCCCGCAGGGCAAGAGCTACTACAGCTACGACCGGGGCAACTGGCACTTCGTCGCGCTCGACTCCAACCACTTCGACCAGTCCGCCCAGCTCACCTGGCTCAAGAGCGACCTCGCCGCGACCACCAAGCCGTGCGTGGCGGCGTACTGGCACCACCCGCTGTTCAGCTCCGGCGAGCACGGCAACGACCCCGTCTCCAAGCCCGTGTGGCAGGCCCTGTACGCGGCCGGCGCCGAGTTCGTGCTCAACGGGCACGACCACCACTACGAGCGGTTCGGGCCGCAGAACCCCAGCGCCCAGGCCGACACCGCGAAGGGCATCGTCGAGGTGCTCGGCGGGATGGGCGGCGCGTCGCCGTACCAGATCGAGAACGTGCAGCCGAACAGCCAGAAGCGGCTGAGCGGCACGTTCGGCGTGCTGAAGCTGACCTTCACCGGCAGCACGTTCGGCTGGCAGCTGATCGGGACCGACGGCTCGGTCAAGGACAGCAGCCCGACCTACTCCTGCCACTAGATGTACATCTCGCTTCTCGGCACCCGGCTGACCAGGGCGGTGCCCGCCAACGTGGTGGCGCTCGGCCTGGTCAGCCTGGTCACGGACGTCTCCTCGGAGATGGTCACCGCGGTGCTGCCGCTGTACCTGGTGGGCACGCTCGGGCTCAGCCTGGTGCAGTTCGGCCTGCTGGACGGCCTGTACTTCGGCGTCACCGCGCTGGTCAGGCTGGCCGGCGGGCACGCCGCCGACCGGTGGAGCCGCCGCAAGCTGGTCGCCGGGCTCGGGTACGGGCTCTCGGCCGTCTGCAAGCTGGGCCTGCTCGCGGCCGGCGGGTCGGCCGCCGCGCTCGGCCTGGTGCTGGCCGCCGACCGCACCGGCAAGGGGCTGCGCACCGCGCCCCGGGACGCCCTCATCACCCTGAGCGCCCCGCCCGACCGGCTGGGCGGCGCGTTCGGGGTGCACCGGGCGATGGACACCGTGGGCGCCTTCCTCGGGCCGCTGGCCGCCTTCGCGGTGCTGACGGCGACGGCCGGCGCCTACGACGCGGTGTTCGTGACGAGCTTCTGCGTGGCCGCGCTGGCCGTGCTGCTGCTGGTCCTGTACGTACGCGACCGGCGCGGCCCGCTGACCGTCCGCGTCCGGCTGCGGGCGGCGGTGACGCGGGAGCCCGGGTTCCGCCGGGCCTGCCTGGTGGCGGTCGCGCTCGGCCTGGTCACGGTCAGCGACTCGTTCGTCTACCTCGTGCTGCAGCGGCGGCTGGCGATCGCGCCGGAGCTGTTCCCGCTGCTGCCGCTCGGCACGGCGGGCGCGTACCTGCTGCTCGCCGTGCCGCTCGGCCGGCTGGCGGACCGGTTCGGGCGCGCGGCGGTGTTCGTCACCGGGCACGTGGCGCTGCTCGCGGTCTACCTGGTGCTGATGGGCCCGGCCTGGCTGCTGCCCGCGCTGCTGCTGCACGGCCTGTTCTACGCCGCCACCGACGGGGTGCTGATGGCCCTGACCGGGCCGATGCTGCCCGAGAGCGCGCGCACCGGCGGGTTGGCGCTGCTGCAGACCGGGCAGGCCACGGCCCGGATGTTGTCGTCCATCCTGTTCGGCCTGCTGTGGGCGGGGACGGGGGAGGGGCCGGCGCTGGCGGTGATGGCCGCGGGGCTGGTGACGGCGTCCGCGATCGCGTGGCGGGCGCTGCGATCACAAGGAGGTCGTCCATGAGACGGGTGCTCGTGCTCCTGGCCGCGGTGGTCCTGCTGGCGGGCGGCGCGACCGCGTACGCCACCTGGGCGGCGTCCTCGCGGCAGACCGGGCCCGCCGTCGCGGGCTTCGACACCGGCGAGCCGGGCCGGGTGCTGGTGCGCAGCGGCGGGCGCGTCGCCTCCGTGCCGCTCGCCGACCCGGGCGCGCCGCCGCGGGTCAGCTCCCGGGCCTGCGACCGCTTCTACACGGCGAACGGCACCACCCTCTGCCTGGTCACCCGGCCCGGCCCGCTGCCGAAGACCGAGGCGCTCGTCCTGGACCGGTCGCTCAAGGAGACCCGCCGGATCAACCTGGCCGGCGTCCCGAGCCGGGCCCGCGTGTCGGCCAGCGGCCGGATGGCCTCCTGGACGGTGTTCGTCACCGGCGACTCCTACAGCACCGGCGGCTTCTCCACCTGGACCGGCATCCTCGACACCCGGACCGGCTACCTCGTCACCAACATGGAGGACATCCCGCTCTACCTCGACGGCCGCCGCTACCACTCGGCCGACGTCAACTACTGGGGGGTCACGTTCGCCGCCGACGACAACCGCTTCTACGCGACCGTCTCGACCAAGGGCAGGACGTACCTGGTGGAGGGCGATTTCGGGGCCTGGCGGGCGCGCGCGCTCAGGGAGAACGCCGAGTGCCCGTCCCTGTCGCCGGACGGGACCCGGCTGGTGTTCAAGAAACGCGTCTCGCCGGGCCCGTGGCGGCTGCACCTGCTGGACTTGGCCACGATGCGGGAGACCCCGCTGGGGGAGCGGGCCAGCATCGACGACCAGGCCGCCTGGCTGGACGACCGCACCGTCATGTACGCCAAGGACGGCGACGTGTGGGCGGCCGACGTCGGCGGCGGCCCGCCCCGACGGCTGATCCCCGGCGCGAGCTCCCCGGCCGCCGTCCGCTGACACGCGGTCACGGGGCCCCCAGGGTCCGGGGGCCGGGCGGTCAGGGGAGCCGGATGAGGCGTCTCTCGACCGCCGCCGTGACCGCGGCCGTGCGCGTGTCCACGCCGAGCTTGTCGTAGATGTGCACCAGGTGGGTCTTGACCGTCGCCTCGGTGATGTAGAGCCGCCGGGCGATCTCCCGGTTGCTCGCCCCGCTGGCCAGCAGCTCCAGCAGCTCGACCTCGCGGGCGCTCAGCGCCGGGCCCGGCTCGCGCATGCGCCGCATCATCCGGGTCGCCACCTTGGCCGACAACACGCTCTCGCCCCTGGCCGCGGCCCGGATGCCCTGGAACAGCTCCTCCGGCGGGCACGCCTTGAGCAGGTAGCCGATGGCCCCCGCGTCGACGGCCCGCATGATGTCGGCGTCGCTCTCGTACGTCGTCAGCACCAGCACCTGCGGCGGCGCGGGCAGCTCGCGGACCCGCCGGGTGACCTCCACGCCGTCGACGCCCTCGCCGAGCTGCAGGTCCATGAGGACGACGTCGGGGGAGCAGGCGGCGATGCCGCGCAACGCCTCGGCGCCGTCGGCCGCCTCGCCGACGATCTCCATGTCGGGCTCGCCGCCGAGCAGCGCCACCAGCCCCGCCCGGACCACCGGATGGTCGTCGACCAGGAACAACCTCATGCCCCACCGCCGTCCAGGGCCCGCGGCGGCCACGCGGCGGGCACCCGGGCCGCGACCGCCGTGCCCTCGCCGGGCGCGCTCTCCACGACCAGGACGCCGTGCACCTCCGCCAGCCGGTCGCGCATCGCCCGCAACCCGTAGCCGCGGCCGGGAGCGGGGGCCGGTTCGGCGAAGCCGACGCCGTCGTCGAACACGTCGAGCGTCACCTCGCCGTCGAGGTAGGACAGCGTCACCGTGACCGTCACCCCGGCCGCCGGGTCCGCCGCCGGGGCGGCGTGGTCGCGGACGTTGGCCAGCGCCGCCTGCGCCACCCGCAGCAGCGCCGCCTGCACCTCCGGCGCCAGCGGGTACTCCTCGCCCGCCAGCCGGAAGCGCACCCGCGGCCCGGTCTCGCCGGCGTCCGCGCAGAGCCGGGCGAGGGCCTCGGGCAGCGTGACGTCCACCAGGCCGGGCGGCTGGAGGTCGCGGACGAACCGCCGCGCCTCGGCCAGGTTGTCGGCGGCGGCCGCGGCGGCCCGCCGTACGTGGGCGCGGGCCTGGGCCGGGTCGGTGGCCCACATGCGGTCGGCGGCCTGGAGCAGGATGCCCATGCTGGTCAGGCCCTGGGCGAGGGTGTCGTGGATCTCCCTGGCCAGCCGCTCGCGCTCCTCCAGGACGCCGGTGCGGTGGCGGGAGTCGGCCAGCGTGCCGCGGGTGCTGATCAGGTCGTCGATGAGCAGCTGCCGGGCGGCGCTCTCGCGCTGCAGCTCCCCGAAGATCACCGCCGTCATGGCCGCGATGCCGACCGGCGCGAGGATCAGGCTGACGTCGAGCTCGCGGGCGATCTCCAGCTGGGCCACGATCACCACCAGGGTCAGCGCCGCGGCGGCCACCGCGAAGCCGTGCGCGTTGAGCAGCCGCAGGCACAGGAAGAGCAGGGGGACCGCGCACCAGCTGAACGACGGCGCCAGCACCACCAGCGCCAGCCACACCGCCGCCACCCCGCCCAGCCAGACCAGCCGCCCCTGCCGGCCCAGCCGGTGCCACCAGACGATCCCGGCCGCGTACGCCAGCGCGAGCAGGCCGCAGACGGCCAGCGAGGTCACCGTCTGGGCGCTCATGCCGTGGCGGGACACCAGCCGCAGGGCCGAGGCGGCGAGCAGCAGGTAGAAGCCGACGTGCATGGCCCAGTTGAGCCAGGTGCGCTCCCTCATGGCCCTCCCCGTCGCCGCGCCCTTCGACACTATCCCCTGCCCGAGAATGGCCCCCACCAGGGCGGCGGCGCATCAACCGATCGGTTGACCCGGCCCTCGACCGCTCGGCGCGCGCAGATTGCCCGTGCTCCCGATGGCCCGCGGCGGCCCGCCCGGAAACCTAGAGGTGTCCGACGAGGTGTCCGACTTCGCCCTGACGAACTGGAGAAACCATGAACATCCGTACTCGCCTGGTCGCCGGCTCGCTGTCGGGGCTGGCCGTGCTGGCCGGCGCCGTCGCCGCCACCTCGCCCGCCCAGGCCGCCGACGCCGCGCACGGCTCCCGGGTCGCCCGGGTCGCCGCGGCCGAGCCCGTCGTGCAGACCGGCACGCTCTCCGCCGACGCCGCGCTGAAGATCGCCGACGCCGCCCTGAAGGAGGCCGGCAAGCAGAAGCAGCGCGTCACCGTCGTGATCGTCGACCGGTCCGGCGCGACCCGCCTGGTGCTCAAGGGCGACGGCGCGGGCCCGCAGACCGAGGAGTCGGCCCGGCGCAAGGCGTTCACCGCGGTCTCCTTCGGCCGGACGACGTCCGAGCTGGGCAAGGGCATCAACGGCGGCGGGCCGTCCATCGCCGACATCCCGGGCACCCTCTTCCTCGGCGGCGGCGTGCCGGTCGCCTCGGGCGGCGCCCCCGTCGCGGGCATCGGCGTCGGCGGCGCCCCCAGCGGCGACATCGACGAGTCCATCGCCCAGGCGGGCCTCAAGGCGGTCGCCGGGCAGCTGCGCTGACCGGCTGGACCGCCCCCGGCGCGCCGCCGGGGGCGGGCGGACGGAAGGATGAGGGGATGAACCGCCGAGCCATCCTGACCTGGGGACTCGGTCTGATGCTCGCGGCCTGCGGCGGGCGCGAGGTGAAGGGAGCGGGAATGGCCGACGAGGAACTGCTGGCGGGAGCCGCGCGCGGGGACGCCGCCGCCGTCCGGGACGCGCTCGGCGCAGGGGCCGACGTCGAGGCCCGCGACGGGCAACGCCGTACGGCCCTGCTGCTCGCGGCGGCGGCCGACCACGTCGAGGTGGCCAAGGTGCTCGTCGCGGCGGGCGCCGACCCCGACGCCCAGGACGCCAGGAAGGACACCCCCTGGCTGGTCACCGGCGTCACCGGGAGCGTGGCGATGCTCAAGGCGCTGCTGCCCGCCGGGCCCGACCTGACCAGGCGCAACCGGTACGGAGGCGTCTCCCTCATCCCCGCCTGCGAGCGCGGGCACGTCGAGTACGTGCGCGAGGTGCTGAAGACCGGCATCGACGTCGACCACGTCAACGACCTGGGCTGGACGGGCCTGCTGGAGGCGGTCATCCTGGGCGACGGCGGCGAGCGCCACCAGGAGGTCGTGCGGCTGCTCATCGCCGCGGGCGCCGACGTCGACCTGGCCGACCGCGACGGCGTCACGCCGCTGGCCCACGCCGTCTCCAAGGGCCAGAGGGAAGTGGCCGCCCTGCTCCGCGCAGCCGGAGCCCACTGACCCGGCGGGGCCCGGCCTCGGCGGGCGCGCAGGAGGCGGGCGCGCGGGAGGCAGGCGTCCGGAGCGCGGCAGACGCCTGCTAAGGTGTGAAATGCTTGTGATCCTCAGCTAGGAGACCAGACATGGCAGGTGACGACGACATCTCCGGGTGATACCGGAGGTTGATCGGCCCCGGCGTGAGCGCGTGAGCGCCGCCGGCGTGGCCGCGTTCGTCGTTTCCCGAATCCCTGTCCTTTCACCGGGCGGCTTCGGCATGCCCGCGTTCTCCGTCGAGGTCTTCTTCACATGTCCGACGCGTTCATCGTCTGCTCCAACCTGTCCTTCTCCTGGCCTGACGACACCCCCGTCTTCAGCGACCTGTCGTTCAGCGTGCCCGGCGGCCGTACCGGCCTGGTCGCCCCCAACGGCGCCGGCAAGAGCACGCTGCTCAAGCTGATCGCCGGGGAGTACCGGCCGCGCTCGGGCGGCGTGTCCGTCAACGGCGTGCTCGGCTACCTGCCGCAGAGCCTGCCGCTGGCCGGCGACCTGACCGTGGCCGAGGTCCTGGGCATCGCCCCGGTGATCGCCGCGCTCAACGCCATCGAGGCGGGCGACACCGCCGAGGAGCACTTCACCACCATCGGCAACGACTGGGACATCGAGGAGCGCACCCGTGCCCAGCTCGACCGGCTCGGGCTCGGCCACCTCGACTTCGCCCGCACCCTGCGCACGCTGAGCGGCGGGCAGATCGTCTCGCTGGGCCTGGCCGCGCAGCTGCTCCGGCGTCCCGACGTGCTGCTGCTCGACGAGCCCACGAACAACCTCGACCTCGACGCCCGCCACCGGCTGCACGCCGTGCTCGGCGACTGGAAGGGCTGCCTGCTCGTGGTCAGCCACGACCGCGCCCTGCTCGACCGCATGGACCGCATCGCCGAGCTCGACCGGGGCGAGGTGCGCTTCTACGGCGGCGACTTCACCGCCTACGAGGAGGCCGTACGCACCGAGCAGGAGGCCGCCGAGCGCAACGTGCGCACGGCCGAGCAGGAGCTCAAGCGCGAGAAGCGGGAGATGCAGCAGGCCCGCGAGCGCGCCGAGCGCAGGGCCGGCAACGCCGCCCGCAACCTCAAGAACGCCGGCCTGCCGCGCATCTTCGCCGGGAACATGAAGCGCGGCGCCCAGGAGTCGGCGGGCCGGGCGGGCCAGACGCACGCCGCCCGCGTCAGCGACGCCAAGGCCCGGCTCGACGAGGCGGGCCGGGCCCTGCGCGACGACCAGCGCATCTCCCTGCAACTGCCGGGCACCAACGTGCCCGCCGGGCGCACGGTCTTCCAGGGCGAGCACCTCATGGCCCGCGGCCTGTTCGCCGAGCCCGGCATCGACCTGGTCGTCCGCGGGCCCGAGCGCATCGCGCTGACCGGCCCCAACGGCGCCGGCAAGTCCACGCTGCTGCGCCTGATCACCGGCGACCTGGAGCCCGACGGCGGCACCGCCAGGCGGGCTGACGGCCGGGTGGCCTACCTGTCGCAGCGGCTCGACCTGCTCGACGACGACCTCACCGTCGCCGAGAGCCTGGCCGCCTTCGCCCCCGCGATGCCGGCCGCCGAGCGGATGAACCTGCTGGCCCGCTTCCTGTTCCGGGGAGCGCGGGCCCATCTGCGGGTAGGTGTGCTGTCGGGCGGCGAACGGCTGCGCGCCACGCTGGCCTGCGTGTTGTGCGCGGAGCCGGCGCCCCAGCTGCTGCTGCTGGACGAGCCGACCAACAACCTCGACCTGGTCAGCGTGGGCCAGCTGGAGAGTGCGCTCGGCGCCTACGAGGGGGCGTTCGTGGTGGTCAGCCACGACGAGCGGTTCCTGGCGGAGATCCGGGTGGACCGCAGGCTGGAGCTGTCCGGCGGGCGGCTGCTGGAGGGCGGCGGGCCGGAGCTGGGGTGACGTCCCCTGTAGGGGGCTATTTCCGGACATATTACTAAACTTGGATGGTTCGTTCTCTTGTGTCATTCAGGTTTGTATAGGTAGGTTTGGCGGCTATGACCGCATCGAAGGCTCCGACGACCGCCGAGGAGCTGCGCGGCGCCGGGCTGCGGGTGACCGCCGCCCGGGTCGCGTTGCTCGAGACCGTCCGCGAGGGTGACCACCTCGGGGTCGAGGCGATCGCCTCCGGGGTGCGCGAGCGCGTGGGTCATATCTCGTTGCAGGCCGTGTACGACGCCCTCCACGCGCTGGCCGCCGCGGGGCTCGTCCGCCGCCTCGACCCCCCGGGCAGCTCGGCCCTGTACGAGGGCCGCGTCGGGGACAACCACCACCATCTCGTGTGCCGGTCCTGCGGCGCCGTGGCCGACGTCGACTGCGCCGTCGGCCACGCCCCCTGCCTGACCGCCTCCGACGACCGCGGCTTCGCCATCGACGAGGCCGAGGTCATCTATTGGGGCCTGTGCCCCGCCTGCTCCACCGGCAGCAGTTCCTGAGCACCCAGATTCCGCCTCGTCCGGAAGGATTCCCATGTCTGAGAACCATGATGCGATCGTCACAGACGCCAAGTCGGAGGACTCGGGCGGCTGTCCGGTCGCGCACGAGCGCGCCCCGCACCCGACCCAGGGCGGCGGCAACCGCCAGTGGTGGCCGGAGCGGCTCAACGTCAAGATCCTGGCCAAGAACCCGGCCGTGGCCAACCCGTTCGGCGAGGACTTCGACTACGCCGCGGAGTTCAGGACCCTCGACCTCGCGGCCGTCAAGCGGGACATCGCCGAGGTGCTGACGACCTCGCAGGACTGGTGGCCGGCCGACTTCGGCCACTACGGCCCGTTCATGATCCGGATGGCCTGGCACAGCGCGGGCACGTACCGCATCAGCGACGGACGCGGCGGCGCCGGGTCCGGGCAGCAGCGCTTCGCGCCGCTCAACAGCTGGCCCGACAACGGCAACCTGGACAAGGCCCGCCGCCTGCTGTGGCCGGTCAAGAAGAAGTACGGCCGCAAGATCTCCTGGGCCGACCTGCTGATCCTCACCGGCAACGTGGCCCTGGAGTCGATGGGCTTCAAGACCTTCGGCTACGCCGGCGGCCGCGTGGACGCCTGGGAGCCCGACGAGGACGTCTACTGGGGCCCCGAGTCCACCTGGCTCGGCGACCAGCGCTACACCGGCGACCGCGAGCTGGAGAACCCGCTGGCCGCGGTCCAGATGGGCCTCATCTACGTCAACCCCGAGGGCCCCAACGGCAACCCCGACCCGCTGGCGGCGGCCCGCGACATCCGCGAGACCTTCCGCCGCATGGCGATGAACGACGAGGAGACCGCCGCCCTCATCGTGGGCGGTCACACCTTCGGCAAGACCCACGGCGCCGGCCCGGCCGACCACGTCGGCCCCGACCCCGAGGCCGCCCCGATCGAGCAGATGGGCCTCGGCTGGCGCAACACCTTCGGCACCGGCAAGGGCGGCGACGCCATCACCAGCGGCCTTGAGGGCATCTGGACGAACACCCCCACGACCTGGGACAACAGCTTCCTGGAGATCCTCTACGGCTACGAGTGGGAGCTGTTCAAGAGCCCCGCGGGAGCCAACCAGTGGCGGCCGAAGGACGGCGCCGGCGCCGGCACCGTGCCCGACGCCCACGACCCGGCCAAGCGGCACGCCCCGACGATGCTCACGACCGACCTGGCCCTGCGCGTGGACCCGATCTACGAGCAGATCACCCGCCGCTGGCTGGAGCACCCCGACGAGCTCGCCGACGCCTTCGCCCGCGCCTGGTACAAGCTCACCCACCGCGACATGGGCCCGCGCGCCCGCTACCTCGGCCCGGAGGTCCCGGCCGAGACGCTGCTGTGGCAGGACCCGCTGCCCGAGGTGACGCACGAGCTCGTCGACGCGGCCGACGTCGCCGCGCTCAAGGAGCAGATCCTCGCCACGGGGCTGTCGGTGTCCGAGCTGGTCTCCACCGCGTGGGCCTCGGCCTCCTCCTTCCGCGGCAGCGACAAGCGCGGCGGCGCCGACGGCGCGCGCATCCGCCTGCAGCCGCAGAGCGGGTGGGAGGTCAACGACCCCGACCGGCTGGCGACCGTGCTGGGCACGCTG
Organism: Nonomuraea sp. NPDC003560; assembly: GCF_042878785.1. NCBI lineage: Bacteria > Bacillati > Actinomycetota > Actinomycetes > Streptosporangiales > Streptosporangiaceae > Nonomuraea > Nonomuraea sp. NPDC003560. The sequence goes on along the minus strand of NZ_JBIAOF010000020.1, from coordinate 108,683 downwards.
GAGGGCGTCCAGAAGGCGTTCAACGGCGCCCAGACCGGCGGCAAGCAGGTCTCGCTGGCCGACCTGATCGTGCTGGCCGGGTGCGCGGGCGTCGAGCGGGCCGCCAAGGAGGCCGGCTTCGACGTCCAGGTGCCGTTCACGCCGGGACGCGCGGACGCCACGCAGGAGCAGACCGACGTGGAGTCGTTCGCCGCGCTGGAGCCGGTCGCCGACGGGTTCCGCAACTACCTCGGCAAGGGCAACCGGCTTCCGGCCGAGTACCTGCTGCTCGACCGGGCCAACCTGCTGACGCTGAGCGCGCCGGAGATGACCGTCCTCGTGGGCGGCCTGCGGGTGCTGGGCGCCAACCACCGGCAGTCGACGCTCGGCGTCCTCACCACGACTCCGGGGACGCTGACCAACGACTTCTTCGTCAACCTGCTCGACCTGGGCACGACGTGGCACTCGACCGAGGACGCCAACGTCTTCGAGGGCCGCGACGCCGCCACCGGCGAGGTGCGGTGGACCGGCACCCGCGCCGACCTCGTCTTCGGCGCGAACTCCGAGCTGCGCGCGGTCGCCGAGGTCTACGCCGGCGACGACGCCAAGGAGAAGTTCGTCCGTGACTTCGTCGCGGCGTGGGACAAGGTCATGAACCTCGACCGGTTCGACCTGGCCTGAGCCTGACCGGAACGCCCGGGGCGGTCGCCCCGGGCGTTCCGCGTGCCCGGCGGCCCGCGTGGCGGGCCGGGACGCCTTCCGCCCCGGCGCGGGCCCTCCCGGACGTCAGGCGGTGAGCAGGGCCTGGGCGGTGACGCGCAGGTCGGCAACGGCCGCCGTCGCCCGCCCGGCGTCGAAGGCGGGGTCGCACAGGCGCTGCTCCAGGTCGGCCAGCACCACGACGACGTGCAGGTTGAGCACCCGCAGGCGCTCCCGCGTCAGGCCGGGCAGCCGCCGCCGCAGCAGCACGGCCAGTTCGGCGACCCCGGGATGGTGGTCGCTGGAGTAGGGCCAGGAGCGGTAGCCACCGGACAACACGTAACGGCTGGTGAAGCGCAGGTACCAGCTCGTGCCCGGGTGGGCGAGCACGTGCTCGGCCAGCGGGGCCAGGTACGCCGCGACCAGGGCGGGAAGGTCCTCCTCCAGGCCGCGGGCGCGCAGGTCGCCGATCAGCTCGCGGCGGCGCTCGTTGAGGGGGGTCATGCGGTGGGCGTACAGGGCGTCGATCAGGCCGGCCTTGCCGTCGAAGTGGTACTGGACGGCCGAATGGTTGCCCTGCCCGGCCGCGACGGCGATCTCCCGGAGCGAGACGTCGAGGCCGCGCTCGGCGAAGAGCCGTTCGGCCGCCAGGAGAATCTTCTCTTTGGCCTGCATTCCCACCTTTTCCGGATCACCGAGGTATCGTCGCGAATTAAGACAACCTGTCTTACTCTCGTGCCGTCTGCTGTCCAAGACCGTACGCCTCTCCTGGCAGGAGCCTCGCCGTGACCGCAGAACCGATCTTCCGGCGGGCCGGCCGCCCGCCGGAGCACGCTCCGAACGTCCTCGCCGTCGTCCTGGACGACACCGGCTTCGCCCAGCTCGGCTGCTTCGGCTCCGGCATCGCCACGCCGCACATCGACCGGCTCGCGGCCGGCGGCCTGCGCTACAACCGGTTCCACGTGACGGCCCTGTGCTCGCCGTCGCGCGCCTGCTTCCTCACCGGACGCAACCACCATGCCGTCGGCATGGGCTTCCTCGCCGACATCCCGCTCGACCACCCCGGCTACACCGCCCGCATCCCGCGCTCGGCCGCGACCCTGCCGCGGATCCTGCGCGACCACGGCTACTCCACCATCGCCATCGGCAAGTGGCACCTCACGCCGCGCTACGAGCGCTCGGCCGCCGGCCCGTTCGGCCACTGGCCGCTCGGCCAGGGCTTCGAGCGCTACTACGGCTTCCTGCAGGGCGACACCAACCACTACGCGCCCAACCTCGTCCGCGACAACCACCACGTGGAACCGCCCGCCACCCCCGAGGAGGGCTACCACCTCACCGAGGACCTCGTCACGCAGGCCGTCCGGCACCTCGACGACCAGCGCCACGCCGCCCCGGGCAAACCCTTCTTCCTCCACCTCGGCCTCGGCGCCACGCACTCCCCGCACCACGTCCCGCCCGAGTGGAGCGAGCCCTACCGGGGCCGCTTCGACCAGGGGTGGGACGCCTGGCGGGAGGAGATCTTCCGGCGCCAGACCGCGACGGGCGTCGTCCCGCCCGGCACCGTGCTCACCCCGCGCCCGGACTGGGTGCCCGCCTGGGACGGCCTCACCGCCGACCGCCGCCGCCTGTACGCCCGCCAGCAGGAGGTCTTCGCGGGCTTCCTCACCCACGCCGACGCCCAGCTCGGCCGCCTGATCGCCCACCTGGAGGAGACCGGGCGGCTGGACGACACCATCATCGTGATCTTCTCCGACAACGGCGCCAGCGCCGAGGGCGGCGTGGACGGCAGCGTCAACGAGCACCGCTTCTCCGCCGGCATCCGCGAGTCCCCGCAGGACAACCTGGCCCACCACGACGACTGGGGCGGGCCGCGCACCTACAACCACTACGCGTGGGGCTGGGCGTGGGCCGGGAACACGCCGTTCCGGCTGTGGAAGCGCTACACCTGGCTCGGCGGCACCCGGACGCCGCTCATCGTGCACTGGCCGGCCCGGATCGGCGGCGGCGGCGCGGTGCGCGACCAGATCGTGCACGTCAACGACCTGTTCCCGACCCTGCTGGACGCGATCGGCATCCAGGCGCCCGACGTCGTGGACGGGATCGAGCAGCAGCCGGTCGACGGGGCCAGCTTCCTGGCCACCTTCGCCGACCCCGGGGCGCCCGCGCCGCGCACCACCCAGTACTTCGAGATGCTGGGCTCGCGCTCCCTCATCCACGGCCGCTGGAAGGTCACCACCGACCACGTGTCCACGGGCGTCCTGGACGAGGAGGAACTGCTCACCGGCAGCCGCGACCTCGACGCCGACCACTGGGCGCTGTTCGATCTGGCGGCCGACTTCTCCGAGGCGGCCGACGTGTCCGCCGGGCATCCGGAGGTGGTCGCCGAGCTGCGGCGGTTGTGGGACCGGGAGGCCGGGCGCAACAACGTCCTGCCGCTGTACGACGACCTCGTGGCCCGCCTCGGCGCGCTCATCGGGCCGGCCTGGCCGCCCGGCGACGACCGCACGTTCCGGCCCGGGGCCTCGCCCGTGTGCGACGAGTCGTTGCCGCTGCTGTTCGGCGGCTTCCGCTGGACGGCCGAGATCGAGGCGGCCCGCGAGCCCGAAGGCGTGCTGTTCGCGCTGGGCGACTGGAACGGCGGCTTCGCCCTGTACGTCACCGGAGGCCGCCTGGCCTTCACGTTCTCCCGCGCCGGGGAGCCGCTGGAGCTCACCGCCGACCGCCCGCTGCCCGCCGGCCGCCAGTCCGTGGACGTCGTCCACACCACGGGCCCCGCGGGTTCGGCCTTCCACCTGTCGCAGGGCGGGGTCGTGGTGGGCACCCTGGCGTTCGACGGCCTGCTGCCGGTCGCGCTCCAGCACGGCGGGGCCGGGCTGCGGCTCGGCCACGACCTCGGGCTGCCCGTCTCCGGCCGGTACCGCGTCCCGGCCCGGTGGAACGGGCGGCTGCTCTCGGTCCGGCTCAGGACGCCGGGCGCCGCGACCCCCGACCTGCTCGCCGGCCTGCGGACCGCGCTGCACGCCGACTGACAGCGCGGTCCGGGGCGCGGCTGACCGTGTGTGGTCCGAGGGCTGATGGTGTGGGCCGGGGGCGGTTGACGGTGTGGTCCGAAATCGGCCGGTGCCGGGGACGTCGTGGCTGGTTGGCTGGTTCGCCGTAGATCAACCCCTGTCCTGGAACGGAACCATGGCCACCACCACCCTCGCCCCGCCGCGCCCGCTGCTGGTCTCCTGGCTCGCGGTCGCCTCGATCACCCTGGGCATCTTCGCCATCGTCACCAGCGAGATCCTGCCCATCGGCCTGCTGACGACCATCGGCGCCGACTTCCGCGTCACCGACGGCACCGCGGGGCTGACCATGACGTTGCCGGGCTTCGTGGCCGCCGTCGCGGCGCCCGTCCTGACCGTGGCCACCGCCCGGCTGGACCGCCGGGTGATGCTCTGCGTCCTGATGGCGGTGCTGGCCGCCGCCGACGTGCTGGCGGCCGTGGCCGGGGCCTACTGGGTGGTGCTGGCCTCGCGGGTGCTCGTCGGGCTCACCATCGGCGGCTTCTGGTCGATCGCGGCGGGGCTGGCGTCCCGGCTGGTGCCGCCGGCCGCCGTGGGCGCCGCGACGGCGGTGATCTTCTCGGCCGTGCCGCTGGGCTCGGTGCTCGGGGTGCCGGCCGGAACCTTCATCGGCCACCTGGCGGGCTGGCGGACGGCGTTCCTGGTCCTGGCCGGGCTCTCGGTCCTCGTGCTGGTCGCGCTGCTGCGCGTGCTGCCGCCGCTGCCCGCCCGCCAGGTCACCGGCGCGCGCGTCCTGCTGGACCTGCTGCGGGTGCGCGGCACCGGGATCGCGCTGCTGGGCACGTTCCTCGTCGTGCTGGCGCACTTCGGCACCTACACCTACGTCACGCCCTTCCTGGAGCACGTCACCCGGCTGTCCCCGGCCGCCGTCAGCGCCGTCCTGCTGGCCTACGGCGCGGCGGGCATCGCGGGCAACTTCCTGGCCGGCCGGGCCGTGGCCACCGCACCCCGCCTGGCCTTCGCCGTCTGCGGCGGCCTGATCGCGGCGGCCACCCTGCTGCTGCCCCTGGCCGGCAGCTCGCCGGCGGGCGCGGTCGTGCTGCTGGTGGTGTGGGGGCTGGCCTACGGGGGAGTGCCGGTCTGCTCCCAGGCGTGGTTCCTGCGGGCCGCGCCCGGCGCGCCGGAGGCGGCGACCGTCGTGTTCACCTCGTCGTTCCAGGCGACCTTCGCGCTCGGCGCGCTCCTGGGCGGCACGGTCGTCGACGCCTTCTCGGTCTCGACCGCGATGGTCGCGGGCGGGCTGGTCGCGCTCGTGATGGCCGGGTCGTTCTCCTGGCTCACCCGTCCCCGCCGGGCCGCGTGAGCGGGGGGACGGGCGGTCAGCCGTCGAGGTGGTCGCGCAGGGCGTCGAGGCGGCCGTCCCAGTCGCTGGCCAGCGCGGCCAGGAACTGCTGGGCCACCCGCATCGGAGCCGAGCGCAGCCGGTAGCGGACGCGGCGGCGCTCACCGGGCTCGGCCGTCACCAGACCGGCCTCGCCCAGCAGCGTCAGGTGCTTGGCGATGGCCTGCCGGGTGATCGGCAGGCGGGCGGCCAGGTCGGTCGCCGTGGCCGGGCCCCGGGCGGCCAGCTCGGCCAGGACGGCGCGCCGGCTCGGGTCGGCCAGCGCGACGAAGACCTGCTCGGCGACCGCCTCGATGTCATGCGGCGTCAAGGTGCCCGGCCAGCTCGCCCAGCTCGCTCGCCCACCCTTCGGTGTGGGCGTCGTACGCCTTGCGGTGGTGGTCGTCCGGCAACTGGGCGAAGCCGGTCTCGACGACGGTCAGCCGGGTGCCCGTGCCGGCCGGTTCGAGGGTGAACTCGACGTACGTGCGGCGCGGGTCGCCCTCCGGCATGCCGAAGACCGGCCAGGTGAAGCCGAACACCGACGGCTCCTCCACGCGCTCCACGCGCAGGTCGACGGTGTGCCCGTCGCTCCAGCTCAGCCGCGCCGGCCCGCCGGGACGCAGCTCGATCGCCGCCTCCTGGCCGAACCAGGCGGCCAGCCCTTCGGGGGTGGTGAGCGCCGCCCACACCTTGCCTGGCGGATGGGCGAGCTCGACGGTGCGCTCGACCCGATCGGGGAATCCCATGACGACCTCCATATGCGGCAGGGAAAAGGTTGCCACACCTCGTGGCGACAGGTGGACGGTCACCGCTCCGGGCGTGCGTGCCGGCGCAGGCCGTAGGAGACGAGGACGACGGCGGCGAGCGTCACCGCGACGTCCACCAGCAGGGCCAGGCGGATGCCGGCCATTTCCCCGGCGCGCGTGGCGGCGACCGCGCCGAGCAGCGGGATGCCGACGGTGACGGCCACCTGCTGCGTCATCGACGTCAGCCCGGTCGCCAGCCCCTGCTCCTCGTCCGGCAGGCCCGAGGTGCCGGTGACGGTGTAGGCGACGATCGCGGTGACGTGCCCGAAGAACCCGACGAACAGCGCGGGGACCAGGATCGCGAGCACCGTCCAGCCGGTCCCGAGGAAGACGGCGGGAAGCGTCGCCAGCGCCTGGACCGTCATGCCCGCGACCAGGACGCGGCGGCTGCCGTGGCGTCCGACGAACCGCCCGGCGATCACCCCGGCGACCACCGAGGCCAGCCCGGGGACGCCGAACACCAGGCCGGTGACCAGAGGCGACAGGCCCAGCACCCGCTGGAGGTACACCGTCACCAGGAAGATCATGGCCGGCTCCGTCGTGAAGATGACGAACCCGGCGAAGTTCCCCCACTTCACCGTGGGCCGCCGCAGGATGCGCACCGGCGCCAGCGGCGCGGGCGCGCGCAGCTCGATCAGCCAGAACACGCCCAGCAGCAGCACGCCCGCGACGGCCGCCAGGAGGTTCGTCTCGACGGCCGCGTAGATCACCGCCAGCAGGCCGCCGGTCACGGTGACCGCGCCGGGCAGGTCGAGCCGCACCCGCTCCGGCAGCACGCTCTCCCGGATCAGGAACGGCGTCAGCACCACGATCGCCACCGCGACCGGCACGTTGAACAGGAACGCCGCCCGCCAGCTCAGCAGGCTGACCAGGGCGCCGCCGAGCAGCGCGCCGACGGTGAAGCCGCCGGACAGCAGGGCGCCGTTCAGCCCGAGGACGCGGGCGCGCAGCGGGCCCTCCTTGAAGGTGGTGGTGAGCAGCGACAACGCGGCGGGGACCGTCATGGCCGTGGCCAGGCCCTGCAGCACCCGGGCGGTCAGGAGCGTCGCGGGCCCGTCGGTGAAGCCGCCGAGCAGGGAGGCCCCGGCCAGCACGACCATGCCGGCGAGGAACAGCCTCCGCCGGCCGAACAGGTCGGCCGTCCGGCCGAACACCAGGGTGAACCCGGCCGCCGGCAACGCGTACGCCGAGGTGATCCAGGGCCACTGGGCCGGGTTCAGCCCGACGCCCGCGCCGGTCTGGGGAAGGGCGACGTTCAGGATCGAGAAGTCGACCGCCAGCATGAAACCGGCGCCGAGCAGGACGAACGCGATCAACCGCTGCCTGCCGTCGAGGCGCGGCGGGGCGGCCTCGACGGTCGCGACAGGAACACTCATTGCGGCCTCCGAATAATAGCAACCAATCGGTTGCCACATTATGGCAACCGATTGGTTGCGTCAACGATGGGCGGGATCGGGGCAAACTTCCGTTTTCCGGAACGGTGGTCTAACCTTCGGAACATGTCCGACGGTGACGCCAAGCTGGTGGGGGCCGACCGCGTGCTGGCCGTGCTGGCCGAGCTCGCCCGGCACCCCGACGGCATCGGCCTGGAGGAGATGGCCCGCGCCGTGTCCAGCCCGAAGCCGACCGCCCACCGCGCCCTGGCCGCGCTGCGCCGCGCCGGGCTCGCCGTCCAGAACGGCCACGGCCGGTACGTGCTGGGCGACGAGTTCCTGCGCATGGCCTTCGCCCACCACGAGGCCCGGCCCGACCACGTCCGGGTCACCCCGATCCTCCAGGCGCTGTGCGACCGCTACGGCGAGACCGTGCACTACGCGGTGCTGGAGGGCACGTCCGTGGTCTACCGGTCCAAGCTCGACCCGCCGTCCGGCGCGGTCCGGCTGACCTCGGTCGTCGGCGGGCGCAACCCGGCCCACTGCACCGCCGTCGGCAAGATGCTGCTGGCCGGGACGCTGCGGGACGAGGCCGCCGTGCGCGCCTGGGTGGGCGACCGGCGGCTGGAGCGGCCCACCGAACGCTCGGTCGGCACCGCCGAGGAGCTGCACGCCGAGCTGGTACGCGTCCGCGCGCAGGGTTACGCGGCCGACGACCAGGAGAACGAGCCGGGCGTCAACTGCGTGGCGGTCCCGGCGTACCTGACCTCGCCCACCGTGCCGAGCGGCGCGGTCAGCATCAGCGGCCTGGCCTACCGCACCCCCTTGAGCGTGCTCGTCGAGGACGTGCCGGCCATCCGCGCCGTCGTCGCCAGGCGCCACCTTCCCTGACCCGTACAGAACCGGAGAGATCCCCTTGTACCTCATGCGCATCGGCGCGCCCGGCGCCGAGAAGCCGGTCGTCCGCGTGGACGACGACCACTACGTCGACGTCTCCGACCTCACCCCCGACTTCGACGAGCGCTTCTTCGCCGCGGGCGGCCCCGCCCTGCTCGCCGAGCGGGTCGCCGCCGGCCCGCGGCAGGCGTTCGCCGGCGAGCGCGTCGGCGCGCCGATCGCCCGCCCGCACCAGATCCTGTGCATCGGCCTGAACTACCGCGACCACGCCGCCGAGACCGGCCAGGCCGTGCCCGCCGAGCCGATCCTGTTCACCAAGTCGCCCAACACCCTGGTCGGCCCGGACGACGACGTGCGCATCCCGCGCGGCGCCACCAAGACCGACTGGGAGGTGGAGCTCGGCATCGTGATCGGCCGCCGCACCTCCTACCTGGACTCGCCCGAGGAGGCCGCGGCCGCGATCGCCGGCTACTGCGTGGTCAACGACGTCAGCGAGCGGGCCTTCCAGATGGAACGCGGCGGCCAGTGGAGCAAGGGCAAGTCGGCCGAGACGTTCAACCCGGCCGGCCCCTGGCTGGTCACCCCCGACGAGCTGGCCGACGTCCGGAACCTGGGCATGTGGCTGGACGTCAACGGCGTGCGCCGCCAGACCGGCAGCACCAAGACGATGATCTTCGACCCGTACGTCATCGTGCACCACCTGAGCCAGTTCATGGTGCTGGAGCCCGGCGACCTGATCAACACCGGCACCCCGCCCGGCGTCGGCATGGGCCACGACCCGCAGATCTGGCTGCGGCCGGGCGACGTCATGGAGCTCGGCATCGACGGGCTCGGCAGCCAGCGCCAGCGGGTCGTGGAGCCCCGGTAGTGCGGGCGCTCGTCCTGACCGGGCCGGGCGCGGCCGAGGTCCAGGAGGTCGAGCCCCCCTCTGCGGGGCCCGGCCAGGTGGTCGTGGACGTCGAGCGCGCCGGCGTGTGCGGCACCGACATGGAGCTGTTCAGCGGCGGGATGAGCTACCTGCGCACCGGCCGCTCCCGCTACCCGCTGCGCCCCGGCCACGAGTGGTGCGGGCGCGTCGCGGAGCTGGGCGCGGGCGTGGACCCGTGGTGGCTGGGGCGGCGGGTCGTCGGCGACACCATGCTCGGCTGCGGGCGCTGCGACCGCTGCCGTCAGGGCCGCCACCACGTGTGCCCCGACCTGGCCGAGCTCGGCATCAGCCGGGGCGTCGCGGGCGCGCTGGCCGAGCGGCTCGCCGTCCCGGTCGCGGCGCTCCACCGGCTGCCCGATACGGTGGACGCTACATCGGGCGCGCTGGTCGAGCCCGGTGGCAACGCCTTACGCGCCGTCCGCGCGGCGGGGCTGGAGGCGGGGGAGCGGTTGCTGGTTCTGGGCACGGGCACGATCGGCCTGCTGGCCGCGCTGTTCGCGTGCGCCGGCGGGGCCGAGGTGCACCTCATGGGCCGCGCCGAGCCCGACCTGCGCCTGGCCGCGGGCCTCGGGTTCCGCCACGCCCACACCCGCGCGACGCTGCCCGCCCTGCCCTGGCACGCCGTCATCGACGCCACCAACACCGCCGCGATGCCCGCGCTCGCCCTCGACCTGGCCGAACCGGGCCGCCGCGTCGTCTACATCGGCCTGGCCGGCACGCCGTCCACGCTCGACACCCGCGAGCTGGTGCTCAAGGACGTCACCGCGGTCGGCGTCCTGGGCGGCTCGGCCGGGCTGGCCGGGGCCATCGACGCCTACGCCGGCGGCTCGGTGGACTCCCGTCCGCTGGTGGCCGCCACGGTCGGGCTGGCCGAGACGGCCGGCGTGCTGGCCGGACGGCGACCGCCCGGCGCCGGCCCGGGGCCCAAGATCCACATCGATCCCCGGCAATGAACCTGGAAGAGAGCACGAGCATGACCCACCGTGAACCGCGACGGCTGAACGCGCCGGACGCCGCCGTTCTGGCGGCGGTCGAGACGGCCGTCCCGGGGATCACCCGCGCCCGCGCGAGCGACCGGCTCGGCATGGCCCACGACGCCTCCCACTACCTGCTGACCCCGCAGGCCGTGCTGGTGGCCGAGAGCGCCGGCCAGGTCGCCGCGCTGCTGCGCACCGGCCTGCCGCTGACCTTCCGCTCCGGCGGCACCAGCCTCAGCGGCCAGGGCGTCAGCGAGCACCTGCTCGTGGACACCCGCCGGCACTTCCGCTCGATCGAGGTGCTCGACGACGGCGCCCGGGTACGGGTCCAGCCCGGCGCGGTGCTGCGGCAGGTCAACGCCCGCCTGGCCCCGTACGGGCGCAAGCTCGGCCCCGACCCGGCCAGCGAGTCGGCCTGCACGATCGGCGGCGTCGTCGCCAACAACTCCAGCGGCATGACCTGCGGCACGCACGCCAACACCTACCGGACGCTGGAGTCGATGACGCTGGTGCTGCCGAGCGGCACCGTCCTGGACACCGGCGCCCCCGACGCCGACGAGCGGCTGCGCGCCCTGGAACCCGACCTCGCGGCCGGCCTCGAACGGCTGCGCGACCGCGTCCGCGGCAACCCCGAGTCGGTGCGGCGCGTCCAGGAGCAGTTCTCGCTGAAGAACACCATGGGCTACGGCCTGAACAGCTTCCTCGACCACGACGGCCCGGCGCAGATCCTCGCCCACCTGGTCATCGGCAGCGAGGGCACCCTCGGCTTCGTCGCCGAGGCCGTCTTCCGCACCGTCCCCGCCCACCGCCTGGCCGCCACCGGCCTGCTCGTCTTCCCGACGCTGCGCGAGGCGATGGCCACGGTGCCGGAGCTGGTCGCCGCCGGGCCCGCCGCCGTCGAGCTGCTGGACGCCGAGTCCCTGCGCGTCGCCCAGACCGACCCCAAGGCCGACGGGACGCTGCGCGCGATGGCCGTCGCCGAGCACGCCGCGCTGCTGGTCGAATGGCAGGAGTCCGACGCCGAACTGCTCACCGAGCGGGAGCGGACCGCCGAGCGGGTCTTCGCCGGGCTGCGCCTGGCCGCCCCCGCCCGGCTGAGCAGGGAGGCCGGCGGCCGGGCCGCGCTGTGGCACATCCGCAAGGGCCTGTACGCCACCGTCGCCGGCGCCCGCCCCAGCGGCACGACCGCCCTGCTGGAGGACGTCGCCGTCCCCGTGCCCGCGCTGGCCGACCTGTGCGACGACCTGACCCGGCTGTTCGCCGAGCACCGCTACGAGCGCAGCGTCGTCTTCGGCCACGCCAAGGACGGCAACCTGCACTTCATGCTCAACGAGCGCTTCGCCACCGACCTCGACCGCTACGCCGAGTTCACCGAGGACATGGTGGAGGCCGTCCTGGCCAGGGGCGGCACGCTGAAGGCCGAGCACGGCACCGGCCGCGTCATGGCCCCGTTCGTGCGCCGCCAGTACGGCGACGAGCTGTACGAGGTGATGCGCGAGGTCAAACGCCTGTGCGACCCGGCCGGCACGCTCAACCCCGGCGTCGTCCTCACCGACGACCCCGAGGCCCACCTGCGCGACCTCAAGACCGTCGTGACCGTCGAGCCCGAGGTCGACCGCTGCGTGGAGTGCGGCTACTGCGAGCCCGTCTGCCCCAGCCGCGACCTGACCACCACCCCGCGCCAGCGCATCGTGCTGCGCCGCGAGCTGGCCGCGGCCCAGGCGGCCGGCGACCACGCCCTGGCTCGCGAACTGGAGGACGCCTACGCCTACGACGCCGTGGACACCTGCGCCGTGGACGGCATGTGCGCCACCGCCTGCCCCGTCCTCATCAACACCGGCGACCTGACCAAACGCCTGCGCGCCGAACGCCACGGCCGCGCCGCCCGCCGCGCCTGGACGGGCGCCGCCCGCCACTGGGACGGCGTCACCCGCGCGATGAACCTGGCCCTCGACACCGCCGCCGCGGTCCCGCCCGCGCTGCCCGAGGCCGCCTCGCGCGCCGCCCGCGCCCTGGCCGGCGCGGACGACGTCCCCCAGTGGAGCCGCGACCTGCCGCGCGGCGGCACCAGGCGCCGCCCGTCCCCGGCGAACGACGCCGACGCCGTCTACCTGCCGTCCTGCCTGAACACGCTGTTCGCCCCCGCGGACGGCGGCCCCGGCGTGATGACCGCCTTCCAGCGCCTGGCCGCCCGCGCAGGGCTGACGCTGCACGTCCCGGAGAAGATCGCGAGCCTGTGCTGCGGCACCCCGTGGTCGTCCAAGGGCTTCGCCGGCGGGCACGAGGCCATGGGCGAGCGCGTCCGGGACGTGCTCGCGCGCGCCACCGACGGCGGCCGGCTGCCCGTGGTGAGCGACGCCGCCTCCTGCACCGAGGGCTACGCCCACCTGGTGCCCGGCCTCCAGGTGGTCGACGCGGTCGCCTTCACCGCCGAGCACGTCCTGCCCCGCCTGCCGCAGGCGCGCCGCCTGCCGTCGCTGGCGCTCCACCCGACCTGCTCCTCCACCCGCCTCGGCCTGGACGCCGCCGTCACCCGCCTCGCCGAGGCGGTCGCCGAGCAGGTCGTGATCCCGGACGGATGGCAGTGCTGCGGCTTCGCCGGCGACCGCGGCCTGCTGCACCCCGAGCTGACCGCCTCGGCCACCCGCGCCGAGGCCGCGTCGGTGGCCGAGGCGGGCTGCGCCGCGCACGCCTCGGTCAACCGCACCTGCGAGCTGGGCCTGACCCGCGCCACCGGCCGGACCTACCGGCATCTCCTGGAGCTCCTCGACGAGGCGACCGCCTGAGGGGGGCGCGGTTTACACCGATGTGTCAATAAGATCGTCGCTGTTGCGAAGATCCGGCGATCGGGAGCACGATGAGCGACCCCGGCGGCTTCGGCCCCCTGGAGATGGACGAACGCGAGCCCATCGGTCCCTACCGGATCGTGGGCCGCATGGGCGCGGGCGGCATGGGCGTGGTCTACGCCGGGGTCGCGCCCGACGGCGGGCGGGTCGCGGTCAAGGTCATCCATCCGGGGCTGGCCGCCGACCCGCACTTCCACGACCGGTTCGTGCGCGAGGTCGAGATGTTGTCGCGGGTGCGCGGGCGGTGCACGGTCGCGGTCCTGTCCGCCGACACCGCCGCCTCGCCGCCGTGGCTGGCCACCGAGTTCGTGCCCGGCCCCACGCTGACCGGGCACGTACGCGACCACGGCCCGCTGCCGCCGGACGGCCTGGTCGCGTTCGGGGTGGACATCGCCGAGGCGCTCACCGACATCCACGGGGCCGGGATCGTCCACCGCGACCTCAAGCCGGGCAACGTGATCCTGGCCGCGTCCGGGGCGAAGGTGCTGGACTTCGGGATCGCCCGCGCCCTCGACGAGAGCGGGCTGACCGGCACCGGCGCGCTCATCGGCTCGCCCGGCTGGATCAGCCCCGAGCAGTACCGGGGCGACCAGGCCGACGCCGCCGCCGACGTCTTCGCCTGGGGCGCGCTGATGGTCTACGCCGCGACCGGGCGGCCGCCGTTCGGCACGGGGGCGCCCGACGTGCTCGCCTACCGGGTCATGAGCGTCGATCCGGACCTGTCCGGGGTGCCCGAGGGCGTGCGCGACCTGGTCCGGGCGGCGCTCGCCAAGGACAGGGCGGCGCGTCCCGGGGCGGCGGAGCTGCTCGGCGCGCTCCGGTCGGGCACGCTCCTCCTGCCGCGGCCCTCGTCCGGCACGCTCCCTCTGACACCCCCGCCCCCTCCACCCGGCACACTGCCCCTGACACCGCCCCCGCCCGGCGGGCACGGGCCGCTGGGGCCACCTTCGTCCGGCGGGCAGGGACCGCTGACGCCGCCGTCGTCCGGGGGGCGGGCGCGGTTGTGGCCGGTGGCGGCCGCCGTGGGCGCGGTCGTCGCCGTCGTGGCGGTCGGCGCGGCGTTCGCGCTGAACGCGGCCGGCACGCCGGACGCGCTGCCGTCCCAGGACGACGGGCCCACCTCCTCCTACACCGACCCGCCCGCCACCTCCGCGGACCCGGACCCGACGGACACCCCGGAGGAGAGCGAGACCCCCGAGGAGACCCCCACCCCGGAGGACACCCCGACCGAGACCGACACGCCGGAGAAGACGCCCGAGGCGACGCCCACCAAGAGCAGGCCCCGCACCCTGCCGTGCGCCTCCTCGGGCTCGATCCTGCGCGAGGCCGCCGCGCTGAACGGCGGCAGCCTCCCGCAGGACGCCGTGGTCGCCCGCAAGCGCTGCGTCGGCTCCTGGGTCGCCGCCGAGCTGTCCTCCCCGAGCGTCGGCGCCATCGACCTGATCGCCCGGCGGAACGCCTCCCGGTTCCTCGACGCCCAGATCGGCAGCAACTTCTGCTCCCTGGAGGGCCGCCCGGCGCTGGTGGCGAGCGCGCCCGCGTCGATCAAGAGCTTCCTGTGCCCCAACGGCTTCGGCTGATCCGCACCCTTCCGCCGGCTTCGGCTGGTCGGTCCTGACGATCGGCGCCGGGCACGAGACCACCTTGATCTGGATCGCGCCAGCGTTGAGGATGATGCTCACCGACCCACACCTGGCCGGCCGCGTCAACGGCGGACGCCTGGGCATCGACGAGGCGCCGATGAGGTACCGAGGCGGGACACACCGATGACCCACATGCCCACGCGCCACCGCCCTCGGCGGCCGCCCCGTCGCAGCCGCTCACGCCACCCCGACGTGCTGGAGGATTCGGTGCCCGCTTCCCATCAGCCCACTCCCGCCACCAACCCCGACGACGCCGCAGCGGCCGCATCCGGCGATCACGTGGTCCCCGTCATCACCTTGGACGAAAGCGGCGCCGACCACCACGGTGAAGCCGCCCGGTTACGTGCCGCCGGACCGGTCGTACGCGTCGTGCTGCCCGGAGAGATCCCCGCATGGGCCATCACTGACCAGGACCTCCTGCACAGTGTCCTGACCGACCCCGGCATCAGCAAGGACTGGCGCCTTTGGACCTGCGTCCGCAACGGCGCCATCCCCGACGACTGGCCTCTCACCGGCATGCTCAAGGTCACCAACATGGTCACCGCCGACGGCGCCGCCCACCAACGGCTGCGCCGGCCGGTCACCCGCACCCTCACCGCCCGGCGCCTGCAGGAGATGCGCCCCCGCATCACCGCCCTCATCACCGAGGTCATCGACGCGCTGCCCGCCCACGCCGACGGCACCGGCGCCGTCGACCTGCGCCGGCACTTCGCCTATCCCATCCCGATGGCCGTCGTCTGCGAACTCGTCGGCGTGCCCGAGAGCAACCGTCTCCACCTGCGCCACCTGGTCGAATCCATCTTCCGGTCCACCACACCCCCGCACGAGGTCATCCAGACACAGGCCGGGATCACCACCGTTCTCACGGAGCTCGTCCGGCAGCACCACGACGAACCCGGAGCCGACCTCACCACCGACCTGATCGCACTCCAACGCGACGACCCTGACGCGCTCACCGACGCCGAACTCGTCGGCACGCTGTGGCTGATGATCGCCGCCGGTCACGAAACCACCCTCAGCCTGCTCCTCAACGCGGTCCGCGCCCTGCTGACCCACCCGGATCAGCTCAGTGCCGTCCTGGAGCAGGCCGCGGCGAATCCGGCGGACACGTGGGCCGCCGTGGTGGAGGAGGTCCTGCGCTGGGACGCACCGATCGGCAACTTCATGGCGCGTTACCCCCGCACCGACCTGACCCTCGCGGGCGTCACCATCCCCGCCGGCGACGCCATCCTGGCCCCCTACAGCCTCCTCGGCCGTGATCGTGCCCAGCACGGCGCCGATGCCGATGACTTCAATTGGCGCCGGCCGTCCAGCAGGCATCTGGCCTTCGGAGGTGGCCCCCACGCCTGCCCAGGCGCTTCACTGGCCCGTCTGGAAGTCACGCTCGCGCTGGCCGCGCTCTTCGATCGCTACCCCGACATGCGGCTGGCCGTGTCCGCCGGCGACCTCGTCCCCGTTCCGTCTCTGTTCTCCAACTCCATCCAGTCACTCCCCGTACGCTTGTCTCCCCGTCGCCCAGCCGAGAGCCGTCACTGATCGCTGGGCCCGTGCCCGGACCTCGGGCGCGTGCACCTGGTCGGAGTAGCTGCCACGGGTGGGTGGATGCCACTGCCGACGCGGGCCGGGCCGGAGCGGCTGCGGGCGGCCGGCCCGCGCAGATCTGTCATGCGACCTGTGGTGTGTTGGCGGGACGTCATTCGGCCGAGGGCAGCGGGATGCGTACCGACACCAGCGTCCCCTCGCCGGGAGCGGTCTCGACGTCGGCGCTGCCGCCCACCGCGCGGGCGCTCTCCCGGATGGAACGGGCGATGCCGAGGCCGGTCGTCGGCGCGTCCGGGTCGAAGCCGCTGCCGTGGTCGAGCACGCTCAGCGCCAGCGTCCCGGACCGGCATTCGGCCCGCACCACTGCGTGCCGCACGCCCGCGTGCTTGCGCACGTTCGTCAGCGCCTCGCGCAGGATGCCGCTCAGCGCCTCGACGACCTCGGCCGGCATGCCCTCGCGTTCCGGCGCCGAACGCAGCCGGCCCGCGTTGAACTCCACCCGCAGCCCGCTGCCGACCGCCTGCCGCACGACCTCCTCCAGGGCGGCCACGACGTCCTCGGCCGGGTCGCCGTCGTCGCCGCGCAGGAAGGCGCGCAGCCACTGCGACTCCTCCGCCACCCGCGCCCTGACCGAGTCGTCGGCGATCCAGCCGTCGCGGGTCAGCGCCTCCATGGTCTGCAGGATGCGGTCGTGCAGCACGCGGGCCGTCCTGCCGCGCTCGCGCTCCTGCGACAGCTGCGCCGAGCGGCGCAGCTCCTCGGCCCTGGCGCGGTCCAGGTCGCCGGCGGTCCTGAACAGGATGCGCATGACGTACGCGGCCATCGTGGCGTTCGTGGTCAGCCCGGCGACGTGCGGCAGCCCGGCCCACCACGCCAGGTCCGCCTGGACGTACCCGAGGACCAGCGCGCCGCCCAGCGCCGCCGTCCACGCCAGCACGACGGGGAACGTGCGGAAGGAGATGCCGGCCATGATGCCGACGAGCAGCACGTACGGCAGGACCGTGCCCGGCCAGCCGTCGGTCACCCGCGAGCCCGCGTAGTGACCGGCGGCGAGCACCGCCGCCGTCACCAGGCCGAGGTCCACGCAGAGCAGCGCGCGCGGCGCGAGCGCGGCGCGGGCCGCCGTGACCACGCACACCAGCAGGCTGACCGCGCCCATCGCCCCCAGCAGGTACGGCAGCGGCCCGAGCGTCAGCCACCGCCCGTCGCCCAGCACCTCCAGCGACCCGCACAACACCAGCGCGCCCACCCGGACGACCACCATGGTGAGGGCCCGGCTGCGCTCCATGCCGGCGACCGCCGTCCCGGGCGGGCGCGGCGGGCGCGGGGGGCTCACGGCCGGTCGCGGCGTTCGAGCCGGTTGAGCGCCGCGCGCGTGAGCTCGGCCTTGTTGCCGACCTGCAGCTTGGCCCTGATGCGCTCGACGTAGGTGTCGACGGTGGCCTTGCTGACGCCCATCCGGCGGCCCACCTGGGCATGGGTGAAGCCCTGGGCGATGTAGGAGAGTGTCTCCTCCTCCCGCGCCGACAGCCTGGGCCGGGCGTCGCCTTCTGAGCCGCCGTCCGAGCCGTCCTCGGAGCCGTCGGCCGCGGCGGGCGGGCGGGCGTTGTCGTCCAGCTCGCTCTGCAGGATGTCGGCCAGGCCCGCCGACAGGTAGAAGCCGCCCGCGGCCACCGTGCGCACGGCGGCGACGATGAGCTCGGAGGGGGCGTCCTTGGTGACGTACCCGTTGGCTCCGCAGCGGATCGCCGCCAGCACGTCGGCGGGCCGTCCGGAGGCCGACACGATGAGGACCCGCGTGACGGCCGACAGCTCCTTGACCGCGGCCAGGCACGGCCGGTCCTCGGCCAGGTAGAGGTCGAGGATCAGCACGTCGTACCCGGCGTCGAAGCCGCGCAGGTCCCCGACGGACGAGCCCCGCAGCACCACCTGCAGGTCCTCGTGCCGGTGCAGGAGGTACTCCAGCCCATGGCGGATCAGCTCGTGGTCGTCGATCACGGCGATCCGGATCACGTCTTGCTCCGCGGCAGGCTGCGAACGAGGTGACATGTCAACAACGGTGAGCAGAAGTGTGCAAGGCCAGCAAGTCCTGCAAAACCACTACAAGTTCGTAGTGTAGATCATGAACCCTGTGGTGCACGGGCGTTCGGACGGTAGCCGTCGGTGGCCCTGATGAGCTCGTGCAGCGTGCCGGGTTCGGCGCCGCCGTGGCCGGCGTCCTCGACGATCCGCAGCTCGGCCTCCGGCCAGGCGCGGTGCAGCTCCCAGGCGGCGTCGGGCGGCGTCTTCATGTCGTAGCGGCCGTTGACGATGACGCAGGGGACGTCCCGGATCGCCGCCACGTCGAGCAGCTCGCCCTCCCGCAGGAAGCAGCGCCGGGTGAAGTAGTGCGCCTCGATCCGGGCGAAGCCCAGCACCTCCCGGTCCGTCAGCGGAGGGGGAGGCGCGGGCAGCAGCGTGTTGGCCGCCAGCTCCCACGCCGCCCACGCCCGCGCCGCCGGCAGGTGCACCTCGGGGTCCGGGTCGAACAGGCGGCGGTGGTACGCGCCGAGCAGGTCGTCCCGATCGGCCTGCGGGATCGCGTCCCGGAAGGCCGCCCACTCCGCAGGGAACAGCCGGGCCGCCCCCGAACCGGTGAACGCCCACGCCTCGTCGGCCGCGCTCGCCAGGTAGACGCCGCGCAGCACCAGCTCGGTCACCCGGCTCGGGTGGCGGCGCGCGTACGCCAGGGCCAGCGTCGCCCCCCACGAACCGCCGAACACCTGCCAGCGGTCGATCCCGAGCCGCCGCCTGAGCAGCTCCATGTCCGCGACCAGATGCCAGGTGGTGTTGGCCTCCAGCGAAACCCCGGGGTCGGCGGCGTGCGGGCGGCTGCGCCCGCAGTTGCGCTGGTCGAACAGGACGATCCGGTAGGCGGCGGGGTCGAAGAACCGGCGCTGCACGGGCAGCAGCCCGCCGCCGGGACCGCCGTGGAGGAGGACGACCGGTTTGCCGCCGGGGTCGCCGCAGGTCTCCCAGTAGATCTCCTGGCCGTCGCCGACGTCGAGCAGGCCGCTCTCGTAGGGCTCGACGGGCGGGTAGAACGTCATCAGCGTCATGGCTACCAGACCTACTCGCCCCGGCCGCCCGGCGCGCAGCCGATTCGCGCAACTGCGGGCGCTTTTATGACGGGCGCGCGAGTTCGGTGAGCGTGCGGCGGAGCAGCCGTGCGGCCAGCACCGGCTTGAAGGCGTTGTGCCGCAGCGGGCGGGCCTCGGCCAGCGCCACGCCGGCGGCCCGCGCGAAGGCGGACGCGTCCGGGACGGCGCCGGTCAGCAGGTCCTCGGCGGCGTGGGCGCGCCACGGCTTGTGCGCCACCCCGCCGAGCGCGACCCGCGCGAACACGATCCGGCCGTCCTCCACGTGCAGCAGCACGGCCGTGCTCACCAGCGCGAACGCGAACCCGGCCCGGTCCCTGACCTTCGCGTACGCCCCGCGCCCCGGCGGCGCGGGCGGCAGGTCCACGCTCGTGACCAGTTCGCCGTCCCGCAACACGGTCTCCACCTGCGGCGTGCGGCCGGGCAGGACGTGGAAGCCGGTGAACGGCACGCTCCGCGTCCCCTGCGGCCCCGTCAGGTTGACGGTCGCGTCGAGGGCGGCCAGGGCCACGCACATGTCCGAGGGGTGGACGGCGACGCAGCTCGGGCTCGCCCCCAGGACGGCGTGCGCGCGGTTGAAGCCCTCCAGCGCGTCGCACCCCGCGCCGGGCACGCGCTTGTTGCAGGCGGCGGCGGTGTCGTAGAAGTAGCGGCAGCGCGTACGTTGCAGCAGGTTGCCGCCCACGGTCGCGCGGTTGCGCAACTGCGGCGAGGCGCCCGCCAGGATGGCGCGGGCGAGCACCGGATAGCGGCGCCGCACCCGCGGGTCGGCCGCGACCTTGGTGTTGCCGGCCAGCGCGCCGAGCCGCAGCCCGCCGCCGGGCAGGTCCTCGACGGCCGACAGCGGCAGGCGCGAGATGTCCACCACCCGGCCCGGCCGCTCGACCTCCTCCCGCATGAGGTCGACGAGGTTCGTCCCGCCGGCCAGGTAGCGGGCCGGGCCGCCGTCCGGCGGCGTCGCGGCCATCATCGCGGCCATCATCGCGACGGCCTCCGCCACACTGGCCGCCCGCAGGTAGGCGAACTCCCTCACCTCGCGGCGACCTCCCGGACGGCGGCGGCGATGTGGTGGTACGCCCCGCACCGGCACAGGTTGCCCGCCATGCGCTCGCCGAGCTCGGCGTCGGTCAGCTCGCGCGGGGGAGCGGTCAGGTCGGGCGTCGCGGCGCTGGGCACGCCGTCCCGCAGCTCGGCCAGCAGCCCGGCGACCGAGCAGACCTGGCCGGGCGTGCAGTACCCGCACTGCAGGGCGTCGTGCCGGACGAACGCCTCCTGCACCCGCGCGCCCACCTCGTCGTCCGCCAGGCCCTCGACGGTGACGATCTCCATCCCCTCGCACTGGACGGCCAGCAGCAGGCACGCGTAGACCCGCAGGCCGTCGGCCAGGACGGTGCAGGTGCCGCAGGCCCCCTGGTCGCAGCCCTTCTTCGTGCCGGTCAGCCGGAGGTGCTCGCGCAGGAAGTCGAGCAGGGACACGCGCGGGTCCGCCGGCGGCTCGTGCGGCCGGCCGTTGACGCGCAGGGGGAGCGGGGCGCGGCCGTCCATCCCATCCCTCCGGCCGTACGGACTGTGGCGATCACGGTAACCCGCACTGGGCGGGACGACGTGGTCCGTGCGCCGGTCGAGGGGCAAAACGGTGGCGGACATTGTCGAATGCGGATCATCGGGCGAGGATCCCGCCGTCGCCGTCGCCGTCGCCGTCGCCGTCGCCGTCGCCGTCGCCGTCGCCGTCGCCGTCGCCCGCCACCGGCATTCCCAAGGGGTCACCCCTTGGCGGTCATGGCCTCCGCGACCGTCAGGCTGTCCTCGTAGATGTGGCTGCGCGTGATCAGCCCGCCCTCGACGGTCAGGTGCAGCGCGAACGGGGTGGTGTAGGCGGCGCCGGTCGCGCGCACGGTCTGCACGATCTGCCCCAGCACCACGGCGTCCGGCCCGTCGACCAGGATCTGCCGCACCGTGGTGCCGTTCAGCTCCGGCACGTGATGCGCCGCCAGCGAACGGTAGTGCTCGGCCACCTCGGCCCGCCCGGACCTGGGCCGGATCCACGGCACCGCCGGATGCCCCTCGACGGGCCAGCTGAGCTGCCAGTCGACCGGCTCGGCGAACAACTCCGCCACCCGCTCAGGATCGCCCTCGCCGATCCGCCGCAACAACTCCTGCACGATGTCCCGCGTGTCCCTCTTCATGCCCCCAGTCTCGCGGCCCGCCTGAACGCCGTCGATTACCCCGGAGGTAACCGCCGGCGGTACCCCGGCGGTATCCGGCCGGCATTCCAAAGGAATCCTTGACATCGTCGGGGCGGGTGGCGGAACATTCCAAGCATGTCTTTGGAATCTGCGGGGCGGCGGCTGGTGCTCGACGATCCGGCCGCGATGCGGGCGTTCGCCCATCCGGTCCGGCTGGCGCTGCACGAGCTGCTGTTGCGGTCGGGGGCGACCACCGCCGCCGACGCCGCCCGCGAGGTCGGGATCAGCCAGGCGCTGGCCTCCTACCACCTGCGGCAACTGGCCAAATACGGCCTGGTGGAGCAGGCCGAGGCGCGCGACGAGCGGGAGCGGCCCTGGAAGGTGACCGCGAGCGTCCAGGTGTGGGACGACGACGTCACCGGGTCCGAGCGGTCGGCCGCCCGCAGTCTGCTGGAGCAGGTCCTGGCCGAGCGGGCGCTGTCGCGGCTGGTGGAGTGGCAGGAGGCGCGGCGGGGCGAGGAGGAGCCCTGGCGGGGCGTCGGCGGCGTCGGCAACACCTACCTCTACGTCACCCCGCAGGAGATCACGGCGCTCGGCGAGGCCGTCGCCGATCTGCTGCGGCCGCTGATGGCCCGCGTGGACGACGCGGCGGCCCGTCCGGAAGGGGCCCGGCCCGTGCTGGTGACGCAGATGGTGATCCCGCTCGCCCCGACGGCCTCCGGTGACTGAGCGACGCTCCCCGGCGGGGGAGACCGGCCAGGCCGGTGGGCGGACGGCCGAGGAGCCGCCGGGCCGGGAGGGCGCGGCTCGTCGGCGGCCGGCGCGGCAGGCCGACCTGCGGTGGCGGCCGGCGCGGGACGGCGGCCTGCGGTGGTGGCCGGCGCGGCAGGCCGGGGTGCGGTGGTGGCCGGCGCGGGGCGGTGGCGGGTGGGTGTCGCCCGGCGGCGGGCGGGGGTTCGGGCGGTTGCTGGTCGCGTCCGTCGTGTCCCAGACGGGCGACTGGGTGATCAGCACCGGGCTGGCGTTCCACGTCTACCGTCTGACCGGCTCCACGCTGTCCACCGCGATCATGCTGCTGGTCTCCCGGCTGCCCCACGTCCTGCTCGGGTCCGTGGCCGGGGTGCTGGCCGACCGCTGGGACCGCCGCCGGTTGCTGGTCGTCACCGACGTGCTGCTCGGGCTCGGGTTGCTGCCCCTGCTGGCGGTGCGCGGCCCCGCCCAGGTCTGGATCGTCTACGCGGTCGCCCTGTGGACCGGCGTGCTCGGCACCCTGCTCGCCCCGGCGCAACGGGCGCTCATCCCGCAGCTCGTGCCCGCGTCCGGGCTGGTCCGGGCCAACGCCCTGCACGGCCAGAGCGGTCAGCTCGCCCGGCTGCTGGGGGCGATGCTGGGCGGCGTCGCCGTCACGGCGGGCGGGCTGCCCGCGATCGTCCTGCTCGACGTGGCCAGCTTCGGGATCTCCGCGGTCCTGCAGGCGACCCTGCGTGTCCCGGCCAGGTCGCCGGTCGTGGCGCGGGCGCCGTCCGTCCGGGCCCAGTGGGCGTCCGGGCTGCGGTCGGCCATGGGGAATCCCGGCATCCGGTTGCTGGTCGCGTACATGGTGATCACGGGGCTGGGCGAGGGGATCTTCGCCACGCTCGCCGCCCCCTTCGTGGCCGACGTGCTGGGCGGCCAGGGCGACGCGTACGGGCTGTTCCTGTCGGTGCAGGCGGTCGGCGGGCTGGCCGGTGGGCTGGCCGTGGCCCTGCACCGGCGCGACCCCGCGCCACGGGTGCTCCTCGGCTGGGGCACGGTCGCGTTCGGCCTGCTCGACCTGGCGCTGTTCGCCTACCCCCTCGCCCTCGACGCGTTGTGGCCCGCCCTCGTGCTGATCGCGCTGGCCGGTGTCCCGGCGGCGGCGGCGATGGCCGGGTTCGCGACGCTGGCCCAGACGGCCACCACCGACGAGCGCCGGGGCGGCCTCATCGGGCTGCTCGCGAGTGCCCAGGCCGTCACCTCGCTGCTCGGCATGGCGGCCGCCGGGGTGCTCGGCGAGGTCGTCGGCATCGTTCCCGCGTTGTGTCTGCACGCGGCGGGGCTCGTCACCGCGGGCGTGCTCGTGCTGACGAACCGCGCACCCCATCCCGGGCGTGCCGCTTCCGACCGGAGTCGACCATGACGTTTGTCATGGAGGCGTCTCTGACTGTCGGCACTACACCCGGCGCCGCCACCCCCAGCAGGCTGGTCCCATGCTGAAACTCAAGGACGGCGGCTCCCCGCGGTCGCCGCGCCGGCCGCCGGGCGTTACCGTCGGGCCCTGTGACGGGTGAGGCGGCGGTGCGGGAGGTGGAGTTCGGCCGGGGCCGGACGGTGGCGCGCGCCGGGTCGTGCGGGTGGCTGCTGCTGGTGGTGTGGCCGCTGTGGTCGTTCTTCTCCACGCGTCCCGGCGTGCTCGCCGTGGTGTGGGTGGTCGCGGCGGTCGTGCTCTTCGTGGCGTGCTGGCTGCGCATCATGTGGCGGGCGCTCAGCGCCCTGGGCGCGGCGACGCTGACCTGGGCGCCGGTGGGGCTGGTGGCCGCCGCGCTGGCGCTGCTGCCGGTGCTGCGGGCGCCGTGGGCGTACGTCGGGTTCGTGTTCGTGGTCAGCGCCCTGTCCGGCTGCCTTTCGCGGGTCCCCTTCGCCGTGTCGGCGGCGGTGACGATGGTCGTGGTGGTGGCCGCGCTGACGGCGTACGGGCGGCCGTTCGAGCAGGTCTGGTGGGTGCCGCTGGTGATCCTGGTCGAGGCGGTGACGGTGGCGAGCCTGAAGCATCTGGGCGAGATGGTCGCCCGGCTCGACGCCGCCCGCGCCCACGTCGCCCGGCTCGCCGTGGACAACGAACGCCTGCGCTTCGCCCGCGACCTGCACGACACGCTCGGCCACACGCTCACCTCGATCACCATCAGGAGCCAGCTGGCCGCCCGGCTGGCCCGTACCGACCCCGAACGGGCCGCCCGCGAGATGGCCGACGTGGAACGCGCCGCCCGTCAGGCGCTCGACGAGGTGCGCCACGCCGTCGCCGGCTACCGTGCCCCCTCGTTGTCGGGCGAGCTGCGCACGGCGGCCCACAGCCTGGACCTGGCCGGGATCCGGCTGGAGGTCTCGCCCGCCGCCGGGCCCGTCCCGGCCGCCGCCGAGACGCTGCTGGCCTGGACCGTACGGGAGGCCGCCACGAACGTCGTACGCCACAGCCGAGCCCGCCACTGCCACATCGACCTCGCCGTCAACGACCACACCGCCACCGTCGAGATCCGCGACGACGGCCCCGGCCCCGACTCCGCCGGATACCCGGCCCACAGCGACGACACCCCCAACCCCGGACCCGAAGGGCTCGGGACCAGAGCCGAGGAGGCCGGGCCTGCGCCCTTCGGAGACGTGGCCGACGGAGGCGGTGCCGCCACCCCCGGAGCCGCAGAGCGCGGGTCCCGCGCCGAAGGACTCGGTCCCAGGGCCGAAGGGGCCGGGTTCACGGGGGACGGAGGCTTTGTCGGCAGGGGCGGTGCCGCCCGCATCGGAGCCGACGGAGGCGGATCCGGGGCTGAGGGGGGCCTCTCCGGTGCTGAAGGGGCCGGTGCTGAAGGGGGCAGGGCTGAAGGGGGCGCGGCCGGCGGGGTCGGGGCTGGGGGAGCGGTGGTTCAGAGGGGCGGGGGTGCCGGGGGCAATGGGCTGACTGGGTTGGCTGAGCGGATCGCTGCCGCTGGCGGACGTCTGGAGGCCGGGCCGCTGCCCGGCGGCGGCTACCGGCTGCACGCCCGAGTGCCCTTGGAGGTGCCGTGATCCGCGTCCTCATCGCCGACGACCAGGACCTCGTCCGCGGCGGACTGGCCGCGCTGCTCGCCCTGGAGGACGGCATCGAGGTGGTGGCCGAGGTCGGCCGGGGCGACCTGGTCGAGCCCGCGGTGGCCGAGCACCGCCCCGACGTGGTCCTGCTCGACATCGAGATGCCCGGCATGTCCGGCCTGGAGGTCGCCGAACGCCTGCGCGGCCACCGGGTGGTCATCGTCACCACGTTCGGCCGCCCCGGCTACCTCAGCCGCGCCCTCGACGCCGGCGTGTCCGGGTTCGTGGTGAAGGACGCGCCGGTGGCCGAGCTGACCGCGGCCGTGCGGCGGGTGATGGCCGGCGAGACGGTGATCGACCCCAAGCTGGCGGTGTCCGCCCTGACCGTCGGGCCGAGCCCGCTCACCCAGCGCGAGGCCGAGGTGTTGCGGACCGCCTCCGGCGGCGCGACCGTCGCCGACATCGCCCGCACCCTGTTCCTGACCGAGGGCACCGTACGCAACTACCTGTCCTCGGCGATCACCAAGACCGGCGCGCGCAACCGCGCCGAGGCCGCCCGCGTCGCCGAGTCCCGCGGCTGGCTCTGACCCCCCGGCCACCCCGCAACCCTGCAAGCCCGCAACCCTGCAAGCCCGCAAGCGCGCAACCCGGGAACCCCGCGAGCCGGTTACCCGTAACCCCGCAAGCCCGTAACCCCGCAACCTCTCAAGAGGAGCTTCGCCATGCCCTCCGACGACTTCCGCCCGCCCGGACCGGAGTTGTTCGACTACCCCGCGCTGTGGGACGGCGCGCCGCTCTGGCTCACCAAGCCGGTGCTGCTGGCCGCCGCCGGCGTGCTCGTGGTGTGCGCGCTGGCCTGGGGCGCTTTCTCCCGGCCCAGGCTGGTGCCGCGCGGCCTGCAGAACGCGGGCGAGTACGCCTACCTGTTCGTCCGCGACCAGATCGCCCGCCCGTCGCTGGGCGCCGACGCCGACCGCTGGATGCCGCTGCTGCTCACGCTCTTCCTGCTGATCCTGCTCTGGAACGTGATGGGCGTGATCCCGCTGCTCCAGTTCCCGGTCACCGCCCACGTCGCCTTCCCCTGGGTGCTGGCCGGGGTGGTCTACCTGCTCAAGCTCTACCTCGGCTTCAGGCACCAGGGCCTGGCCGGCTACCTCAGGAACGCGATGTTCCCCGAGGGCCTGCCCAAGGCCCTGGCGATCACCCTGTACGCGCCGCTCGAACTGTTCTACATCTTCGTCACCGCGCCGTTCACCCATGCCGTGCGGCTGTTCGCGAACATGTTCGCCGGGCACACGCTGCTGGCCTTCTTCAGCGCGGTCGGCTACTGGTTCCTGGTGGAGCGGCCGACCGTGGGCGGCGTGGCGGTGGGCGTGCTGGGCGTGTTCATGACGTGCCTGCTGACCGCGTTCGAGATCTTCGTCATGTTCCTGCAGGCGTACCTGTTCACCATGCTCACCGCCATGTACCTCGGCCAGTCCCTGCACCCGGAGCACTGACCGGTCAGGACGCCGGCGGCGCCAGGACCCGCCAGGCGGCCGGCCGCACGATCCAGGTACGCCGCTCCGCCACCTGCTCCAGCTCACCGTCCACGCTGGCCGGGACGGGCCCGCCCGCCACGGTGATCCGCCTGCCCCGGAAGGTCTGCACGTCGGGGCGGGCGGGGTGGCGGCCGCGGCGCAGCCCGGTGGCGAAGGCCAGCCGCGCCAGCGGTCCCGTGGCGTAGGAGACCACCACCTCGGCCAGCCCGTCGTCGGGCCGGGCCGCCGGGGTCAGCGGCGTGCCGCCGCCGATCGTGGCGCCGTTCCCGACGCCGGCCATGAGGACGCGGCGGCGGCCGGTGCACACCTGGGCGCCGTCCACCCTGATCCGCAGCCGCCATCCGCCCGTCCCCGCGCCCGCCAGCACCGCGCCCACCGCGTACGCGGCCCGGCTGAGCAGCGGCTTCAGCGGCGCGGCCCGCTCGGCGGCGTGCGCGCCCACGCCGAGGTGCGCGGCGTTGACCACGATGCCGCCGTCGTCGTCGATCAGCAGGTCCACGGGCCGTTCGTGTCCCGCCAGCACGACGCGGGCCGCCTCGGCCGGGTCGAGCGGGATGCCCAGCGTGCGGGCCAGGTCGTTGCCGGTGCCCATGGGGATCAGCCCGACCGGGCCGGCGTCCAGGCGGCCGTGCTCCAGCAGCGCGGCGACCAGCGCGTGCACGCTCCCGTCGCCGCCCATCACCACCGGGACCCGGTCGTCGTGCGACCGCGCGGCCTCCCGCGCGTCGCCGTCGCAGACCCGCACGTCGGCCTCCGCCCGCAGCAGCCGCAGCACCTCCCGCGTGCTGTCGTCGCCGACGCCGCCGGCCTGCCGGTTGCAGATCACCAGAAGTCTCACGGGTCCTCGCCTTCCCTTCCGCTGGGCGGATCGGTCTCTTCCCCGGGCGCCTGGCACAATGCCCCGCCGCCCGAACCCGTTCGCGGGACGCAGGTCCGGCGCGCGGGACGCGACGGCGCGCCTTCCACGGCGTTCCTGAAGGTTCCCGACGGCTTCTATGGCGTTCCTAAGGTTCCCCGACGGTGGGGTGAAGGTGGCCGCGGTTGAGTTGCCGCAGCGGGCCGGGCCACCGGGGACCGGCCGCCAGAAGGGCAACCGACATGAATCCACGAAAGACCGCGCTGGCCCTCGGGACGGCGGCGGCCCTGACGCTGGCCGCCTCCGGGGCGGTGCCGGCCGCGGCGGCCGGCCCGTGTGCCCAGGTCTCGTCGACGTGCTCGCCCGCCGACGTGGCCAAGGACCACGCGGGTGAGAAGACCGCCGACGTGAAGGCCGGCGTGAAGGCCGGCGTCCGGACCGATGTACGGACCGACGTGCGGAAGGACCCCGGCGGCGGTAAGCCGCGCGACGGCAGGCCCGGCTGCGGCCCCGAAAAGACGGACCACCCAGGAAAGCCCGGCAAACCGGACAACAAGGACAACGGCATCTCCCAGGAGGCGTTCGCCAAGGCGCTCGCGGCCGAGCTGGGCGTCGGGTACGACCGCGCCCTGCGCGCCGTCAAGGAGCTAGACGCCCTGACGGAGAAGGGCCGCGTGGACCCGGACTCGGCCGGGTTCGGCGCGGTGGCCGAGCACCTCGGCGTCACGCCGGACCGGCTGGAGCAGGCGCTGCGGAACGTCAAACGCGCGCTGGCCGGTGCCGAGCCCGCATAGAGACCGGCACCGATCTTCCTCAGCCGGGGGTGCGGAGGGGAGAGTGGCACCATGCACGTCCTTGTTGCCGACGACGACGAGGCGGTCCGCCGCTCCCTGACCCACGCGCTCACCCGCGAGGGCTACGACGTCAGCGTCGCCGCCGACGGCCTGCGCGCCCTGGAGGCGGCCGGCGGCGGACGTCAGGACGCGGTGGTGCTGGACATCATGATGCCCGGCCTGGACGGCCTGGAGGTGTGCCGCCGCCTGCGGGCCGCGGGCGACCGCACCCCGATCCTGATGCTCACCGCCCGCGACCTGGTCGGCGACCGGGTCGCGGGCCTGGACGCGGGCGCCGACGACTACCTGGTCAAGCCGTTCGCGCTGGAGGAGCTGCGGGCCAGGCTGCGCGCGCTGCTGCGTCGCAGCGCGCCCGCGCAGGGGCTGCTCCGCCACGCCGACCTGGAGCTGGACCCGGCCGCCTGCCGGGCCAGCCGCGGCGGCCGGCCGCTCGACCTGACCAGGACCGAGTACACCCTGCTGAAGGTGTTCCTGCGCAACCCGGGCCGGGTGCTCAGCCGCGAGGTGATCTTCGACTCGGTCTGGGGGTACGACTTCGGGCCGTCCTCGAACGCGTTGTGGGTCTACATCAGCTACCTGCGGGCCAAGCTGGAGGCCGGGGGAGAGCCGCGGCTGATCCAGACCGTCCGCGGCCTGGGGTACGTGCTGCGGGAGGAGCCGTGAGGCTGCGCACCAGGGTCGCGCTGACGGTCGCCGCCGTGGTGGCCGCCGCGCTGCTGGCGGTCTCGCTGGTGGTCTACCCGGCGGCCGCGGCGGGGCTGGCCGGCCAGCACGACGGGGAGCTGGTGCTGGCCGCCGGGCAGGCGCCGCGGCTGCTGGAGTCGCTGAAGGCCGCCGACTCGCCGCTGCCGGCCAGGCCCCTCCCGGTGGGCAACACGCTGCTGCAGTTCTGCCCCGACCCGCTGCTGACCGGCCCGACCGAGGGGTTCGTGCCGCTGGACGAGCAGGACCAGGCGGTCGCGTTCGGCAAGCTGCCCCCCTACTTCCGGGACGTCACCCACGACGGCGTGCGCTACCGGCTCTACACCGCCCCGCTCAACCTGGGCAAGGGCGTCCTGGTGCGGACGGCGTTCCCGCTGGACCGCGACGAAGAGACGCTGAACGCGCTCAAGCTGCTGCTGGCCGCGCTGACCCTGGGCGGCGCGCTGGTGGCGGCGGCGGGCGCGCGTCTGCTCGCCGGCCGGGCGCTGCGGCCCGTCGCCCGGCTGACGGCCGTGGTGGAGCGGGTCACCGCCACCGGCACCCTCACCGCCGACGGGCTGGAGGGCATGGGCGCCGGACGGGACGAGGTGGCCCGCCTGGCCGGCTCGTTCACCACGATGACGCACGCGCTGCGCGAGTCCGTGCTGGCCCAGCGGCGCCTGGTCGCCGACGCCTCCCACGAGCTGCGCACGCCGCTGACCAGCCTCACCACGAACCTGGAGCTGCTGGAGGAGGGGCGCGGCACGGCCGACCCGCAGGCCCCGGCCCTGGTGCACGAGGCCCGCGTCCAGGCCGAGGAGCTGCGGGTGCTGGTCAACGACCTGGTCGAGCTGGCCAGGCACGGCGACGTCGAGCTGCACCTGGAGGACGTGCGGCTCGACCTGGTGGCCGGACGCGTGCTGGCCAGGGCCGCGGCCCGCGCCCCGCACGTACGGCTGCGCGGCGAGCTGGCCGAGTGCCTGGTGACGGCAGACGCCGACGCGATCGAACGGGCGGTCTCCAACCTGGTGGACAACGCGATCAAGTGGAGCCCGCCCGGCGGCGTGGTCCTGGTACGGGTGGACGCCGCGGGCTCGTTGTCGGTGGCCGACCAGGGCCCCGGCATCGCGGCCCACGACCTGCCGTTCGTGTTCGACCGGTTCTACCGCGCCGAGTCGGCCCGTTCCCTGCCGGGTTCGGGGCTCGGCCTGGCCATCGTCCGCCAGATCGCCGAGGCGCACGCCGGATCGGTGCGCGCCGAGCCGCTGCGGCCCGGCGTACGGCTGGTCCTCGCGCTGCCCCTGAGCGCGTGACCTGACACTGAGCGCGTGACCTGACACTGAGCGCGTGACCTGACACTGAGGGCGCGACCACGGGCGCGGACCCCCGCACCCGCGGCCGCGCCGGTCCAGGGGCCGGTGGCCGGTCCGGCGGTCAGTGAGCCCCGGCGACGGGCACCGCGGGCGTGGCGGGCGCGGCGGGCCGGGGCATCGGGCGCGGCGGCAGCGCCATCAGCGCCAGGCCGAGCACCGCCCACAGCCCGAGCACCGTCAGCGGGACGGCCAGGGCGGCGCCGTCGAAGTAGACCACGCTGCGCACCAGTTCGAGCGCCGACCGGGTGGGCAGCACGTAGCCGAGCGCCGCGTACCAGGGCTCGATGAACGCGGCGCCGAACGGGCCGCCGCTGGCCGGCAGGCCGATCGGGATGAACAGCACGGCCGCCGCGATCACGCCGCGCGGCCCGAAGCGGCGCATCAGCCCGTTCACCGCCACCGAGACCAGGAAGATCACCGCGCAGGAGACGGCCAGGAGCCCGAGCGGGGCGCCGGTGAGCGCGCCGAGCAGGCCGTCGACGACCCAGGTGAGCGCCAGGCCGCCGGTCACCGCGCCGAGCGCGAGCACCGCGAGGCGCAGCCCCCGGTGCATCATCGGCTGCATGCGCATGGTGAGCACGGTCGTCGCCAGCGCGGTCAGCAGCAGGCCCAGCACGTAGAACATGCCCGACACGCCGGAGGAGTCGCCCTCGGCCAGCGGCCGCACGTCCTCGACCGCGAGCTGCCGTCCGGCGGCGCGCTGCATCAGGGCGGTGAAGTGCGGGGCCGCCGTGTCGCCGCCCGCGCTGGCGACCAGCAGCCTGCCCTCGCCCGCCAGGTAGGCGGCCTCGACCTCGCGCCGGAGCACCGCCGCCCGCGCGCCGGCCGCGTCGGCGTACGGGCGCGCGTCCACGGCCCCGCCCGCGGCCTGCTCCAGCCGGGCGGCGTCGGGACCCACCACGGCGAGCGGCACCCCGTGCGGAACCGGGTGGTGCAGCGCTCCGACGAACGAGCCGATGATCACGGCGCCGACGACCGCGGACACCAGGTAGGCGACCGCGACTCGAACAGCGGGATTCTTCATGACGCTCCTCAGTTGTCCACCCGGCTCAGGTCCTGGTGGCGGCCCGCACGACGGGCGCCGCCGCCCTCACCCTGCCGGTTAGAGCGCGCGCTAAGTCAAGGCGTCGGACTCGGATCTGGCCCGCGAATGTTCCAGGAAGTTGAACGTCATCACCACGAGCACCAGGGCGGCCACGGACAGCAGCGCCGGCGTCTGCAACGCGATCGGGATGATCGCCAGGCTGGCCACCGGCATGGCGAGCTGCGGCCCGGACCACTTGCCGAAGATGTGCCAGCGGGCGTAGCAGAACGTCGCGAAGTACAGGGCGCAGCCGCCGAACAGCAGCGCGGTCACGGGTGGGGCGAAGACCTGGCCCGGATGGGAGACGACCTCGGCCATGCCCACCGCCATCGCCATGATCGACCCGATGAAGGCGAGATGGCCGTAGGAGAAGACCCGCCGGATCAGGTCGGTGCGGATCACGGCCTCGTCCAGGGCCTTGGGCAGCGACTCGGCGGCGAAGATGAAGTACACCCACCACAGCGCGCAGGCCAGCACGAACGTCGCGGCGACCGCGCCGATCGAGCCCACGGCCAGCGGGCGCGCCGCCGACGCCTGCGCGCCGATGGCCAGGATCGGCTCGCCCATCGCGATGATCAGCAACAGGCCGAACCGCTCGGGTAAGTGATGGGGGTGGAAGTTGACCCGCACCAGGTGGCTGCGGGTCAGCACCGGCGCGGCCAGGTCGATGGCGGCGGCCGCGGCCCAGACCCACACCCGGGCGCCGCTGTCCAGCAGGCCCCCGGCCAGCAGCAGCGGCCCGGTCACGCACACCGAGAGCGTGAAGGGGTTGACCAGCTCGAACGGCCGGCCGCGGAAGTACAGGGCGGCCAGCAGCGAGCGCTGGGCGAAGTAGGCGGCGCCGAACATCAGGCCGCGCTCCTCGTAGGCCAGGGGGGTGGCCAGCGCCATGAACAGGCCGCACAGGCTGAGCGCCAGGATGCCCAGCCGGTCGGGGGTGTTGTTGACGTCGCGGGTGTTGGCGTGCACCGCCATGCCCACCCAGGCCCAGTACGTCGGCACCAGCACGACGACGGCCTGCCCCACGCTGCCCCAGCCGTGGCCGCGGTGGAGCAGGTCGGACAGCTGGGTGACGGCGAACACGAACACCAGGTCGAAGAAGAGCTCGACCCAGGTGACTTGCTTGTCTGCTTTCGGCTTCATCGAGCGGTGTGACTCCTCGTACGTCGTGCGGGTGCTCACGCGGGCAGCAGCGCGGGCTCGGCGCCCGCGGCCAGCCGCCAGCGCACGTCGAAGGCGTAGGCGGCCGAGGCCAGCGTGACGTGGTGGTGCCAGCCGTGGAAGGAACGGCCCTCGTAGTCGAACAGCCCGAAGCCCCCCGCCAGCTCGCCGATGGCGTGCGCGGCCCGCCAGCGGGACTTGGCCAGCGCGACCAGCTCCTGCGCCGGCACGGACATGTTCGTCAGCCAGAACGCCCGCGGCCGCGGCCGGCCGAGCGGCCACTCCACCAGCAGCCTGCGCGAGCGCGCGTGGTCGTCGGAGACCGGCAGGAGGACGAACTGCGAACGCAGCGACCGCCCCCGCGGCCCCTCCCACCAGGCCACCGTGCGCCGCTCCGCCCCGGCCGCGGCCTGCGCCGCCTCGGCCAGCGTGACGCGGGCCCGCGGGCCGCCCCCGCGCACCACGCTCATCGAGGCCCGGACCCGGTGGCGGGCGTCGACCTCGACGACGTAGTCGAGGCCGCGGTCCTCCAGGCCGCGCAGCAGGTCGGCGACGCCCCGGACGTGGGTGAGGTCGGCCACCAGCGGCGCGACGGGCGTGCCCCAGTCGAGCGTCAGGTCGTCGACCAGGTCGATCACGTGCTCGCCGAAGGGCCGGTGCCGCTCCTGGTCGGGCACGTGCGCCCGGGCCCGCCGGTCGTGGTCGGCCTCCCACGACTGCGGCAGGCACAACCGCCAGTTGACCGGCACGGCCGCCTCGCCCGAGCTCATCAGCACGGCCGCGCCCACCTGGCAGTTGACCGTGCGGCCGAGGCCGCGCACGTACTGGCGCTCGACGCCCGCCGACCAGCGGCCGTGCTTGGCGAAGGCCACCTCCTCCACCAGCCACGCGGCCGGGGGCGCGCCGGCCGCCAGCACGTCGGCGACGGTGCGGCGGACCGGGCGCGGGTCCCAGCGGCTCTGGTTGACGAACTGCTGGAGCGACTGGCCGTTGTGCGGGCCGCCCACCTCGTCGGCGATGCGCTGGATGGACTTGCGCCCGCCCGCGTGCAGCAGCCCCAGCACGTACGACTCGGCCGCGCTACGCTGGTCGGAGCGCGGCAGCGAACCGAATATCGTACCGAAGAATTCTGCGAACTCTTCACGCTCGTTCACCGCGAGTTCTCTCATGACCGCCCCTCACCTGCATTAGAGAAGATCCGTAATGGCGAACGCGGTCAGGATCGCAGTTAAGTTTTGGTTCGCACAAGAGAGTAACACCAAGGTGGCAGCGGAGCTGTCCGGGAGTATTAAAGGGAGTACTCCCGGAGGCATCTACCGGGTGCTCATCGATAACCCGGTATTACATCACACGCGGCCTCAGTCAGGATGTGCGGGTAAAGGACTTGCCGCCCGATGAGTCTGGAGTGCACTCTTGCATCCGCCGGAATCATGTGATCATATGATGCGGGGATCTGCGCCGGTGACTGAGTAAGGCGACACACACTACGGGGGATGACCAGTGCAGTGCAACATCCAGCCCACGGTTGTGATAGCCGAACGGATCGAGGCCCATAAGGCTGCGATCTTGGCACAGCTGTGCGGCGAAATTGAAGAATCAACTTCCGGGGCCGCTCCCGGCGAGTGCGCGGAGTTGGCGGAAGAGCTCCTCGACCTGATGGTGGCCCGGCTCAAGGCCAGTACGGACCGCTCTCCCGGGGCCCTGGCCGGGGCGACGGACGGCGGCCGCGGCGACGCCCGGGAATGGCGGCGAATTTCCCGCGACCTGCACGATCGGGTGGGCCACGAGATCAGCGTGGCGAGCCGGCAGCTGGAGCTCGCCGAAATCGGTCACGCACGTGGTACGGACGGTTTCCCGGTGCATGTGAAGGAGGCGAAGGCCGCGCTGCTGAGAGCCCACCAGGAAATCCGAGACGTCATATCCGACCTGCGCGTTCACGCCCATTGGCCGGGAATGGAGCAAGCGCTTGTGCGGCTGATGACGACCATTGTGGACCCGCGGCTGGAGCATCGAATCACCCTTATCGGCGATGTCGAGGGCCTGCCTCCGCGCATTCGGGACGAGTTATTCCTGATATTACGCGAAGCCATTACCAACAGCATCTCCCACGCGGGCGCCGACCTGCTCGAAGTGTGCGTCAAGATTGCGCACGACCGGATCACAGCAATTGTGCGGGACAACGGCCGGGGTTTCTCGGGCTGGCGCGCGAAACAGGGGCACGGCCTGACCTCCATGCGCGAGCGCGGGGTCGCTCTGGGCGGCCTGGTGACCATAGAGAGCACCCCCGGGAAGGGCACCGAGGTCGTCTTCCGTGCCCCTGTCCGGCCTGTCCGGGACGAGCGGCCGAAGGAAACATCGGATGCAAAGAGAAGGCAGCATTGACGTCCTCATCGCCGACGACCACACGATCCTGCGGGAGACGCTCAAGCAGACGCTGGAGCTCGAACCCGACCTTCGTGTCGTCGCCACCGCGGGGGACGCGCGCGCGGCGGTGAAGTCGGCCGAGGCGCTGCGGCCGGACGTCGTGGTGCTCGACGTGGAGATGCCCGGCGACGGCGTCGTGCGCACCACCACCCACATCCACCGGGTCTCGCCCCGGTCCCGCGTCATCGTGCTGAGCATGTACGACGACCCGGTGCTGGTGCAGGAGCTCATCGCCCACGGCGTGCGCGGCTACCTGCTCAAGAGCGTCGGCCGGGAGGAGCTGGTGCAGGCCATCCGCGGCGTCTGCGCGGACGCCGAGCGCGTGGTCCTGTCGGTGTCGCGGGAGAGCCTGATGATGTCCGGCAGGCCGCGCGCCGGGAAGCTGTCCGAGCGGGAGCTGAGCGTGCTGTCCCTGGCCGCCCAGGGCCTCAGCAACGCCCAGATCGCCACCCGGCTGATGATCGCCGAAGGCACGGTCAAGCGTCACCTGCGCAACATCTTCACCAAGCTCGACGCCACCTCCCGCCTCGACGCGGTGAACAAGGCCATGGCCGCCTCACTGCTGACGCTCTGACGCCTCCTCCGCCATGGCCGCCTCACCGCTGACGCTCCGACGCCTCCTCTCCGGGGACCAGCCAGAGCGTCGCCAGCGGCGGCAGCAGCACCTCGGCGACCGCACCCCCCTCCGAGCAGGTGACCGAGCCCAGGTTGCCGAGGTTCCCGCCGCCGTAACAGGCGGCGTCGGTGTTGAGCGCCTCGTGCCAGCGCCCGCCGGAGGGGAGCGCCAGCCGGTGCCCGTGCCGCGGCACCGGCGACAGGTTGCTCACGCACACCAGCGGCGCCCCCCACCGGTCCCAGCGCACGAAGGAGTAGACGCTGGAACCGGCGTCGTCGGCGTCGATCCAGGTGAAGCCGCCGGGGGAGCAGTCCAGCCGCCACAGCGCGGGGGTGGCGGCGTAGCGCCGGTTCAGGTCCCTGACCAGGTCGCGCACGCCCTTGTGCCGCGGGTCGCGCAGCAGCGCCCAGTCCAGCTCGCGGTCATGGGACCACTCGCTTCGCTGCGCGAACTCCTGGCCCATGAACAGCAGCTTCTTGCCCGGATGCGCCCACATGAAGGCCAGGTACGCGCGCAGGTTCGCCAGCCGCTGCCACTCGTCGCCCGGCATCTTCCCGGCCAGCGAGCCCTTGCCGTGCACCAGCTCGTCATGGCTGAGCGGCAGCACGAAGTCCTCCGCGTACGCGTACGTCAGCCCGAACGTCAGCGCGTGATGGTGGTACGGCCGGTGCACCGGGTCGCGCCGCATGTAGCCGAGCGTGTCGTGCATCCAGCCCATGTTCCACTTGAAGTCGAACCCCAGCCCGCCGGCGGACGTCGGCCGGGTCACCCCCTCCCACGCCGTGGACTCCTCGGCGATCGTCAGCACCCCGGGACAGCGCCGGTGGACGGTGTCGTTCAGCTCCCGCAGGAACGCGATCGCCTCCAGGTGTTCTCTGCCGCCGTGCGCGTTGGGCCGCCAGGCGCCGTCCGGGCGGGAGTAGTCCAGGTACAACATCGAGGCGACGGCGTCCACGCGAAGGGCGTCGACGTGGAACTCCTCGCACCAGTACAGGGCGTTGGCGATGAGGAAGTTGCGCACCTGCGGGCGGCCCAGGTCGAAGGTGAGCGTGCCCCAGTCGGGCTGCTCGCCGCGCAGCGGGTCGGGGTGCTCGTACAGGGGGCCGCCGTCGAAGCGGGCCAGCGCCCAGTCGTCGCGCGGGAAGTGCGCGGGCACCCAGTCGAGTATCACCCCGATCCCGGCCAGGTGCAGCGCCTCGACCAGGGCGCGGAAGTCGTCCGGGGTGCCGTAGCGGGAGCTCGGCGCGTAGTAGGAGGAGATCTGGTAGCCCCACGAGCCGCCGAAGGGATGCTCGGCCACCGGCATGAGCTCCACGTGGGTGAAGCCCATGCCGCGCAGGTACCCGGGAAGCTGCTCGGCCAGGTCGCGGTAGGTCAGGCCGCGCCGCCAGGAGCCCAGGTGCAGCTCGTACACGCTCATGGGCGCCTCGCGGGCCGGGCCGTCGCCGCGGGCGGCCAGCCACGCGCCGTCGCGCCAGCGGTGCCGCGAGGTGAACACCACCGACGCCGTGCGCGGCGGGTGCTCGGCCGCCAGGGCCAGCGGGTCGGCCTTGCGCCGGGTCCGGCCGTCCGCGCCGGTGATGTCGTACATGTACCGGCAGCCGTCGCCGGCCCCGGGCACGAACAGCTCCCACAGGCCGCCGCCGGGCGCCCGGCGCAGCGCGTGCCCGGCGCCGTCCCAGCCGTTCAGGTCGCCCACCAGCCGCACCTCGCGCGCGCCCGGCGCCCACACGGCGAACGAGACGCCCGCCACGCCGCCCACCGTCCGGGTGCGCCCGCCCAGCGCCCGCCACAGCTCCTCGTGCCTGCCCTCGCCGATGAGGTGCAGGTCCAGCTCGCCCAGCACGGACGGCCCCCCGCCGGTCAGGACGTCCATCACCGCTCCACCGTCAGGATGTGCGCCGGCTGCCTGGACGGGTCCAGCCGCACGAAGTTGCGCGCCCCCCACTGGTAGACCTCGCCGGTCAGCTCGTCGCGCACCCGGAAGGACGGTCCGAGGTCGGGCAGGTCCAGCGTCACCGTGGCCTGCCGCACGTGGTGCGGATCGAGGTTGACCACGACGATCACGGTGTCCTCGCCCGCCTGCTTGGCGAAGCAGAGCACGGCGTCGTCGTCGGCGTGCTGGAAACGCAGGTTGCGCAGCAGGCGCAGGGCCGGATGGCGGCGGCGGACCCGGTTCAGCGCGGCCAGGAAGGGCGCCAGCGTGCCGCCCGCCGACCAGTCGCGC
This sequence comes from Nonomuraea sp. NPDC003560, assembly GCF_042878785.1. NCBI lineage: Bacteria > Bacillati > Actinomycetota > Actinomycetes > Streptosporangiales > Streptosporangiaceae > Nonomuraea > Nonomuraea sp. NPDC003560. Next base: position 70,663 of record NZ_JBIAOF010000020.1, on the reverse strand, counting down.
GGCCGGTACTGGTACTTCTCCGAGTCCTTGTACTCCTCGCTGCCCGGCGCGGCCGGCTCCCGCTCGCACAGCTCGAACCCGGCGTACACGCCCCAGGTGGGGGAGGCCGTCGCGGCCAGCGCGGCCCGCACCCGGAACGCGGCCGGCCCGCCCTCCTGCAGGTAGGCGTGCAGGATGTCCGGCGTGTTGACGAACAGGTTCGGCCGCATGTACGCCGCCGCCTCCCCGGCCAGCTCGCCCAGGTAGCTCTCCAGCTCCGGCTTGGCGTTGCGCCAGGTGAAGTAGGTGTAGGACTGCTGGAAGCCGACCGCGGCCAGCGTGTGCATGATCGCCGGTCGGGTGAACGCCTCGGCCAGGAAGACGACGTCCGGGTCGGTGCGGTTGATCTCGGCGATCAGGCGTTCCCAGAAGAACACCGGCTTGGTGTGCGGGTTGTCCACCCGGAAGATCCGCACCCCGTGGCCCATCCAGTGGCGCAGCACCCGCAGCGACTCGGCCAGGATGCCGCCGGGGTCGGCGTCGAAGCAGATCGGGTAGATGTCCTGGTACTTCTTGGGCGGGTTCTCGGCGTAGGCGATGCTGCCGTCGGGCCGGTGCTCGAACCACCGCGGATGCTCCCGTACCCACGGGTGGTCGGGCGAGCACTGCAACGCGAAGTCCAGCGCCACCTCCAGGCCCAGCTCGGCGGCCCTGGCCACGAAGAAGTCGAAGTCGTCGATCGTCCCCAGGTCGGGGTGGACGGCGTCGTGCCCGCCCGCCGCCGAGCCGATCGCCCACGGTGAGCCGGGGTCGTGCGGCCCGGCGATGGGCGAGTTGCCCGGCCCCTTGCGGTTGGTCCGGCCGATCGGATGGATCGGCGGCAGGTAGACCACGTCGAAGCCCATCGCCGCGACGGCGGGCAGCCGTTCGGCCGCGGTCCGGAAGGTGCCCGAGCGCGGCGGGTGACATCCCGTGGGATCCACCACGGCGCCCTCGGAGCGGGGGAAGAACTCGTACCAGGCCCCGTACAGCGCCCGTTCGCGCTCCACCAGCAGCGGCAGGTCCTCACCGGCCGTCACGTGGTCGCGCAGCGGCCGGCGGGCCAGCGTCCGCAGCACCGGCTCGGCCAGCGCGATCGCCAGCCGCGCCTCGGGGTCCAGCTCGCCGTCGCGCAGCGTCGCGGCGGCCACGCGCAGCAGCCGGGCGTCGGCGGGCGGCACCTCGGGCTGGGCGGCGGCCCTGGTCAGCAGCCGGGCGCCGGCCTCCATCGTGACGGCCACGTCGATCGCGGCGGGGATCTTCACCTCGGCCACGTGCAGCCAGGTCGCCACCGGGTCGCTCCACGCCTCCACCCGGAACGTCCACTCGCCCTCCCGGTGGGCGGACACCTCGGCCGCGTACCGGTCGGAGCCCTGGGAGACGGCCGCCATCGGGATCCAGGCGGCCTGCTTGCCGTCGGGGTCGGTGAGCACGACGTTCGCGCCCACCACGCCGTGCCCCTCCCGGAACAGCGTCGCCGACACCTCGAACGGCTCGCCCGGCACCGCGCGCGCGGGCCGGCACCCGCCCGCCACGACGGGCCGGACGCCCACGACGGGCACGCGGCCCGCGGCGATCTCGGAGATCTCGGTCAACACCAGCGTCTCAGTCATGTCTCACGCGTCCTGCAGGTCGGCGATGGTCTCGAACGAGGTGCCGGCGGCGGCCTCGCAGTGCGCCGGCACGGTCAGCCCCGGGTACACCGTCACCCCGGACAGCCGCACGCCGGCCTGAACCGTCACTCCGTTGCCCAGCGCGCTGTAGCCGCTCAGCACGGTCACGCAGTCCACGAACGACTCGACGGTGACCATCGTCCCCACGTGGGTGTCGGTGAGCCGCGCCCAGGGGCCGATGATCGCGCCGTCCAGGCAGGCCACCCGCTGCAGCCGGCACCCGGTGTGCAGGTCGACGCCGTCGCCGATCGCGGAGTCGGAGACGACCACGCCGGGGCCGATCTCGACGTCCCGGCCGATGTGCACGTTCGGCCCGATCCTGACCAGGCCCGCGCTGATCTTCTCGGCCAGCGTCATGCCCGACGTCGCGTCCCGCTGGCGCAGCGAGGACTCGTGGATGCGCACGTTGCCCGGGTAGGCCCGCAGCATGCCCTTGAGCACGTGCGGGTAGCCGCCGCTCAGCGCGTCGGTCAGCGTGCCGAGATAGTCGCGCAGGTTGCCCAGGTCGCCCAGCTTGGCGATGGGCGCGATGCCGACCCGGTGCCCGGCCTCCACCAGCCACGGGAGCAGGTCGTGCCCCCAGTCGAGCCGGTGGCGGGCCAGCTCGGCCAGCGCCGGCTCCCCGGCCAGCTTCCGCAGCCGCCCGCAGTCGACCAGGTAGAGCCCGGCGTTGACGGGCACCCGGGCCGGGTCGGCGGCCAGGGCGTGCACCTCGGCCAGCGGTGGTTTCTCCACGAAACGCCGGATCTGCCCGGACGCGTCCGTGACCATCGTGCCGTACTTGCCCGCCACCTCCTCGGCCGGCCGCTCGACCACGGCCACGGTGACCACCGCGTCGCTGTCGCGGTGGCGGCGGACCAGCTCGTCCAGGTCGAACTCGAACAGCGAGTCGGTCGGGAAGACCAGCGCCAGGCCGTCGAGCTCCCAGTAGTCCAGGCTGCTCAGCGTCGCCTCGCCGGAACCGGTGTTGGTCCAGTCCATCCGGGGCCGCGAGTAGCGCACCCGCACGCCCAGCCCCTCGCCGTGGCCGAGCACGTCCTTGGCCTGGTAGCGGTTCTCCCGGCCGTTGGCGATCAGATAGAAGTCGCTGACCCCCTGGTCGCGCAGGGCCATGATCTGCCATTCGATGACCGGCCGTCCGGCGAAGCAGACCGTGGCCTTGCTCCGCAGGTGGCCGGGGGCCTCCAGGGTGAGCGGCCGGGCCCTGAGACCCTGTCCGCCCGCCAATGCGATTCCGGCGATCTCGTTCATTGTCCGTACTTCCCCGTGGGTGTCCTACGTAGAGCGATCATGGTGATGTCGTCGAACTGCTCGGCGGACCCGATGTGCGCGCTGATCTCCCGTTCGAGCCTGTCCAGCAGGTCGTCCGCGCCGGTGGCGGGCTGCGAGACGAGGGTCAGCATGAGCTCCTCGCTGAAGAAGCGGCCGGACTCGTCCCTGGCCTCGGGCACGCCGTCGGTGTAGGCGAACAGCAGGTCCCCCTGGTCCAGGTGGGCCCTGCCGACCTCGAAGACGGAGTCGGGCACCAGCCCCAGCGCCGGCCCGGTGGGACGCAGCAGGGTGTGGCCGCCGCCCGCGTGGCGGATGATGGGCGGGTTGTGCCCGCAGTTGATGTAGACCAGCGCGCCGGTGACCGGGTCGAGCACGCCGAAGAACAGCGTGGCGAAGTAGCCCTGGCGCAGGTGGTTGGCGGTCAGGTAGTCGTTGGTCGCGATCACCGCGCGCAGCAGCGGCGTGGCGTCGTCCTGGACGGTGTCGGCCTCGCCGGTCCCCACGTGCGCGGCGGTGTGCCGCAGCAGGGTCCTGATCAGGGCCATGAACAGGGCGGCGCCGACGCCCTTGTCGCACACGTCGGCCACCACCAGCCCGATCCGCGACCCGCCCAGCAGCTCCAGGGCGTCGTAGAAGTCCCCCGCGACCTCCCTGGCCGGCTGGAACCGGACCGTGAGCTGCCAGCCGGCGCGGGCCGGCAGCGCGTCGGGCAGGAAGCCCGCCTGGATCTCCCGCCCGATCTGCAGCTCGCGCTCGTACTTCAGCAGCGCCTCCTCCTCGGCGCCCGGGAAACGGCCGAACACCTGGCCCGCCCGCAGCCTGCGGTGCAGCAGCTCCGGCACGAAGGGCGGGACGACGTAGTCCAGCCCCGCCAGCACGTGCGGTTCGAGCTGACGCAGGTCGCCGTCGGTGAACGCGACCACCACGGGCGGCCGCGCGCCGGCCTGGACGACCCGCGTCACCTCGCGCACGACCTCCACGTCGAGGCTCGCGTTCACCAGCAGCAGACCGGTGGGCGGAGGCGCCTCGGCCAGCAGCTGCTCGGGGGTGCGCCTGGCCACGGGAGCGCCGTCGGCGGCCAGCAGCAGGCACAGCTCTTCCGCTGCTGGTGATGGGCCACTGACGACGAGGGTCACCTCCGCATCCATCGGTACCTCCTAGACGCGGTTCATGATGATGGTCGTCTGGTTACGACCCGAGCTGTACTCGTAGCGGACCTGGTCGGCGACCGTACGGGCCAGGTAGACGCCCAGCCCGCCCGGCCGCCGCTCGCCCAGCGGCCGGTCCAGGTCGGGAACGGCCTCGTAGGCGGTCGGGTCGAACGGCGGCGCCGAGTCGGTCAGGCGCAGCCACACCCGGCCCGGCTCCACCCCGCCGGTCAGCTCCAGCTCGCCCGGCCGGTCGCGGTGGCCGTGGGTGATGATGTTGACGATCAGCTCCTCGGCGGCCAGCCGCAGCCAGTGGGCGCGCGTGCGGGTCAGCCCGCCGAGCGCGCTCAGCGTCTGCACGTAGGCCATCAGCTCGTCCAGCGACTCGGGCTCGGCGGGGCGCCTGAGCCGCTCCATCGCCTGCCTACTCGGGGATCGCATCGCTGAAGTCCACGCTGTGGTGGAAGCCGACCAGCCGGATGGTCTGCTCGATGGCGTCGTTGGCGCCGACCAGCACGATGCGCACGTCGTCGGCCAGCTTCTGCCGGGCGAACACCAGCCCGCGCAGCCCCGCCGAGGACATGTAGCTGAGCTGCGACATCTCCAGCACGAGCAGCTCGGCCGCGGCCTCGGCCGCGCGCTCCACCTCCCTCCTGAAGGTCTCGGCGGTCAGGGCGTCCAGCTCGCCCTCCAGCGTGATCAGTGCGGTGCTGCCGTCGTGGGTCAGGATCGCGTTGAACGACATGGGATCTCCTTCGGGGATTTCAGTGAGGGGCGCGGCCGACCAGCGCGACCGCGGCCCGCGGGCCGACGACGATCCGCCGCTGGTCGGCCAGCGGCGGCTCCTGGCCCGGTGAGTGGACGTCGCCGGGGGCGGCGGCCGCGGTGTCGGCGAACAGGTGCCACACCGCGCCGTCCGGCAGGGCGGGCAGCTCCAGCTCCCGCGCCTGCCAGTGGGTGTTGGCGGCCAGGTACAGGTGCTCCGCGCCGCCGCCGGCCGCCGGGCCGCTGCGCAGCATCGCCACCAGCGTGCTGTCCGGCGACCAGTCGGGCTCGCCGGCCCGCTCGCCGTGCCAGGACACCTGCGGCAGCCCGCCGGCGCCCTCGTCGCCGCACGGGTGGCGGCGGTCGCGCACCATCGGGTGCGCGGCGCGGAAGGCGACGCACTCGCGCACGAACCGCAGCAGCTCGCCGTTGCGCTCGGTCAGGCCCCAGTCGAACCACGACAGCGGGCCGTCGTGGCAGTAGGCGTTGTTGTTGCCCTGCTGGGTGCGGCCGACCTCGTCGCCGGCCAGGATCATCGGGATGCCCTGGCTGAGCAGGAGCAGCAGCATCGCGTTCCTGGCCTGCCGCCCGCGCAGCGCCAGCACCTCGGCGTCCTGGGTCGGGCCCTCGGCGCCGCAGTTCCAGCTCTGGTTGTCGTCGTTGCCGTCGCGGTTGTCCTCGCCGTTGGCCTCGTTGTGCTTGCCGTCGTAGGCGAACAGGTCCGCCAGCGTGAACCCGTCGTGGCAGGTGACGAAGTTGACCGAGGCCAGCGTGCCGCGGGAGGCGTACAGATCGGGCGAGCCGACCAGCCGGGTGGCCAGCTCGCCGGCCGAGCCGGGGGCGGCCTTCAGGAAGCGGCGCAGCGCGTCGCGGTAGCGGCCGTTCCACTCCGACCAGCGCTGGTAGCCGGGGAAGGAGCCCACCTGGTACAGGCCGCCCGCGTCCCACGCCTCGGCGATCAGCAGGCAGTCGCGCAGCAGCGGGTCGTGGGCCAGCGTCTCGATCAGCGGCGGGTTGGCCAGCGGCGCGCCGTCCTGGCCGCGGTCCAGGATCGCGGCCAGGTCGAAGCGGAAGCCGTCGATGTGGTACTCGCCGGCCCAGTAGCGCAGGCAGTCGAGCACGTAGTCGCGCACCACCGGGTGGTTGCAGTTGAAGGTGTTCCCGGTGCCGCTGAAGTTGTAGTAGTAGCCCTCCGGCGTGAGCATGTAGTAGGTGGCGTTGTCCAGGCCGCGGAAGTGGATGGTCGGGCCGTTCTCGTTGCCCTCGGCCGTGTGGTTGAAGACCACGTCCAGCACCACCGCGATCCCGGCCCGGTGCAGCTCCTTGACCAGGTTCTTGAACTCGTCGGACTGCATGCCGTACCGGCCGGTGGCCGCGTAGCCGGCCTTGGGTGCGAAGAAGCCCAGCGTCGAGTAGCCCCAGTAGTTGTACAGGCGCTCGCCGGTGACCGGGTTGACCCGGCTCATGTCGAACTCGTCGAACTCGAAGACCGGCATCAGCTCCACGCAGTTGACGCCGAGCGCCTTCAGGTAGGGGATCTTCTCGATCAGCCCCGCGTACGTGCCCGGCGCCGACACCCCCGAGGACGGGTCCGCCGTGAAGCCGCGCACGTGCAGCTCGTAGACGACCAGGTCCTCCGGCGCGACGCGCAGCGGCCGGTCCTCCTCCCAGTCGAAGTCGTCGGAGACCAGCACCGACCGGTAGGGGTAGGGGTCGTCCCAGTCCACCTCGGCGCCCCACACGTCCCGGCCCGACATGACCCTGGCGTACGGGTCGGCCAGGATGCTGGCCGGGTCGAACCGGTCGCCGGGGGCGGGCGTCTCGGGGCCGGTGACGCGGTAGCCGTACTCGACGCCCTCGTGGTCCAGGCCGAACACGGTCATGGCCCACACGCCGCCGATCCGGTACTCGCCGGGGAAGGGCAGCTCGGCGAACGGCTCCCGCTCGCCGCGCCGGAACAGCACCAGCGAGACCGCGCTCGCGCCGCTGGAGTAGACCGAGAAGTTCACCCCGCCGGGCACCAGCGTGGCGCCGAACGGCATCGGATGGCCCGCCCGCACCCCGAACCCGGCCAGCTCGGCCGTCGGGAAGGAGTCGATCCGGCCCGGCACGCCCTGCGTCTCCACACTCATGTGGCCTCCTCCCGCGGCTCGGCGGCCCGGACGATCTCCAGCGCGTCCGCCACGCAGTCGGCGACGACGAAGAAGCGCAGGAACCCGGTCGCCGCCATCACCCCGCGCAGCTCGTCCGACAGGCCCACCAGGGCGATGAAGCTGTCCAGGGTCCGCGCCTGCCGGTAGACCAGCAACATCGTGCGCAGGCCCGCGCTGGACAGGTAGCTGACGCCGGTCAGGTCGAGCAGCACCGGCCGGCTGTCCGGCAGCAGCGACAGGATGCGCTCCTGCGCCGCCGGGGCCGACCTGCTGTCGAGCTGGCCGGCGAGCCCGATCACGGTGACCGGGCCGATCGTGTCCGTCGTGATCTCCATGGCCGGCACGCTCACTCCTGCACCGGGGTCAGCGTCACCTTGACGCGCAGCGCCTCGGTGGACTCCGGCAGCTCCACGGTCATCGCCACCGGGTCCAGCACCTCGTACGGCTTGCCGTCCACCTCGGCCTCGGTGAGCAGCACCCGCCCGGCCGGCAGCAGGTCGGGCGCGACGCGCAGGATGCGCTCGGCGTCCGGGCCCGGCTTGAAGTGCAGGGTGAGCGGCTGCCGCGTGACCAGCAGCCGCGTGTAGACGGTCGCCAGATAGCACAGCTCGGAGGAGTGGTACATGCTCATCGAGTGGCTGCCCTTGAACCGCTCGGTCCCGAGCAGGTACGGCAGGCCGTTGGCCAGCACGTTGAAGTAGACCGCGCCCTCGTCGTGGTCGAGGAAGAAGGCGTTGTAGAAGGCCGCCGCCTGGCGCGCCTGCTCCAGGTGGTCGTCACCGCCCAGCTCGCCGGCCACGATCAGGTACGCCAGGATCGCCTGCTCCTGCTGCCACCACGCCTTGCGGTCGTGCCAGGCGAAGCGGTGCCACCGCTGCCCCTCGGCCCGGTGCCGCTCGACGACGTCGTACCAGCCGCCGCGCTGCTGGTCGCTGCCGACCGCCGGCATGGTGCGGGCCAGGTGCTCGGCCAGGTCCCGGTAGGCGTCCTTGGGGCGGGCGCCGTGCATGCGCATGAGGTTCCAGGCGATCTTCAGGTTGTGCCCGACGACCGCGCGGTCCTGCTGCCAGCCGTGCGTCAGGTCGTGGCTCCAGTCGTCGTGGAAGCGCTCGTTGACGAACGGGCTCGACGGCTCGGGGAAGTGCTCGACGATCGTGTCGAAGGTGCGCTCCAGCATCTCCAGGTGGCGCTGGTCGCCGGTGGCCAGGTAGTAGTTGATCAGGTAGGCCGGGGCGTGGTCGCCGATGGAGTTCCAGTTCTTGCGCGACTGGTTCGGCCCGAGCGACTCGTGGTGCGGGCTGAGCAGGATCGGGTCGACGTGCGAGTAGTAGCCGCCGCGCCGGTGGTCGCGGAAGAACTTCTCGAACAGCCGCAGCGTGGCATTGACGTCGGAGGCGATGCGCTTGTCGCCGGTGACCCGGTAGGTCTGCGTCGGGCCGGCCAGGGCGTAGATCTGCTCGTACATCGGGATGGCGTCGTAGTCGTCGCCGAACTCCGAGGTGAACAGCTTCTTCTCGTGCTCGCCGTCCACCTTGATGCCGTGGTACCAGTACACGACGTCGTTCTCGGGGTCCACGAAGCGCATGTGCTCGCGCAGGTAGCGGGTGCCGCGCTCGGCGACCTCCAGGTAGGCGTCGTCGCCGGTCAGCAGGTACGCCGAGGCCATGCCGTACACCAGCCGCGAGATCGTGTCGGTCTCCTGCACGTGGCTGGCGGTCTTGTCGCCGCCCAGGCGCAGGATCGTCCGGTAGTCGCGGAAGTCGACCGGCCCCTGCCCGAACTGGGCGCGGCGGTAGAACGCGGCGATCTCGTCGAGCTGGTTGATCCACCAGTCGGGCTGCTCGAACCGGTACTCGCCGGAGCCGCGGCCCAGGAAGATCAGCCGCTTGGCCGAGAAGACCGGCTCCTCGCCCTCGGGGTAGAAGATCCCGTAGACGAACAGGTGGCGGCCCGGCGTCAGCATGTCGCGCACGTGGTCGCCCGCGTCCACGTACGGCTCGCCCAGGTTGCGCAGCACCTCGGCCGAGACCTCGCCGTCCAGGCGCACCTCGACCGTACGGCCGTCGATGGTCGCCAGCCGGAAGGAGCCGGAGCCGGCGTCGAACCGTTCGACCCGCCCGGCCACGGTGTCCATGAAGGTGAAGTTCATCGTTGCTCCTACAGCGTCTCGGCGAGCTGGCCGATGATGGTGTGGGCGAACAGATGGCAGTGGTACACGCTGCGCCCGGTGATCAGGTTGCCGTCGATGACCACGTCCTGGTCCACGTACTCGGCGCCCATGTTCCGCACGTCGCCCACGAGGTTGTTGTGCGCGACGACCTTGCGCCCGCGCATCGTCTCGGGGGCGGCGGCCATCAGCCACAGGCCGTGGCAGATCACGCCCGTGATGATCGACGGCTCCTCCAGCGCCCGCCGCACGAACGCGGTGGCCGGCGCCAGCCGGTTGACGTCGTCGGTGAAGCGCAGCCGGTCCGAGACGATCCCCGAGGGCACGATCACCGCGGCGTAGGAGCGCAGCTCACGGTCGCTGATGCCCTCGAACCCGCGGTCCACGGTGAACGGCACCCGCCACTCGTGGCCGATGAAGGTGATCGACGGCTGCCCCCACAGGCGGGTCATGAAGTGCACCTCGGCGCCGGCCTCGGCGAAGCGCCGCTCGTAGTAGAAGATCTCCGGCTCGACGTAGTCGCTCTCCATCAGGACAGCGATCTTGCGGCCGTTCAGCGCCGCGCCGGCCCGTGGCTCGATGCCGCTCACAATGGCCTCCCCGGTTCGGTGACGAGGTCGATGAGGAAGGGGCCGTCGTGGCCGAGCAGCCGCTCGACGGCCTCCTCGATCTGGTCGGCCTTCTCCACCCGCAGCCCGTCCACGCCGCAGCCTCTGGCCAGGTCGGTGAACTGGAGGTCGGGGTAGGAGAGGTCGAAGGAGCGAGGAAAGCGGTGACCGGGGATGCCCCGGCCGCGCCAGTACTCCTCGATGTTGTTGTCCAGCAGCCGGTAGCTGTGGTTGTTGCAGATCACGAACTTGGCGGCGATGTCGTACCGGACGGCGGTGGCCAGCGCCTGGAAGGTGTACATGCTGCCGCCGTCGCCGGTGAAGCCGATCACCGTGCGGTCCGGATGGGCGAGCTTGGCGCCGATCGCCCCCGGGATGCCCACGCCGAGCGAGCCGCCGCGGGTCAGGAACCAGCTCCCCGGCCCGCGCGGCGGGAAGTAGGAGCCGATCACGCCGGAGGCGGTCAGCCCCTCGTCGAAGACGATCACGTCCTCGGGGGCCCGCGCCGCCAGCTCGCGCATGAACGCGTTGAGTATCGAGTCCTCGGCCGGCGCCGGGCGCGGCGCCGCCGTCCGGCGGGCCAGCCGGGCCGCCGCCGCCTGCCGGTCGGCCTTGCTGAGCGTGCCCTCCAGCTCCGCCGACAGCGCCGCCAGCGTGAGCCGGGGGTCGGCCACCAGGCCCAGCGTGACCGGGTGGTTCTTGGCGATCTCGTACGAGTCCAGGTCGATGTGCACGATCCGCGCGTCCTCGCCGAACGGGCTGCTCAGCGACGGGAACACCTCGGGGAACAGGTACGTGCCCACCACCAGCACGGCGTCGGCGTCCTTGACGGCGTCCGCGCTGACCTGGCCGAACATGTGGCCGAGCTGGCCGCGGAAGAGCGGGTGCCGGCCGTCCATGTTCGCCTCGGAGAACTCCACGCCCCACACGTCCGCGCCGAGCTGCTCGGCCACCCGGGTCAGCTCCGCCTGCGCGCCGGAGACCGACACGCCGTCGCCGGCCAGGATGATCGGCGACCGGGCGCCGGACAGCAGCCCGGCGGCCCGGCGGACCAGCTCGGGGGCGGGCAGCGCGGCCGAGTGCGGCACCACCGACGGCTGGACCGGCTCGTGGTTGGGCTGGTCCAGCACGTCGAGCGGGAGCGCCACGAACACCGGGCCGCGCGGCGGCGTCATCGCCATCTTGACCGCCCGGCGCAGCACCCGCAGCACCGAGCCCGGGTCGATCACGCGCATGGCGTGCTTGGTGACGGGCCGGGCCATGGCCACGAGATCGGCGGCCATCTGGGCGTCCATCGCGTCGTAGCCGACCCCGGCCTCACCGGCGACCACCACCAGCGGGGAGTGCCCCCGCTTGGCCTGGTACAGCATGCCGATCGCGTTGCCCAGCCCCACACCGCTGTGGAGCTGCAGCAGCGCGGGGCCGCCCGTGGCGCGGGCGTACCCGTCGGCGATGCCGGCCGCCACCGTCTCCTGCAGGGTGAGGATGTAGTGGAAGTCCTCGAAGCCCTCCAGCGCGTCGAGGAAGCCCTGCTCGACCGTCCCCGGGTTGCCGAACATGTACGTGATGCCGTCGCTGAGGAACTGCTCGATGATCGCGGTGTTGCCGTCCCTGGCCATGGCCCGCCATCACCAGCCGAAGCGGCGCAGGCCGCCCTCGAGCACTTCGACGATCTTCTGCCCGGTCAGGAACGAGTCGGGCGTGGAGCGTCCGGTGACGAACGGGAAGTCCACGATGACCGAGGTCTCCCTGCCGAAGTTGCCGATGTAGCGGCCCTGCGGCCCGGTGGCGTCCCGCAGGATGTACTCCAGCGGGTACGGCGGCGGCCCCATGTTGAAGTCGGGCACGCCGAGGAACCCGGTGCCGTCCTTGTAGTCGTACTCCTTGCAGTGGCCGGTGACGCGCTTGCCCCAGATGATGCTCTTGCGGTCCTCCCAGTCGCGGGCGAAGGCCAGGCAGGCCACGCCGTAGCACTCGGCCGCCACCGGCTTGCCCGCCCGCACGAACGCGAGCACGATCTCGTGCACCCGCTCGTTGTTGGCCAGGTCCACGATCGGCCCGCTGCCGCCCACGATCAGCACCGCGTCGTAGGGCACCAGCTCGGCCTCCAGCTTGGCCACCGCCCGGTGGTAGGACTCCAGCCGGCGCAGGTAGTCGGGGCTGCTGGTGTAGGGACGCTCGGGCGCCCAGGCCGACAGGTTGAGCGGGTTGGCCAGGCGGCCCGACTCGTCCAGGTCGCGGGTCAGCTTGGCCACCTCGGGCGTGGTGACCGAGCGGCCGAGCGGCGGGTCGACGTAGTCGGGGTCCATGCTGGGCGGCAGGGCGTGCGGCTGCTTGCCGGTCGGCGTGGCGAACACGACGTCGTAGCCGCGCTCGTCGAAGGCCGACAGCGGGCCGACGAGCTCCTCCCCCCAGTAGCCGAACTCCGAGAGGATCACGAGAACGCGCTTGGTCATGCCGACTCCCCGGGGATGATCCAGTTTTCCTTGCAGGTCATGGAGAACACGTGGGCCGGGTCGGCGATCGCCTCCAGCTCCGGCTTGACCCGGCGGGCGTGGTGGGCCGAGGCCAGCGCGGCGCGCAGCGCGTCCACGTCGTCGAACCAGAGCTGGTCCACGGCGTCGAAGCCGGCCTCGCCGAAGGTGTACGCGCCGTCCACGGTGTGGCAGTGCAGGTGCCTGCGCAGGCCCGGCAGCCCGGCCACCGCGGCGGCGTAGGACTCCAGGGACTGCTTGCGGTAGGTGTCCAGCGGCAGGCCGGGCCGCCGCTTGATCAGCGTGGTGACCTTCACCCAGCTGTCCGGCCGCGGCTTGGGGCCGGGCACCAGCTCGTGGGCGACGGTGTCCACCACGATCGTCGACCAGAACGCCGCCCAGTTGGGCTCGTCCAGCCGGGCGCCCTGGAGGAACTCCTCGCTCTGCAGCGAGGCGAGCTGCTCCTCGGCGCTGGCCAGCCAGATCTCGGCGATGCCCTGGTGCGGCAGCGCCGGCCGGCCCACGTCGCCGTCGAAGGGGATGCGGGTGTCGACCAGGTACTGCCTGATCTGCTTGATCTTGCTGGCGAACTTCACCGCGTGCACGTTGACCCAGTAGTCCTGGAACTGCTGGGCGGTGAAGCCGGGCTTGGGGGCGCCGAAGATGAACTGGTGGATCATCGCGTGGCCTCCTGTCGGGCCGGGAGGAAGTCCGCCGCGACGAACTCGGCCGCGCGCTCGCCGATCATCACGGTGGTGGTGTGGGGGTTGGCCGAGACGATCGTCGGCATGATCGAGGCGTCGGCGACGCGCAGCCCCTCGACGCCGCGCACCCGCAGCCGGGTGTCCACCACGGCGAGGCTGTCCGAGCCCATCTTGCAGGAGCCGGCGAAGTGGTAGTACGAGCCGACGTTCTCCACCACCCAGGCGCTGAGCTGCTCCCGGGTGCGCACGTCCGGGCCGGGCGCGACCTCGGTCAGCCCCCAGTCGCGCCGGAAGGCCGAGCTGGCGTAGATGTCGCGGGCGATCTGCACCATCGTCACCGTGCGCTCCAGGTCCGAGCGCTCGGCGAAGTAGTTCGCGCTGACCCGCGGGTAGGCCGTCGGGTCGGTGCCGGCCAGCCGTACGCTGCCCCGTGACAGCGGGCGGACCAGCCCCGGCAGGGTGAGCACGATCTTCGGGTCGACCAGCTCGCGCACCGGCGTGAGCGGCTGCCCGGTCTCCACCCGCTTGATGACGTTGGCGAAGAACTGGTCGCCGAACGGCGCCCGGTGCACCAGGCAGATCTCCATGTCGGGCACCGGCAGCCCCGGCTCCGACCCCCAGAACAGGCCGACCTCGGTGACCTGCCCGCGCGGGTCGGGCGCGGCCTCCTCCATGTACCCGATCGGGCCGATGACCAGCGGGTGGTCGTGGAAGTTGGCGCCCACGCCGGGCAGGTCGGCGACCACCGGGATGCCGAGCGCGGCCAGCGCCCCGGCCTCGCCGATGCCGGACAGCTGCAGCAGCTTGGGCGACTGGATCGCGCCCGCGCTGACGATCACCTCGTGCTCGGCCCGGACGGTCCGCAGCTCGCCGTCCTTGAGGTACTCCACGCCCACGCAGCGCTCGCCCTCGAACAGCAGCCGGGTGGCCAGCGCGCCCACCTCGACGCTCAGCCGCTCCAGCGCCGGCTCCAGGTAGGAGGCGCGCACCCCGCAGCGGGTGCCCTTGTCGACGTCGATGTCGACGTGGTGCCAGCTGACGCCGAAGCTGTCGGCGTTGAAGTCCTCGACCTGCGGGTAACCGAGCTCCACGCAGGCGTCCACGAACGTCTGGGAGACCGGGTTGCCCATGTCCCGGGCGTTGACGATCTTGATGGGGCCGTCGTGGCCCGCCGTGGGGTTGGTCGCGTCCCGCTGGCCCTCCAGGCGCTGGAAGTAGGGCAGGACGTCGGCGTAGGACCAGCCGGGGCAGCCGTCGTAGGCCCAGGCGTCGAAGTCCGCCGGACGGCCGCGCGTGTGGATCATGTGGTAGACGTTCGACGTCCCGCCCAGGCCGCGGCCCGCCGCCGAGTAGACCTGGCGCCCGCCGAGCCCCGGCTGCGGCTCGCTCATGTACGCCCAGTCCAGCTCGGTCAGCAGCACCTCGTTCCACCGGCTCGGGTCCTCGACCGCGTCCGTGACCTTCGTGTCGCCCGCCTCCAGGACCAGCACGCTGGCCCCGGGCAGCTCGCTCAGCCGGGCGGCGATGACCGATCCGGCCGTGCCGCCGCCGACGACGACGAAGTCGAAGCTCTGTGTCATCTCAGCTCACCTCCGCGCCGATGCGGCGACCAGGTCGGCGGCCTTCTCGGCGATCATGATCGTGGCCGCGTTGGTGTTGCCCCGGGTGATGACCGGCATGACCGAGGCGTCGGCCACGCGCAGCCCGTCCACGCCGCGCACCCGCAGGTCGGGTCCGACGACCGCCTCGTCGTCGCGGCCCATCCGGCAGGTGCCGGCCGGGTGCCACACGGTCGAGGCGCTGGCCCGCACGTACTCGGCCAGGGCGGCCGGGCTCGTCACGCCGGGCCCGGGGGCCAGCTCCCGCCCGCGCAGGGAGTCGAAGGCCGCGTCCGAGACCAGCTCCCTGGCCAGGACGACGGCCTCGGTCAGCAGCCGCAGATCCGCGGCGGCCTCCAGGTAGTGCGGGTCGACGAGGGGACGCAGCGGGTCGCCGGGGCGCAGCCGCACCTCGCCCCTGCTCTCCGGCTGCAGCAGGATCGGCGCGAAGGTGAACCCCGGGCCGTCCGTCCTGTACCGGTCGTCGATGAACTGCACCGGGCCGAAGAAGAACTGCAGGTCCGGCCCGTCGCCGCCCAGGACGTTGGTGAACAGCCCCGCCTCGGCCAGCAGCTCGGGGAAGGGCAGCTCGCGCAGGCTCTCGTAGCCGATGCCGAACAGCACGTGGTCCTGCAGGTTGCGGCCCACGCCCGGCAGGTCGGCGACCACCTCGACGCCGTGCTCGCGCAGGTGCGCGGCCGGGCCGAGGCCCGAGCGCAGCAGCAGCGCCGGCGAGCCCAGCGCGCCGCAGGCCACGACGACCTCCTGCGCGGCCGTGGCCCGGTGCGTACGGCCGTCCTTGACGTACTCCACGCCCGTGGCCCGGCCGCCCTCGACGGTGAGGCGGGTGACCACGGCGCCGGTCTCCAGCGTGAGGTTCGGCTCGCCGAGCACCGGCCGCAGGAACGCCTCCGACGTGCTGGAGCGGCGGCCGTCCTTGTCCCGGGTGGACTGGTAGAAGAAGGCCAGGCCCTCCTGCCGGGGGCCGTTGTAGTCGCCCGTGCCGTCGGCGCGGCCGCGGGCGATCGCCGCCCGGACGAAGGCGCGCGAGGCGTCCGACGGCGAGCCGTAGTCCACGACCTTCAGCGGGCCGCCGCCGCCCCGGTACTCCGGCGAGCCGCCCGGGTAGTCCTCCGAGCGCCTGAAGTAGGGCAGCACCTTGTCGTAGGACCAGCCGTCGTTGCCCAGCGCGGCCCAGCCGTCGAAGTCGCGCCGGTTGCCCCGCACGTACATCATGGCGTTGACCGAGCTGCCGCCGCCCGTCACGCGGCCCTGCGGGATGGGCACGACGCGGCCGCCCAGCTCCCGCTGCGGGGTGCTGGCGTAGTCCCACACGAACTCCGGCGAGCCCCACATCGACGTGATCGACGGGACGTCGGTCCGGTGCACGCACTCGGCGTCGTCCGGGCCGCCGGCCTCCAGCAGCAGCACCCGGCAGCCCAGCGCGTCCAGCAGCCGCCTGGCCAGGACGCAGCCGGCGCTGCCCGCGCCCACCACGATGTAGTCGTAGGCGCTCACGACGGCTCCAGCAGCCGGGCCCGCTCCAGCGCGGGCAGCAGGTCGCCGACCAGGAACTCCAGGTAGTGCTGACCCCACATCGTCCGCCAGAGCGGGAAGGTGGCGTCGAAGGCGTCGCCGCGCAGGTCGGCCAGGCGCTCCTCCAGCTCCCACACCACGCCGTTGAAGTCGTCCTCGGAGAACGGCAGCCCGTGCTCGGCCGCAGCGGCGACGACCTCCGCCTTGCTCTTGTCCTTCAGCGACTCCAGCACGTCGGCGCGCGAGCCCGCCAGGCGCAGGAACGCGATCAGGTTCGTCCCGCTCATGCCACCGGCCGCCTCTCGTCGGCCGCGAACCCGCGCAGCTCCTCCTCGCCGAACCTGGCCACCACGTGATCGAGCAGGTAGTCCAGGTAACGCCTGCCCCACATGTGCCGCCAGAGCGTGCTGCCGCCGTCGACGGACTCGCCGTCCTTGGCGACGATGACCTCGATCTCCAGGGCCCCGACCACCGACACCAGCTCCTCGGCGGTGAACCGGAAGCCCTCGTCGGAGGCGTGGAACAACAATTGACTGAGATTTCTCGCGCTATACTCAGCGCGTCTTTGCGGATTCTCCCGGAGGTCGCCGAGGAATCTCACGAATTCGCTCTTCGCCATTGGCACCACCATTTCGTCCGGCGCTACGGATGAATCATGTTCAGCAGCCGGAAAACGCGTCAACGCGCCGCCCGGCGGTGACCGGGCGGTATGGAGGTAGCCGGTCCCATTCCGTCAAGTCCGAACCCGCATTCACCGGAATTCCGGCGAATGCACTTGACTTG
Organism: Nonomuraea sp. NPDC003560; assembly: GCF_042878785.1. Classification (NCBI taxonomy): domain Bacteria; kingdom Bacillati; phylum Actinomycetota; class Actinomycetes; order Streptosporangiales; family Streptosporangiaceae; genus Nonomuraea; species Nonomuraea sp. NPDC003560. The sequence continues at coordinate 53,764 of NZ_JBIAOF010000020.1, read as the reverse complement.
GATCGCGCTCGAAGGGCGACAATGATCGGTATGAGTCAGAGCCTGACGATCGCGGAAGTCGCAGCCGAGACCGGCCTCAGCGCCCACGCGCTGCGCTATTACGAGAAAGCCGGCCTGATGCGGGAGACGCCGCCGCGCGGCGGCAACGGGCACCGCCGCTACACCGAACGTGATCTGGCCTGGATCCGCTTCCTGACCAGGCTGCGCGGCACCGGGATGTCCATCGCCGACGTCCGCCGCTACGCCGAGCTGGTCCGCGCCGGCGAGAGCACCACCGCCGAGCGCAAGCAGATCCTGCTCACCCACCGCGAGGAGGTGGCCAAGCGCATCGACCAGCTCAAGGACGACCTGGCCGCCATCGACTACAAGATCGACATCTACGAGAAGCTAGAGGAGAAGTACCAGCTGTGACCGCGCCGCCGCGGCCGGACAGCGAGCCCGGCCAGGCCGCCTTCGGCCCCCGCTTCGTCACGGCGGTCTCGGTCGGCTCGCTGCTCAACCCGATCAACTCCTCGATCATCGCCATCGCGCTCGTGCCCATCGCCCACCATTTCGGCGTGGGCGCCGACGCCACCTCCTGGCTGGTGTCGGCCCTGTACCTGGCCACCGCCGTCGGCCAGCCGGTGCTGGGCCGGCTGGCCGACCGGCTCGGCCCGCGCCGCGTCTACCTGGCCGGGCTGGTCACGGTCGCGGCCGGCGGGCTGCTCGGCTACTGGGCGCCGACCCTCGGCCTGCTCGTGGCCGCCCGCGTGGTGATCGGCCTCGGCACCTCGGCCGCCTACCCGGCCGCCATGAGCATGGTCCGCCGCAGGTCGCAGCGGTCCGGCGGCGCCGCGCCCGCCTCGGTGATGGGCGCGCTGGCCATGGCCGGGCAGGTCAGCATGGTGCTCGGGCCGCCGCTCGGCGGGCTGCTCGACGCGCTCGGCGGCTGGCGCTGGATCTTCCTGGTCAACCTGCCGATGGCCGTGGCCGGGGTGGTCTCGGCGCTGCTGTGGCTGCCGCGCGACGAGCCGTACGAGCGTTCCGGCGCGGGCGGCGGCGGCAGCCTGCGCGACCTGGCCGGCAACCGGCCGCTGCTGGTCACCTACCTGCGCAACGCGGTGACCTTCATGGCCACCTATGGCTTCCTGTACGGCTGGACGCAGTGGCTGGAGCAGGGCAGGGGGCTGACGGCGGCGGTCGCCGGGCTGCTGCTGATGCCCACCTCGGCCGTGGGCGCGGTGGTCTCGGGGCTGGCCGCGCGGGCCGACGGCGCGTCGGGCCGGGCGCGCTGGATGTTGCCGGCCGGCGCCGCGGCCCTGCTGGCGGGCTGCGCCTGGCTGCCGGCGCTCGACGGCGGCGCGTCCATCCTGTCGTTGTGCCTGCTCAGCATGGTCTTCGGGGTGCAGAACGGGCTCAACATCGTCGGCAACCAGGCCGCCATGTACGCCCAGGCGCCGCCCGCCCTGATCGGCATGGCCGCCGGCCTGCTGCGCACCTCGCAGTACGCCGGGGCCATCTGCTCGGCGCTGCTCATCAGCGTGACCTACGGCGAGCGCGCCACCGACGAGGGGCTGCACCGGCTGGGCGTGGTCCTGACGGTCACCTCGGCGCTGCTGCTGGCCGGCACGCTCCTCGCGGCGATCCGCGCCGGCGGCGCGGCCCGCGGGCGCGCGTGAGCGGGGAGGGGCCTGCCGCCCCTCCCCGCTCACGGGGTCCGCGCCGCCCGCTCAGCGGGGGCTGATCAGCTCACTGATCGCGAACCCGGTCAGGTTGGTCACGTTGGCGCCGCCCACCGACAGGATCGTGGACGTGCCGGGCACCCGGTCCACCGCGTACGCGCCCGCGTACCCGGCCGACGGGCGGGCCGGGCCGCTGACCCGGGTCCACGACGCGCCGTCGAAGTACAGGTAGGCGGGTGCGGTGGTGCCGCCGCTGTTCGGCAGGATCAGGTGGCCCTCGCCGTCGCCGCTGATGCTCGCGGTGTCCGCGTCGCCGGGCAGCGCCGAGACGGTCCAGCGGGCGCCGTCGTAGCGGGCGATCGCCGGGGTGGCGGGCCGGTTGGGACGGGGCTGGTAGCCGCTGACCCAGATCCGGCCGGGGCCCTCGACGTACACGCCCCGGGGGCTGACGCCCGGCCTGCCCAGCGAGCGCATGGCCGTGCCGTCCCACAGGACGACGCCGTTCTCGGCGGCGAAGACGATCTGGTCGCCGCCGTCCACGGCGCGCAGCAGGCCCAGGTTCTCGGTGCGCGGGTAGACGGTCCAGGAGCCCTGGCGCAGGCGCAGGATGTCGGTGCCGGAGGTGTTCCTGAACCTGATCGACCAGAGCGAGCCGTCCTTGGTGGCGGCGATCGGGCCGGTCCACTCGTCGCCGGGCAGCCGGGGCGTCCAGCCGGGCGGGGGCGGGATCTCCGACCAGGCCGAGCCGTTCCAGTACGCCGAGCGCGGCCAGGAGACGTCGGCGATGGTCCTGCTGCCGGTGACGTACACCTGGTCCGGCGCGACGGCCGCGACGCAGCACGGGCTCGGCACGTCGTACCCGGCGGTGAGCGGCAGCCTGCTCCAGGACGAGCCGTCCCAGCGCAGCACGGAGGTGTCCGGCGAGCCGTCGTAGCCGCGCCAGCCGACGGCGTAGGCGTGGGCGGCGTCCAGCACGTCCACCTCCCAGAGGGTGGTGGGGTCGCCGGGCGGGTCCACGGCCCGGAAGGACGGGGTCAGCAGCGCCTGGGCGGGCGTCGCCGCCGCCAGCGCGGCGATGACGGCCAGGGCGGCGGCGGAGGCGCGGAGGACGCCACGGAAACGGGTCATGTCTTCTCCTGTGGGCGCGTTCCTGCGGGAAAAGGGGGCACGAAGGAGGGCCGGGACGGGCCCCGGGCACGAGAAAGCGGGCCGGTACCGACCGGCCCGCCGGGGATCGCCCGCTCAGTCGTCGGATCTGCGCCCGTCGGGGCCGATCGGGCCGAAGAACGAGCTGAAGTTGGCGGTCCCGTCGCCGAAGATGCCGCCGCGGCCCTCCACGATGCGGCCGTTCTCCCACCGCATCAGGTCCACCCCCTCCATCTGCAGGTGCTCGTAGAAGGAGGTGCCGTCCGAGCCGGTGCGCTTGCGCACGGCGGTGCACCGGTTGACGTCGATGGTGTAGCCGTCCACCGGGTTGACCAGGCAGGCGATCTGCTCCATGCGCAGGGTGCCGCCGGCCAGCCGCTGCCAGGTCTTGATGAAGCCCATGAAGGCGTCCAGGCCGTCGTGCCAGCCGGCGTACGGGTGGTTGCCGGGGGACTGGAACCGCACGTCGGGGTGCCAGTACTCCAGCGCGCGCTCGCGGTCGCCGGACCGCAGCGCCTGATGTGCCGCCGCCAGTCGCTCAGCCGTCAGATCCGACATCGCTCTCCTCTCACTGCCTCGGGTGCTACTGCATCGGGTGCTTGGCGAGGAAGGCCGAGACGCCTTCGCCGACCGCTCTCGGGTTCATGATCTGCAGGCCGTGGGTGGCGCCGACGATGCCGCAGCGCTCGGCCTGGGGCAGCCAGTTCATGAGGAAGTGCTGCGCCTCGCGGAAGCCGGGCATGGCCGCCTCGCTGTCCAGGCCCATCACGGCCAGCACCGGCATCCGCGGCTTGTCCGGCACGAGCTGGTCGGCCTTGGACATGCGGAAGCCCCAGCCGCCCAGCGCCGGGAAGTCGACCTTGAACGTGACGTCCGCGCACTCCTCGACCCGCTCCCACACGTCGAGGGGGCAGGTCATGTCCACGGAGCCGAGATAGCTCGGGCCGCAGACGGCGGCCATGAAGTCGCAGGCGGCGGTGAGCTTGTCGCCCTTCTGCACCAGCTCGATGGCCGTCATCACGGCGTCGTTGTTGGCCTTCTCGGCCTCGGCGCCCTCACGCGGCAGGTACGGCTCCAGCAGCACCGCCGAGTGCGTGCGCTCGGGGTAGGAGAGCATGAACTGGAAGCCGATCACCCCGCCGAAGGAGTACGACATGACGTGCGCCTTGTCGATGCCGAGGTGGTCGAGGAGCTGCTTGGCGTGCTCGGCGCCCTCCTCGATGCTGAGGCTGTCCTTCTCCAGCGTGCTGCCGTTGTAACCGGCGCGGTAATAGCTGATGAACTGGTACTTGTCCAGCAGCTCCGGGTTGTACTTCAGGAGCGGCGTGATGAGACCGTCCGAAATGGAGGTGCAGTGGATGCACAGGACGGGCTCGCCGCGCCCCACGACGGTGTAACGAAGTTCCGCGTTGCTGACCTTGACTCGCTTGTCGTGGTCGAGTTTCCAGTCTCGACCGGCGTACAAAGCATTCGCGCTCATGCCATTCCTCTCACGCGATCACTCGACCGTTTCTCGTGCCCGCTTGGCCATACTCAAGAATGGTTGCCATGGGCCATGGAGGCGGTCAACGAAAGAGCCCGCGCCGGGGTATTCACCGCGAAATACGCCGGGGAACTCTGTCAAGTCGGCACGCGTGGGAAGGAGGCTGCGGTCAGCGGAAGGACAGCTCGTACTCGACCTGCTCGACGGGGTTGCCGTCGCCGTAGTCGTGGGTGCGGGCCGCGCCGGACTCGGTGAAGCCGCTCTTGGCGTAGAACCGGCGCGCCCGCGGCGTGTCGCGCAGCGTCCACAGGTGCACCCGGGTGAAGCCCTCGTCGCGGATGCGGCGCAGGGTGTCGGTCATCAGGGCGGCGGCCACGCCCGTGCCCCAGCCGTCGGGATGGCCGTAGAAGCCGAGGAGCTCCGCCGCGCCCGCCCGGGACGGCGAGGGCCCGAAGTGGGCGAAGGCCAGCCGGCGCCCGTCGAGCGCGGCCAGCACCAGGCCCGCCGGGGTCTCGGCGAGCACGTCGTGCCACTTGCCGCGCCGGTGACGCACGGCCTGGTCGAAGAAGCCGGGGGAGAAGAAGCCGGCGTGGGCGGCCTTCCAGGATTCGGCGTGGATCTCTCCCAGCGTCTCACCGTCGCCCGGCGAGGCTGGGAACACTGTGAAAATTCCGGTCACAAGATCACACTAGTCGAGAGGTCCCGCGGGTGTCCGGCGGCGGAGCGCGGGCACGTACGGGTATGCACGCACGCGGGGCGGCGCTCGGCGCGTCCGCCGCCGCGCGAGGCGTTACGAGGCGTTCGAGGAGGTGCGGGCGGAGAAGCTGCGCGAGACGGCCGTCCGGGCGTGGCGGCCGGGTCGGTCGATCACGCGATCCCGGCCGCCGTGCCGCGGCCGGAGGTCATCCGTAGCGCGGGAGCGCGGAATGGAGGCTCGATGAGGTGGCTGGCTCGCGGGGAGGGGCAACTCCCGGCGGGGGAGGGCCGGACGGGCGACGGGCGGCCCGCCGAGCACCCGCTCGCCCGCTGGACCGTCAGTCAGGCGCTGCACCTGGTCTGCCCCGGCCCCGCCGGGGACCCCGACGTGCGGCGCCGCCCCGACGGCGCGGCGCAGGCGTGGCGGGACGGCCGCCCGCTGCCGGTGGGCATCTCGATCACCAGCCGCGCCGGATGGGCGGTGTGCCTGCTGGGCCTGGAGCCGGGGGCCGTCGGCTGCGACCTGCAGCTGGTCGAGCCGCGCGGCCCGGGGTTCGTCGCCGACCGGTTCACCCGCCAGGAGCAGCGGATCGCCGGCGACGACCCGCTGCTGGGCAGCCTGCTGTGGTCGGCCAAGGAGAGCGCGGCGCAGGTGCTGCGCCGCGCCGAGCACCGGGCGCTGGAGGTGTCGCTGGGCTGCGGGCGGCCACGCGACGGGTGGAGCGGGCTGACCGTGCGCGCGGGCGGGCGCGGGGTGGCGCACGGGTGGTGGCGCCGGTTCGGGCCGCTCGTGCTGACCGTGGCGGCCGACCGTCCCACGCCGCCGCCGCGCGGGCTGGAGGAGCCCTCTGCGCTGGCCTCGGCCCAGTCGTCTGTCTCGTCGCCGGTCGGGTCGTACGCCGGGTGCGCCTCGGGGGCCGGCTGACCCGCCGCGGCGCTCAGGCCGTCTGCGACCGGTAGGAGTGGCCGAGCTCCGGGCCGAGGCCGAAGTAGTGGCGGAAGTTGTACAGCAGCGGGCTCCACGCGGACGGGTCCACGTGCTGGGTGCCGGGGATCACGATCCGCGGGTCGGCGTGCACCCTGCGCACGACGGCCTCGACGATGACGAAGTCCTCGGACTCGTTCGGCATGATCCGCGCCGCGGCCGCCTCCAGCTGGAGGGGGCACTCGGCCACGCGCGGCGGACGTACGGTCTCGGAGGGCTCGGGGCGCAGGCCCGCCGCGCCGAACTTGTCGGGCTCGAAGCGGCAGCCGGCCGCCTTGGTGTCGGGCACGGGGTCGCGGCCGGTGAGCGGCGCGAGCCGTTCCACCTGCGGCCACAGGTGCGGGGCCGGCAGGTTGACGACCAGTTCGGGCCGCTCGGCCAGGTTGCGCGCGCTCTGCCCGTCGGCGCCGAGGCCGAGCACGACGGTCCGGCCGAGCGCCCAGGCCGACGACATCGGGGCCAGGTTGGCCGTGCCGTCGGGGTTCTCCGTGCTCAGCAGCACGACCGGGGTGCCGAAGTAGAGGATGCTGGGTTCGATGGCGACGTGGCCGAGGGTTGCCGTGTTCATGGCAGGAGCCTAGGAACGCGACGTTCAACCACGGGCCGAAATGTCCCCGTCGTGCTGATCTACATCGTAAAGGCGCCCGGCTGGGCCGCGTACGCCACGCCCTTGCCGGACAGGCTCGCGCCCGCGACGGCCGGGACGAACGCCGACTCGCCCGGCCGCAGCGTCAGCTCGCCGAGACGGGCCTCGCCCTCCAGGCACAACACGATCCGGGGCAGCCCGGCGGGCAGCTCGAAGGAGGCGGCCTCGCCCAGGTCGTAACGCGTGAGGGCGAACTCGGGGGCGGGCGGGACGTAGCGCCGCTCCCCGCCGGCCGGGCGCTCGGGCTCGACCAGGTGCGGCTCGGCGGGCGTGAAGTCGACCACCCGCATCAGCTCGGGCGCGTCGACGTGCTTGGTGGTCAGCCCGCAGCGCAGGACGTTGTCGGAGCTGGCCATGATCTCCACGCCGACGCCGCCCAGGTACGCGTGCGGCACGCCGGCGCCGAGGTAGAGGGCCTGGCCGGGCCGCAGGTCGACGTGGTTGAGCAGCAGGGCGGCCACCACTCCGGGGTCGCCTGGGCAGGCCGCGGCGATGTCGGCGTACGGGGCCAGGTCCGGGTCGGAGCCGGCGGCGAGGGCGTCCTCGACCTGGGCGCGCAGCGGCGCGGAGGCGTCGTCCAGCATCTGCGCGAAGACCGTGCGCAGGGCCTGCCCGGCGGGCCGGACGGCGAGCGCGTCGATCCAGGGCTGCAGGCCCGGCACGCCGAGCCGGGCGAGCAGCCCGGCGGTGACGACGGGGGAGCGGAAGCCGCACAGCCCGTGGAAGGGCGTGACCGCGCAGACCATCTCCGGCTTGTGCGAGCGGTCCTTGTAGGTGCGGGCCGGGTCGCCGATCGGCACGCCGCGCGCCTCCTCGGCGGCGAACCCGGCCTCGGCCTGCGCGATCGTGGGGTGGACCTGGAGCGACAGCGGCCGCGCGACCGCGAGCACCTTCAGCAGGTACGGCAGCGCGGGCCCGAACCTCGCGACCGCCGGGGCGCCGAGGGCGGCGACGGGGTCGCCCGCGATGAGCCGGTCGAGGGGCACGCCGCCGGCGATCGACGGGTCGGCGGGATGGGCGCCCATCCAGAGCTCGGCCTGCGGGCGGCCGGTCGGCTCGGTGCCGAACAGCTCGGGCATGGCGGTGACGGAACCCCAGTCGTAGGGCCGGATCGTGGTGTCCAGGCGCAGGGGCAGTTCGAACGTCGGCACAGGGCAGGAGCGTAGTCGCCGGCGGCCCCTCCCGCGCGACCGGGGCCGGGCGGGGCTGTACGCCGGTATAGGATGCTTGTCCGGTGAACAGTCCGCTGTACGAATCGGTGGTGTGATGACAACCGTCCAGGACCCTGAGGACCTCACCGCGCGGGCCCGCATCCGCGACGCGGCGATCCGGCACATCGGCGAGCACGGGTTCGAGCGGGCCACGATCCGCGACATCGCCGAGTCGGCGGGGGTCTCGCTCGGCCTGGTCCGCCACCACTTCGGCTCCAAGCAGGCGCTGCGCGAGGCGTGCGACGAGCACCTGATGAAGACGGTGCGCCGGCTCAACGCCGAGGCCGCCGGCCGCCCGCCGGCCGGCTTCAACCCGGTGGCCGCGCTCGGCCCCTACCGCGCCTACCTGGCGCGGGCGCTGACCGAGGGCTGGGCCGCGCCGCTGTTCGACGAGATGACCCGGCTCGGCGAGCGCTGGCTGGCCGCCGCCGACCAGGACCGCGCCGATCCGCCCGACGTGCCGCCGCGGGCGCGGGCGGCGGTGATGGCCGCGATGGCGCTTTCGGTCACGGTCCTGTACCCGCACGTCTGCCGCGGCATGGGTGCCGACCTGTCCACGCCGGAGGGCGAGCGCCTGCTGATGCGCACGCTGATCGAGGTCTACTCCCAGCCGGTGCTCGACCCGGAGGCCGCCGCCGAGGCGCGCGCCTGGCTCGGCTGACCCGCGATCAGCGCGGCCCGGGTGCGCTCGTCCGGCCAGGCCGACGCGAGGTCCACGTACGGGCGGAGCAGGCCGGTCAGCTCGGGGTCGCCGCGGCCGTTGAGCTCCTCGGAGGCGATCTTGCGCGCCACTCCGGCGACGATGTCGGCCACCTGGACGCGGGGGTCCAGGTGCGAGGCGACCAGCGTCAGGCTGGTCAGCACCAGCGGGCCGGCGGGGCCGTCCGGGCGGGCCAGCAGCAGCCGCAGCCGCTCGATGCGCTCCTCGGTCAGCGTCGTCTGCCGGTCGTGCACCACCGAGACGGGCCGGCCGCCCGCGCCCCAGTGGGCGACCGCGTGCGCGATGGCCGGGATCAGCGGGTCGAGCGCGGGGAAGACGTGCGGGTCGTCGAGCAGGCGCGCGGTGAAGGCGTCCACGAGCGGCCGGGCGGCCCACAGCTCGTCCATGATCTCGCCGGCCGGGCCGGGGGTGGTGCGCAGGTCGGCGACCAGCTCGAAGGCCGACTCGGCGGAGATCTCGGGGCCGCGGCCGTTCCTGGCCCGCAGCAGGTGGTTGAAGGCGTCGAGGAAGGCCGTCCAGCGGGCGGGGCCGAAGGCGTGGCGGCCCTCCTGGTAGAGGGTGGCCGCCAGGGCGGCCGAGCGTTCGTCCTGGTCGAGGCCGAGGCTGGAGTGGTGGCCGGTGAGCAGGTCGGTCACCTTGCTCACGGCGAAGTACGCCTTGTCGGTCAGGTGCACGCGGGCCTGCCCGAGGATGGGGCCCGACGGGCCGAGCAGCCAGACCAGGGTGGCCCGGTTCTTCTCGCGCAGCACGTGCCCGGCCTTGTACTCGGTGACCGGTGAGGGCGCCCTGAGGCGCAGCTCGCGCACGCAGTCGGCCGCGGCGGCCACGTCGAGGGAGACGCCGGCGTGGGCGAACACGTCGGTGTTGCCGCCGACGAGCTTCTCGCCCTCCGCGCCGGACTCGTCGCAGGCGATCTCGACAGGAGGGCCGTCCGGCGCGCGGCTTCGCATGACTTCCATGGTCACTGGCGAACCTACCCAAACCGTTCTTCCTCCCGCGAGACATTTTCCGCCCGCCCATCGGAGGCGGAACCGGCGGACGGGCGGGTAAGGACCGGACGGCAGGTGCGGCAGGTCCGGAGGGAGAACATCGCGCGTGAGCATCAACGTGACCGTCTGGGGCGAGAACGTACACGAGCAGCGGGAGGAGGAGGTGCGCCGCCGCTACCCCGAGGGCATGCACGGCGCGGTCGCCGGCGGCCTGCGCGAGCACCTGGGGGAGCGGGTGCGCGTGCGCACCGCGACGTTGCAGGACCCCGAGCACGGCCTCGACGCCGCGACGCTGGCCGGCACCGACGTGCTCACCTGGTGGGGCCACGCGGCGCACGAGGAGGTGGACGACGAGGTCGTGGCGCGGGTGTGCGAGCGCGTCTGGGCCGGGATGGGCCTGCTGGTGCTGCACTCGGGCCACTACTCCAAGGTCTTCCGCGCCCTCATGGGCACCACCTGCACGGTCAACTGGCGCGACACCGCCGACCGCGAGCTGGTCTGGACGGTGGAGCCGGCCCACCCGATCGCCGCGGGCGTGCCCCAGCCGCTGGTCATCCCCGAGCAGGAGACCTACGGTGAGCCGTTCGGCGTGCCGGCGCCCGACGAGCTGGTGTTCGTCAGCTCCTTCTCCGGGGGCGAGGTGTTCCGCAGCGGCTGCTGCTACCGGCGCGGCAGGGGACGCGTCTTCTACTTCAGCCCCGGCGACCAGAACTACCCGGTCTTCCACCAGCCGGGCGTGCGGCGGATCCTGGCCAACGCGGTGTTGTGGGCGGCGCCGGCCGGGGGCGCGGGCGAACCGCTGCGCAACACCCGCGTCGAGGCCGGCGACTGGTGACCTACCTCGGGCCGGGCATGACGATGACGACCTTGCCGGTCACGTGGCCCGACCGCAGGTGATCCATCGCGTCGGGGAAGCCGGCCAGCTCGAACGTCCGGCCGACCACGGGGGTGAGCTCGCCGGTCGCGGCGAGGCCGGCCAGGTGGCGCAGGTCCGCCGGATCGGTCCGGGTGATCGGGGCGCGCAGGGTGTGCCGGACGAACGGCGACAGCGCCGTCGCCCGGAGCTGGCGGCCGGTGCCGTGCAGCCAGCGGCCGGAGGCGTTCTCGCCGCCGACGATCACGAGCGTGCCCCGCGGGGTGAGCATCCGCCGCAGGTCCCGCAGGGGACGGTTGCCCGCGGTGTCGAGGACGACGTCGTGGCGGCCGGCGGCCGGGTCCTGGCGGGTGTAGTCGACGACCTCGTCCGCGCCGAGTGAGCGGACGAGGTCGCCCTTGCCGGGGCCGCACACGCCGGTGACGTGCGCGCCCTGCGCCTTGGCGAGCTGGACGGCGAACGTCCCCACCCCGCCGCCCGCGCCGATGACCAGCACGCGCTGCCCGGGGCGCAGGCGGGCGTGGTCGCGCAGCGCCTGGAGCGCGGTCAGCCCGCTGGTCGGGACGGCGGCGGCGGCCTCGGACGACAGACCGGCCGGCCTGGGGACGAGTCGGTCCGCGCGGGCGACGGCGTGCTCGGCGAGCGCGCCGTCGCAGACGCCGAAGACCTCGTCGCCGGCCGCCAGACCGGTGACCCCCGGGCCGACGGCCTCGACGGTCCCGGCGACGTCGCGGCCGAGGAGGGGCGAGCGGGGGCGGCGCAGCCCGGTGGCGAGGCGGACGGGATAGGGCAGCCCGGAGCCGAGGTGCCAGACGCCGTGGTCGAGGCAGGCGGCGTGCACGCGCAGGAGCGCTTCGCCGGGGCCGGGGGCGGGACGGTCGAGGTCGGTGAGGGCCGGGGGGCCGTAGACGTGCCGGGTGATGGCCTTCAAGGCAGGTCTCCATGTCAAAGAAAGTAGACATGATGAACGTAAAAGAAGGCGGACATCATGTCAATCATTTTGTACATCGGTCGGCTCGGGGAGGGCTGCCTGATGTGACGCGCTGGAGCTTTCCGCCCGATAACCCGAAATATCGGTATCGCTACCGATAACGGTACGGATGGGAGGCGGAGTTACCCTCTGCCCACCCCCACCACGGCGGGCCGCCTGTTCGCCGGCTCCGCCGGCCCCTGGCCGGCGCGGCCTACGCGCCCGGACCGGGCCCGGCTCCCGGCGATCGGCGGCCTGCTTCGGTCACCCCTCACGTGGAGGTGTCCCCCGCATGAGTCCTTCCCGATGGAGAGCGGCGGCCACGGCGTTGATCGCCGCGCTGGCCGTCGTCGCGCCGGCGACCCCGGCCCCCGCCCTCGCGCAGGCCCCCGCCGCCGCACCCCTGCACGCGCAGCTCGACAGCCGGGTCTCCCCGGCCGGCGAGGAGGTGCTCGCCGACCTGTCCCTGCCCTACGGCGCCGCCGGACGGAGCTGGAGCACGCGCGTCACCCGGCCCGGCTCCCGGTACGTCAAGGTGCACTTCGCCGCGCTCACCCTCGTGCCCGGCGACTACGTCACCGTCGCCTCGCCGGACGGCCGCGAGACCCACACCTACTACGGCGACCCCACCCGCGGGCGCTACCCGGCCGGCTCCGGGTACACGCTGCACGGCGTCCCCGGCTTCGCCGCGCTCTCCGTGGACGGCGACACGGCGGTGGTCACCCTGCACGCGTCCGGGCCGCGCAACGCCGTCCGGCTGGCCCGGCAGGGCTTCGGCGTGCGCATCGACCGGTACTTCCGCGGCTACACCACCCAGGAGGCCGCGGCCCTGACGCCGCGGGCGTTCAGCGTCTGCGGCACCGACGCACGGCGGGACGTGGTCTGCTACAAGGACAGCAACCCCACCGAGTACGCCCGCAGCCGCGCCGTGGCCCGCCAGCTGCTCAACGGCCTCGGCTACTGCACGGCCTGGCGGGTCGGCAACACCAACCGCATGCTGACCAACCACCACTGCATGGAGAGCGCCGCCGACCTGAGCGCCAGCGAGTTCCAGTTCGACTACGACTGCGCCACCTGCGGCGGCGACAACCCGGGCGCCGGGACGAAGGTCGGCGGCGGCCAGTTCCTGAAGACCAGCGCGCTCGAAGCGCTCGACTACACGCTCTTCAGCGTCGCCGACTTCGCCGCGATCCAGCAGTTCGGCACCCTGTACCTCGATCCGCGTCCCCCGGTGGCGGGCGAGCGCATCTACATCCCCGGCCACGGCGACACCCTGCCCAAGCGCCTGTCCCTGTACGAGGACACCCAGGGCGGCGCGGCCTGCAAGATCGACGTGGTGTCGTCGGGCGTCAACACCGGCTACCGCTGCGACACCTCCGGCGGCAACTCCGGCTCCCCGGTGATCGCCGCCTCCAGCCACAAGGTGATCGCGCTGCATCACCTCGGCGGCTGCCCCAACTGGGGGACGCGCATCACCGAGGTGTACAACGAGATCTCCGGCATGATCGACAACACCCCGCCGAACGGCGGCGGCGACGACTTCGCGATCTCGCTCTCGCCCACGAGCGGCGGCGTCACGCCGGGCGGGTCGACCACGACCACCATCTCCACCGCCGTCACGCGCGGCGGGCCCCAGCAGATGCAGTTCGCCGCCGCCGGGCTGCCCGCGGGGGCCGCCGCGACGTTCGCGCCGCCCACCGTCCAGTCGGGCGGCACGTCCGTCATGACGGTCTCCACCACCGCGCAGACGCCCGGCGGCATGTACACGATCACGGTCACCGCCACCGGCCCCGCCGCCACCCACACGGCCGCCTTCGCCCTGTCGGTGGCCGTCGCGGGCGGCTGCTCCGGCTACGAGACCACCAAGTCCGGGACGCTGGCCTCCGGGGCGGAGCAGTACCAGCCCGACGGCGGGTATCTGCAGACCACCGTCACCGGCCCGCACCAGGCGTGCCTGGACGGCCCGTCCGGCGCCGACTTCGACCTGTACCTGCAGCGCTGGAACGGGTCCACGTGGGCGACGGTCGCGCAGAGCGCCGGGTCGGGAGCCGACGAGACGCTCACCTACACCGGCGCGGCCGGTTACTACCGCTACCGGGTGCACTCCTACTCCGGCACCGGTCCGTACACCTTGGGGTACAACGCTCCCTGACCCTGGACAGGCATCCGGGCTTCCCGGCCAGGGCTGACCCATGGCCAGGGGGCCCGGCGCTGGAGCGTGTTCCGGGCGGCCATTCCGGTCGAGGGCGATCCATGGACAGGAGGCCGGGTGCTGGAGTGCGTTCCGGGCGCCCATTCCGATCGACGGTGACCCATGGACAGGCGGCCGGGCGGCGCGGAGATTGGGCGGCAGGCACGGTTCGCACGGACGCGGGGAGCGCGGATGAGGATCATGGAACTCGTCTCGGTGGACGGCTGCATCGCCTTCGACCTGGACTGCCCGGTCAGCGCGGGCGGCACCCGGCTGGCGCCGGACGTCACCCGCGAGGAGGCGGGGCTGCTGGCGCGGGCGATGACGTACAAGCTGGCCGTGCTCGGCGAGCGGATCGGCGGGGCCAAGGCGGTGCTCCGGGCCTCGCCGGCCGACCGGGCGGGCACGGTGGCGCGCTTCTGCTGGGAGGTCGCGCCGCTGGTCGAGAAGGGCACCTTCCTCACCTCCTCGGACCTGGGCACGCGGACGCAGGACTTCGCGCCGCTGCCCGGGTACCGGGCCGACTCGATCATGCACGGGGAGGCCGGCGGCGAGCTGGTGGACACCGTCGTCACCGGGCTGGGCGTGGTCGTGGCCGCCGCGACGGCGCTCGGCGGCCTGGCCGGGCGGACGCTCGCGGTGGAGGGCTTCGGCAAGGTGGGCAGCGCCGTCGTGCGCGAGGCGGCGCGGCGCGGCGCGCGCCTGGTCGCCCTGTCCACCCTGCACGGATGCGTCAGCGACCCCGCCGGCCTGGACGTCGCGGCCCTGGAGGAACTGCGCGCCGAGCACGGCGACGCCTGCGTGACCCGGCTCGGCCTGCCCGTGCTGCCACCCGAGGCGTTGTACGAGGTGCCCGCCGACGTGCTGGTTCCCGGGGCGCGGACCGGCACCCTGTCGGCGCGGCGGGCGGCGACGGTGCGGGCCGGCCTGGTCGCGCCGGCCGCGAACGTGCCCTACACCGCCCGGGGGCTGCGGACGCTGGGGGAGCGGGGCGTGGTGACGCTGGCGGACTTCGTCTGCGGCGCGGGTGCCACGATCGGCTACCTCGCCGAGCGGGCGGGAACGGTCTCCACCGCGGACGAGGTCGGCCACCTGGTCGAGAACCGCGTTGCGGAGATCACCGCCGCCGCCCTGTCCCATACCGAGGGCCCGTACGCCGGCGCCTGCACCCTGGCCAAAGCCTTCCTGACAACCTGGCACCTCCCCCCCACCCCACCACTGGCCCCCGACCCGCAGGACTCCTGACACTGGGACGACTCCTGAGCGGCCAGCGGCTCCTGAGCGGGCGGCCCCAAGTGGGTGGCGGATTCTGGGTGGTTGGCCGCCCACGAGACCCGGGCCGCCCCTGACCTTGGCGACGCCGCCCAGGACTCTGGCGACCGAGCACCTCCCGTCCGACCCGCCACTGGCCCATCCAGCGGCTCCTGAGGCTGAGAGGCAGCCATTGAGCCTCGGCCCGTCGTTGAGCCTAGAGGGCTCCTGAGACCACGGGCGGCCTACCGGGACTGGGGAGGCGGCCTTCTGCGGCTCAGGCGGGCCTTCAGGCGGGGGCGTAGGTGGAGAGGGCGGGTTCGAGGAGGTCGAAGGCGCGGGTGGCGTCGGGGGCGATCGTGTCGGCGATGCGGTCGTTGGGCAGGCCCGCCAGGGTGAGCTCGTGGATGCGCTGGAACAGCACCCGGTGCACGGTTCCCAGCAGCCCGGCGGCGGTCTGGACGGTGATGTCGTCTGCCGTCGTGCCGGTGGCGTCGGCGAGGGCCCGGGCGAGGTGCTGTTCGCGCTGGTCGTGCAGGCCGCGCAGGCAGGACGTCAGGGTGGGGCTGTCGGCGATCATGCGGGCGAACTCCGGTCCGGAGAACCCCGCCACCGGGTCCTGGGCCGCCACGGAGGCCAGGAAGGCACGTCGTAGAGCGGACAGGGCCGACTCGCCGGGACCGCGGGCGGCGACGGCGTCGGCCAGGGCGGACGTGAACGCCTCCTGATGGTCGAAGGCCAGGTCCTCCTTGCGGGGGAAGTAGTTGGTCACCGTCTTCTTGGCGATGCGGGCGGCGGTGGCGATCTCGGCGATGGTGGTCTGCTCGAACCCTTGGGCGATGAACAGCCTGGTGGCGTGGTCGGAGATGAGCTGCCGGGTCTCCTGCTTCTTGGATTCGCGGAGGCCGGGTGCGGGCGAGGTCTCGTGAGCCATGAAGGAATCTTACCCTCGTCGTATTTTTATGTTGACACCCCTCGAACCCTCGGACTATATTTACGTCCGTCCTAAGTTTGCGACCGACGAACGAAAAGGAGAACCTGCTTGGAACTCAAGCGCTTCCCGGCTGTAGCTTTCAAGATCGACCTCGGGGCGTCGGAGGGCCGTGAACGCAACTCGCAGCACTCTTCCCTCCCGGGCGGCGGAGTCCGCAGACCGTCCGCCGACCATGGCGCACGGGGATGGCAGGACCCGCAAGTGACCCGCAACCTCCCCCGCCGCCGCGCTCACTGATCCCCCTCCCGCGACGACCGCCCCTCACCCCTGACCACGTTCACCGCCGACGCCGTCCGCTGCGGGCCACGGCCACGGCGGGCCACGGCCGCTGGGGGCGTGGGCCGTCGTGGTCGACGTCGGGCAGGGCCGTCCTGACCGGCGGCTCGTGTTTCGTTCAGCCGTTCTCATCTCTCATGGAGACCTTCTTGCAGATCACCACGTCCACCGTCTCGCTCACCGTTGACGACGTCGCCGCCTCCCAGGCGTTCTTCACCGAACACCTGGGCTACACCGTCCGGGTCGCCGCGGACGGGTTCGCCTCGCTCACCCGCGCCGACGCGACGGACATCGTGCTGCTCGCCCGTGGCATCGAGGTCCTGCCGCCGGAGCAGCGCGACCAGCACGCCTCCGGCCTCATCCTGGCCTTCACCCTGGACGGCGGCCTGGACGGGCAGGAGAAGCTGCTGCGTGACGCGGGCGTCGCGATCACCATGCCGCTGCGCGAGGAGCCCTGGGGTGAGCGCCTGTTCCAGGTGACCGACCCCAACGGGATCGTCATCCAGTTCGTCGAATGGGTGACTCCCGCCTGACCGGGGCCGCCTCAGCCGGTCTCGCGGGCCTGGCCGTCGAGGAAGTCCGCCACGAGCGCCGCGAACTCCGCCGCCTGGTGCTCCAGCGGAATCATGCCGCCCTTGACCACGGCCTGGGTGCTGTGGGGAAGGGCGGCGGCCAGGCGTTCGAGCTCGGGGAAGGCGAAGGGGTCGTCGGTGGCTCCGACGACCAGCACCGGACAGCGGACCAGCCCGACTCGCTCCTCCATCCGGTACGCGGCCACCGCCTCGTGCCCGCGCTCCACCTCCGGCAGGACCGTCAGCGCGTCGCGGACGAACCGGGTCAGCAGCGGCCACGGGTAGTAGGGGGCCCGCCGACTCCACAACTCGCCCAGATGGGAGCCGTCGGACTGCTCGCGCACGGCGTCGATGGAGGGATGGCCCACACGCCGCCGCCGCCCTTCGGGGTCGACCATCGGCGTGGACGACAGCACCAGGGCGGTGACGCGGTCGGGCGCGCGCGCCGCCGTCTCGACCGCGATGACGCCGCCCGTGTGGTGCCCGGCCACGGCGGCTCGCGGCAGGCCGAGGGCGTCCATGAGGGCTAACACGCCGGCGGCGTAGGTCTCGATCGAGTGCTCGGGCGGGCGGGCGGAGTTGCCGAAGCCGAGCGTGTCCATGGCGATGGCTCGCCGGGTGCGGCCGAGCAGGGGGAGCACCTCGCGGTATTCGTCCCATGAGCGGGGGGTCTGGTGCAGCAGGAGCACCGGCTCGCCCGTGCCGCACGAGGCGTGATGGATCTGGCCGAACGGGGTGTCGGCATAGCCGAATCTGATCACGGCGTCTCCTCCTGCCTGCTCACCAGGGGCGGACCGGCCCCGTCGCGCGGACGATCACCGCCAGGGTGCGCCCCCGGCCGTCCTCACGTCCTGACGCCCTCACGATCGCAGACGGAACTCCGCCGCGCATCAGCCCCTGGTCTGACCTTGCACCCCCGCCGGTGAAGAACACTTGTGGACGCCGGACGGCCCCGCTACCCGATCCGGTACCCGACGCCCGGCCGGGTGCTGATCACCGGCGGTTCGCCCAGCTTGCGGCGCAGGCGGCCGACGGTGACGGTCACGGTGTTGGTGAACGGGTCGGCGTGCTCGTCCCAGACCTGTTCGAGCAGGGCCTCGGTGCTCAGGAAGCCGGGCGACGCGCGCAGCAGCGCCTCCAGCACGGCGAACTCCTTGACCGAGAGTTCCAGCGGACGGCCGTCCCGGGTGACGGTGTGCCGCAGCGGGTCGAGCTCGATCCCGGCCCCGCGCAACGTGCGCGGCCGGGCGCCGGGACGGCGGCGCGCCAGCGCCCTCACCCGCAGCACCAGCTCCGGGAAGTGGAAGGGCTTGGCCAGGTAGTCGTCGGCGCCCAGGGTCAACCCGCTCACCCGGTCGCCGGGCGAGCCGGCCGCGGTCAGCATCAGGACCATGGGACGTTCGTCCTGGTCGGTGAGCATCTGGCAGAGGGTGTCGCCGTGGATGCCCGGCAGGTCGCGGTCGAGCAGCACCACGTCGTAGGGGGCGAGGTCGAGCTTGGCCGCCGCCTCCAGCCCGTCGTGGGCGACGTCCACGGCCATGCCCTGGTCGCGCAGGCCCTCGGCGAGCACGGCGGCCAGCGCCCGCGCGTCCTCCACCACCAGCACCCTCATGCCGGCAGCCGCACGGTGGCGCGCAGCCCGCCCTCGGGGCGGGCCGCGAGGTCGAGGCCGCCGCCGTGCGCCTGCGCGACGGCCGCGACGATCGACAGGCCGAGCCCCGAGCCGTCCGCCGACCCGGTGCGGTCCGCGCCGAGCCGCTGGAACGGCCGCGCCAGCCGCGCCACCTGTCCGGGGTCGAGCCGGTCCCCGCCGGACTCCACGACCAGGCGTGCCCACCGGCCGTCGGCCGCGGCCTCGACCCTGATCCAGCCGCCGTCCTGGTTGTGGACGATCGCGTTGTCGACGAGGTTGTGCACCATACGCGTGACCAGCGCGACGCTGCCCCGCGTCCGCACTCCCTCGGCGACGCCCTCGTCGTCCAGGGTGAGGCGACGGGCCGCGAGGTCGGCGGCGCGGGCGTCCAGGGTGTGCCGCACCAGGTCGCCGAGCGTGATCGCAGCGGCGTCGGGCAGGCTGCCGTGCTGGGCGCGGGCCAGCGCGAGCAGGCCCTCCAGGAGCCGGTCGACCTGGTCGAGGTCGGTGCGCAGCCGGTCGGCCAGCGCCAGCGTCTGGTCTGGTACGGGCTCCGGCTTCGCCACGGCAACGTCCAGCCGCGCCCGCATGGTGGCCAGCGGGGTGCGCAGCTCGTGCGAGGCGTCGGCGACGAACCGGCGCTGCGCGGCGAAGGCGCCCTCCAGGCGGGCGAGCAGCCCGTCGATGGTGTCGGCCAGGTCCTTGACCTCGTCGGCCGGGCCCGGCACGGCCAGGCGTTCGTGCAGGTTGTCGGCGGAGACGCGGCGGGTGGCGGCGGTGATCGTGCGCAGCGGGCGCAGCACCCGGCCCGCGACCACCCGGCCGAGCACGATCGACACCACGGCCATGACGGCCAGCGCGAGCACCGACCCCGCCAGGAGCTGACGCGACTGCGTGGCGTGCACGTCGGCGAGCTGGGCCTGGAGCAGGGCGATGTATTCCTCGGCGGCGGCCGGGGCCGGCCCGCCGCCGGGCCGCCCCGGCACCGGCACGGTCCGCGACAGCGGCATGCCGACGAGGTTGACCAGGACCAGCAGGCCCGCGCCGGAGGCCAGGAACAGCCCGCCGTACAGGAGGGTGAAGCGCAGCCGGACCGTACGTGCGGGCAGCCTGGGACGTGGCGGCATCTGTCTCCTTCCGGGGACTCCAGGATGCCGCCACCGACCTAACACCGGCATGACGGGGTCGGCCCTCCGCCGCCCACCGCTCACGCCCGCGGCCGTGAGACCGGTCAGGGCCGTGGGACCGGTCAGGCGAGCTCGACGAGCAGCCTGGCTGCGGTCCCACAGGTCAGGCGGGCTCGATGAGGGCCTGGCTGCGCTCCCACAGGCGGCGCGCCAGGCCGGGGTCGTCCGCCAGGCGGTGGACGGCCGAGGGGCGGCGCTTCTCGTAGTGGCCGCCGGGGGCCCAGTCGGCGCCCGGTCGCGAGGTGGCCAGCCAGACCAGGGTGTCGGCGCCCTGCTCCGGCGTGAGCAGGAACCGCTTCAGCGGCGTGTGGTAGAGCAGCCGCGCCGCGCTGTCGCCGCCGCCGGAGAAGTTGGTGGCCACCACGCCGGGATGGAAGGAGGCCGCGGCCAGGCCGTCCGCACCGTGGCGGCGCTGGAGCTCGCGGGTGAACAGGATGTTGGCCAGCTTGGAGTTGGCGTAGGCCCGGCTGCCCGAGTAGCGGCGCACCGCGTCGAGGTCGTCGAGGTCGAGCCGGGCGCGGGTGTTGATCAGGCTGGACGTCGTGACCACCGTGCCGCCGGCGGCCAGCAGCCGGGGCAGCAGCAGCGTGGTCAGCAGGAACGGCGCCAGGTGGTTGATCTGGAAGGTCGCCTCGTGGCCGTCGGGCGTGGTGGTGCGCGAGCCCATGATGGCCCCGGCGTTGTTGACCAGCACGTCGATGGCCGGGTGGCGGTCGAGCAGGGTGGCCGCCAGGTCGCGTACCTCTGACAGGCGCGCGAAGTCGGCCACGTGGTGGTCGGCCGCCAGCTCCTTCGCCAGCGCCGCGGTCTTGCCGGCCGACCGGCCGACGAGGACGACCTCGTCGCCCCGCTGTCGCAGGGCGCGTGCCGCGGCACGGCCGATGCCGTCGCTGGCGCCGGTCAGGACGATGGTCTTTCCCGCCATGGGCCCGATCCTTCCGCATCCGGCCACCACCATAGATCGCGGGGCAGCGCACCCGCCACGCCGGGGCGGCCCGTGGCCGCGCGTGAGGGGGCGCGGCGAGGGGCCCCGCAGTCAAGGGCCACGCGGTGAAGGGGCTCGCAGTAAAGGGCCGCGCGGTGAAGGGTCCCGCAGTCAGGGATGGGGTGCGCGGTCAGTGGTCGGTGGTGAGGAAGCGGGCGGCCGGGGCGTCGGCGAGGGCGGCGTCGAGGCGGGCGCGCATGTCGGCGCTCAGGTCCGGCAGCTCCCGCAGGGGGAACCAGCGGGCCTCGCTGTTCTCGCCGTCGGCCGGATAGGGGTCGCCGGACCGCCAGCGGCAGCGGAACACCAGGTCGAGGTAGCGGGCCCGGTCGCCGTTGGGGTAGGTGACCTCGCGCGTGACGTGCACCAGGGCCAGCCGTTCCGCGACGGCCCGTACGCCGGTCTCCTCGGCCACCTCGCGCAACGCGGCGTCGGCCGGCTGCTCGCCCGGGTCGATGATGCCGGTCACGGGCGTCCAGGCGCCGGTGTCGCTCCGGCGGACCAGCAGCACCTGGTCCTCGTGCAGCACGACCGCGGTCACGCCGGACAACCACAGCGGCTCGGTGCCGATCTTTTCGCGCAGCGCGAGGACGAACTCAGGGGTTGGCATCGGACCAGCATATGCGTGGGACGCAGGCCGCCGGAGGGGTCGCTGCGCGCCCGGCGCCGCGAAACGCGCCCGCACTTCCGGCGTGCCGGGCATGCGGCGGACGGCCATAACCCCATAAAGTCTATAGGTAATAAGGATAATCCCAAGGAGAGGTAAGCAGCCATGTCCGGCTCCACGTCCTGGCCTAGCCTCGGTTCCATGTCGATCGACGAGAACGCCCTGCTCCCCGATCCCGGCCGCGCCGTCGTGGCGGTCGAGCCGCCGGTCCCGGCGCACGGCCACTGGGCCGGGGCGCCGAGCGCCGTCGCCGCGGACGGGCTGATCTACCTCGCCTACCGCCTGCGCCGCCCGGTCGGCGAGGGCCGCGGGTACGCGGTCGTCGTCGCCCGCTCGTCCGACGGCGAGCGTTTCGAGCCGCTGACCACGATCACCCGCGAGGAGATGGACGCCGAGTCGCTGGAGCGGCCCGCACTGGTCCGTACCCCGCAGGGACGCTGGCGGCTGTACCTGAGCTGCGCCACGCCGGGCACCAAGCACTGGCGGGTGGAGGTCGTCGAGGCCGCCGATCCCGCCGCGTTCGACCCGCGCACCCGCACGACGGTGCTGCCGGGCGACCCCAAGACCGGGGTCAAGGACACCGTGATCGTACGGCACGGCGACGTGTGGCACCTGTGGGCCTCCTGCCATCCGCTGGCCGACCCCGACGAGGCCGACCGGATGGT
Organism: Nonomuraea sp. NPDC003560; assembly: GCF_042878785.1. Taxonomy (NCBI): domain Bacteria; kingdom Bacillati; phylum Actinomycetota; class Actinomycetes; order Streptosporangiales; family Streptosporangiaceae; genus Nonomuraea; species Nonomuraea sp. NPDC003560. The sequence goes on along the minus strand of NZ_JBIAOF010000020.1, from coordinate 31,964 downwards.
GACCGACTACGCCACCAGCGCCGACGGCCTGGACTGGACCTGGCACGGCACCGCTCTGACCGGCCGCCCCGGCCTGTGGGACGCCCGCGGCGTCCGGATCAGCGCCGTGCGCTTCGACGGCGACCGGGTCGTGGCCTTCTACGACGGCCGCGGCAGCGCGGAGGAGAACTACGAGGAGCGCACCGGCGTGGCCGTGGGCGCCGACCCCGACGCGCTGGCCGCCCTGGGAGACCGGCCCGCCGCGATGTCGCCGCACCACGGCGGCGGCCTGCGCTACCTCACCTTCGTCGACCTCCCGGACGGCGGCCTGCGCCTCTACTACGAGTACACGCGCGCCGACGGCGCCCACGACCTGCGCACGGAACTCCGCCCGCCCCGCTGACCGGCCCGTCCCCGGTCGGCGTCGCGGTCAGAGGCCCGTGGTCAGGGGGCTCGTGGTCAGGGGGCTCGTGGTCAGGGGGCTCGTGGTCAGGGGGCCCGTGGTCAAGGGGCTCGTGGTCAGGGGGCGCGGCCGTTTCTGGCCTGGCGCTGGCCGGGCGGCCGGCTGCCGACCAGCCCGCCCGAACGTTCCCGCGGCCGCAGCCAGTCGCTGAAGTCCTCGCCGGTGACCTGCTGGAGCAGCTCGACGTCCGCCGCGAAGTAGGGGATCAGGCGCTGCCGCTGCGCCCACTCCAGCGGCCGGCGCGCCCGGCCGCGCCGCTGGAGCAGCCGCTCCAGCGGCCTGGACAGGGCCGCGGGAAGGGCGCGGCGCAGGGTGGACAGCAACGCGTGCCGCGCGCCGGGGTCCGGGTGCGCGGTCACGTTCTCCCTCGGGACGCCGGTGAGCAGCCCCTGCCGCACGCCGAGGAAGCCGCAGATGCGGTCGAGGGTCTCGGCCGGACGGTCCACGATGTCCCGGTAACGGAAGATGAGCACCTGGTCGCGGGGGAACAGGGTGAACAGGTGGGCGAGCTGCCCGCCGTACCGGCCGAGGGCGGTGTAGTGCCAGAAGTGCGCCCAGCCGGCCGCGATGCGCTCCGGCTCGGCCTCGCAGGCGCGGACGAGGTCGCCGATCGGCTCCAGGCCGGCCGACCACAGGTGGGTCCAGTTGGAGTGGGCGCGCTCGACCGGGTCACGCAGGCTCACGATGAGCCGGACGTGCGGGATCGTCTCCCGGATGCGGCGTTGGGCGTCCAGGTCGTACAGGTAGAAGGGGGTGGACTCGCCGGCGAGGGTGCCGGGGGGAGCGGCGGCGAACAGCGCCTCGTAGTCCGCGCGCCGCCAGACGTGTTCCCGGTAGGTCTCGGCGTCGCCCGGTCCGCCCCGTCCGGGCGGTGGCCCGTCGGTGAGGAAGAACTTCGGCTCCTTGATGGGCGACAGGAACAGGTCGGGGTGCGGGTGCAGCGCGGTGTGCAGCGCCGTCGTCCCCGCTTTGGGCACTCCCGCGATCAGGAAATCGGGCAAGGGCACCGTCAGCCTCCCAGTGACGAGAACCGGTATTGCCTGATTTTCCTACCAAATGTGTAGGAAGCCAAGAGGCTCCCGCGACGTCACCGTCGGGCGGGCGAGACGGCTGCGGCGGCCTCGTCCCCGGCCGTCCGGCCGCCGCGACGGCCGGGCAGCGCCATGGTGACGGCTGCGGCGGCCAGCGCAGCCCCGCAGCCGACCAGCATCCCGGTACGGAAGCCGGCCTCCGACGGCAGCGTGTGCGCGCCGAGCCGGATCGTCAGCTGCGACAGGATCACGCCGACGACCGCCGCCGAGACCGTCGTCCCGATCGAGCGCATCAGCGTGTTGAAGCTGTTGGCCGCGGCCGTCTCCGACCGGGGCACCGCGCCCATGATGAGGGCGGGCATCGCCCCGTAGGCCAGGCCGACGCCGAGGCTGCACACGCAGGTGACGACCAGCATGCCCCAGGCCGACCCCAGCAGGCCCATGGAGGAGCCGTAGCCGAGCGCCATGACCAGGCTCCCGGCGATCAGGGTGACCTTCGGGCCGCGCGCGGCCGACAGCCGGGCGCCGAGCGGCGAGACCGCCATCATCATCAGGCCGGAGGGGGCCATCCACAGGCCGGCGGCCAGCATCGACTGGCCCAGTCCGTGGCCGGTGGCCGCGGGGAGCTGGAGGATCTGCATGACGATCAGCGCCTGGGCGTACATCGAGAAGCCGACCATGATGGAGGCGAGGTTGGTCAGCAGCACCTGCCGCCGGGCGGTCACCCGCAGGTCCACCAGCGGCTCCGCGGCGCGCAGCTCCCACAGGGCCCATGCCGGCAGGATCAGCGCGGCCGCGCCGAGCAGCCCGAGCGTGGTGCCGCTCGCCCAGCCCCAGTCGGCGCCCTTGGAGACCCCCAGCAGCAGGCACACCAGCCCCGCGCCGAGGCCGAGCGCGCCCGGCACGTCCAGCCGCCCGGCCGCGCCCTCGCGGGGCAGCGGGGGAGTGGGCGGCACCAGCACCCGGATCAGCACCGCGATCAGCACGCTCAGCACGGCCGAGCCCCAGAACAGCACCCGCCAGCTCGCGTACTCGGCGACCGCGGCCGAGACCGGCAGGCCGAGGGCCCCGCCGATGCCCATGGACGAGCTCATCAGCGCGATCGAGGGGCCGAGCCGTTCGGGCGGCAGCAGGTCGCGCAGGGCGCTGATGCCGAGCGGGATCAGGCCCATGCCCATGCCCTGTAACCCGCGCCCGACGATCATGGGGGCGAGCGACCCGGCCAGCGAGCAGATCACCGACCCGGCGATCAGCGGCGCGGTGCAGACGAGCATCATGCGGCGCTTGCCGTACAGGTCGCCGAGGCGTCCGGTGACCGGCGTGGCGACCGCGCCGGCCAGCAGGGTGGCGGTGATCACCCAGGAGGCGTCGGAGGCGGTACTGTGCAGCAGCCGCGGCAGCTCGCCGATCAGCGGCACGACCAGGGTCTGCATGAGCGAGGCGACGATGCCGGCCACCGCCATCACGCTGACGATGCCGCCGGGGCGGGCGGTGGATGTGGAGCCCCCCACGTTGTTCTCCCGTCGTCGAAGGATGTGCACGCTACACATCATGTGTTATGTACATAATTCATGTAAGGTGCACATATCTCGCGAAAGGGGGGATTTGGATGGAAAAGCCCACACATCTCATCGAGTTCGAGACGATGTTGCTCGGCCGGCACCGGCACTACGACCGCAGTGCCCACCTCCTGCTGCGGCGGCTGCATGGCTCGGGCCCGATGTCCATCGGGCAGCTCAGCGACGCCTTCGGCCTGGACGTCTCCACCCTCAACCGGCACACCTCGGCCCTCCTGCGCGCCGGCCTGGTCGAACGCATCCCCGACCCCGAGGGCGGCATCGCCCGCAAGTTCCGCCTCACCGCGGAGGGCGAGCGCAGCCTCACCGAGGAGCGCGAGCGGAACGTGCGCGGCCTGGAGAAGGTGATGGCCGACTGGTCGCCGGAGGACGTCGCCGCCTTCGCCGCCTACCTCAGGCGCTTCAACACCGACATCGAACGCCTGGCCGGCCGCCCCTGGCCGCGTGCCTGAGCCGGGCCGCCCGGTCCTGGACGCGCGCGAGGGCCCCCGCCGGGACGGGCGGGGGCCCTCAACGCGTGGGCACCGGTGTGCGTGTCGCCTCTCGGCGAGGTGCACAACGCGGCTCCAGCCGAACGGTAGTCCGCGAAGGCGATAGGTGAGGCCCGGGGACACTGGGCACACCGGCCACGAGGGATGTAACGGCGGCCGCCGCCGGGATGTTCCCGGCAGATCAGGCGAAGTGCATGACGATGGCCAGGCCGACGAGGTGCGTGACCACCACCACGACCAGCAGCGTGACGAACACGAACTTGGCCGGGCCGTGCTCGAAGTGCTTGCCCTCCTTCAGCGGAGGCAGCTTGGCCTGACGCTCGGCGATGCGCTCCTCCAGCGGCTTGCGGTGAAACATGAGGTGTCCCTCTTTCGGCGGCCCGGCCACGGGTACGATTTGTGTGGCATCGATTTGCAGGCTATTAGTTTGTACACAAAGTAAGTTACCAGACGGCATCGGAGGCGTACACGCATGGAGCCTGTGACAGAGGCGACAGACCTGCTGGCGCTCGACCGGCAGGTGTGCTTCGCCCTCAGCATCGCCTCGCGCAGCGTGATCGGCCTCTACCGGCCGCTCCTGCAACCCTTCGGGCTGACCCACCCCCAGTACCTGGTGATGCTGGCCCTCTGGCAGCACGAGCCGCTGTCGGTCAAGGAGCTGGGCGAGCTCCTGCAGCTCGACCCCGGCACGTTGTCCCCGCTGCTCAAGCGGCTGGAGGCGCTGGGCTACGTCCACCGCGAGCGCAACAGCAAGGACGAGCGCGCCCTGGCCGTCACCCTGACGCCCGCCGGCCGGCAGCTCAGAGCCGAGGCGGAGAAGATCCCGCCGGCCATCGTCGCCCGGCTCGGCATGGACCTCGACGAGCTCCAGGACCTGCACGCCGCGCTGATGCGCCTGATCGCCTCGGCCCGCCGCGACGCCTGACCCCGCCCGCCGCACGCCGCCGTTAAGCAACCGCAGTTGACTACGTCCAGAATAGTCAACTACGGTTGCTCGCGTTCGCGGATCCGATTCGTGTCGCTGGAGGCAGCATGTCCATGACTCACCCCGATCGTCCGAGGTTGCGGCAGGTGCTCGACCGGCTGGTGGCCGACGACCGCGGGCCCGGCGTCGTGGCCGAGGTCCGGGACGGCGACGACCCGCCGTGGTTCGGCGCCGCGGGCGTGGCCGACCTGGAGACCGGCCGTCCCCGCGGGCCCGGGGAGCACTTCCGCATCGGCAGCTTCACCAAGGCGTTCGTCGGGACCGTCGTGCTGGGCCTGGCGGCCGACGGCGACCTGGCCATGGACGCCCCGGTGACCACCTGGCTGCCGGGGGTCGTCGAGGAGTACTTCCCCGGCGCCGACGCCGCCCGCATCACCCTGCGGCTGCTGCTCAACCACACCAGCGGCCTGCCGGACGCGATCCCCGGCCAGGAGACCCCGCCCGCCGGGGAGCCGGGCGAGCGGTTCGTCTACTCCAAGGTCAACTACAACCTGGCCGGGATGATCGTCGAGGCGGCGTCCGGCTCGACGCTCGCCGAGCAGATCGACCGGCGCGTCGCGGCCCCGCTGGGGCTGACCGGGACGTACCTGCCCGCGGCCGGCGAAGGGCTGCGCGACCCGCACGCCCGCCACTACTCCGGCCAGGACGAGACCGGCCAGGAGACGGTCCGCCACGACGTGACCGACGCCGACCTGTCGTGGGCCTGGGCCGCCGGCGGCATGGTCTCGACCACGGCCGACCTCCACCGCTTCCTGGCCGCCCTGCTGGGCGGGCGCCTGCTCCCGCCCGCCCAGCAGGAGGAGATGTTCACCACCGTGCCCACCGAGGGCGCCGGCTGGGTGCCCGGCGCCCGCTACGGGCTCGGCGTCTACTCCCAGCGGTTCGCGTCCGGCGTCACGCTCTGGGGCGGGGGCGGCTACATCCAGGGGTCGATGACGTACGCGATGGGCGACCGGCAGGGCGGCCACACCCTGGTCGCCAACGTGAACGGCGACTGGGGCGACTTCCTGGGGACCTGCGCCGACCTGTTCCAGGCCGACTTCGGCTGACGGCGCGGGCCCCCACCGGCTCAGACCAGCCCGGGGACGGCCACGTCGGCCGTCCTGACCTCGCCCGTCCGGCCGGCGAACATCTCCGCCATCCGCTCGACGCCCGGGAACACCGCGACGGTCATGAACAACGTCCGGCCGTCCGGGCCGCCGAGCGCGGCGGCGAAACAGGCCCGGTCGAGCTCGATCCGGTCGGTCACCTCGCCGCCCTCGCGCACCCGTACGCAGGCGGACCCCTGTTCGTCGTCCACCTGGGTCCAGATCGCGCCCTCGGCGTCCATGCAGATGCCGTCGCCGCCGATGGGCGCCCACACCCGGCGGCCGGACAGCCCGCCGTCCGCGTCGATGTCGAACGCCGTCAGCCGCCGCGTCCAGGACTCGGCGACGATCAACGTGGAGCCGTCCGGGGTCACCACCATCCCGTTGGGGAAGTACAGGTCCTCGGCGACCACCCGGGCCTCGCCGCCGGGGCCGACCAGGGCGATCACGCCGGGCGCGAAGTCGGCCCGGCCGAAGTCGAAGCCGACGCAGTTCACGTAGATCCGGCCGCGGCCGTCCACGACGACCTCGTTCGGCCCGGCCGGCAGCTCGCCCAGGTCGGCGTGGACGGACGTCGTGCCGTCCGGCTCCACGCGCAGCAGCTCGTGCTCGCCGGTCACCAGCAGGCGGCCGTCGGGCAGCCGGCCGAGGCAGAACCCGGCGGGTTTCGGGCCGCGGGCGACCACCTCGCGCTCGCCGTCCGGGGTGACGGCGACGATCTCCTGCACCCCCCAGTGGGAGAACCACAGCCTGCCCTCGTGCCAGCGCGGCGACTCGCCCACGCACAGCCCGGTCACCAATGTCTTCGTCTCGGTCATGTCGTCATGCCTCCTTCTGCCCTCTACACGAAGGGCGGGGGCCCGGATCGACATCGCCGGGAGGAAAAAGATCCGCGCCTGGTCTACAGGGCGGCGCGGGCGCGCTCGGCCAGCGCGGCGCGGTCGATCCCCGCCAGGGCCAGCGCCCGCGGGACCGTGCCCACCTCGGCCTGCAGGACGCCGAGCAGCACGTGGACCGGCCGCAGGTCCTTCTTGCGATGGGTGGCGGCCAGCCGCTCGATCGCCAGCCTGACCGACGCCCCGAGCTGCGGCCGCCGCTCGGGGTCGGGCGTCGAACGCAGGTCGAAGGCCGCGGCCGACACCCCGGCCGCGGCGAGGCTGTGCTCGAACTCCCGCCGCAACGCCGCCCGCACCCCCGCCTGGTCGAGCCCGGCCTCGGCCAGGATCGCCCGCGCCGCGGTGTCCTGCGGCGCCGCCATGGCCAGCAGCACGTGGTGGGCCTCGATCGTGGGGGAGCTCTCCGCGCGCGCCTCGGCCTCCCCTCGGATCAGCACGTCGTGCAGGTAGCGGTCGAACGCGCCGCTCATGCCCGCCTCCTCAGCTCGACCCCGGCCGCGATGAGCCGCTTGGCGTGCTTCTTGTGGACCGCCTGGCGGGTGACGCCGAGCGCCTCGGCCACCTGCGGCCAGCTCCAGCCCGCCCGCATCGCCTGCTCCACGGCGGCGTCCTCCAGCTGGTCGGCCAGGCGGCGCAGCGCGACCACGGCGGCGAGCGCGTCCGCGGGCTCCTTGACTGACATTCCAGCCACCCTAGGCGTCCGCACCGGGACAGGCAATTCAGGTTGCTTAAACGGGGTCGATGCGTCACACCGGGAGCCACCGGGTAGGGCCAGGGATGTCATGAGCACGATCGAGAACGCCGGGGCCGCCGCCTACCGCATCCCCACCGACCAGCCGGAAGGCGACGGCACGCTGGCCTGGCGGTCCACCACCATGGTCGTCGTCACCCTGACCGCCGCGGGCGTCACCGGCACCGGCTGGACCTACGCCCCGGCCGCCGCCGCCTCGGTCGTCACCGAGCTGCTGGCCGGCGTCCTGACCGGCGCGGACGCCGCCGACATCCCCGCCCTGCACGCCGCGATGGTCCGGCAGGTGCGCAACGCGGGCCGTCCCGGCGTCGCCGGCTACGCCGTCTCGGCCGCCGACGTGGCGCTGTGGGACCTCAAGGCGCGCCTGCTCGGCCTGCCGCTGACCCGCCTGTTCGGCGCCGCCCGGCCCGAGGTCCCGCTGTACGGCTCGGGCGGCTTCACCACCTACGACGACGAGGCCACCACCGCCCAGCTCGCCCACTGGGTCCACGAGCGGGGCATCGGCCGCGTCAAGATCAAGATCGGCGAGTCGTCCGGCACCCGCCCCGACCGCGACCTGCACCGCGTGGCCCTGGCCCGCCGCGTCATCGGCGACCGGGCCGAGCTGTACGTCGACGCCAACGGCGGCTACACCGCCAAACAGGCCGTCCGCCTGGCCGCGCGCATGCGCGAGCAGCTGGTTCGCCGCCGCCGCGATCGCCGCGGGCCACAACCTGCAGGTGTCCGCCCACTGCGCGCCCAACCTGGACCTCCCGGCCGCCGCGAGCACCGCCAACCTGCGCCACGTCGAATGGTTCCACGACCACCAGCGCATCGAGGCCGAGCTGTTCGACGGCGCCGCCGACCCCTCCGGCGGCCTGGCCCGCCCCCGGCCCGACGCCCCCGGCCACGGGCTGGAGCTGCGCGCCGCCGCCGCCGAACCCCACCGCGTGGCCTGACGGAAGGAGCGGGCGCCGATGCGGATCGAGGACTACGCCCTGATCGGCGACATGCACACCGCCGCGCTCGTCGGCCGCGACGGCTCGATCGACTGGTTGTGCCTGCCCCGCTTCGACTCGCCTGCCTGCTTCGCCGCGCTGCTCGACGGCCCGTCCGCCGGACGCTGGCTGCTGGCCCCCGCCGGCGGCGGCCGGGCCACCTCCCGCGGCTACCGCGAGGGCACCCTCATCCTGGAGACCACCTGGGACGGCCCCGGCGGCAGCGTCCGGGTGGTGGACTTCATGCCGCCCCGCGGCGAGGCCCCCGACGTGGTGCGGATCGTCGAGGGCGTGCGCGGCCGGGTCGAGATGACCATGGAACTGGTGCTGCGCTTCGACTACGGCCACGACGTCCCCTGGCTGCGCTACGAGCCCGGCGTGCTGGCCGCGGTCGCCGGCGGCGACGCCACCTGGCTGCGCACCCCCGTCGAGCTGTGTCCGGACGCCGACCGGCACCGCACCACCGCCTCCTTCACGGTGGGGGAGGGGCAGCGGGTGCCGTTCGCGCTGACCTGGCAGCAGTCGTGGCTGCCGCGCCCGGAACCGGTCGACCCGCCCGAGGCCCTGGCCGACACCGAACGGCTGTGGCGCGAGTGGGCCCGCCGGTGCGGCTACCAGGGGGACTACGACGAGGCCGTCCGCACGAGCCTGCTCACCCTCAAGGCCCTCACCTACGCCCCCACCGGCGGGCTCGTCGCCGCCGCCACCACCTCGCTGCCCGAGCAACTGGGCGGCCCGCGCAACTGGGACTACCGCTACTGCTGGCTGCGCGACGCCAGCTTCACCCTCCAGGCCATGATGACCGCCGGCTACGACGCCGAGGCGCGCGCCTGGCGCGAATGGCTGCTGCGGGCCGTCGCCGGGCACCCCGCCGACCTGCAGATCATGTACACCGTCGAGGGCGGCCGGCGCATCGCCGAATGGACCGCCGACTGGCTGTCGGGCTACGAGGGGTCCCAGCCGGTACGCGTCGGCAACGCCGCCTCCGGCCAGTTCCAGCTCGACGTCTACGGCGAGACCCTCGACTGCCTGCACCTGGCCCGCCGGTCCGGCCTGGCCATCGACGACGAGGCCTGGGACGTCCAGAACGCCCTGATGAACTACCTCGAAGGCATCTGGGACCGGCCCGACAACGGGCTGTGGGAGACCCGGGGGCCGCGCCGCCAGTTCGTGCACTCCAAGGTGCTGGCCTGGGTCGCGGCCGACCGCATGATCCAGGCCGTCGAGGCGTTCGGCCGCGACGGCCCGGTCGGCCGCTGGCGCGCCCTGCGCGAACGCATCCACCAGGACGTCTGCGCCCACGGCTACGACGCCGAACGCAACACCTTCACCCAGTACTACGGCTCGACCGGCCTGGACGCGGCCCTGCTGCTCATCCCGCGCCTCGGCTTCCTGCCGCCCGACGACCCGCGCGTCGTCGGCACCGTGGACGCGATCGCCCGCGACCTCGTCCACGACGGTCTCGTCCTGCGCTACCAGGCCGAGGACCAGGAGATCGACGGCCTGCCCGGCGGCGAGGGCACCTTCCTGGCCTGCTCCTTCTGGCTGGCCGACGCCCTGGCCGCGACCGGCCGCCGGCGCCGGGCCACCGAGCTGTTCGAACGGCTGCTCGGCCTGCGCAACGACGTCGGCCTGCTGTCGGAGGAGTACGACACCGTGCACCACCGGCAGGTCGGCAACTTCCCGCAGGCCTACAGCCACGTCTCGGTGATCAACAGCGCCACCGTCCTGTCGGGCAGGTTCAGGCCTGGGCGCCCTCGGCATCAAGCCGGGTGAAGGTGGCCCCGTGCAGCACGGCGCGGGCGCCGAGCACGTGCCCGTCGCACATCCTGGTCACCGTCCCGGCCTGGTCGGTCACCTTCCACCGGACCAGCTCCTGGCAGGGCCGGCCGGCCCGGTCCTGCGGCCAGGTGCGGTGGCAGACCCGGCACTCGGTGATGTTCGCCCGGTAGGACAGGGTGTTGCCGTGCTCGGGGCAGACGCCCCACGGCATGCCGCAGACCTGCTCGCGCTGCGCCCGCAGCCGGGCCAGGTCGCCGGCCGCCCGTTGCAGGTCCTCGCCGCCCCGGTCCAGCCAGTCGGCGGCGTGCCGCGCGGCCCGGAGCTGGTCGCCCTCGGGGGATCCGGCGGGCTCGGTGTCGCACAGCGAGCGCACCTCGGCGGCGAGGTCCTGAGCGCGGCGCGCGAGATCGCGCAGCTGGGCTGGGGTGACAGTCATGAGGGCTCTCATCTCGTCAGGGCCGGGCGGCAACGGTGGGCGACGGTCACGCGACGGGAACGGCCGGCCGGCCGCTCCCGCCCTCCAGTCTCCTCAGCCCGGCGCGCTCGTGGCGCGCTGGCGGCCCACGAGTTCGCGCGTCTGACGGCCGGGGGCGTCAGGACGTGGGGACGCCGCTATAGGCGGGCCCGAAGAACACCAGCGTCACCAGGTCCTCGGTGACGTCGTGGAAGCGGTGCTCCTCGCGGGCCGGGACGAACAGGGTGGTGCCGGGGCCGACCTCGATGGTGACGCCGCCCGAGGTGAAGGAGGCGCGCCCGCTGGTGACGACGTAGATCTCGTCCTCGGCGTGCGGCGACTGGCCGTCGACGGCGCCGGCCGGGATGGAGTACGTGCCGAAGCTGAGCGCGGGCACGCTCAGGTGCTCGGTGAAGTTGGCGGAACCGTCCGGGGCGGGCTCGAACCGGCCGCTGTTGATGATCTCCATGGCCCGTGATCCTCTCATGCCGGCGCGGGCGGGCCCGACGGCGGGAAGATGCTTGTGGCTTGCCCTAAATGTGGGTAAATGTCACGTCATGTGGCGTGGCTGGAGTGGCCGGTTGTCCGCGGCCGTCAAGCGTGAGCTGTCGTACGTGCGCGGGCAGGCCGCCGGGCTGGCCAAGCCGGGGTCGTACCAGCGGTTGCAGGCGTTGCAGATCGCCAAGGCGACGCTGGCGGCGGTGCTGGCCTGGCTGACGGCCAGCCGGCTGCTGGCGCTCGGCGCCACCTGGATCGCCCCCGCCACCGCGGTGATCATGGTGCACGCCACCGTGTACCGCACGCTCACCAACGGCCTGCGCCGGGTCGCCGCGGTCGGCGCCGGGGTCATCCTGGCCGGCAGCATCGGGCACCTGCTCGGCCTGGGCGTGCTCAGCCTGGTCCTGGTCGTGCCGCCCGCGCTGGTCGCCGCCCGCTGGCACCGCATGGGCAACCACGGCTCCGACGTCGCCACCACCGCCGTGCTGCTGCTCTCCTTCGCCGCCGCCTCCCAGGAGCGCTACCTGCTGGCGTACGTGCTGGCCACGGCCATCGGCGCGCTGAGCGGGGCGCTGGTCAACAGCGTGCTGTGGCCGCCGCTGTACCGCGACCGGCCCGACGCGGCCGTGCGCCGCCTGGCCCGCGAGACGGCCGCGCTGCTGACCTCCGTCGCCGAGGGCTTACGGGACGAGTGGAACCTCTCGGCGCTGCCCGACTGGGAACGCCAGGCCGTCCGGCTGGACGAGCACCTGGCCGACGCGGCCGCCGCCGTGGCCGACGGCGCCGAGAGCCGCCGTTACAACCTGCGTCACAGCCTCCACCCGGTCACGGCCGCGCAGGACCACGAGCAGGTGCTGCGCCGGCTGACCACGCTGGCCGCGCACGTGCACACGATCGTGCACGCCCTGGCCCACCTGGAACACCACGACGGGCCCTCGACCGACGTCAGCCCCGACTACGCCCGCGACTACGCCGACCTCCTGGACGTGCTGGGCGACGCCCTGACCGCCACCGTACGGCGCGACCCGGACCTCGGAAGGGCCCGCACCCTGCTCGGCCGGGCGGAGGCGCAGGCGAGCCGCATCCACGACCAGATGACGACGGAGATCCAGAAGGGCGAGGTCGCCCACCCGGCCGGCTGGGCGCTGAGCGGCAGCCTGCTCACCGACGCCGAACGCATCCTGGCGGTCCTGACCGACATCCTGGCGGCCACGCCCGGCGGCCAGGACGACGACAACCGCCCCTCGCCCGCCACCCGCCCCTGACCCGTCCGACCGGCCCCCGTTTGCCCGGGGAGCCGTCGCGCGGCACACTCGGGAACCATGCCCATCAGGTCGTTCCCCGAGCCGGACGTGCCTGCGCACCTGCTGGCCCAGGTGCGCGACCTGCAACGGGAGGCCTGGCCCGGCCACGACTTCCCCGCGCCCGACGGCGGCGGCCCCGCCCACGACCCCGCCCTCGCCCCCCGCACCATGCTCCTCCTCGACGAGGGCGACGGGCGCGAGGGCACGGTCCTGGCCGCCCTGGACATCCTGTCCAAGACCCTCACCCATGCCGGCCATCGGTTCCGCGCCGCGGGCCTGAGCACCGTGGTGACAAGGAAGGCCGCCCGCGGCCGGGGGCACGGCCGCCGCCTGGTGGGCGCCGCGCGCGCGGCCATCGCCGACGCGGGCTTCGACGTCGCCCTGTTCACCTGCGACCGCCCGCTCCAGGGCTTCTACGAGAGCGCCGGCTGGTCGGCGATCCCCGGCGCGGTGCTGGTCGGCGGCACCCCGCAGGCGCCCTTCCCCAGCGACCTGCCCGGGTTCGACAAGGTCACGATGGGCGACTTCCCCTCGCCCCACGGCCGGGCGCACCGGCTGTCGTTCCACCACGCGCGCGTCGAGCTCCACCCCGGGGAGATCGACCGGCTCTGGTGAGCCCGCCTCAGGCGTCCTGACCTCGCCGGACCAGCGGCAGGAAGACCTCGTCCACGATCTCCACGAGGACGTCGTCGGGCGCGCTGGGCGCCCCCCGCACCACGAACTCGTTGCGCAGCAGCACGATGGCCACCGTGGCGACCCTCGGGCGCAGCGACTCGGGGGCGGCCTCGCCGCGGGCCACCGCCCGTTCGAGGACGGCCAGCCAGGGCGCGGCCACCGCGTCGTCCGACTGCTCCTGGAGCTGGGCCAGCAGCTCGGCGGCGCCGCCCGCGGCGGCGATCAGGTCGCGCAGGATCGCGCCGAGCGGCGAGCTCCAGTAGCGGTTGGCCCGGCGCAGCAGCTCCAGGGCGTCGCCGCGCAGTTCGCCGGTGTCGGGCGGCGAGACCGTCGTGGCCAGCCGTTTGTAGGCGGCGACGCCGAGGGCCAGGCGGCCCGGCCAGCGGCGGTAGATGGCGTTCTTGTTGGTGCCGGCGCGGGCGGCGACCTTGTCCATGGTCAGCCCGGCGAAGCCCGACTCGGTGAGCTCGTCGGCCGCCGCGCTCAGGATCGCCTCCTCCAGCGCCACCCCGCGCCGCCGTGTCCGCCCGCCTGCCTCGGCCATCGCCACCCTCCTCGGTCTGAGGGTACCGACCGTACCTCATATGGGCTAAGGTACGGTCAGTACCGTAAATGAGAAGGGAACGCCCATGCGTGCCAAAGGCATCAGCTACGACACCGGTTTCGTCGTCAACGGGACGATCGGCCACCCGGGATTCGACCCCGACGTGGTGGCGCGCGAGATGCGCGTCATCAGGGACGACCTGCACTGCACCGCCGTCCGCGTCATGGGCGGCGACCCCGACCGCCTGGAGATCGCCGCCGGTCACGCCGCCGACCTCGGGCTGGAGGTCTGGTTCTCGCCCTATCCGCTGGAGCTGACCGAGGAGGAGATGCTGGCGCTGTTCGCCGACTGCGCCGAGCGCGCCGAACGGCTCAGGCGGCGCGGCGCCGAGGTGGTCTTCGTCACCGGAGCCGAGCTGTGCCTGATGAGCAAGGGCTTCCTGCCCGGGGACGACATCGACGAGCGGGTCGCCCTGCTGAGCCGTCCGGACCGGGTGCGCGAGCTGGTCGGCGGCGTGCGCACCCGGGTCAACGACTTCCTCGGGCGGGCGGTGGCCGTCGTGCGCGAGCGGTTCGGCGGCCGGGTGACCTACGCCTCCGTGCCGCTCGAAGGCGTCGACTGGACGCCGTTCGACCTCGTCTCCGTGGACCTCTACCGGTCGGCCGAGATCGTGGACGTGTTCGAGCAGGGCGTGCGCGGCCTCGTCGCGGAGGGCAGGCCGGTCGCGATCACCGAGTTCGGCTCGGCGACCTACCGCGGCGCGGGCGACCGGGGCGCGCTCGGCCTGGAGATCGTCGAGTACGCCCCGGGCACCCGCGAGCCCCTCCGGCTGACCGGCGAGCACGTCCGCGACGAGGAGGGCCAGGCCGCGTACGTGCGGGAGCTGCTGGAGCTCTTCGACGCCGCCGGCGTGGACAGCACCTTCGTGTTCACCTTCGCGCTGCGCGACCACCCGCACCGCCCCGACGGCGACCTCCGCGACGACCTGGACCTGGCCAGCTACGGCGTCGTCAAGGTCTACGAGGACCGCTCCGGCGCCGCCTACCCCGGCCTGCCCTGGGACCCCAAGGCCGCCTTCGCCGCCGTCGCCGGCCACTACGCGAGGCACTGACATGACGCTCCCTGCCACCACACTGGGCCGCACCGGCCTGCGCGTGAGCCGCCTCGGCTACGGCGCCATGGAGCTGCGCGGCCCCCGCGCCTGGGGCCCGCCGGTGTCCGACGACGCGGCCCGCGCCGTGCTGAACGAGGCCCTCGACGCCGGGGTGAACCTCATCGACACCGCGCCCGACTACGGCGACGCCGAGGAGCACATCGGCCGCTGGATCGGACACCGCCGCGACGAGTTCGTCCTGGCGGGCAAATGCGGCTGCCCCCTCGCCGAGGCCGACCCCGCGCACGACTACACGAGGGCGAACGTGCGCGCGGGCGTCGAGCGGAGCCTGCGCCGGATGCGCACCGGCCATCTCGACGTCCTGATGGTGCACCTCAGCCCGAGCGTCTCGGTGATGGCGGCCGAGGACACCGTCGCCGGGATGCGGGAACTCCAGGACGAGGGCCTGATCCGCTTCACCGGCATGTCGGGGGAGCTGCCGCACCTCCCCGAGCACATCGCGACGGGCGCGTTCGACGTGTTCCTGCTGCCCTACTCGGCGCTCGACCGCTCCCACGAAGGGCTCGTCGGGGCCGCCGCGGCGAGCGGGGCGGGCACGATCGCCCGCGGGGCGGTGGCCCGCTCGCTCGCGCCGCCGCCGGAGGCCGTGCCCGAGCCGGTGCGCCGGCCGCTGGCGCAGCGCCACGCCAGGCTCGCCGCCGCCCGCCTGGAGGAGCTGGCGGACGGCGCGCCGGTGACCGAACTGCTGCTCCGATTCATCCTCGGCCATCCGGAGCTGCACTCGGTGATCGTCGGCTCGGCCCGGCCGGAACACCTGCGGGCCAACGTCGCCGCCGCCGGCAAGGGCCCCCTGCCGCCCGACGTGGAGGCGGCCGTCCGCGCCCGCCTGGGCCCGGCGTAGGGGAGGCGGGTCACTGGTCGTCGAGGAAGGTGAGCACGGCCATGACCCGGCGGTGGCCGCCGTCCGAGACGGCCAGGCCGAGCTTGGCGAAGATGCTGCCGATGTGCTTGTGCACCGCGTTGTCGGTGATCGTCAGCCGCTCGCCGATCTCGGTGTTGCTCAGGCCCTGGGCCATCCAGGACAACACCTCCCGCTCCCGGCCGGTGAGGCTGTCCAGGCCGTGGCCCCGCCCGACCATGAGCTGGGCGATGACCTCGGGGTCCATGACCGTGCCGCCCGCGGCCACCCGGCGGACGTCCTCGACGAACTGGCTCACCCGGCTGACCCGGTCCTTCAGCAGGTAACCGACGCCGCCGGAGCCGTGCGCCAGCAGTTCGCGGGCGTAGATGCGCTCGACGTACTGGGACAGGACCAGGATGGGCAGGGCGGGGTCGGCGCGCCGGAGGGCGACGGCGGCCCTGATGCCCTCGTCGCGGAACGACGGCGGCAGCCGCACGTCGGCGATCACCAGGTCGGGCCGGTGCTCGGTGACGGCGTCCAGCAGTGCGCCGGCGTCCGGCACGACCGCGGCCACCTCGATGTCCTTGCTGGTCAGGAGCAGTTCCAGCCCCGTGGACAGCAGGACGTTGTCCTCGGCGATCACGACGCGCACGGCAGCTCCACGACAAGACGGGTGGGCCCTCCGGGAGGGCTGTCGATGGACAAGGTACCGTCGAGCGCGGCGGCCCTCCTGCGGATGCCGGTGACGCCGGTGCCGCGGCTCTCGTCCACGCCGCCCCTGCCGTCGTCGCAGACCTCGATGCGCAGCACGCGTCCGGACGCCAGCCGTACGGTGACGTGGCCGGCGCCGCTGTGCTTGGTGGCGTTCGTGACCGCCTCGGCCACGATGAAGTAGGCCGCCGTCTCGACCGCGGCGGGCACGGCGCCGAGGCCGCTCACGTCCGTCTCGACGGGCAGGCCGGCCTTGGCCGTCACGGCGGCCACCGCGCCGGCCAGCCCCCTGTCGGCCAGGACGGGCGGGTACATCGTCCGGATCACCTGCCGCAACTCGGTCATCGCCTCCTCGGCGCCCTCGTGCGCGTCCTTCAGCAGCCGGCCGACGGGCCCGCCGTCGTCGTCGAGCGCCTCGCGGGCCATGGCCAGCCGCATCGCGATGGCGACCAGCCGGGCCTGGGTGCCGTCGTGCAGGTCGCGCTCGATGCGGCGCAGCTCGGCGGCGTGCGCGTCGAGGACGTTCGACCTGCTCTCGGTCAGCTCGCCGACCCGCTCGGCCAGCCGGTCGGCCTCCGAGGGGGCGAGCGCGGCCAGGCAGGCGCGGGCGTGCAGCCGGGCCAGCCGAGGCAGCGCCCACCAGGCCAGCGGCGCGGCCAGGACGACCTGCGCGACGCCCATGCCGATCGCCTGCTCCCATCCGGTGACCGGGAGGGCCACCAGCAGCCGCAGCGGGTCGTCCGCGGGGAACAGCCACCACAGCGGGGCCTCCAGCACGGGGTTCACCAGCAGCCCGGCCACTCCGAGCGCGGCCAGCGCGGCGGGCAGGCCCACGACGACGTGCAGCGCCGTCCAGCGCAGGTCACGCCTGGCCCGCGTGCTCGTGAGGAGCTGCCGCCACTGGTCGCGCACCCCGGTCACGGCGGGCGGCGCCGGACGCGCCGGCACGGCGACCCCCAGCACCGCGCCGGCCTGCACGCGCTGCCACTCGGTCCACCGGTGGAGCACCGCCATCATGCGCGGCACCAGGACGAGCCCCGCCCCGCCCACCGGGACGAGCACGACGCCCACGGCCAGCAGCGCCAGCGAGACCATCGCCGCCAGGGCCGACGCGAACACGATCAAGTGATACCGAACGAACCGCCACAGAGCTTTCACGTCACGTCATGATCTTCCGGGCGGGTAGCTCCATGGCGAGGGACACAATCGTCATCACTGCCAGGATAGAGGCCGGGACCAGCCACAACGGCCCGGCAGGCAGCGGGCGGGCCAGGAAGCCCACGCTCAGCAGCACCAGCGGCACCGCCGACAGCACCAGCCCCGACAGTGACGCCCCGGCGCCCACGAGCAGCGCCTCCCAGCGCACCACGCGCCTGAGCTGACGCGGGGTCAGGCCGATCGCGCGCAGCCCGGAGAACTCCTCCCGGCGCGCGGTCGTCGTCGCCACCAGCCGGTTGGCGACCGCCACCAGCACGTAGCCCAGCAGCACGGCGAGCACGGCCACGTTCACCAGCGTCTGGGCCGAGGCCATGGCGGCCTGCGGTCCGGCGGCGTGGTCGTCGAAGCGCAGCCCGGGGCGGCTCACGAGGTCGCCGAAGTCGGCAGGACGGGCCAGCACCGCGCTGTCCAGGCCGGTCGTCGTGTGCGCGGCGGCCAGGTCGCGGGAGACCACGATCGGGCCGAACCCGAGGCCGCGCCGGTAGGTGGCGGCCACCCGAGCCCGCACCCGCGCGCCGTCGCCCATGATCACGTTGATGCTTCCGCCGACCCGGCCCAGGCCCTCCTCCACCGCGACGGCCGCGCCCTTGAGGCCGGACAGGCCGCCGTCGGCGAGGTCCAGGTCGACCAGGCCCTCGGCGTCCGGGCCGAGCGCCATGGCGGGCGTGGCCATCAGGGCGGGGCTGTCGCCGGTCAGCATCGGCTCGGTCACCACGGTCGTCATCGCCATGCCCGCCGCCTTCGTCCGCGAGCGTACGTCGGCCAGCAGGCCGCGCGGGACGCCGCCGAGGTCAGGAGCGGTGATCGTGACGAGGCCGCGCAGGCCCAGGGCGACCTCGTCGGCGCGCGCCTTGGCCATCGTGGTCTGGCTGAGCACCACGCTGAGGCCGAGCGTGACCACCATGCCGAGGGCGGCCACGGCTCCGGCGGTCCGCAATGCGTACCCGTGGGAGTTGTGCACCGCCAGCCACAGCGAGCCGGGCAGCCGCGTCATGAGCCGCGATCCGGCCACCGCCCCGGCAGCCCCCTGCACCAGCCGCGGACCGGCCAGCGCCAGGCCGATCACCGCGACGATCGACGCGATGCCCGGACCGATCATGCCCGCCTCGCCTCGCATGAACAGCGGCGTCACGGACAGCGCCAGCGCGCCGAGCATGAGCAGCAGCCCCGCCCGGGTCCGCCCCGGCGACGGCATGCGCGGCTCGGGCAGCCCGGAGACCACCGGCATGCGCGAGACCCGCAACGACCCCGCCCAGGCGGCCACCCGCGTGACGCCGAGCAGCAGCAGCGTCGCGGCCACGGCCGGCAGCGGCCCGTACACCAGCGGCTGGTCCGCGCGCACCAGCCCGATCCCGGCCAGCAGCTCGCCGAAGCGGGCGGCCAGGAAGTAGCCGAGCGCGGCCCCGAACGGCACGGCCGGGAGCGCCGCCGCCGCGGCCTGGACGGCCACCAGCCTGCGCACCTGACGCGGCGTCGCGCCGGCCGCGCGCAGCAGGGCGAGGTCGCGGCGCTGCCGGTTGACCGACAGCGCCAGGCCGCCGCCCACCACGAACCCGACCACCAGCAGGCTGATCCCGCCGATCGAGGAGGGCAGGACGAGCAGCAGCCCGCGGCCGGCCGCCGCGCCCGGCGACTCGGCGTCGGCCCGGTCCACGCCCGTGGCGTACGCGTAGCCGTCGCCCAGGCGGGCCTTCAGCCGGGCGGCCAGCGTCTCGGGGGAGACGCCGGGCTCCGCGCGGACCGCGACGAGGTCCACCGTCCGCGCCCGGCCCGCCGTCCTGGCGGCCAGGGCGGTGGCGACGGCGTCGGTGAAGTACACGCCGGGGGCGTCCACCACGGCGCTCACCCGGTAGGTGCCCGGCGTGCCGGCCGCCGTCAGCCGCAGCCGGTCGCCGACCCGCGCGCCGTTCACCGCGATCTCGTCGGCGGCGCGCGGCGCCCGTCCGGCGGTGATGCGGCCGCTCAGCGCGAGGGACGACCAGCCGTGCCCGGCGGTGGCCGGGTCGGCGGTCCGCCCGGCCGTCCCGGACCCGACGGCGGCGGGGAAGGCGACGTCCCCGGCCACGGCCGCGACGCCGGGCACCCCGGACGCCGAGGCGACCAGCGAGCCGGGGATCCTGGCGCGTTCGGGCAGCGCGATGTCCGGCTCCTCCTTCAGCGGGATGCTCTGCCGGGCCGAGACCAGCACGTCCGCGCCCGACAGCCGCAGGGGCGGCTGCGCGCGGAAGGCCGAGTCCACCAGCACGCCGGTCCCGGTCACCAGCGCCATCCCGCCCAGCACCGCCGCGAACACCACGACCAGCCCGCCCGCCTTGGCGAGCGCAAGTGCGAGCCTGATCATGCGACCCGCTCCGCGCTCAGCCGCGCCAGCCGTACGGCCAGGTCCTCGGCGGTCGGGGCGGGCAGGATGTCAAGGACCCGCCCGTCGGCCATGAGCACGGTGTCGTGCGCGCGGGCCGCGGCGGCCGGATCGTGGGTGACCATGACGACGGTCTGGCCCAGGTCGTCGACCAGCTCGCGCAGCAGGTCCAGCACGTGGGCGGCGCTGCGCAGGTCGAGGGCGCCGGTGGGCTCGTCGGCGAACACCACGTCGGGGCGCGCGGCCAGGGCCCGGACGATCGCCGCCCGCTGCTGCTGCCCGCCCGACAACTCCGTGGGCAGGTGCCGCATCCGGTCGCGCAGGCCCATCCGGTCGACCAGCTCGCCGAGCCAGGCCCGGTCCGGGCGCACCCCGGCCATCCGCAACGGCAACGTGACGTTGTCCTCGACGGTCACCGTGGGCAGCAGGTTGTAGGACTGGAACACGTAGCCCAGGTGCTTCCTGCGCCACTCCGTGCGCCGGGTCTCCGACATGCGGGTGACCTCGACGCCGCAGATGGTGATCTCGCCGGAGGTAGGCGGCTCCAGGGCCGCGGCGGCCTGCAGGAGGGTGCTCTTCCCCGAGCCCGACGGCCCCATCACGGCCACGAACCGGCCGCGCGGGAAGGCCAGCGAGACGTCGTCGAGGGCGACCACGTCACCGTAGGTCTTGCTCACGCGCTCCAGCGTGACGACCGCCTCCATGACGGGCCTCACGACCGCGCTCACGACCGGCCCCCGGCGAAGCGCAGGATCAGCAGCCCGGCGATGCCCGCCACGCCCACCACGCCCGACGCCAGCCCGACGGCGGTCAGATCGCCCCGCAGGACGATGTTGGTCGCCACGTTCACCGAGGCCCCGCCCACCGCCATGATCCACAGCAGGGGGCGCGACGCCGATCGCCGCGGCCGGGTCCGCGGGCTGTGCGCCGCCCGCTCATATGTGTCAATTCTGTACGGATCGCTCATGAGGACAACGCTATGGACGCAGATCTCCGCGCTGAATCCCGCCAGCAACCGAAGTAACGGTACAGACTGCTGTAGTACGGACGACCACGGATCGGGAGGAAGACTTGGTGCAGCGGATCGGGGTCATCGGGGTGGGCGAGATCGGCCGGGCCATCGTGACGGGCCTGTGCGAGGGGCCCGGCGAGCGTCCCGAGGTGTTCCTCTCCCCGCGGGGCGCCCGCGCGGCGGCGGAGCTGTCGCAGCGCTACGCCGACGTGCACGTGTGCGCCTCCAACCAGGAGGTGGCGGACCGCGCCGAGCTGGTCGTCATCGCCGTGCGCCCGCCGGACCGGCACGACGCGCTGGCCGGCCTGCGCGTGGCCGACGACACGATCGTGGTCAACGTGATGGCCGGCGTCGCCGTCGAGGAGCTGCGCAAGCTCCTGGACACCGGCGCCACCCTGGTACGCGCGATCCCGCTGCCCGCCGTCCGCGACCGCGACTCCGTCACGGTGACCTGGCCGTCCCACCCGGTGACCGACGCCCTGTTCGAACGGCTGGGCGGCGTGCTCGCGGCCGAGGACGAGGCCGCCTTCAACGTCTTCTCCGCGCTGACCGCCACGCTCACCACCCACCTGTCCTACCTGGCCACGCTCAGCGCGTGGGCCGCCGGGCACGGCGTGCCGCCCGAGGTGGCGGAGGGCTACGTCCGCGGCCTGTTCCAGGGGCTCGGGCGGGCCCTGGGCGACGAGAGCCGTTCGCTGGCGCGGCTCGCGGCCGACCACGAGACCCCGAACGGCAGCAACGAACGCGTCCGCACCACCTGGTTCACCCCGGCCAGCTCGCAGGCCCTCACCGGGACGCTCGACGACCTGCTCGACCGCCTCACCTGACCGCGGGCTCCCGGCCGGGCGGTCACCGGCAGTCCTTCTTCCCGGGCACGCAGAACCGCACCTCCGGGTAGCGCGCCGACGGCCCGTCCAGCAACGGCTGCGGCCTGCCGCGCAGGTGCAGGTCGAGGAAGGCCCGGACGTACGCGCGGACGATCTGCGTGGGCCGGGCCGCGTCAAGGGAGCCCGGCGTGCCCAGGCCGAGCGCCCGGGCCAGCAGCGGCACGTCGGTGAAGGACTGGTGGTCCGCGCCGGGCAGCGTCAGCCACCGCTTCCAGCCGGACAGCAGCTTCCAGTCGCGGTCCCAGGAGGTGTCGCGCCCGCCCGGCGGGTGGCCCGCCGACCCCAGGAACAGGAACGGCCGCGACAGCCCGCCCCTGGGGATGCGGGCGTACGTGGTGCCGTCCATGTCGAGGCCGGCGCGGATCCGGCGGTCCTTCAGCATGGCCCCCACCGCCGCGGCCCCGCCGATCGAGTGCCCCGCCATCGCGATCCGCTTCCGGTCGATCAGCCGCGCGCCCGGCCACGCCGGGTCCGGGCCGGTCAGCCGGTCGAGCACGAAGGAGACGTCGGCCGCCCGCGCCGCGGTCACCCTCGGCCCGAACCCGGGATCGGTGTCGCTGTCGCAGGCCACGCACGTCGCGATCCGCCCGTCCGGGAAGGTCGTGGCGTAGTTCTCGTAGGCGTGGTCGACGCCGGCCACGACGTACCCGTGCGAGGCCAGGTCCTCGGCGAGGGCGGTCAGCGTGCCGCGCGGCAGCGTGAAGCCGGGGGAGAGCACCACCAGGGGCAGGCCGCCCGCCCGTCCGGCGGGCTCGGCGCCGGTGCGGGCGTTGGTCCGCACCTTGCTGAGCACGTCGGAGGGTGCACTGGTCACCCGCTTGCCCTTCAGCGTCAGCTCGGACTCCTTGGCCGACATGTAGGGCGCGGGGGTGCCCGTCCGCGTCCGCGCCGGGTACCACAGGGTGACCATCAGCTCCCTGGCCTTCGCCTCGGGCGCCCACGGGTCGGCGCGGGAGGCGTCCTTCAGGTACAGGACGGTGGCGCCGACCGGCCGGTCGCCGGTCGGCGGGGGCAGCGCCGGGGGAGCGGCGGGCGTGGCGGGCGTGGCGGTCGTGGCCGAGGGGCGGGCGGCGGCGGCCCTCGGCGGTGCGGGCGCGGCGCACGCCGACAGCAGGCACGACACGGTCAGGAGGGTCGACACGGCGCGGGTGATCGGCTTCGGTACGACGGCATGGCTCATGAGATGGTCCGTCCTCGTCGGCACGGGAATCGTCAGGGGTGCAGCAGGTTCAGCGCCGCGGCCAGGGCGGGGTCGCGCCCGGCGGCGGCGTCGCGCGGGGTCAGCGGCACGTGCACGTCGGGCGGCACGCCGACCCGGTCGATCACCTCGCGTCCCGGCGCCAGGTGATGCCTGGACGGGAACGCGAGAACGGTGTTGTCGCCCAGCGCGTACGGCTGCGCCGGCCCCGACACCGCCCCGGCCGTCCGCGTCCCGACCAGCCGGCCGAGCCGCAGGTCCTTGACGGCGGCGCTGAAGTGCTCGCACGCCGAGGCGCACCCCCGGTCGGTCAGCACCACCAGCGGCAGCCCGACCAGCGGGACGGTGTCGTCGGTCCGCATGGTCTCGCACGAGCCGTCCGCGGCGCACTGGTAGGCGGTCACCGCGCCGTGCGCGAAGCCGCCCAGCAGCCGGTTCACCTCCCCGGGGCTGCCGCCGCCGTTGCCGCGCAGGTCCAGCACGACCCCGGCGAGCGTCCTGCCGGTCCGCAGCCGGGCGATCGCCCGCAGCACCCGGTCGGCGGAGTCGGGCGCGAAGCCGCTCATCCGCACGTGGGCGACGTCCCCGGCGAGCAGGCCGGCCGCCACGACCGGCAGGGTGTCCGGATCGGGCTGGAACAGGCGGGGCTTCAGCGTCACGGTGCGGCGGCGGCCGGTGTCGGGACGCAGCAGCCGCAGCCGGACCGGGGCGGCCTGCGGGTAGCGCGGGTGGAGCGCGGCGACGACGGCCGGGGTGACCTGCGTGCCGACGAAGGGCGCCGAGCCGTCGACCGACTCGACGACGTCGCCGGGGCGCACTCCGGCGGCCCGCGCCGGTCCGCCGGGCACGGCGGTCACGAACAGCGGCGGCAGCGCCGTCCCGGGGGCGTCGGCCGGGCGGGCGCTGGCCGTGAGGCCCAGGCCGTACTGGTCGCCGTCGTAGGCGCCGGGCGGGCGTGGTGTGCCGTGCTCCCAGCGGGCGTGGTCGTCGCCGAGCGCGGCCACGATCGCCTCCAGCGTGGCGGCGGCCAGCCGCGCGCGCAGGGCGTCGTCGCGCGGCAGCCGGTCGATGACCCGCCGGTAGGCCGCCTCGAACGCGGCCCAGTCGGCCGTCCTGTCGCCGGTCAGCGCCGGCATCGCGGCCTCGGGCAGGTCGCGGCCGGCCCGGTTGAGTTCCGTGACGAAGGCGGCGAACCCGGCGGTGAGCAGCGTCCGGTGGTCCAGGGTGGCGGCGCCGTAGTAGCGGGCGAGGACGCACCGGTACGCCTGCCCCACCACGTCGATCGTGGTCGGCCGTTCCGCGCCGGGGGGAGCGCCGCCCTTCGGCGGCGCGCACACGGCCGGGGCGGCCGCGGACGCGCCGCCGGGCCGGGCGCGCGGCGGCGTCTGCCCGGCGCAGGCCGTCGCCAGGACCAGGACGAGCCCCGCCGCCAGCGTCCCGCCCCTCATGACAGCCTCCTTCTGAGCCGGTCGAAGCAGAACGCCGTCAGGCCGAGGGCGAGCAGGGCGTAGAGCCCGGTCTCGATCCACTGGAACGGCCAGAAGCGCTCGAAGGGCTGGTACACCGCCCGCTGCCGGTACCCCAGCCGGTTGACCTCGGCCAGGCACGTGCTCATGGCGCCCTCGCCCTGTTCCCGCATCGCGGACGGCCCGCAGGGCCCCGAGGTCAGGGACACCGGGATGAGGACCCCGTCGCCCTGGTCGCCGAGCACGCGCCCGGAGCCGTCCACGAGCCGGCCGGACAGCACCCATGCCCCCGGACGGCCGGGGATCGCCGGGGCCAGCGTCACGTGCGCACCGGGGCCGCCGACGTCGCCGCCGGGCACCAGGAAGTCGTCGACGTTGTCGTGGCCGAGCTCGAACGACGCGCTGACCGGCGGCAGCAGGTGGGGCCTGACCAGCAGCGGCACAACGATCTGCAGCGCGGCGAAGACGGCCAGCGTGATCGCCATCGCCGGCAGCGTACGGCGGACCAGCAGACCGACGGTCACGCCCAGGACGAACGCGAAGGCCGCGTACCCCATCGGGACGACCCCGCGCGCCCCGAACACCAGCGGGTCCATCAGCCCGAACCCCGGTGCGGCGGACCTGTCCAGCGGGCCGGACCACCAGGTCACCACGAGGCTGCACAGCCCGGCGGCGGCCACCGCGGCCAGCCCGAGGAGCCCGAGCTTGACGGCCAGCCACCGGCCGCGGGTGATGCTCTGGTTCCACACCAGCAGGTGGGTGCCGCTCTCCAGCTCGCGGGTGATCAGCGGCGCCCCCCAGAAGAGCCCGACCAGGGCCGGCAGGACCAGCACGACGGCCGTGGCGGCCAGGAAGGGGCCCTGGTGCTCGTCGAAGAACCGGTCGAAGAAGCGCGCGCAGTCGCCGTCGGCGGCGCAGTCGGCGACGCCGGCGGAGTAGTCGCCGGCCAGCTCCGGCCCGGTCACGGCCAGGACGGCGGCGAGCACGGCGAGCGCCCCGGCCGTCATCGCGGCGGCGGCGCGGAACTGGCGCCAGGTCAGCCAGATCATCGCTGGACCTCCAGGGTGAGCGGGGGGACGGCGGCCGGCCGTTCCATGTAGGCCAGCACCAGGTCCTCCAGGCTGAGTGGGGTGACCGTCCAGGCGGGGTCGTGGATCGGCGCGTCCGTGCGGACGATCAGGGTGCTCTGCCGGTCGGTGTGGCGCGCGGAGATCACCTGCTGCTCGCCGGGCAGCCGGCCGGGGTCGCGGCGCGGCCCGGTGAGCCGGTGGTGGGTGGCCAGCAGCTCCTCGACCTCGCCGGCGACGCGCACGCGCGAGTCGACCAGCACGACCACGTAGTCGCAGGTGCGTTCGAGGTCGGCGACCAGGTGGGAGGAGAGCACCACGCTCAGCTCCTGCTCGGCGACGGCCTCCATCAGGCCCTGGAGGAACTCCCGGCGGGCCAGCGGGTCGAGCGCGGCGACCGGCTCGTCCAGGAGCAGCAGCTCGGGCCGCTTGGCCAGGCCCATGGTGAGCGCGAGCTGGGCGCGCTGGCCGCCCGACAACCTGCCCGCCCGCTGCCCGGGGTCGAGCCCCAGCCGCCGGACGCGGTCATCGGCGAGCGCGGCGTCCCAGCCGGGGTTGAGCCGCGCGCCCAGGCGCAGGTGCTCGGCCACGCTCAGCCCGGCGTAGACCGGGGCGTCCTGCGCGACGAACCCGATCCTGGCCTGCTGTCCCGGCGCGTCCGGCGGGTTCCCGCCGAGCACGGAGATGCTGCCCTCGGATGGTCTGAGCTGACCGCCGGCCAGCTTCAGCAGCGTCGTCTTGCCGACCCCGTTGGGGCCGACCAGCCCGACGACGTGACCGGCCGGCACGTCGAGCGCGCAGTCGCGCAGGGCCCAGCGCCTGCCGTACCTCCTGCCCAGCCCCTGGGCGGTCAGGACGCCGCTCATGCCGTCTCCCGCCGCGCCGCGGCCCGGAAGGTGCTCATGAACAGCGCCTCGATGCTCTCGTCGTCCAGCCCGGCCAGGCGGGCCTTGGCCAGCCAGCGGCGCAGGTCCTGGCGGAGCGGCCCGTGCGCGGCCAGGGAGGCGTCGGCCAGCGTCCTGGTGACGAACGTGCCGACCCCCGGCCGGGCCGCCGCCAGCCCCTCGTGCTCCAGCTCGCGGTAGGCCTTCAGCACGGTGTTGGGATTGATCGCCAGCGCGGCGACGACCTCCTTGACCGTGGGCAGCCGGTCGCCCTCGCGCAGCAGGCCCAGGCGCAGCGCGTGCCGCACCTGCTGGACCAGCTGCAGGTACGGCGACACGCCGGACCGGGCGTCCAGATAGAAGTCGATCACCCTTTCCTCCATTTATCTAGGCTCCTAGTACTATGAACCTTTGGAGATCAAGGGCGTGTAAGGAAACTCAGCCGGGCCGGTGGGCGACGGTCAGCAGGTGCCCGCTGGCGCCCAGGAGCGAGGGCTCCGACTCCATCGAGCGCTGGGCGTCCAGGAGCAGGGCCCGGCGGTCCGGGTCACCCCGCCGGGCCGTACGGCGCGCCGGGCCTCGCCCAGGGCCCGCAGCCGGTCGGCCCGGTCGGCCAGGTGGTGGAGCGGGCCCAGCAGCAGGACGGCGTCCGCCCTGCCGTCGGGCACGGGCAGCCGCCGCGCGTCGCCGACCCGGGCGCGCAGCCCCGGCACCCTCGCCGCCCGCTCCACGTGCAGCGGCACGGGGTCCAGCAGGTCCACCTCGTAGCCGTCGGCCAGCAGCCATTCGGCGTGCACGCCGGTGCCGCCGCCCACGTCGAGGACCCGGGCGGGGGGCGGCGGCAGCGTGCGGCGCAGCACGTCCTGGGTGCGCCAGAACTCCAGGCGGCCGCGCCCCTCGCGCAGCCGGACGTGCTCCAGATCCTGTGCGTAGTAGGCGAGCACCTCGCGGGTCACGGTCATGATCGATCGTGGCCGCCGCGCCCGGCCGGCGGCAACGAGTTTTCCCCGGCGGATCCCCGCGCAGATTTTTATCCGACCGTGTAAATTTATCCTTATGGATAACAACCAGGTCTGGCGGCTCGTCCGGATCCTCTTCGCCGCCGTGCTGCTCCTGTCGATCGCCACGCTCGGCGTGGCCGCCGTCGTCGGCGGCAACTGGGTGGTGTGGCTGCGCGCCGCCGCCGTCGCCGCCGCCTCCGCCTGGCTCGTCTCCCTCGCCGGGCAGGCCGCCCGCGGCAGACGGGCCGCCTACGTGCGCATCCGGTTCGTCTCCGTCGCCGCGCCCCTCGGCGTCGTGCTCATCCTCCTCGCGCCGGACAGCGGCTACCCGCTGTGGATGAAGGCCGAGCAGGCCGTGGTCGGCGTCCTGGTCGCCGCCGTCGCGGTCGTCGTCAACCGCCGTGCCGTGCGTGCGGCGTTCCCGAAGCGTGGCAAGCTGGGCTGACATGGAGAGCTCCGGAACCCGTCAGGCGGCCACCGAGGCCCGCAAGGCCCAGATCGCCTCGGCCGCGATCGCCGTGCTCGCCGAGCGGGGTTACCCGGAGACCACGTTCGAGGCCATCTGCCACCATGCCGGGCTCAGCAGCAAGAGGCTGATCTCCTACCACTTCTCCACCAAGGAGCAGCTCTTCGAGGCCGTCGTCCGGCAGGTCGTCTCCGACGCGGCCGCCTTCATGCGGCCGGCGATCGAGGCCGCGTCCGGAGCCCGTGCCCAGCTGGAGGCGTTCATCAGGGCGAACATCGCCTTCATCGCCGCCCATCCGGCCCACGTGCGCGCGGTCCAGCAGATCGCGTTCAACCGCGCGCCCGTGGGGGGCGGCGAGCGGGACGCCGCCATCGCCCGGCTGGTCGCCCTGTTCGACGACGGCCAGCGCAGCGGCGCGTTCCGGACGTTCGACAGCGTCCTGATGGCCACGTCCCTGCGCGCCGGCATCGACGCGGTGGCCGACCGGGTCGCCGGCGGCCTCGACCCCGATCACTGCGCCGACGAGCTCGCCGAACTCTTCGACCGCGCCACCGCGAGGACACCCCGCCCGTCCTGACCGGCCGTCGGGCATCATGGTCGGCATGCCGGTCCTCGTCGATCCCACGCCCGGGTTGCGGGCGTCGTTCCTGGAGGCGGTGGCCGAGTTCCGGGCCGACCGTGACTTCCCGCTCCCGTGGTTCGTCCAGGACGTCGATCCCGCGGCGCTGACCGATCCGGCGGCCTTCGCGGCCTACGTCCGGCGGCTGCTCGGCGAGCGCACCCAGGCGGGCGTGCGCGCGGGGTTCGTGCCGATGACCACGCTGTGGTGGGCCGACGGCGACCGGTTCCTCGGCAGGCTGGCCGTCCGCCACCGGCTCACCCCGGAGCTGGAGCGGCTCGGCGGCCACATCGGCTACGACGTGCGCCCGGGCGCCCGCCGTCTGGGCCACGCGACGGCGATGCTGGCCGCGGCGCTGCCGATCGCCCGGCGGCTGGGCGTCGACCCCGCCCTGGTCATGTGCGACCGGACGAACACCGCCTCCCGGCGGGTCATCGAGGCCAACGGCGGCCGGCTCCTCGACCTCACCGAGCGCAAACGCCGCTACCTGGTGCCCACCGGGCCCGGGCAGCGGCCCGGGGTCACGGGCGTTCGCCGCGCTGCGCGGCCCGCAGGTCCAGCCAGCCGATCAGCTTGACGTCCTCGGCGTCCAGGACCTCCCGGACGTCGGGGTCGGTGAACAGGGCCAGCTCCCAGCCGCGCTTGGCCGCGCCCGGCATGATGGCGCGCAGCTCGTCGGTGTCCTCGAAGGGATGGATGTAGATCTCCGTCACGCCCGGCCGCAACGAGCGCAGCAGCCCGATCATGTCCTTCTTGAGCGAGTCGTAGTCCTCGCCGTCGGACTGCTGGAAGGGCAGCGACCACAGGCGGTCGAGGATGACCACCCCGGCCTCGTCGGCCATCGCGGCCAGGGCCCGCGCCACGGGCTCCAGCTCCTCCGGCGCGCCGGTGCCCTCCAGCGAGCGGGGCAGGCGGAAGGGCAGGCCGAACTCGGCGCACACCGGCAGGACGACGTCCAGGAAGTGGCGGCCGGTGGCCAGGCCGTACAGGCTGCCCATGTGGTTGTCGGCGTGCGAGGGGTCCAGGCCGAGCGCGACGGCCTTGCGGATCTGGTTGACGATCTCGACGCGGACCTCTTCGGGGTCGGCCGACCGTTCGAAGGAGGCGCAGTCGTGGAAGAAGTAGCCGGTCTCGTCCACCAGCGTGGGGACGGGCCGGTCGCGGGTGACCGGGCCCCAGCGGTAACCCTCCCACTCGCTGGTCAGCGTCAGGTGCACCCCGACGTCGAAACCGGCGGCCTCGGCGACGGCCTGCGGCGCCCACGGGCAGGGCGTCATCACCGTGGCCGAGCTGATCGCCCCGGCCCGCAGGAGGGAGGTGATGCCGAGGTTGGCCGACCGGCTCATGCCGTAGTCGTCGGCGTTGACGATGAGCAGCCGGTCGTCGGGGGCGTGGCCGAGCCGGGAGGCGAGCGTCATCAGCGAACCCTTCGTAGGTGGCGGCCGGTGGACGACCCCGCGCGACCGATCGTGCAGCACCGCGGCGACCTTCGTCAATCACCGTCCGGCGATCGGCGCTCCAGGGTCGTGAGGTCGAGGACGGCCAGCAGCGCGTCGAAGTCGCCCTCGCGGGCCGCGGCCAGGAACGCCTCCACCACCCGGCGCTGACCGGCGAGGTCGGGATCGGGGGTGGGGGCCGCGCCGCGCACCCGCTGACGCGCCCGGCTGGCCGGCTTCTTGGCCGCCACCGGCGTGCGCTCCACGATGGGCGCGATCTGCTCGAACGGCAGGCCGAACATGTCGTGCGGCACGAACGCCAGCCGCTCGGCCGGCGACAACGACTCCAGCACGACCAGCAGCGCCAGGCCCACCGAGTCGGCCAGCAGCGCCTCCTGCTCGGGGGCGGCGGCCGGGTCGGCGGCCTCGGCCCGTCCGACCACCGGGTCCGGCAGCCGCGCCTCCAGCGGCTCCTCCCGCAGGGCCTTGCGGGTGCGCAGGACGTCCAGGCAGACCCGGCTCACCACGGTGGTCAGCCAGGCGCCGAGGTCGGCGATGTCGCCCGAGTCCGAGCGCGCCAGCCGCAGCCACGCCTCCTGGACCGCGTCCTCGGCCTCGGTCGGCGAGCCGAGCATGCGGTAGGCGACCGCCTTCAGACGGGGACGATGCCCCTCGAACCGGTCAGCCAGCAGGTCATGGGGAGTCATGGAGATACGCTGTCGCCGACGAGTTCGGCGTCTCCTCCTCCCGGGTCGCCCTCGCCTGGACCCGGGCGCACCACGCCCGGATCCATCCGATCTCCGGCGCCAGGACGCTCGACCAGCGCACCGGCAATCTCGCCGCCTGTGAGCTGCAGTTGCCGCCCGAGGTGGTGGAGCACCTCGACGAGGCCAGCGCCTTCCCGCTCGGTTTCCGCAGAACTTCATCCACATGTCGCGCGAGTTCGTCCACGGACCCTCGGTCGGCCGCTTCGACCAAAGGGTGCCGTAGGGCGGTCGGCCGGCTTAGCCTGGACCGATGTCACTTGAGGGCACGGCGACGTACCCCGATCTCGCGCAATTACCGCCTTTGGTGCGGCGGGCGGTCGAGGTCGCGCGGCGGGCGGGCTTCGGGGCGTCCTGCCGTCCCGAGCAGGGACGGTTGCTGCTGGCGCTGGCCGCCGGGGCCGAGATGATCGGCGAGACCGGGACGGGGTGCGGGGTGGGGCTCGCCTGGCTGGCGTCAGGGGCGCGGCCCGGGACCCGGTTGGTCAGCGTCGAACGGGACGCGGTCTCGGCGGCCCTGGCCGCCGAGGTGTTCTTCGATCAGCCACAGGTGTCGGTCGTCCATGGCGACTGGCGGGAGATCCACCGGGACGCGCCGTACGACCTGCTCGTCCTCGACGGAGGCGGCCAGGGCAAGCACGGCGAGCCGCCCGCCGACCCCCAGCGGCTGCTCAGGCCCGGCGGCACGCTGGTCATCGACGACCTGACCCCGGCCCGGCACTGGCCGCCCCGGTTCGACGGGAGCGTCGACCGGACCCGGATGCACTGGCTCGACCACCCCGGCATGGACACGGCGGAACTGCGGCTCGCACCCGACCTGGCCGCGCTGGTGGCCACCCGCCGCTTCGCCGAGGCACCCGACCGGGAACGTTGATCTGCGCCCGGGCGGCGGTGCGGTTCTCAGCGAGGAGGGGTTCGCGCCGGTGCCCGGGCCGGTCGCCCACGCGCCTGGGACGTCTCCACGACCCGCTTGCCCGATTCATGACGATGTCATGTGCAGCCGGTGATCACGTCTCTGGTTCGTGTCGCGCCTGACCAGCAGGGTTGTTGTCAGTCGATCTGAAGGAGACGTCATGACTTCCCTGCGCTGGAGAACCTGGCACGGTCCGCTCGTCGCCTGTGCCCTCGCGATGGCGGCGCTCGCGTTGGTGAGCGGCGTCGGCCTGGTGGTCGACGGGCGGACCGTCATGGGCGAGGGGGTCTGGCTCAAGCCGTTCAAGTTCGCCGCCTCCTTCGCTCTGTACGCGCTCACGCTCGCCTGGATGATCGGCCAGGTCGAGCGGTGGCGGCGGACCCTGTGGTGGCTGGGCACGGTCACGGTGACGCTGTTCGTGCTGCCGGAGATCTCGGCGATCACCTTGCAGGC
>NZ_JBIAOF010000019.1:0-163793 GCF_042878785.1 Nonomuraea sp. NPDC003560 | reverse complement strand
GCTCCCACTCCGCGTTAGTTAAGTCACCTCGACCCATAGGCCAATCGTGACCGCCCAGGCACGATCAGTCAGCAGATCTAAGAAACAGCACCTAGGCGGGGAGTAGGCGGTAGTGGAGACAGACGATTGTGGAGGTGTCGTTCACCTCGTGGCCCAAGGATGACCAGTAGCGCTGGTGGACGTCCCG
This sequence comes from Nonomuraea sp. NPDC003560, assembly GCF_042878785.1. Classification (NCBI taxonomy): domain Bacteria; kingdom Bacillati; phylum Actinomycetota; class Actinomycetes; order Streptosporangiales; family Streptosporangiaceae; genus Nonomuraea; species Nonomuraea sp. NPDC003560. Next base: position 163,606 of record NZ_JBIAOF010000019.1, on the reverse strand, counting down.
CCAGTGCTGGATCGAGGTGAATCCTTCGCCTTCCGCCTCGGCGAACTCCCACGGCACTTCGGCGAACGGCACCAGCGCCACTGAGGTGATCTCGATCGTGGCGGCCTTCTCGCCGGCGTCATCCACGAGGATCAGGTGTTCGCCGACGTGTTCGACCTCTTCGCCCTCCGCCTCGTAGTCGAGGGGCAGGAGACCGGCGGTGGCGGTCTTCGCGCCTGAGAGGGTGAGGTCGGTCAGCAGGGTGCGCACCTTGCCGGGCGTGCCGAGGACGAGGACTCTGCGTCCGTCGATGCGGGGCCACATACGCGCATCCTAGAAGACGGGGATGATCTCCTCCGGGTCGATGACGTTCACCTCGACGCCTTCCAGGTCCAGTTCGGGAATGGCGGGGAAGGCGATGCCCCATCGTTCGACGATCGCGCGGACCTTCGCCATGGCCACGCGCCAGTTCTCCTTCTGTTCCTCGTACGACAGCACGCCCAGTCCCGCTTCCCTGGCGTGGTCCATCAGGACGCGGTGGTTGTCGAGGAAGTAGGGCGGGAGTTCCCAGAAACCTTCCGGAGGCTCCCAGAGAATCATGGAGAGGAACACGAAACCGGCCCGCAGCTGGCGGGTGATGAGGCTGCGGGTCTCGTCGGTGAGGCCCGGCCATTCGTTCTCCAGAATGGTCATGCAGATTTGCAGATGACGGGACTCGTCGAGGCCGATGCGCTGGAACATCTCGCCGAAGACCGGATGCCGGGTGCCTGTGGCCATGCCTCTGAACAGCGTGGACGCGGCCATCTCGCCCATCATGAAACTCGTGAACAGGACCGGTAGCGAGTATCTTCCGACGGCGCTGGTGTAGCCGTTCCAGTAGCGGCCGCCGTTGTGGTAGAGCCAGCCGATGTTGTTGTGGGCGGCCTTTTCGAGATCGTCTTCAGGGGTCCAGTTCAGGGGGCCGCCGGGCCACAGCCGGGCTATGGTGCGCTGGCAGCACTCCTCATGGTTCATCTCGTCGCGGGTGATGGAGAAGAAGCACTTCCGGACCGGGTCTTCCTCGTGTTTCTCGAAAGCCTGGATGGTTGCGCGGGCGAACACGGCCGGGCCCGAGGCGTCGAAATTGGCGAGGACGGCGAACCAGTACATGATGCCCAGGCGTTGTTCGCGGGTGAAGTCGTCCGGGTCGAGGCCGTCCCATGGGAGGTCGGCCGGGTTCCAGAGTTTGCGCTTGGACTTCTCGTAGATGGCCGCGAGTTTCTCGGTCTCCACGCGCCATTCCATCGGATAGATGTTGGGCTGCGGGATCTCCGGCGCGGGCCAGAAGCCGCCTTCCGGGATCGTGAGGTCCGCCATGGTTGTGACACCTCCCCTGCCATCCTGCGTGGCGGCGTCACGCCATGCAAGCTTCGCCGCGGCTCGGTGCGCACGTCGTCGTGCCAGGTCTTTCCCTACGAGCGGGTGCGCTGCGTGACGGCGACGCAGGCCAGGACGGCGAGTGCGGCGGCCACGGTGGCCGGGCCGAAGCGTTCGCCCATCAGGACCCAGGCCCAGATGAGGGTCAGCAGCGGCTGCGCCAGCTGGGTCTGGCCGGCTCTGGCTATGCCGCCTCTGGCCAGGCCGGCGTACCAGGGGATGAAGCCGAGGAACATCGAGATCAGCGCCACGTAGGCGAAGCCGGCCAAGGCGGGGGCGGTCGGCGTGATGGGGGTGGTGAGGGCCAGGACCGCGGTGATCACGGCGGTCAGCGGGAGGGAGAGGACGAGGGCGTGGCTGATCACCTGCCAGCCGGGGGTCGTCCTGGTCAGACGGCCGCCTTCGGTGTAGCCGAGCGCGGCTGACAGGAGGGCGCCGACCAGGAGCAGGTCCGGCCAGGCGGCTCCGGCCTGGCCTCGGGTGAGGGTGAAGGCGATGATCGCGGCGGCGCCGGCGGCGCAGGCGGCCCAGAACAGGGGGCGGGGGCGTTCGCCGGCCCGTACGACGGCGCAGGCGGCGGTCGCGGCGGGGAGCAGGGCGATGACCACGGCGGCGTGGGAGGTGCTGGCGCCCAGATCGAGGGCGAGGCTGCTGAACACCGGGAAGCCGAAGACCACGCCCAGGGAGATCACGGCGTAGGAGGGCCAGTGGCGGCGTGGCGGGAGGAGGGGCAGGCGGGCGGCCTTGAGGCAGACCAGGGCAATGAGGCCGGCGACGGCGGCGCGGCCGATGGCGACCAGCCAGGGGTCGAAGCCGCGCATCGCGTAGACGGTGCCGGGGAAGCTGCCGGAGAAGGCCAGGACGCCCAGGAAGGCCAGCATCGTCCCTTGCCGGGCGCGGGCGGCTGCGCCGGTGCCCTTCAGGGCGTCGCGAAGGGTGGGGGCGCCGTTCGAGGTCGCAGCGCCGTTCGAGACCCCAGCGCCGTTCGAAGTCGTGGTGCCCTTGGAGATCTCGGCGCCGTTGGAGGTGGCGGGTCCCTTCAAGAGGGCCGGAGGGAAGGCGGGAGGGGCGGCGGGCTCCAGGACAGGAGCTGGGGAGGTGGAGGGTGAGGTGCTGGTCCTGTCGGACGGGCTGGAAGAGGTGGCGGGGTTCTGAGGGGTGGCTGGCTGGTTGAGGGTGGCGGGAGAGCCGGGGGCGGGAGAGCCCGGGGCGGGAGGTGGGGTGGGGGTTGTCTTGGGGCGAGGGGTAGGTGGGGGTGCTACTGCGTTTCGAGCGGTAGCGCTATCCTTGTCCTTCATGACCAACGATAGCAGTATCGCCCAGATTGCTGCGATATTGCGGGAAGAGGCCGCCCGTTTGGGGCCTGGTGCGCGGCTTCCGTCCAGCCGGGAGATCATGCGGCGGCACAACGTCAGCCCCGTGACGGTCTCACGCGCCATCGGCCAGCTCGCCGCCGAAGGGCGTGTGGTGTCGCGTCCGGGAAGCGGCGCGTTCGTGGCGCCGCGGCAGGTCGTGCAAGGTCAGGACCTTCTGGACCTGTCCTGGCAGACGGTCGCCCTCGGCGACCGGGTGGTGGACGACGGGCCGGTGGCGGCGCTGCTCGCGCAGCCGCCCGAGGAGGTGGTGCCGTTGACCGGCGGCTACCTGAACCCGGGGTTGAGGCCGGACAGGCAGCTCGCGGCGGCCGCCGCGCGGGCGGTGCGCCGTCCGGACGTCTGGGCGACGCCGCCGTTGAACGGCCTGCACGAGCTGCGCGGCTGGTTCGCCCGCCAGGCCGGGGGCGACGTGACGGCGGCGGACGCGCTGATCGTCAGCGGCGGCCAGGCGGCGCTGACGCACGCGTTCAGGGCGCTGGCGGCCCCCGGGACGCCGGTGCTGGTCGAGACGCCCACCTATCCCGGAGCGCTGGCGGCGGCCAAGGCGGCCGGGCTGCGGGCGACGGCCGTGCCGATGGACCGCGACGGCGTACGGCCGGACCTGCTCGCCGAGGCGTTCGCCGTCACCGGCGCGCGGGTGTTCTTCTGCCAGCCCACCCTGCACAACCCCACCGGCGCGACGTTGCCTCTGGAGCGGCGCACGCAGGTGCTGGAGGTGGCCAGGGCGGCGGGGGCGTTCGTGATCGAGGACGACTACGCCCGCTACCTGTCCCCCGCCGCTCCCCCGTCGCTGGCCTCCATGGACGCGCACGGCACGGTCGTCAACGTGGGCTCGCTGACCAAGATCCTGTCCCCCAGCCTGCGGGTGGCGGCGGTCGTGGCCCGTGGTCCGGCCGCGCACCGGCTGCGGGCCAGCCAGCTCGTCGAGTCGTTCTTCGTGGCGCGGCCGTTGCAGGAGACGGCGCTGGAGTTCGTGGGCTCGGCGGCGTGGGGCAGGCATCTGAACACCGTGCACGCCGAGATCGCGACCAGGCGGGACGCGCTCGCCGCGGCGCTGGCGGCCCACGTCCCGGGAGCGGAGGTGCATCTGCTACCGATCGGCGGCCTGCACCTGTGGCTGCGGCTGCCCGCGGAGGTGGACGAGAACGCCCTGGTCGAGACGGCCCGGCGGTACGGGACGCTGGTGAGCCCGGGGCGGATGTACTACCCGTCGGAGCCGCCGGGCCCGCGGATCAGGGTGACGCACATGGCCGCCGCCAACCTGACGGTCCTGGCGGAGGGGGTGCGGAGGCTCGGGCGGGCGCTGGACGCACAGGCCCGGTGATCGGACGCCCGGTCCAGTGATGGGACGCCCGGTCCAGTGATCAGATGCCGGTTCGGGCGACGCGGACGCGCCCGGGCCGCGCTCACCGCCGCATGGGCCGCCCCCGCCTCAGTCGGTGGGCGGGGATCGACACGCGCGGCTCGACACGCGCGGATGAGCGGGCGCGGATGAGCGGGCGCGGATGAGCGGGCGCGGACGGGCGGACGGGCGGACGGCGGGCGGGCGGACGGCGGGCGGAGGCTGGCGCGGCTGGGCGGACGGCGGCGGGCGGCGGCGGGCGGCGGAGGATGTTGGAGCGGTCGTCGTACGGGTGGAGGGATGTGTCGGTGGGTGTTCGGCGATGTGCCCGGGAATCGTTCGCGCTCATGGTGTTCGATCCAGGTATGCGGTGACAACACCAAGACACGCGCATACCGGGCGTGGAAGCGGGGTTCGCGTCATCTCCAAGGCTCAAACACCGATACGGTGTAACTCGTGCCTTGTGGCACGAACGGCAGGCGAAGGAGCGGGCCGAGATGGCAGACGTAGGCGTCCGGGCGGCCCGGCGCGAGGATGTTCTCCAGGTTGCGAATACTCAGATCCGCGCCTGGCGCTACGGATATCGGGAGTTCCTCCCGGAAGGCCCACTCGAGCAGATGACGGGGCCGGCGGCCGAGAAGATGTGGCTGCGTCAGTGGGACGAGGCGATCGTCGCCCCGCCCGGCCCCTCGCACCGGGTGCTGGTCGCGGTGGAGACCATCCTCGACACCGAGGGTTTCCCCGCGCTGGGTGCGGGCGGCAGCGCGGCGCTGACGACCCCGCGCGGCGGCGAGCGGGTGGTGGGGCTGGCCTCGCACGCCCCCGCCGAGGACCCCGACCTGGATCCGGGCAGGGTCGCCGAGATGCTGACGCTGCTGGTCGATCCCGACTTCGTCCGCCGCGGCCACGGCAGCCGCCTGCTCAACGCCACCGTCGACTACCTGCGTGAGGACGGCTTCCGCCAGATCGTCACCTGGGTGTTCGCCGACAACTACGCTGTGCTCGGTTTCCTGGAGTCGGCCGGCTGGGGCGAGGACATGGCCGAACGCGTCCTCGACATGGGCCGTCCGATCCGCATGGTCAGGCTCACCACGGATATCAGCTAGAGGTTCGACAGCATGGCAACCCCCGGTCAGTGGATCGCAGGCGCGCGCCCGCGCACGCTTCCCAACGCCGTAGTCCCCGTCATGGTCGGTACGGGCGTGGCGATCGGCGACGGCGGATTCGTCTGGTGGCGCGCGGTCCTGGCGCTGCTCGTGGCGCTGTCCCTGCAGATCGGCGTCAACTACGCCAACGACTACAGCGACGGCATCCGCGGCACCGACGACCAGCGCGTCGGCCCGATGCGGCTCGTGGGCTCGCGGGCGGCCACGCCCCGGCAGGTCCTGACGGCGGCGCTGGGCTGCTTCGCGGTCGCGGCGGTGCTCGGGCTGGTGCTGGTGGTCGTGACGCGGGCGTGGTGGATCCTGCTGGTGGGGGTCGCGTGCATCGCGGCGGCCTGGTTCTACACCGGCGGCAAGCGGCCCTACGGCTATCGCGGCCTGGGCGAGCTGGCGGTCTTCGTGTTCTTCGGCGTGGTCCCGGTGATGGGCACCGCGTACGTGCAGACCGAGCAGCTGAGCTGGACGGCCTTCCTGGCCTCGGTCCCGGTGGGGTTGTTGTCCTGCTCGATGCTGGTGGTCAACAACCTGCGCGACGTCCAGACGGACGGCACGTCGGGCAAGCGCACGCTGGCGGTGGTGCTCGGCGCCGAGCGCACCCGGGCCTTGTACGTGTTGTGCCAGGTGGTGCCGTTCGTGGTGGCGCTGGCGATGATCGCGGTCACGCCGTGGGCGGCGCTCGCGGCGCTGGCCGCGCCGCTCGCGGTCACGCCGATCAGGACCGTGCTGGGCAAAGCCGTCGGGCCGGCGCTGATCGCGGTCCTGCAGCAGACGGGCAAACTGCAGATGGCGTACGGCCTGCTGTTCGCGGTCGGCCTGGCGATCACCCTGTAGCCAGTCACAGCGGTCGGCCTGGCGATCACCCTGTAGCCAGTCACAGCGATCGGCCTGGCGATCACCCTGTAGCCAGTCACAGCGATCGGCCTGGCGATCACCCTGTGGCCAGGTACGGCAGTCGGCTTGACGATCACTTTGTAGCCGGGGCACAACTGGCTCCCAGCACGCTCGTATGTCCCGATAACTCCCCAGGTCACCCCCCTACGGTTCACTGTGTGCGCACACACCCAGCGACCCTCAGGAGGGGCCATGGAACAACGCGGGATCGAACTGGTCTCGGCCGGCGAAAGGTACGGCCGCCCGCGTGACCTGCTTTTCCTCTGGTCCGGGACGACGATGGGCATCTTCACCCTCGTCTACGGCATCACGATCGTGGCGGCGTTCCAGCTCAGCTTCACGCAGGCGGTCATCGCGATCGTCATCGGCAACCTGCTGTCGTTCCCGCTGGTCGGCCTGACCAGCCTGCAGGGCCCGGCCACCGGCACCTCCACCATGGCGGTCTCCAGGGCCGCCTACGGCCCCAAGGGCGCCCGCGTGCTCAGCTTCTTCGGCTGGCTCAACATGGTGGGCTTCGAGGCCGGCGGCATGGTGCTCATCACGTTCGCGGCGCTGTCGCTGCTGGAGCAGGCGGGGGTGAGCGACCAGGGGCTCGGGCTCAAGGTCGTGGTGATCCTGGTGGCGGCGGCGATCCAGCTCGTGCTGCCGCTGATCGGGCACGCCGCGGTGATGAAGGCGCAGAAGTACTTCACCTGGGTGTTCGTCGTGCTGTTCGGCCTGATGGCGATCCTGATCGCGCCCAAGGTGGAGCTCGGGGGCGGCGGCGGGTCGGCGGACTTCGCCACGTTCACGATGGCGATCGCGATGATCATGTCGGCGGGCGGGCTGTCGTGGGGGCCGCTGGGCGGCGACTACTCCCGCTACCTGCCGGCGAACTCCTCCAGGAAGGCGGTCTTCGGGTACGCGGCCCTGGGCGGGTTCGTGCCGTACGTGCTGCTGATGACGCTCGGGGCGGCCGTGGCGACCGTGGTCAAGGACAACACCGACCCGATCTCGGGGCTGCCGGGCGCGCTGCCGCAGTGGTTCGTGGTGCCGTACCTGCTGCTGGCGATCGTGTCGCTGTTCGCGGTCAACACCACCGACCTGTACTCCTCGGGGCTGAACCTGCAGGCGGCCGGGATCAAGGTCAAGCGCTGGGTGGCGGTCGTCGGCGACCTCGTGCTCTGCGTGCTCATCACGTTCGTGGCGGTCACCTCGAACAGCTTCAACACCATGCTCAACAACTTCCTCGCGCTGCTGATCATCTGGCTGGCGCCCTGGGCCGGGGTCTACATCACCGACTGGCTGCGCAGGAGGGGACGCTACGACGCCGAGGCGCTGTTCGACGAGCAGGCGCCCGGCCAGGTCCGGTGGCCGGCGATCATCGCGCAGGTCCTGGGCATGGTGGCGGCGGCCCTGTGGATCAACTCGGCCGTCTTCGTCGGGCCGCTGTCGGAGGCGACGGGCGGCAGCGACTTCAGCATCTTCGCGGGCTTCCTGGTGGCCGGTGCGGCGTACGCGCTGCTCGTGCCGCGGCCCGCCGTACGGACTGTGGAGGCATGATGGACCGCGACCTGCTGGACGTGGCGTACGGGCGGCGGCCCGCGGACACGATCATCACGAACGGCACGCTCGTCAACGTGCTGACCGGCGAGCTCTACCCGGCCGAGATCGGCATCGTGGGCGGCCGGATCGCCGCCGTCGAGCCGGTGCTGGAGCGCGGCCCGGACACCGAGGTGATCGACGCCCGCGGCGGTTACCTGGTGCCCGGCCTGATCGACGGGCACCTGCACATCGAGTGCAGCAAGTTGTCGGTCACCAGCTTCGCCGACCTGGTGGTGCCGTTCGGCACGACGAGCGTGGTGTCGGGGCTGGACCAGATCCTCGTGGCCGAGGGGCTGCCGGGCGTCCGGCGTTTCCTGGACGAGTCGGCGGCGACCGGCATGCGAATCTGGTGGGGTGCACCCGCCAAGGCGCCCTACACCGTGCCGGAGTCGACCGTCGGGCATCCGTTCGGTCCGGCTGAGCACAGGATCGCCCACGAATGGCCGGAATGTGTGGGGATCTGGGAGACCGTCCAGGAGATGGTGGAACACTCCGATCCTGCCGTCATGGAGGCCCTCGACCTGGCCCGGGAGCGGCGGCTGCCGGTGTTCGGCTGCGCGCCGCTGTCCGACCCGCGCCGGATCAGCGGGCTGGCGGCGGCCGGGGTGCGGCTCGACCACGAGTCGTACTCGCACGAGGAGATGCTGGAGAAGCTGCGCCGCGGCATGTACGGCATCATCCGCGAGTCCTCCGTCGCCCACTTCCTCGACGAGAACATTAAGGCCGTGGCCCTGGCCGGCGCCCGCAGGCTGGCGTTCTGCACCGACGACGTGCACGCCGCCGACGTGCTGGCGGGCGGCCACATGGACAAGCTCGTCCGGATGGCGGTCGCGGCGGGGGTCGATCCGATGACGGCGATCCAGATGGCCACGGTGAACTGCGCGGAGATGTACCGCATCGACCACCTGGTGGGCAGCCTGTCCCCCGGCCGGTTCGCGGACGTGCTGATCGTCGACTCGCTGGAGGACTTCCGGGTCCGCGAGGTGATCGCGGGCGGCGTGCCCGCCGCCCGCGACGGCCGGATGGTCACGCCGACGCCCGCCCCCGAGCGCGGCCCGGTCCGGCCGTTCCCGATCTCCCCGGTCACCGCCGGCGACCTGGTGCTGCGCGCCGAGGGCGAGCAGGCGACCGTGCTGACCCTCGGCTTCACCGAGCAGGTCTTCGTCCGCCGCAGGCGCGACGTGACCCTGCCGGTGACCGACGGCGTCGTGGAGCCGTCCGTGGAGCAGGACGCGCTGCTCGTCACGGTCGTCGAGCGCTACGGCAAGACCGGCAACAAGCCGGTCGCCATGGTCAGCGGCATGGGCCTGCGGGCCGGTGCGATCGCCACCAGCGCGGCGCCCGACGACAACAACATCATCTGCGTGGGCGCCTCCCGCGAGGACATGGCGCTGGCCGTCAACACCGTCGCCGAGCAGGGCGGCGGCCAGGCCGTGGTGGTGGACGGCGAGGTGCGGGCGCTGCTGCCGCTGCCGGTCGGCGGCATCGTCTCCGACCTGCCGGCCGCCGAGATGGCGGTGCTGGAGGAGCGGCTCGACGACCTGGCCCGCGAGCTGGGCTGCACGCTGCCGGCGCCGCTGATGTACCTGTTCTTCCTGTCGATCACCGCGATCCCCGACTACGCCGTCACCGACCTCGGGCTGGTCGACTGCGTACGGCTCGAGGTCGTCGACCCCATCCTCACGGAGGTTTGATCATGAAGGACTTCATCGCCGGTCTCCCCAAGTGCGAGCTGCACCTGCACATCGAGGGCACGCTGGAGCCGGAGCTCAAGTTCGACCTGGCCCGGCGCAACGGCATCGCGCTGCCCTACACGTCGGTCGAGGAGATGCGGGCCGCCTACTCCTTCGACGACCTCCCCTCCTTCCTCACGGTCTACTACGAGGGCATGCAGGTGCTGCGCACCGAGCCCGACTTCTACGACCTGGCCATGGCCTACCTGCGCAAGGCCGCCGAGCAGAACGTGCGCTACGCCGAGATCTTCTTCGACCCGCAGGCGCACACCTCGCGCGGGGTGCCGTTCGACGTGGTGATCCGCGGGCTGCGGCGGGCGCTGATCGACGCCGACCGGCAGCTCGGCGTGCGGGCCCAGCTCATCATGTGCTTCCTGCGCGACTTCCAGGCCGAGTACGCGATGGCGACGCTGCTGGAGTCGCTGCCGTACAAGGAGTGGATCGTCGGCATCGGGCTCGACTCCGATGAGAAGGGCAACCCGCCGGCCAAGTTCGCCGCCGTGTACGAGCGGGCCCGCCAGGAGGGCTACCTGCTGACCATGCACTGCGACGTCGACCAGGACAACTCGATCGAGCACATCCGGCAGGCGATCGAGGACATCGGCGTCGACCGGATCGACCACGGCGTCAACATCCTGGAGGACCAGCGGCTGGTGGACCTGGTGCTGGCCCGCGGCATCGGCCTGACCTGCTGCCCGATCTCCAACGGGTACGTCACCGACTCCATGAAGGCCGAGGGCATCCGCAAGCTCATGGAGCTCGGCGTGCGGGTGACGATCAACTCCGACGACCCGGCGTACTTCAACGGGTACGTGGGCGAGAACCTGGTGGCGCTGCAGGAGGAGCTGCAGCTCACCCGCGAGGAGCTGGCCCGGCTGGAGCGCAACGCGTTCGAGATCACCTGGCTGCCGCGGCACCTGAAGGACGCCTACCTGGCCGAGGTCGACGCCTACCTCGCCTGAGAAGTCCCGGGAAAACCTCCGGCGGGGCCCGCTTAGAACCCCGCTGGAGGGGCAGGCTGTCTGGTCGCAGGCGTGAGCCGCAGCCGAGCGCGAGGGATTTGTTGAACAGGACCGCTGTTCCGGCCGGAATCGACGAGTTCGAACGGGCACTGGCGCGGAGTGTCGTCATCGCCGCCCGGGCGATGCCCGACTCTCCGCTGGTCAGCGTGACGTTGTGCACCGAACGCGGCATCCGTTCGGCGGCGTGCGCGCACGCCCGCGCCGGGATGCTCGACGGCATGCAGTCGGCGGCCGGGCGGGGGCCGAGCTTCGACGCGATCGAGGCCGGGCGCGCGGTCACGGCGGCCGGCCTGGCGGCCGGCGACGCCCGCTGGGGGTCCTTCTGCCCGCAGCCGCACGGGATCCTCAGCCTGCACGCCGAGCCGCTGACCTCCCAGGGGCGGCTGCTGGGCACGCTCAACCTCTACTCGGCGGGCGCGGGCGGCTTCGCCGCGCGGACGCACGTCGCGGCGCAGGTGAGCGCCTCGACGATCGGCGTGCTGTTCGACGTGGCGATCGGCGCGGCCCGTACGCGAGAGGTGGCGGCGCAGCTGAAGGAGGCACTCGGCACCCGTCCGGTCATCGACCAGGCGATCGGGATCGTCATGGCGCAGCGCCGGTGCACCGCGCACCAGGCGTTCGAGATGCTGCGCAACGTCTCCCAGGACCGCAACCTCAAGGTGCACCACGTCGCGGCGACGATCGTCCGGTCGGTGAGCGGCGGCCCGCCGCAGCGGCCGCGGTTCGAGGATCCGCCGCCCGACGACCACGGGCACCCGGCATAATCGCCCCATGCCCTCCTTTCTCGCCCACGACGGGACCGAGCTGGCCTATCACGTAACCGGGACGGGCGAGCCGCTGGTGTGCGTGCCCGGCGGTCCGGGCCGCGCCTCCCGCTACCTGGGCGACCTCGGCGGCCTGCCCCGGCGGCTGATCCGGCTGGACGGCCGGGGCACCGGCGACTCGGCGACCCCGGCCGACCCCGGGACGTACCGGTGGGACCGGCTGGCCGAGGACGTCGAGGCGCTGCGGGAGCACCTGGGGCTGGACCGCATGGACCTGCTGGCGCACTCGGCGGGCGCGAACGTGGCCGTCCGGTACGCCGGGCTGCGTCCGGCCCGCCTGAGGTCGTTGTGCCTGGTCGCGCCCTCGCCGGTCGCCGTGGGTCTCACCCCGACGGAGGAGGACTGGCAGGCCGGTCTGGAGCTGCGCGCGCACGAGCCGTGGTACGCCGCCGCCCTGGCGGAGTTCCTGGCGGACGAGGGCGTGGAGCGCCACCGGTTCTTCTACGGCCCCTGGACCGAGCGCGCCGCGGCCCATTCCGCCGGGGCCGAGGAGGAGTGCGGCGAGGCCGCGGCGGACGGCTTCTACGCGCCGTCCCCGGTGACGCCCGAGGAGGTCAGGGCCGGGCTGGCCGCGCTGGACGCCCCGGCGCTGCTGCTGACCGGCGACCTGGACGTCCACCCCTGCCGCCTGCACGCGCGGCCCTTCGCCGCCCTGTTCCGCGACGCCACGCTGGTGACGCTGCCCGGCGCGGGGCACTTCCCGTGGGTGGACGACCTGGGCGCGTTCGTCTCCGCGGTGTCCGGCTTCCTGGACGAGCTCGCCGGACGAGACGGCCTGACGCGCAGGGCATGATGGGGGTGGACGCCGGGACAGGAAGGACTCACCACGTGCGGCAGGAACTCGCGGTCACCAACGGGCAGGCCGCCGGGGTGCGCGGCGCGCTGGCGGGCAACCTGCGGCGCACGCGGCTGGCCCGGGGGTTCAGCGTCCGCGAGCTGGCCGAGCTGACCGGGGTGAGCAAGGCGCTGATCTCACAGATAGAGCGCGGCGTGGCCAACCCGACGATCGAGGTGCTGACCCGGCTGGCGGGGGCGCTGGAGCTCACCTTCGCCGAGCTGACCCGTACCCGGCTCGCCGAGCCCGAGGTGCTGCGCAGGAGCGAGGGCCTGCCGGTGGCGGTGGGCGACACGACCGTGCGCGGCCTGTTCGCGGCGGCCGACCGGCGGCGGTTCGAGCTGGCCGAGGGCGAGCTGCCGCCGCTGACGCGCAGCGCCAGGAGCGCCCACGGGCACGGGTCAGTGGAGCACGCCTACGTGGTGTCCGGCGAGGTGACGGTCGAGAGCGACACGTGGTCGGTGCGGCTGGGCGAGGGCGACGCGGTGCGGTTCGGGGCCGAGGTCGACCACGTCTACGCAACCGGCGAGCGCGGCTGCCGGATGCTCACGCTGATCTCCTACGACTAGCCGGGCCAGCGGCTGCTTCCGTCGGGCACGCTGGCCAGCAGCTCGCGGGTGTAGGGGTGGGCGGGGGCGTCCAGCACCCGGTCCACGTCGCCGGTCTCGACGCATTCGCCGGCCCGCAGCACGTACAGGCGGTCGGCGAGCTGGCGGACGACGGCCAGGTCGTGGGTGATGAACAGCAACCCCATGCCCAGGCGTTCCTTGAGCCCGGCGAGCAGGGTGAGCACCTGCGCCTGCACGGAGACGTCGAGGGCGGAGACGGGCTCGTCGCAGACCAGCAGGCGGGGCTCGCCGGCCACGGCCCGCGCGATGGCCACGCGCTGCCGCTCGCCGCCCGACAGGCCGGCCGGGCGCTTGCGGGCGAGTGCGGGGTCGAGGCCCACCAGGCGCAGCAGCGCGCCGACGTCCGTGGGGCGTCCGTCGGCGGCGAGCGCCTCCTTGAGCGTCGCACCGACGGTACGCGCCGGGTTGAGCGTCGAGTACGGGTCCTGGAAGATCATCTGTGCCGTCCGGCGGGCCTGGCGCACCGCCTGGCGGGACATGCGGGTGGGGTCGGAGCAGTCGAGCCCGTCGAGGGTGACGACGCCCGCGTCGGGGCGTTCCAGGCCGGTGACGCAGCGGGCCAGCGTGGTCTTGCCCGACCCCGACTCGCCGACGACGGCCACGACCTCGCCCGGCGCCACGGTCAGGTCCACACCGGCCAGGGCCGGCCGCGACGCGCCCGCGTACGTCTTCCGCAGGCCCGTCACCGCCAGCAGGGGCGCGGCGGCGGTGCGCGGCGGCGACGGCACGCCCGGCGGGGGCGGCGGCGCCTCGGGCAGCGCGGCGGCCCGTACGCAGGCCGACAGGCGGACCTCCGCGCCCGGCACCGGAACCAGGGCAGGGACGCCCGCGCGGCACTCCTCCCCCGCGTGCGCGCACCGGTCGGCGAACCCGCAGCGCCCGGCCACCGCGTCGTGGGCCGGCACCGAGCCCGGCACGGACGGGATGACCGGCAGCCGCCGGTCGGCGGGCGGCTCGGCGGCCAGCAGCGCCCGCGTGTACGGATGCCGCTGCTCCTTGCGCAGCTCGGCGGCGCGCCCGACCTCCATGACCCGGCCCGCGTACATGACCACGACCCGGTCGCACATCGAGAACGCCAGCCGCAGGTCGTGCGTGATGAGCAGGAACGTCATGTCCCGTTCGCGCTGGATGCGGCGGATGAGGGCGAGCACCTCGCGCTGCGTGGTGGCGTCGAGGGCGGTGGTCGGCTCGTCGGCCAGCAGGATCCGCGGCGCGGCGGCCAGCGCGCAGGCCAGGCCCACCCGCTGCCGCATGCCGCCGGAGAGCTGGAACGGGTAGCGGCCCGCCACCTCGCCCGGCAGGCCCACCTCGGCCAGCAGCCGAGGCACCTCGGTCTTGGGGTCGGCGCCGTCCGGCAGGCCGTCGGCGATCTGCTTGCCGGCCCTGCGCAGGGGGTTGAGCAGCGTGAACGGGTCCTGCATGAGCAGCGAGATCGTGCCGCCGCGCTGCCGCCGCCTGGCCTTGAGGTCGTCGTCGACCCGCCGCCCGTCGATCTCGACCAGGCCGGTGGACTCCAGCCCGGCGGGCAGCAGCCCGAGCAGCGCGCGGACGGTCAGCGACTTGCCCGAGCCGGACTCGCCCACGATCGCCACCGACTCGCCGGCGGCGACCTCGAAGGACACCTGCGACAGCAGCGTACGGCCGGTGTCCGGCTGCCGTACGGTCAGGTCGGCCACCCGCAGCATGGTCACCGGGCCCTCCGCTCGAAGCGTTCGTGCAGCCAGTCGCCCACCAGGTTGAGCGCGGCGGCGGTGACGATCACGGCCAGGCCGGGCGCGATGACCGCCCACGGGTTGGCCAGCAGCTGGGTGCGGTTGTCGGCCAGCGTGCGCCCCCAGTCGGGCGATCCGGCCGGGACGCCCAGGCCGAGGAAGGACAACGACGACAGCGAGACCAGGGCGAAGGCGAAGTTCAGGAAGGCCGAGGCCAGGCTGACCGGGACGATGTTCGGCCAGATGTGCCGGGTCATGATCCGCCAGGACGACAGGTTCTTGAGCAGCGCCGCCTCGACGTAGGGCCGGTGCCGCTGCTCCAGGACCGCGCCGCGCACCACCCGCGTGTCGGTGGGCGCGAACAGCACCACCAGCACGGCGACGGCCAGGCCGTAACCGCCGCCCAGCACGCCCGCCACGACGATCGCGACCAGCAGCGCGGGCAGCGAGAACATCAGGTCGGCCCAGCGCATGACCAGGGTGTCCGGCCAGCCGCCGAAGTAGCCGGCGGCCAGGCCGAGCAGGTTGCCGATCAGCATGGACCCGGCGGCCACGGCGAACGCCCCCGGCACGGCGGTGCGGGCCCCCGCAACGAGCAGGCTCAGCACGTCGCGGCCCAGGTCGTCGGTGCCGAGCGGGTGGCCGGGGCCGGGCATGGAGATGCCGGTCATCAGGTCCTGGGCGGTGGCGCCGGGGACCAGCCAGGGCGCGAACGCGGCGGCGGCCACGACGACCACGAGCACGGCCAGCGCCAGCGGCACGGCGATCGGGAACCGGCGGATCACGGCACGCCCGCGCGTACGGGCAGGCGCGGTCACGACGGCCCCCCGCCGAGCCGCACGCGCGGGTCGGCCACCGAGTAGGCGACGTCCACCAGCAGGTTGACGGCGGCGATCAGGAGGGTGAGCAGCAGCGCGAGCGCCTGCACCACCGGCACGTCCTTGAAGGTGACCGAGTCGACCAGCAGCGACCCGAGCCCCGGCAGCGCGAACGTGACCTCCACCAGCACGGTCCCGGCGAGCATGCCGGTGACGACGAGCCCGGCCGCGGTCAGCACGGGCACCAGCGAGTTGCGCATGGCGTAGCCGAGCACGACGGGCGCGCTCAGGCCGCGGGCGCGGGCGAAGACCACGTAGTCCTGGTCGAGCTCGCGGACGAGCGCGGCCCTGCTGAAGCGCAGCAGCATCCCGGCCGCCCCGGCCGCCAGCGCGACGGCGGGCAGCGTCAGGTGCCACAACTCGCTCGCGAACCCCTCCCCCGTGCCGTAGACGGGGAACCAGCCGAGCCCGAGCGCGAACACCACGAGCAGCAGCAGGCCGACCGCGAACGGCGGCGCGCTCAGCCCCACCACCCCGGCGGTCACCACCAGGCGGTCGCTCGCCCGGCCCTTGCGCAGCGCGCCCAGCACGCCGAGCGGCAGGCCCGCCAGCGCGGCCAGGAGCGTGCCGTAGCCGGTCAGGACGAGCGTGCGCGGCAGGCGTTCGCCGAGCATCCCGGAGACCGGCTGGCCGGTCCTGATGGAGGTGCCGAGGTCGCCGCCGAGCACGCCGCCGAGCCAGCGCAGGTACTGGACGGCGACGGGGTCGTCGAGGTGGTAGCGGCCCCGCAGGGCGGCGATCGTGTCGGCGGTGGCCGGACGGGTGCCGAGCAGGGTCTGCTGGATGTCGCCCGGGGCCAGGTAGAGCAGGCCGAACACGCCGGCCGACAGCAGCAGCACGACGGCCGCGGTGCCCGCGGACCTGCGCAGCAGGAACCCGGCCCAGCCCATCACAACACCCCGCCCCCGGTCAGCCAGCCGATCACGCGCTCCGCCGCGTCCCTGCGGTGGGCGGGCTCGACCAGCTCGTGACCCTCCCGAGGGTAGAGGACCAGCTGAGTGCTCACGCCCGCCGCCGACCAGGCCCGATAGAGCTGTTCCGCCTGGCCGGGTGGGGTGGTGCGGTCGCGCTCGCCGTGCAGGATCAGGGTCGGGGTGGCGGCCTTGGCGGCGTGGTGCACGGGTGAGCGGGCGGCCAGGCGTTCGCGTCCCTCGCTGGTGGCCGGGTCGGCCCCGGCGTGGTAGAGCGGGTCGAAGCCGCCCGCGAGGTTGCTGGCGGTGGAGAAGCTCAGCCAGTCGCTCACGCCGGACATGACGACGGCGGCGCGGAAGCGGCTCGTGCGGGTGACGGCCCAGGCGGTCAGGTATCCGCCGTAGCTCAGGCCCATGACCGCGGTCCGGCCGGGGTCGGCGACACCCGCGGCGACCAGGTGGTCCACGCCGGCCAGCACGTCGTCCAGGTCCGCCGCGCCGACCTGGCCGATGACCGCGCGGGCGTAGTCCTGGCCGCGGCCGCTGCTGCCTCTGGGGTTCGGCAGCAGCACGGCGGCGCCGGCGTGCGCCAGCGGCACGGCGAGCTGGTTGGACTCGGCGGGCGCGAACGAGCTGGACCACAACCAGGTGGGCCCGCCGTGCACCATGACGACCAGCGGCCTGGGTCCCTCTCCGGCGCCGGGGGTGGTGAGCAGCAGGCCGCTGACCGGCAGGCCGTCGCGGCCCGTCCAGGTGATCTCCTCCTGGTGCGCCGCCAGTCCGGCCAGGCCGGCGTTGAGCGCGGTGACCGCACGCCAGTCGCCTTCCCGCAGGACGGCCACGGCGACCTCGGGCGGCTGCTCGGGGCTCTCCCAGCAGGCCGCGGCCACCGTGCCGGTGCGGTCCACGGACAGCGAGGGCTGGCCGTCGCGGCCGCCCAGCGTTCCCCGGGCCGTCCAGCGGCTCAGGACGCGGCCGTCGGCGGCGCTGAGCACCCCGCCGTGCACGCCGGTGCCCGACCAGCCGGTGAACCACAGGGTGTCGTCGTCCAGCCAGCCGAGGTCGGTGACGTCGTCCAGGTCGCCCAGGTAGGCGACCTGCCCCGTGACCAGGTCGGCCCGCAGGACGCGGCCCGAGACGATCGACAGCCCCTCGACCACCACGGCGGCCCGTCCGCCCGGGGCCAGCCGGGGCCGGGCGAGCTGCCAGGACGTGCGGTGCAACGTGCGCACCTCGCCGTCCTCGATCAGGTCGAGCCGGGGCCGGTAGTACCCGGCGGGCGTCTCGTCTTCCGAGGTCACGGCCAGGGCGCGGCGTCCGCGCCAGTCGGCGTCCCACACGGTCAGGCCGGGCAGCGCGAGCTCGCGCGGGCGGTCGTCGCCGATCTCGAACCAGGCCAGGCGGCGCAGCCGCCCGCCCGGCGTCAGGACGAAGGGGTCGGACGGGTCGTGCACGCGCAGGCCCAGGTGGCTGCCGTCGCGCTCGCTGCCGGGGTCGGCCAGCCGGACCAGGACGGTGCCGTCGTCGCCGGGGATCAGGTCCTCGATCTCGCCGTCGACGCGGGCCCGCCAGCCGTCGACGGCCAGCTCGGACGGCGACGGCGTGCGCAGCAGCCGCCCGTCGGGCAGCCAGCGGACCGGGCCGTGGCAGTCGCCCGCGGCCTCCATGGCGCCGTCGAGCCCGACGACGTACGCGACGCCGTCGATCACGCAGGCGACGCGGTCGCCGCCGGGGTGCAGCGACACCGACTCGGGATAACGCAACCCGGCCAGCGCCTGATGCACGTCGATGGGGGCGCGCGTGCCGGCCGCCCGGCTCGCGTGGATGGCGTCGGTCATCAGCGTGCGGCCACCTTCGTCGCCCACGGGCCGACGAAGAAGTAGGGACCGAAGCCCTCGGCGGCGACCGCCCTGCCGAACGCGGTGGCCGCCTCGCCCCACCACAGCGGCTGGTACGGCACGTCCGCCGCCGCCCTGACCAGCGCCTGGCCGAGCAGCTTGCCCCGGGCGGCGTCGTCGGTGCCCGCCTTGGCCTGGTCCAGCAGGCCGGTCACCTCGGCGTTGTCGTACTCGGCGATGTTGGTGCCGTTCTCGCCGGTGGCGCCGCCGTGCAGGAGCTGCTGGACGTACTCGGCGGGGTCGCCGGTGGTGGCGAAGTACCAGCCGAGGTAGACGCCGGAGCCGTGCTTGCCGAGGTCGGCGATCCACTGTTCGAGCGGCACCTCCTTGACCTCCAGCGTGATGCCGATGGTCTTGAGGTTCTCGGCCAGGGTGAGCGCCGCCCGCCCGAGCTGCGGGCCGCTGCTCGGGTACGTGAGCGTGTCGGCGAACCCCTGCGGCGTGGCCGACTTCGCCAGCTCGGCCTTGGCCTGGGCCAGGTCGAAGCCGTACTGGGGGATGGCCGCGTACAGGGCGGTGACCTCGGCCTCGTCCAGCACGCCGCCCCACTGGGCCGGGTCCGGGATGGCGGTGGCGACCTTGCCGTGGCCGCGCAGCACGCTCCTGACGATGCCCTCGCGGTCCACGGCGTGGGCGACGGCCCGGCGCACGTGCACGTCGTCCCAGGGCTTCTTGGCCGTGTTGAAGGCCAGCGTGACCAGCGAGCGGTCGGCGGCGGTCAGCACCTGCGCGCCGGGCACCGCCTTCCACTGGTCGATCTGCTCGGCCGGCACGTTGAGCGCGACGTCCACGTTGTCGCCGCGCATGGCCAGCAGCCGCGTGGACTCCTCGGGGATGAAGTCGATCCTGATCTGCCGGAAGGCCGGCTTGCCGCCCCGGTAGGCGTCGTTGCGCTCCAGCGTGACGTGCGAGTCGGGGGCGAACTCGGCCACCTTGTACGGCCCCGTCCCCAGCAGCTTGCCCTCCGGCGTGCCGATGCGCTCGCCGGTGGCCTCGATGAACTTCGCGCTGGTCACCAGCAGCGTGCCGGGCGTGGGCACCCACGCGAAGGCCGCGTCGGGGCTCTTGAGCTTGATCGTCACCTCGGCGTCGCCGGTGGCCTCGATCGTGTCCACGTTGGCGTAGGCGTAGGCGAAGGCGGTGGTCGAGCCCTTCTTGGCGTGCAGGTTCAGGCTGGCGACCACGTCGGCGGCGGTGAGCGGGCTGCCGTCGGAGAACGTCACGCCGGGGCGCAGCTTGTAGACGTAGGTGGTGGCGTCCTTCCTGGCCCAGGACTCGGCCAGGGACGGTTGGAGGCTGCCGTCCGGGCCGACGCCGACCAGGGACTCCTGCACGAGGAGGGCCACGACGTAGTTCATGATGCCCGCCTCCTTGGCCGCGTCCAGCGACCCGATGGAGGAGGGCAGCGCGACGCGCAGGACGTCGAGGCTCTTCTTGGCGGCCGTCCCCGCCTCCTGCTCGGCCGGCCCGCACGCCGACAGCAGGCCGGGCAGCACGGCGAGCGCCCCCGCGAAGGCGGCGGACCGCAGGACAGAACGCCGGGAGACAGGCAGATCGGTCACCGGGGACCCTACTTTCACACGACCGGTCAACCCGCCTAGCTGCAGTGTCTACCGGTAAACTCCAGTTGGCACATGAGAGTATTCGGCGTCTGCGCCACCAGTCAAACCCACCTAACGAATCGGAAATACATGATCACCGTGTACAGCGCTCCCTGGTGCGGTCACTGCCACCGGCTGAAGGCGCAGCTCTCCCGCGCCGGCATCCAGTACACCGAGATCGACGTGGACGAGACCCCCGGCGCCGTCGACCTCATCGCCGAGCTCAACGGCGGCTCCTGGCTCATCCCCACGGTCGTCTTCCCGGACGGCTCCGCCCTGGTCAACCCGGGTGTGGAGGAGGTGCGGGCGCGGCTCAGCGCATCCTGAGGGCCAGCATGAAGTCGACCCGCTCGTCCCAGGAGTTGAGCGACCTGCCGGTCAGCTCCTCGATCCGGCGCAGCCGGTAGCGCAGCGTGTTGACGTGCACGTGCAGGCGCTCGGCCGTGGCCGCCCACGAGCCCGACTCCTCCAGGTACGCCTGCAACGTCTCCAGCAGGTCCGTCTGGTTGGCCGCGTCGTACGACTCCAGCCGCCCCAGCAGCCGCGACCGGAACGCCCGGCGCAGCTCCCCCGGGATGGCGGCCAGCAGCGTGCGATGGGAGCTGACGTCGTCGCCGGTGATCACGCTGACCCGGTCGCCGCTCAGGCCGGCCAGCGTGAGCGCGTGCCTGGCCTCCTCGATCAGGCTGCTCAGCGCCGCCGGACCGGTCGTCACGCTGCTCACCCCGAGCGTGATGCGGCCCTGGCCGAGCCCCGCCTCCAGGGTGCGCGCGCCCTGGAGCACGTGGGCCGTCAGCTCGTCGGCCGTGTTGCCCGCCAGCGGGACGAGCGCGACCGCCTCGGCGGGGCCGGTGGCCGTGACGATGCCGGGCGCCAGCGGCCGCAGCAGCTCGTCCAGCACGGGCACGGCGACCTCGCCGCCGCCACCGTCGTCGAGCCGCGCCGACAGGGCGACGGCCAGCAGGCCGTGCTCGGTCTCCACGTGCAGCGTGTGCAGCCGCGACACCACGCCGGGCAGCGCCGCGTCGCCCGACTCCAGCAGCGTCAGGAGCTGGTCGAGCACCCGCCGCTCGATGCGCTGCGCCGCCTCCAGCCGCGAGCGCTCCAGCGCCACCAGCGCGGCCAGCTCGACGACCAGGTCCTCGTTCTCGCCCTGCACCTGCTCCCCCGCGTACGCCAGGAACCAGTTGGCGATGCGGTGGGGCGCCCCCTTGCTGACCGGGAACACCGACAGCGCCGTCCCGTCCTCCTGCGTCACCATCCCGGGCAGGAACCGCGCGGTCAGGAACGTGTGCGCCAGCCGCAGCCGGGCCGCGGCGTCCAGCGGCTGGGAGCCGACGACCACCCGGCCCGTGGGCGAGAGCACCCAGCAGGGCACGTCCAGCTCGCCCGCCACCGCCGTGACGAGCTTGGTGAGGCTGCCGCCGTCGACCAGGGTGCTGGCCAGCCGCCTGCGGGCGGCGTACGCGGGCCGCGGCGGCGTGCCCAGCTCGGCGATCAGGGCCCGCAGGACGTGCTCGGTGACCTGGCTGAACGGCACGTCCACCGGCAGGGTGAGCAGCGGCAGCCCGGCCTCGGCGCAGGCGTCGATCAGGTCGGCCGGCGGCACCTTGAGCGCGGTGCCGGCGACCAGCGCCGCCACGTCCCCGAGCTTGGCGACGAAGTCGCGCGAGGAGGCCGGGCCGGTGTGCCAGGTCAGCTCGGTGAGCACCAGCTCGCCCGCCTTGACGAACATGGCCGGGTCGGGCAGGTCGGTCGTGGCGACGCCGCGTACGCGCCGGTCGAGCAGATCATGCCCGGTCAGCACCTTCAGGGCGAGCTGGCCGGCCTGGAGGAGGTCCCTCAGCCGCATGGCCAGCCCTCCCGGCGCCAGGCCGCGTCCCAGAACATCCACTCGTAGCGGGCCGTGGTGAGCGCGCGGTCGAGCAGCCGCAGCCGCTCCTCGCCGGCCGGCGCCAGCCCGTCCAGCAGGTCGAGCACTCCCGCCACGGTCTCCTGGTAGCCCTCGCCGCCGTAGGTGTCGATCCACCAGGCGTAGAGCGGGTCGGGAGAGGACCGGCCGAGCAGGGTCTCGCCGACCCGGGCGTAGATCCAGTAACAGGGCACGATCGCGCCCAGCGCCTCCGGGAACGTGCCCAGCGAGCACGTGCGCACCAGGTACGAGGTGTACCCGACCGTCGTGGGCCCGGCGGGCGTCCTGCGCGCGTCGGCCTCGTCCAGCCCGAACGCGGCCAGCAGCTCCACCACGAGGCTGTGCTCCACCTCGACGGTCATGGCGGCGTCGCGGGCGAAACGCTGCACCCCGGACGGCTCCGGCGAACGCGCCGCGCACGCCGCCAGCGCCCTGGCGTAGTCGGGCAGGAAGTGCGCCTCCTGCACCACGTAGTGGCGGAACGCCTCCCGCGGCAGGGATCCGTCGGTCAGCCCCGACAGGAACGGGTGGGCCAGGATCTGGTCGTACACACCGCCGACGACCTGCCACAACTCATCACGAAACCGGCTCACCCGCCCAGGCTATCGGCGCATCACGACCCGCGGCGCCACCTCGATGCCCAGCTCGCGCTCGTGTTCCACCAGCGCCCGCAGCTCCGGCCCCCACTCGGCCTCGGGCAGCACCGCGAAGCCGTGCCGCTCGTACCAGGGGGCGTTCCAGGGCACGTCGCGGAACGTCGTCAGCGTGACCGCCGGCGCCCCGACCGCCCGCGCGTGGTCGGCCACCGCCTCCACCAGCCGCCCGCCGATGCCCTGCCGCATGTGGTCGGGGTGCACCGCGAGCTGGTCGAGATGCAGGTTGCCGTCGACCCGGCCGATCAGCGCGAACCCGGCCGGCGGGTCGCCCTCGACGAGCACCGAGGTCGCGTCCGTGACGTCCTCGACCATCGTCGTGCCCGCCGGGAAGACTATGCCGGCCTGCTCGAACAGCTTGTCGGCGGCCAGTTCCACAGAGATCAGCCCGGCCAGCTCGTCCGGGGCGGCCCATCGCACCATGACGACACGGTCTCATGTTTCGGGTGGACCACGCCGCTGGTATTAGTGTTGATGATCGTAGGCCCGGCTGTGCGGAGCCGGGACCCTCTCCTCACGACGTGCCCATGACCCCTGTCACATGCGGTCATGGGCACGTCGTGCAGCGGTCACAGGTCGAGCAGGGGCTCCAGGCCCACGGTGAGGCCGGGCAGCTCGCGCACCCGGCGCACGCCCAGCAGCACGCCCGGCGTGAACGCCGACCTGCTCATCGTGTCGTGCCGGATGGTGAGGATCTCGCCGTCGCCGCCGAGCAGCACCTCCTGGTGGGCGATCAGCCCGGACAGGCGCACCGCGTGCACGTGCACCCCGCCGACGTCGGCGCCGCGGGCGCCGTCGAGGGCGGTGCTGGTGGCGTCGGGCATCCCGCCGAGCCCGGCCTTGCCGCGCGCCTCGGCCACCAGCTCAGCGGTACGCCGGGCGGTGCCCGAAGGGGCGTCGGCCTTGTTCGGGTGGTGCAGTTCGATGATCTCGACGGACTCGAAGTGGCGGGCCGCCTGCTGCGCGAAGTGCATCATGAGCACCGCCGCGATGCCGAAGTTGGGGGCGATCAGGCAGTTGACGCCCGGCGAACGCTCCAGCCACCCGCGCACGGTCTCCAGCCGGCCGGCGTCGAACCCCGTGGTGCCCACCACCGGGTGCACGCCGTGGGCGATGGCCCATTCCAGGTTGCCCATGACCACGTCGGGATGGGTGAAGTCGACCACCACCTCGGCGCCTTCGAGCCCCTCGACGGGATCGTCCTTGTCGAGCGCGGCCACCAGCTCCAGGTCGTCCGCAGCCTCGACCGCCTTGCACACCTCGACGCCCACGCGACCACGCGCGCCCAGCACACCAACCCTGATCACGCCCCCAACCCTATTACGCCCGCCACCCCCTCCCAAGCACCCCCCGAACCGAGAAGGGGGAGAGCGGAATCCCGCTCTCCCCCTTCATGACAACCCCGGCCGGGGCGAACCCGGTCAGGCGATGGCCTCCGAGAAGTCCTTGTCCCCGTACGGCCCGATGACGGCCAGCGTGAGCGGCCGGTTCAGGACGTCACGGGCGACCTCCCCGATCTCGTCGGGGGTGACCGCCTCGATCCGGGCCAGCACCTCGTCGACCGACATCAGCTCGTCGTAGACCAGCTCGTTCTTGCCGATCCGCGACATGCGCGACCCGGTGTCCTCCAGCCCGAGCACGAGCCCGCCGCGCATCTGCCCCTTGCCGCGCATGATCTCGTCGGCGGTGATGCCCTCGGCCACCACCCGGGACACCTCGTCGCGGCAGATCTTGAGCACGTCGTCGATCTTCGAGGGCAGGCAGCCCACGTAGATCCCGAACTGCCCGGTGTCGGCGTAGGCCGAGGTGTAGCTGTAGGCCGAGTAGGCCAGCCCGCGCTTCTCCCTGATCTCCTGGAAGAGCCGGGAGGACATGCCGCCGCCCAGCGCGGCGTTGAGCACGCCGAGCGCGAACCTGCGGTCGTCGGTGCGGGACATGCCGGTCGTGCCGAGCACCAGGTTGGCCTGCTCGGTCGGCCGGTCCAGCACCCTGACCCCGGAACGGGTCTCGGCGCCCGGACCGCTGGTGCGCGGCGGGGCGAACTCGTAGGGGCCCTCCAGCGCGCCCGCCCGCTCGTACGCGCGGGCGACCAGCTCGACGACCTCCTCGTGCCGCACGTTCCCCGCCACCGACACCACCGTCGTACGCGGCCGGTAGTACCGGTGGTAGTACTCGGCGATGCGCTCCTGGCCCAGGGCGTTGATCGAGTCGACCGTGCCCAGGATGGGCCGGCCGATCGGCGAGTCGCCGTAGAGCGCGGCGGCGAACTGCTCGTGCACCACGTCGGACGGGTCGTCGTCGTGCATGGCGATCTCTTCCAGGATCACCCCGCGCTCGGACTCGACGTCCTCCTCGGTGATCAGCGAGCTGGTCACCACGTCGGCGAGCACGTCGACCGCCACGGGCAGGTCCTCGTCGAGGACCCGCGCGTAGTAGCAGGTGTACTCCTTGGCGGTGAAGGCGTTGATCTCTCCGCCGATGCCCTCGATGGAGGCCGAGATCTCCATCGCGTCCCGCGTGGGCGTGCCCTTGAACAGCAGGTGTTCGAGGAAGTGGGTGGCCCCCATGTGCTCGGGGGCCTCGTCACGCGAGCCGATGCCGACCCACATGCCGACCGCGACGCTCCGCACGGTCGGCATGGTCTCGGTCACCACACGGAGCCCGCCCGGCAGGACGGTGCGCCTGACGACCCCGGCTCCGTCCTTGCCGGGGTGCAGCGTGGTGGTCATCACGAGGCCTCCTGCTTCGGGGGTGCCGAGAACTGTGGTTGCCCGGTCACGAGTTGCGGTCGTCGCCCTCGTTGGGGCGGCTGGTGCGCACGCGGGTCCGGGTGCGGCGCGGCCGCTCCGGCTTGTCCTCGGCGGCGGCGGAGTCGGCCTCGGGCGCGGGAGCCTCGCCGTCCTCGGCGCCGGCCGCGGCCTTGGCCTCCTTCTCGGCGGCCTCCTTCTCGATGACCTCGACGGGCACGAGGGAGAGCTTGCCCCGGCCGTCGATCTCGGCGATCTCGACCTGGATCTTCTCGCCGACGCCCATGACGTCCTCGACGTTCTCGATGCGCTTGCCGCCGTGCAGCTTGCGGATCTGGGAGACGTGCAGCAGGCCGTCCTTGCCGGGCATGAGCGAGACGAACGCGCCGAAGGCCGCGATCTTGACGACCGTGCCCAGGTAACGCTCGCCGACCTCGGGCATGTGCGGGTTCGCGATGCCGTTGATCGCCGAACGGGCCGCCTCGGCGGAGGGCCCGTCGGTGGCGCCGATGTAGATCGTGCCGTCGTCCTCGATGGTGATCTCGGCGCCCGTGTCGTCCTGGATCTGGTTGATCATCTTGCCCTTCGGGCCGATGACCTCGCCGATCTTGTCGACCGGGACCTTGATCGTGATGATGCGCGGCGCGGTCGGGTTCATCTCCGCCGGGGAGTCGATCGCCTCCTGCATCACGTCGAGGATCGCCAGGCGGGCGCCCTTGGCCTGCTTCAGCGCGGCGGCCAGCACGGAGGCGGGGATGCCGTCGAGCTTGGTGTCGAGCTGCAGGGCGGTGATGACGTCCTTGGTGCCGGCGACCTTGAAGTCCATGTCGCCCATGGCGTCCTCGGCGCCGAGGATGTCGGTCAGCGTGACGTAGCTGCCGCCCTCGCTGATCAGGCCCATCGCGATGCCGGCGACCATCTCCCTGAGCGGCACACCGGCGTCCAGCAGCGCCATCGTGGACGCGCAGACCGAGCCCATCGAGGTGGAGCCGTTGGAGCCGAGGGCCTCGGAGACCTGGCGGATGGCGTACGGGAACTCCTCGCGCGAGGGCAGCACCGGGATGAGCGCCCGCTCGGCCAGCGCGCCGTGACCGATCTCGCGGCGCTTGGGCGAGCCCACGCGGCCCGTCTCACCGGTGGAGTACGGCGGGAAGTTGTAGTTGTGCATGTAGCGCTTGGTCCGCTCGGGGTTGAGCGTGTCGATGTTCTGCTCCATGCGCAGCATGTTCAGCGTGGTGATGCCCAGGATCTGGGTCTCGCCGCGCTCGAACAGGGCCGAGCCGTGCACCCGGGGCACCACGTGGACCTCGGCCGACAGGGCGCGGATGTCCTTGGTGCCGCGGCCGTCGATGCGGACGCCCTCCTTGACGACCCGCTCGCGCATGAGCTTCTTCATCACCGAGCGGAACGCGGCGGAGATCTCCTTCTCGCGCCCCTCGAACTCGGGCAGCAGCCGCTCGGCGGCCAGCGCCTTGACCTTGTCGAGCTCGGTCTCGCGCTCCTGCTTGCCGGCGATGGTCAGCGCGGCGCCCAGCTCGGTCTTGATCGCGGCCTCGACCGCGTTGTAGACGTCGTCCTGGTAGTCGAGGAAGACCGGGTACTCGGCGGTCTCCTTGGCGGCGACCTGCGCGATGCGGGACTGCGCCTCGCACAGCACCTTGATGAACGGCTTGGCGGCCTCAAGGCCCTGCGCGACGGTCTCCTCGGTCGGCGCGACCGCGCCGTCGGCGACCAGCTTGAGCGTGTCCTTGGTGGACTCGGCCTCGACCATCATGATCGCGACGTCGCCGTCGTCGAGCAGACGGCCCGCCACGACCATGTCGAACGTGGCCCGCTCCAGCTCGGGGTGCGTCGGGAAGGCCACCCACTGGCCCTCGATCAGCGCGACCCGCACGCCGCCGATCGGGCCGGAGAACGGCAGCCCGGCGAGCTGCGTGGACAGCGAGGCGGCGTTGATGGCGACCACGTCGTAGAGGTGGTCGGGGTTGAGCGCCATGACCGTGGCGACGACCTGGATCTCGTTGCGCAGGCCCTTGACGAACGACGGGCGCAGCGGCCGGTCGATCAGGCGGCAGGTCAGGATCGCGTCCTCGGACGGACGGCCCTCACGGCGGAAGAACGAGCCGGGGATGCGGCCCGCGGCGTACATGCGCTCCTCGACGTCGACCGTGAGCGGGAAGAAGTCGAAGTTCTCCTTGGGAGCCTTGGACGCGGTGGTGGCCGAGAGCACCATCGTGTCGTTGTCGAGATAGGCGACGGCGGAACCCGCCGCCTGGCGCGCGAGACGACCGGTCTCGAACCGGACCGTGCGCGTGCCGAAAGAGCCGTTGTCAATGACGGCTTCAGCGGTGTGGACACCCTCCACGGGGGACCTCCTTGTGGTCGGTCACCCGCGCCCTCTTTTCTCACCGGCACCCTCGTGCCTATGAAGGGACCCGCTCGTCAGACGGCCGCCCATCCGTCGTGCCCGGTGGCACGGCGGCGGCGATCCGTCAGCGTGTCCCCCATAGAAGGTGCAGCGCCGGTCTTCGATCGAAGCGCCCGGTCGTTCTTACCGGAAGCCACTACCGAGGACCGGCCCGCAGGCGTCGCGGGTCGCATGGTGCTGAATCGGACGCGGGGGCTGTGTGTCTCGGATATTCAGTTGTACGCCGACGGCGCGGCGGCTCGCCGCCACGACGCGCCGGTCGTGTGTGCTCCTACCCACATGGGCGGAGCCATATGAGAAGGGAGCGGCGCCGGGCGCCGCTCCCTTTCATGCTATCGGCGCAGACCGAGTCGCTCGATGAGCGAACGGTAACGCTGGATGTCGACCTTCTGCAGGTACTTCAGCAGACGACGCCGGCGACCGACGAGCAGAAGCAGGCCACGACGGCTGTGGTGGTCGTGCTTGTGCGTCTTCAGGTGCTCGGTGAGCTCGCTGATGCGCTTGCTGAGCAGCGCGATCTGCACCTCGGGCGAACCGGTGTCGCCTTCGGCCGTCGCGTACTCACTGATGATGGTCTTCTTGGCAGCGGTGTCGAGGGACACGGCTCTCCTTCGATCTACGGACACGCGCGAATGAGATGAGAGTGCGAACGACCGTGCGTGCCTACAGTCGCCGCGTGAAGGCCGTCATGGGCAGCGCAGCAGCGCCACCGTTACAGAGCCGACATGCAAGGTTACCATCGGAGTCAAGCGTTTCGCGCCCGCGAACGTTCCGCGCCCGCCGCGGCCGGTGTCACGACGTGATGCGGCGGGCGGCGTCGACGTCGGCGTGGATCTGGTCGATCAGCGCCTCGATCGACTCGAAACGGGTGTTGCCCCTGAGCCGGGCGGCGAACTCCACCGCCACGTGCACCCCGTAGAGCTCCAGGTCGTCGCGGTCGAGCGCGTACGCCTCCACGGTACGCGGCACGCCCTCGAACGTCGGGTTCGTGCCCACCGAGATCGCCGCCGGCCACCGCTCGCCCTCGTACGGCGCGGGCAGGTTGGCCACCGGGACGCACTCCAGCCACCCCGCGTAGACCCCGTCGGCCGGGATGGCCGTCTGCTGCGGCGTCTCGACGTTGGCGGTCGGGAAGCCGAGCTGCCGCCCGCGCTGGTAGCCGCGCACCACCACGCCCTCCACCCGATGGGGACGGCCCAGCTCGGCCGCGGCGCCCTCGACGTCACCGGCGACGATCAGCTCGCGCGCGGAGGTCGAGGAGACGCCGTCGAGCAGGGGCACCACCTCGACCTCGAAGTCGTACTTGTCGCCCAGCGTGCGCAGCGTCTCGACGTCGCCGGCGGCGTGGTGCCCGAACGTGAAGTCCGCACCCACCACGACCACCGCCGCCCCGAGGCGCTCGCTCAGCACGCCCTGGGCGAAGTCGTCGGGGCTCGTCCTGGACAGGTCGAGGGTGAACTCCACCACCTCGACGTCGTCGATGCCCAGCTCGGCCAGCAGCTCGGCGCGCCGCTTGAGCGTGGTCAGCCGCGCCCGCCGGGTGCCCGGCCGCACCACCTCGTCGGGATGCGGCTCGAACGTGACCGCCACGCTGCGCGCCCCCCGCTCGCGGGCCAGCTCGACCGTCCGCTCGATCACCTTGCGATGCCCGCGATGGACCCCGTCGTACACGCCGATGGTCACCACAGACCTTCTCGAACCCCGCACGCTAGGCCCCATTCGTTCGTGGCAGATCAATCCGACACAAGCCTGCCATGCACCTCCCGCTCACCTCCAATCGAGGGGCGGAGCGCGGTATTCCCGCAAGTAGGATGAGCCATCATGCCTCGATACGCGCTCCTGATCCTGCCCGCCTTCAACCGGGTCTACGGCGAGAGCTCCCCACGTCTGACCAGGGGCGAGCTGGCCGTCTTCAGCGACCACGCCATCGAGAACACCGTGCTGGACAGCGCGGAGACCACCATCGGCGGCGTCCCGTACATCACGTTCGAGACCGCCGAGCCGCTGTCGGAGTCCGACGTCGCGCTGCTGTCCAACCTGTCCTCCGTCTACGCGGTCTTCGGCGTCGAGGGCGACCTGCTGCGCCCGCTGGCCATGCGCCCCCTCGACCGGCTGAGCAGCGACCTGCTGACCATCCAGAAATACGCCGGCAAGACCAACGAGCACTTCACCAAGCTGCTGCTCAACGTCACCGTGCTCGCCTCCGACCGGCCCATGTCCGGGAAGTTGTCGGTGTTCGACCCGATGTGCGGCCGCGGCACCACCCTCAACCAGGCCCTCATGTACGGCTACGACGCCTACGGCCTCGACGTCGACGGCAAGGACTTCGAGGCGTACACGACGTTCATCAAGACCTGGCTGCGCAACAAGCGGCTCAAGCACACCGCCGAGACCGTGCCGGTGCGGCGGGCGCGGGCGCTGGTGGGGCGGCGGCTCAACGTCACGTTCGGGCTGTCGAAGGAGGCCGTCAAGGCGGGCGACGTGCAGCAGCTGGCCGTGGTCAACGCCGACACGCTCAAGAGCCGCGAGTTCTTCAAGCCCCGCACGTTCGACGTCGTCGTGACCGACGCCCCCTACGGCGTCCAGCACGGCAGCAAGGGCGGCGGCGGCCTGTCCCGCAGCCCGCTGGAGCTGCTGCGGCAGGCCGTGCCGGTCTGGGCCGAGCTGCTGCGCCCCGGCGGCGCGATGGGCATCTCCTGGAACACCTACGGCGGCAAGAGCGCCGAGCTGGCCGCGATCCTCACCGGCGCGGGCCTGGAGGTCATGGACTACCCCGACTTCGAGCACTGGGTCGACCAGGCGATCGTCCGCGACATCCTGGTAGCCCGCAAACCCGCCTGACAAGCGAAGGCCGCGGCTCAGCCCGCGAACACGGCCAGGGGCTTGGCGATCCGGCCCTGCTCCTCCACCAGCGCCAGCAGCTCGCCCGCCGGACCGAACACGCCGATCGGCCCGGCTCCGAGCCCGGCCGCGGGCAGCCGGCCGCCGTGGCCGATCACGCGCGCCTCCTCGGCGGTCACGTCCCGGCGCGGGAACGCCGCCGACACCGCCTCGCCGATGGGCAGCACCACGCACTCCTCGGCGAGCTGGTCGATGCCGCGGGCCAGCGACAGGTCGTAGGGGCCGACCCGGGTCCGGCGCAGGCTCGTCAGGTGGCCGCCGACGCCGAGCGCGGCCCCCAGGTCGCGGGCCAGGGCCCGGATGTAGGTGCCGCTGGAGCAGGTGACGACCGCGTCGACGTCCACGACGTCGCCGGCGGCCCTGATGTCGAGCACGTCGAAGCCGTACACGGTGACGGGCCGGGCCGCGAGCGCGACCTCCTCGCCCGCGCGGGCCATCTTGTACGCCCGCTGCCCGTTGACCTTGATGGCGCTGACCTGCGGCGGCACCTGCATGATGGCGCCGGTGAGCGCCTCGACGCCCTTGTGCACCTCGGCCGCGCCCACCTCCGCCGCCGACGCCGTGGCCACGGTCTCGCCCTCGGCGTCGTCGGTGTTGGTGGACACGCCCAGCCGGATCGTGGCCTCGTAGACCTTCTCGGTCAGCGCCAGGTGCCCGAGCAGCCGGGTCGCCTTCTCCACCCCGATCACCAGCACGCCCGTGGCCATCGGGTCGAGCGTGCCGGCGTGCCCGACGCGGCGGGTGCCCGCGATGCGCCGCATCTTGGCCACCACGTCGTGCGAGGTCCACTCGCCCGGCTTGTCGACGATGATCAGACCGCTCTCGGCCATCCAGCCTTCCCCAGCTCTCGTCTGAACTTGGCCATGGTCTCCTCCACGCTGTCGTAGGAGGTGAACCCGGCCGCGTTGTGATGCCCGCCGCCGCCCAGCGCGGCGCACACGGCCGCCACGTCGACCCCGCCCTTGGACCTGGTCGACACCTGCCAGTCGCCGTGGTCGTCCTCCTTGAGCACGACCGCGATCTCGGCCTCGTCGGTACGGCGGACGATGTCGATCATGCCCTCGATCTCCGAGTACGGCAGCCCGTACGCGGCCCGGTCGACCCGCGGCACGTACGTCCAGACCATCGAGCCCTCCAGCTGCACCCGGTCGAGCGCCCTGGCCAGCACCTTGAGGTAGCCGAACGGCGAGCGGTCCCACAGCTCGCGGGCGATCTCGTCGGTGTGCAGGCCCGTGGCCACCAGCCGGGACGCCATCCGGTGCACGGCCGGCGTGGTCGAGGCGTAGCGGAAGGAGCCCGTGTCGGTCACCAGGCCGGTGTACAGGCAGGTGGCGATGTCCCGGTCGAGGCTGCCGCCGAGCCGGTAGATGAGCTGCTCGGCCAGCATGGCCGTGGCCGCCGCCCGCGGGTCGATGAGGCTGTGCGTGCCGAACCCGGCGTTGGACGGGTGATGGTCGATCACGATGACCTCCTCCGCCCTGGCCGCGTTGGGGCTGAGCAGGCCCAGCCGCTCGAACGTGGAGGAGTCGAAGGTGATCATCAACGCCGGGGCCTCGGGATAGTCGGCCGGCGGGCACAACATCTCCTGCCCCGGCAGGAACCGCAGGATCCGCGGGACCGCGAAGTACTGGTCACCGAAGGAGGCCACGACCCGCTTGCCGATCGAGCGCAGCACGTAACCGACGGCCAGCATCGAGCCGAGCGCGTCGCCGTCGGGCGACACGTGACAGGCCAGGGCGACCTCGTCGACCTGGCCGATGAGCTGGACCGCGCGCTCCCAGGCGGCCTCGGGGATGTCCGTGGCCTCCTGGGAGGGCTGCTCGGCTCGGGCGCGCACGTGCGACGTCACGCCTGGTCGTCCTCACCCTCATCGGGCTTCTTGTAGGGGTCGGCCTCGCCGGCGTAGGCCGCGCCCTCGGCCCGGCGCGCCACCTCGGCGTCCCGCGCCCTGGCGGCGTTGATCAGGTCGTCGAGCTGGCGGGCGCTGTCGGGCAGCGGGTCGTGCCGGAACGTCAGCGTCGGGGTGAAGCGCACGCCGGTCTGGCGGCCCACCTCGGCGCGGATGATGCCCTTGGCACTCTCCAGGGCGGCCGCGGTGTCGGACCGCTCCGCGTCGGAGCCGAACACTGTGTAGAACACCGTCGCGTCACGCAGGTCAGCCGTGATCCGCGTGTCGGTCACGGTGACGAAGCCCAGGCGCGGGTCCTTGATCCGGCGCTCCAGCATCTCGGCGACGATCTGCTGGATGCGGTCGGCGAGCTTGCTCGCTCGTGCGGCATCCACCATGTTCGCTCCCCCTCACGCACGACCTGGCCGTGCTGTCGTTCAATCTTCGTCGTTGTAGAGGCGCTGTCTGGCTGACAGCAACTCGATCTCAGGGCGGAAGGCCACCATCCGCTCGCAGGCGTCCATCACCTCTTTGCAGTTACCCGCGGAGGCGGAGATCACCGCGACGCCCACCTCGCACCTGCGATGCAGGTCAAGATGGCCGGTCTCGGCCACCGCGATGGACGGGTAACGTCGCTGCAGCTCGGCGATCAGAGGCCGGACGACAGAGCGCTTCTGCTTCAGCGAACGCACGTCGCCGAGCAGGATGTCCAGGGTCAGAGCACCCACATACATCGTGTGAAACCACCGCTTGGCCTGGTGGGGTGGAAGCACGACCGGCCCGCTGCGGTGGGAAGGGGGCCCGGGCGTGCGAGAGGCGCCCGGCGGAGGTTCCGCCGGGCGCCCGGCCGCGGGTCAGGCCCGCGGCTTCTCCCGCATCTCGAACGTCTCGATCGTGTCGTCGATCCGGATGTCGTTGTAACCGACACCGATGCCGCACTCGAAGCCCTCGCGGACCTCGGTGGCGTCATCCTTGAAGCGACGCAGGGACGAGACGGTCAGGTTGTCGGCGATGACGACGCCATCGCGGATCACCCTGGCCTTGCTGTTGCGGACGATCGTGCCGGAGCGGACCAGCGAACCGGCGACGTTGCCGATCTTCGGCACCTTGAAGACCTCGCGGACTTCTGCGGTGCCCATCTGGACCTCTTCGAACTCGGGCTTGAGCATGCCCTTGAGCGCCGCCTCGATCTCCTCGATCGCCTGGTAGATGACCGAGTAGTAGCGGATGTCGACGCCCTCGCGCTCGGCCAGGTCGCGCGCCCGAGGCTCGGGGCGGACGTTGAAGCCGATGATGACCGCGTTGTCGTCGGCGACGGCCAGGTTGACGTCGTACTCGGTGATGGCGCCGACCGCGCGGTGCAGGACACGGAGCCTGACCTCGTCGCCGACGTCGATCTTGAGCAGGGCGTCTTCCAGGGCCTCCACCGAACCGGACACGTCACCCTTGATGATGAGCTTGAGCTCGTCGACGCGACCCTTCTCAAGGTCGCTGAACAGCTCTTCGAGGGTGCGGCGACGGCTCGACTTCGCCATGTCGGCGCTGCGCTTGCGCGCCGCGCGCTGCTGGGCGATCTGGCGGGCCATCCGGTCGTCGGTGACGACGATGAAGTTGTCACCGGCGCTCGGCACGGCCGTCAGACCCATGACCAGGACCGGACGGGACGGCGTGGCCTCCTCGACCGGGTCGCCGTTGTCGTCGAGCATCGCGCGGACGCGGCCGAAGGCCTCGCCACACACGATCGAGTCGCCCACGCGCAGCGTGCCGCGCTGGACCAGGACGGTCGCGACGGGGCCGCGGCCCTTGTCGAGGTGCGCCTCGATCGCGATGCCCTGGGCGTCCATCGTCGGGTTGGCCCGCAGGTCGAGCTCGGCGTCGGCGGTGAGCAGGATCGCCTCGAGGAGGTTGTCGATGCCCGTGCCGTTCTTCGCCGAGATGTCGACGAACAGGGTCGAGCCGCCGTACTCCTCGGCGACCAGGCCGTACTCGGTGAGCTGGGCGCGGACCTTGTTGGGGTCGGCACCCTCCTTGTCGACCTTGTTCACCGCGACCACGACCGGCACGTCGGCCGCCTGGGCGTGGTTGAGCGCCTCGATCGTCTGCGGCTTCACACCGTCGTCGGCCGCGACCACCAGCACCGCGATGTCGGTGGACTTGGCGCCTCGGGCACGCATGGCAGTGAACGCCTCGTGACCCGGGGTGTCGATGAAGGTGACCTTGCGGTCTTCGCCCTCGTGCGTCGTGGCGACCTGGTAGGCACCGATGTGCTGGGTGATGCCACCGGCCTCGCGCGCCACCACGTTGGTCTTGCGGATGGCGTCGAGCAGCTTGGTCTTACCGTGGTCGACGTGACCCATGACGGTCACGACCGGCGGACGCGCGGCGAGGTCGCCCTCGTCGCCCTCGTCCTCGCCGAACTCGATGTCGAAGGCCTCGAGAAGCTCGCGGTCCTCCTCCTCCGGGCTGACGACCTGGATGTTGTAGTCGAGCTCCGCGCCGAGGAGCTGCAACGTCTCCTCGTTGACCGACTGGGTCGCGGTCACCATCTCGCCGAGGTGCAGCATGATCTGCACGAGCGAGGCGGGGTTCGCGCCGATGCGGTCGGCGAAGTCGGACAGCGACGCGCCGCGCGGCAGGCGGATCGTCGCGCCGTTGCCGCGAGCGACCTGCACACCGCCGATCGCCGGCGCCGACATGTTGTCGAACTCCTGGCGCCTCTGACGCTTGCTCTTACGACCACGCGCGGGACGGCCGCCGGGACGCCCGAACGCGCCCGCCGTGCCACCGCCGCGACCACGGCCGCCGCCACCCGGACGACCGCCGAAGCCACCGCCGCCGCCACCGGGACCACCGGTGCCGGTACGGGGACCTGCGCCGCCGCCACCGGGACGACCGGCGAAGCCGCCGCCGCCACCGGGACGACCGCCGCCACCGCCGGGACGGCCACCGCCGCCACCGCCGCCGGGACGACCGCCACCGCCGCCGCCACCAGGACGCGGGCCACCGCCCGGACCGGCGGGACGACCCTGCGGCATCATCATCGGGTTGGGACGCGGCCCACCCGGACGCGGACCACCGGCGCCGGGACCCGGACGCGGACCGGCCGCACCGGGCGGACCGGGACGCGGACCCGCGGGACGCGGACCGGCCTCGCCGCCGCCACCGGGACGCGGCGGACGCGGCATCGCGCCGTCACGCGGCGGACCCTCACGACGCTCGCGCTGGCCGGGGCCACCGCCGTCGCGGTTGCCGCCGGGACGCGGCGGACGCGACTGGCCCATGCCGCTGGCGTTGGACGAGAACGGGTTGTTACCCGGACGCGGGCCACGCGGACCCGGCTTGGGACCGGGACCAGGACGCGGGCCGCCGCCTGCGGGCGCACCCGGACGCGGGGCCTGCTGCTGACCGCCGCCGCCACCACCGGAAGGCTGCCCGGGACGAGGCGCCGGACCGGGCTTGGGACCCGGACGGGCGGCGGGACCCGGACGCGGCCCCGGAGTCGGACGGGCGGGCGCGCCGGAACCGGCCGCGCTCTCGAAGCGGGCCTGCGGAGCCCCGGAGGTCTCGCCGCGCGCAGCCTCGGGCTGCTGCTGCGGCTGGTGGGGCATCGGCACCGGCGGACGCGGCTGCGCGCCGCCCGCGGGACCCGCGGGGCCGGGACGCGGACCTGGCCGCGGAGCCGGACCCGGACGCGGAGGAGTAGGGGTCGGCGCCTCCGCGGCGCCGTTGCCGGCCTGGTGTTCTGCCGGACGGGGCGCAGCCTTGGGCGGCTGCGGCCTGTTGGACGACGAACCGCCGCCCCTGGAGGGCCCACCCTTCGATGCGCCCAGAGCTTCGGTGAGCCTGCGGACCACCGGCGCCTCGATGGTCGAGGACGCCGAACGGACGAACTCCCCCATCTCTTGGAGCTTGGCCATGACGACCTTGCTCTCTACGCCGAACTCCTTAGCGAGCTCGTATACCCGGACCTTCGCCACTGCACTCCCTTACTCGGCCCGGGAGGCTGGCTGTGCCGTCCGGACCGTCGTTAACTTGACGTCTTCATCGCCGCGTGCTCATCAGGCGCTCATAGCAATCTGACTCCGCCCATCAACTCGGCGTCCTACATGACATTTCGTGATTCCTCCTCCAGGTGTGCCCGCACTCGCGAGACGTCAAGCGGCCCCGGCACGCGGAACGCGCGCGGGAACGCTCGGCGACGCTCGGCGAGCTCCAGACAGCTCAAGGACGGATGCAGCGATGCACCGCGGCCAGAAAGCCGTCCTCGCAGATCAGGGACCAGATGGTCCTCGATCCGCACCAGGCGGAGCAGCTCGGACTTAGCCGTGCGAACCCTGCAGCCCACAC
Source organism: Nonomuraea sp. NPDC003560 (assembly GCF_042878785.1). Taxonomy (NCBI): domain Bacteria; kingdom Bacillati; phylum Actinomycetota; class Actinomycetes; order Streptosporangiales; family Streptosporangiaceae; genus Nonomuraea; species Nonomuraea sp. NPDC003560. Next base: position 126,936 of record NZ_JBIAOF010000019.1, on the reverse strand, counting down.
AGGTGCGCTGTGGGGCCGCGTGGCCACCATATTCCAGCTTACCGTGTTGACGCATCTACGGAACCGGCGGCATCCTCGGCTTGTGTGTCAGGCCGGATGTCAATGCGCCATCCGGTGAGCCTGGCGGCAAGCCGGGCGTTCTGCCCTTCCTTGCCGATGGCCAGCGAAAGCTGGTAGTCGGGGACCGTCACCCGTGCGACCCGTCCTTCGAGATCGAGAACCTCGACATGGGAAACACGGGCCGGCGACAGCGCATTCCCGACGAACTGCCCGGGATCCTCGGACCAGTCGATGATGTCGATCTTCTCGCCGTGCAGCTCGGCCATCACGCTGCGGACGCGCGAGCCCATCGGGCCGATGCAGGCGCCCTTGGCGTTGACGCCCGGCTTGCGCGACCGGACCGCGATCTTCGTGCGGTGGCCGGCCTCGCGGGCCACCGCGGTGATCTCCACGGTGCCGTCGGCGATCTCGGGCACCTCCAGCGCGAAGAGCTTCTTGACCAGGCCGGGGTGGGTGCGCGACAGCGTCACCGACGGCCCCTTGTGGCCCTTCTTCACCTGCACCACGTAGGCGCGGATGCGCTCGCCGTGCACGTAGTCCTCGCCCGGGACCTGCTCGGCGTGCGGCAGCACGGCCTCGATCTTGCCGAGGTCGACCAGCACCACGCGCGGGTCCTTGCCCTGCTGGATCACGCCCGAGACCAGCTCGCCCTCGCGGCTGGCGAACTCGCCGAAGTTGATCTCGTCCTCGGCGTCGCGGAGCTGCTGCAGGATGACCTGCTTGGCGGTGGTCGCGGCGATCCGGCTGAAGTTGCCCGGAGTGTCGTCGAACTCCCTGACGACGTCGCCCTCGTCGTCGAGCTCGGCCGCCCAGATCGTGACGTGGCCGCTGCCGCGGTCGAGCTGGGCGCGCGCCTTGGGCGCCGCGCCCTCGGTGCGGAAGTAGGCGATCAGCAGCGCGTCCTCGATCGCCTTGACGACCAGGTCGAAGGAGATGTCCTTCTCCCGCTCCAGGCTGCGCAGGACGCTCATGTCGATGTCCACGAGGCTTCCCCCTTAGCCTTCGTCGCCGTCGACGTCGTCGGTGTCGTCGATCCGGCGGAACTCCACCTGCACCCGGCCTCGGGTCAGGTCCTGGTAATCGAGCCGGCGGGCGGAGCCGGCGACGTCGAGGTCGACGCCGCTCTCGTCCGCCGCCAGAACGCGGCCCTCCACCACGGTGCCGTCTCTCATCTCGGCCTTCACCAGCCGCTTGGCGGCACGGCGCCAGTGGCGCGGCTCGGTGAGCGGGCGGTCGACGCCCGGAGAGGAGACCTCAAGGGTGTACGCGGCCTGCCCCATCACGTCGTCCTCGTCGAGCGCCGTGGAGACGGCCTGGCTCACGTCGGCGATGTCGTCGAGGCTCACGCCGCCGTCGCGATCGACGATCACGCGCAGCAACCGCCTCTTGCCCGCCTGGGTGACGGTGACGTCCTCCAGATCGAGGCCCTCCGCGCCGACCACGGGCTCCAGGAGCTTCATCAGGTGGTCGCGGGATGATGCGCTGCCCATATCGACCTCCCCTATTGTCATGTCTCAGCCGGGCGGACCTCGCCACTGGCTCTCCGCCGTCTGGCTGTGCAGCCAGCGACGACAGTTGACACCCTATCTGTACGGAGGCACGGAGAGAGCGCCACTCGTCGTGGTCGAGTGGCGGAGCGTCGCCTGACGGCGTTCCCGGGCACCAGCCCGTACGATGCTATCTGCGTCCGCAGTCACCTGGAGCCGTCGCCGTCGGCGCCCCGGTCACTGGGGTCCCTCGTCACCGGGTCCGTAGTCACCGGAGGTCCAAGCCCGTGCGCCCGCGTCACCTCTCCAGGCGAGCCGTGCTGGCGGGCGGAGCGGCCGCCCTGACGGCCTGCAGCGCCTCGGGTCCCGCCGGGCCCGCGACCCCGGCGCCCGACTCGCCCGAGACCGTCCTGCTGCGGCAGGTGGTCGCCGACAAGGAGCGCACGGTCGCCCTCTACTCGGCGCTGATCGCGGGCGGCGCCGACTCCCTGGAGCCCTTCCGCGCCCGGCACCAGGCGCACCTGGCGGAGCTGCGCAAATACCTGCCCGCCGGCCCGCCGCCCGTCTCGTCGCCCGCCTCCTCGCCCGCCGTGTCCGCGCCCGCCTCGCCGGGCGCGTCGCCCAGTGCCACGCCGTCGAAGTCGCCCAAGCCCACGCTGTCACGGCTGCGGGACGTGGAGCGCCGGGCCGCGGCGCAGCGGCCCCGTCAGCTCGCCGGCCTGTCCCCCGGCGTGGCCCAGCTCCTCGCCAGCATCGGGGCGTGCGAGGCGGTCCACGCCGTGTCGCTGCCCAAGTCGTCGTGAACGGGATCGTGATGAACAGGATCGTGGTGGCAGCGTCGTGACGGCCGGGGACGACGTCGAGAAGCTGCGCAAGGCTCTGGCCGCCGAGCACGCCGCCGTGTTCGCCTACGGGCTCCTGGGGGCGCGTACGACCGGCTCCCTGCGGGACCTGACCGGCGCCGCGTACGAGGCCCACCGGGCCCGCCGCGACCAGCTCCGCAATCTGATCATCGGCCGCGGGAGCCGCCCGAACGAGTCGGAGCCCTCCTACGCGCTGCCGTACGTGCCCACCGGCGCCGCGCAGGCCGCCCGGCTGGCCGTGCAGCTGGAGAACGGCGTCACGGCCGCCTACCTGGAGCTGGCCGCCGCTGCGGACCCGGCGCTGCGCAAGTACGCCGCCCTGGCCATGCAGGAGTCGGCGACCCGCGCCTACGCCTTCCAGCCGGCACCGCCCGCGGCCTTCCCCGGCATGCCGGGCAGCACCCCGCCCGCGACGCCGCCTCCCACGCCGGCACCGTCCCGCTCCGGCAGCTGACGACACCACGCCCGGCCCGGCACCACGGGCCGCCCCAACGCGCAGCCAGGACAGCAGCCCACCCCCGAAAACGCAAGGCCGGCCCAACGGCTCGCCCCCTCGCAGAGCCAGGACAGCGGCCCGCCCTCATCGTGACGGGACCGGACAGCGGCCCGCCGTGACGGGACCGGACAGCGGTCCCGGCCCCATCACGGGAGCCGGGACAACGGACCAGTCCCATCACCGGAGCCGGGACAGCTACCCGGCCCGCGGGGGGGTGGGTCAGCGGCAGGCGGCCAGGATGCGGGTGGCGGCCTCGGCGAGGGGGATCTCCTCCTTGACGCCGGTCACCCGGTCGCGCAGCTCGATGACGCCCTGCGACAGCCCGCGCCCGATCACCACGATCGTGGGCACGCCCAGCAGCTCGGCGTCCTTGAACTTGACGCCCGGCGAGACCTGGGCGCGGTCGTCGACGAGCACCCGCAGCCCCTGCGCCTCCAGCTCGCCGGCCAGCTCAAGGGCGGCCTCGACCTGGTTCTCCTTGCCGGTGCCGACGATGTGCACGTCGGCGGGCGCGACCTCGCGCGGCCACACCAGGCCGAGCTGGTCGTGGGCCTGCTCGGCGATGACGGCCACGGCCCGCGAGACGCCGATGCCGTAGGAGCCCATGGTGATGCGGACGGGCTTGCCGTCGGGGCCGAGGGCGTCGAGGCCGGCGGCGTCGGCGTACTTGCGGCCGAGCTGGAAGATGTGGCCGATCTCGATGCCGCGGTCGATGGACAGCGGGGAGCCGCACCGGGGGCAGGGGTCGCCGGCGCGCACCTCGGCGGCCTCGATCGTGCCGTCGGGGACGAAGTCGCGCCCGGCGACCACGTCGGCGGCGTGCTTGCCGGGCTCGTTGGCGCCGGTGACCCAGGAGCTGCCGGTGACGACGCGGGGGTCGACGAGGTAGCGGATGCCGAGCTCGCGCAGGATCTGCGGGCCGATGTAGCCGCGGACGAGGCCCGGGTGGGCGGCGAAGTCGGCGGCCTCGAAGATGGCGGGCTCGCCGGGCGCGAGCGCGGCCTCCAGGCGCTTGAAGTCGACCTCGCGGTCGCCGGGCACGCCGATGATCAGCGTCTCGACCTTGTCGGAGCCGGGGGTGGTGACCTTGACGACGACGTTCTTCAGCGTGTCGGCGGCGGTGACGGACAGGCCGTGGCGCTCGTTGACGTAGGACACCAGGGACTCGATGGTCGGGGTGTCGGGCGTGTCGAGGACCCGCATCGGCGCGGCGCCGTCGAGGTCGCGGGCGGGCGGCGCGGTGGTGGTGACGGCCTCGGCGTTGGCCGCGTAGCCGCAGGAGTGGCAGGCCACGAACGTGTCCTCGCCGGTGGGGGTCGGCGCCAGGAACTCCTCGGAGGCCGAGCCGCCCATCGCGCCCGAGGTGGCGAACACGATCTTGTACTCGATGCCGAGCCGCTCGAACGTGCGGATGTAGGTCTCGCGGTGCTGCTCGTAGGAGCGCTTGAGGCCGTCGTCGTCGAGGTCGAAGGAGTAGGAGTCCTTCATGAGGAACTCGCGGCCGCGCAGGATGCCGGCCCTGGGCCTGGCTTCGTCGCGGTACTTGGTCTGGATCTGATAGAGCGTGACCGGGTAGTCCTTGTACGAGGAGTATTCGCCCTTGACCATGTCGGTGAAGAGCTCCTCGTGCGTGGGGCCTAGGAGGTAGTCGGCGCCCTTGCGGTCCTGGAGCCGGAACAGGGTGTCGCCGTATTCGGTCCAGCGGCCGGTGGCCTCGTAGTACTCGCGGGGCAGCAGGGCGGGGAAGAGCACCTCCTGGCCGCCCATCCGGTTCATCTCCTCGCGGACGATCCTGGTGACGTTCTCCAGCACCAGCTTGCCGAGGGGCAGCCACGAGTAGATGCCGGGGGCCACGCGGCGGACGTAGCCGGCGCGGACGAGGAGCTTGTGGCTCGGCACTTCCGCGTCTGCCGGGTCGTCCCGCAGGGTGCGAAGAAACAACGACGACATGCGCAGCAACACGGCTACTCCTTGCTCGGGCCTGGATCTGAAGGATTACAGGCTATCGACTCGGGGAGCCGCGCCGCGCGGCGTTAATCGGGCGCGGGCCCGGATCGGCCCGGATCGCCGGGTTCGCGGCCGGTACGCCCGCTCAGACCGAGAGGGGCCGGTACGCCGCTCAGGCGAGAGAGCCGGTACGCCGCTCAGGCGAGAGGGCCGGTACGCCCGCTCAGGCCGAGAGGGGCAGCCAGCCGCCCACGAAGACGCCCAGGCAGACGGTGAGCAGTCCGGCGAAGACGGCCGAGACCGCCAGGGCGCGCACGCGGGCCCGCCGGTTCCTGCGCAGCACCACGACCAGGGCCACGGCCAGCAGCGCGACCACCATGGCGGGTCCGGGCCAGAACGACTGCTCGCTGTCGATGAAGCCGGGGGTCGCCCGGTCGACGACGTCGGCGATCAGCAGCGCGCCGATCGCGCCCGCGGCCAGGTCGCCCCAGCGGTCCCGCCTGCGGGTGACGTAGGCGAGCAGGCCGAGGCCGACCAGCAGGCCGACCGTCCAGTTCAGCCCGGCGACGCCGCCGCCGATGACGTCGAAGCCGTCCACACCGCGCAGGGCGCCCGCGCCCATGGCCGCGACCACGGTGGACACGGCCGCGAGGAACGTGGTCAGCAGCGCCCAGCCGAACCCCGACGCGGTGGCGCCCACGACCATCGCGAGGGCCAGGTAGGCGTACGGGTCGTAGAGCTGGCCGAACCATTCCGGGCCCTTGCCGGCGGTGAGCATGCCGATGAGGCCGACGGCCAGTCCTGCCAGGAAGGCCGCCAGCACATGGCGTTCCATGCGGCGCAGCCGCCGGTCGCATTCGGCGAAGTCGGCGTACTCGATTGCGGTGTGGTTCATCTTCATTCCCTGGTCAATCCCTCCCCCGGAAATGTCTAGGGATGACCGCATCCAGATTATGTATCCATCCAAAAAAGGCAAATTTCGGTCATCCGTATCTAAGGCAAGCAATCGCTTGGTTTACCATGCTCGGGTGACCCTCTCCGATGAGCTCGGCGCCGTCGTCCGTGCCTACCTCGCCGACCGGCCGGACGCGACGTGGCAGGCGTTCGCGCGGGACGTGGGCGCGGCGGGGCTGCTCGTGCCCGAGCGGTACGGCGGCGCGGGCTGCGGCCCGGCCGAGGCGGCGGCCGTGGCCGAGGAGCTGGGACGCGCGCTGTCACCCCACCCGTTCCTCCAGTCGGCCGTGCTGGCCGTCGGCGCGCTCATGGCCGACGGGGACGAGGACGCGCGGGCCCGGCTGCTGCCGGAGCTGGCCTCGGGCGCGGCGACGGCGACCGTCGTGCTGCCGGGCGACGGGGACCTGGCGCTGGCGGACGACCGGCTCTCCGGCTCGGCGCCGTACGCGCTGGACGGCGAGATCGTGCTCGTCTACACCGGCGGGCACCTGGTCGAGGCCGAGCCGACGCGGCGGACGGCGTACCCGACCATGGACGAGACCCGCCCCCTGGTCTCCCTGACCTTCGACCGCGCACCCGTACGAAGGCTGGGCCCGGGGACGTCGTGGGCCCGCGTACGCGACCTCGGGATCGCGGCCCTGGCGGCCGAGCAGACCGGCGGCGCGGCGCGCTGCCTGGAGATGGCCACCGAGTACGCGCGCTCGCGCCGGCAGTTCGGCCGGCCGATCGGCTCCTTCCAGGCGATCAAGCACAAGCTGGCCGACGTCCTGCTGCTCGTGGAGTCCGCCCGCTCGGCGGCACGGGCGGCGGCGGAGGCGGCGTCGGAAGCAGAGGCGGAGGTCTTCGCGGCCGTCGCGGGGTCGTACTGCGCCGAGGCCTACCTGACGGCGGCGGGCGAGAACATCCAGGTGCACGGCGGGATCGGGGTGACCTGGGAGCATCCGGCGCACCGGTATCTCAAGCGGGCCACGTCCGACGCCCAGCTCCTGTGCCCGCCGCGGACGCACCGCGCCCGCCTGGCCGCGCACGTCTTCGGCGAGGCGTGAGGCGGCTCAGCCGCCGAGCAGCTCCTCCCACGGATGGCGGGTGTTGGTGCGGCGGGTGGTGTCGAGCGCCTCGGCCAGACGCCACAACCCCGGCCGCGCGCGCACCCGCGCCCGGCCCATGGGGTCGATCGCGCGCAGCTCGAAGCGCACCCCCAGCACCTCCAGCACCGCCGAGCCCGCGCCCGCGGGGCCGGCGGCCGTGAGCGGCGCGCCGCCGGCGTCGCCGACCTGGCCGGCGAGCAGCGCGGCCACCTCCGAGGCGTACGGCCCGTCGCGCCACTCGATGTGCCAGCTCCGGTCGGCGCCGCGCCACCACGTCAGGTCGCGGCACGACTCGATGACGTCGGCCTCGGTCGCGAGGGCGGCCATGACCCGGCCGAAAGCCTCGTAAGCGCGCGCGTCGGGGAGCGAGGGATCGTCGTCGCCATGGTCGTGGAACGTGCCGTCCTTCGACCGCCGCAGCGCGTGCTTTCGCCTCACGAGCAACCACTCTGATCGGCGGCGCGCCCTTCCCGCAAGTGTTCGGCCCTGATACGCTCTACCAAGCGAGCGCTTGGTTCACTACTTTCGCCGGAGGCGCGATGACGTCCCTACGGATCAGCCTGGGGTACGAACTGGAGGTCCGCGGCCGCACCCGCGGGGTCGAACGACAGGCGTTCCAGAACGTGATCGAGCAGGTCGTCCTCGGCGATCGGCTGGGGTTCGACACGGCCTGGTTCGTCGAGCACCACTTCACCAGGGGCTTCTCCCACTCCTCCGCCCCCGACCTGGTCCTCGCGGCCATCTCGCAGCGCACCGAGCGCATCCACCTCGGGCTCGGCGTGGTGCTGCTGCCGTTCCAGTCGCCCATCCGCACCGCCGAGCGGGTCGCCACCCTCGACGTGCTCAGCGGCGGCCGGGTCGAGTTCGGCACCGGACGCGGCGCCTCCCCCCTGGAGTACCAGGCCTTCCAGCGGCCGTTCGAGAAGTCGCGGCAGATCTGGGAGGACTCGCTGGAGGCCACCCTCGCCATCTGGCGCGCCGACGGCGAGCCGATCAGCAGGTCGAACGAGTTCTTCGAGATCCCTGACGTGGCCGTCTACCCCCGTCCGGTCCAGGAGCCGCACCCGCCCGTGTGGGTGGCCTCCACCTCGCTGGAGGGCTACCTGGCCGCCGCCCGGCATGGCTACAACCTGCTGGGCATGACGATGCTCAAGGGCATCGACGACGTCGCCGCCGACATCGCGAAATACCGGGAGTGCCTGGCCGAGAGCGGTTTCGACCCCGCCTCCCGGCGCGTGGCGCTGATGATCCCCTGGTTCGCCGCCCCCACCCGGGACGAGGCCACCGCCACCGCCGCCGACGCCGTCCTGTGGTACATCCGCCGCCAGGTCAACCTGGTCACCCCGCCCGACTACTACGACGCCCGGCACGCCACCCACCGCGTGCTGGGCCAGCTCGCCGCCGGGATGCCGCCGGAGGAGGCGATGGCCACCCTGCGCGAGCACCTCATGGTCGTGGTGGACGACGTCGAGGGCTCGCGCAAGGCCCTGGTCAGGATCGCCGAGGCCGGGGCCACGGACCTGATCATCCAGGCGCAGGTCGGCGGGCTGGCCCACGAGAAGGTGTGCGAGTCGATGACGCTGTTCATGAACGAGGTGGCCCGTTGACCGCCGCCCGCTGGCTGACCCGCGACGACCTCGCCTCGTCCGCACGCACCGCCGAAGGGCTGCTGCTCGTGGCGCCCGACCTGTCCAGCGTGTTCCCGCTCGGCCCCGAGGACGCCGCCGCCGCGACCGGGCTCACCGCGGCGGCGCTGCGCGCGGCCGGCGTCGGCGGGCGCGACCGGGTCGTGGTGGCGCTCGCCGAGCCCGCGGGGGCGCTGTGGACCGCCGCCGCCGCGCAGGTCGCGCGGGCCGCCGCCGCCGTCGGGCCGCGCGGCCGCCTGCGCCTGCACCACGCGCTGACCGCGCTCGGCGCGACCACGCTGGTCAGCACCCCGACGGGCGCGATGGACCTGCTGGCCCGCCTGCACCTGGAGTTCCTGCTCGACCCGCTCGACCTCGGGCTCGACCACATCGTCCTGACCGGCGAGATCGCCTCCAGGCGGACGATGGGTCATCTGGCCGGCGAGTTCGGCTGCGCCGTCACCGAAGTGCTCGCCAGCCCGTTCGGCGGGGCCGCCCTCGCGTTCAGGGCCGCCGAGGACGCGCCGCTCACCCCGCTCGCGGACGGCGTGCTGGGCCTCGCCTCGCTGACCAAGGACGACCTGGCCGGCCCGCAGGACGCGCTCGCCGAGCTGGTCCTCACGCCGTCCGGGCACTCCACGCTGGGCGACGCCGTGCTCAGGACCGGCCTGGTGGCCAGGGCCGACGGCTCCGGCGGCGCCGGGCTGCCCGCGCCCGCGCACACCGTCGGCGACCACGTGCTGGTCAGGGGCGTGTGGCTGGCGTTGCCGCGGGTCGAGAAGGCGCTGTCGAAGATCGACGGCGTGACCGGCTGGGAGCTGTCGGTCGAGCGCCAGGGCACCCTGGACGCCGCCGCCCTGACCGTCTCCTTCGGCCGGGAGAGCCTGGTCAGGAACCCGATGTGGCGGTCGAGGATCGAGCAGGCCGTGCGCGCCCTGACCCCGATCTCGATCGACGTCCGCATCGCCCAGGACGTCCTGGAGACCCCCGTGCCCGGCACGGTGGACGACCGGCGCGGCCACCATCTCGGCCGGGACAGGGCCCTCGTCAGCTAGCGCGACGGAGTAGCCGATGGCATCGATGCCCGACTGGGGGACGCTCCCCCGCATGCTGCGCGACCAGGCCGCACGCCATCCGGACACCGTCGCGGTCGTCGAGGGCGGCGCGCGCGTCACGCTGTCGGAGCTCAGGACGGGAGCCGCCGAGGTGGCCCGCGGGCTGATCGCCCTCGGCGTGGAGCCCGGCGACCGGGTGGCGATCTGGGGCCCGAACTCGGCGTCGTGGGTGCGGCACGCGTTCGGCGTCTGGGACGCGGGGGCCGTCCTCGTGCCGTTGTCGTCGCGGTACAAGGGCATCGAGGCGGCCGGGCTGATCGGCCGGACCGGGGTGAAGGTCGTCATCGTCGGCGATCCGCCGCTCGCCGGCCTGCTGCCTCCCATGGACGCCCGGGTGGCCGTGCGCGCGGCCGGCGACCTGGAGGCGGGCGGGGTGAGCGGACGGGCGGTCGAGGAACGGGCGCTGGCGGTCGGGCCCGGCGACCTGTGCGAGATCATGTCCACGTCCGGCACCACGGGCACGCCGAAGGGCGTGATGCTCGACCACGCCCAGGTCCTGCGCGGCTACTGGGACTGGGCGGAGATCGTCACGCTGGACGAGGACGACCGCTATCCGGTGATCGCGCCGTTCAACCACGGGTTCGGGCTGAACGCCGGGCTCGTCGCGTGCGTGCTGCGGCGGGCCACGATGTTGCCGATCCCGGTGTTCTCGCCGGACGCGCTGATGTCGCTGATCTCCTCCGAGAAGGCGACGATCCTGGCCGGGCCGCCCACCCTGTTCGCCCGGATCCTGGACGAGCTGGACCGCGCCGACTGGGACGTCTCCTCGTTGCGGGTGGCCATCTGCGGAGCCGCCTCCGTGCCCGCCACGCTGATCACCCGGCTGGCCGAGCGGGTCGGCCTGGAACGGATGATCAACGCGTACGGGCTGATGGAGGGCACGGTCGTGTCCATGACCCGGGCCGGCGACCCCATCGACGTGATCGCGAACACCACCGGCAGGGCCGTCCCGGGCATCGAGGTCAAGATCGTGGACGACGACGGCAAGGAGGTCGCGCCCGGCCGGCGCGGCGAGATCCTGCAACGCGGCTACGGCGTCATGCGCGGCTACTGGGACGAGCCCGCCAGGACGGCCGAGGTGATCGACGCCGACGGCTGGCTGCACACCGGCGACGTCGGCGTGCTGGACGAGGCGGGCAACCTCGCCATCGTGGACAGGAAGAAGGAGCTCTACATCGTCAACGGGTTCAACGTCTCCCCCGCCGAGGTCGAGTCGCTCCTGCTGCGCGAGGGCTCGCTGGCCCAGGCCGCCGTGGTCGGCGTGCCCGACCCGGTCTCCGGCGAGGCCGGCGTGGCGTACGTGGTGCCCCGGCCGGACGCCCGCGTCACCGCCGACGCGCTGCTGGCCTGGGCGAAGGCCAACATGTCCAACTACAAGGTGCCCAAGCGCGTCGAGGTGGTGGACGCGCTGCCCGTCAACGTCAACGGCAAGGTCGACAAGCTCGCCCTGCGCTCGCGGGCCGTCCCCGGATAGCGGCGTTTCAGGGGCTGCCATGAGGGGCCCCGTGAGCGAGAATCCGGTTGGACGGGTATTCACGGGAGACGGGTTCACCTGCGGGCGACCGGGGATACATCGAGCACACGGGCCGGTTGCACCTCTTGGGACGCGTCCTCCGCGTCGCACCTTCACCGGCATGAGGAGGCAGCGTGGCGTTGCACGTGGCGGTCATCGGGTCCGGCCCGGCCGGGATCTACACAGCCGAGGCGCTGGTCAAGCAGTCGGCCGAGCCTGTGCTGGTCGACGTCCTGGAACGGCTGCCCACGCCGTACGGGCTGGTCAGGTACGGCGTGGCGCCCGACCACACCTCGATCAAGTCGATCGCGAACTACCTGCGCAGGGTCCTCGAACTGCCCCAGGTGCGCTTCCTCGGCGGCGTCACGCTGGGCGCCCATGTCTCGGTCGCGGACCTGCTTCGCGTCTACGACGCGGTCGTCTACTGCACGGGCGCGATGGTCGACCGGCGGCTCGGCATCCCCGGCGAGGACCTGCCGGGCAGCGTGGCGGCCACCGACTTCGTCAACTGGTACTGCGGCCACCCCGACGTCGATCCCGGCCGCTTCACGCTGGACAGCTCCGAGGTCGCGGTGATCGGGGTCGGCAACGTGGCCGTCGACGTCGTGCGCGTGCTGGCCAAGACCGCCGACGAGCTGCGGCACACCGACGTGCCCCACGACGTCCTCGACCGGCTGAGCCAGAGCCAGGTCAAGGCGATCCACATGGTCGGCAGGCGGGGGCCCGAGCACGCCAAGTTCACCCTGAAGGAGCTGCGCGAGCTCGGCGAGCTGGCCAACGCCGACGTCTGCGTGCGCCCCGACGAGGCGGCCGTCCTCGGCGCCGACTTCCCGCGCCAGGTCCAGGGCAACATCAAGGTCCTGCAGTCGTGGGCCGGCCGCGAGCCCGTGGGCCGGCCGCGCCGCCTCGACGTGCGCTTCTGGCTGCGGCCGGTGGAGATCCTGGGCGCCGACCGGGTCGAGGGGCTCCGGCTCGAACGCACCCGCCTGTCGGAGGAGGGCCGCGTCGTCGGCACCGGCGAGTACGAGACGCTGCCCGTCGGCATGGTGCTGCGCTCGGTCGGCTACCAGAGCGTCCCGCTGCCCGGCGTGCCGTTCTCCGAGCGGACCATGACCGTGCCCAACGAGGCGGGCCGGGTGCGTCCGCGCGAGTACGTGGCGGGCTGGCTCAAACGCGGGCCGACCGGCGTCATCGGCACCAACAAGTCCGACGCCGCCGAGACGGTCCGCACGCTGCTGGCCGATCTGGAGGGCGAGTCCGGCGGCGCGCGGGCGTCGCGGCCGACGGTCGAGTCGCTGCTGGCCGAGCGGGGCGTGCGGCCGGTGACCTACGACGACTGGCTGGCCATCGAACGGGCCGAGGGCGAGCTGGCCAGGTCGCTCGGCCGCGGCGAACGCGTCAAGCTGGTCGGCGTCGACACCATGCTCCGCGCCTGCGCCCACCCGGAATGAGCCCGTACGCGCACGACGAGCCCGTGCCCGGTTTCGCCGAGGTTCACGCGGCGCAGCAGGCCCGCTACCCCATGGCCGAGCCGGGCCGGCAGCCGGTCCACACCGTCTACGTGCCGGCCGACCGTTTCTCCGCCTCGACCGTCGCCGAGTGGGGAGGGCGGGCGCTGTCGCTGGCCGAGGCGCATCTGGAGGCGTTCGCGCCCGGCGTGCGCGACCGGGTGCTCGGCAAGCTGGCCCGCGAGCCGGTCGAGGACCTGCGGATCGACTTCGAGGACGGCTACGGCGTGCGCCCGCACGAGGAGGAGGACGGGCACGCCGAACAGGCCGCGCGGGCCGTGGCCCGCCTGCACGCCGCCGGGACCTTGCCGCGGCGGTGGGGGCTGCGGGTGAAGTCGTTCGCCGACGGCGACCCGGCGAGGTCGGTGCGCACGCTCGGCGGCTTCCTGACCGGGGTGCTGGAGCGGGCGGGCGAGCTGCCGGCGGGGTTCACGGTGACGTTCCCCAAGGTGCTGATGGAGGCGTACCTCGGGCAGTTCGCGGGCGTGCTGGAACGGCTGGAGGCGCGGCTCGGCCTGTCCGGGCTGCGCTTCGAGATGCAGGTGGAGGCTCCCCAGACGCTGCCCTTCCTGCGGGCCGAGCTGCCCTTGACGCTCGGCGGGCGGCTGGCCGCGGCGCACTTCGGCGTGTTCGACTACACCGCCGCCATCGGCCTGCCGCCGCACGAGCAGCGGCTCGACCATCCGGCCTGCGACCACGCCAGGCATGTGATGCAGACGGCGTTCGCGGGCACGGGCGTCGAACTGTCCGACGGCTCGCTGGCCGCCGGGCCCGCCTCCGACCGGGCGGACGACGTCCACGCCCTGTGGGGCAGGCACGCCCGGCTGGTCGGCCACTCCCTGGCCCACGGCTTCCACCAGGGCTGGGACATGCATCCGGCGCAGCTCGTCAGCAGGTTCGCCACCGTCTACGCCTTCCACCTCGCCCACTACGACTCCTACCGGGAGCGCGTACGGGCCTGGGAGGAGCGGCGGGCGGCCGGGGGCGGCGTCATGGACGAGCCGGCCACCGTCAGGACGCTGGCCGCCGCCCTCCGGCGCGCCGACGCGGTCCTTTTCCCCTGAGCCGCGCCACGGGGTGGGGGCTCAGTCGCGTTCGACGAGGGAGCGCCACTGGCGGACCAGCCGCCACTCGACGGGGTCCGTCCAGCTCGCCCGTACGGCCGAGCCCACGTGGAAGGCGCGGATGCCGTAGTCCAGCAGGTCGGGCACGTGAGCGGGCTTGAGCCCGCCGCCGGCCAGGATGATCGACCCGTCGCCGGCCTCGGCCCTGGACCTGAGCGTGGACAGCCCCGCGCCGACGCCCTGGGGGGAGCCGGAGGTGAGCACGGTGGCCAGGTTGGGCAGCAGCCGCACGGCCCGCCAGGACGCCTGCACGTCGGCGGCGTGGTCGACCGCGCGGTGGAAGGTCCACGGGAGCGGCGAGACGGCGTGGATGAGCGCCTCGGTGGCCGCCAGGTCGACCGCGCCCGCGTCGTCGAGGAAACCGAACACGAACCCGGCCGCGCCGGCCTGCGCGAGCGCCTTGGCGTCGCGGCGCAGCCGGTCCAGGACGTCGGGGTCGGCGGTGAAGTTGGCCTCGCAGCGCAGCATCACCATCTGGGGAAGGGGGCACTCCGCGGCGATCGCGGCGACCGTCTCCGGTGCAGGGGTGAGCCCGTCGGCCGCCATGTCGGCGACGACCTCCAGGCGGTCGGCGCCGCCCTGCTCGGCGGCCACGGCGTCGCGCACATTGAGCGCGATCACCTCAAGGAGGGATCCGGTCATGGCAAAGAGGTTATATGGCGCTCTGTCCACTTGCGCCGGAAACGCACGTGCCCATCGGGGCCACTGCGGTACATGCCGACGAGGTGACCTGCCGCCTGACGTGAGGTGGCGCGCGACCACCGGCCGGGCCCGGCCCCCTTCCGGACCGGGTCCGGCCAGAGGGGTTCGCTAGGCGCTGATCAGCTCCGCGACCGTCAGGTCACGGAAGGCCGTCGTGGACAGGTCGCGCGACGGCCGCTGGAACAGCGCCCCGGACGAGCGGTGCGGCAGGTCCACGGTACGGACGTGCCGGAAGCCGCGCATGCGGTAGTACTCCTGCAGCCGCGGGTTGGCCTTGGCGCAGTCGAGCCGGAGCCAGGGCAGCCCGGCGGAGCGGGCCGCGGAGCAGGCCCAGTCGAGGAGCGCGTCGCCGAGCCCGCTGCCGGACCACGGCCTGGCCACGGCCAGCTTGTGGACGTAGAGCGCGGCCCCCGGGTCGTCGGCCGGGGTCCAGAACTCCGGGTCGGCGTTGCCGTCGAGGGCGATGGTCGCCACGGGCGGGGCCTGGACGTCGGGGTCGAGATAGCGCAGCTCGTCGTCGAGCAGGTACAGGACCCGCTCCTCGATGAGCGGCTCGATCCGCTCGGGGCCGAATCCCTGCCGCGGCCACTGCCGCACTCCCTGGGTGTGCAGCCACTCGGCGGTGTCCGCGAGAAGCCTGAGCACGCCGGGAAGGTCCGCGGGCTCCGCGCGCCGGAGTGCGAGCGGGTGAAGGAGGGTGTTTGTGTGCATAATACAGCCCTTCGATGCGTTGGGTGCCCATGCCGACACACAGCGTGATGACGCAATGTCGCGCAGGGGCGATATGGGTCCTCAACCCGATATATATGGATAAATGGCGATTTAGGGGAGTATGCACGACTCCCCTAGGCCAGCGAGGCGGCTTTCTCGCTGCGCCCGGCCGGCGGGATCACCCCTTCAACCGAGCCCGTCAGCGGCGACGATCGAGCTCGTATCTGATCAGATGTTTGTCGGCGGGCAGCACCGACACAGCGACACGCACTGGCATGTCGGCCCCGTCGTATCCGACTCGGACGTAGACCATGACTGGCGTGCCGAGTTCGAGTTGGAGGCGCTCGGCCTCCTCCTGGTTGGGCATACGGGCCCAGATGTCGTCGACGACGCGTATCTGCGCGTGCCCGAGTTCTTCCAGAACCCTGTTCGCCCCGCGCGCGATGTCTCCGGGCCTGGCGATCTCGGAGTCGGCGACCAGATCACGGGGGAAGTAGGAGTCGTTGGTGTTGTACGGCTGGCCGTCGACGAACCGCAGGCGGCGACGCACGACCGCCAGCTCTCCGTCGGCCAGTTCCAGCCTGCTGGCGATCTCCTCGACGGGAGAAACCGTCAGCACTTCAATGTACTGGCTCGGGGCCCGGCCTTCCTGCGCAACGGCGTAGGCGAAGGCCTCCTTCAGTTCTCCGGTGGGCTGCGGCTCCAGCTCGCGCTGCGGGTAGATGAGCAGCGGCCTGCGGTCGCGGACCACCGTGCCGCGCCTCGGCGTGCGCGTGACCAGCCCCTCGTTGACGAGCTCCCCGAGAGCCAGCCTGACGGTGTTCCTGCTCACCCCGTGGTCTTCCATGAGCTGTGCCTCGGTCGGCAGCTGCGCCCCGGGGCCGAGGACACCCGAGTAGATGGCTCGACGCAATTCCGCCGCCACCTGCTGATACAGCACCGACCTTGCCACTTTCACCCCTTTTGTTCCAACAATTTAGACGATCTGGTTCTAGCAGGCCACAACCCCTTGACCGAAGCCCCTCGACCGGCCCATCATCCATTCGTTGGTACAAATCCATCTAAAGGCCGGTGAGGGGGTGGAGGCCAAGTGTTGCCGGTTCTCTCGGACACGCCGTTCCTGCCCTGGCAGGACCCCCGCGAAGCAACTCGTTTACTGCGTTACGCGTTGCGGCGCGACGGGTTCTCCCACAAGCACCAGAGCAAGGAAAAGGCGATGTCCGTGCTCTCGGTGTCGACCGAACCGACCGTGTGGTGCATAGACGGATCCTTTGTCTGGAACGAGGAGGGTGGCGCCCCCGTCACGCACCCCATCGATGACCCTGTCGGCGCGGCTCGACGCAGCACCGTTCGTCACCGGCGGCACGTGCCTTCGCTCACCCCCACCGACTCCGTGCGCGAACTCGCGGCCTAGGACTCCATCCCTCGCCGGAGTCCTGGCGTCGCCGCGCACGGGGCAGGAAGCGCGTCCTGGCGGGTCCCCCACGCCCGCCAGGACGCGCCTTCCTCCGAGGGACCCTCTTGCGCCGCCGTACCGCCCCCGTGCCCGGAGGGCTGCGCGCCGTCCGAGCCAGGCCCGGGCCGGCGGCAGGAGTCAGCGGTCGTGACCTCGGTGTCACGTCTGTCGCCGAGTCGCTACCGCACACGTACGCCGCCACGTCCGGGTCGCCTCCATGGTTGACGCCTCAGCTTCATCATCAACCCTCACGGGCCAACCTGTAGGCACCTTCGCAATGGTGGGACTGGTGGGAATTTCCGGTACGAATCGAATGTCCGGTTCTGGACCGATCAGCGGGAGGATGTGCGCTCGGGCGAATGGGCATCCGCGTCCCCGTCCAGGGGCTCCCAGTCGAGCAGGGTCAGCCGGTCGTCGATGCGCGTGCGGACCCCTCGTACGCGCTGGCCGGGCAGCGGCTCGGGAGCGGCGCCGCGCCAGTTCCCGTGCACCAGGCAGCCGGGGACGGCGTCCAGCCGGACCATCACCACGACGTACGGCTCCTCCGAGCCCGGCAGGAAGGCCCGGCGGTTGACGATCCAGCTCTCGACCACGCCCTCGGCCGGCACCGGGAGCCACCGCCACGCCTCGCCCCGGCAGGACGGGCAGAAGGCCCGCGCAGGGAAGCGCGCGGTGCCGCAGCCGTCGCAGCGCTGCACCGCGAACCCCTCCCGCGCCAGGCGCTCCCACCACTCGGCGGAGTCGCGGTCGGGCTCGGGACGGGGACCGTGGGTCATGGGTCACGACCTCCTGAGGATCAGCGCGGAGGTGGCGGGCAGGATGTAGCCGGGCTGGGCCGTCGAGAGCGCCACCTCGGCGCCGGGCACCTGGCGGTCGCCGGCCTCGCCCCGGAGCTGGGCGACCGCCTCGGCGACGTGGTTGAGGCCGTGCACGTACCCCTCCGACAGGAAACCGCCGTGGGTGTTCACGGGCAGCTCGCCGTCCGGGGCCGTGGCGCCCGACTCCACGTACGGGCCGCCCTCGCCCTTGGCGCAGAAGCCGTAGTCCTCCAGCTGCACGATCACCGAGTACGTGAAGCAGTCGTAGATCTCGGCCACGTCCACGTCGCCGGGGCCGAGGCCGGCCTGCGCGTACAGGCGCGGGGCCAGGGCGGCGGCCGCGGTCACCGTGGGATCGGCCGGACCCGTGCCCGACAGGTGGGACGTGCCGCCGCCCCAGGCCGCCGCCGAGATCAGGACGGGGTGGCGGCGCAGGTCGCGGGCTCGTTCCGCGGTGGTGACGACGAGGGCGCAGGCGCCGTCGGTCTCCAGGCAGCAGTCCAGCAGGCGGAACGGCTCGGCGATCCACCTGCCGGCCAGGTAGTCCTCCAGCGTGATCGGGGTGCGCATGAGGGCCCGCGGGTTCTTGACCGCGTTGGCGCGCTGGGTGACGGCGACGCGGCCGAAGTGCTCGGGCCTGGTGCCGTACCGCAGCATGTGGGCGCGGGCGTACATGGCGTACTGCTGCGGCGGGGCGAAGTAGCCGTACGGGGCCTGGTACTGGACCTCGGGGCTGACCGGCACGCCGCGCCCGGTGCCGCCCATGCGGAACTCGGAACGGGCGTTGATCGCGCGGTAGCAGACGACGGTCTCGGCCATCCCCGTCGCCACGGCCAGGGCGGCCTGGCCGACGACGGCGTGCGAGACGCTGCCGCCGCCGAACTGGTCGAGGTGCCAGGCGAGGTCGGGCAGACCGAGGGCGGGGGCCACCAGGGAGGGCGCGGCCGAGTCGCCGACGCGGTGGGTGGCCAGGCCGTCCACGGCGTCCGGGGGCAGGCCGGCGTCGTCGAGGGCGGCCAGGACGGCGCGGCAGGCCAGGGTGAGGGTACTGACGCCCGAGTTCTTGGTGAAGGGGGTGTAGCCGATCCCCGCAATGGCGGTCACATCCCGGAAATCAAGCAAGCGCTTGGGCACAGAGAGCACGCTATGCCGTCCTTTTTCGCCATGTCAACCGGCGACGGGGCCACCGGACGGCGAGCGGCAACCGGGGCGGACTCCGGGCGGGTTGACAGGGTCTCCGGAACGAGCCTAGTGTCCAAGCAAGCGCTTGGTATGTATGATGGGCGCAGTCGGTGACGAGGAGGCGGACCCCATGAGCACACACGCTGCCCGGCTCATCGCGCCGGACGGCTGTCGCGGCCTTCCGACGCCCTACCAGCGCAGCAGGACTCGTAACGGAGCCGCCATGCCGCCCGGCCCTACACAGCACAACGGGAACGGCCACATCGACGGCCGCCGGTTCCGTCAGGTCCTCGGCAGGTTCGCGACCGGCGTGGTGGCGATCACCGCCCTCGACCCGGCGAACGACCAGCCGTGCGGCCTGGCGGCCAACTCCTTCACCTCCGTCTCGCTCGACCCGCCGCTGGTGGCCTTCTGCGTGGCCCACACCAGCACGAGCTGGCCCCGGGTGCGCGGCGCGAAGGTCGTCACCGTGAACGTGCTGGCCGAGCACCAGCAGCCGGTCTGCGCGCAGATGGCGGCCAAGGGCGGCGACAAGTTCGCCGGCCTGGCCTGGACCGGCTCCCCCGGCGGCAACCCGGTGCTCGAAGGCGCGCTGGCCTGGCTCGACTGCGTGATCGAGGCCGAGCACCCGGCCGGCGACCACATGATCGTGGTGGCCCGGGTGCTGCAGCTCGACACGCACGCCGACGGCGGCCCCCTGGTCTTCTTCCAGGGCGGCTACGGGGGATTTGTTGAGCCTTCGTGAGCAGGCCCGCGCCTGGCTGGAGGAGAGCCTGTCCGGCGAGTTCGCGCACGTCCGCGGTCTCGGCGGCCCCGGCAGGGAGCATGAGGGGCACGACCTGCGCCTGGCCTGGGAACGCCGGCTCGGCCAGGCGGGCTGGACCTGCCTGAGCTGGCCCGAGCGGTACGGCGGCCGGGCCGCCTCCCTCGACGACCAGGTCGCCTTCTACGAGGAGTACGCCAGGGCCGACGCCCCCGCCCGGGTCGGCCTGATCGGCGAGGGGCTGATCGGCCCGACCATCCTGGAGTTCGGCACCGACGAGCAGAAGGACCGGTTTCTCCCGCCGATCCAGCGCGGCGAGGAGCTGTGGTGCCAGGGCTACTCCGAGCCCGAGGCCGGGTCCGACCTGGCGAACGTCCGGACCAGGGCGCGGCTCGAAGGCGACGAGTGGGTGATCACCGGGCAGAAGGTGTGGACGTCGCTGGCCCACGTCGCCGACTGGTGTTTCGTCCTGTGCCGTACCGAGGAGGGCTCGCAGCGGCATCGCGGGCTGTCGTACCTGCTGGTGCCGATGGGCGGGCCGGGCGTCACCGTACGCCCGATCAGGCAGCTCACCGGCACCTCCGAGTTCAACGAGGTGTTCTTCGACGGCGCGCGCACGGCGGCGGGGAACCTGCTCGGGGCGCCGGGCGAGGGCTGGCGGGTGGCCATGGCCACGCTGGGCCACGAGCGCGGCGCGTCCACGCTGGGGCAGCAGATCGGGTTCCGGCGGGAGCTGGCCGAGGTGATCGCGACCGCCCGGCGGACCGGGGCGGCCGAGGACCCGGTGCTGCGCGACCGGCTCGTCCGGTCGTGGCTGGAGCTGGAGATCATGCGACTGAACGCCCTGCGGATGCTGGGCCCGGACCCGGGCCCGGAGGTGTCGATCGCCAAGCTCTACTGGTCGGAGTGGCATCGCCGGCTGGGCGAGCTGGCGCAGGAGGTGCAGGGCAAGGCCGGGCTCGTGGCGGCGGACGGCCTGAACGACCTGCAGCGCTTGTATTTGTTCAGCCGGGCGGACACGATCTATGCCGGGTCGAGTGAGATCCAGCGGAACATCATCGCCGAGCGCACTCTTGGTCTCCCCCGCTGATTGGAGCACGGATGGCACCGCCCTATCCGAAGTCGCACGGTCTGCTCGACGGCAAGGTCACGCTGGTGACCGCCGCCGCGGGCGCGGGCATCGGCTACGCCACCGCCAGGCGCTGCGCGGAGGAGGGGGCGACGATCGTCCTGTCCGACCGGCACGAGCGCCGCCTGGCCGCCGCCGCCGAGGCGCTGACCGAGCTGACCGGCGTCAAGCCGCTGGCGGTCCCCTGCGACGTGACGTCGGAGCCGCAGGTGCTGGCGCTGTTCGACGCGGTGGTGGAGGCGCACGGCCGGCTCGACGTGGTGATCAACAACGCCGGCCTCGGCGGTACGGCCCCGCTGGCCGAGATGACCGACGAGCAGTGGCACGCGGTGCTCGACGTCACCCTCAACGGCACCATGCGCTGCACGAGGGCGGCGGTCCGGCACATGATCGGCCAGGGCTCCGGCGTGATCGTGAACAACGCCTCGGTGGCCGGCTGGCGGGCGCAGCGCGGGCAGGCGCACTACGCGGCGGCCAAGGCCGGGGTGATGGCGCTGACGAGGTGCGTCGCGCTGGAGGTCGCCGAGCACGGCGTCCGGGTGAACGCGGTGGCGCCGTCACTGGCCGTGCATCCCTTCCTGGCGAAGGTGACGAGCGAGGAGCTGCTGGCGGAGCTGGCCGCCAAGGAGGCGTTCGGGCGGTCGGCCGAGCCGTGGGAGGTGGCCAACGTGATCGTCTTCCTGGCCAGCGACTACTCGTCGTACATGACGGGCGAGACCGTCTCGGTGTCCTCGCAACATCCCTGACCTGGCCCTGTCAGGGAGAATTCGGGGTAGGCGGCGGGCATCGGGCGGGCTACCGTCCGTTGCATGGGCACACGCTCCTCCTTCCTGCTCGACGTCCTGATCAGCGAGTTCGGCGAGTCGATCAAACGGGACCCGGCCGCCTTCCGGCGCAAGTTCCGCAAGATGGCGGCCTCCCCCTTCGCCTTCTACCGGGGCAGCGCCGGCCTGTTCTACGCCGACCTGACCGGCGACTTCGCCGACGGCTCCTACCTCGACGAGCCCACAAGCCGGGTGTGGATCCACGGCGACCTGCACGCCGAGAACTTCGGCACGTACATGAACGCCTCCGGGGTGCTGGTCTTCAACGTCAACGACTTCGACGAGGCCTACGTCGGCCCCTACGTCTGGGACCTCAAGCGTTTCGCCGCCAGCGTGGCGCTGATCGGCTACGCCAAGGCGCTGTCGGACGAGACGATCAGCGCGCTGGTGACCGAGTTCGCGCGGGCGTACCTGGCCGAGCTGCACGGCATCGCGACCGGCGGCGACGACGCCATCGGCTCGCTCACCCTGGAGACCACCGGCGGCGTGCTGCACCGGGTGCTGCAGACGGCGCGGCTCAGCACGCGGGTGGCGATGCTCGACGTGGAGACCGTGATCGAGGACTACGACCGGCGCTTCGCCCTCATGGACGGCCGGGAGGAGGTCGACGCGGCGACCCGGGAGCGGGTGCTGGCGGCGTTCGAGGGCTACCTGGGGACGTTGCCCACGCCGTCC
Organism: Nonomuraea sp. NPDC003560; assembly: GCF_042878785.1. Classification (NCBI taxonomy): domain Bacteria; kingdom Bacillati; phylum Actinomycetota; class Actinomycetes; order Streptosporangiales; family Streptosporangiaceae; genus Nonomuraea; species Nonomuraea sp. NPDC003560. The sequence continues at coordinate 104,896 of NZ_JBIAOF010000019.1, read as the reverse complement.
AGCCCGGTCGAGCACGTCGTCAAGGACGTGGCGCTGCGCAAGGGCGTGGGCATCGGGTCGGCGGGGCTGCCGTCGTACAACCTGCTGCTGGAGGGGCGTTCGCAGGCGCTGGAGAACGACGTCATCCTCTACATGAAGCAGGCCCAGGCGCCGGCCGTGGCCCGGTACGTCGACAACGAGAAGGCGGCCTCCTACTTCCTGCACCAGGGCCACCGCACGGCCGAGTCGCAGCGGGCGCTGCAGGCCTACGCCGACCCCTGGCTCGGGTACGCCTCGCTAGACGGGGTGGGCCAGCTCGTGGCCGAGGTGTCGCCGTACTCGGCCGACCTCGACTGGGACGACGTCAACGAGCCCGACGAGCTGCGTTCCATCATGCGCGACCTGGGACGGGCGGTGGCGCGCATGCACTCGGTGGCCGACGACGAGTCCAGCCACGACCTGGTGGACTTCTCGACGGAGGAGGCGATCGTCGCGGTCATTAACGGCGATCAATCCGGATTCATCGGCATGTTGGTGGATTTCGCCCACCGATATGGGGCACAGGCTCGTGAAGACCATCAACGGTTCGTCGACCTGTTCAGGAACGGTCGCCTGCCCGGCCTGTGAGCCCTCGCGGCGGCCGCGGAGGAGCATCGTGCGTCATCTCATTGGGCTGCTGCTGGGGACCGAGGAGGACTGGCCGGCGGCGTTCGAGGCCGTGTTACGCCGGTTGGGGCCGATCAAGGGGGTGGGCGAGTTCGACGTCGAGCGCATCACGATCGAGCCGTTCGACCTGCGTGCCAAGCCACGCCACGAGCTGGTGATCGACCGGCTGGCGTACTGGTACTACCACCCCCGCGAGTGGCTGAAGAAGATCGCCATGATGGACGACGTCTATCTGCTGAACAGCCCGTTCACGTTCCAGTCGATGGAGAAGCACGCGGCCTACTGCGCGATGATGCGGCTCGGGCTCAAGGTGCCGGAGACGGTGCTGGTGCCGTACAAGAACCCGCTGGACAACTCCCGCTACGCCTACACCGCCGAGCGCTACAACCGGGCCTTCGACCTCGACGCGGTCGCCGAGCGCATCGGCTATCCGCTGTTCATGAAGCCGTACGACGGCGGCGCCTGGCGGGGCGTCTCCCGCGTCCGCGACCGCGACGAGCTGCACCGCGCCTACGACCAGAGCGGCGAGATGCTCATGCACCTCCAGCAGTCCGTCGAGGGGTACGACGCCTTCGCCAGGTCGTTGTCGATCGGCGCGGAGACCATGGTCATGCGCTTCCGCCCCGACGAGCCGATGCACGCCCGGTACGCCGTGGACCACGAGTTCCTCTCACCGTCCGTGGGCGAGGAGGTCGTCACCGTCGGGCGGCTGGTGAACGCGTTCTTCCGCTGGGAGTTCAACTCCTGCGAGACGCTGGTCAAGGGCGCCGACGTGCACCCGATCGACTACGCCAACGCCTGCCCCGACGTGGCCCTGACCAGCCTGCACTACTACTTCCCCTGGGCGATCAAGGCGCTGGTGAAGTGGAGCGTGTTCTGCGTGGCCACCCGCCGCCGCCCGCGCATCGACCTGGAGACGCACGACTACTTCGAGGTCACCGGCGACTACGGGGAACGGCTGGCCCAGTACCGCAAGCTGGCCGACCGGTACTTCGAGGTGGACCGGTACGAGGAGTTCTGCCGTACGCATCTGGGGCACATCGACGAGATCGTGCTGGACTGGGTGGCCGGGCCGGAGTTCGACCGGTTACTGGTCGACACGGTGGCGGCCACGTACCCGGCGGGCGAGCGCGAGCGGTTCACCGAGCACTTCCGGGGCCTGCTGCGACTCTGGGTGAAGGACGAGGGCAGCTAGTAACCGACCAGTCGGTATGGCATGCTTCCGGAACATGAGTCTGTTCTCGGTGGAAGGCAAGACGGTCGTCGTCACCGGCGGTTCGCGCGGCATCGGCCGCATGATCGCCGCCGGGTTCGTGGCGGCCGGCGCGACCGTCGTCATATCGGCACGCAAGGCGGCGGAGGTCGACAAGACCGCCGCCGAGCTGGGCTGCACGGCCGTCCAGGCCGACCTGTCCACGCCCGAGGGGGTGGACACGCTGGTCACGGCGGTGGGCGGCCCGCTGCACGTGCTGGTCAACAACGCCGGCGCCACCTGGGGCGCGCCTCTGGAGGAGTATCCGGAGCACGCCTTCGACAAGCTCTGGGACATCAACGTCAAGGGCGTCTTCTACCTGACCCAGAAGTTCCTGCCGAACCTGCGCCAGGCGGCCGACCCGGACGACCCGGCCCGGGTGATCAACGTGGGCTCGATCGACGGCATCCGGGTGCCCGCCCTGGAGAGCTACGCCTACTCCTCCACCAAGGCGGCCGTGCACATGCTGACCCGCCACCTTGCCAGGCAGCTGGCCAAGGAGCACATCACGGTCAACGCCATCGCCCCCGGCCCGTTCGACTCCAAGATGATGGCCTTCGCCCTGGACGACCCCTCCACCCGCGCCGCCATCGCCTCGACCGTGCCCCTGGGACGGATCGGCCGGCCCGACGACATGGCGGGCGCGGCCGTCTTCCTGTCCTCGCGGGCGGGGTCGTACCTGACGGGCACGGTCATCCCGGTGGACGGCGGGATCTCCTGCTGATCAGACCAGCTCCCCCAGAGCCCTGGCGAAGTTCGCCGGGGCGTCCGGCGCGTACCGCAGGAACAGGTACGGCTCGGTCAGCTCCAGCTCGATGACCACCGGCGTGCCGTCGGACAGCCGGACCAGGTCGATCCTGGCGTAGAGAAGGGCGTGGGGAATGGCTGCTAGCACCTTCTCGGCCAGGTCGACCTGGTCCGGGGCCGGGGTGCGGAGCTCGGCCCGCGCGTTGTAGTCGAGGGTGGTCCCCGCCGCCAGCATCGGATGGCGGCGGACGGCGTGGCTGAGGCGGCCGTTGAAGTACAGCAGGGAGGTCTCGCCCTCCGACTCCACCATGTCGAGGTAGGGCTGGACCATCGGCTGCCGCCCCGCGGCCTGGAGCGCGGCGGCCAGTTCCGCCGCCTTGTCGCGGTCGGTGGTCCTGGTCGTGTCGCGGGCTCCGGCGGAGATCGCGGGCTTGACGACGTACTCGGGCCAGTCGGGCAGGTCGTGGGCGGACCAATGGGTCGGCACGGTCGGCACGCCCAGGTCTCTCAGGTACGTCTTGTCGGTGTTGCCCTCCAGGACGACGGCCGGGTTGAGCAGCTTGGTGACGGACTCGACGCGGCGGGCCCAGGCCAGGAACTCCGCGCGCCGGTCGATGTAGTCCCAGGCCGATCGCACCACGACGGCGTCGTAGGCGCTCCAGTCGGCCGCGGGGTCGTCCCAGCGTTCGGCGCGGCCCTCGATGCCGTTGGCGTGCCAGTGGGAGAGCGCGAGGTCACGCTCGTCGTCCTGGCCGGTTGGGTCATCAAAGGTGACATATGCACAGTTCGTCATCCAGGGATGGTAGTGGGGGCGGGCCGGGCCGCCTCGACCCGGCCCGCACGGGGACGCCCTCTCCGCGCCGGAGGGCGCCCCCGGGCCTGGCTAGGAGTCGACGCTGGTGCCGGCGTGGCTGTCGTCGGTGGCGGTCGTGGCGTTGCCGTTGACGTTGTTGACGCTGGTGGCGTCGGTGCCGCTCACGTTGACGTTCACGACGTTGCCGAAGTTGTTGCCCGACTGGGAGGTGTCGTGGTTGGAGCTGGAGTTGCCCGCGGTGACGTCGGCGTGGGCCGGGGCGGACAGGAGCGTCAGGGCGGCGGCCGCGGCGACGGCGCCGGTGGTCACGCAGAGCTTCTTCATCATGTCGATGTCCCTTCCTCGGAGCTGTACGGAGGTCAGTAGAAGATGTAGGTCACCGCGATGCCGCCGTCGGTGGCGGTGGTCGCGACGCCGTTGATGTTGTTGACGTTGGTCGAGTCCCAGCCACCACGGTTGGCCGCGGAGACGTCGCCGAAGTTGTTGCCCGACTGCGACGAGTCGCTGTTGCTGCTCCAGTTGTCGGACCAGGTGTCAGCGTGGGCGGGAACCGCCGCCATGGCGACGCCGGCGGCCGCGGCCAGCACGGCACCTGCGGCGCACAGCCTTTTGATCACTTCTGCTCCTTCACCGGTGTGGACCCCTGCGAGGCGGCGGACGCCAGGGCCCTGGGCAGCCGCCGCCCTCTTTTTGACCTTCTGTGACCCATTGGGATCAAGGTCAATGCGACTATATAACTCTGCGTTGCCGTTCGGTAGCACACAGTTATCAGAACATTGTTCGCCGCCGACGCTGACATGAGGTGGCAGTGATCCAGACCTAACGTCCGGCCATGATCTACGAACTACGGCGGTACACCCTTCACCCAGGACGGCGCGACACCCTGATCACGCTGTTCGAGCGCGAGTTCGTCGAGCCGCAGGAGGCGCTCGGCATGCGCGTCGCGGGCACCTTCCGCGATCCCGACGCGCCCGACACCTTCACCTGGCTGCGCGCCTTCCCCGACATGGAGGCGCGCCGGACGGCGTTGGAGGGCTTCTACGACGGCCCCGTCTGGCGGGCGCACCGCGACGCCGCCAACGCCACGATGATCGACTCCGACGACGTGCTGCTGCTCCGTCCGTCCGGTCCGGAGCTGCCCTCCTGGGAACGGCCGCCCGCGGGCGCCGCCGAGCCGCCCGCCGCCCTGTACGTCGCGACGATCTGCCACGTCGGGGAGGGCTTCGCCGAGTTCTTCGCAGGTCAGGTCGCGCCCGCGCTGGCCGAGGCCGGGACGCCGCCGGTCGGCTGCCTGGAGAGCGAGCACGCCGAGAACACCTTCCCCCGCCTGCCGGTCCGGACCGGGGAGAACGTGTTCGTGTGGTTCACCCGGTTCGCCCGGCCCGAGGACGAGCGCCCGGCGGACCTGTCCATGCTGGACCTGACCGCGCCGCCGGTGCGGCTGCGCCTGCGTCCCACCGCCCGGTCGTCGATGCGCTGACGACTTCTTCCAACTTTCGGGCCCTCGGCGGAGTTGATGTCCTACATGGACCGCTACGAGGGGTTCCACGAGTTCGTACGCGCCCGTCAGCAGTCGCTGATGCGGACCGCGTATCTGCTCACCGGAGACCCCCATCTCGCCGAGGACCTGTTGCAGACGGTCCTCACCCGTGTCGCCTCGCATTGGGGCAAGCTCGCCGAGGACGGCAACCCCGAGGCGTACGCGCGCCGGGCCCTGGTGAACCAGACCATCTCCTGGCGCCGGCGCAGGCGGCCCGAGGTGCCCGCCGCCGAGCTGCCGGAGTCCGGCGGGCACGCGCACGACGAGGCGACCGTGCGCCGCCTGACCCTGCTCAAGGCGCTGGCCCGGCTCACCCCGAAACAGCGCGCGGTGATCGTGCTGCGCTTCTACGAGGACCGCACCGAGCACGAGACCGCCCGGCTCATGGGCGTCTCGCTCGGCACGGTCAAGAGCCAGACGCACTACGCGCTGTCCAAGCTGCGCGCCCTCACCCCCGCGGAGGTGTACCGATGAAGACGCTGCGCGAGGACCTGCACGCGCTGGCCGAGCAGGCGCCGGTCGTCGACCTGGGGGCGCGGGCCGTCCTGCGCGCCCGGCGCAGGCGCGCGACCCGCCTGGCCGTGAGCGTCGCGGCGGCGGTCTGCGTGATCGGGGGCGGCGGCGTCGTGCTCCTGCAGCAGGCGCGTCCGGCGCCGCCGATCGTGCTCACCCCGCCGGCGGCCACCGCCCTTCCGCTGCCCGCCAAGGGGGTCGCGCCGGTCGAGCAGTTCTACCGGCCGATGTGCCGCACCGGCGGCCCGGCGTGCCCGTGGCGGCTGGTGACCCGGGACGGCGCCACGTACGAGCTGACCGACGGGCCGCGGAACGGGCCGGTCGAGGCGACGGCCGACGGGCGCCGGATCGCCTACTACAGCCCCGGCAGGCACGCGATCGTCGTCCGGGACCTGGCCGGCGGCCAGATGTGGACGTCGCCGCTGCAGCAGGACGACCAGGACTTCGCCGCCGAGTACGCGCTGCGGCTCTCCCCCGGCGGCCTGCGGTTCGTGGTGTCGGCGACGGGCGCGCCCCTGCTCGTGGACGTGCTGGGCGGCACGTCGGCCTCCCTGCCGAAGGGCTCCTGGCCGGTGAGCGTGGCCGACGGGACGGGCCCGGTCGTGCTGGCCAGGGCCAAGGGGGACACCACGGCGTTGTGGGTGCTCGGCCGCGACCCGGTGACGGTCCCGGAGCACACCTACGACTTCAGCGCCCTGGCCCCGGACGGTCGCACGATCGCCCGCGTCGGCACGACCCTCGACCGGAACCGCGAGCCCATGGTGCAACGCGACGGCACGATCGTCGTCTTCGACGTCAAGGGAGGCGCGGAGCGCCGGGTCAGGCCGTCCGGGCTCGCCGAGGGGCTGCGGCCGGCCAAGCTGGGCGGCTGGACGTCCCCCCGCGAGGTGACGTTGCTGGCCTATCCGGACGACGACCCCCGCGCCGTCGCCGTGGTCTACGCGGTGGACGTGGACTCGGGGCGCGCCACCGAGCTGTTCGCGCTGCGGGGGGACGGCCAGACGTCCGTGCCCGGGCTGGTCCGCTAGCCGTCGGGGATCAGGGGGCCGCGCCGTAGACGGGCTCGGGGGCGGGCGCGGCCTCCAGGAGCGTGGCGACGGCCTCGCCCACCTCCTCCGGCGACCAGCGGGCGCCCCGGTCCGCGGCGGGGCCGTGGCGCCAGCCGGTGGCCAGCGCGATCGTGCCGCCCTCGACCTCGAAGACCCGGCCCGTCACGTGCGCGGAGGCCGCCGAGCCGAGCCAGACCACGAGCGGGGCGACGTTCGCCGGGTCCATGGGGTCGAACCCGGCCCGCGGCCTGGCCATGGTCGCCGCGAACACCTCCTCGGTCATCCGGGTGCGGGCGGCCGGCGCGATGGCGTTGACGGTGACGCCGTAGCGGGCCAGCTCGGCGGCGGCGACCTGGGTGAGCGCGGCGATCCCGGCCTTGGCCGCCGAATAGCCGGCCTGGCCGACGCTGCCCATCAGGCCCGCGCCCGAGGAGGTGTTGACCACCCTGCCGGACACCTCCTCGCCCGCCTTCGACCGCTCCCGCCAGTACGCGGCCGCGTGCCGCAGCGGCAGGAAGTGGCCTTTGAGGTGCACGCGGACGACGTCGTCCCAGTCCTGCTCGGTCATCGAGACCAGCATGCGGTCGCGCAGGAAGCCGGCGTTGTTGACCAGGACGTCCAGCCGGCCGTACGCGCTGACGGCGGTCTTCACCAGCCGGGCGGCGCCGGCCCAGTCGGACACGTCGTCGCAGTTGGCCACCGCCCGGCCGCCGAGGGCCTCGATCTCGGCGACGACCTCGTGGGCCGGGCCGGCGGACGCGCCGCCGCCGTCGCGGGCGGTGCCGAGGTCGTTCACCACGACGCGGGCGCCCTGCCGGGCGAACTCCAGGGCGTGCTGCCTGCCGATGCCGCGTCCGGCGCCTGTCACGATCACCACGCGGCCAGCGCAAATGCCCACAAGACCTCCCAAGGGGATCATGCACAGATATCAAGAAATATCGTCAGAAGCTAGGTGTTGCCAGGCGGGGATCTCGCCGCCGCCGTCCACCCGTACCTCGGCGCCGGTCACGTAGCCGGGGGCGGCCAGCCACAGGCAGGCCGCGGCCACGTCGGCGGGCGTGGCGGGGCGGCCCGCGGGGATGGCGGCGTCCGCCCGGCCCCGGCCGGTGTACCGCTCGGCCGCCGTGGTGTCGGCCAGGCCGACCACGACCGAGTTGACCCTCACCTCGGGGGCCCATTCGGCGGCCAGGCAGCGGGCCAGGTGGTGCAGGCCCGCCTTGGCGGCGCCGTACGCGGCGGTGCCGGGCGAGGGACGGGCGCCGCTGACGCTGCCGATCATCACGATCGCCCCGCGGGCGGCGGCCAGCAGCGGGTGGGCCCGCTGGGAGACCAGCAGAGGGGCGGTCAGGTTGAGCTCGATGACGCGGGCGTGCAGGCGCGGCGAGGTGCCCGACACGGGGGCGGGCGGCGAGCCGCCGGCGTTGTTGACCACCACGTCCAGCCGGTCGAACCCGGCGACCAGCCGTTCGACGTCCGCCGGGACGCGCACGTCGGCCTGGACGAAGCGCAGGCCGTCCAGGGGGCCGGGGTCCTTCCTGGCGCAGACCGTCACGTCGGCGCCGGCCGCGCGGAAGGCCCTGGCGATGCCCGCGCCGATGCCCTGGGTGCCGCCCGTCACCAGCACGGACCTGCCCGTGTAGTCGTAAGTGACCGTCACGGGTGCTACCGTACCAAGCAAGCGTTAGGTGCGACCAGGGAGCGCGATGGGGATCACACTGCGGGACGGGCCGGTCGCCGAGGTCGTGGTGGACGTGCCGCCGGTGAACGCGTTGACCGTCCAGGGCTGGGCCGACCTGGCGGCGGCGGTGCGCGCGGCCGGGCGCGACCCGGCGACCAGGGTGGTGGTGCTGCGGGCCGAGGGCCGCGGGTTCAACGCCGGCGTGGACATCAAGGAGATGCAAGCCGATCCCGGGCACACGGCGCTCGTCGGCGCCAACCGGCAGTGTTTCGAGGCGTTCGCGGCCGTCTACGAGTGCGAGGTGCCGGTGGTCGCCGCCGTGCACGGGCACTGCCTGGGCGGCGGCGTCGGCCTGGCCGGCAACGCGGACGTGGTGGTGGCCAGCGAGGACGCCTACTTCGGGCTGCCCGAGGTGGACCGCGGCGCGCTCGGGGCGGCCACGCACCTGGCCCGGCTGGTGCCCCAGCACCTGATGCGGGCCATGGTCTACACGTGCCGGAACGTCACGGCGGCCGAGCTGCACGCGTTCGGGTCGGTGCTGGAGGTGGTGCCGCGCGACAAGCTGCGCGCGGCGGCGATGGAGGTGGCCGGGCTGATCGCGGCCAAGGACCCGTACGTCATCCGCCGCGCCAAGGAGTCGCTGAACGGCATCGACCCGGTGGACGTGCGGCGCAGTTACCGCTTCGAGCAGGGCTTCACCTTCGAGCTGAACCTCATGGGCATGGGCGACGAGCACAGGGAGCGGTTCCGATGAGCAAGGTGATGTCCGTCGAGGAGGTCGCGGCCTCGGTGGAGAGCGGGATGACGGTCGGGATCGGCGGCTGGGGCTCGCGCCGCAAGCCCATGGCCCTGGTGGGCGGCCTGCTGCGGACGTCCGTCCGGGATCTGACGGTCGTCTCCTACGGCGGCCCGGACGTCGGCATGTTGTGCGCGGCGGGCAAGGTGCGCCGGGTGGTGGCGCCGTTCGTCACGCTCGACTCCATCCCCCTCGAACCGCACTTCCGGGCGGCCAGGCAGGCCGGCACGGTCGAGTTCACCGAGTACGACGAGGGCATGTTCATGTTCGGGCTGCTGGCGGCGGCGCACCGGCTGCCGTTCCTGCCGACGCGGGCGGGCCTTGGGTCCGGCGTGCTGCGGGTCAACCCGGAGCTGCGGACGGTGCGCTCGCCGTACGGGGACGGGGAGGAGCTGGTCGCGGTGCCCGCCCTGACCATGGACGTGGCGCTGGTGCACCTGAACCGGGCCGACGCCCGCGGGAACGCCCAGTATCTGGGCCCCGACCCGTACTTCGACGACCTGTACGCCAAGGCGGCCGGGCGCTGCTACGTGTCCTGCGAGCGGCTGGTGGACACCGCCGACCTGCTGAAGGAGGGGCCGGTGCAGTCGTTGCTGATCAGCCGGTCGATGGTGACCGGCGTGGTCGAGGCGCCCGGCGGGGCCGGGTTCACCTCGTGCGAGCCGGACTACGGGCGCGACGAGGAGCGGCAGCGGCGGTACGTGGAGGGCGGCGTCGATGACCAGAGCTGAGGCGAGCAGGACTGAGGTGAGCAGGGCTGACGTGTGCGTGCTGGCCTGCGCGGAGGCGTTCAGGGGAGACGGGGAGATCCTGGCGGCCGGGATCGGCGGGGCCATCACGGTGCTGGCCGCGCGGCTGGCCCGGCTGACGTTCGAGCCCGATCTGCTCACCTCCGACGGCGTCTGCCTGCTCACCGGCGACGTGCCCGCGCTGGGGGCGGCGCCCGGGGTGGTGGAGGGGTGGCTGCCGTTCCGGGAGCACCTGTGGCTGGTGCTGAACGGCCGCCGGCACGTGATGCTCGGCGCGAGCCAGATCGACCGGCACGGGAACAGCAACATCTCCTGCATCGGCGACTGGGCCCGTCCCAAGGCGCAGCTCCTCGGGGTGCGGGGGGCGCCGGGGAACACGCGGTGCGACCCGACGAGCTACTGGATCCCGCGGCACTCGCGGCGGGTGTTCGTGCCCGAGGTGGACATGGTGAGCGGGCTGGGCACCGACCGGGGGGCGTACGAGCTGCGGCGGGTGGTGACGGACCTGGCGGTGCTCGACTTCGGCACGCCCGACGGCTCGATGCGCCTGGTGTCCACGCATCCGGGGGTGAGCGTGGCCGACGTGCTGGCCGCCACCGGCTTCGACCTGGTCGTCCCGCCGGAGGTGCCCACGACGCGGGAGCCGGACGCGGCCGAGCTGGCCGTCCTGGACCGGCTGGATCCCGGCCGGGCGCGCGACCGCGAGGTGGCCCGGTGAGGACGGCGCTGACCGAGCTCACCGGCTGCCGCCATCCCGTCGTCCAGACCGGCATGGGGTACGTCGCGGGCGCCCGGCTGGCCGCGGCCGTCTCGGCGGCGGGCGGGCTGGGCGTGATCGGCGCCGCCACCATGTCGGTGCCCGAGATGACGGCGGCGGTCAGGCGGGTCAAGGAGCGGACCGACGCCCCCTTCGGGGTGAACATCCGCTCCGACGCCGACGACGCGGCCGAGCGGGTGGCGGTGATGATCAGGGAGGGCGTGCGGGTGGCGTCGTTCGCCCAGGCGCCCCGGCGCGAGCTGATCGCCCGGCTCAAGGACGCGGGGGTCGTCACGATCCCGTCGGTGGGGGCGCGCAGGCACGCCGAGAAGGTGGCCGCGTGGGGGGTGGACGCGGTGATCGTGCAGGGCGGCGAGGGCGGCGGGCACACCGGCCCGCTGGCCACCACGCTGCTGCTGCCGCAGGTCGTGGACGCGGTGGACATCCCGGTGATCGCGGCGGGCGGCTTCTTCGACGGCCGGGGCCTGGTCGCCGCGCTGGCCTACGGCGCGTGCGGGATCGCCATGGGCACCCGGTTCCTGCTCACCCGCGAGTCCCCGGTGCCCGGCGCGGTCAAGGACGTCTACCTGGCCGCCCGCGAGACCGTCGTGACGACCAGGGTGGACGGCGTGCCGCACCGCGTGCTCAGCACCCCGTTCGTGGCCTCGCTGGAACGGTCGCGGCTGCTGCGCGCGGTGCTGAACGGCGCCCGGTTCCGGCGGCTGTCCGGCCTGTCGTGGGGCGCGCTGGTCCGCGAGGGACGGCGGATGCGCCGCGGCCGGGAGCTGACCTGGGCGCAGGTGCTCCAGGCGGCCAACACGCCGATGCTGCTGCGCGCGGCGATGGTGGACGGCCGGGCCGATCTCGGGGTGATGGCCTCGGGTCAGGTGGTGGGCGTGATCGAGGATCTGCCGTCGTGCGCCGAGCTGATCGGCCGGGTGATGTCCGAGGCCGAGGAGGCACGCAAACGCCTGGCCTGACCCACGCGACGCCTGACCCGCACGACGCCTGACCCGCACGGAGCCTGACCCGCACGGAGCCTGGCTCGCGCGGAGCCTGGCTCACAGGACGGTGATGCCGCGGGCCAGCAGGATGGCGTTCGCCTGGGTCTGGTTGATGATCGCGCCGGCGAAGGCGCGCAGCTTGGCGTCGTCGGGCTGCCCGAGGTCGGCGCCGCGCAGGTCGGCCTTGGCGAACGTGGTGTTGAGCAGCCGCGTGCCGATGAGCCGGCAGTCGCTGAAGGTGGCCTCGGTGAAGTCGCAGCCCGACAGGTCGGCGTCGTCGAAGCGCACGCCCTCGATGAACTCGCCGCGCAGCGAGCAGCCGCCGAGGTTGGCCAGCGTCAGGTTGCACCGCGCGACCTTGAAGCCGGTGCCGCGCGAGGCGGTGAGCGCGGCTCCGATCATGCGGCAGCCCTGGAAGGAGGCGTCGGTGAGCAGGGCGCCGCCGAACTGGGCCGAGGACAGGTCGACGTCGGTGAACATGGCGTCGATCAGGTCGGCGTCGTTGAACCTCGGGCGCATGCCGCCGCCGCCCGCGAAGACCGCGCCGTCGAGGTCGGCCTTGCGCAGGTCGGCGCCGTCGAGCACGCAGGACTCGAAGCGGGCGCCGGCCAGCGCGGCTCCGGACAGGTCGGCCTCGGTGAGGTCGCAGCCGCGGAAGACGTGCGGGCCGTCGTCGGGGAGGGCGGGGCGGCTGTGGGAGAGGTCTTCGCCGTCGAGGATCACGGTGTCACAGCGTACCGGTGAGCACCTCCGCCGCCGCCTGGCCGCAGACCCGCGCCGACCCGTACGTGGCGATGTGCACGGCGCCGAGGTCGGAGCGGGCGGGCAGGCCCATCTCCACGACGACGGCGTCCGGCCGGGCGCTGAGCAGGTGCCGCAGCGCCTCGCCCTGCCAGGCGTAGCGGTGGGCGTCGCGGACCACGATCACCAGCGGGCGCTGCGCCGCCTCGCCGATCAGCCGCTCCAGCCTGGCCCCGGTGGTGTCCCCGGCCGCCAGCCGGGTGACGGCGGTGCCGGGCAGCAGCCGTCCGAGCGGCTCGCCGACGCCCCACGGGGTGCCCTTGTCGATGGCCAGGTTCATCTCGGGCGTCAGCTCGACCACGTGCGCCGCCCCGGTGAGCGGCAGCACGGGGGCCGTGGACCTGCGGGTGACGCGGACGGCCCGGCGGGCCGCGGAGAGCCCGAGGTAGCCGTCCTCCGGTACGGGGCTGCCCGAGGAGGTGGTCCAGGCGGCCAGCTCGCGGACCCTGCGTGCGGCGTCGGCCAGTCGCTCCTCGGGCAGCAGTCCTTCGGTCACGGCGGCGGCGATGGCGTCGCGGACCTCGACGGCGGTGGCCTCGTCGGCCCGCTCGCCGCCCACGCAGATCGCGTCGGCCCCCGCGGCTATGGCGCGGGCGGAGGCGCCCCCGATCCCGTACGCCCCCGACACCGCGGCCATCTCTATGCCGTCCGTGATGATCATTCCCTGGAAGCCCAGCTCCTCGCGCAGCAGGCCCGTGAGGACCTTGGGGCTGAGCGTGGCGGGCAGCTCGGCGTCGTAGGAGGGCACGAGCAGGTGGCCGGTCATGATCGACCTGACCCCCTCCTTGATCGCCTCCCGGAACGGGACGAGCGCCTCCTCGATGCCGGCGTCGGCCACCACGGGCACGCCGTGGTGGGAGTCGACGGTGGTGTCCCCGTGGCCGGGGAAGTGCTTGGCGCAGGCGGCCACCCCGGCCGACTGCATGCCGCGGACGAACGCCCTGGTGTGCCGGGCGACGAGCGCGGGGTCGGCCCCGAAGGAGCGCAGGCCGATGACCGGGTTGTCGGGGTTGGAGTTGACGTCGGCGGACGGGGCGAAGTCGATCGTGATGCCCGCGGCCGCCAGTTCGCCGCCCATGTCCCTGGCCAGCGCCTCGGTGAGGCCGACGTCGTCCACGACGCCGAGCGCGTACCCGCCGGGACGGCTGCTGCCGGTGCTCACCTCCAGCCGGGTGACCTCGCCGGACTCCTCGTCGGTGCCGACGAGCACCGCGGGGTTCTCCGCGCGCAGCGCGGCGGTGAGCCGGGCGACCTGCGCGGGGTCGGCGATGTTGCGGGAGAACAGCACCACGCCGGCCAGTCCCTCGCCGAGTCGGCGGCGGATCCAGTCCGGAGGCGTCTGTCCCGCGAAACCAGGGAGGAGGACGGCGTCGGCGAGGCGAAGAAGGTCACCGCTGAGGGGCATGACCCGAAATCTAATAGGAAAGTTTCCTATTTGCTAGAGGCATTTTCTGATGTCAGCCCGGTTCCTTCCGTGTCTTATTCAACCATTGCCGCAAATGCTCACTTCAGTTGCGCGGCGCAGCCTTTCAGCCGAGGCGTTCGATGACGGTGACGTTCGCCTGTCCCCCGCCTTCGCACATCGTCTGCAGGCCGTACCGGCCGCCGGTGCGTTCGAGTTCGTGCAGCAGCTTCACGGTCAGGACCGCGCCGGTCGCGCCGAGCGGATGGCCGAGCGCGATGGCGCCGCCGTTGGGGTTCACCCGGGCCGGGTCGGCGCCGGTCTCCTTGATCCAGGCCAGCACGACGGAGGCGAACGCCTCGTTGATCTCGATCGCGTCGAAGTCGTCGATGGCCAGGCCGGTCCGGCCCAGGGCGTGGGCCGTGGCGGGGATGGGCGCGGAGAGCATCATGATCGGGTCCGCGCCGCGCGCCGAGAGGTGGTGCACGCGGGCGCGCGGGGTCAGCCCGTGGTCGCGTACGGCCCGGGGCGAGGCGACCAGCAGCGCCGCCGCGCCGTCGGAGATCTGGGACGCCAGCGCCGCCGTGAGCCGCCCCCCTTCGGTCAGCGGCCGGAGCGCGGCCATCTTCTCCGGCGTGGTGTCCCGGCGGGGGGCCTCGTCGTCGGCGACGTCCTCATAAGGGACGATCTCGCGCCGGAAGCGCCCCTCGTCCACGGCCCGCAGCGCGCGGCGGTGGGACTCGTAGGCGTAGAGCTCCATGTCCTCGCGCGACAGGTCCCAGGCCACCGCCATCTGCTCGGCCCCGGCGAACTGGGAGACCTCCGCCGTGCCGTAGCGGGCGGACCAGCCCTTGGACCCGGCGTACGGGGTCTCGTGCCCGAGCGGCCGGCCCGCCAGCATGGCCGAGGAGATCGGGATCATGCTCATGTTCTGCACGCCGCCCGCCACCACCAGGTCACTGGTGCCCGACAGCACGGCCTGGGTGGCGAAGTGCAGGGCCTGCTGCGAGGAGCCGCACTGGCGGTCGACGGTGACGCCCGGGACCTCCTCGGGCAGCCCGGCGGCCAGCCAGCAGGTACGCGCGACGTCCCCGGCCTGCGGCCCGATCGTGTCCACGCAGCCGAAGATCACGTCCTCGACGGCGGCGGGGTCGGCGTCCGCGCGGTCCATCAGCTCGCGGAGCACGTGCGCGCCGAGGTCGGCGGGGTGGGCCGCGGCCAGCCCGCCGTTCCTGCGCCCGACGGGGGTACGGACGGCGGCGACGATGTAAGCCTCGTTCATCCCTGCATCCTAACAAGCGCTTGGTAAGCAAGATAATGCCCTACGAGCTGGGCCTGACGTGTGAACAAGCGATTGTCTGAGGGCTCATAATGGGAAACGTGACCACGCGAAAGAACTCCGGCACCACCACGTCACCGGCGAAGCGCCAGCGCGCCTCCTCCACTGGGGCGGCCTCAGAGCGGCGCGACCACCTCGTCAAACTCGCCGCGGAGCTCTTCGCGCGCAAGGGCTTCCAGGCCACGACCGTACGCGAGATCGCCGACGAGGCGGGCATCCTGTCCGGCAGCCTCTACCACCACTTCGACTCCAAGGAGACGATCGTCGACGAGGTGCTGTCCACCTTCCTCGACGACCTCATCGCCCGCTACCGCGCCGCCGTCGACACCAGCTCCGACGCCCGCACGGTCCTGTCGGAGATGGTCCGCATCGGCTTCGGCACGCTGGAGCCCCACCGCGCCGCGATCACCGTCATGCAGAACGACTGGAACTACCTGCGCCAGTTCGAGCGCTTCAACTACCTGGTCAAGGCCGAGGACGAGGTCGAGCAGATCTGGGTGACCCAGATCAAGGCCGGTCAGGCGGCCGGGCTGTTCAGGGCCGACGTCGACCCCAAGCTGACCTACCGGATGATCCGCGACACCATCTGGGTGGCCGTGCGCTGGTTCCGTCCCGGCGGCAGGCTCAACACCACCGCGCTGGCCGAGCACTACATCACGGTGCTGTTCGACGGGCTCGCCACCGGCGAGCGCACGACCCAGCGTCAGGGATGAGCCTCGGCAAGGCGGTGCGGCTGGCCCTTGAGGAGGTCGCCGAGCCGGACAAGGCCGAGCCGATGCGCGCGTACATGAAGTCGGAGATGCCCTTCCTCGGCGTGCAGGCCACGCCGAGGCGGGCGGCGCTGCGGCGGGTGTTCGCCCGCCACCGCATCGACTCCGCGCCCGAGTGGCGGCGCGCGGTGCTCTCGCTGTGGCGGGAGGCCGAATACCGCGAGGAGCGTTACGCCGCCGTCGAGCTGACCGGCCACCGCTACTACCGCGACTTCCAGACCCTCTACACCGTGCCGATGTACGAGGAGATGATCGTCACCGGCGCCTGGTGGGACCTGGTCGACGAGCTGGCCACCCATCGCGTCGGCGACCTGCTGGCGGCCTTTCCCGACACCATGCGCCCGCTCATGCTGGAGTGGGCGGCCGACGCCGACCTGTGGAAGCGCCGCACGGCGATCCTGTGCCAGAACCGCTTCAAGTCCCGCACCGACACGGCCCTTTTATACGCCTGCATCGAGCCCAGCCTGTCCGACACCGACTTCTTCGCCCGCAAGGCCATCGGCTGGTCCTTACGCGAGTACGCCAAGACCAACCCCGACGAAGTCATCCGGTATGTCCGCGCCAAGGGCATCTCCGGCCTGAGCCGCCGCGAGGCCCTGAAGAACCTGCCCGTGAGTTAGCCGTCCTCATCTGGTCCAGAGCGCGTCCTGCACCGCCTGCACCAGCGCCATCAGCTCCGGCGTCACCCGCTCCCGTGCCCAGGCCAGCGCGTAGGTGATGCGCAGCTCCCCCGCCTCCAGCGGCACGAACCGCACGTCGTCCCGTCTGACGGACCTGACCAGGAGCTGCGGGATCGGCAGCACCCCCGCCCCGGCGGCCACCAGGTCGAGCGCGGCGGCGAAGTCGTCGTCGGCCACCATCCGCGCACGCCCCGGCAGCCCCGCCCACGGCCGGCTCCCCGGCGTCAGCAGCACCTGACCGCCCAGGTCGTCCGGCGTGACCCTGCCGTGCCCGGCCAGCCGGTGCCCGAGCGGGACGGCCAGATGGTCCACGGACACGTGGAAGCGGGCCGCCGTGACGAACTGCGCGGGCGCCGGCGTGGCCAGGATCGCGGCCGAGACCTCCCCGCCGCCCAGCGCCCGGGCCGCGGCGCCCCGTCCGGCCACGACGAGTTCCACGCCGATCGCCGGGGCGCGGCCGGCCAGCCGTCTGGCGATGCGCGCGGCGAGCGTGCCCACCAGCGGTGGATAAGCCAGGTGAATGGTCGGCCGGGCCAGTCTGGCGGCTTCAGCGGCGAACGCCTGGGCCGAGTCGAGCACCTGCCGGGCGTACGGCAGCAGCCCCTTCCCCTCGGCGGTCAACCGCACCTCGCGGGCGTTGCGCTCGAAGAGCCTGACCCCGGCGGCGCGTTCGAGCCGGGTGATGGCCTGGCTCACGGCGGGCTGCGACATGCCCAGGTCGGCGGCGGCGGCCGAGAAGCCGAGCCGCTCGGCGACCAGGAGGAAGCAGTGGATCTCCTTGAGCATAAGCAGCACTTATCGATGATGCACCACCTCGGTCCCGCCGGACACGATTCCCGCATCTGACCGACGTGATCGAGGAGCTGAGATGTCGCCATTCCCCACGTCCACGGTGCTCGGGTATCCGAGGATCGGGCCGCGACGGGAGCTGAAGCGGGCCCTGGAGTCCTACTGGGACGGGCGGTCCGGCCGCGCGGAGCTGGAGCGGACGGGCGCGGAGATCAGGGAGCGGACCTGGCGGCGGCTGGCCGAGCTGGGCCTGGACGGACTGCCGTCCAACACCTTCTCCCTGTACGACCACGTGCTGGACACGGCGGTGCTGCTGGGCGCGGTGCCCGAGCGTTACCGCGCGGCCGAGGACCCCTACTTCGCGATGGCCAGGGGCACCGAGAGGCTGACGCCGCTGCGGATGACGAAGTGGTTCGACACCAACTACCACTACATCGTGCCGGAGATCGGCCCGGAGACCGTCTTCAAGCTGGACGCCGCCAAGCCGCTCGCCGAGGTGCGCGAGGCCCGCGCGCTCGGCTACGAGACGCGGCCCGTCGTGGTCGGGCCGGTGACGTTCCTGCTGCTGGCCGGGGCGCCCGAGCGGCTGGAGGACGTGCTCGGCTGCTACGAGGAGCTGCTCGCGGCGCTGGCCGCCGAGGGCGTCGAGTGGGTGCAGCTCGACGAGCCGGCGCTGGTCGGCGACCGCACGCCCGAGGAGCTGGCGGCCGTGCGGCTGGCCTACGACCGGCTGGGGTCGGCGGCCGTCCGGCCGGGGCTGTTCGTGGCCTCCTACTTCGGCGACCTCGGGCCCGCGCTGCCGGTGCTGGCCGGCACGCCTGTCGAGGCGATCGGCGTGGACCTGGTGCGCGGCGGCGCCGTGCCCGACCTGCCGGGCAAGACCGTGGTCGCGGGTGTGGTGTCGGGCCGCGACGTGTGGCGCACCTCGCGGGAACGCGCCCTGGCCGCCCTCGGCGGCGTGCGCGCGGACCGGGTGACGGTGAGCACGTCCTGCTCGCTGCTGCACGTGCCCTACGACGTGGACGCCGAGCCCGACCTCGATCCGGCGCTGCGGGAACGGCTGGCGTTCGCCGAGCAGAAGGTGGCCGAGGTGGTGGCGCTGGCCCGCGCCGTCGCCGAGGGGCCGGATTTCCGGGGGCCGGTCCCGGCCGCGCCCTCGGTGCCGCTGACCGCGCCGGCCGCGCCGCAGGAGCGGGCGCCGTACCCGGTGCGGGCCGCCGCCCAGGCCGCCCACCTGGGCCTGCCCGTGCTGCCGATCACCACCATCGGCTCGTTCCCGCAGACCGGCGAGCTGCGCGCGGCGCGGGCGGCCGTGGTGGCCGGGACGCTGCCGGAGGAGGACTACGAGCGGCGCGTCGAGGCCGAGATCGAGCACGTCGTCAGGCTGCAGGAACGCCTCCGCCTGGACGTGCTCGTGCACGGCGAGCCCGAGCGCAACGACATGGTGCAGTACTTCGCCGAGCACCTGGACGGGTTCGCGGTCACCAGGAACGGCTGGGTCCAGTCGTACGGGTCGCGCTGCACCCGGCCGCCGATCCTGCACGGCGACGTCGGGCGTCCCGGGCCCGTCACCGTGCGCTGGGCCTCCTACGCGCAGTCGCTCACCGCCAAGCCGGTCAAGGGCATGCTCACCGGGCCGGTGACGATCGTGGCCTGGTCGTTCGTCCGCGACGACCTGCCGCTGCGGGACGTGGTGTTCCAGGTGGCCGACGCGGTGCGCGAGGAGGTGCGCGACCTGGAGGCGGCCGGGGTGTCGATCATCCAGGTGGACGAGCCCGCCCTGCGCGAGCTGCTGCCGCTGCGGCGGGCCGCGCAGGCCGACTACCTGGAGTGGGCGGTGGCGGCGTACCGGCGGGCCACCTCGGGCGCGGCCGACCGCACCCAGATCCACACCCACCTGTGCTATTCGGACGCCGACCAGATCCTGGCCGCCATCGACGGCCTGGACGCCGACGTCACCACGATCGAGTCGGCCCGCTCGGGGGCGCGCATCCTGGGCGCGGTGCGCGCGTTCGGCCGTGGCCTCGGCCCCGGCGTGTACGACATCCACTCCCCGCGCGTGCCCGGCGCGGACGAGGTCGAGGACCTGCTGCGCAGGACGCTGGCGGCGCTGCCGGCCGAGCGGGTCTGGGTCAACCCCGACTGCGGGCTGAAGACGCGCACGTACGAGCAGGTGGAAGCCTCGCTGGCGCACGTCGTCGAGGCCACCGGGCGGCTGCGGGCCGAGCTTCAGCCGTAGCGCTCGGTGAACTCCTCGACCGTCATCCCGAACAGGATCCCGTCGTCGTAACGCCCGGCGGCGAAGCGGCTCCTGCGCCGGCGGCCCTCCTCGACGAAGCCGAGCCGCCGGTGCAGGGCCTGCGACGGTTCGTTGGAGCTGTAGACCCACGCCTCGGCCTTCTGGAAGCGGCGCTCGGCGAACATGTAGCGCAGCAGCAGGACGATCGCCTCGCTGGCGTAGCCCTTGCGATGGTGGGGCGTGCCGATGGAGATGCCGTAGCAGAACGTGCCGTGCACGCGCTCGACCTCGTGCGTGTTGAGCATGCCGACCGGGCGGCCGTCGGCCGCGTCGGCGATCACCAGGCGGAGCTCGTCCATGTCGGGCTCCTGCTCGGCCAGCTCCCTGGCCCACTTCTGGGCCTGGGCGGCCGAGCGGGGCGGAGGCAGCCGCCAGCCGTTCCTGGCCGCGTCGGTGTCCTCCTCGAAGGCGAAGAGCGCCGCCCAGTCCTCCGGTTCGATGGCCCTCAGGCGCACGCGCTCGCCGACCCACGCAGACGTCATGATGGGGAGCAAACCAGAGCACGCCCCCCGCGCGCGAACTCTTTTCCGGCCCTCACCCGCGCCCGTACGTGTCCTCACCCGCGCCCGTACGTGTCCTCGGCCCGCCAGAAGTACCAGAGCCCGAGGGTCAGTCCGGCGACCGCCCAGAACGCGCAGCTCAGCCAGACGAGCGGGCGAGGGCTGGAGGCGTGGATCAGGATGTCGCGCATGAACTCGATGGTGGAGGCGGCGGGGTTGAGATACATGACGTCGGCCACCCACTGCGGCAGCCCGACCCCGCCGACCGGCTCGCCGGTGACCGGGTCCGGATATCCCACGATCTTGTACTGGATCGAGAAGAAGACCCCGGAGGCGTACAGCCAGGTCCGCAGGACGAACGGCAGGAGCTGGTTCACGTCGCGCAGCGAGGCCCCCAGCCGCGCCAGGACCAGGCTCAGCCCGATGTTGAACATCGTCTGCAGGAGCAGGGCGACCGGGACCAGCAGCCAGAACCAGGTGGGGAACTCCCCCATGACGACCACGAGGACGAGCAGCACGCCCATGGAGACGGCCGCCTGCCGCAGTTCCTGAAGTGTGTAGGCCAGGGGCAGCGCGGCGCGGGGGAAGTGCAGGGCGCGGATGAGCGAGAGGTTCCCCGAGACGGACTTGGCCCCCGCCGAGGCCGACCGCTGGCTGTAGGTGAAGACGAACATCCCCGTGACGAGGAAGGCCGCATAGTTCTCGATGTGCTCGTGTCCGCCCAGGACGAGGCCGAACATGACCCAGTAGATGCCGGCGTTCAGCAGCGGCGTCACCACTTGCCACAGTTGACCGAGCGCGGAGGCGGAGTACTTCGAGGCGGTGCGCGAGGTCGCGTACACCAGGATGAAGTGCCGGCGTTCCCATAATCGGCGCAGGTAGACGTGCATGTCCGGGCGGGCCATGGATCGCCGCAGCCCGTGCCGGGTCGCGAGGGCGGCGAGTGATTCCTGTTCGGGCGCGGGTGGCATGGGAGTCTCCTCACGGCCTGCTGCGTCGCGGAATGCCCAGGAGTCCAGGTTCCGGGGCGGCGAGACGGGCGTCCTGGCGCGCCTTCGAGGGGCGTCGGGTCAGATGGCTCGTCCGTCGAGGAAGTCGACGACGCGGGCGTTGAGGTCGGCGGGCTCGTGCCACGGCATCGCGTGATGGGACAGGCGCGGCAGCACCGCGGTCCGCACGCCCGGCAGCAGGCGGGCGGCGGCCGACGCGACGCGGTGCGGGGAGTGCGCCTTGCCGCGGCCGGCGACGAGCACGAGGGTGGGCGTGGTGAGCGCGCGCAGCGATCCGGGCTCGGGCCGTTTCCCGGTGACGACCTTCGTGTCCGGGAACTCCGCGGCCAGGCCGTAGAGCCGCAGCCAGGCGGGGTCGGCGGGCGCGCCGCCGGTCTCCCACTCCAGGAAGGCCCGCGCGCGCGAGGCCGTCGGCCGCAGCAGGGTGGGCAGCGCGCGGGCCAGGTATCCGGCCCGGAACCCGCCGAAGCACTGCGTCGGGTCGAGCAGGACGAGCCGCTCGACCCGACGGGGGGCGTGGAGTGCGTACGTCAGGGCGATCCACCCGCCGTAGGAGTGTCCGCACACCGCCGCGCTGTCGATCCCGAGGCCGTCGAGCACGCCGTCCAGCCAGCCAAGCAGGTCGCCGGCGCCGCGCGGGGGGCGTTCGCCGCGGATGCTCCGTCCCGGCTCGCCGATGCGGTCGACGGCGTACACGCGATGACGGCGGGCGAACGCGGCGACGTTGGCGCACCACATCGCCGCCGTGGTGCCGCCGCCGTGCAGCAGGACCAGCGGCGGGCCGTCGGCGGGGCCGCACGCGTTCACCCGGGTCGTGCCGTACGCGGAGACCAGGTCGATGCCCTCGACCGGAACCGGCCAGCGTTCGAGGACCGCGTCGTAGGCGGAGAGGAAGTCGGACATGCCGCACCTAACTGAATAGCTTGCTCAGCAATAATCTCGCTGAGCGAGATAATGCCATACTGGTGGCATGACGACGCCGCCGCCGGAGCATGCCGGGAACGTGCACGACCAGGACGCCGGGATGCGGCTGGTCCATCTGCTGCGCGCCGTCACCGTGGAACTCGACCGCACGGGCGAGCGGTTCGCCGCCGCGCACGCCCTGCACCCGACCGACGTACGCGCGCTCATCTGCCTCCTCGACGCCGCCCGCACCGGCACCCCCGCCACCCCCGGAACGCTGGGCACACACCTCGGCCTCAACTCCGCGGGCACCACGGCGGTGGTGGACCGTCTGGAACGGCTCGGTCACGTCCGCCGGGAACGCGACACCCGGGACCGGCGGCGGGTGCTGCTCAAGGTCGACGAGAGCGCCGTCACGCTCGGCTGGAGCTTCTTCGGCCCGCTCATCCAGGAGATCGTCGCCCTCATGGGCCGGTACGACCCCGCGGAACGGGCCACCATCGAACGCTTCCTCAGCGACGTCCACAAGGCCGTCACCCGGGGTTAGGCCGGCGGCGCAGGCGAGGCTCGCTGTTGCCGCCTGCCCGGTCGGCCTCACCTCCAGCGAGCCCGAGCTCGACGGGACGACCTTCCCCTGCCAGGACAAGGGTGTCCCAGGCTCAGGACGCTCATGTCTCGTAGACTGGATGGCATGAGCGTGATGCGCGATGAACTTCATCACCTGGTACCGGCTGCCCGAAGAGAAGGTCGCGCCTCTGCTCCGTCTGGTCCGGGATCAGCTCGACGAGCAGCAGGCGGTGCGGGACTTGCCGTTCATCGGAATGCTCGATGCGGAGCCGGATTTCGCGCAACGCGCCGAGGAGATCCTGCGGGCGGAGGACAATCACCCTTCTGATATGCGAACTTGCCTCTGAGCGCGGTCGACGCCTCCGTCATAGCGATCGCCCAACGGCTCAACACTCCAGAGGTGGCCACGCTCGATCGCCGGCACTTCACCGTCGTGCGCCCGCACCACACCCATTCGCTGCTCCTCCTGCCAGAAAGACTCTGAGAACCGCCACCACGTCGCCGCTGAAGAACGACGTGCTTCGGAGTCGGCGGGACATGCACGGCCTGCCGGGCCGGCTTCCGTCCGCTCAGTTGCTCGTCGCGGGTGAGCGCGACTCGTGGAGCCTGCTCTCGGTCTGGAGGTTCCCGACCAGTTCCGCCAGGGTCGCCCCGCAGCGGACGTTGGAGAGCCCGCTGTCAGCGGACACGAGGGGGACGCGGAGCGCGACCCAGCCGCCGGTCACGTCGATGATCCGCCACCCGGGAAACCTGCCGAGAACTTCCTGGACCGTCAGGCTCATGCCCGTGCTCCCACGGTGAGCGCGGACCTCTCCTGCGACCTGCGCAGTGCCGCGTAGCGGAAGGCGATCCGGCGCGCGGCCCGTGCTGACTCGATGGCCGGATGGCGAGCGTACAACACCCGCGCACGCCAGCCGTCCCAGTCCGCTCGCCACCAGTACCACTCACCGTCGCACCAGATCACCAGTCCGTCCCACACCCACAGCAAGGCGAGGCCGTATCCGATGTGGATGTCCGTCTGGATGCCGTGCTCGTCTCGCAGAACCGTGCACAGGAGATCTGCGGATGGCCCGGCTGGGAGTTCCTTGCCGTTCTCGGGTACGGCGATAACCTTGTCCTGCATCGTTGACGCCCCAAAGCTCTCGATGCCCAGACCCCTGCTTACGGGTGGTGTTGCAGCACCATTTGTCCCGTAGGTGGGGGTCTACTACAGCCCCGCTTTAGGGGGGCTAAAGTCGAGGGTAGAGCCGAGGTGAGACCCCTGCAACAGGGGGTCTGAAGTGCGCCGAATGTCGGTCGCTGAGGAGGCGGCACACGGATGGACTTGAAGACGCTGAGGGAAGTCGCCCAGGTCAGTGATCCAGTGGAACGAGCTCGCGTCCTCAGTCGGCTCATGACCGAGGAACAGGGGCTGGTGACCGAGGCCGCCAAGATGCGGCGGCAGGCCATCGCCGAGGCGCGGGAGTCCGGCATGAACCTGGAGGAGATCGCCGGGCGGCTGGGCGTCTCACCGGGACGTATCTCACAGATGCGAAAGGGACCGGCGGCCCGCGCGCCAGAAGGACCCGCCTCGCCCGCCCCTCGGGTGCTGGTGCAGCGTGCGTTGCCGACCGAACCGGCGGTCCGGGGCTCGAAATCGCTCTTCCTGGCCGAGGCGGAACGGCAGGGGCTCAAGGCGGATCGCCGCATGTTGTACGTCGGGCTGGAGCCCGCCAGTGAGCATGTGGCGGCGTGCCTGCGTGTCGAACCTGAGGCCGAGATCGTGGCGCGGCGCAAGATGATGAGCGCGAACGACGTACCGGTGCGGGTCGCGACGAGCTACTTCCGGGCGGACCTGTTCGGCGACACCCGGATCGCCGAGCCGGAGTTCGTGACACCGTCGTTGCAGTCGGCGTTGACCGCCCTGGGCTACGCGTTCGGCCACGCCGAGGAGAACCTGACCGCCCGGCTCCCGACCGCCTTCGAGCGTGAGACGTTGGAGCTTGATCCAGGCGAGTGGGTGGTCCAGGTGCTGCGCGCGAGCTATTCGACCGAGGGCACGCCGATCCATGTTCTTGAGACGATCTGCGCCGCCAGTCGGCACATCTTCCCCATCGGCCAGGTCTCGGGATACGACGAATTCTGAGACGCGACCAGCGGGATCGGCACCACCGCCCGTAGATCCGACACCTGGTTTCAAGAACCACCGCCCTTGGACGCGGCCCTGGACAGGATCCCCGCCGACCAGTCCAACAACCAGGCGCCGGCGGCACCATGGCGCCGCCAGGCGCGCGGGTTGCGCCGCTAGGCGCCCCAATAAAGAGCGCCTGAGTCCCCAGGCGCGAAGCGCCCCCCGGCGAAGCCCGTTGTGCTCTGGGGCGAAGCCCCCTTAGGTGAAGCTGTTCATTTGAGAGCTCCGGAGGTCAGGCCGGACTGGATCTGGCGCTGGAACACCGTGTAGACCACCAGCATGGGCAGGATCGCCAGCGTCAGCGCGGCGAACAGCGCCGACCAGTCCTGGTCGTACCCCGCGGACGTGGAGATGTCAGCGATCCCCTGCGTGAGCACCCATTTGTCCCGGTCCTGGAGCAACACCAGCGGGAGCTGGTACTGGTTCCACTGCCCGAGCACGTTGAAGATCGTGATGCTGATGATGCCCGGCCTGGCCATCGGCAACATGATCTGGAAGAACACGCGGGTGTGCGAGGCGCCGTCCACCATGGCCGCCTCCCCCACCGCCGTGGGCAGCGTACGGAAGAACGCGGTGAGGAAGAACACCGTGAACGGCATCGAGTACGCGATGTAGACCAGCACCAGCCCCGCATGCGTGTTCAACCCGATGTACGGCCCCACCAGCGGCACCGCCCCCATGTTCTGCACGACGAAGAACAGCGGCGTCAGCTTCAGGTACACCGGGAAGGCCAGCCCGGACACGAACAGGAAGTAGATCGGCCGGTTGGCGCGGAAGGGGTACCGGGCCAGCACGTACGCGGCCATCGAGCCGAGCAGCATCGTCCCGGCCACGCTGAAGGTGACGACGATGACGCTGTTGAGCATGTACTGCCCGATGTGCGCCTGTTCCCAGGCGCGGGCGAAGTTGTCCCAGTTGAGCTTGGCCGGCAGCCCCCACGCCTCGCCGAAGATCTCGTCCTCGCTCTTCACCGAGGCCAGGAAGGTCCACAGGATCGGCACCACGACGAGCACCGTCCACACCAGGAGCGCGACATGGGAGAGCACGGCCATCGGCCCGAGCCGCCGCCGGCGCTCCTGACGGGCCAGTTTGCGGGAGTTCGCCACCGTCCACGTGGTCGTCGTTGTCATCTAGTACTCGATTCGTTCGCGGCGTGACAGGCGCAGCGAGAGGATGGCGAAGCCGACGGTGAAGAAGAACATCATGACGCCGAGGGCCGAGGCGTAGCCGAAGCGGAAGTACTGGAAGGCGTTGCGGTAGATCTCGGCGGCCATGACGGTGGTCGACCAGTCGGGGCCGCCGTGCTGGTCGGTCATCACCCACACGATCGCGAACGCGTCGAGCGCCAGGATCCCGAGGTAGACCCAGGCCACCTGGATGGTGTCCCACAGCAGCGGCAGCGTGATGCGGAAGAACAGGCTGAACCGGCCCGCGCCGTCGATCTGCGCCGCCTCGAACATGTCGCGCGGGATGGAGGCCAGCCCGGCCGAGAACAGCACGACGTAGAAGCCGACCGCCTGCCAGACCAGCACGCCGAGCACCGACCAGAAGGCCACGCCGGGGTCGGACAGGAAGCCGACCGGCTTGGCGCCGAGCGCGATCAGCGGCCCGTTCAGCATGCCGCTGCCGTCGGGCCGGAACACCTGCTGGAACAGCACGCCCACCACGGCCACGGCCAGGACCTGCGGGAAGAAGAACACCACCCGGTAGAACTTCGAGCCCGCGATGCCCGAGGAGCCCTTGCGCCCGCCCACGTTGAGCAGGAAGGCGAAGAACAGCGCGATGACGATCGTGAGCAGCGGCAGCAGCACGAGCAGCATGGCGTTGTGGCTGACGGCCTTCCAGAAGACGCCGTCCTTGAACAGCCGGACGAAGTTGTCCAGCCCGATGAAGTCCGGCGTGGCCGTCACGCCGCGCCAGTCGGTCATCGCGATGCGGAACGCCTGGATCAGCGGCGAGATGACGTAGGCGAGGTAGAGGATCACCGGGGCTGCCAGGAACGCGGTGATGAACAGCCCGCGGCGATACCTGTTGAACAACATCAGCGCTTGTACTTCTTGATCGAGGAGTCGTTCTTGATCTCGTCGGCCTTCTTCTGCATGCGCTCCAGGTACTTCTCCGGCGTCAGGCCGCCGGACATCAGCTCGCCGGTGGCGGCGATGCCCTCGTCCTTGAGCTGGCCGTACCAGGTGTACCAGCGGTAGTAGACGGTGTTGGCGCCCGCGTCGGCGACGGCCTTGGAGGCGCTGGTGACGCCGGGCGAGATCGTGCGACCCTCGGTCGCGCCCTTGACCGCGGTCACCGTCTTGACCATCTCGCTGAAGTCGCCGGCCGCCTTCTTCGACAACATGCCGCGCAGGTACTCGATGCCGCCCTGCGGGTTGGCGCTCCTGGCCGCGACCATGAAGTTCTCGCCGGGCTGGGTGTGCAGGGTGCCGTACGGCATCTTGTCGGAGCCGGTGACGTCGGGGATGGGGAACATGCCGTACTCGAAGTCGGGCGGGGTGGTGCTCTTCTGCTCGTTCTCCAGCCACGACCCGGACGGCAGCATGGCCACCTTGTACTTGTTCTGGGCCGTCTGGGTCTGCACGTGGTCGAGGCCGGTCGTGCCCTCCATGAGGTACTTGGCGCCCACCTCGGCCCAGGCCGCGGCGGCGGTCTTCATGGCCTCGGTGGTCCAGGCGCCGTCCTCCAGGTTGTCGATGTTGACCAGCACCTCGTTGCCGCCGATCTTGGCGGCCATGGTCAGCAGCGGCTCGTACAGGTAC
This sequence comes from Nonomuraea sp. NPDC003560, assembly GCF_042878785.1. Lineage (NCBI taxonomy): Bacteria > Bacillati > Actinomycetota > Actinomycetes > Streptosporangiales > Streptosporangiaceae > Nonomuraea > Nonomuraea sp. NPDC003560. Next base: position 77,354 of record NZ_JBIAOF010000019.1, on the reverse strand, counting down.
TGGGGGAACTTGCCGGCGTACGTGAAGGGCGCCATCTTGCCGGACTTCTTGATCGTCTCGCAGAGCTTGACGAACTCGTCCCAGGTCTTGGGGATCTCCCAGCCGTTGTCCCTGAACACCTTCTGTGAGTACCAGATGCCGTGGATGTAGTTCACGTAACCCAGCACGCTGAACTTGCCGTCGTAGGTGCCGATGTCGATGACCGACTGGTCGATGGTGTCCCTGACCTTGACGGCGGGGTCGTCCCAGCTCGGCGCGTCGAGCAGGGGGGTGAGGTCCTGGAGCTGGCCGTCCTGGGACAGGGCGCCGAAGTCCATGAAGTTGGCGCCGGAGTTGTCGATCACCTCCGGCGGGTTGCCGCCGGCGAACCGCGGCTGGAGGACCTTGGTGATCTCCTTCGTGGCGTTGTGCTTGATCTCGCTCTTCGGGTACTTCGTCGTGAACAGCGGCTCGTGGATCTTCTTGGCGTAGTCTTGGCCGAAGCCGCCGTCGAAGATCCACACCTCCAGCGGCTTGCCGTCCGCGACGCCGAACGGGTTGGCCGCGCTGGTCGCCACCGGCGCGGACGAGGCGGTGGCCGTGGGCTTGGCGGCCGGGGTGGCGCAGGCGGCCAGCGCCCCGGCGACGGGGACGAGAGCCGCGCCGCGCAGGAGTTCACGACGGCTGATATGGGGGGTGTCAGGCATTGATGGCTCCTAGCTGTTCATGATCCTCGTCGTATTCGCCCTGCGTACCGGCTCTCCAGGGCCTTGTTGTGCTCGTCGCCGCCGGTCACGTTGACCGACAGGTAGACGGGGGGCCGCTCGCCCAGGGCGACGAGCTCCTCCACCGCCTCGGTGACCACCATCTGCGCGAGCAGCGCCGAGGTGATCGTGGAGACCGCGCCGTACGTGCCGCCGTCCGGCAGGTCGAGGACGGCGTCCCCGTACGGGGAGCCGTTGTCGAGCACGACGTCGGCCAGGTCCATGAGCTTGCCGCCCGAGGGATGGCGCGAGGTCATGCGCGTGCTGTGCGCGACCGAGGTGATCGCGACGAGCGGGTGGCCGCGCTCCTTGACCAGCGTGGCCAGCTCCACGACCGTGCCGTTCACGCCGGAGCTGGAGACCAGGACGAACACGTCCTGCGGCGCGACGGGGGCCAGGTCGTAGATCTCGTGGGCGACGGCCGGGTCGCGTTCCAGCTCCGGGGTGAGCACGCTCGGCGGCCGGCCGCCGTACAGGACGAGGTCGCGCGGGGAGAGGCGGTTGCTGGGCACCAGGCCGCCGGCCCGTCCGGCGATCTCCATGGCGATGGCCTCGGAGTGCCCCGACCCGAACGCGTTGACCACCCCGCCGGCGCGCAGCGCGGCGACGATCAGGGCGGCGGCCCGGCGCACCGGCTCCGCCTGGCTCTCGGCGACCTGTCCGGCGAGGGCGAGGGCCTTGGACGCGTACCGCATGTCAGCCTCTCTCCACGCGGTGGCTCTCCACCGCGCTGATCGTCAGCTCGAACGCCTCGTTGGTGCGCTCGTACGTGCGCTGCGCGACCGCCACGTAGACGGCGTCGAGCACGAAGATCTGCGAGTGCACGGCCGCCAGCCCGCCCAGCCGGAACGTGGTCTCCCTGCTGGCCGTCGTCAGCACCAGGCCGGCCAGCTCGGCCAGCGGCGAGCGGGCGAAGGAGGTGACGGCGACCGTGGTCGCGCCGTGGCTGCCCGCCTCGGCCAGCGCCTCCATGACCTCGCGGGTACGGCCCCGGTGGCTGATGCCGATGGCGACGTCGCCCGCGCCGAGCAGCGCCGCCTCCGACAGCGCCACGTGCGCGTCGCCGGCGCTCCAGCACGGGATGCCGATGCGGCGCAGCCTGCCTTCGAGCATGGTGGCGACGTTCCCGCTGGTGGAGACGCCGATCAGGAGCACCCTGCGGGCCCTGACGACGGCGTCGGCGACCTGGGCGACCATCGCGAGGTCGAGCTGGGCGGCGGTGTCCTGGATGAGCCTGGCGTCGGCGGCGGCCATGACCTCGATGGCCGAGTCGAGCGGGTCGTCGGGGCCGATCTCGTGCCCGACCCCCGCGCCCCAGCCGGCCTGCGCGGCCCTGCCGGTCTCCGTGGCGAGGGCGACCCGCAGCTCGGCGTAGCCGGAGAAGCCGAACGCCCGGCAGAACCTCGTCACGGTGGCGGGCGAGCTGCCCGCCCGTTCGGCCAGCGCGATGATGGTCGACCGCGCGGCCTCGGCGGGGTCGCCGAGTATCACCTCGCCGACCCGGCGCAACGCCTCCGGCAGACCGGGCAGTTCTGTTTCGACGCGCCCGAGGGCTCCTGAAGTCACGAATATTCCTTCCGAATACTCGGTCTTCTGGCGAAAATTATTCTTGCTTCCCGGTCACGTCAACCCCCAGAATTCGACCGTGACCAAATCGCTGGTGGTCGGTGTCGACGCGGGAGCCACCTCGACGCGCGTCTCCGTCCACACCCTCGACGGCACCCGGGTCGGCTACGCCCGGGCGGGCGCCGGCAACCCCTCGGCACACGGTCTGGACAAGGCGGTGGCGGCCATCGGCACCGCGCTCGGGCAGGCGCTGGGGTCGCACGACGGCGGCCGGGTCGTGGCCTCGCTGGCCGGGGTCGCCGGCCAGGTCGACACGCTGGTCCCCGAGCTGGCCCGGGTGTGGGCCGGCCACGGCATCGAGGCGGGCCCGCTGATCGAGCGCGACGTGGCGGTGGCCTACGCCGCCGGCACCGCCGAGCCCGACGGCTCGCTGCTGCTGTCGGGCACGGGCGCGGTCGCGGCCAGGGTCGCCGGCCACCGCATCGACACGATCGCCGACGGGCTCGGCTGGCTGCTGGGCGACGAGGGCTCGGGCTTCTGGATCGGCCGCGCCGCCGCCAAGGCCGTGGTCTCCGCCCTCGACCGGGGCGCGACGGGCGAGCCCGGCAGCCTGGTCGCGCTCGTCGTCGAGCAGGTCCTGGGCGAGGAGCGTCCGGGGTCGCCGCGGGCGGTCGCCGACCGGTTCGTGCGGCTCGCGCAGGCCGACCACATGCGCCTGGCCGCGCTGTCCGCCCTGGTCAGCCGGGCGGCCGAGGCCGGTGACGCGATGGCGCTCAAGGTCGCCGAGGAGGCCGCCGACCGTCTGGTGGCCACCCTGCGCAGAGTGCACGTCTCGGGCGACGTCGTGCTCGCGGGCAGCGTGCTGACCAGCGAGGGGCCGGTGCGCCGGGCCGTGCTGGCGCGGCTGTCCGGCGAGCGGGTGCGCACGGCGCGCGACGCGGCGGGCGCGGCGGCCTGGCTGGCGGCCCGCGGCGTGCTGCCCGGCGACGACGGCCGGAGCTCGCACGCCGCGTTCACGCTCACTCCCTGACGTTCACTCCCTGACGTTCACCGGGTGAGGAGGGCAGCGCTGCCGTAGCTGCCGCCGAACCCGGTCACCAGGGCGGTCTCGTGCCCGGCGCGCAGTTCCCGCACCGCCTGGGCCACGTTGTTGAGCCCGTGCACGTACCCCTCCGACAGCAGGCCGCCGTGCGGGTTCACCCACGCGTGCCGCCGCTCCAGCAGGTACGCCCCCAGGTCCTCCCGCGCCACCAGCCCGAAGTCCTCCAGTTGCCGGGGCACCAGCCAGGAGTAGGCGTCGTAGAGCAGCGCCGCCCGGACGTCAGCGGGCCGCATCCCGGAGGCCGCCCACAACAGCGGCGCGACGTGCGCGGAGAAGACGGCGGTCACGTCCGGCGAGCGGTCCATGGAGGAGCAGCCGGGCCCGCCGCCGCGGACGACCGCCCGGATGCGCGGGCCGTCCAGGACGCCGCTCACCAGCAGCGCGCACGCGCCGTCGGTCTCCAGGCAGCAGTCGGCGGTGCGCAGCGGCGTGCAGACATACGGTTTGGCCAGGTAGGCGGCCAGGTCGAGGGGCTCGCGGCGCAGGGCGCGGGGGTTGGCGGCGGCGTTGCGCCTGGACTGGGCGACCACGGCGTGCAGGTGCTCGGCGGTGAGCCCGGTGTCGTGCAGGTAGCGGGTCGCGGCCATGGCGAACAGCGGGATCGGCCCCGCCAGGCCGTAGGTGTGGCGTTCCAGGGGGCCGGTGGAGGCGGTGTTCATCCGCGTGCCGGACCGCCCGTTGAGCGCCCGGAAGACCAGGACGTTCCTGGCCACGCCGGCGTGGATCAGCATGGCCGCGTCCCCCAGCACCGACGCCGCCTGCGTCCCGCCGCCGGCGATGTCGTTGTGCCAGCGCAGCCGCTCGATCCCCAGCGCGCGGGCCACCTGGACGACCGGCGCTGAGTCGTTCATGTGGTAGCTGAGCAGCCCGTCGACCTCGCCGGGGACGATCCCGGCGTCCGCGCAGGCGGCCCGGCACGCCTCGGCGGCCAGCTCCAGCTCGGTGCGCCCGGACTGCCTGGTCAGCGCGGTCATCCCGATCCCGGCCACGGCCGCGCACCCGGCGAAGGACTGCATCCCGCACGATAACACGTCAAGACAAGCGCTTGCTCGGCACGCGGACGGCCGAGGCGCCAGAGGCGCCGTACGCGGAGTTTCCGGGCGGCCACAACGGCGGCGTCCTGCGTCCGAAGGCCGTCGCCGCCAGGTTGGGCGAGGTTCTGAGCAGCGGGAAGGCACAAGCCGTGACTGGATGTCTTCACGCGGGCTGCCCCGTCTTGTAATACGGAGATGTGATCAGCCGATAGCCCATCATCATCACCCCGAGGTGAGAGATGGATCTGCGCTACGTCAGATACGCGATGGCGATCGCGCGCGCCGGCAGCCTCCGCCGCGCCGCGACCGCGCTGCACATCGCGCAGCCCACGCTGTCGGAGCAGCTCAGGGCGCTGGAGAAGGAGATAGGCGTCGAGCTGTTCAGCCGTTCGTCCAGCGGCGTGCGGCTCACCGAGGCGGGCGAGGCGTTCCTGGCCCAGGCCACGGTGGCGCTCGACGCCTACGAACGGGCCGTGGCCGCCGCGCGCGGCACGGGCCGCACCGCCCGGCTGGGCGTGGCCGACGGGCTGGCCGACGTGGCCGCCCGGCTGCTCGCGCAGCTCCAGAACGTGCCGATGCGGATCGCGCCGATGAGCACGGCCGAGCAGTTGGTCTCCATCGCCGACGGCACGTTGCAGGCCGGCCTCGGCTACGCCCCCGGCTCGCTGCCGAGGGGCGTGGCCCGGATGCTCGTCCACCGCTTCCCGGTCCGCGCGCTGCTCCCCCGCGACCACCCCCTGGCCGGGCAGGAGGCGCTGTCGCTGGCGGACCTGGCCGGCGAGCCGCTGATCATGCCCGAGTCGGACGCGGTCGCCGGGGCCCGGCGGTTCCTGGAGGGGTTCGTCCGGCATCGGCTGCATCCCCGGCTGGGCCCGGCCGCCGCCACCCATGACCTGGTGATCGACATGGTGGGCGCGGGGGCCGGCTACAGCCTGTGCGTCCACGAGGGCAGCGCGGTGCCCGACGCGCTCACCTTCGTGCCCATCAAGGAGGAGGTGCCGCCGCTGGAGGCGGTCTTCCTGTGGAACCGGCAGGCCGACGTCCACGAGGTGGTGAGCGCGGCCCGCCACGTCGCCCGCTCTGGATAGCGCTATTATCTATCGATGCGCATCTCAGAACTGAGCGCCCGATCCGGTGTCGCCATCCCCACGATCAAGTACTACCTGCGTGAGGGCATGCTGCACCAGGGCGAGCAGACCGCCGCGACCCGCGCGGAGTACGACGACTCCCACCTGCGCAGGCTGCGCCTGATCCGGGCCCTGCTGGAGGTGGGCAGGCTCCCCGTGGCCGCCATCAAGCAGGTCATCGCCGCCGTCGACGACGAGACGCTGCCCATCCACCACATGCTGGGGATCGCGCACTACGCGCTCGGCCCGGTCGTCGAGCCCGAGCAGGACGAGGAGTGGCGAACCGCCAGGGCCGAGGTCAACCGGCTGATCGACGAGCTCGGCTGGAACGTCGTCGAGGACGCCCCCACCCGCGACGAGCTGGCGCAGACGTTGGTCCGCATGCGCCAGCTCGGCCTGCGCGTCGACCTGGCGCCGTACGTCGAGGCCGCCAGGAAGCTGGTGACCGAGGTCGAGATGGACACCATCCCCTTCGACGGGCCGCGCGACGCCGCCGTGGAGGCCCTGGTGCTGGGCACCGTCCTGTACGGCAAGGCGTTCGACACGCTGCGCCGCATGGCCCAGGAGTCGGAGTCGGCCCGCCGGGTGGGGCAGCGCCAGCGGTAGGGGCCGGCGGGAGCCGGTCAGGACCGGTCAGAGCACGCCGTTGCGCCGCAGGATCTCGACGGCCCGCACGGTGGCCGCGCCCCGCCATTCGAGCGCGCCGGCGGGCGAGATCCGCGCGTAGTCCACGACCCAGCCGCCGTCCTCCTGCTGCGTCCCGGCCAGCCGGTCGAGGTCGGCGGCGATCACCTCCGGCGCGAACAGCTCGCGCGCCGGCCGTCCGGGGTAGGGGGCGAAGTCGAGGGGGTGCAGCCGCTCCTCCGCGGTGCCGCCCTCCACGGGCACCCGCCCGTCCTCCGGGATGTGCGCGGCCAGCCGCTTGAGCAGTCCGGCCGCCTCGGGCCGCGTCCCGTGGACGGCGTCCAGGAAGCGCACGGCGAAGGAGAGCACGTAGGCGTGCGGCCGTTCGTCCAGCGCCTGGATCGCGTCGAGGCAGTAGCGGGTGGCCCGCTCCAGCCACGGGTGCGCGGCCACGGCCGGGTCGTGGGCGGCCACGCCGTGGGCCGCCGCCGCGGACACGGCCGTGATCTGCAACGACGAGGTGCTCGTGTCCGCGCCCGCCCACCAGGGCGCGGTGCCCTCGGTCAGGGTGAGCGGCAGCGCGAACGGCAGCCCGCCGTCGGGCATCGTCACCGACTCCAGCCAGTCGCACAGCGCGACGGCCTGCGGCGCGGTGTCGGGGCCGATCTCCTCGAACACCTCGAAGGCGTGCAGCGCCGCGCCCGGCTGGCTCTCCGGCGAGCGCAGGTCGGGCTCCAGGCCCCAGCCGTAGCCGCCGTCGGGGTTGCGGTAGGCGTCGAGGGCGCCGAGCACGGAGGCCGGGCCGGTCTCCTCCATGAGCAAGTGGAAGCGGCGCCGGTCCAGGACCCGCGCGTGCGTGGCCAGGAACCCGGCGACCGCCGAGAGATTGACGTTCATACGGCCATCGTGCCCGCCGCGCGAGCTCGGGTCTTGTCCGAACCGGACGTGTCAGCCGGTGTCGTCCACCGGCCGTTTCAGCAGCCACGACGCGGCCCGCTGGAGCAGGGTCCGGTGGATCTCGTTGTCGTAGGACCTGGTGTCGTGCCCCAGCGCGTCGTAGACCACCCGGCCGCGGCGCACCGGTCGCGCCCACACCAGCGGCTGGCCGTGCGCGGAGGCCAGGGGACGCACGTCCGGCAGCACGTCGAGGTCGCTGTAGACCTCGTCGACCAGGTCGAAGTCGCGCAGGCCCGCCACGATGGGGTGGGCGGCGCCGTGCACCCGCACGCCGGTCCAGCCCAGGGGCGGGTGGTGGGACTTGGGCCAGTTCCAGCTGCCGCCGAGCACCCGCGGCCAGCCCTGCCAGTCGTCGAAGCAGACCGCGGCCGTGTGCATGCACAGCAGGCCGCCGCCCCGGTCGAGGTGGTCGAGGAGCGTGGTGCGGGCCTGGGCGGGCAGCGCGAAGCGCCATTCGCCGCGCAGGTCGGCGAAGCGGTCCTGGCCCATCTGCCAGCGCAGCGCGTTGACCGTGATGAGCTGCACCTCCGGCGGCTCGCTCAGCGCGCCCGCGATGTCCTCGGTGATCTCGGACTCGACGCCCACCTCGCCCAGCACGTCGGCGAGCGCGGCCGACGTGGCGGCGAAGTCGTGGAAGAGCCCTCCTGACAGGATCAGATTTCTCGCCACGCCCCCAGCCCATCACGCCCGGCCCGCCTTGGCCACCCACAGAGCCGCCCCACCGAGCCGCCCCACAGTGCCGCCACCGGCCCCCACCGAGCCGCCCGGCCGGGCGACAGGGCATGATGCCGGACGTGGACTTCGAGGAATACCGCCCCATGTTGCTGGGCCTGGCCTACCGCCTGCTCGGCAGCATGTGGGACGCCGAGGACGTCGTGCAGGAGGCCTGGCTGCGGTGGGAGGGCGCCGACCGGAGCCAGATCAGGGAGCCCCGCGCGTTCCTGCTGACCGTGGTCTCGCGGCTGGCCCTCGACCAGCTGCGCTCGGCCCGGGTGCGGCGGGAGGCGTACACCGGGCCGTGGCTGCCCGAGCCGGTCGCGACGGGCGAGGCCGGGCCGCTGGACACGGCCGAGCTGCGTGACACCGTCTCCTTCGCGACCCTGCACCTGATGGAGAAGCTGTCGCCGCCGGAGCGGGCGGTGTTCGTGCTGCGGGAGGCGTTCGAGCTGCCGTACGACGAGATCGCCGAGATCGTCGGCTCGTCGGTGGCCAACGCCCGGCAGATGCACCACCGCGCCTCGGTCCGGGTGTCGCAGGGCCGCGACCGGTTCACGCCGACGAACGAGGACCACGCCAGGCTGCTGACGAAGTTCATGGAGGCGGCCGGCGGCGGCGACCTCGACGCGCTGACCGAGCTGCTGCACGAGGACGTCGTCATGTGGAACGACGGCGGCGGCAAGGTCCGGGCCGCCCTGCGCCCGATCCTGGGCCGGCGCAAGGTCAGCGGCTTCATCGGCGGCCTGCTGGCCCGCTACGACTTCAGCCAGGCGCGCCTCGTCGAGGCCAACGGCCGCCCCGCCCTGTGGACGCACGTGGCAGGAAGCGACCAGCTCATCGCCCTCGACGTGCGCGACGGCCGTATCCAGGGGCTTTACGGCGTGCTCAACCCGGACAAGCTGACCCGGGTGCGGCCGGACTGATCGGCCCGTCACTATAGTCGGCTTATGGATCTCGGCATCTCGGGCAAGGTCGCCCTGGTCACCGGCGGCAGCGCGGGCATCGGCCTGGCCGCCGCCAAGAGCCTCGCGCGCGAGGGCTGCGACGTGTGCGTCAGCTCGCGCAACCCCGAACGGCTCGCGGACGCGGTGGTGGAGCTGCAGCAGTTCGGCCACGTGGTGCACGCCGTGCTGGCCGACGTGGAGGACCCGGCGGCGGCTCAGCGGGTGGCCGACGAGACGCGCGACGTGCTCGGCCCGGTCGACATCCTGGTGGCCAACGCGGGCGGCCCGCCCACCGGCCGCTCCGACGAGGTCGGGCTCAAGGACTGGGACGTCGCGGTGCAGCGCAACCTGCTCGGCACCGTCCGGCTGATCCAGGCGGTGCTGCCGGAGATGCGGTCGCGGGGGTGGGGCCGGATCGTCACCGTCACCAGCTCGTCCGTCCGCGAGGCGATCGACGGGCTGGCGCTGTCCAACGCCATGCGGCCGGCCGTCGCCGGGCTCGTGCGCACGCTGGCCCGCGAGGTGGGCGGCGACGGCGTGCTGGTCAACAACGTGCTGCCGGGGGCGATCGACACCGAACGGCTGCGCGGCATGTCGGGCGGCGACGACGTGATCGAGGAGCGCGGCCGGGCCGTGCCGGTCGGGCGGGTCGGTCAGGCCGAGGAGGTGGGGGACGTGATCGCGTTCCTGGCCAGCGAGCGGGCCTCGTACGTGAACGGCGTCTCGATGCTGGTCGACGGCGGCGCCAGCCGGGTCATCGCCTGAGCAACGCGGCGACGACGCCGGCCGCCCACTCCTCGTCCTTGTCGGCCGGGTCGACGAAGTAGGACAGGTTGGCCCGGTGGAAGCAGGCGCCCATCAGCAGGGCGGCCGCCGCGGCGGGGTCGAGGCCGGGGTCGGCGCGGCCCGCGGCCCGCTCGGCGTCGAGGATCTCGGCCAGCGCCCTGATCGGCAGGTGGGGGCCGGTGTTGGTGGTGGCCAGCATGTGCTTGAACCGGGCCAGCAGCGAGGGGTCGGCCAGCATGCCGGAGGCGATGGTGGCGGCCTCGGTGTAGAACTCCAGCGCCGCCAGGGTGAAGCGGGTGAGGTTGTCGGCCAGGTCGCCCTCGCCCGTGCTCAGCCGCAGCCGGGCCAGCGCGGGGGCGAGCGCGGGCAGCCGTTCGAGCAGGACCGCGAGGAAGATCTGCTCCTTGCCGGCGAAGTGCTTGTAGAGCAGCGCCTCGGAGCAGCCGGCCGCCTGGGCGATGCGCCGCGTGGTCGCGCCCGAGATGCCGAACTCCCGAATGGCCTGCTCGGCGGCGTCGAGGATGCGCTCACGGGTGCTCATCCGCCCATGATATGAGCGAGTGCTCACCAACCCACGCGTGCATGACATCCTTCCCTTAGGGACCATTGGGGAGAAGGTAGGGGAATGGACAAGCCGGTCATCGTGACGGTCGACGACGACCCGGGGGTGTCGCGGGCGGTGGCTCGTGACCTCAGGCGCCGGTACGGCCATGAGTACAGGATTGTCCGCGCCGAGGCGGCCCACGACGGCATCGAGGCGGTCAAGGAGATGCGGCTGCGCGGCGACGAGGTGGCGGCGATCCTGGCCGACTACCGGATGCCGCAGATGAACGGCGTGCAGTTCCTGGAAGCCGCCATGGACATGTACCCGTACGCGCGCCGGGTGTTGCTGACCGCCTATGCCGACACCGACGCCGCGATCCAGGCGATCAACGTGGTCGACCTCGACCATTACCTGCTCAAGCCGTGGGACCCGCCGGAGGAGAAGTTCTACCCGGTGATCGACGGCCAGCTCGACGCCTGGATGCGGACCGACCGGACGGCGCGTCCCGAGCTGCGCGTGGTGGGCGACCGCTGGTCGGCGCGCTCGTACCAGGTGCGGGACTTCCTGGCCCGCAACCACGTGCCCTACCAGTGGATGCTGGCCGAGGACCCCGAGGGCGCGCAGCTCGTCAAGGCGGCGGGCGAGGGTTGTCACCTGCCGCTGGTGGTCACCGAGGACGGCACCACGCTGGAGTCCCCCGACCAGGCCACGCTGGCCACCGCGGTCGGGCTGTCCACCACGCCGGCCACCGACTTCTACGACCTGATCGTGGTCGGCGGCGGGCCCGCGGGCCTCGGCGCGGCGGTCTACGGCGCCTCGGAGGGCCTGAACACGGTGCTGGTCGAGGCGCACGCCTCGGGCGGCCAGGCGGGCCAGAGCTCCAGGATCGAGAACTACCTGGGCTTCCCCGACGGCGTGTCCGGGCAGCAGCTCGCCGACCGGGCGCGTCGGCAGGCGCTGAAGTTCGGGGCCGAGCTGCTGAGCGCGCGCAAGGTCACCCATCTGGAGCCGCGCGGGCAGGCCCGGGTGATCGGGTTCAAGGACGGCGGGGAGATCGCCGCCCACGCGGTCATCCTGGCCACCGGCGTCACCTATCGGCGGCTGGAGGCGCCCGGCCTGGACGAGTTCGTCGGCCGGGGCGTCTTCTACGGCGCCGCGCTGACCGAGGCGCCGGCGTGCAAGGACAACGAGGTCTACATCGTCGGCGCGGCCAACTCGGCCGGGCAGGCGGCCGTCTACCTGGCGGGATTCGCGCGCAAGGTCCATTTGTTGGTGAGGAGTGATGGTTTGGAGAAGTCCATGTCCCACTACCTCATCGAGCAGATCAACGCGATCGACAACATCGAGGTCAGCCTCCTGACCGAGGTCGTCGCCGGCGCCGGTGACGACCACCTCGAACGGCTCACGCTGTCGACCAAGGGCGAGGAGCGCACGGTCGACGCCCAGTACCTGTTCGTGTTCATCGGGGCCGAGCCGTACACGTCTTGGCTGGGCGAGACGATCGAGCGGGACGCCAAGGGGTTCGTGCTGACCGGGCCCGACCTGGTGCAGGGCGGCAGGCGGCCGCGCAACTGGGCGCTGCGCCGCGAGCCCTACTACCTGGAGACCAACGTGCCGGGCGTGTTCGCCGCAGGGGACGTGCGGGCCGAGTCGATCAAGAGGGTGGCCTCCGCCGTCGGTGAGGGCGCGATGGCCGTCGCGCTGGTGCATCGTTATCTGGAGAAGCAATGACCGACACCGTCGACATCGACGAACTGCGCAAGCTCTTCCTGTTCGAGCGGCTGACCGACGAGCAGCTCGGCAAGCTGGCCGCCAGCGGCCGGGTGCGCTCATTCGCCCAGGACGAGGACATCGTCCGGCAGGGCGAGCCGGCCGAGTGCTTCGCCGTGCTGCTGGAGGGCGAGGTGCAGATGATCAACGAGACGGTCAGCGCCGGCACCGTCGCCATGCCGCGCGCCTCCCAGCCCGGCGTGTACGGCGGCGCGACCTCGGCGTACCTGGGCGACCGGGCTCCGGAGACCTACCAGCACACGCTGCGCGCGACCGCGCCCTCGCGGATCTTCCTGCTGCCCGCCAAGAAGTTCGCCTACATCGTGGCCGAGTGGTTCCCGATGGCGATGCACCTGCTCGACGGCATGATGTCGGGCGGGCGCATGCAGCGGGAGATCATCGACCGGCGGCAGCGGCTGACCGCGCTCGGCACGATCACGGCCGGGCTCACGCACGAGCTGAACAACCCGGCGGCGGCGGCCGTGCGCGCGGTGAGCGAGCTGCGTTCGCTGATCAAGGCGTCCCGCATCCAGCTCGCCCAGCTCGCCGAGGCCGGCATCCCGCCGGAGAAGCTGCGCACGCTGATCGAGGCCCAGGAGGCGTGCACGAGCAACCTGGGCAACCAGCCGCAGCGCTCCCCGCTGGAGATCTCCGACGCCGAGGACGAGCTGGGTGAGGCGCTGGAGGACGTCGGCGTCGAGGACGCGTGGGAGCTGGCTCCCGCGCTGGTCAACGCCGGTTTCACCGCCGAGTACCTGCAGAAGATCCGCGGCAAGGTGGGCGAGGAGCACACCCCGGCCGCCCTCCACTGGCTGGCCGAGGCCGTCGAGATCTCCCAGATGCTGAACGAGGTCACCGAGGCCACCGAGCGCATCACCTCGCTGATCCGCTCGGCCAAGCAGTACTCGCAGATGGACCGGGCGCCGTTCCAGATGATCGACGTGCACGACCTGCTCGACAGCACGATCGCCATCTTCCGCGGCAAGACCCCGCCGGGCGTCAGCGTGGTCACCGACTACGACCGCACGCTGCCGCTCATCCCCTGCTACGCGGGCGAGCTCAACCAGGTGTGGACGAACCTGATCCACAACGCGCTCGACGCCATGGGCGAGGAGGGCACGCTGACCGTCCGCACGGCCCACGACGAGGACGAGGCGATCGTCGAGATCGGCGACACCGGCCCCGGCGTGCCCGATGCGATCAAGGACCGGATCTTCGAGCCGTTCTTCACCACCAAGAGCGTGGGCGAGGGCACCGGGCTCGGCCTGGACATCTCCTACCGCATCGTGGCCGGGCGGCACGGCGGCGAGATCAAGGTGCGTTCGGTGCCGGGCGAGACCTGGTTCGAGGTGCGCCTGCCGCTGCGCGAGCCCGCCGCCGTCCAGTGAGCCGGACCGTCTGAGGCGGGCCTTCCGGCGCGGGTCACCAGACGTTGTCCCGCGCCGTGTCGAGGGCGGTCAGCACGGCGCCCTCCAGCACCGCGTTGCCCCCGACCCGGGTGGCCCTGACCTCGGTGGGTGCGGGCGACAGCTCGCCCAGCCGGGCGGCGACCTGCCCGGCCAGCTCGTCGCCGCCCTCCTGGCCGGTGGCCCCGCCGAGCACCACCAGGCCGGGGTCGAGCAGGGTGACGAAGGCGAAGGCGCCCTTGGCCACCCGGCGCGCCAGCTCCTCGGGCCGGGTCGTGTTCTGGAGCAGGATGCACAACGGCGTGCCCTCCACGTCGAGGAAGCCGACCTCCCCCGCGCCCCCTGACGCGCCGCGCCGCACCCGCCCGCCGAGCACGACCGCGGCGCCGATGCCGTCGTCCAGCCAGAGCAGCACGAAGTCGTCGCTGCCCTGGGCGGCGCCGGTGCGCAGCTCGGCGACCGCGGCGAGGTTCACCTCGTTCTCCAGGACGACGGGCACGCCCAGCCGCTCGCGCACGGCGCCCACCAGGCCGGGCCGCCACCCGGGCACGTCGTTGGCCACCGCCAGCTCGCCGTCCATGGGTTTGACCAGGCCGGGGGCGCCGATGACCACGTTGTCGAGCGCGCGGCCCCCGGCGGCCTCGGCGACCGTGGCAGCGACGAGGGCGACCAGGTCGCCGGAGATCTCGCGGACGGCCGAGCCGACCACGTGGCCGGTGAGGTCGGCGACCGTGACCTTGATCGCCGTGCGGCGCAGGTCGACCCCGGCGACGTGGGCCCGGCCGGCGACCAGCGCGTAGAGGCGGGCGTTGGGGCCGCGACGGTCCTCGCCGCGCTCGCCGGCCTCCTCGATGAGGCCGCCGCCCTTGAGCCGTTCGATCAGGTCGGAGACGGTGGGCCGGGACAGGCCGGTCAGCTCACGAAGCTGCGGAGCGGTCAGCGGACCGTGCTCCAGCAGCAGGTCGAGGGCGAGCCGGTCGTTGATCGCACGGGCCATGGACGGGGTCGCGGTCTTCACGCCGCCCATAATAGTCAGGAAGCCTCCCTGATAGCTCTTTTCATCAGGAAGGTTACCTGATAGTTTTTCTGGCCATGAGCCCTCATCGCGCCATCGCGGCCGTCTTCGCCGCACACGGAGCCGTCGCAGGCAGTTTCGCCACCCGCATCCCGTGGCTCCAGGAGCACGTCCACCTGAGCGCGGCGATGCTCGGGTTCGCGCTGCTCTGCCCCTCGATCGGGGCCTTCGCGGCGATGCCGCTGGCCAGTCGCCTGGCCCACCGGTTCGGCAGCCGCGCCACCACGCGCGCGCTGCTCGCGCTGTGGTGCGGCGGCCTGGCCCTGCCCGCCTTCGCCCCCGCCCCCGTCTGGCTGTTCGTCATCTTCCTGCTGTACGGCGCGTCGGCGGGCATGTGCGACGTCGTCATGAACGCCCACGGCGTCACGCTCGAACGGCATCTGAAGAAGCCGGTCATCTCCGGCCTGCACGGCATGTGGGCCGTCGGCAGCCTGGCCGCGGGCGGCCTCGGCACCCTGGCCGCGCACGCCGGCATCGACGCCCGCCTGCACCTGGGGGTCGTCGCCGCCGTCCTGGTGGTCGCGGGCGGGATCGCCGGGCGCGGGCTGCTGCCCGACGGGCCGCGGGCCGCCGCCGGGCCCGCGCCGCGCCGCTTCGCCCTGCCCTCGCGGGCCATCGCGGCCATCGGCGTGGTCGGCTTCTGCGGGACGTTCGCCGAGGGCGCCAGCTCCAACTGGGCCGCGGTCTACCTCACCAACGTCGCCGACGCCGGGCCCGGCGTGGCCGCCGCGGGTTACACGATCTTCATGCTCTGCATGGCCGGCGCCCGGCTGCTGGGCGACCGCGTGGTGCGCCTGACCGGCCCGGTGCGGGCGGTCCGGACGGGCGGGATCGTCGCGGTCGCAGGCGGCGTGCTGGTGGTCCTGGCCCGCACGCCCGCGCTGGGCATCGTCGGGTTCGCGCTGGTCGGGCTGGGGGTCGCGGTCATCGTGCCGCTGGTGTTCGCGGCGGCGGGGAACGCGGGGCCCACGCCGGGCGAGGGGGTCGCCGGAGTCGCGACGATCACGTACCTGTCGGGGCTGACCGCGCCGGCGGTGACGGGATGGGTGGCCGACGGCGTGTCGTACCCGGCGGCGTTCGCGCTGATCACGGGGATCCTGGTGGCGCTCACGCTGCTCGCGCCGGTGCTGCGGCCACGCGAGGCGGCCCGGGAGGTGGTCCTGGAGCGGCAGCCGGCGTGATACGCTCCCAAGCGAGCGCTTGGTTTACATACGGAGAGGCCGCCGCATGAAGTTCTCGACCTTCCACCTCTTCCACCGCTTCGACGGCCAGAGCTTCAAGGACGTCTACGACTACCATCTGGAGCTCATCGAGCTGGCCGAGGAGCTGGGCTTCGACGGGGTGCGGCTGGCCGAGCACCACTTCCGCGACTACGGCGTGGCCCCCAACCTGTTCACCATGCTGGCCCACGCCGCCGCCCGCACCTCCCGGCTCCGGCTCGGCACCGGCATCGTGGTGCTGCCGCTGCACAACCCCGTCCACGTGGCCGAGGAGGCCGCACAGGTGGACGTGCTCTCCGGCGGGCGGCTCGACCTGGGGATCGGGCGGGGGTACCAGAGCTTCGAGTTCGAGGGCTTCGGGATCGACCTGGCCGAGGCGCGCGACCGGTTCAACGAGGCGCTGGAGGTGATCCTCGGGCTGTGGACGCGGGAGTCGTACCGGCACGAGGGGAAGTTCTACCGGACCGGCGCCGAGGTCTCGCTCGTACCGCGTCCGCTGCAGTCGCCGCACCCGCCGCTGCACGTGGCCGCGGTCTCCCCCGAGACCGTCACCATGTACGCCGAGCGCGGCCTGCCCGTCCTGGCCGACCCCGCGGCGACGTTCCGCAAGGTCGTCAAGGCGGCCGAGACCTGGCGGGAGACGGCCGCGCGGGCCGGCCACCCGGCGGGCGCCGACCTGGTGGTGGCCCGCAGCGTCTATGTCGCCCCCACGCTGGAGCAGGCCCGCGAGGACCAGGCCAGGTTCGAGGCGTCCTTCGACCGCTCGCGCATCTTCAACGAGCGCAGCGCGCCCATCGACCCGAGGACCGGCAAGGCCGCCGAGGGCTTCGAGTACTACCAGGACCGCTACCTCAAGGGCGGCTCGGTCTCGCCGGACTTCCGCTGGGAGCAGCTTGAGGTCATCGGCGACCCCGCCCGGGTGATCGAGCAGATCTCGCTGCTCAGGGACGCCGGCTTCAGCAACCTCCTGTGCGACTTCGGCAGCACCAGGCCCATGCCGCTGGAGGACATGAAGCGGGTCATGCGCTTCTTCGCCGCCGAGGTCATGCCGGCCTTCGCCCCCGCAGGAGGATGACGATGATCCACAGCCTCACCCTGTCCGACGTCCTGGCCGACCACGCCCGCAGCCGCCCCCGGGTCACCGCCGTGGTGGACGGGGACGTGCGGCTCACCTACCCCGAGCTGGACGCCCGCGTGACGCGGCTGGCCGATGCCCTGGCCGGGCGCGGCGTGGCCGCCGGCGACCGGGTGATGTGGCTCGGCCAGAACTCGCACGCCGTGCTGGAGCTGCTGCTGGCCTGCTCCCGCCTGGGCGCGGTGCTCTGCCCGGCCAACTGGCGGCAGTCCGGGGACGAGCTGCGGTTCGTCCTGGCCGACCTGGCGCCGCGGGTCGTCGTCTGGGAGCACTCCGACACCGCCGCCGAGCTGGCGGACGAGGCGACGTGGATGCGCGCGGGCGAGGCGTACGAGGAGCTGGTCGCCGGGGGCTCGCCGCGCGAGTTCCCGCAGGTGGACGACGCCGAGCCGGTGCTCGCCCTGTACACCGCCGCCTTCGGGGGCCGGCCGGCCGCCGCCCTGCTCAGCAGCGCCGCCCTGGTGGCCCACAGCGCCACGCTGCTCGTCGTACGGCAGATGGAGCCGGGGTTCACCTTCCTCAACGACGGGCCGCTGTTCCACGTCGGGACGATGATGTTCTGCCTGGCCACCCTCCAGATCGGCGGCACGAACGTGTTCACGCCCGCCTTCGACGCCGAGGAGGTCTGCCGGCTGGTCGACGCCGAGCGGGTGACGCAGGCGTTCCTGTTCGGGCCGATGATCGACGCGGTCGCGGCGGCGAACGCGGGCGGCAAGTGCGACCTGTCCTCGCTGCGCTTCGTCGCCCACTCCGCCGAGTGGGACGACATGATCACCGTGGACGACTCGCCCTGGTGCCGCTCGAAGATGGGCGGGTACGGGCAGACGGAGGTGGGCGGCATGCTCACCTTCCTCGGGCTGGCCGAGGGCGGCGCGGGGTTCGCGGGACGGCCGTCGCCGCTGGTCCAGGTGCGCATCCTGGATCCGGAGGGCGTGGAGGTGCCGGCGGGCGAGGTGGGCGAGATCTGCGCGAGGGGCAAGACCCTCTTTTCCGGATATTTCGCCCGGCCCGACTTAAATGCAGAGAAGTCGCGGTACGGCTGGCATCACACCGGCGACCTCGGCCGCCGCGAACCCGACGGCACCATCACCTTCATCGGCCCCCGGCTCCGCATGATCAAGTCGGGCGCCGAGAACATCTACCCGGCCGAGGTCGAGCGCGCGCTCAGGACCCACCCGGCCGTCGCCGACGCCGCCGTGATCGGCGTGCCCGACCCGCGCTGGCACCAGGCGGTCAAGGCCGTGGTCGTGCTGAAGCCGGACGCCGGCGCCTCGCAGGAGGACCTGGTCGCGCACGTCAGGGGTGAGCTGGCGGCGTACAAGAGGCCGCGGGAGGTGGTGTTCGCCGACGCCATCCCCAAGCAGGGTTTCACCCCCGACTACGACGCCCTCGACGCCGCGTACGGCGGCGGCAACTACCCGGGCGCCTGACCCCGAGCCCTGCCGCCCACAGCTCGGGGACGGTGAGCCTCCGGGCCGGTGTCCCGCGCGTCCACTCGTCGGAGACTGGCCGAATTTGCTATCCAACTCGCAATTGAGAGTCTACTCTCATAATTATGCGACTTCCCATCGAACGTCCTGCGGAATGCCCCTTCGATCCCCCGGCCGGGCTGGCGGGCCTTCCGGCGATGAGCCGCCTGGAGTTCGCCGACGGCCATCTCGGCTGGCTGGCGACCACCGCCGAGGCCGCCCGCGCGGTGCTGGGCGATCCCCGGTTCAGCGCCCGGCAGGAGCTCAAGCACCGGGCCTGGCCCGGGGGCCCCGCCGGGCTCGGCGCCCCCGCGCCGCCGGGCTTCTTCGCGGCCATGGACCCGCCGGAGCACACCCGCTACCGCCGGCTGCTCACCGGCCGGTTCACGCTGCGCAGGATGCGCCTGCTCGAACCGCGGATCGAGCGCATCGCCGGCGACCACCTCGACGCCATGGCCGCCGCCGGGCCGCCGGCCGACCTCGTGACGGCGTACGCGCTGCCGATCCCGTCGCTGGTCATCTGCGAGCTGCTCGGCGTCCCGTACGCCGATCATGACTGGTTCCAGGAGCTCAGCGCCCGGCTCGTCACCTTCGGCGCGGACGGCGCGGGGGCGCTCGCCGAGCTGACCGGCTACCTGCGCGACCTGGCCCGCCGCAGGCGCGTGGCGCCGGACGACGGCCTGATCGGCGACCTGACCGGCGAGCTCGACGACGACGAGCTCGCCGGGCTCGCGGTGATCCTGCTGGTGGCGGGCCACGAGACCACGGCGAACATGCTGGCGCTGGGCGTGTTCGCGCTGCTGGAGCACGGGCGCCCGGACGAGGCCGGCGCGGTCGAGGAGCTGCTGCGCTGGTTGTCGATCCTGCATCTCGGCGCGCCGTCCAGGGCCGCGCTGGAGGACGTGGAGGTGGCCGGCGTGACGGTCAGGGCGGGTGAGACCGTGGCCCTGTCCCTGCCCGTGATCAACCGCGACCCCGCCGTGTACGCCGACCCCGACCGGCTGCTTCCGGACCGTCCGGAGGCGCGCCGCCACCTGGCCTTCGGGCACGGCGTGCACCAGTGCCTCGGCCAGCAGCTCGCCAGGATCGAGCTGCGGATCGGCTACCGGGCGCTGTTCGAGCGCTTCCCGGGCCTGCGGCTGGCCGTGCCGGCGGCCGAGGTGCCGGTCAAGCACGACGCCTCGGTGTACGGCGTCCGGAGCCTGCCCGTCACCTGGTGACCCGGCGCGCTCACAGGACGGCGAGCGGGGTGATCGGGCTGCCGGTGCCTCCCTCGATGCGCAGCGGCGCGGCCACGAAGACGAACTCCGTCCGTCCGGCCGCGCCCAGCTCCTCCAGCCACAACATCTCGACCAGGTGCACGCCGTGCCGGTGGAGCAGGATGAGGTGCAGGTCGTCGGCGGCGCACTCGTCGGCGAGCTGGTGTTCGTTCAGGCCGCCCACGGCGGCGTTGTCGCAGGCCACCGCCGACACGTCCCGGGCGGCCAGCCAGGCGCCGGCCTCGGCCGACAGCCCCGGCTGCCCCGCCCAGTACTCCTCGCGCGACCGCTGCCACACCAGCGGCCATCCCGTACGGACCACCGCGACATCGCCGGGGCGCGGTGTGGCGATCTCCTGGAGCAGCCCGGCCGGGATCCGGAAGTCCGCCGGCAGGTGGTCCAGCCCGAGCCGCCGGGGCACGTCGAACAGCACCCCCCTGGCCACCACGCCGCCGACGTGCTCGATCCCGCACCTGGTGGCGCCGTAGGAGCGGACGCGGGCGGCCGGATGGCCGTTGTAGAGCCGGTCGCCGGTCCACATGTGGCACAGCGCGTCCATGTGGGTGGTGGTGCCGTGGTGGCTGACCAGCAGGGCGTCGTCGGCCACCCGCAGGCCGTCGCCGACCGGCCGGACGCCCGCGGCGTAGTCGCCGCCGTCCACGGACATGAAGTGCTGCGGCAGCGGGCGGCCCCGCAGGTGGGGGACGGTCGTGGGGGCCGCCGAGGAGGTGGCTCCCCTGATCGGCATGGCCAGGCTCAGCACCTCGCCCGTGACGGCGCTGCGCAGGGCCTCCAGGACGACGGCGGGGGTCAGCAGGTTGAGGGTGCCCCGCTGATCGTCTGGGCCGAATCGTCCCCAGTTGTTAGGCTCGTGCACCAAGTAAGCGCTTCCTTTCCTGCGGAGGTCTGATGTACTGCGATCCCCGGTTCTCCCGCGTGCGCGAGGCGTTCGAGCGGAACTTCGCCGAAGGCGAGGAGCTGGGCGCGGCGGTGGCCGTCCACCTCGACGGCGAGCTGGTCGTGGACCTGTGGGACGGCGTCGCCGACCGGCACACGGGACGCGCCTGGGAGGCGGACACCCCGGCCTTCGCGTACTCGTGCACGAAGGCGGTGGCGGCCACCGTGCTGCTGCGGCTCGCCGAGCGGGGGCTGGTGGACGTGCGGGCGCCGGTCGCCGACGTGTGGCCGGAGTTCGCCGCCGGGGGCAAGGAGGCGGTCACGGTCGAGCACGTGCTGACGCACTCCTGCGGGCTGCCGGTGATCGAGACGCCCGTGCCGGTGGCGGAGTTCGAGGACCTGCCGGCCATCGCGGCCCGGCTCGCCGGTCAGACGCCCCTGTGGGAGCCGGGGACGGCGCACGGGTACCACGCGCTGACGTACGGCTTCCTGGTCGGGGAGGTGGTGCGGCGGGTCACCGGGAGGTCGGTGGGCGAGCTGGTGGCGGCGGAGATCGCCGGGCCGCTGGGGCTGGACCTGTGGGTCGGCGCGCCCGACGACGTGATCCCCCGCGCCGCCCGCCTCAAGGCCCCCACCCGCCCCCGCCCCGCCCCCGAGAACGCCGCGGCCGCGCCCGCCTCGCGAGCCCCCGGGACCTCCGCGCCCGCCTCCGAGAGCCCCGCGGCCGCCCTGGAGACCTCCGCTCCCTCCGGCGGAGGGACCGGGCCGGGCGCCGGAGGGGGGCGGGATCTGCTGGGCGAGATGGGCCGGGCGGTGCTCGATCCCGGCAGCCTGATGAACCGGGCGCTCGGCAACCCGGCCATCCGCCTGCTCGAAGGCGGCGCGAACAACCCGGTGATCCTGCGCGCCGGATGGCCCGCCGCCGGGGTCGTCACCACCGCCAAGGGCCTGGCCGGGTTCTACCGCGCGCTGGTCGGCGGCGACCTGCTGAGCTCCGCGACCCTCCAGGACGCCCTGCGCCCCCGCGTCAGCGGCCCCGACCGCGTGCTGTTCATGGACACCGCGTTCGGACTCGGCTACATGCGCCCGTCGTTCACGTTCCCCATGCCGTCGGCGACCGCGTTCGGCCACTCGGGGATGGGCGGTTCGCTCGGCATGGGCGACCCCGACCGCGGGCTCGCCTTCGGGTACGTGATGAACCGGATGGCCGACAGCCTCACCGGCAACCTGCGCGGCCTGCGCCTGATCGAGGCCGTCTACCGCTCCCTGTGACTTCACGGCGCGCGTCACTGCATGGTCACGCCGCCGCTCACCGACAGCGTCTGGCCGGTGATGTAGGCGGCGCGGTCGGTGCACAGGTAGGCGATCAGCCCCGCCACGTCGGCGGGCGTGCCCAGCCGGCGCAGCGGGATCCCTTTGGCGATCTTGTCCACGAGCCCCGGCTCGGCCTCGGAGATCCGCCGGAGCATCGGGGTGTCGGTCGGCCCGGGGCAGACGACGTTCGAGGTCACCCCGCCCCTCGCGGCCTCCCGGGCGAGCGTCTTGGCCAGGCCGAACAGGCCCGCCTTGGTGGCCGCGTACGCGCCCTCGCCGCCCGAGCCGGCCCTGGCGCCGTCGGAGGAGACGAACACCAGCCGTCCCCAGCCCCTGGCCGTCATGCCGGGCAACAGCAGCTTGGTCATGAGCATCGGGCCGCGCAGGTTGACCTGCCACATCAGGTCCCAGTCCGCCGGGTCGCTCGCCGTGAACGGCTGCACGACCGACACCCCGGCGTTGTGCACGAGCACGTCCACGAGTCCGGCCTCGGCGCAGAACGCCTCGACGGAGGCGGGCGCGGCCAGGTCCACGGCCAGCGCCCGCGCCCCGGGCAGCGCCGCGGCCGTCCGGCGGGCGCCCGGCAGGTCCACGTCGGCGACGGTGACGCGGGCGCCGAGCGCGGCGAGGTCGGTCGCGACGGCCGTGCCGATCGCGCCCGCTCCCCCGGTGACGACGGCGACGCGGCCGTCGAGGCGCAGGCCGTCCATCACGTCCACGCCCGGACGAGGTCGGCGGCGGCGACGCGGGTGGCCAGCAGGCCGATCGTGTTGCGCAGGACGGCCTCGGCGTAGTCCTCGGGGATCCCGGCCACGGCGTCCCGCACCACCGTCACCCGGTAGCCGAGATTGACCGCCTCCAGCGCCAGCCCCGGGATGCCCAGGTTGAGCGAGACCCCCATCGCGACCACGGACGAGACGCCGAGGGAGCGCAGCGTCATGTCCAGCGAGGTGCCGGTGAACGGCGAGAACCCGTGGTGCCGCCGGCTCTCCAGGTCACCGTCCTCGCGCAGCTCGGGCAGCACCTCCACGGCGGGCGTGCCCTCCAGCATGTGCGCGGGGTCCTTGAGCAGGGAGACGATGAACGGGCAGTTGCCGGTGTGCGAGCCCGCCCGGTCCGGCCGGAAGGCGGCCGTGCAGTGGATCACCGGGAGCCCGGCCGCTCGGGCCGTGCGCAGGACGCGGGCGGCGTTGGGGACGACGTCGTGACGGGCGCAGGCCGCCACCAAATCCGGAAATTTCGTGAGGTCGCCGACGACTCCCCGCTGCATCTCCATCACCAGCACGACCGACCGCTCCACCCGCACCCTCCGTCATTTAGCCGAGCGCTTGCTTGGGTTCGCCACAGCATAACACCGCCCCCACGGCCTCACCGGACGTCACCTTTCATCACAAAGGGCGAAATTTCTCCAGACGTGACAACCCACACCCCGGGTGAGACCGTCGAATGCACGACGGCATGGCTGATGGGGGTTGGACTTGGTCCCTGGTTACCGTGAAGTTCGTCAGCTCGGCGCGGGCCGCACCGGCCGCGTGTTCCTCGCCACCTACCAGTCCACCGGCGCCTACGTCGCGATCAAGTACCTGAACGCCACCCTGCGCAGGGACCCCGAGTTCATGGACCGCTTCAGGGCCGACGCCCATCAGCTCGTCGAGCTCGACGACCCCAACGTGGTCCGCCTCTACGAGTACGTCGAGACCCCGGACCGGGCCGCCGTCGTCATGGAGCTGGTGGACGGCGTCTCGCTGCGCACACTGCTGGCCGAGCACGGCCGGACGGCCCCGGAGGCGGCCCTGGTGCTGCTCAAGGGCATCCTCGCCGCCCTGGCCGCCGCGCACGAGAAGGGCGTGCCGCACCGGGACGTCAAGCCGGAGAACGTCCTGGTCCAGGCGGACGGCACGAGCAAGCTGGCCGACTTCGGGGTGGTCGTGCACGCCGAGGAGCCGGGGGTGCCGGCGGGGAGCCCGGCGTACATGTCGCCGGAGCTGTGGACGCGGGGACGGGCCGGGCCGCCGGCCGACCTGTACGCGGCGGCCTGCGTGCTGTTCGAGGCGGTCAGGGGGCGGCCGCCCTACCGCGTGTACAAGGAGGGCGGGAACGGCGGGGACGGCGAGCTGGACGTCGCGGCCCTGCGGGAGCTGCACCTGGCGGCGCCGGTGCCGCTGGAGGTGGTCCCGGACGCCCTGCGCGACCTGCTCAGGCGCGGGCTGGCGAAGGACCCGGCGGTCCGGTACGCCTCGGCCCGGCAGTTCGCGGCCGAGCTGGAGGAGGACGCCGCCGCAGGATACGGGCCCGACTGGGAGCAGCGCGGCCGCCGCCGGCTCGCCGAGCTGGCCACGCTGCTGGCCCTGCGCTTCCCGCTGGCGGCCAGGACCGAGCAGGACGCCCGCGCCCCGGGCCGGCCGCGCGCCGGGATCCGCGGGCGGGCGGTCCGGCTGCCCGCGCTGCCGCCGCACCTGTGGGTGGCGGGCGCGACGGTGGTCGCCGTGGCGATCGCCCTCGTGATCTCCGGCGGACGGCTGTCGCCGGGGGCGGGCACGATCCTGATGCCGCAGCCGAAGCCGCCGGGCGAGCTGAACCCGGCGCCGGTCGACGCCCACACGCCGACGCCCCGCAGGAGCACGCCCGCCACGGCCCGCGGCAGCGCGTCCCCGCCCGCCGCCACCGGCGGGCCGCACGTCTCGACCGGCCCGCCCGCGCCCACGAGTGCCGCACCCCCGACAGCGCCCCCGACAGCGCCCCCGACAGCGCCCCCGACAGCGCCCCCGACGGTGCCGACGCGGGCGCAGAGCGGGACCGCCCTGCCGCCGCCCGCCGTACGGGAGGCGAGCATCGCGCGGTGGAGCGGCTCGGCGGGCGCGATCAGGGTGTCCGCGGACGGCACGGGGCCGGTGCGGCTGCGGATCGCGTACACGCGGCGGCTCGGCGATGGGCCGGTCACCACCGTGCGGCGGGAGACCCTCACGTTGCGCGGCAGCACCGCCTACACCAGCGGGGTCCGGCACGATCCCGGGAGCGTGGACTGCGGGGTGCGGGCCTACCTCGGGATCGTCGTCATGACCGAGCCGGCGGCGGTCAACGGGCCGCAGGTGAGCGAGGTCGCGGTGGACGGCCCCGCCTGCACCGCCCCACCGCCGACCCGCTCCGGCCCGGCCACCCCGACCGGCACCGCGTCCCCGACCGCCGGGCAGCCCGTGGCGCATCCCACGCCGGCGGCGACCTACCCGGCGACCGCGCATCCCACGGAGGCCGCCTCCCCGGCGGACTCCCACTCCGGGGAGGGCGGGCTGGTGCCCGGCGGCCAGGAGCAGGAAGGCCGGTAGGAGCAGGGCCCCGAGGAGGGCGCAGCGCGGGCGGCGGGCCGCCCGGGCGGGGGGCCGGTTTCGTGAGGCAGGGGCTCTTGTTCGGTAACCAAGCGTGCGCTAGCTTGGCAGCGATGAGCGGTGACACCTCCCCCACCGGCGCCGCAGGGGCGCGCGGCGAGCTGGTGATCCGGCGCTGCGTGTCCTGCGGCCGCCGCGGCTGCCTGCCCGAGCCGTCGTGCCCGTCGTGCGGCGGCGCCGAGCTGGCCGCCGAGCCCGCCAGGGGCACGGGGACGGTCCACACGTTCACCGTCGTGCACCGGTCGTTCGCGCCCGGCTACCGGGGGCGGGAGCCGTACGTGCCGGCGTGGGTGGACCTGGACGAGGGTGTGCGCGCGTTCGGGCACGTCGTGGGGTGCGCGCCGGAGGAGGTCCGCGTCGGGATGCCGGTGCGGGTGACGTTCGTGGACGATCTGCCGCATTGGAGGCCCGTGTGAAACTCGGCAACGTGCTCATCCCCGTAGCCGACCTGGACGAGGCGATCGCCTTCTACGGCCTGCCGGTGAAGTTCAGGGACGGTGACCGGTTCGCCGCTCTGGACGGCGGGGGCGTCACCGTGGCGCTGGCCGGTCCGGCCGAGCACGTCACCGCGTCGGCGGCGCCGTCGTACAAGGTGGACGACGTGGCGGTCGCGGTGCGCGAGATGGCGGCGCGCGGGGCCGAGGTGGTGCGCGCGCCCGAGGACGGGCCGCACGAGAGGCGGGCCGTGCTGCGCGACCCCTCAGGAAACACGTTCGTGCTCTACTCGCCCCTCTGACCTGGAGGCACCCCCCATGGCGCGATCACCCTACGGCAACTACGGCCACGCGATCCTGACCGCGGGAGCGCTGCGCACGCCCGACCGGGTGGCGCTGACGTACTGCGGCGAGCGCAGCTTCACCTACGACGAGCTGAACCGGGCCGTCAACCGCCGGGCGAACGCGCTGCTGGCGGCCGGGATCACCGCCGGGCAGCGGGTGGCGGCGCTGCTCAACGAGACGCTGCTGGTCGCCGAGGTCTACCTGGCCCAGGCCAAGATCGGCGCGGTGACGGCGGCGCTCAACCCGTACTGGCCGGCCGAGACGCTGCGGGCGGTGGTGGCCGCCTCCGGCTGCACGGCCTTCGTGTACGACTCCACGGTCGCCGACCTGGTCGACGGCATCAGGGACGCCCTCCCGCAGGTCACCACCTGGATCGACGCCGGTGAACTGACCGGCGGCCTGGAGGAGGAACCGCCACTGGGCGGCTTCCACGACGACCCGCTGGCCCTCTACTACACCTCCGGCACGACCGGCCTGCCGAAGGCCGTCGTGCACACCCACGCCTCCTCCCTGGCGACCGCCCAGATCTGGCTGGACGTGCCGCGCGGCCCCGACTCGGTGTTCGGCACCGGCGCGATCATCTGGGGCATCGGCTTCCCCGCCATCGTCGGCCCCGCCCTGTACGCGGGCATGCGCCTGGTTCTGGAGCAGGACTGGGGGCCGGCGAACTTCCTGCGCGTGGTGCCGCGCGAACGGGTCACCCACGTGTCGCAGATTCCGTCGTTCTACGCGGCGCTGCTGGGGACGTCCGAGCACGAGGGGGTGGACCTGTCGTCGATCCAGGTGATCATGCTGGGCGGCGAGCCGCTGACCGCGACCATGCTCGACCGGATCAAGGCCAGGCTGCCCGGGGCCGGGGTCTACTCCTACTACGGGCAGACCGAGGCGCCGTACACGTGCATGGGCCGCGTGGACGACGGCTCGACGCCGCTCGGGTCGTCGGGGCGGGCGCGCACGGGCAACGCCGTACGGATCACCGGCCCGTCCGGCGCCGCGGTGACCGGCGAGGTCGGCGAGATCAACCTGGCCGGGCCGCACCGCATGGCGGGCTACGACGGCACGGACGACCACGGCGTCCTGCGCGGCGAGTGGTACGTGGGCGGCGACCTCGGGACGTTGTCGGCCGACGGCGTGCTGCGCGTCCTCGGCCGCCGCGAGGACTCCATACTCAAGCACGGCCAGTGGACGCAGCCGGCCACGATCGAGGAGGCCGTCTCGGCGCTGGACGGCGTGGCGGAGGCCGGCGCGGTGGGCGTCCCCGAGGGGGCGGACGAGCAGCGGGTGCTGCTGGCGGTCGTGCCGCGCGCCGGGCAGTCGCTGGACGCCGCCAAGCTGTCGCTCGCCCTGGCCGACACGCTGCCCCCGCACCAGCGGCCCGACCACATCGTGGTGACCGGCGAGCTGCCGCACTCGCAGGACGCCTCCGGCGGCCCCGGCAAGCTGCTGCGCCGCCGGATCCGCGAGCAGCACGGGCACCTGCTCGGGTGAGCGCCCAGAACCACGGGAACCGGGACCTCCCCCGCGACCCCCACGATCGCGACACTCGGGACATCCCTCGCGAGCACGAGGTCAAGGAGCTGGTCGCGGCGGCCGGGGTGCCGGTGCCGCGTGGGGTGGTGGTGCGTGACCTGGACTTCGCGGCGGCCGGGGAGCTGGCCGAGCCGCTGGTGCTGAAGGCGTTCGGCCCGGGGCTGGTGCACAAGTCGGAGGCGGGGGCCGTACGGCTCGGCCTGCGGGCGGACGGCCTCGCCGCGGCGGCCGAGGAGATGCGCTCCCGGCTCGACGTGGAGGGGTTCCTGGTCGAGGAGCAGGCGCCCGCCGGGGTGGAGCTGATCGTCGGGCTGGTCGGCGACCCGGGGTTCGGCCCGGTGCTGCTGGCCGGGCTGGGCGGCGTCTGGACGGAGGCGATGCGCGACACGGCGCTGCGCCTCTGCCCGATCTCCGAGCGGGACGCGCGCCTCATGCTGGACGAGCTGCGCGGCGCGGCCCTCCTCCACGGCCACCGCGGCAGCCCGCCCGTGGACGTGGACGCCGTCGTCAAGCTGCTCATGACGGTCGGCGGCCCCGGCGGCCTGTGGGAACGGCTGGAACTGGGCGAGTTCGAGCTGAACCCGGTCATCGCCACCCCTTCCGGCGTGACCGCCGTGGACGCGCGCTACCTGCCCGGCCGGCCGCGCCCGCCCGCCACCCGCGAGCCGGCCGACTTCCTGCCGCTCTTCGAGCCCCGCGCGGTGGCCGTCGTCGGCGCCTCGGCGAGCAGGCCGAACTTCGGGAACATGTTCCTCGACTTCTACCGGGCGGCCGGGGTGCCGCTGGTGGCCGTGCACCCGTCGGCCGCCGAGGTGGCGGGGGTGCCCGCGGTGCCGTCGCTGGCCGCCGCCGACGTGGACTACGCGCTGGTGGCGGTGCCCGCCGAGCGGTGCGCCGAGGTCGTGCGGCAGGCGTCGGGCATCCCGTACGTGCAGGTGATGAGCGGCGGGTTCGGCGAGGCCGGGCGCGCGGACCTGGAACGCGACCTGGCCGCGGCCGCCCGCGCGGCGGGCACCCGGCTGCTCGGCCCCAACTGCATGGGCGTGTACTGCCCGCGCGGCCGGCAGACGTTCGTCGGCGGCGGGGTCGGACCGGCGGGGACGGTCGCGCTGATCTCGCAGAGCGGCGGCCTCGCGGGGGAGGTGATCAAGGTCGGGGAGCGGCGCGGGCTGGCGTTCAGCCGGGTCGTCACCGTGGGGAACGCGGCCGACGTGACCCCCGCCGAGCTGCTGTCCTGGCTGGCCCGCGACCCCGAGACGCGGGCCGTCGGGCTCTACCTGGAGGACCCGCGCGGCGGCCGGGAGCTGCACGAGGCGCTGCGCGCGGCAGGGTTGCCGGTGGCACTGCTGGTCGGCGGGCGCAGCTCGCAGGGACAGCGGGCGGCGCTCTCGCACACCGGCGGCATGGTGAGCGACCTGCGGGTGTGGGCGGCGGTCGCGGCCCAGACCGGCACGGCGCTGGTCTCCTCCCAGGACGACCTGATCGGCGTGCTGGCCTTCTTCCAGGCGCACGGCTCCCGCGTGACGGACGGCGACCGGGTGCTGGTGATCGGGCCGAGCGGCGGCGCCGGCGTGCTGGCGGCCGACGCGTTCGACCGGGCCGGGGTGCGGCTCGCCCCGCTGCCGGACGGGGTGCTCGACGGGCTCGGCCTGGCCGCCGCGGGCAACCCGCTGGAGGTGCCGGTGGGGCCGCGCGGGCGTCCCGGGCTGGTGCCGGAGGTGATCGGGGCGATCGTCCGGCGGGAGCCGTACGCGGACGTGATCGCCCACGCGAACGTGCAGAGCTTCTTCACCTACGGCGACGCCGCCGAGCCCCTGTACGCCTACGCGCGGGCGCTGGCCTGCGCGCAGGAGGCGCTGCCGCGGGTCAGGATCACGCTCGTCACCAGGAACGGCGAGTGCGCGCCCGCGGGCGTGGAGGACGAGGTACGGCGGATCGCGGCGGCGGCGGGCGTCCCCGTCTACCGCTCCATGGAGGCGGCCGCGGCGGCCGTCGCGGCAGGAGGTAGTCGTGGGACTGCTTGACGGCAAGGTCGCGCTGATCACGGGCGGGGCCAGGGGCATGGGCGAGTCGCACGTGCGCCTGTTCCTCGAAGAGGGCGCGCGGGTGGTCTTCGGCGACGTGCTGGAGGAGGAGGGCAAGTCGCTGGCCGCCGAGACCGGGGCCGCGTACGTGCGGCACGACGTGCGCAGCCCGGACGAATGGCGGCGGGCCGTCGGCACGGCCACGGAACTGCACGGCCGGCTCGACGTCCTGGTGAACAACGCCGGCATCCTCGCCTACGGCCGCATCCAGGACATGGCGCCCGAGGACTTCGACCGGGTGATCGACGTGAACCTCAAGGGCACCTGGCTGGGGGTCAAGTCGGTGATCGAGCCCATGAAGGCGGCCGGGCGCGGCGCCATCGTGAACATCTCCTCGATCGAGGGGTTCGTCGGGGCGGAGGGGTTGTCGGCGTACGCGGCCTCGAAGTTCGCGGTGCGCGGGCTGACCAAGTCGGCCGCGCGGGAGCTGGCCCGGTTCAGGATCCGGGTGAACTCGGTGCATCCGGGGGCGATCAACACGGCGATGGCGGTGAACCCGGACCTGATGGCCGAGGTGGACGCGGAGGCGTTCGTGAAGTCCATGGTCATCAAGCGGTTCGCGAAGCCGGTGGAGGTCTCGCACGTGGTCGCGTTCCTGGCCTCGGACCGGGCCAGCTACTGCACGGGGAGTGAGTTCACGGTGGACGGAGGGTTGCTCACCGGGGCCGGTTACTAGGCCCGCTGGGCGCGACACGCGCGCCTTTTCCTGTTAAATCACCCACCCTGGGCAGGTCCGCCAGCTTGGTTGAGCTGCGGTTATGCGCCCGGTGATGTCTTTGCCTTCTCTTGGGGCGTGCTTGACCTTGGTCACGAAGCGGTAACCTCGCACCGCACGGAAGACTACAGGTTTCCGGTTTTGCCACACATGTCCCGGGTTACCCCCGTGTACCCGAGTATGTGTGGATAAATCCGGATCTTGACCGGAAGGTTCCCCCATACTTCCATGACGCCCGAGATGCAGAAGTACATCGACCTGCTGGAGAGCCAGCTCGGCTACGCCGAGAAGGCCGGTGCGTACACCAAGTTCGGCGACTGGTACGGCAAGACCGTCGAGTTCGACGCCGACTACTCCGCCGCACCCTGGTGTGACATGTACCTCTCCTGGGCCGCGCACAAGCTCGGCTACCAGGAGTGGATCGGGCAGTTCGCCTGGACCGTACGGCACGCCGAATGGTTCAAGGCTCAGGGGGCCTGGGGGAAGACGCCCAAGCCCGGCGCGCTCGTCTTCTACGACTGGAGCGGCACCGGCAAGATCGACAACATCGACCACGTCGGCATCGTCACGCGGGTCGAGGGCGACACGATCTTCACCATCGAGGGCAACATCGACGGCGGCGTCGCCAAGCGCAAGGAGCGCGACACCAGCAAGGTCGTCGGGTACGGCTACCCCGAGCGCATCAAGGCCCGTCTCGACGAGGAGGCGGCCCAGAAGCGGGCCGACGAGCAGGCGGCGACGCCCGCCAGGCCCGGCACCGACGTGGGAACGCTCCAGCTCCCCGCCGACTCGCTCAGCTCCCTGATCCCGCACGTCGAGCAGGAGCGCGCCGCCGAGGCCCCGCTCGCCGCGCGTCCGAAGGCCGAGTCCGACAAGCCCGCCAGGACCACGGCGTCCTCGCCTCCGGCGTCCCCCGCCGCGCCGTCCGCGTCCGCCTCGCCGGCGACGGGGGCGGCGCCCGTGCCGACGGCGGCGGCCGGGAAGTCGGGACAGAAGTCCAAGCACGCCAAGGCGACGACCGCCGACACCACGTCCGCCACCGCCGAGCCCCTTCCCACGCTCGTGGACGCCTCCTCGACCGGCTCGATCCCCGCGATCGGCTCCCCGTCGCTGGTCGGGTCCGCGCTGATCGCCGCGCTGGCGCTCGTCGCCCTGGCGAAGACCCGCCAGAGCCGCCTCCGCCCGGCGACCGCCTCGGCGAAGGCCGCCCGCGTACGCGCCGCCGCGACCCTCTCCGCGAGGGAAGGCGTCACTCTGAGCACCGCCGCTCTGAGCGTCACCTCTGCAGAGGGCACCTCCACGGGCGTCACCACGGGCGTCACCGCGGGCGTCACTGCCGGCACCTCCACGGGCGTCACTGCCGGCATCGCCGTGCCCGTCGCTCTGCCTGTTCCCGTGCCCGTCGCCGTGCCCCTTCCCGGGACGCGTTCCAGGCGCGGCACCCACGCCGCCCCCTCACGCCACCGGCGTCGCCGCCGTCCCGCGGAGACGCGCCACGAGCACACCCGGCCCTCCTCGCTGCGGACCACCGCCGAGCCCGCCGACCCCTTCGAACTCACCACCGCCCCTTCCGGCACGAGCCTCGAACGCGCGGCCGTCTCTCCCGAGGCCGGTCAGGGGGGCCGCTCCGAGCTTGGCGCGGGCTCTTTCGAGGTCGGCCGGAACCGTACCTTCGAGTTCGCCGCCCCCGTCCCCGAGTTCGGCCCCGCGGGCGGCGAGGTCGCGGCCGGTGTGGACGCGTTCGAGCCGTTCACCGACCGGATGGCCCCGCCGCGGCGGCTGGACAGCGCCTCGTTCCGGCCCGCCCTCGACACGGCGCCCTTCGAGCCCATGTTCGACACCGGCCCGATGGTGCCGATCTCGCTCCCCCCGGCGACGAGCACGTTCAGCGCCTTCTCCCCCAGCCCCCGACCGGGCGCCGAGGTGACCGCCCGGACGAGGACGACGCCGCGGGCCGCCCAGGCGTCCGGGATCGGCGCGACGTACCAGGGCCGTCGCCGCCGCAGCGAGCCGCTCCTGGACGCGTACGCCTCCGAGCACCCCTTCTTCATGGACGAGTTCACCGCCGATTCCGTCCCGCGCGGCCGCCGCCACCGTCGCGCCGGAACCGCCGTAACCGCCGGGGCTGCCGGGACCGCGGTCTCGCAGCACCCGCGAGGCCCGCGCCGGGAGTCCGGCGGCGCGACCACCATCGACGCCTTCGTCCAGGACGCCCCTCTGCGGGGCCGCCGTCACCGCACCCCCACCCGCGAGATCGTCAGCGCCCCCGACTGGGGACGTCAGCCCGCCTGAGGACGGCCCGCCGGGGCGGCGGGATGCCGGGGAGGGCCGGGCGGGCGGCGGCCCGGCGGGGTCAGGTCACGTCGTAGTCGGCGGCGAAGGCGGCCAGGCGGGTGACCGCGTCCCGGCTGCGCGTCCACGGCCGTACGATCAGCCGTTCCACCCCCAGCTCCGCCCAGGCGGCCACCTCCCCGGGAGAGCCCAGCGCGTACGCGTGCGCCGTGACCGGCACCCCCGCCCCCAGCCGCGCCAGCTGCGGCCTGATGGACTCGATCGTGTGCGGCATGCTGATCCACCCGTCGCACAGCCGCGACGCCCGGCGCAGGGCCGCCGCCGACTCCCCGCCGGCCAGCACCGGCAGCCGCCCCTGCACGGGTTTGGGCTCGAAGGCGACCTCGGGGAACCGGTAGAACCGTCCGGAATGGGCGACCACGGGTTCGGTCCAGAGCCGCCGGACGATCTCGATGACCTCGTCCAGGCGGGCGCCGCGGGTCTCGAAGGGCAGCCCGGCCGCCGCCCACTCCCCGCGGTACCAGCCCGCGCCCACGCCGCAGATCGCCCGTCCGTCCGACACCACGTCCAGGGTGGCGAAGGCGCGGGCCGAGACGAACGGGTGGCGCAGCGCCAGCAGGTGCACGGCGGTGCCGAGCCGGACGCGGGTGGTGAGCCCGGCCAGCCAGCACAGGTAGGCCGGGGCGTCGAACAGCGGCGTCGTCGGCTTGATGCCGGGGTCCTCGGTGCCCGGGTAGACGGCGAGCGACAGGTCGGTGGCGAACACCAGGTGCTCGGGCAGCCACACCGACTCGAACCCCAGCTCGTCGGCGGCCACGGCCACGTCCTTCCAGGCGTCCGGGTGCAGCAGGCCCAGCGGCACGCCGTACTTCACGGATACCTCCGCAGGTCGCGGGTGCCCAGGCAGGCGCGGACGTGTTCGCGGTGGGCGGCGGCGGTGCCGTGCGCGGCCGACAGGGACCAGGCCCGCGCGAGCCAGAACCGCAGGTCCAGCTCCTCGGTGTAGCCGATCGCGCCGTGGGTCTGCAGGGCGACGCGGGCGGCCAGCGTCGCCGCCTCGCCCGCCGCGGCCTTGGCGGCACCGGCGTCCCGTCCGGCCGTGGGCGCGTCCCGGTCGACGGACAGCGCCGCGCGGTGCACCAGCGGCGCGGCGAACTCGACGGCGACCGCCACGTCGGCGAGCCGGTGCCGGACGGCCTGGAAGGACCCGATCGCCGCGCCGAACTGCCTCCTGACCCCCGCGTACGACACCGAGACCGCGAGCAGCTCCCGCGCGACCCCGATCAGCTGGGCGGCGGTCGCCACCGCGACGGCCCGCGCCGCGAGCGCCACCCGGTCCGCGCCGGGATCGGCACGTCCGGACGCTTCGAAGGCGACGTCGAACAACGGCCGGCACGGATCCACCCCCGGCACGGCGGTGAGCCGCGCCTCGTGCCCCGCCAGCACCCGCACCCCCTCCCCCGTACGCGCCACGACCAGCACGTCGGCGAGATCGGCGTCGGCCATGTACGCCTCCCCCGGCAGCAGCACCCCGACGCACACCCCGCCCGAGGCCAGCTTGGCCGCCTCGGGCGCCAGGAAGGGCGTCAGGAACGCCGCCGCCACCGCCGTCTCGACCACCGGCCCCGGCAGGCAGGCCCGCCCGGTCTCCTCGACCGCGGGCAGCACGTCGGTCAGCCCGAGCCCGAGCCCGTCGAGCTCCGGCGGCAGCAGCAGCCCGAAGAACCCCAGCTCGGCCAGCCGGTCCCAGGCGGGACGGCGTTCGGTCCGCAGCGCGCCGGGCGGGCAGTGCGCCCGCAGCACGTCGCGGACGGTCGCCCCCAGGGCGAGTTGCTCGTCGGTGAAGGCGAAGTGCATGAGGGCGACTCCAGAAGGGTCATCGGGGCAGGCCCAGGACACGCTCGGCGATGATGTTGCGCTGGATCTCGTTGGTGCCCGCGTAGATCGGCCCGGCCAGCGAGAACAGGAAGCCGTCCAGCCAGGCCGTCCCGCCGGCGCGGTCGCCGAGCAGTTCCATGGCCAGCTCGTGCATGCGCAGGTCCAGCTCCGACCAGAAGACCTTGCCCATGCTGGCCGCCGCCCCGATCTCGGCCCCGGCCATGATCCGGCGGGCGGTGGCGAAGGTGTGCAGCCGGTACGCCTCGGCCGCCGTCCAGCAGCGCGCGGCCCGGTCGGCGAGGACGGGATCGGCGTCCAGGGCCAGGTCGAGGAGGCGGTCGGCGGTGGCGAGGAAGCGGCCGGGGCTGCGCAGGGTCAGGCCGCGTTCGGAGGAGGTGGTGGACATCGCGATCCGCCAGCCGTCGCCCGGCTCGCCGAGCACCATGGAGTCGGGCGCGAACACCCCGTCGAAGTGCAGCTCGGCGAACCCGGGCAGGCCGTCGAGCTGGGCGATCGGCCGGACGGCGACGTCGTCCAGGGGGAACAGGAAGTACGTCAGGCCCTTGTGCCGCGCGCCGGAGGTGCGGAAGAGGCCGAAGCCGTGGGAGGCGTGGGCGGCCCGGGAGCTCCAGGTCTTGTGCCCGTACAGGAGCCAGCCGCCGTCGGCGCGTTCGGCGCGGGCGGTGAGAGCGGCGAGGTCGCTGCCGGCCTCGGGCTCGGACCAGGCCTGCGCCCACACGTCCTCGGCCGTCGCCATCCGGGGCAGCCAGCGCCGCCGCTGCTCGGGGGTGCCGAAGCGCATGAGGCTGGGGGCGAGGAGGAAGATGCCGTTCTGGCTGACCCGCGCGGGGGCGCCGGCGGCCCAGTACTCCTCCTCGAAGATCAGCCACTCGATCAGGGACGCGGCCCGGCCGCCGTACTCGCGCGGCCAGGAGACGACCGACAGCCGCTCGCCGGCCAGCAGCGCCTCCCAGGCGCGGTGGGCCAGGAAGCCTTCGGCGGTGTCCATCGGCGGGAGCCGTTCGGGCACGTGGGCGGCCAGCCAGTCGCGAACCTCGGCGCGGAAGTCCAGCTCGGCCGGGGAGAAGTCGAGATCCACGAAACCAAACTAGCGCACGCTTGGTCCACTGGCCAGGCCACCGCCCGTCGGCCTAGTGTGGACGTCGTGCAGGGTCTTCTGCTCCGGCTTTCCACGCTCGACACCGACGCCGAGAGCGCGGTGCGGGTCATCGCCTACTTCGACTCGCTGGTGCGCGACCACGTCACCGTGCCCGTGCTGCTCGCGGCGACCGCGCGGCTGGCGCGCTGTCCGGTCGGCCTGCACGACGCCACCGCCGGCCGGCGCCTCCGGACGGGCCCGGACGGCCGGGCCGCCGACGCGCAGACGCCAGACGCGGGGAAGCGGGCCGGGGCAGGGCCCCAGGAGGGGGCGCGGGCGAGGGAGCTGAACGGCGGTCTGGGCAGCGTGTGGATGGAACGCGAGGGCGCCCCGCACGGCCTCGACGACATCGTGCTCGAACGGTTCGCCGCCGCAGCCGAGCTGACCCTGGAACGCGCCGCCGCGCAGGCCCGCGAGGGCCGGGACCCGGCGCTGGTCGAGCTGGTGCTGTCGGCCGAGACCGGCGAGGCGGAACGCGCGCGGGCGCTCCGCCTGCTCGGCTTCGCACCATCCCCCCCACTCCAGGCCCTGGCCTTCGCCCTCCCCGGCGACCCGCTCCGGACCACGGCGTTTCCCCTCCCCGGCGACCCGCTCGCGGCCGGGTTGCGGGCGATGGGGCACCGCGTGCGTACGGCCAGGATCGGCGACACCCAGGCCGCGCTGGTGGCCACCACCGTCGAGGGCGAGCTGCCCGAGGGCGCCCGCGTGGGCATCGGCCCCGAGCTGCCCGGGTCGCACGCCGCCGAGTCGTGGGCCAAGGCCCGCACGGCGCTGCGCTTCACCGGCCCGCATGACCGGGTGGTGCGCTGGACCGATCTCGGCGCGCTCGCGCTGTTCGCCGACCTGCCCGGCCCGGCCGTCGCGGAGCTGGCCGACGTGCGGGCGATGGCGCGGCTGAGCGAGGACCACCTGCTCGCGGTGCGCGCGCTGTGCTCGGCCGGATCGGTCCGCGCCGCCGCCACCGGGGCGCACCTGCACCACAGCTCGATGGCCGCCCGCATCGCGCGGGCGGAGTCGGCGCTGGGCTTCTCCCTCGCCGACCCGGCCGGACGCCTGCGCGCCCACCTCGCCCTGGCCCTGCTGCGCCTCCTCGCGAACGCCACAACCGCGAACACCACCACGGCCGACGCCACCACCGCGAACACCGCCACCGCGAACACCGCCACCGCCGCCGCTACAGGCGGTACGCCCGCCTGAGCGCGGCCAGCCGGGTCTCCCGCGCCCGCCTGCTCAGCGGGGTGTCGGGCACCATGACGTCGAACCCGTGGAACGCCCCCGGGTAGAGGTGGAACTCGGTGGACACCCCGGCCCGCGCGAGCCGCTGGGCGTAGTCGATGTCCTCGTCCCTGAACACCTCCAGCTCGCCCACGTCGACGAACGCGGGCGGCAGCCCCGACAGGTCCTCGGCCCGCGCCGGCGCCGCGTACGGCGGGACGTCCGGGCCGCCCGCCCGGTCGCCGAGCAGGGCGGACCAGCCGTACAGGTTCGCGGCCCGGTCCCAGACCACGGCCTCGGTGAACTCCAGGCTCGACGGGGTGGTGTTGCGGTCGTCGAGCATCGGGCAGATCAGCAACTGGAGGACCACCTCGGGCCCGCCCCGGTCGCGGGCGAGCAGCACGGTCCCGGCGGCCAGCCCCCCGCCCGCGCTGGCCCCGCCGACGGCCAGCCGGGCGGGGTCGATGCCCAGCTCCTCGGCGTTCTTGGCGGTCCACACCAGCCCCGCGTAGCAGTCCTCGACCGGCGCGGGGTGCGGGTGCTCGGGCGCGAGACGGTAGTCCACGGAGACCACGACGACGCCGAGCCGCTCGACGTACTCGATCATCGAGGCCTCGTCCACCTCGGGCATGCCGACGATCATGCCGCCGCCGTGGATCCAGTAGAGGCCGGGCCGGCCGGCGCCGTCCTGCGCGGGGCGGTAGACGCGGACCCGGATGTCCGGTTCGCCGTCGGGGCCGGGGACGCGGCGGTCCTCGATCCGCACCTCGGTCTCGGCGGGCGGCATCGCGGCCAGCATCGCGTGGATCTGGGCCCGGTGCCCGGCCAGCTCCTCCGCGTCGAGCGCCGTCACGTCGAACGCCGGGAAGGGCGCGTTCTCCAGGGCGGCACGCAGGTCCGGATCGAGGTTGGGGTGGAACGCCATGAGGACTTCCTTCCACGGAGGGGGCTTGCCGTACCCCTCGATGGTCGGATTTCGCGCGACGGCGCGGCAACCGCCATCCGGCTGCCGTTGCGCGCGCCCCGCCCGCCGTCCGGCGACCTCGGCCGGGGTCGGCGGGGGTCAGCGGGGGTCAGCTCAGCAGGGTGACGACCTGTTCGGCCAGGGGCGCGGCGCTGGCCGGGTTCTGGCCGGTGACCAGCCGGCCGTCCACGACGACCTGCGGCTGCCAGTCGGGGGCGGGCTCGTGCCGGGCGCCGCGCTCGGTCAGCGCGTCGGCCAGCAGGAACGGCACCACCCCCGCCACGCCCCGCGCGGTCTCCTCGCTGTTGGTGAAGGCGGCCACCCGCCGGCCGTCCACCAGGTGGGAGCCGTCGGACAGGGTCAGGCCGACCAGCGCGGCCGGGCCGTGGCAGACCGCCGCGACCACGCCGCCGCGCTCGTAGACCTCGCGGCCGACCCGGGCGACGTCGGGGTCGGCGGGGAAGTCCCACATGGTGCCGTGGCCGCCGGCGTACAGGACGGCGTCGTAGGCCGAGGCGTCCACGCCGGAGAGGGGGGCGGTGTCCTCGTCCAGGCCGGTGGCGAGGAAGGCGGCCTGCGCCGGGTCGTCCGGGTCGTGGCCGTCGCGCGGCGGGCGGCCGCCGGCGATGCTGGCGACGTCCACCTCGAAGCCGGCCTTGGTGAAGATCTGCCAGGGATGGGCCGCCTCGGGGACGTAGTATCCGGTACGCTCCACGCCGCCGAGGTCGTCATGGCTGGTCAACACGATCAGGATGCGCTTGCTCATGCCTTCGAGCATGGCCGGGAAGGCCCATCAGCCACAAATAGCGAAATGTCGGTCGTGGCATCAGAATGCTGATATGTCGTCTCTCTCGCTGGACCTGCTGCGGACCTTCCTCGCCGTCCACAGGACCGGCTCCATCACCGCCGCCGCGCAGACGCTCGGCCTCTCGCAACCCGCGGTGACCGCCCAGGTCAAGACGCTGGAGGCGACGCTCGACCGGCCGCTGTTCGACCGGCTGCCGCGCGGCGTCGCGCCCACCCCCGCCGCCGACGAGCTGGCCCGCCGGGTGGCCCCGGCCCTCGACGCGCTGGAGGAGGTGGCCGGCTCGGAGCTGCCCTCGGACGAGGCCGTGCACCTGGGCGGCCCGGCCGAGTTCCTGTGCGAGGAGGTCATGCCGATGCTCGCCCCGCTCGTCCGCGACGGGCTGCGCCTGCGCACCACCCTCGGCCTGGCCGACGACCTGCTGGCCGACCTCGCCGCCGGACGGCTCGACCTGGTGCTGTCCACGATCCGGCCCCGGGTGCGCGGCATCCGGGCGGACCCGGTCTACGACGAGGAGTTCGTCCTGGTGGCGGCGCCGTCCGTGGCCCGCGCGCTGCCGCCCGGCCGGGTCGGGCCCAAGGAGCTGGCCGCGGTGCCCGTGGTGGCCTACGCCGAGGACCTGCCCATCGTGCGCCGCTACTGGCGGGCCGTCTTCGGGCGGCGGCCGTCGATGGCCGCGCAGGTCGTCATCCCGGACCTGCGCGGCGTGCTGAGCGCGGTGCGGGCCGGCATGGGCGTCTCCGTCCTGCCCGCGTACCTGTGCCGGCGCGACCTGGCCGAGGGCACGCTGGTCGTGCTGGCCGAGCCGGCGGAGCCGCCGATCAACACCGGCTACCTGGCCGTACGGTCGGGGGCGCCGGCCAGGCCGGCCGTGGGGCGGGTGCGGGCCCACCTGCTGGCGGCGTTCCGGGCGGCGCCGCCGTACTGAGGACGAAGGTGGATGACGGGCGATCACCTTGGGCATGCTGGGCACATGTGTCATTCCACCGACAGCCGGCCGCCCGCCCCGCCGATCCGGGGCGAGGTGGCGGCGCACGAGCAGATCACCCTGACCTCAGCCGACGGCACCCGCTTCATGGCCTACCGGGCCGACCCGGCCGAGCCGAACGGCCGTGGCGTGGTGATCATGCCGGACGTGCGCGGCCTGCACCCGTTCTACCGCGACCTCGCGGTGCGCTTCGCCGAGGCCGGGTTCCGCACGATCGCGATCGACTACTTCGGCCGCACCGCCGGGACCGACGACCGGGGTGACGACTTCGACTACATGCCCCACGTCGACCAGCTCAAGCTCGACCAGGTGCAGGCCGACGCGGCGGCGGCGACCGCCGAGCTGGCCGCCGGCGGCCCGGTGTTCACGGTCGGCTTCTGCATGGGCGGCGCCCTGTCGTGGCGTCAGGGCGCGGAGGGCAACGGCCTGGCCGGGAGCATCGGCTTCTACGGCGCGCTGCGCTTCATCGACGAGCCGACGACCGGCCCCGGCGCGCCGCTGCTGCTGCTCAGGGGCGGCGCGGACAAGGTGTCGAGCCCGGAAGAGTTCGACGCCTACACCGCGGCGCTGGACCGGGTGGGCACCGAGCACGAGACCCACGTCTACGAGGGCGCGCCCCACTCCTTCTTCGACCGTTCGTTCAAGGAGTGGGAGGACATCTGCCAGGACGCCTGGCGCCGCATCCTGTCCTTCACCGAACGGCACTCAGCCTAGGTACGCGGCCCGCACCACCGGATCGTCCCTGACCCGCGCCGGCGTCCCGGACGCGATGACCCTGCCCAGGTCCAGGACGACGATCCGGTCGCAGATCTCCATGACGAAGCCCATGTCGTGCTCGACCAGCAGCACGGTGGTGTCCAGAGCCCTGACGACCTCGCCCAGCCGGGCGGTCTGGGCGGCGTCCAGGCCGGAGGTCGGCTCGTCCAGCAGCAGGAGCCGCGGACGGTCCGCGAGGGCACGGGCCAGCTCGACCATCCGGCGCTGCCCGACCGGCAGCGCGGCGGCGTACGCGTCGCGCAGCGGGGTGAGCCCGCACAGGTCGAGCACCTCGGCCACGCGCGCGCCGCGCTCGCGCTCGATCCGCCGCCGGCCCGGCCACCCGGCCAGGTCGGCGGCCAGTCCGCCGCCACCGCCGTGCCAGTCGAGCGCGGCCAGCACGTTCTGGGCCACGGTGAGCCGGCCGAACACCTGCGTGCGCTGGAACGTCCTGCGCACGCCGGCCCTGGCCCGCCGGAGCGCGGACACGCCGGTCAGGTCGCGCCCGTCCAGCGTGACCCGGCCCGCGACCGGCCTGCGCAGCCCGGACACCACGTCGAACAGCGTGGTCTTGCCCGCGCCGTTCGGCCCGATCACGCCGCAGACCTGGCCGGGCGCGGCCTCGAACGAGACGCCGTCCAGCGCCCTGACGCCGCCGAAGGCCACGGACACGCCCTGCACCGCCAGCATTCACCTCACCCCCAGGTAGGCGGCGGTCAGCCGGTCGCCGTCCACCTCCGAGCAGGGGCCCGTCCAGGTGACGGCGCCCAGCCGCATGAACGCGACCCGGTCGGCGACGGCCAGCGCCTCGGTCGCCTTCTCCTCGACCAGCAGCAGCGCCACGCCCCGGTCGCGCAGCTCGGCGAAGACGTCGAACACCTGCCGCACCACGAGCGGGGCCAGGCCGAGCGAGGGCTCGTCGGCGATCAGCACCCGCGGCGGGCGCACCAGGGCCGGGGCCAGCGTGAGGAGCTGCTGCTCGCCGCCAGACAGCGCGCCCGCGGCCACCGTACGGCGGGCCGCGAGCTGCGGCAGGCGCCGGTAGACCGGCTCCGGATCGTCCAGCCAGGTGCGCAGGTTCTCCTCCACGGTGAGCCCGGGGAAGACGCCCCGCCCTTCGGGGGCCAGCAGGACGCCGGCGCGCGCCCGCCGGTGCGCCGGCCAGGCGGTGACGTCCACGCCGTCGAGCAGGATCCGGCCGCCGGTCACCGGCAGGTCCCCGGCGGCGACGGCGCACGCGGTGGACTTGCCCGCGCCGTTCGCGCCGAGCAGCGCCACCACCTCGCCGGGCCGCACCTCCAGCCGCACCCCGCGCAGCACGGTGCAGTCGGCGTAGCCCGCCACGACGTCCTCCAGCACGAACAGCGACCCGCCGGACCCGCCGCCCCCGGCCGGTAGCGCGGCAGGCGTGCCGGAAGGAACGGTGGAAGAAGCGGTGGGAAAAGCGCCGGAAGGAGCGGCGGGAAGGCGGCGGGCGCGGCGGCGATGGCGGGCCTCGGCGAGCTGGGTGAGCACGCCGTCCGGATGCCGGGCCAGGATCATGCCGCCCGCGCCGAACAGGATCGACCCGACGTGCGCGGACACGTCCCAGGTCGCCAGCAGTTCGGGCACGGCCACCGCGACCAGCCCGCCGAGCACCGCCCCGCCGATCCTGCGCACGCCCTGCAGCACCACCACGGCCAGCCAGACGAACCCGGCGAACGCCGGCAGGTCGGTGGCCGTGACCGACCCCTTGGAGATCGCGAACAGCACCCCGCCGAGCCCGGCGATCGCCGACGCCAGCACGAACAGCACGATCTTGGCCCGCGGCGCGGACAGCCCGGAGGTGACGGCCGCCGCGGGCGCCGACCGCACGGCGAGGACGGCCCGCCCCGACGCCGACCGCTCCAGGTTGCGCACCAGCAGCGCCACCAGCCCGATCAGCGCCAGCAGCACGGCCACCCGCACCCGCGGGTCGGAGGTGTCGGCGAAGCCGAGCCCGAGCGCCGGCAGCGCCCATCCGATGGTCCCGTTGCTGAAGGCGTCCACCTGGAACAGCACCTGGTCGGCCAGCAGCGCCAGGGCCAGCGTGGCCAGCGTCAGCACCCGGCCGCCCAGCCGCAGCGCCGGCAGCGCCACGACCAGCCCGACGGCCCCCGCGGCGGCCACCCCGAGCAGGATCGCCACGACGAACGGCAGCCCGGAGGCGAACGCCCACCCGCAGGTCAGCGCCGCCATGGCGGCGAAGGCGGCCTGCGCCAGGTTCACCATGCCGCCGACCCCGGTCACCACCACGAACGAGCAGAAGATCAGCGCCAGCACCAGCCCCTGGGCCGCGACGCCCACGTAGTACTCCGGCCCGAGCAGGGCGAAGACCGCCAGCGCGGCCAGGCCCGCCGCCCACGGCAGCCGCCTGCGCCAGGCCGGCACCCCGGCCAGGTGGTCGGGCGGCGGGACGTCCTCGGCGGCGCTGCCCGCCACCCGCTCCCGCGACCGGTTCAGCAGCAGCAGCCCGGCGAACAGCAGGATCACCGGCACGGCCGTGCGCAGCCCGGTGACCTCCTCCAGGAAGTCGGTGTACCCGGCGACCAGGTTCTGCACGACGCCGAGCGCGAGCCCGGCGGCGAACGTCCAGGGGATCGAGCGCAGCCGCCCGAACACCGCCGCCGTCGCCGAGGCGAACAGCAGCACCGTGTACGCCGTCGCGTCCAGACCGAGCACCGGCGCCGCCAGCACCCCGGCCAGCCCGGCGAGCCCCGACCCGAGCATCCAGGCCAGCGCCGAGGTGGCGTCGGCGTCGATGCCCCGGAGCGTGGCCAGGCGGCGGCGGTCCACGGAGGCGCGCATGCGCAGCCCGTACGGCGTGTGCCGCAGGAACGCCCACAACCCCGCCGCCGCGACGGCCGAGAAGGCGAAGGTGATGAGCTGGTCGGTGTCCAGCCGCACGCCGAGCGGGTCGAACGACACGGCCGGATGGGGTCCGACGCCGCGCGGCAGCGAGGTGGCGTCCGTGGCGGGCAGCCCGGCCAGCTCCACGGCCAGCAGACCGAGCGCGGGCAGCGCGATCGTGAGCCCGATGGTGGCGACGATCTGCGCGGTCTCCCCCGCCTGGGCGAGCCCGCGGA
Source organism: Nonomuraea sp. NPDC003560 (assembly GCF_042878785.1). Classification (NCBI taxonomy): domain Bacteria; kingdom Bacillati; phylum Actinomycetota; class Actinomycetes; order Streptosporangiales; family Streptosporangiaceae; genus Nonomuraea; species Nonomuraea sp. NPDC003560. The sequence continues at coordinate 34,013 of NZ_JBIAOF010000019.1, read as the reverse complement.
ACATGGCCCGGTGCAGCAGGTAGCCGAGCGCGGGCGCGAACAGCCCGGCCGCCACCACCGCCGACAGCCAGGCGGGCAACCCGGCGGCGGCGGTGAGCTCGTAGAACACCAGGGCGGCCAGGAAGCCGACGGCGCCGTGGGCGAAGTTGAACACCCCGGTCGCCGCGTACGACAAGGTCAGGCCGGAGCCCATGATCGCGAAGACGGCCCCGGTGACCAGGCCGCTGAGCACGTACTGGAGGATCATTTCAGCGGCACGTTGTCGAAGCAGGCCATCCTCCTGGCCACCTGGAAGGCCCCGCCCTCCAGCTTGACCAGGGCGCCGCAGCCGTTCGGCTCGCTGTGGTCGCGCGGGTAGCGGATGCGGCCGAACCCGGGGTTCTCGTAGACGTAGTCGCCGTTGGCGGTGGCCAGGAACTTCTCCCTGGTCAGGTCCTTGCCGGTGCGCTTGAGGACGTCGAGGAAGATGTCGGCGGCCCAGTAGCCGATCGCCAGGTGCTGGGTGAGCGCGGTGCCGGGGGCGACCTGCTCGACGTCCTTCTTGAGCTGGGCGATCTCGGGCGCCGGCGACTCGAACGGCTCGAACATGGGCGCGGCGATCACGCCGTCGAGCGCCTGCGCGCCGGCCGGGTCCTTGAGGATGGCCAGGTCGTAGCTGGTGGCGTCGGTGAGCACGCCCTTGTACCCGGCCCGCTTGAGCGCCGCGTAGAGCCCGACGTTGAACTTGGTGCCGGCGATCACCGAGACGACGACGTCGGGGGCCTTGCCGCCGTCCGAGGTCATGATCTTGTTGACGTACGGGAGCCAGTCGGGGGGCGGGGCGGCGGCCGGCAGGCCGGAGTTCACGCCGGCCAGCTCGAACCCGGCCGCGGTGAACGACTGGGAGATGGTCGTGCCGCCGTACTTGCTGCCGCTGGAGTCGCTGGTCTGCACGTAGACGCTCTTGCCGGCGGCGCCGCCGAGCAGGTCGGCCATCTGCCTGCCCCACCACGTCTGGGAGCCGGCGCCCTGTTTGGGGGCCAGGCAGCCGTTGTAGCCGAACCCGGTCCTGGTGCCGCACCACTGCGGCCCGGTGGCCCAGCCGAACCAGGGGACGCCCTGCTGTTCGAGGAAGGCCGCGCCGCCGAAGTTCGGGGCGTGCACCGGGACCAGGGCGAACACCTGGTCCTTCTGGACGAGTTTCTTGGCCGCCGCGTCGCCCTTGGCCGCGTCCTGGGCGTCGTCCTCGGCGCCGATGAAGTCGATCTTCCGGCCGTGCACGCCGCCCTCGGCGTTGGCGCGGGCGAACCTGGCCTTCGCCCCGATCTCCGCGTCCCTGGTCGAGTAGCCGCTCGCGCTGGTCTTGGTCAGCACGCCGCCGATCTTGATCGTGGTGTCCGTCACTCCCGCGCCCGACTGGGCCGCGCCGGTCTGCTGGGCCGCGCAGCCGGCGACGAGCAGAGTCAGGGTGAGCGCCGCCGCGCCCCGCCGTACCATGTTGTTCTCCTCGCGACTCGGCCTAGCGCTCGCTTGGTTTCGCTGAGCGTAGATTTGCCGGAAGGGGGTGTCAACGGCCTACCGAGCAACCGCTTGCTCGCAGACGGCGCGCCGGGCTAGCGTGGGCCCATGCTGATGCGCGCGGCCGTGCTGACCGGGTTCCACGCCCCCATGGAGATCCGCGACGTCGAGATCGACGACCCCGGCCCCGGCGAGGTGCGCGTCCGGATCAGGGCCTCGGGCGTGTGCGGCTCCGACCTCAAGGCCATCGACGGCAAGAGCCCGGTGGTGGGCGCGCCGCCGTTCATCCTGGGGCACGAGAGCGCGGGCGTGGTGGAGAGCGTCGGCGCGGGCGTCACCTCCGTCAGGCCGGACGACCACGTCATCATCGCCATGAGCGGCCCCTGCGGGCGCTGCCGCCAGTGCGGCTCCGGCCGCTTCCACCTGTGCTCGGGCCCGCAGCGGCTGCCGACCATCATGGGCGGCCCGCCCAGGGTCACCCTCGACGGCCGGGAGACCCGCCGCTTCATCGGCATCGGCTCGTTCGCCGAGTACGCGGTGGTCGCCGAGGCCATGTGCGTCAAGATCGCCCAGGACGCGCCCTTCGCCGCCATGTGCCTGCTGGCCTGCGGCGTGGTCACCGGCGTGGGCGCCGTGCTGAACGTGGCCGAGGTGCCGCCGGGCGCCTCGGTCCTGGTGGTCGGCTGCGGCGGCGTGGGGCTCAACGTCATCCAGGGCGCGGTGCTCGCCGGCGCCACCACGATCATCGCCGCGGACGTGGCCGAGGGGAAGCTCAAGCTGGCCGAGCGCTTCGGGGCCACCCACCTGCTCACCGCCGGCGACCTGCCCCGCCAGGTGAGCGCGCTGGTCCGCGGCGGCGTCGACTACGCCTTCGACGCGACCGGCGTCCCCGGCGTGCTGGCGGACGCCTTCGCCGCCACCCAGCCGGGCGGGACCACGGTCATGGTCGGCAGCCCGCCCCAGGGCCACCCCATGGCGCTGGACACCGGCCTGCTGTTCTCCTCCCGCCGCCTCATGGGCACCCAGGGCGGCGACGCCGCGCCGCACCGCGACCTGCCCATGCTGGCCGCCCAGTACCTCCGCGGCCGCCTCGACCTCGACGGCCTGATCACCGAACGCCTCCCCCTCGACCAGATCAACGAGGCCGTCGCCCACGTCCGCCAGGGGACGGTCGCCCGCACGGTCATCACGTTCTGAGGCGCTATTCTCATTTTCTTTGGAATAGTGGAGGTTGTCCCATGTCGTACCCCCAGCAGCGCTACCTCGGCGAGACCGGCGAGATCAGCGCCACCCTGCGACCGGCGGACAACGGCCCCGACCTGTCGATGGCGACCGGCACCCGCGTCCACTACCTGGGCACGGGCGGCTCGACGAACGGCGCCTACGGCCTTTACCGCTGGGAGATGGGCCCGCGTCCCGGCGGCGCGTCCCCGCACTTCCACCGCACCATCACCGAGTCGTTCTACGTGCTGACCGGCACCGTCCAGCTCTACGACGGCGACAAGTGGGCCGACGGCCGCCCCGGCGACTTCCTGCACGTGCCCGAGGGCGGCGTGCACGCCTTCCGCAACGCCTCGGGCGAGCCGGCCTCGATGCTGGTGCTCTTCACGCCGGGCGCGCCGCGCGAGGCGTACTTCGAGGAGCTGGCCGAGATCACCCACAGCGGCCGCGAGCTCACCCCCGAGGAGTGGACCGAACTCTGGCTGCGCCACGACCAGTACGCGGTCTGATGGCGGATTTCCCCGAGGAGCCCGTCTACCGGCAGCTGGCCCGCGTCGGCAAGGCGCTGGCCAGCCCGGTGCGGCTGCGCCTGCTCGACGTGCTCGACCAGGGCGAGCGCACGGTCGAGGAGCTGGCGCGGGCGGCCGGCGTGCCGCTCAAGAACACCTCGGCCCAGCTCCAGCACCTGCACGCGGCCCACCTGGTGACCAGCCGCCGGGACGGCACGCGGGTCCGCTACCGGCTGGCCGACGAGCAGGTCTCGCGCTTCCTGGGCGACCTCCAGCGTTTCGCCCACGACCGGCTGTCCGGCCTGCGCGAGGCGGTGCGGGAGCACCTGGGCGACCTGTCCGGCGTCACGGCCGACGAGCTGGCCGCCAGGCTGGCCGATCCCGGCACGGTGGTCGTCGACGTCCGGCCGGCCGCCGCCTACGCCAAGGGGCACGTGCCGGGCGCGATCTCGGTGCCCCTTGACGACCTGGCGGGCCGCCTGGCGGAGCTGCCCGCGGACGCCCGGGTCGTGGCCTACTGCGGCGGGCCGTACTGCGTGCTCTCCCCGCAGGCCGCCCGCCTGCTGCGCGAGCGCGGTCTCGACGCCCGCCCGCTGGACGGCGGCCTGATCGGCTGGCGGCGTGCCGGGCACGAGGTCGTGCGGGAGCGTACTGTGAGCGGGTAATCGCCCACAGTGAGGGAGGTCCGCATGCTCGCCAGAGGAGCCGTCGCGGCCGGCCTGCTCGCGGTCGTGACCGTCGGCGGCGCCGGGCCCGCGCAGGCCCGCTACCGCTACGACTTCCGCAGCCGCGAGGTGGTCATCTGGAGCGAGCCGAAGGGCGGCGCGGCCCAGCTCGGCGTGGGCCGTCCCGGCGACGGCTTCGACTCCGACCGGTCGGAGGAGCACGAGCTGTTCCGCTGCGACGACGCCTTCGACAGCACCCTGTGGCACCACGGCGCCGACGCGGCCACCGGCGTCGTCGGGTGGGTGCCGGCCTGCCACCTCGACGACCCCGACTGACCGCCCTGCCACCTCGACGCCCCCGGCTTTCCGGTCGCCGGCGGGGTCAGCGCCCGGCGCCCACCGGCTCCTGCGCGCGCTCGCGGCGCGGCTCCGGCTCGTCCTCCTCGTGGCCCTCGACCGACAGGTTCGGCAGCAGCCGGTCCAGCCAGCGCGGGCACCACCAGTTCGCCCGGCCGAGCAGCACCATCGTGGCCGGCACGAGGAAGCCGCGGATGACGGTCGCGTCCACCGCGATGGCCACGGCCAGCCCGACGCCGAACGTCTTGACCATCGCGTCCGGGTAGGCGATGAACGCCACGAACACCGCCACCATGATCAGGGCCGCCGAGGTGATGACCCGGCCGGTCGAGCCGAGGCCCTCGGCCACCGCCCGGCTGTTGTCGCCGTGCCGGGCGTGGGCCTGGCGCACCGCCGTGAGCAGGAACACCTCGTAGTCCATCGACAGGCCGAACAGCACCGCGAACAGCATCAGCGGCACGTAGCTCTCGATCGGCACGGAGAAGAACAGCGTCTGGAGGTAGGAGGCGTCCATCGGGGCGTCCATGCCGACCAGGCCGCTGCCGAGGCCGATCGAGAACACCAGCGCCAGCGCGCCGAACGCGGCGCCCAGCGACACCAGGTTCATCACGGCGGCCTTGACCGCGACGACGGGCGCGCGGAAGGCGAACAGCAGGAGCAGCGCGCTGAGCAGCACGACCACGCCGATGACCAGCGGGGTGCGCTCGTTCATGCGGTCCCCGGCGTCGGTCAGCCCGGCCACCTTGCCGCCGACGTGCACCTGGACGCCCGGGATCGAGATGGCCCTGACCTCCCTGACCACCTCGGCGGCCTTCGGGTCGCTCGGCGCGTAGTCGCTGATCGTCTGGAGCAGCACCGAGCGGCCGGAGGCGTTGACCTTCGGGTCCGACACGTGGGCGACCCCGTCGACGCGGGCGACCTCGTCGGCGAGCCGCTTCACGGTGGCGTCCCCGGCCCCGGAGACCTTCTCCGGCAGCTCGGCGACCACGATCAGCGGGCCGTTGCTGCCGGGGCCGAAAGCCGTGGCCATCAGCTCGTACGCGCGCCGCCCGGCCGAGTCCTTGGCCGCGTAGCCCTCGTCCAGGGGCCCCAGCTGCAGCGCGAGCGCGGGCGCGGCCAGCGCGCCGAGCACGAGGACGCTGCCGATCAGCACCCGCCACGGCCGGCGCGCCACCCACGCTCCGAGCCCGGCCCAGCCGGCGCCCCCGCCGCGGGTGGACGACCGCCCGCGCACCAGCGGCACCTTGAGCGCGTTGACTCGGTGGCCGAGCAGCCCGAGCAGGGCGGGCACCAGCGTGACCGAGGTCAGCACGGCGAAGACGACGGAGATGCCGGTCACCCAGCCGAGCGTGCTCAGCAGCGGGAACCCGGCCAGCATCAGCGCGCTCAACGCGATGATCACGGTGCCGCCGGCGAACACGACGGCCCCGCCCGAGCTGGAAACCGTCCGGCGCACGGACTCCACGACCGGCACGCCGTCGGCCAGCAGCTTGCGGTGGCGCGACAGCAGGAACAGCGCGTAGTCGATGCCGACGCCGAGCCCGATCATCGTGGACATGATCCCGGCCTGCTTGGGCATGTCCACGACGTAGCCGAGCAGGCCGATCACGCCGAGCCCGGTCGCGACGCTGACCAGCGCGGCGAAGATCGGCACCATCGCGGCGACCAGCGTCCCGAACGCGAAGACCAGCACGAGCAGCGCGCAGACCACGCCGATGATCTCGCTCGGCCCGGTCTTGATCTCCTTGCTCGCCGGGTTGGAGTCGGCGGCGGGCACCACTTCCAGCCCGGCGTCCCTGGCCGGGGCCGCGGCGTCGGACAGGGCCTGGGTGTCCTCGCCCACCTTGTCGGGGTCGTTGCCCTGCATCTTGACGGTGATCACGCCGATCTGCAGGTTCGAGGCGATGCCGCCCATCCGGTAGGGCGTGTCCACCTGGACGACGTGCGGCATCGTGCGCATCGCGGCCACCGAGCGCTCGACGGCCTGCTTGTGCGGTTCGTCGGTGAGCTTGCCGTCCGCGGAGTACAGGAGGAGTTGCACGGTTCCGCCGGTGGCGTAGCCGGGGCCGAAGCCCTCCTTCATCAGGTCGTGCGCGCGCTGCGCGTCGGTGCCCGGGATGGAGGCGTCGTTGCTGACCGGGCTGCCGAGCGCGAGGCTCGCCCCCATCAGGCCCGCGGCCAGGACCACCCATAAAGCCAGCACGATCCGCCCGTGCCGCGCGCACCAGCCACCCAGCCGACCAAGAAACCGCGTCATCGTCTCGCCCCTGCCCGACGGCCGTCCTGTACGGTCGTACAGGACTACGATAAAACGGAGGACATCGGAAATTCCGGATCCCGTGGGAAATGAGACGATGACCACACCCGACGACACCCGCTCCCGGATCCTGGCGGCCGCGCGCGAGCTGTTCGCCGAGCGCGGCTACGCGGGCACCTCGCTGGCCGACATCGCCGCCGCGGTCGGGCTGACCAAGACCGCCGTCGCCTACCACTTCCACCCCAAGGACCGGCTGGCCTCCGAACTGCTCTCCCCCGCCGCGGCCGAGATGATCACGCTGCTCGACACCGAGCATCCCGACCGCAAGGCGTTCGTCGAGGCCCTGGCCGTCTTCGCGGTGCGGCACCGCGCGGTGATCCGCCTGTTCATGGAGGACCTGGCGGCCGACGACAGCCAGCCGCCCGGCTCCGAGCGCGCGGTCGTCGGCACGTTCAGGGACGAGATCTTCGCCAAGCTCGCCGGCGAGAACCCGGGTCCCGAGGCCAGGGTCAGGTGCTGGGCGCTGCTCGGGGCGCTGCAGTGGGGCGTGGTCAAGACCATGGACCTGCCGGAGGACCAGGTCACGGCGGTCATGCTGGAGTCCGCGCTGGCCTTCTGACGGCTTCCCCACCGCTTCCCCGCCGCCTCCCCACCGCCTCCCCACCGCTTCCCCGCCGCCTTCCCGCCGCTTGCGGGCGCGTCGGCGGCGGCTACAGGCCGGTCGAGGGGTCGGTGGCGGGGCCGGTCGGGGTCTGCGTGGGCTCCTCGGGGCCGGGGCCGCCGGACTGGCCGGCGACGCCGACCGTGATCACCACCACGTCGCCGGGCGCGGCACAGGTGCCCGGGGTCAGGCTCTGGCTCAGGACGGTGTCCGCCTTGGCGTCGTCGTCCACGACCTGGGCGCGGGACCGTACCGTGAAGCCGGCCGCGACCAGGTCGGCCCGGCCGTCGGCGCGGGGCCGACCCACCACCGACGGCACCTCCACACCCTGGCGGGCCACCGTGAGCGCCACCGTCGCGCCGCCCGGCAGGCGCGCGCCGGCCTCCGGCCGCGTCGCGAGGACCTGGCCGTCCGGCTGGTCGGAGCAGGCCCGGGTGACCGTTCCCGCCGCGAGCCCGGCGGCGGTGAGCGCCGCCTCGGCCGCCTTGCGCTGCCGTCCGATCACGGACGGCACCGGCACCCCCGCCGACACCTCCAGCGCGACCGCGCCGCCCCGGCCCACCACCGTGCCGGCCGCCGGACGGCTGCCCAGCACCTGGCCGATCTCCCGCGGCGAGTCGGTTCTGGTGACGTCGCCGACGGTCAGCCCGGCCTGCTTGAGCGCCTTGACCGCGTCGGCCCGGCCCAGACCGGTCAGCGGCGGGACCACGACCGTCGCCGGCCGCCCGGCTGTCGGCTCACCGGTCGGTTCGCCCGTGGGTTCGCCGGTGGGCTCGACGGTGGGGTCGACGGCGGGCGCGACGGTGGGGTCGACGGCGGGCGCGACGGTGGGAACGCGCTGCCGCTCCGCCGGCTTCCCGCCCGGACGCGAGGAGGCGTGCGCCGAACCCGCCGGGGTGGGCGGGTGCGGCGGCAGCACGGACGCCTGGCCGGAGCGGTGGCCGTTGAGCGCGGGCACGATCACGGTGAGGACGACCGCGGTCACCAGCAGCGCCGCGCACACCGCCACGACCGCCTGCACCCACCCGGCCCCGCGTCCCCGGCCCTGCCGGTCCGGCCCGCCCGTCCCGGCCCGCGTCCGCAGGCCGTCCGACGTCCTCGGGCCGTCCGGCGGGCCCGCCTCGTCCGGCGTCCGCAGGCCTCGCGGGGGCGCCTCGACCGGCGCCGTCGGGCCCGGCGGGGTCATCGGGTCGGTGGACGTGGGAGGTTCCGGGCCGGCGCCCGTCCGCGAGCGCAGGTGGTAGGCGCCGGCCACGCCGGTGACCTCGGGCTCGGCCAGCGGCACCGGCGGACGTTGCCCGGGGACCAGCGGCACGTCGCCGTCCCCGGAGTCCGGCGCGTCGGGCTCGCCGAGCAGCGCGAGCAGCAGTTCCCTGCTGGAGGGCCGGTTCCTGACGTCCTTGTCCAGGCAGGCGGCGACCAGCACCCGCAGCCGCCCGTCCAGCCGGCCCAGCTCGGGCGGCGCGGTCAGGATGCGGTGCAGCACCGGCGCCACCGAGTCCTGCCCGAACGGCGCGCTCGCGTTGGCCGCGAAGCACATCGTCGCGCCCCAGGAGAAGACGTCGGCCGCCCCGGTCACGGCCGAGGCGGTGATCTGCTCGGGAGCCATGTACGCCGGCGTGCCCACGCCCCTGTTCGTCACCGTGGCCGCTGCGTCCAGCGCCCTGGCCAGGCCGAAGTCGATCACCCGCGGCCCGTCGGGCCCGAGCAGCACGTTCTGCGGCTTGAAGTCCCGGTGCACGATGCCCGCCCGGTGGATCGCGGCCAGCGCGGTCGCGGTGCCGACCGCCAGCCGCTCCAGCGCGCCGCCGTGCCGCGGCCCGGTCAGCGAGACCTCCCGGTGCAGCGAGGGCCCGTCGACGTACTCGCTCACGATGTACGGCCGGCCCTCGTCGAACCCGGCGTCGATCACCTGGGCCGTGCAGAACCTCGCCACATGCTTGGCCAGCTCCACCTCCCGCAGGAACGCCCCTTGCTCGTCCCCCACGGGCCCGTGCAGCAGCTTGACCGCGTACCTCTCGCCGCTTCGCGAACCGAGGAACACCGCGCCCTGTCCGCCTTCACCCAGCCGCCCGGCGAGCTCGTACTCGCCGAGTCTGTGCGGGTCCCCCGTTCTCAGCGGCTGCGCCGTCGGCACGGGGCGCCTCCCCTCGCCGCCACCCCTTCTTGCTCTCCACTGAAGGCAACGGGCGGCGTTCAGTCAACAGTGTGCACGGCAATCGCCGCCTGACCGTGACACAGCCGGTCAGGAGGCGCGGGAGAGCCGGCCCGAGTACATGACGGCGCCGGTGTCGGACCGGGTCACCTTGACCTGGAACCGGTTGGGGTCGTCCGAGGGGACGATGCGGACCGTCCCGGCGTGGCACGCCTGGCCCTTGACCTGGCCGAGGGCGAACACGACGGCGCTCCTGGTGGGGGTGAGCCGGCCGGAACAGTGCAGGTCGGCGCCCCAGCGCATGGTGGATGCGCCGTCGGCGCGCAGGCGCAGCTCGACCGGGAAGACCCGGCCGGCCGTGGGGTGCTCGGCCGATCCCGTCCAGGTGCCGTCCAGGGTGGCGCGCGTCGCGTCCGGTTTCCCGGTGGTGGGGGTGGGGTTGTGCTGGGCCGTCCCCTTCCCGGGGCCGTCCAGGCCGGGTCCTTGGGACGCGCGCAACCAGAACACGAGACCGGCGACCCCCATCGCGACCCCGGCCACCGCCACGACCACCTGCCACCTCCGCCACGACCTGCGCCCCGCACCGGCGGGCGTCCCTTCGGGGGGAGTGAAGGAGGGTCCCCCGGCCGCGCCGGCGGACGTCCCTACGGGGGGAGGGGAGGCCGCTCCCCCCGCCGCGACGGCGGGCGTCCCTACAGGAGGAGGGGAGGCCGCTCCCCCCGTCGCGACGGCGGGCGTCCCTACAGGAGGAGGGGAGGCCGCTCCCCCCGTCGCGACGGCGGGCGTCCCTTCGAGAGGTGCGGTGGGCGCTCTCCCGGGCGCGTGGGCGGAGGGCCTTTCGGGGGAGGGCCAGGGGGTTGTGGGGGGCGTCGCTTCCGGAGAGGGGCGGGGCGCGCGGGATCCCCCGGGAGAGGGCCATGGGACTGTGGCGGGCGCGTCCTCCGGAGAGGGGCGGGGCGCGGTGGTGGGGGTTCTGTCGAGAGTGGGGGTGGTATGCGGGAAGGGGGGCGGCGGGGCCGGGGCGGCGGCTTGGGCGCCGGAAGGCAGGACGTCGCCCGTTCCGCCGTCCTGGCCGAGCAGCGCGCGCAACGTCTCCTCGGCGTCCGGACGGTCGCGCGGGTCGTGGGCCAGGCACGCCTCCACGATCTCCCGCAGCCGCCCCGACAACCCGCGCAGATCCGGCTTGCCGTACAGGATCCGGGCCAGGACCTCCTGGTAGGTGTCCGCCATGTACGCGTGCCGCCCCCCGGCCGTGTACGCCACGGTCAGCCCCCACGCCCACATGTCCGCGGGCGGCCCCGCCGGCTCCCCGCTGATGCGCTCGGGCGACAGGTAGGCCGGCGTGCCGATGGGCGACCTGGTCGTGGTGGCGGCGGCGTCCATCAGCCGGGACACCCCGAAGTCGATCACGCGCGGCCCGTCGAGGCTGAGCAGCACGTTGCCCGGCTTCAGGTCCCGGTGGACGACCCCCGCCCGGTGGATCGCCCCCAGGGCGGTGGCGGTGCCGATGGCCAGCCGGTCGAGCGAGCCGCCGCGCCGCGGCCCACCGGCCATCACGTGCTCGCCCAGCGAGGGCCCTTCGACGTATTCGCTGACCAGGTAGGGCCGGTCGCCGTCGAGGTCGGCGTCGAGGAGCTGGGCGGTGCAGAAGGCCGCGACCCGGCGCACCGCCTCCACCTCGCCGAGGAACCTGCGCCGCACGTCGGCGTCCTTGGACACGCTCGCGTGCAGCAGCTTGATCGCGACCTGCCCCCCGTCCGCCGAGTGACCGAGGAAGACGACGCCCTGGCCGCCCTGCCCGAGCCTGCGCGAAATCCGGTACTCCCCCAGCTGTCGGGGATCATCAGCACGCAGCTCGGACATAGGGCGTCATTATGACACCGCCTGCAGCAGCGCGGCGTAGCCGTCGAGGGCGCGCAGCACGACGTCCGCCGGGCCGCTCGGCAGGGTGGCCACGGCCTCCTCGATGCCGAGCCCGGCGAAGTAGTCCAGCTTCTCCCTGGTGGGCAGCGTCCCGAACGGGATCACCCTGGCCATCGGCCGCCCGGCCTTCTCGCACGCCTCGCGCAGCGCGGGCAGGGCGTCCTTGACGCCCTTGCCGCCGATGGGCATCCAGCCGTCGCCGTACTCGGCGATGTGCGCGAACAGCTTCGGCCCGGCGGCCCCGCCGAGGTAGACGGGCAGGTCGTGCGCGGGCTTGGGCCACGACCAGGACGGTTCGAGCCCTTCGACGGCGGCCACCTCGTCCCGCCAGAAGGCCCGCATGGCCAGCACGTTGCGCCGGGCGACCTCGCGCCGCCGCCCGTACGGCACGCCGTGGTTCTCGATCTCCTCGACGTTCCAGCCGAACCCGACGCCGACCACCACGCGCCCGCCGGACAGGTGGTCGAGCGTGGCCAGGGCCTTGGCGGTCACGATCGGGTCGCGCTGGGCGGCGAGCAGGATGCCGGTGCCGACGCGCAGCCGCCGGGTCGCGGCGGCGGCGAAGGAGAGCGCGACCAGCGGGTCCAGGGTGCGCTTGTACTCCTCGGGCAGCTCGGCCTGGCCGCCGGCGGGCGGCGTGCGGCGACTGACCGGGATGTGGGTGTGCTCGGGCAGGTAGAGCGAGTAGAACCCGCGCTCCTCGGCCGCGGCCGCGAGGTCCTGGACCGGCATGGCCAGATCCGTGGCGAACATCGTGACACCCAGCCTCATACGGCCTCCTCATGTCAACCAAGCGATTGCTCGGCTAAGATTTCCAGGGTAGCTTGCAAGGCGACGTCCGCGGAAAGAGGTTCCCGGTGAAGTTCTCTATCTTCCTGAATCCGCAGATTCCAGGCTCTGGATACGCGGCCGAGGAGAACGCCAAGGCACGGCGTCCCATCGGACGCGACACAGAGTCGTATCAGCGGCTGCTGCACGAGGTGCGGGAGATAGCCGTCCACGCCGACCAGATCGGGTTCGACGCGCTGATGATGACCGAGCACCACTTCCACTCCGAGGGGATGGAGTTCTCGGTCAATCCGCTGATGTTCCTCACCGACCTCGCCGCGCGGACCGAGCGCATCCTGCTCGCCCCGCTCGGCATGGTGCTGCCCGCCTGGGACCCGATCAGGGCCGCCGAGGACGTGGCGCTGCTCGACCAGTTCAGCAAGGGCCGGCTGCGGCTCGGCGTGGCCCGGGGTTACCAGAACCGCTGGATGAACGTCCTCGGCCAGCGCTGGCACGCCGCCGCCGCCCGCTCCGACGGCTCGGCCTCGGACACGCGGAACTTCGACGTCTTCGGCGAGGTGCTGAAGATCATGAAGATGGCCTGGACGCAGGAGACCCTCCGCTACAAGTCCGACGTGCTGGACTACGAGGTGCCATACCCCTTCGACGGTATCGAGGGCTGGCCCGCGGTGGAATGGACCAAGACGTTCGGGGCGCCCGGCGAGGTCTCCGACGACGGGAAGATCCAGGCCGTCTCGGTCTGCCCCCGGCCGTACCAGAACCCGCATCCGGAGTTGTGGCAGCCGTTCACGATCTCCGACCGGTCGGTGATCAGGGCCGCGCAGGAGGACATCCTGCCGTGGATGTTCACCCCCAACCCCGACGACCACGCCGCCAAGGCCAAGCTCTACCAGGAGGAGTCGGCCCGGCAGGGCCGCCACTACAAGCTGGGCGAGCACACCGGCATCCTGAAGATCGTCGGCATCGCGGACACCACCGAGGAGGCGATCAACACCTTCGGCCGCAGCATCCCCAAGGACTTCGCCGCCTTCTTCGGCCCCTTCGGCTACCTGGAGGTGCTGCGCAAGAAGGAGGACGAGAAGCACAAGCCGATCTCCCCCGAGAAGGGCGACGCCAAGCGCATGAACGACGTGGAGATGGCCCTGTTCGGCACGCCGGACGACGTCAAGCGCGGCATCCAGCGCATGCTCGACCGCATGCCGGACCTGGAGTGGTTCGGCCTGTACATGCAGGGACAGCAGGGCGTGCTCCCGCTGGACACGGTCAAGCGGAACCTGGAGATGTTCGCCACCAAGGTCGCGCCGGAGTTCCGATGAAGATGTGGCTGGGGGCCTCGTTCGTCCCGACCGACCAGTTCGTGGAGCTGGCGCGGGCGGCCGAGCGCTGCGGCTTCGACACCTTCACGCTGTCGGACCACCTGTTCTACGCCGACTTCGCCTCGCGGTACCCGTACTCGCGGTCGGGCGCGCCCCGGTGGAACGCCGAGACGCACTGGCCCGACGTGTGGGTGACGATCGGCGCGATGGCCACGGCGACCACGACGCTGCGCTTCTCGCCGAACGTCTACATCGCCCCGGCCCGCGACCTGTTCACCGTGGCCAAGCTGGTCTCCACGGCGGCGGTGCTGTCGCGGGAACGGGTGACGTTCGGGGTCGGGGTGGGGTGGTGCGAGGAGGAGTTCGCCGGCACCGGCCAGGACTTCCACACCCGGGGCCGCCGCCTCGACCGGATGCTGCCCACGCTGCGCGCCCTGTGGTCCGGCGAGACCGTCGAGCTGGACGGCCTGCCGCCGCTGTCGATCTCCCCCACGCCGGCCGGGCCCGTGCCCGTCTACGTGGGCGGCGACAGCGAGGCGGCGCTGCGCCGGGCCGCCCGCCTCGGCGACGGCTGGCTGGGCAACCGCATCTACACCGAGGAGCAGCTCGACCCGGTGCTCGACACCCTCCGCCGGCACCTCGACGAGAACGGCAGGACGGGCCCGTTCGACATCGTCGCCCCGCTGGCCGTGCTGCCGGACGCCGAGACCTACCGCCGCCTCGCCGCCAAGGGCGTGACCGCCACCATGGCCGCCCCCTGGTGGCTGGCCACCCCCGAGGAGAAGGCCCGGTACGGCGAGGACAGCCTCGACCTCAAGATCGCCACGATGGAGCGCTTCGCCGAGGAGGTCATCGCCAAGCTCTGACCTCGCGCCCCGCCCGGCCCCCCAGAAACCAGCCCACCGGACCCCGGACCCCGGGCCTCCAGAAACCGGAACCCCAGAACTCCGGAACCCGGAACCCGGAACCCGGCACCTCCGACGATCCTGGCCGGGAGCGCGGCACGCGCGCGCCCCGGTCACGATCCCCCTTCGGCCAGGTTGGCCATGATCCGCCGCAGCATGCCCGTGACCTGCTCGATCTCCTCCCCGGAGAAGCCCGAGAAGACCTGGCGGCTGACCCCGCCGAAGATCGGCGGCAGGCGCGGCACCAGCGCGTGCCCCTCGTCCGTCAGCTCGATGACGACCGAGCGCCGGTCCTCGGGCCGCCGGACCCGCCGCAGCAGCCCCTTGGCCTCCAGCCGGTCCAGCAGCCGGGTCATCCCGGCCGTGTCCGTGCCGAGCCGGCCCTTCAGCACGCCGGGCGTGCTGCGCCCGCCCGCCGCGTGCAGCAGCAGCGCCGCCTGCTGCGCCGTGAGCCCGAGCGGCGCCAGGCGGCGCTCGGTCTCGGTGTTGAGCTCCCGCCCCACCTGCACGAGCAGCGACCCGCCGCCCAGCACCAGTTCGAACGGCGGCGGCAAACGATCGTCGGTCACGCGACCAGAATAGCTGGCGCAAGCATTTACTGTCGCGACAGCTATCGTCTATCGTCGGATCCATGGACACTTCTGCCCACGTCATCGTCGCAGGAGGCGGCATCGGCGGCTTATCCCTGGCCCAGGGCCTGCGCAAGGCGGGTCTCCAGACCACCGTCCTGGAGCGCGACCCCTCGGCCGGCCACCGCGCCCAGGGTTACCGCATCAGCCTCAAGGAGACCGGCGCCGCGGCGCTGCGCGCGTGCCTGCCCCCCGGCCTGTACGACCTGGCCGTGGCCACCTCCATCCGCCCGGCCACCCGCATGACGTTCATGGACACCCGGCTGGTCCCCAAGTTCTCCAAGGACGTCCCGCCCCAGCTCCCCGGCGTGGACGGCTTCGGCGTCAACCGGCTCACCCTGCGCGAGATCCTGCTGTCCGGCCTCGACGTGCGCTTCGGCACCGAGTTCACCCGGTACGAGCCGCTGCCCGGCGACCGCGTCCGCGCCCATCTCGCCGACGGCTCCGCCCTGGACGGCGACCTGCTCGCCGGGGCGGACGGCGTCGGTTCCCGCGTCCGCGCCCAGCTCCTCCCCGACGCCGTCGTGGACCGGCTCGACTGGGCCCTGTACGGCAGGACCGCCCTGACCCCCGACCTGCTGGCCGCCACGCCTCCCGACCTGGTCGACACCTTCAACCGGGTCACCGCGCCCGACCACACCGCGATCTCGGTCGCCACCTGCCGCCCCTGCGCGCCGGTGGCCGAGGCCGCCGCCCGGCACGCCCCCGGCGTGGAGCTGACCGACGTCCCCGGTTACTTCTCCTGGACGCTGACCGCCCCAGGCCCCCGGCCGGACGACACCTCCCCCGCCGCCCTGCACCGGCTCGCGCTCGCCACGGTCGCCGGCTGGCACGAGGGCGTGCGCCGGATCGTCGAGCGGGCCGACCCCGAGGCGACGTTCCTGGTGCACACCCACTCGGCCCGGCGCGTACGCCCCTGGGACGAGCCCGCGGTGACCCTGCTCGGCGACGCCGTGCACAGCATGAGCCCGGGACGCGGCGAGGGCGCGAACGTCGCGCTGCGCGACGCCCACATCCTGAGCGCGGGCCTGGCCGCGGCCGCCGCCGCAGGCCGCCCGCTCACCGAGGCGAAGACGGCCTACGAGCACGCCATGCTCGACTACGCGTTCACCGCCGTCGAAGCCTCGTTGCAGCAGCCGTTCGCCCCTTTCGCCCGTCCTGTCCGGCCACCGGCGCGTTGAACCGGCCCGGAGTTACGGATGGAGGCCAGGGGGACGATAGCCTCGTCCCGTGCTGGAAAAGATCGCAGCCACCCGATATGTGACCCCGCTGCGGGAGGGCGGGTCGCTGCCGGGCGTCGTCGAGGCCGACGACCTCGGCACGTACGTGGTGAAGTTCCGCGAGGCGGGGCAGGGCCGGCGGGTGCTCGTCGCGGAGATCATCGCCGCCGAGCTGGGCCGCCGGCTGGGGCTGCGCACCCCCGAGCTCAAGCTCATCGACCTCGACCCGCAGCTCGGCGTCCGCGAGCCCGACGAGGAGGTCCAGGACCTCCTCAAGGCCAGCACCGGCCTCAACCTGGCGGTCGACTTCCTGCCCGGCGCGCTCGGGTTCGACCCGCTGGGCTGGATCCCCGACCCGATGTTCGCCTCCAGGGTCGTCTGGTTCGACGGGCTGATCCACAACATCGACCGGAGCTGGCGCAACCCCAACCTGCTGGTCTGGCACCGCGACACCTGGCTCATCGACCACGGCGCGGCCCTGTGGTTCCACCACAACTGGCGCACGGCCGACCCGCAGCGCCCCTTCGACACCGGCGACCACGTGCTCGCGCCGTTCGCGCCCGACGTGCTCGCCGCCGGCGACGACCTGGCCGGCCGGATCACCCGCGAGCTGCTCGGCGAGGTGACGGCCCTGGTGCCCGACGAATGGCTCGACGGCGAGCCGGGCTTCGACTCAGCCCAGGCCGTGCGGGAGGCCTACATCGGCCATCTGCTGAGCCGGGCGCACGGCCCGCGCGAATGGCTGCTGCGCGGCCCCGACAAGGAACGCAGGGCAGCGGGGCCCGGCTCGGTCGGCGAGTTCTGGCGGGGAGGCAGCCGGTGACCAGAGACGTCTACGAGTACGCGGTGATCCGCGTCATGCCGAAGATCGAGCGCGGCGAGCTGATCAACGCCGGCGTGCTGCTCTACTGCCAGCCGCGCGACTACCTGTGCGCGCGCGTGCACCTCGCCCCGGCCCGCCTGCGCGCCCTCGACCCCGGCGCCGACCTCGACGGCGTGCGCCACGCGCTCAGCGCCTACGAGCGGGCCTGCGGCGACCGGCCGGGCCCCCTCGCGGGCGAGCCGCTGGGCGGCCGGTTCCGCTGGCTGACCGCGCCGCGCAGCACGATCGTCCAGACCGGCCCGGTGCACGCCGGCCTCACCGCCGACCCCGCCACCGAGCTGGCCCGCCTCTTCGACAAGCTGGTCGGCCTCTGAGCCGCACACCCTCAGAACAACACCGACATGAAGGTGTCCACCTCGCGGAACCCCACCTTGCGGTAGACGGCCCGCGCCGAGTGGTTGAAGTCGTTGACGTAGAGCGACACGACGGGGGCGAAGCAGCTCATCGCCGCCTCCACGACCGCCGCCATGCCCGCCACCGCGTGGCCCTTGCCGCGCTGGTCGGGGGCCACCCACACGCCCTGGATCTGGCAGGCGTGCGGCGTGACCGCGCCCACCTCGGCCTTGAACACCACCCGGCCGTCGTCGATGCGCGCGTAGGAGCGGCCGATGCGGATCAGCTCGGCGACCCGGGTGCGGTAGAGCGCGCCGCCGTCGCCGAGGTTGGGCGAGACGCCCACCTCCTCGGTGAACATCGCCACGCACGCCGGCAGCACGATGTCGAACTCCTCGGGCCGCACCCGGCGCACCAGCGGATCGGCGGGCACGGGAGCCTTGCTGGAGGTCGCCATCACCGGCTGCGCCCACCGGATGGCCCGCGCCCTGCCCCAGTGCGGCTCCAGCCGCTCCCACAGCAGGGACACCGCCTCGACGGGGCCCACGATGGACGAGCACCTGCGCCCCTGCTTGCGGGCACGGTCGGCGAACGCGTGCACGGCCTCGGGGCCGGCGTTGACCGGCACCATGTTCGCGCCGGCGTAACAGAGCGACACGAGCCCGCCGCGCGGCCCGAATCCCCACATCTGCCCCCCGAGGCGTGCCGGATGGAGTCCGACGGCCCGCACCCGGGAGGAGACGAAGACGTTGGCGACCGGATCGCAGTCAAGCAGGGCGAGAACCTCGTCCCGGTCGCTGTCGTCGAGCACGCGCGACGCCGATGTACGCAGCATCACATGGTCAGACTACGCGAACGTCCCCCGAATAGCTCACCGGGACAGCACGTCGGTGAGCCGATCGTGACCCTGCGCGCCGCGCGCGGTCATGTGGGCGGCCATGTGGGCGGCCGGAGCCGGGTCCGGCAGGGCCGCGCAGGACGCCGTCCGGGCCGGCAGCGTGCCGTCGGCCAGGTACGCGGCGAGGTGGCCGTCCACGCACCGGTTGCCGGCCAGCGACACGCCGTGGTTGCCGCCCTCGTCGATCACCATGCCGCTGCGCGGGAATCGCCGGTGCATGGCCAGCGCCCCCCGGTACGGCGTCGCGGCGTCGTCGCGCGACTGCAGGAACAACACCGGCGGCAGCTTCGGCGAGCCGTGCACCGCGACCGGCGTGCCGCCCTTGACCGGCCAGAACGCGCACGGCGCGTTGAACCAGGCGTTCGGCCAGGTCAGGAACGGCGCCCGGTGGTGGAGCCGGGTCATGTCGGTGCGCCACTTGGCCCAGTCGCGCGGCCACGCCGCGTCGCGGCACTGCACGCCGAGGTAGACGGCGTAGCCGTTCTCGTCGTCGGCGTCGTTCTTGCCGCGCCGGTTGTACGCCTCCACCAGCGGCTGCACGTCGCCCTTGCGCACGTAGGCGGACCAGGCGCGGGCGAACTCCGGCCACACCCGGTCGGTGTACCCGCCGAGGGTGAAGGTGTCGTCCAGCTCGCTCGGCCCGACCACGCCGCCGGCCGGGCGGGTGCGCAGCCGGTCGCGCATCGCGTAGTAGGCGAACGAGGTCTGCTTCAGCGTGCCGCCCAGCCGGTAGACGTCGTTGTGCCGGGCCGTCCAGGACAGGAAGGCGCGGTGGCGGCGTTCGAAGGCGACGTCCTGGCCCAGGTTCGACCGGTACCAGACGCCCTCGGGGTTGACCGTGCTGTCCATGACCAGCCGCCTGACCCGCTGCGGGAACAGGGTGGCGTAGACGGCCCCGAGGTAGGTGCCGTACGAGTAGCCCAGGTAGCTGATCTTCTCCTCGCCCAGCGCCGCCCTGATCGTGTCCATGTCCCTGGCCGAGTTCTCGGTCGTCAGGTGCGGCAGCATCCAGGCCCAGAGGTCGCCGCAGCGGGTGGCGTACTCGTCGGCCCTGGCCAGCAGCCTGCTCTCGTCGGCGGCCGTGTGCGGCACCGCGTCGGGCCGCGGCGCCCGGTAGTAGGTGTCGGGGTCCACGCAGTGGAGCGACGGCTCGCTGCCGCCGACCCCGCGCGGGTCGAACCCGACGACGTCGTAGCGCTCGCCCAGCCTGTTCGGCAGCCCGTTCGAGACGAACTCGGTCAGGTCACGGCCCGAGGCCCCCGGGCCGCCCGGGTTGATCAGCAGGGTGCCGAGATGGTTGCCGTCCCTGGACACCTTGGCCTTGATGCGGTTGATCGCCAGCTTGATCGACTGGCCCCAGGGGTCGCGGTAGTCGAGCGGCACGCGTACGGTGGCGCACTCCAGGTCGGCCCGGACCGTCTTGCCCTCCTTCGCCGGGCACGGACCCCACACCACCTGTTGCGCCCCCCAGGCCGCGCCCCTGCCGGCCGACGCCACACCGTCCGCGCTGACAACCCCGGCGACCAGCACCGCGATGCCGACGGCAACACTGAATACGCGCTTCACCCAGCCCCTCCCCCTCGTCATGGCCCTGTGATGCTCCCGCGGGCGAGCGGGTCATGACGCCGGGTATGGGGAAAGGCTTGCCAGATTGTAATGGGGCCATTGCACCGGGTGACCGGCCCCTCGGGGCACTCAGCCCACGGTCACCTGGGGCCCGGAGACGTCGTCGTCGTCGAGGTCGACCTCGACGCCCATCTCCTCGGCCAGCCGCAGGGCCTCCTCGATCAGGGTCTCGACGATCTGCGACTCGGGCACGGTCTTGATGACCTCGCCCTTGACGAAGATCTGGCCCTTGCCGTTGCCGGAGGCGACGCCGAGGTCGGCCTCGCGCGCCTCGCCGGGACCGTTGACGACGCAGCCCATGACGGCCACCCGCAGCGGGACCTTGAGCCCCTCCAGGCCCGCCTGGACCTGCTCGGCCAGCGTGTAGACGTCGACCTGGGCCCGGCCGCACGACGGGCAGGAGACGATCTCCAGCCCCCGCTCGCGCAGCCCCAGCGACTCCAGGATCTGGGCGCCGACCTTGACCTCCTCGACGGGCGGCGCGGACAGCGAGACGCGGATGGTGTCGCCGATGCCCTCGGCCAGCAGCGCGCCGAACGCCACGGCGGACTTGACCGTGCCCTGGAAGGCGGGGCCGGCCTCGGTGACGCCGAGGTGGAGCGGGTAGTCGCACTTGGCGGCGAGCAGCCGGTAGGCGTTGATCATGACGACCGGGTCGTTGTGCTTGACCGAGATCTTGATGTCCCTGAAGCCGTGCTCCTCGAACAGCGAGCACTCCCACAGCGCGGACTCCACCAGCGCCTCGGGCGTGGCCTTGCCGTACTTCTGGAGCAGGCGGGGGTCGAGCGACCCGGCGTTGACGCCGATCCTGATCGGCACGCCGTGGTCGGCGGCCGCCCTGGCGATCTCGCCCACCTTGTCGTCGAACTTCTTGATGTTCCCCGGGTTGACGCGGACCGCCGCGCAGCCCGCCTCGATGGCCGCGAACACGTACTTCGGCTGGAAGTGGATGTCGGCGATGACCGGGATCTGGGACTTCTTCGCGATGATCGGCAGCGCGTCCGCGTCGTCCTGCGACGGGACGGCCACGCGCACGATCTGGCAGCCGGACGCCGTCAGCTCGGCGATCTGCTGCAACGTGGCGTTGACGTCGGCGGTGACCGTCGTCGTCATCGACTGGACGGAGACGGGCGCGTCGCCGCCCACGGGAACGCTGCCGACCATGATCTGGCGGGAGTGCCGGCGTTCGGCGAGCGGCTTGGGGCGGACCGTCGGGATGCCGAGTGCTACAGAAGACATTTCTACCCTTAGGTGTGACGACGCTACCCAGTCTAGGTAGCTAGAAGGACTGCCCGGCTGTGAGTTCGGCCGCACGCGCCCGGGCCCAGGCGTCGGCGGCCAGCACCTCCTCCACGCTGGAGGCCGGGGTGACGCGGTGTTCCTCGACGACCTTGGCGACCGTGTCGACGATCGCGGGGAAACGCAGCCCGCCCCTGGTGAACGCCTCGACGCAGACCTCGTTGGCGGCGTTGTAGACGGCGGGCGCGGTGCCGCCCTCGGCGCCGACGTGCCGGGCCAGCGCGACGGCCGGGAAGGCCGCGTCGTCGAGCGGCTCGAAGGTCCAGGTGTGGGCCTTGGTCCAGTCGACGGGCCGGGCGGCGCCGGGCACGCGGGCCGGATGGGCCAGCGCGAGCGCGATCGGCAGGCGCATGTCGGGCGGGCTGGCCTGGGCGATGGTGGAGCCGTCGACGTACTCGACCATGGAGTGGATCACCGACTGCGGGTGGACGACGACCTCGATGCGGTCGAAGCCGATGTCGAACAGCAGGTGGGCCTCGATGACCTCCAGCCCCTTGTTGACCAGGGTGGCGGAGTTGATGGTGATGACCGGGCCCATGGACCAGGTCGGGTGGGCCAGCGCCATCTCGGGGGTGACGTCGGCCATCTCCTCGCGCTTCATGCCCCTGAACGGGCCGCCGCTGGCGGTGATGACGAGCTGCCTGACGACGGCGGGGTCGTGGCCGCCGGGGCCGGACGCCCACAGGCACTGCTGCACCGCCGAGTGCTCGGAGTCGACCGGCAGGATCTGCCCCGGCGCGGCCAGCCGTTTGACCAGCGGCCCGCCGATGATCAGGGACTCCTTGTTGGCCAGCGCGAGCGTGCGGCCGGCCTCCAGCGCGACCAGCGTGGACGTCAGGCCCAGCGCGCCGGTGATGCCGTTGAGCACGGTGTCGCACCGCCAGCCCGCGACCTCGGCGACGCCCTCGTGGCCGCCCAGCACGACGGGGGACGCCCCGCGCGCGGCCAGCGCCTCCTTCAGCGCCGGGACGGCGGCGGCGTCGGCCACCGCCACGACCTCCACGCCGAACCGGGCCGCCTGCGCGGCCAGCTCCTCGACCCTGCCGCCCCCGGCCGCGAGCCCGGTGACCTCGAACCCGGTGGGGTCGGCGGCGATGACGTCGAGGGCCTGGGTGCCGACCGAGCCGGTGGAGCCGAGCACGACGACGGAGCGGAGGGTCTCTGCATGCACGTGTCCATTGTCCCCGCTGCCGGACGCGGACGGGCACGTGAGGGGCCGACCGGCGCGATCCCGGCTCCTGAGTGACGCGCGATAACCCAGGCCATTTAAGTCCAAATATCGCTATATCGGGATGCGCATATCTTGAGAAATCCTGATTATTGTGCGGCTACCTTCCAAGCCCCAGCTCCGGTTTCGGGAGGTTACGTAATGCCCCGCAGATTTGCCCTGCTCTCCATCCTCACCCTCGCCGCCGGGAGCATCGCCCTGCTCCCGGGCACCGCGGCCCAGGCCGGCGCGGCACCCCGTCCCGCCCAGCACGCCGCCGCGGACTCGACGTCCGAGCAACGGCAGGTCACGCGGTACTGGACCGAGGCCCGCATGGAGAGCGCGCAGCCGCTCGACCTGCCCGCGCCCGAGAACGGCGGGAAGTCGGCCCACAGCGCGGCGGCCGAGCCCGGCGAGCCCGGCGGCGGCACCCCCTGGCAGGCGCCGCCCACCGGCGGCCGGGACGACGGGCGGCAGCTCCGGTCGGCCAACAGCTCCGGCGCCCCCTGGAGCGGCGGCGGCGCCGCCGTGAAGACCACCGGCCGGGTCTTCTTCACCTACCAGGGACGCAGCGCCTCCTGCTCGGGCTCGGCGGTGACCAGCGCGAACAAGAGCGTGGTGCTGACCGCCGGCCACTGCGTCAAGCTCGGCGGCGCCTTCCACACGAACTGGGTGTTCGTGCCCGGCTACGCCGCCGGCCAGCGCCCCTTCGGCACCTGGCCGGCCGCCAAGCTGCTGACCACCCCCCAGTGGAACGCCAGTGAGGACGTCAACTTCGACGTGGCCGCCGCCGTGGTGGCCCAGGTGGACGGCAAGAGCCTGGTGGACGTCGTCGGCGGCCAGGGCGTGGCCTTCAACCAGCCGCGTGGCCGGCAGATGTACTCCTTCGGCTACCCGGCCGCCGCCCCCTACGACGGCTCGAAGCTCATCTACTGCAGCGGCCGCACGTTCGACGACTTCCTGCTCTCCGACGACCTCGGTCTGACCTGCGACATGACCGGCGGCGCGAGCGGCGGCCCGTGGATGCTGAATTTCGACGAGTCGACCGGTCTCGGCACGCAGAACTCGGTCAACAGCTTCAAATACAACTTCGCCCCCAACTGGATGTTCGGCCCGTATTTCGGAAACGAAGCGCAGGCCGTGTACCAAGCAGCGCAGACCACCGGCACACTCTGATCAATTTACGGAAAGTAGCCACAAGAACACACGTCGTGGTGCACACTCGGGGGCCATGACCCTGAGCACCTCCCTGCTTGCGGCCGCCCCGCTGATCGCGGGGCTGACGGGACCGGCGATCCTCGGCGCGGTCCCCGGCCAGCACCAGGTCGATCGTCCCGCCGTCGAGCAGGCCGTCGAGCACACCGCGGCCCGGCGGAGCATGGTGGTCGAGCACGAGGCCGCGCGGAGCGACGCCGAGCAGCGGCGCGTGCTCGGCTACTGGACCCCGCAACGCATGGCGGCGGCCCTGCCCATCGGTCTGCTCGACTCCGTGACCGACGGCGACGGCCTGCTCGGCGGCCTGACCGGGCGCGGCGGGGTGCAGGCGAAGCCCGGCGGGTCCGGCGGGACCGACGGGTCCGGCGGCCGCACCGAGATCAACGTCGGCCGCCGGCACCAGGCGTCGTCACGGCCCCAGGCCAGCACGATCGGCGCGCGCTGGAGCACCGGCGGAGCCGTGACCAGGACCACCGGGCGGGTGTTCCTGACCCTGGCGGGCGCCGACTTCGTCTGCTCGGCCAGCACGGTCACCAGCGCCAGCAGAGACCTCGTCGTCACCGCCGGCCACTGCGTCAAGGACGGCGCCGGCGAATGGGCCCAGAACTGGACGTTCGTCCCCGGCTACGGCAGGGGCGGCGAGCAGCCCTACGGCCAGTACGCGGCCCGCCGCATGTTCGTGTCCGCCCCCTGGTCGCGCTCGGGCGACGACAACCACGACGTCGGCATGGTCGCCCTGGCCACCTCGGGCGGGCGGCACGTCGCCGACGTGGTGGGCACCCAGGACATCGCCTTCAACACCGCGCGCGGCGGCCAGACCTACGGCTTCGGCTACCCGGCCGACCCGCCCTACGACGGCGACCAGCTCGTCTACTGCGCCGGGCGGCTGCGCGACGACCCGTACAAGCAGACGCACGACCAGGGGCTGGGCTGCGCCATGACCGCCGGGTCGAGCGGCGGCCCCTGGCTGTCCGGCTTCGACCCGATGACCGGCCGCGGCACGGTCACCTCGCTGAGCAGCTTCAAGTACAGCGACGACCAGCACACCATGTACGGCCCGTACTTCGGCCAGGCCGCCAAGACGGTCTACGCCACGGCCGAACGCGCCTGAAAGCCACCGCCGGACGCGCGCTTGAAAGCCACCGCCGAACGCGCCTGAGAAACGGCGCCGGACGCACGACCGCCCCGCGCCGGGGAGGCGCGGGGCGGGCCGGGAGCTACAGCGACAGGCCGGTGAGCACCATGACCTTCTCGTAGGTCAGGTCCTCCATGGCCGAGTGCAGGCCCTCGCGGCCGATGCCGGAGTCCTTCACGCCGCCGTACGGCATCTGGTCGGCCCGGTACGACGGCACGTCGCCGATGATCACGCCGCCGACCTCCAGCTCGCGGTTGGCCTTGAAGGCGGCGTCCAGGGAGCGGGTGAAGACGCCGGCCTGGAGGCCGTACTTGGAGTCGTTGACCATGGCGTACGCCTCGTCGATCGACGCGGCCGGCTGGAGGATCATGACCGGCCCGAAGACCTCCTCGCAGGCCACCTTGGCGTCGTGCGGGACGTCGGCCAGCACGGTCGGCGCGACCGTGGCGCCCTCGCGGGTGCCGCCGGCCAGGACGCGGGCGCCGGCGGCGACCGCCTCGCGCACCCACTGCTCCACACGCTCGGCGGCGGCCTCCGACACCAGCGGCCCGACCTGGGTCTTCTCGTCGGCCGGGTCACCCGTGACGAGCGCGCCGACGGCCGGCAGCAGCCGCTCGACGAACGCGTCGTAGACCGGCTGCTCGACGATCACCCGCTGGACGGCGATGCAGCTCTGACCGGCCTGGTAGTTGGAGAACAGGGCGATGCGCTGCGCGGCCCAGTCGAGGTCGGCGTCGGCCAGCACGACGGCCGCGGCGTTGCCGCCCAGCTCCAGGGTCACGTGCTTGCGCGGCACCTGGTCGGCGATGGCGTAGCCGACGGGCGCGGAGCCGGTGAAGGAGACCACGGGCAGGCGGGGGTCGTCGACGAGGGCGGCGGCGCGCTCGTTCTGCACGGGCAGCACCGAGAACATGCCCGCGGGCAGGTCGGTCTCGGCCAGGATCTCGCCGAGAACCAGCGAGGACAACGGCGTGGCCGGCGCGGGCTTGACGATGATCGGGGCGCCGACGGCGATGGCGGGCGCGACCTTGTGGGCGACCAGGTTCAGCGGGAAGTTGAACGGGGTGATCGCCAGCACCGGGCCCTTGGGCACGCGGGAGACGTAGGCGAGACGGCCCGCGGCGGCCGGCTCGGTGTCGAGCCGCTGCACCTGGCCGGACCAGCGGCGGGCCTCCTCGGCGGCGAAGCGGAACGTGGAGATGGCGCGGTTGACCTCGCCGCGCGCCCAGAAGATCGGCTTGCCGTTCTCGGCGGTGATCAGGTGGGCGATCTCGTCGGCCCGCTCGGCCAGTCGGCGCGAGACGTGGGCCAGGGCCTCGGCACGTACGTGCACGGGCAGCGCGGCGGCCTCGCGCGAGACCGCGTGGGCGGCCGCGGCGGCCTCCTCGACCTGAGCATCGGTCGGTACGGAGTACCGGCCGACCGCACGACCGTCATGGGGGTTGGTCACGGTGAGATCGGTTTCGCCGGTGGCGGGCCGGCCGGCAAGCCAGAAGGTACGCACGTCCATACCCACGACGTTATGCCAAGCGGGAGGCCGGGGATTTACACCACGGTGCACAAGACTCCCATGAGCGCTCACCGTTAAGTACAAGCCCTGGTGTATACCCATGATGTAACAGAAGTAGACCCAATTCGGGATGTTTACCATGCGGAGTGGTTTGAGCGATCTCCGCCATGGCTAAGTCATCGGGTGCGGGTCTCCAGCGCGGTGGGCCCCCGATCAGAAAGGCGTGGGCCCCGTGACCGAGCAAAGTGAGGTCACAAGGACACTGAGCTCCTTGGTCGCTGGGGAGGTCGCATGACCTCGACCCCGCTGGGCCTGCAGGGCGCCTACCTGCTGGGCGAGCGCGCCACCCACGACGAACTCCGTTCCCGCCTGCTCGACGTAGCGGTGAACCTGCTTCAGAGCGAGGGTCCCGACAGTCTGACCATGCGCAGGATCGCGGCCGAGGCCGGCTGCACGACGACCGTCATCTACACGATGTTCGGCAACCGGGAGGGCCTGGCCGAGGCGCTGTATCTGGAGGGTTTCGAGCGTTTCCGCCGCTTTCTCGAAGCGGTCCCGCAGCGGCGCAACCCGCTGGAGTACCTGACCGCGCTCGGCCCCGCCTACCGGCAGGCGTGCCTGTCCGAGCCCGGCTACTACAACCTGATGTTCGAACGGGCCATCCCCGGTTTCGAGCCCAGCGAGCGGGCCAGGACGCTCGCCCGCGCGGCGCTGAACATCCTCGACCGGGTGATCGCCGACTGCATCTCCGCCGGCTACCTGACGCCGACCCAGCCACGCAAGATCGCCGACGCGCTCTGGGCCGCCGCGCAGGGCGCGATCAGCCTGGAACGGGCCGGCCACCTGCGGGACGACCGCACGTACGAGGCGGTCACCCTGGCCACGATCTGCTGCTACCTGGTGGACAAGGACAGCCTGCCCTCGGCCCCCGGCCGCTGAAGGCCGCTGAAGCACCCGCAGGCCAGCGGCGGGCCCAGCGGTGGCCCAGGGGCCCAGCGGTGGGCTCAGCGGCGGGCCGCCTCCAGGGCGAGCCACAGCTCGGCCCGTACGCCCGGGTCGTCGAGGTCGCGGCCGAGGAGTTCGGCGACGCGGCGCATGCGGTAGCGCAGGGTGTGCCGGTGGACGCCGAGCCGCTGGGCGGCGGCGTCCCAGTGGCCGTTGCTGTCGAGGTAGGCGCGCAGCGACTCGACCAGGTCGGCGCGGGATCCGTACGCGGTGAGCGGGGCCAGCAGCGCGCCGGAGAACGCGCGCAGAGTGTCGGCGTCCAGCAGCGCGAGCAGGCCCTGCCCGGCCAGGTCGGCGAAGCGCGTCACGCCGCCGTCGCTGTGGGCCAGCGCGCGGCGTGCCTGGTCGAGCGCGTCGCGCAGGCCGTCGTAGCGGCAGGGCGAGCTCAACCCGACCGGCCCCTCCACCTCCCGCGCCACCTTCTCCGCGCCCCCCTCGGACACCAGGCAGACACTCACCGGCTCCCCGCCCTGAAACCCGCCACCCCTCCCCCTGCCGCTGCCACCACCGTGACCGCCGCCGGAACCACCACCGTGATCGCCGCCTGAACCATCGCCGTGAGCGCCGCCGTGAGCGCCGCCGTGAGCGCCGCCGTGAGCGCCGCCGTGAGCGCCGCCGTGAGCGCCGCCTTCACCGCCGGTGCCGTCGTCGAGGAGCGCTGTGAAGCCGTGCGGTTCCAGGGTCTCCAGGGCGGCCGCGCCCGCCGCCAGGACCACCAGCGGCTCGCCGGGCAGCCGCGCGCCGAGCGTGGCGGCCACCGCCCGCGCCTGCTCGACCGCCCCGCCGAGCAGCAGCTCCAGCACGGCCGAGCGGAGCCGCCGGCCGGCCTCCCGCTGGGCCCTGCCCTGCTCCATGGCGAGCGTGAGCAGCGAGCCGGCGGCGTTGATCACCGTGTGGGTCACCGGCGAGAACGGCTTGCGGGCGCCGACCGCGAAGAAGCCGCGCGGCCGTGGACCGCCGCCGAGCGGCTGGATCACGACGTGCTCGTCGGGCCCGGACAACGCGAGACTCGCCGGCACCCGCTCACCGGCCTGGACCGCACCGCGCCTCCGCGCCCCGACCGGCACGCCGGCGCCCACCCGCTGCCCAGCCTGGCCACCACCCCGCACGCGTTCGCCGGCCGGCGCGCCACCGCCCATCCGCTCACCAGCCAGGCCACCACCCCGCACGCGTTCCCCGCCCGGCGCGCCACCGCGCACCCGCTCGCCGCCCTGCCACGCGGTGGCGACGGGTTCGCCGGTGAGAGTGCGCTCTGCCCCGGCGGTCTGGTCGGGCTGGGGTCTTGCCGGGCCGCCGGCGCGCAGCCGGCGCAGCTCGGCCACCACGACCGGCACGTCGGCCCCCGGCGTGGCGTGCCGGAGCTCGCCCGTCTCGTCGAGCAGCGCCGCCCACCCGTCGATCTCCTTGGCCACCCGGTCGATGACCGCGTGCATGCCCTCCGGACGCAGCGCCGCCCGGGTCAGCCGCCCCTGCGCGGCGAAGGCGCGGGTGATCTCGTCGTACTGCTCGGCCGCGAGCAGCTCGCTGACCACCTTGCCGATGGCGATGAACGGCGTCTCGCGCGGCACCTCGAACAGCGGCAGCCCCGCCTCGTCGGCGGCCGCGACCAGGGCGGCCGGGACGTGCTCGTGGGAGAGCCCGACGCCGAAGCCGAGCCCGGCCACCTCACGGCTCACCAGCCGGGCGACATATCCGGAGAAGTCGCCTTCCAGGCGGATCCCGGTCGTCAGCAGCAGCTCCGAGCCCTCAAGGAACGGCGTCGGGTCCTCCAGCTCGCTGACCGCCACCCAGCGCACCTCCGCGTCGAGCGCTCCGGCGGCCGCCGCGCCCGCCAGCTGACGCAACTTCATCCGTCGCGCCACGGTGCGTAGCGAAGGTGCCATACGAGTTTGTCCATTCCGGCAAAGGCGAGCACCCCCAGTGTGCCATATCGACGTATCGGCCCAGGTCGGAGCCCGACGTAGCGTCGAGCCCATGAGCATTCCCCAGGAGCGGCGCGTCGTGACCGCGATCCCAGGCCCCAAGTCGCAGGAGCTGCTGGCCCGCAAGCAGGCCGCCGTCCCCTCCGGCATCGGCACCACGCTGCCGGTCTTCGTCACCCGCGCCGGCGGCGGCATCCTCCAGGACGCCGACGGGAACTCTCTAGTCGACTTCGGCTCCGGCATCGCCGTGACGAACGTGGGCAACTCCGCGCCGAAGGTCGTCGAGCGCGTCCAGAAGCAGGCGGCCGACTTCACCCACACCTGTTTCATGGTCACCCCGTACGAGTCGTACGTGCAGGTCTGCGAGAAGCTCAACGAGCTGACCCCCGGCGACCACGAGAAGCGCACCTTCCTGGTGAACTCCGGCGCCGAGGCCGTCGAGAACGCCGTCAAGGTGGCCCGGCACGCCACCGGCAGGCAGGCCGTCGTGGTGTTCGACCACGGCTACCACGGCCGCACGCTGCTCTCGATGACCATGACCGCCAAGAACATGCCGTACAAGCAGGGCTTCGGCCCGTACGCGCCCGAGGTGTACCGGGTGCCGCTGGCCTACCCGTTCCGCTGGCCGACGGGCGCGGACAACTGCGCGGAGGAGGCCGCCGCGCAGGCCATCGACCAGATCAACAAGCAGGTCGGGGCGGAGAACGTGGCCGCCGTGGTGATCGAGCCGATCGCCGGCGAGGGCGGTTTCATCGTCCCGGCCAGGGGCTTCCTGCCGCGGATCGCCGAGTTCTGCCGGGCGAACGGCATCGTGTTCGTGGCCGACGAGGTCCAGACCGGCTTCGCGCGTACCGGTCACCTGTTCGCCTGCGAGGACGAGGGCGTCGTCCCCGACATCATCTGCACCGCCAAGGGCATCGCGGGCGGCCTGCCGCTGGCCGCCGTGACCGGCCGCGCCGACCTGATGGACCACGTGCACGTCGGCGGCCTGGGCGGCACGTACGGCGGCAACCCGCTGGCCTGCGAGGCCGCG
This sequence comes from Nonomuraea sp. NPDC003560, assembly GCF_042878785.1. Lineage (NCBI taxonomy): Bacteria > Bacillati > Actinomycetota > Actinomycetes > Streptosporangiales > Streptosporangiaceae > Nonomuraea > Nonomuraea sp. NPDC003560. Next base: position 3,843 of record NZ_JBIAOF010000019.1, on the reverse strand, counting down.
CTCGGCGTCCTGGAGACCATCGAGTCGGAGGACCTGGTCGCCAAGGCCCGCCGCATCGGCGAGATCATGCTCCCCCGCCTCCGCTCGCTCCAGGAGCGGTTCCCGGCGATCGGCGACGTGCGCGGACGCGGCGCGATGATCGCGATCGAGCTGGTCGAGCCTGGCACGAAGAACCCGGACCCGGCGGCCGTCCAGGAGATCGTCAAGCGCTGCCACGCCGAGGGCCTGGTGGTCCTGACCGCCGGCACGTACGGCAACGTGCTGCGCTTCCTGCCCCCGCTGGTCATGCCCGAGCACCTGCTTGAGGAGGGCCTGGGGATCCTGGAGAAGGCCATCTCCGCTCTATAGCAAAGACCGAAAAATCGGGCATCCGGCTTGCGGCTGGATGCCCGATTTTGTGTGTGTAACGCAGGTCACTCGGGTAGAGAATTCACCCTGGCTTGACGCTCAGCTAGACGATCACGGCCTCGGTCAGGGTTATAACGGATCCGGACATGCGGAGGGGCGATGGCAGCTGGGAGCGTGATGAACTGGGGTCCCACCAGAACGGCACGGAGTATGTTGACGTTCGACCCTGAGGGCCTGACGCCGGCCCAGCGCGACGGCGACGCCTGCGTGGTGTGCCACAAGAGGTGGCCGCGGCCCCGGGTCCGGGTCGGCAAACTGCCCGACAACTCCTCCGTGCTCGCCTGCACCGAATGCGCCGAGGCGCTCCTGCCCGCTCCCATGGCGACCGTGGTGGCCTTCCCCGGCCGCTAGACCGGCCGCTAGACCGGCCGGCGGTCACGACCGTCAGGCCGCCGCGGCCGTCTCGCGCAGGCCCCACGGCGAGCCGTACTCGCGCAGCAGGTCGAGGAACGGCACCGCGTCGAACGCCTCGGGGCCGAGCACGCCCTCGCCCTTCCACACCCCGGTCGCCACCAGCTCCAGCGCGACGACCGGATGGATCGCCGTCTGCCACACGACGGCCTGGGAGCCGTACTCCCGCATCGACCACTCGTTGTCCACCACGTGGTACAGGTACACCTCGCGCGGCGAGCCGTCCTTGCCGGTGCCCTTGACCCACGTGCCCGCGCAGGTCTTGCCGCGCATGCGGGCGCCCAGCGTCGCCGGGTCCGGCAGGCTCGCGGCGACCATGTCGCGCGGCGCCACCTCCGCCCCGCCCACCCTGATCTTGTCGGCGCTGTCCAGGCCCAGCTTGCGCAGCGTCTTCAGCACGCCGATGAACTCCTCGCCGAGCCCGTACTTGAACGTCACCCGCCGCGCCGGGATCCACCTCGGGACGAGCAGCACCTCCTCGTGCTCGACGTTCACGCACTCCACGGGCCCGATGCCGTCGGGGAAGTCGAACACCTCGGGCTCGCTGAACGGCTCGGTGGTGCGCCACTGCCCGTCCTCCCAGACGACGGGCGGGTTCAGGCACTCCTCGATGGTGGTCCAGATGGAGAACGTGGGCGCGAAGTCGTAGCCGTCCACGACGAGGTTGGCGCCGTCCCTGATGCCGATCTCGTCGATCTCGTCGAACAGGTGGTCGGCGGCGTAGCGGGCGAACACGTCCGCGAGCCCCGGCTCGACGCCCATGCCGACCAGCGCGAGCCGGCCCGCGCCGCGCCACTCGCCGTCGCGCTCGAACTGCCGGTCCCCCAGCTTCACCCCGGGCTTGCGGTACGGCTCGCGCGGATGCGGCTTCGACAACGACATCGCCATGTCCAGGTAGTGGGCCCCGGCCTCCAGGGCTGCCTCGAACAGCGGCATCGTGAAGCGCGGATCGACCGCGTTGAACAGCACGTCACATCGGTGCTCCCGGAGCGCCGCGGCGACCTGGGCCCGGTCGGAGGCGTCCAGCTGGATGGCGGTGAAGCGGGGGTCGTCCACGGCGGCGACGGCGCGGGCCGCCCGGCTCTGTTGGGAGTCGGCCACCACGATGTGTTCGTAGAAATGGCGGCGGGCGGCGATGGGCACCACGGCGGAGCCGACGCCTCCGGCGCCGACAAGAAGGATTCTCATGGAGAGACCATACTCACTGACTGGTCATTCAGTCGAATTTTCGCACCGACGAGTCCCGGCACCTGGACGCTCTTCAGCCCGGGAACAGCAAGACGCCGTGGACGTCCTTCAGCCCGGAGACGGCGAGACGCCCCGGGACAGGGGGGAAGGCCCGGGGCGTCTCAGCAGGCGCACCCGGGGGAAGGCGCGCCCGCGATGGGGTCGAGCGGGGGCGGAGATCTCACCTACTCGGCGAGTTCGGCCCACCGTTTCCCCCAGACGGCATAATCAGTGCATTCCCCGTCCTCGCCGCGGCAACCGCCCGGCGGCCGGACGGCGAAGGCAATCCGGTCGAGCCGCTTGGGGTCGTCGGCGCCGTACAGGTCGCAGATCGACTTGGCCCGGCCCTTGCACGCCTTGTCGTTGGCCGGCGCGAGCCCCACCCAGGCGGCCGCGTCGCGCTGGGCGTCGGCCGCGGTCATCCAGGTCAGCCAGCGGTAGGCACAGGTGGTGTCGGGCAGGTTGGCGCCGAGCATCCAGGAGTCGAGCCAGCCGGTGGCCGTCTTGGCGCCGACCGTCCGGACCGGCTTGCCGGCCTTCTGCAGCAGCAGGCGATAGTACGGTGTGGCCTGCGCGTAATCCAGCGACCCGGTGGCGAAGCCCTTGATCAGGTCGATCGGCTTGCGCCAGTAGGTGCGCTCCTTCTGCTGCCCGAGCAGCGCCATGGCCCGGTCGAGCTGCTCCGGGCTCAGCTCGTACGGGTCCTTGACGGTGGCGTCGGTCAGCGCGGCGTCGGCGATGGTCAGCGGGGTGTCGCGGAGCGCGGCCCGGCCGGAGGCGAACGCCTGGCTCATGCTCGCGTCCTTGACCCTGGCCGAGTCGTAGATGAACTCGTGGTACCCCCACAGGAACGGCACGCCGTAGACCTTGCCGGACACCTTCGTCATGTCGCGGAAACGCTCGTTCAGGTCGTCGTAGCCGCTCACCTTGGCCGGGTCGATCGGCTGCACCAGCTTGCGCGTGATCAGGTCGCCGGCCAGCGCCGGGCCCGCCGAGATCAGGTCGTACGGGCGCTCGGCGGCCGCGACGGCCCGCTCCATCTCCTCGGCGGTGCGGACGGTGTCGACGCGGGCCAGGCGGCAGCCGGTCTCCTTCTCGAAGGAGCCGACCCAGTTGGCCTTGGAGCTGAGGCCGCCGTACTCGGCGTAGCCGCGGTAAGTGAGGATCTGCAGCGTGCCGTCGCTCTGGGTGGCCGTGGGCGACGGCGTGGCCGACGGGGTCGGCTTCGGGCTGGGCTTGGCGGCCGGCTGTGCTGCCTGCTGAGCCGCCTGCCCGGCAGCCGAGGACACCGCTCCCGTGCCGGCGACCAGCGCCGCCGCGGCCAGCGCCACGGCGGATATGCGACGGCGTCTCACGATGTCCCCCCTTGTCCGTTGCGCTGGAGCTTACCGGGGACGGGACCGGGAGGGACGCCGGTCCCTCCCGGCCGTGAGGCGTGAGTTACCCGTTCGTGGGGAAGCCGAGGTTCACACCACCGTGGGACGGGTCCAGCCAGCGCGAGGTCACCACCTTGCCCCGCGTGTAGAACTGCACCCCCTCGGTGCCGTGCACATGCGTGTCACCGAACAACGACGACTTCCACCCACCGAAACTGTAGAACGCCATCGGCACCGGGATCGGCACGTTGATCCCGACCATCCCCACCTCGACCTCGTTCTGGAACCGGCGCGCCGCACCCCCGTCATTGGTGAAGATCGCCGTACCGTTGCCGTACACACCCTCGTTGATCACCCGCAGGCCCTCCTCGTACGAGGACACCCGCACCACCGACAACACCGGACCGAAGATCTCCTCGGT
>NZ_JBIAOF010000018.1:0-181020 GCF_042878785.1 Nonomuraea sp. NPDC003560 | reverse complement strand
AGCGCCCAGACCGTCAACCTGACCGCCTCCGGGCTGCCCAGCGGCACCACCGCCAGCTTCAACCCGGCCTCGGTGACCTCCGGCAACTCCTCCACCCTGACCCTGTCGGTCGGCGCCTCCACCGCCCAGGGCACCTACCCGATCACCATCACCGGCACCGGCTCCACCACGCACACCGCGACGTACACCCTGACGGTCGGCACCGGCGGCCCCGGCGGCCAGGACCCGCCTGACGTCAGTCTCGCCAACGTCAAGACGCACCTGGCGCAGCTCCAGAGCATCGCCACCGCGAACGGCGGCAACCGCAGGTCCACCGGCCAGGGCTACCTGCAGTCGGTCTCCTACGTCGAGCAGAAGCTCCAGGCGGCCGGGTACACCGTGACCCGTCAGACCTGCAGCGTCTCCTACTGCACCAGCGGCGCCGGCCCCAACCTGATCGCCGACTGGCCCGGCGGCGACGCCAACCAGGTCATCATGTCCGGCGCCCACCTGGACAGCGTGTCCGCGGGACCGGGCATCAACGACAACGGCTCCGGCTCGGCCACCCTCCTGGAGGTCGCGCTGACCCTGGCCCAGAAGAACCCCACGCTCACCAAGCACGTGCGGTTCGGCTGGTGGACCGACGAGGAGCAGGGCCTGAACGGCTCCGAGGCCTACGTCGCCTCGCTCAGCTCGACCGACCGGTCCAAGATCAAGGTCTACTACAACTACGACATGGTCGGCTCGCCCAACGGTGGCTACTTCATCAACAACATCACCACCACCGGCGCGTCCTACCTGAAGGAGTTCTACGACAAGCTGAACCTGCAGCCTGAGGAGAACACCGAGGGCGCCAACCGGTCCGACGACGCCTCCTTCCGCAACGCCGGCATCGCCAGCTCGGGCGTGGCGGCGGGCGCGAGCGCCACCAAGACGTCGGCGCAGGCGACCAAGTGGGGCGGCACGGCCAACCGGGCCTACGACTCCTGCTACCACTCCTCCTGCGACACCACCTCCAACATCAACGACACCGTTCTCGACCGGGCGGCGGACGCCGCGGCGTACGCCATCTGGAAGCAGGCGGTCGGCGGCACCACCCAGCCGCGTGACTTCTCGCTCTCCGCCAACCCCGGCTCGGGCACGGTGCAGGCCGGCTCCACCGCCACGACGACGATCGGCTCGACCACCACGAACGGGACCGCCCAGACGGTGAACCTGTCCGCGAGCGGCCTGCCGACCGGCGCCACGGCCTCGTTCAACCCGGCCAGCATCACGTCGGGCGGCTCGTCCAGCCTGTCGATCGCGACCTCGCCCACCACCCCGGCGGGCAGCTACACGATCACCGTGACCGGCACCGGCGAGACGGCGACGCACACCACGTCGTACGCGCTGACCGTCCAGGGCACCTCGGGTGGCCGGACGTTCACCAACGACACCGACTACCAGATCAGGGACTACTCCAACACCCAGAGCTCGATCACGTCCACCGCGACGGGCACCGCGGCCTCCCCGGTCAAGGTGTCCATCACGATCAGCCACACCTGCGCCGAGGACCTCGACATCTGGCTCCGCGGCCCGAGCGGCACCTGGTACGTGGTCGACGCCTACGGCGGCACCACCTGCACGCAGTACGGCACCAGGACCTTCTCGATCCCGGTCAGCCAGCAGGCCGCCGGCACCTGGACGCTCGACATCGAGGACGTCTACGCCGGTGACACCGGCTTCCTGGACTCCTGGAGCATCACGGTCTAACCGTCGGAATCAGGGTTGAGGAGCCCCGGCCGGTCGTCCGGCCGGGGCTCCTTCACGTCGTTGCGGGTGCGCACGCCGAGCTTCTGCAGCACCCGCGCGACGTGCGTGTCCACCGTCCGCCGGGACAGGAACAGCACCTCGGCGATCTCCCTGTTCGTCCGGCCCAGCGCGACCAGCCTGGCCACCTCGGCCTCCCGCGGCGACAACACCCCGCTGCGGCCCTTCCTGCCCCGGCGCGGCGCGCTGCCCGGCCCGATCTCGCGCAGCAGGTGGCGGCAGCGGGCGGCGTCGTGGGTCGCGCCCAGGCCGGCGTACCGCTCGCAGGCGTCCGCGATCAGGTCGGCGGCCCGTGCCCGGTCGCCGGTCGCCAGCCGGGCCGCCGCCTCGGACTCGGCCGTCCTGGCCACGGTGTAGGGCCTCGGCATCGCCTCGTACGCGGCCCGCGCCCTGGCGAAGCACCTGGCCGCCTCCTCGTACGCGCCCCGGTCCAGGGCCAGCGCGCCGGCCGCCGCGTCGAGGCCGGCGTGCGCGGAGGGGGCGTCGCGGCCCTCGATGCCCGCCGCGAACTCGGCCACCAGGTCCTCGGCCTGCTCCGCCCGTCCGGCCCTCAGCAGCGCCGTCACGGCCGGGGGCACGAGCTGGTCGCCCCACACCCACATGCCCTTGCGCCGCAGTCTGGCCACCGCCCGCTCGGCCTCGGCCAGCGCCTCGTGCGGGCAGTCGCGGGTCAGGTGCAGCTCGATCAGGCCGCCCGAGGCCACGGCGGCGACCGGCAGGAACCCCGACTCCACGTCGTTGACCCCCGCCGCCACCAGGTGCTCGGCGGCCTCCTCCCACTCGCCCCTGGCCAGGGCCAGCATGCCCAGCACGAGCCGGGCGTCCACGGCCAGCAGCGGCGCCTCGGCCGTCATCTCGACCGCCGCGACCGCCCGTTCCCGCAGGCCCTCCCAGCGCCCGGTGAGCAGGGCGAGCCGGATCGAGGACATCTCCACCAGGAACACCGGGTACTGCGCGCCCGTCTCCTCGGCGATGCGCCTGCTCTGGTCGGCGAAGCGCTCGGCCGCCGCGTAGTGGCCGAGCGCGATGGCCGCGTCGAACAGGTTGGCGTAGCCGCGCGCCACCTGCCTGCGCACCGCCGCCGACGGGTCGTTCGCGGGCAGGGCCGCGGCCAGGTCGAAGGCGTCCGGCGAGCCCAGCATCATGGCCAGGCTGATCTTGTTGGCGTGCACGGCTGCGGTCAGCTCCGGATCCTGGTCCTCGACCGTGGCCAGCAGCTTCTCCGCCCGGTTCATCCACTCCTCGTGGACGGCCAGCGGCTCGTCGCCCCAGGCGGGCATCGCCAGCAGCGCCAGCCCGCGCGCGGCCAGGCTCGGCCGGTCGTGCAGGTCGGGCAGGGCGAGCAGGATCTCCTGACGGCCGGCGGCGACCACGCCCGCCTGGTTGGACAGCAGCACGCCCAGGTTGAGCCGGGCCTCGCCGCGTACGTGCCGGGACAGGAAGTCCTCGGCCAGCAGGTGGCGCAGCGAGCGCACCACCCGCCGGTAGGACAGCCCGATCGCGGCCACCCGGCTGAGCCGCAGCGCGAGCGGGCCGCGCGCGTCGTGCGGCAGCTTCGGGTCGGCCAGCATGCCGGCCAGCACCTCGACGGCGAGCGGGATGTCGCCGATGGCGGCGGCCTGGTCGGCCGCCGCGGGGCCGTGCCGCTGCCAGGACTCGAAGTCGCCCGCGCGCCTGGCGTGGTAGGCGAGCTGGACGAGCGGCGGCGGTTCGAGGACGGACAGCGCGGTCACCGCCCGCTGGTGGGTGAGCCGCCGGTCGGGGCCGGGGATCGCGTCGTAGACGGCCTGCTGGGCGAGGGCGTGGCGGAAGCCGTACTGGCCGTCGTGCTGTTCGAGCAGCACGCCGGCCTTGAGCGCCTGGCTGAGCCCGTCGCCGAGGGGGTGGCCGGAGACGGCGGCGATGAGCTGCTCGTCGGCGGGCAGCCCGAGCACGGCGGCGACGTGCACGGCGTGCAGCGCGGCCGGCGAGAGCCCGGTGAGCTGCTCGGTCATCGCCTCGCGCAGCAGCAGCGGCACCGCCATGCGCTCCAGGACCTCCGGCTCCTCCTCGCCGCCGAGTAACTGGCCCTCGTCGTCGAGCAAGGAGCGCACCACCTCCTCGATCACGAACGGCACCCCCGCCGTGCGGTCGCGCAGTTTCGTGACGAAGTCGGAGGTCAGCGTGGAACGGCCGAGCAGCGCCCCGGTCAGGCGGCGCACCCCCTCGACGTCGAGCGGCGTCAGCGAGATCACCTCGCTGCGCACCCCCGGCGGACGCCGGTACGCCCGCCCGAACGGCAGCCCAGGCACCGGCAGCCCCTCCCGGCGGAACGTCACCACCAGCGCGAGCCCCGCCGGCGGCTGGTCGGTGAGGAAGCGCAGCAGGTCACGGGTGCCGTCGTCGGCCCAGTGCAGGTCCTCGATCACCAGCACCGCCGGGGCCGCCGCGGCCAGCAGCGCGTGCACCGCGCGGAACAGGCGGTGGCGCTCGGCGCGCGGGTCGTCCAGCGGGGGCGGCGACGGCACCGGCGGCAGGTGCCCGGCCAGCTCCGGCAGGTAGCCGCGCAGGGCGCCGGTGACCGGGTTGAGCGTGCCCGTCTCCGGCAGCGCGCACCCGACGTGCCGCAGCGCGTCGAACACCGGGCCGTACGGGAACGGCTCGCGGATCTGGTGGCAATGGCCGATCAGGACGGTGCGTTCGCCGTCGGGCAACAGGTCGAGCGCGGCCCTGACCAGCCGGGTCTTCCCGATGCCCGCCTCGCCCTGCACGAGGATGACGGCCGGAGGGCCGGTGATGGCGTCGACGAGTGAGCGTAACTGGGCGTCACGCCCGATCAACCCAGGAGAAGCCAGGCTTGTCATCGGGGTCTCCGTAACAGTGCAGGTTTACTCCCCCTGTCGGAATACTGTTATCCATCACGGGTCAGCGCGGGTCAACCCTCTGTTTTCCGGTCAAATGCCGTGCCCTTGGTGGCGCCGGTGATCCCGGCGCCCTCGGCCGCCCCGTCCCGCGCGGGCGGCGCCTCAGGAGGCGACGGGGGTCCTGCCGTCGCCCGCCGGGGCGGGTTCGGCCAGGTCCACGCTGTCGCGGAGCTTGGCCGGCTTGAGGAACAGGGTGGCGATCACGCCGATCACGGCGATGCCCGCCGAGATCAGGAAGATGTGCCCGGTGGCGTCGCCGTACGCGGCCCTGACGATGCCCTTGAACGGCTCCGGCAGCGCCGCGATGTTGAGCGTGCTCCTGCCGCCCGCGGCCGCCTTGGCCGGGTCGATGCCCATCTTGGCCAGCCCTTCGGCGATGCCGGTCGCGACCTGGTTGGCCAGCACCGCGCCGAGCACCGACACGCCCACCGTGCCGCCCAGCGAGCGGAAGAACGTCACGGCCCCGCTGGCCGCGCCCAGCTCGCGCAGCGGCACGGTGTTCTGGATCGCGAGGACGAGGTTCTGCATCGACATGCCGACGCCCGCGCCGACCAGCACCATCGCGCCGGCGATGAGCAGGAGCGAGGTCTGGTGGTCCATCGTGGACAGCACCAGGAACCCGGCGGTCAGCACGACCGCCCCGGTGACGATGTACGGCTTGACGTTCCCGCTCCTCGACACCATGCGCCCGGAGATCGCCGAGGACAGCAGCACGCCGAGCATCATCGGGATCGTCAGCAGCCCCGCCTCGGTCGGGCTGTAGCCGCGGCCGATCTGGAAGTACTGGCCGAGGAAGACCGAGCCGCCGAACATCGCCATGCCCACCGCGAGGCTCGCCAGGATGGCCAGCGCCGGGGTACGGCGGCGGATGACGTGCAGCGGCACGACCGGCTCCTTGACCACGGTCTCCACCCAGGTCGCGACCGCCAGGACGGCGACGCCGCCGAGCACCATCGCGGCGGTCTGCCAGGACAGCCAGTCGAAGGAGTTGCCGACGAAGGTCACCCAGACGAGCAGCACGCTCACGCCGACCGCGATCAGCGTGGCGCCGACGTAGTCGACCTTGACGCCCTCGCGGCGCACGTGGGTCACCCGCAGGGTCTTCTGCAGCAGGAGGAAGGCGACCACGGTGAACGGCGCCGCCACGAAGAAGCACCAGCGCCAGCCGAGCCAGGAGGTGTCCGCGATCAGGCCGCCGAGCAGCGGCCCGGCCACGGTCGCGACGGCCATGACGCCGCCGAGGTAGCCGTTGTACTTGCCCCGGTCCTTGGGGCTGATCATCGCCGCGATGATCACCTGGACCAGGACCTGCAGCGCGCCCATGCCGAGGCCCTGGAGGGCGCGGAAGGCGATGAGCTGGGCGGTGTCCTGGGCGAAGCCGCAGGCCACCGAGCTGACCATGAAGATCACGATAGAGATCTGCAACAGCAGCTTCTTGCTGAACAGGTCGGCCAGCTTGCCCCAGATCGGGGTGGAGGCCGTGGACGCCAGCAACGAGGCGGTGATCACCCAGGTGTACTGCGACTGCGTGCCGTTCAGGGCGCCGATGATCTGCGGCAGCGCGACCGACACGATCGTGCCGCTGATCATCGCCACGAACAGGACCAGCAGCAGCCCGCTCAGGGCCTCCATGATCTGCCGATGGCTCATCTGACCCGGCGGCGCGGCCGGGACGGTCGGTGCGCTCATGCGCGGCCTCCTCCTACGTAAAACAATGCCCAATGGGAAAGTTTGCCCGCTGAGCATATATTCCCGGACGGTAGGCTTGGCGCATCATGGACAGCACCGGCGGGCTGCGCGAACGCAAGAAGGCCGAGACGCGGCAGGCCGTGCACGAGGCGGCCATGCGGCTGGTCGGGGAGCACGGCCTCGACGCCGTCACGGTCGAGACCATCGCCGACGCCGCGAACATCTCGCGCCGCACGTTCTCCAACTACTTCGCCGGCAAGGAGGACGCCGTCCTCTACGGCGAGGAGCAACGCATCCGCGACCTGGTCGAGAAGGTGGGCGCCCAGCCGGCCGGCCGGACCGCCTGGCAGGCGCTCTGCGGGGCGATCGACGACGTGTTCGAGGAGGTGGGCGAGCCGGCGCGGGAGTGGGCCGTGCGCGCCCGTCTGGCCAAGCGGCACCCGTCGCTGCTGGCCCGGCAGCTCGCCAACCACGCGGCGCTGGAGCGCGACCTGGCCCAGGCGATCTCCGGGCGGGAGAGCCCGGTGCGTCCGCAGGTGATGGCGGCGGGGTTCCTCACGGCGTTGCGGCTCGGGTCGCACCTGTGGGTCGAGGAGCGTCAGTCGCGCTCGTTGCGGGAGGTCATGGCCGAGATGCTCGACGAGATGTCCCGCCCGTTCAGCTGACCGCCCGCGTCCCGATGCGGGAACGCGGGCGGGAGTGGGAGCAGGGAACGGGTGGCGGGGTCAGGAGCAGGTGGTGTTCGCGGGGAGGCGGGGTCAGGAGCAGGTGGTGTTCGCGGGGAGGCGGGGTCAGGAGCAGGTGGTGTTCGCGGGGGTGGCGGCCGTGCCGTTGGCGGTGAAGCCGATCGCCACCGACGCCCCCGGCGCCAGGTTCCGCGCCCAGTCGGGCCCCTTGGCGGTCCACGTGGCGCCCGAGACCGCCACCACCGCGTTCCAGGCGTTGTTCAGGGTGACGCCCGAGGGCAGCGTCCAGGTCGCGGTCCAGGCGTTGATCGGGGACGTCCCGGTGTTCCTCACCGTCACCTCGCCCTGGAAGCCGCCCTGCCAGGCGTTGGTCTGCTTGTAGCCGACCGTGCACTGCCCCGGCGGCGTCGCCGTCGGCGACGTCGTGGGGTCGCCCCCGCCCCCGGCCGGCGGGATCAGGTACGGCTGCAGGATGTCCTGCTTGGCCTGGTTGATCGTGGTCCAGTCGTCATTGGCGATGCCGCCGGTGTCGCCCGAGTTCGGGTTCCACGACCAGTACGTGAACGACATGCCGTTCACCCCGGTGCCGGTGTACTTCATGAGCTCCTGGAGCCAGACCTTGTCGACGTTCGAGGCCAGCGTGGTGCCGAACTCGCCCATCATGATCGGCGCGATGTTCTGCCTGTACAGGTATCCCCAGTACTTGTCCCAGATGGCGGGCATGTTGGCGGGGTAGTCGGGGGCGTCGAACCAGGTCTGGTGGTAGACCGAGGTGGCGTACTCGTGCGGTGAGTAGACCAGGCGGTTCGCGACGTTGAGCCGTACCGGGTACTGGCCGGCCTTCGACAGGTTGCCGCCCCACCAGCCGCAGTCCTCGTCATTGCCGGGGTCGTTGTCCCAGACGTTCGACAGGCCGCCGCTCGGGCAGCTCACGCCCTCGACGAAGATCAACCAGTTGGGGTTCACGCCCAGGACGGCGTTGCCCGCCCGTTCGGCCGCCAGGCGCCAGTCGCGGGCCTGGTCGCCGCAGCCCCAGCAGGCGCCGGTCGCGTTGGGGTTGGTGCCCTCGGCGTGCGGCTCGTTGTGCAGGTCGGCGCCGATGACCGTCGGGTTGTTCGCGTAGTGCTGGGCCAGGGTCTTCCAGTCGTTGATCCAGGTGCTCTCGGGGGTGGCGCTGACGTACCAGAGCGGGGACTGGCCGGCCGCGGTCGGACGGTGGCGGTCGAGGATGATCCGCATGCCCTTGACGCCCGCATAGTCCACGACCTTGTCGAGGATCTGCATGGGGGACAGGCCGACCAGGTCGGGGTTGACGTAGTCGTTGATCCCGGTGGCGGTGGCCCCGGGCTTGAGCGCGTCGTTGGAGTACGGCACCCGCAGCGTGTTGTAGCCCAGCGAGGCCATCTTGTCGATCTGGCTCTTCCAGGGGTTGCTCGACCACAGACCGTGGAAGGTCTTGTTGTCGGTCTCCATGCCGAACCAGTTGATCCCGGTCAGCCGGACGGTCGCCCCGGTGCTGTCGAGGATCTTGTTGCCGCTGGTGTGCAGGTAGCCGGTCCCTGTTCCGGTCGCCGCGCCCGCCGGGGTGGTGGTCAGCGCGACGGCGACAGCCGCTCCGGCCACCACCGTGGCCAGGGCGGTCAGTGCCGCCTTCGAGGTCTGCATGGGGTGCCCTTTCCGCGAGGGGGAACGCGGCGTCATGCTCGGCCGCCGCGTTCGGGCACGTCAATGCGAGGACGCCCGTCATCCCGTCTGACCTGCGGGAACGCCTGAAACTTTCATGCCCTGGTAGTGCCAGGTGGAGTACGGGTCCTCGCGGCCGCGCCAATGTGCCCGGACGCGTCCGTCACTTGAATGGCGGGCATGACGATCACGCGCATGACGATCCCCGGGCGCTGGGTGGAGGGCGCCGGGCTGGTGCTCGGACCGGCGCTGCTGCTCGCCGGAGTCCTCGTCCGCCTCGGCGCCGACGACTTCTTCCCCGGCCAGCTCGCCGCCTACGCCGCCGACCCGGGCCGCATGGTCCTGTCCTACAGCCTGTACGCCGCGGGCGCCGTGCTGCTGTGGCCGGCGGTGACCGCGCTCGGCAGGATGATCGCCGTCACCCATCCGGCTCTGGCCAGGTGGGGGGTGACGCTGGCGGTGCTGGGGCTGTTCGGCAGGGTGTTCCACGCCGGGGTGAGCCATCTGGCGTTCCAGCTGGTGGACGCGCTCGGCCCGGAGGCGGCCGAGCGGGTCGTCGCCGGCACGTACGGGGCCTTCCACGTGTTCAAGGCGGTCAACGTCTGCATCATGGGCGGCTGGGTCGTGCTGGCCGTGGGCGCCTTCCGTGCCGGGGCCCTCGGGGCCGGGCCGGCCGGCGTGGCCAGGTGCGTCGCCCTGGCGCTGGCGGCCGGGCTGCCGCTCGGCGTGCTCAAGGGCAGCAGCGACCCGATCGCGCTGGCCGCGCTGGCCGGGCTCGTCGTCGCGCTGGCGCCCATGGGCGTCGCGGTGCTCCGGACGGGCCCCGCGCCCGCTGGTGGGCGCTCGTGCTCACGGTCGCGCTGGTCCCGGCGGCGTTCCTCGTGGGGATGGCGGGCTGACGCCTCTATAGTTGACATCAACTAGCCGACGATGGATAGTTGATATCAACTAAAGGGGACTCCGATGGAGAAGCGCCGCAAGGTGGCCAACCCGCTCGCGCTGGCGGTGCTGGCGTTCCTGCTGGTCGAGCCTATGCATCCGTACGAGCTGGGCCGCCGTCTGCAGGAGACCGACAAGGACAAGAGCTTCAAGTACAACCGCGGCTCGCTCTACATGGTCGTCAAGCAGCTCGCCAAGGCGGGGTTCATCGTCGAGCGGGAGACCGTCCGCGACACCGAGCGGCCCGAGCGCACGCTCTACGAGCTCACCGGCGAGGGCCGCGCGGAGCTCTACGACTGGCTGCGCGAGCTGGTCTCGACGCCGCAGGAGGACTATCCGCACTTCGGCGTCGCGTTGTCGCTGATCAGCGTGCTCGACCCGGCCGAGGCCGTCGGGCTGCTGGAGCGGCGCGCGGCGGCGATGACCGCCCAGCGGGCCGAGCTCGCCCGGACCGCCGAGGCCGCCCGCACGGGCGGCGTGGCCTGGGTGTTCCTCGTGGAGGACGACTACCGCCTCGCGGTGCTCGACGCCGAGCTGGCCTTCGTCGCCCGCCTCATCGAGTCCCTCAGCGCACCTGACTACGCCAGGACCTGGCACGAGATGTTCGGGAGTCGGCAATGACAGCAGTGAGCACGGCATTGGTGATCGGCGGGGGCATCGCCGGCCCCGTCACCGCGATGGCGCTGCGCCGCGCGGGGATCGAGGCGACCCTGTACGAGGCGTACGACCGGGGAGCGGAGGGCGTCGGCGGCACGCTCACGATCGCCCCGAACGGGCTCGCGGCGCTGCGGGCCGTCGGCGCGGAGGAGGCCGTCCGGGCGGTCGGCCGGCCGGTGGCGCACACGATCGTCCGCGACGGCGCGGGCAGGCGCATGGGCGAGCTGGCCGGCCTGCCCGACCTGCCGCCCAGCCAGGCGATGTGGCGCTCGCAGCTCTACGGCGCGGTCCGCGACCGGGCCCTGGCCGCCGGCATCCGCACGGAGTACGGCCGCCGCCTGGTCGGCGTCGAGGAGCACCCCGGCGGCGTCACCGCGCGCTTCGCCGACGGCGGCAGCGCGAGCGCCGACATCCTGGTCGGGGCCGACGGCATCCGTTCCGTGGTCCGGTCCCTGATCGACCCGGCCGCGCCGGGGCCGCGCCACGTGCCCCTGCTGAACTTCGGCGGCCTGGCCGACGTCGCCGTGCCGGCCGGGGAGCAGGCGTCCTGCTTCGTGTTCGGGCGGCGGGCGTTCCTCGGCTACTGGGTGCAGCCCGACGGGCGCACGGCCTGGTTCTGCAACGTGCCGCACGCCGAGCCGACGACCTCCGCGCAGGCGCGCCGGGTGCCGGCCGGGGAGTGGCTGCGCCGCCTGGGCGAGCTCTTCGCGGGCGAGGAGCCGGGGGAGGAGCTGGTGCGGCACACGTCCCCCGAGAACCTGGTGGCGCTCGGCACGGTGGAGATCATGCCGAGCGTCCCGCACTGGCACCGCGGCAGGATGGTGCTGGTGGGCGACTCGGTGCACGCGCCCTCGCCCAGCTCGGGGCAGGGGGCGTCGCTGGCCGCCGAGAGCGCCGTCCAGCTCGCCCGCTGCCTGCGCGACCTGCCCGCCGTGCCCGCCGCGTTCGACGCCTACGTACGGCTGCGCCGCGACCGCGTCGAGCGGGTCGCCGCCCGCGCCTCCCGGACGAACAGCAGCAAGACCCTCGGGCCCTTCGCCGTCACGATGCTGCGGCTGATGATGCCGCTGGCCACCCGGACGTTCCTGGCCCCCGAACGCGCCCTCGGCCCCGAGCAGCGCCACCACCTCGACTGGGACGAGCCGGTGACCGCCTAAGCGGTCAGCAGCTTGACGATCGCCACCACCCCGATGCAGACGACCGCACCGCGCAACACCGGCGCGGGCAGCCTGCGTCCCACCCGCGCCCCCAGGAACCCGCCGACCGTCGAGCCCAGCGCGACGAGCAGCACGGCCCACCAGTCGACGTCGGCCACCAGCGTGTACAGGACGGCGGCCGTGGCGTTGACCACGAGCGACAACACGTTCTTGGCGGCGTTGACGCGCTGCAGCTCCTCGTCGAGGAAGATGCCGAGCAGCCCGATGAGCAGCACGCCCTGCGCCGCGCCGAAGTAGCCGCCGTACGCCCCGGCGGCCAGCACGCCCAGCCACAACCAGGGCCCGCCGTGCGCCTGCCGCGGACGGCTGGCCAGCAGCCGGCTGATCCTGGGCTGGGCCAGCACCAGCACGCAGGACAACCCGATCAGCACCGTCACGACCGCCGTGAACGTGCGCTCCGGCAGGTTGAGCAGCAGCAGCCCGCCGATCAGCGAGCCCAGCGCGGAGGCCGAGGCCAGCCGGAGCAGGCGGCCGCGCTGACCCTTGAGCTCGGCGCGGTAGCCGAGGACGCCGGTCACGCCGCCGGGCACCAGGCCGATGTTGTTCGAGACGTTGGCGGTGACCGGCGGCAGGCCGACGGCCAGCAGCGTCGGGAACGTGATCAGCGACCCGGAGCCGACGACGGCGTTGATGCCTCCCGCTCCGACGCCCGCCGCGAAGACCGCGGCCATCTCCCAAGGTGTCATGGCGGGTGACTCTAGTGCGTGGCCCTGGTGCGCTCGCTGGTCAGGTGGGGGTCAGCGGGTGAGGGTGCCCGCCCGGACCAGCCAGTCGACCGCCTCCGCGACCGCCTCCAGCGAGGTGTGCCGGGGGCGGTGGCCGAGCAGCCGTCCGGCCTTCTCCATGCTGCAGTGAGGGCTGTGCGCGATGTGGTCGTGGGTGACGCGGGCGTGGTGCTCCGGCACGGTCTCCCGCCACTGCTCCCACGGCAGGTACGACAGCCGCGCCTCCCGGCCGGACCAGCCCGCCACCGCCTCGGCGTAGCCGCGCAGCGTCAGCGCGGTCACGGCCACCGAGTGGAAGCTCTCGCCCCTGGCGGCGGCCGGGTTGTTCATGGCGTCCACGAACAGCCGGGCGACGTCGTCGGCGTGGACGTGCTGCACGGTCTCCATGCCCAGGTTGGGCAGCCGCACCTCCGCACCGTCGGCCAGCGCCTGGAACACGGCCGGGTCGAGGTTGCCGGCCGGGTTGACCGGGATCCAGCCCGGGCCGGTGATGTGCCCGGGATGGACGACCGTGGCCGGGAACCCCTCCCGCGCGGCCAGGTCGAGCAGGTACGCCTCGATCGCGGCCTTCTGCCGGCCGTACTCGCCGATGGGGCGCTTCGGGCGGTCTTCTGTCGTCGGGACGCGGGTGCTCGGGCCGTGCACCCAGATCGTGCCGCAGTGCAGGAACTGCCGGACCCGGCCGGCCAGCGCCCCGGCCAGATGGCGGGCGCTCGCCTCGGTGAAGCAGATGAGGTCGATGACCACGTCGGCCTCCAGCTCGGCGATCCGCCGCCCGAACGTGCCCGCGGCCTCCTCGGCCTCCCGGTCGGCGACCACGGTGGCGACCCGCTCCCACGCGCCGTGCGGCGTGTACGGCTCCCGCTTGCCCCGGCTCACCGCGACCACGTCGTGGCCCGCGTCCACCAGGCGCGGGACCAGATAGGTGCCGATGTGCCCACTCGCCCCGATCACCACTACGCGCATGCACCCACCCTAGACCGGCTCGAACCGGACCCCCGATCGCCGGGCCCGGAGGCGATCAGGCAGGCCGCCCGATCGCCAGGTTCAGGGGGCGGATCAGGCGGAGCGCCCGATCGCCAGGTCCAGCGCGTGGGCCGCGTCCTGGCCCGGCGTCGGGCGCCAGGCCACGTGCTGGTCGGGGCGGACCAGGGCCAGTGTGCCGGCCGCGTCCGGCAGGTCCACCTCCCGCAGCGGCACGCCCAGCTCGGCCGCCCGCTCCACCAGCACCTTGGCCTCCGGCGACGACAGGTCGCCCACCAGGCTGAACCCGGGCCCGAGCCGGTCGTAGAGTGACTCGCCCGGAGCGAGCCACCGGTGCGGCAGCCGCTCGCCGCACCCGCCGGCCACCACCGGCGACCCCGCGTACGTGTACCCCAGCACCAGGTCCAGGCTGTGGAACTCGCTGTCCTTGGTCCGCCGCACCGCCTCCGCGACGGCCGGACGCACCCGCTCGAAGTCGGCGTCCGAGCCCATCAGCGCGGGATCGGCCAGTTCGGGCGCGAGCGTGGCCATGTTGGCGGCGGCGGCCTCGATCGTGGCCGCCGCGACCGGCCGGCGCTCGGCCTCGTAGCTGTTCAGCAGGGTCGTGGGCGCCCATCCGTTCAGGACGGCGGCCAGCTTCCAGCCGAGGTTGACGGCGTCCCCGAGGCCGGTGTTGAAGCCGTGGCCGCCGTAGGGCGGGTTCTGGTGCGCGGCGTCGCCCGCCAGGAACACCCGCTCGCCGGCGTACCGGTCGGCCAGCAGCATGCGCGCGGTCCACGGGTCGGTGGCCAGGATCTCGACCTCGACGTCGGCCCCGACCAGGTTGCGGACCAGGCGCACCGGGTCGGTCCCCTCCGCCGGGACGCCCTGGGCGATGCACCACCACAGGTCCTCCAGGTCGAGCCGGCCGAGCATGCCGGGCTGGGCCGGGTTCAGCACCCAGTAGTGCACGGCGGGGCCGTGGGGCACCCGTTCGGCCAGGCCGGGCGCGCGGAAGACGACGTTGAAGTTGGGCCTGGCGTCCTGGCGGCCCTCGTAGCGGGCGCCGATGGCCGGGCGCGTCACGCTGCGGGCGCCGTCGCAGCCGACGACGTACGCGGCGCGCACCTGGCGGGTTTCGCCGTCCGCGGCGGCCAGGTCGGCGGTGACGCCGTCGGCGTCCTCGCGCAGGCCGGTCACCCGCCAGCCGGTGAGCAGCGCGTCACCGGCGGCCTCGCGCAGCACCTCCTCGACGATCGGCTGCGGCACCTGCTGGCCCGGCTCGGCGGCCAGGTCGGAGCCGGTCAGGTCGAGGCCGAAGCAGCCGCCGATCCTGGTGATCTCGCGGCCGAGCAGGCCGGTCGTGAAGACCGCCTCGTCCGACCAGGAGACCGCGAGCGGCGCGCGGGCGCGCACTGTCTCGGCCAGCCCCCACCTGCGCAGCAGCTCCATCGACCGGGCCGACGTGGTCTTGGCGCGCGGACGCAGCCACGACACGCTCTCACGCGGCTCGACGACCATGCTGCGCACGCCGTGATGGGCCAGCTCCACGGCCGTCGCCAGCCCGACGGGCCCGCCTCCGGCGATCAGTACCGGTATGTCGGTCTGGCGCACGCCTTGCTCCCATTCGTCATGGTGATCATCGGCATACTCCAAGCGCCGCGCGTCCCACGTCAAGCTCGGGCCGAAACCCTGGCCGGATCACCGATCGGAAACGATCTAGAGGACGGCCGTCGGACTTGTTACGGTCGTTCCATGACTGAGTCCTCGGCGGTGCCGCTGCACATGCGGCGGGTGGAGTTCGATCCGGCCCCCGAGCTGGGCGAGGTGCGCGACCAGGAACGGATCAAGCGCATCGACACCCTCCTCGGCCTGGAGGCGTGGGTGGTGACCCGGTACGCCGACGTCCGCGAGGTCCTGGGCGACGCCGACCGGTTCAGGCTCGCCAGGCAGGGCTCCGCCCGCATGCCCGGAGCGCCCGAGCTGACCGAGGAGCAGCTCGCCGAGCTGCGCGCGGGCAACCTGCTGGGCCAGGACCCGCCCGAGCACACCCGGCTGCGCCGGATGCTGACGCCCGAGTTCACGATCCGCCGGATGAAGCGGCTGGAGCCCCGCATCAGGGACATCGTGCACGAGCACCTCGACGCCATGGAGGCCGCGGGCTCCCCGGCCGACCTGGTGTCGTCGTTCGCGCTGCCGATCCCGTCGCTGGTGATCTGCGAGCTGCTGGGCGTGCCGTACGAGGACCGCGCCGACTTCCAGCGGCGGTCCGGCCGCATGCTGGACCTGTCGCTGCCGGTCGAGCAGCGGGTGGCGGCCAACTTCGAGTCGCGGGCGTACATGCGCGAACTGGTCACCCGCATGCGCACCGAGCCGGGCGAGGACCTGCTCGGCATGCTCATCCGCGAGCACGGCGACGACCTGACCACCAGCGAGCTCGTCGGCATCGGCAACCTGCTGCTGCTCGCCGGGCACGAGACCACCTCCAACATGCTCTCGCTCGGCACGCTCGCCCTGCTGCGCAACCCCGGGCAGCTCGAACTCCTGCGCAAGGAGCCCGAGCGCATCGACGCGACGGTCGAGGAGCTGCTGCGCTGGCTCAGCATCGTCCACTCCGGGACGATCAAGATCACGTCCAGGGAGGTCGAGCTGGCCGGGCGGACCATCGGCGCGGGGGAGATGATCATGTGCTCGCTGCCCGCCGCCAACCGCGACCCCGGCTTCATCGCCGACCCCGACACCCTCGACATCACCCGCGGCGCCCCCGGCCACGTCGCCTTCGGCCACGGCGTCCACCACTGCCTGGGCGCGCCGCTCGCCCGCATGGAGATGAAGATCGCCTTCCCCGCGCTCTTCGAGCGTTTCCCCGGCCTGCGCCCGACCGATTCCACGCCGGAGTTCCGCTCCTTCAACGTCGTCTACGGCCTGACCGAGCTGGAGGTCGCCTGGTAGCGGCGCGCACGCGGATTTTGTCGGCGGCGGCGGATAACGTGCGGGTGTCATGCCAACCGAAGCCAGGCCACACGAGCTGATCGGCAGGGACCACCCCGCCGCGCTGCTGCGCGCCGAGGTCGCGCGGGTGGTCGACAGCCACGGCGGCCTGGTCCTCGTCACCGGCGAGGCCGGCATCGGCAAGACCACGCTCGTCACCAGCGCCGCCGCCGAGGCCAGGCGCAGGGGCGCGCTCGTGGTCGGCGGCGCCTGCTGGGATTCCGGCAGCGCCCCCGGCTACTGGCCCTGGGTCCAGGTCATCCGCGCCCTGCGCCGCTCGGCCGCCCCCCACGAGTGGGCCGAGGCCGAGCAGTCGGCCGGCGGCAGCCTGGCCGCCCTGCTCGGCGAGGCGGCGGCGCTCGCCCAGCCACACCTGGAGGTCACCGCCGCCGACGCCGACCCCGCCTCGGCGTTCCAGATCTACGACGCGGTCACCACCGCCCTGGTGTCGCTCTCGCAGCACCACCCGCTCGTGATCGTCATCGACGACCTCCACGCGGCCGACCCGGCCTCGCTGCGGCTCCTTGAGTTCGCGGCCCGCCAGACCTGGTTCGAGCGCCTGCTCCTCGTCGGCACCTACCGCGACGCCGAGGTCGAGCCGGTCGACCACCCGCTGCGCGACCTGCTGTCGCCGCTCGTCGCCAAGGCCACCACCATCACGCTCACCGGCCTCGACCAGGCCGGGGTGGGCGCCCTCATGGCCCGCACCGCCGGGCTCGACCCGCCCGCCGACCTGGTCGCCGAGGTCCACGTGCGCACGGGCGGAAACCCGTTCTTCGTCGAGCAGACGGCCCGGTTGTGGCGCAGTGGCGGCTCGGCCACGGCCGTGGCGCCCGGCGTCCGCGACGCGCTGCTGCGCCGGCTGTCCCTGCTGCCGCGTCCGGTGTCGGAGCTGCTGCCCGCCGCGGCCGTGCTCGGGCGCGAGTTCCACCGCCAGGTGCTGGCCGCCACCGTGGCCGCCCCCGTCGCGCACGTCGACCGTCTCCTCGACACCGCCGTGATCGCCAGGCTGGTGGTGACCAAGGGCGGCGGCCGGTTCGCCTTCGCCCACGACCTCGTCCGCGAGACCCTCTACGACGCCGTCCCCGACGTGCGCGACCTGCACGCCGCCGTGGTGCGCGCCCTCGACGGCGCCCCCGACCTGGCCCGCCGTATGCTGCCGAGCGACCTGGCCCGGCACGCCTACCTCGCCGGCGACCGCGTCGACCCCGAGCGCGCGATCGACCTGCTCCAGGCCGCCGCCCGTGCCGCCCGCAGCCGGCTCGCCGGCGAGGAGGAGCTCGGCCACCTGCGCCGCGCCCACGAGCTGAGCGCCGCCGCCGCGCCCCGCCGGCGCGTGCTGATCTGCCTCGACCTCGGCCGCGAGCTGCACCACCGCGGCGAGCGTGACGCGGGCCGCCGGCTGTTCGAGGAGGCCGGCGCCGTCGCCGCCGATCTCGGCGACCCCGAGCTGACCGCCCGCGTCGCGCTGGTCTTCCGCTCCCACTACGGCCACGACGACTCCCTCGACCGGCTGCGCCGGGCCCACGCCGCGCTCGTCGGCGAGCCGGCCCCCGACGACCGCCTGGCCCTCGACCTGGTCCTCCACCTCACCGCCCAGGCCCGCCAGGGCGGCGACGACGACGTCCTGGCCTTCAGCCTGTGGGCCCACCACGACATCATCTGGGGCCCCGGCACGGCGGGCGAGCGGGTGGCCCTGACCGGCGAGCTGCTCGACATCGCCCGGCGCACCTCCGACCGCGAGCTCGAACACTTCGCCGGCGCCCTGCGCTGGGTGGCCATGATCGAGGAGGGCGACCCCCGCTACCTCGACCGCTTCCACGACTACGCGGCCAAGGGCCGCAGCACCGACGACGCCCACCTCAACCTCACCACGTCCGTCGACGCCAGCATCGTCGCCGCGCTCGCCGGCCGCTTCGCCGAGGCCGAGTCGCTGATGACGGGGCTGTCCCTCGACGGCAAGGACCACGACTTCGACGTCATGCTCGACCACCACCGCTGGGCGATCCGCTGGCTCCAGGGCAGGGTGGAGGAGCAGGAAGACGTCCTGCGCAGGCTCAGGGCGGGCCGCCACCCCGACCGCGGCCTGCTGGAGGCGCTGACCGCCCTGCAGGCCGGCGACGTCGGCACCGCGCTGCGCCACCACGCGGCCGGCGCGCGGGTGGGGCGCATGGCCGAGCCGCTGTGGCTGCGTTTCCAGGCGGAGCTGGCCGCCGCCACCCACGACCGCGAGCTCGCCGCCGGGGCGCGGGCCGCGTTGCTGCCGCACCGGGGGCGGTGGGCGGTGTCCTACTACGGCTGGGACATCAGCGGCCCCTACGACCTGTGGATCGCCGTGCTCGACCTGGCCGAGGGGCGGTGGGCGGAGGCGGCCGAGGGGTTCGCGCGGGCGTACCGGTCGGCCGACCGGATGCGGGCCCGCCCGTGGTCGGTCCTGGCCCGTGCCCGCCTGGCCGAAGCCCTCCTGGCCGGCGGCGACACCGTCGGGGCCGGTCCCGTGCTGGCGGCGGTCCGGCGCGAGGCGGCCGAGCTCGGCATGCACCACGTCCTCGACACCCTCCCGCCGCAGGAGAGCGCCGCCGCCGAGCCCGCGCCCCCGCAGGCCCCCGCACGCGACGAGGGCCCCGAGCCGGCCACGGGCCACTTCCGCAAGGACGGCGAGGTCTGGGCCCTCCGGTTCGCCGGGCGGCTGGCCCACATGCCCGACGCCAAGGGCCTGCGCGACCTGCATCACCTGCTCGGCCACCCCGGCGCCGACATCCCCGCCGTGGCCCTGCTCGCCCCGGAGGGCGGCGACGTCGTGCTGGCCGCCCGCGCGATGGGCGGCGACGCCGTGCTCGACGAGGAGGCCAAGGCCGACTACCGCCGCCGCCTGTCCGTCCTCGACGACGAGATCGACCGGGCCACCGGCCGTGGCGACGACGACCGGGCGGCCGAGTACGACCGCGAAAGGGCTGCCCTGCTGGAGGAGCTCCGCACGGCCGCCGGGCTGGGCGGCCGCTCCCGCCGTCTGGGCGACGAAGCCGAACGGGCCCGCAAGACGGTGACCGCCAGAATCCGCGACACCCTCCGCAAACTCACCCAGACCCACCCCGAACTCGCCACCCACCTCCGCGCCACCATCTCCACCGGCGCCACCTGCCGCTACCAGCCCACCACCCCCATCACCTGGCACCTCTGACCGGATGGTGTGGCCGTCTATCGCAGGAGCGAGGAGGGTCTCGTGGACCAGGCGCGCCTCACCGCACCGCCCGAACCGCCCTTGCCGGCGCAGCACGAATCGGGCGCGCAGGGCAGGGGATGCCTGCCCTACGCGCCCGGTCCGTGCGGTTGCCGGTTATTTGCGGTTGTAGAGGCGCATGGTCAGGGTGCCGAAGATTGCGATGAGGAGGACGGACGCGATCAGCACCCAGGTCAGTTCGCCCATGTCCGGGGTGCCGGCCATCAGCGAGCGGACGGCGGCCACCAGACGGGTGATCGGGTTGACGTTGACGAAGATCTGCAGCCAGCCGGGCATCGTGGCCGGGTCGACGTACACGTTGCTGAGGAAGGTCAGCGGGAACAGGACGAGCATGCTCACGCCCATCACCGACTTCTCGCTCCGCATGAGCAGGCCGAACATCGTCCACACCCACGAGAAGGCGAAGGAGAAGCCGAGCAGCAGCACGATCCCGGCCAGCACGCCCGTGACGCCCCCCTGCGGACGGAACCCCAGGACCAGGCCGACGGCGAGGATGACCGTAGAGGCCAGGGTGTAGCGCAGGACGTCGCCGAGCAGGTAGCCCACCATGGTCGAGGGACGCCAGATCGGCAGGGTGCGGAAGCGGTCGAACACCCCCTTCTCGATGTCCTTGTTGACCTCCACCCCGGTGTACATGGTGATCATCACGACGCTGCTGACCATGATGCCGGGCAGCAGGAACTGCAGGTAGTCGGTCGGGGAGCCGGCCAGGGCGCCGCCGAACAGGTACGTGAACATCAGCGTCATCATGAGCGGGAACGCGGTCACGTCGAACAGCTGCTCGGGCACGTGCTTGATCTTCAGGATGGCCCGCCAGCCGAACGTGACCGACGCCGACCACGCGCTCGGCCGGGGCGGCTTCACCCCGGGGGCCAGGACGGTGCCGAGCACGTCGGCGGCGGGGGAGTAGGTCGTGGCGGTCTCGGTGGTGGCGGTCATGCTGCGGCCTCCTGCGCGGTCGCGGACTCGGCGGTCTCGGTGGCGGGGTGGTCGGTCAGGGCGAGGAAGACCTCGTCCAGGCTGGGCTGGCCGAGGGAGAAGTCGTCGACGACGATCCCGGCCTCGGCCAGGCGGCCGAGCGCGCGCGAGGCCTGCTCGGCGGCGGCGGCCTCGCGGCCGTGGCCGGTGATGCGGGCGGTGAGCGACACGGGGTCGGCGTCCAGGTAGACGGGCGCATCGAGGATCTGGGACAGCAGCCGTTCGGCCTCGGGACGGGTGCCGGGATCGCGCAGCCGCACGTGGACCGAGCCGGCGCCGACGGACGACTTGAGCTCGCCCGGCGTGCCCTCGGCGATGACCCTGCCGTGGTCGATGACCGCGATGCGGCCGGCCAGGCGGTCGGCCTCCTCCAGGTACTGGGTGGTGAGCAGCACGGTGGTGCCGTGGGCGACGACGATGCGGACGATGTCCCAGACCTGGTTGCGGCTGCGCGGGTCGAGGCCGGTCGTCGGCTCGTCGAGGAAGAGCAGGTCAGGCGTGTTGAGGATGCTGGCGGCGATGTCGATGCGCCGCCGCATGCCGCCCGAGTACGTCTTGACCTGCCGTCCCGCGGCCTCCGTCAGGCCGAACGCCTCCAGGAGCTGCGTCGCCCGCTCCCGGGCGGCCGGCTTGCGGTGGCCGAGCAGGCGGCCGAGCAGGACCAGGTTCTCGGCGCCGGTCATGTCCTCGTCGACGGAGGCGTACTGGCCGGTCAGGCTGACGCGGCCGCGCACGGCGTCGGCCTCGCGCACCACGTCGTGCCCGAACACGGTGGCCTCGCCGCCGTCCGGCCGCAGCAGCGTGGCCAGCATGCGGACGGCGGTGGTCTTGCCCGCGCCGTTGGGGCCGAGCACGCCGTAGACGGTGCCGGCCGGCACCTCCAGGTCGAGGCCGTCCACGGCGCGGTTGTCGCCGAAGACCTTGACCAGGCCGGAGGTCTGTATCGCCAGGTCTCGCATGGGTGTTCCTCTCATGAGCAGTACGGCTGGGCGCGCCGGGCGTCGCGCAACGCCCGGCCCCACCAGGTGAGCTGGTCGAGCATGGCCGCGACCGCACGCGCGCGGTCGTCGGTGTCGTACGGTTCGCCGCTTCCGGCCACGTCGTCCCCCAGCAGGTCGAGGCCGACCCAGTCGCGCATCGTCACGACGTGCAAGGCGGAGAAGACGGTACGGAGCTGCTCGACCGCGTACAGACCGGAAGATCCCGAGCCGTAGGCGACGAAACCGGCCGGCTTGGCCTGCCATTCGTCGTAGGCGTAGTCGATGGCCTGCTTGAGCGAGGCCGGGAAGCTGCGGTTGTACTCGGGGGTGACGACGGCGAAGGCGTCGGCCTCGCCGACGGCCGCGGTGAAGCGGCGCATCGAGGGGGTGCTGCGCTCCGGGTAGCGGTCGGGGAAGGCGTAGTCGGCCAGGTCGAGGAGGTCGACCGCCAGGTCGGGACGGTCGCGGGCGCGGCCGGCGAACCACTTCGCCACCGTCTCGCCCATGCGCCCGACGCGGGTGCTCGCGATGATCACCGCGAGGCGGAGCGGTGCGGCGCTCCCGCCGGCGGTGTCGTCCCTGCCCGTCATCGTCCACCTCCCTCGGCCCGTTCCGGGCTCTCACCAAGGAGGCGCGAGACGGCCGCCAGACGTCCGCTAGACGGGATCTAGCGGGACGTCAGGCGGCCGGTCTGAGCACGTAGCCGACGCCGCGCAGGGTGTGGATCATCGGACGGCGGTCCGCGTCGATCTTGCGGCGCAGGTAGGAGATGTACAGCTCGACGATGTTGCCCTGGCCGGCGAAGTCGTAGGCCCACACCCGGTCGAGGATGTGCGCCTTGCTGAGCGCGCGTCCCGGATGGCGCATGAGCAGCCGCAGCAGCTCGAACTCGGTCGGGGTGAGCCTGACCTCCTGGCCGGCCCGTCGTACCTCGCGGGTCTCCTGGTCCAGGGTGAGGTCGCCGACGGACAGGGCGTCGGCCGAGCGGCGCAGCAGGCCGTGCAGCCTGATCACGACCTCGTCCACGCCGAACGGCCGCATCACGTAGTCGTCGGCGCCCGCGCGCAGTCCGAGCGACGGGTCGGGCAGGGCGTCCGGCGCGGTCAGGAGGAGGACCGGCACGCCGGGCAGCGCGGCCCGCAACGGGGGCAGGAAGCGGCCGCCGCCCTTGACGTCCAGGACGATCGCCCCCGGACGGAACCCGCGCACGGCCCTGACCGCCTCGCCGCCGCCCAGGCTGCGCACGTCCCAGCGGCGCATCGCGCGGGAGAGGGACGCGCCCAGCGGGCGCTCGTCCACGACGAGGACGGCGTACGAGTCGCGCGCGGATCCGGGCGTCACGGTCGGACCGGTCGGGTGCATGCCGGAAACGATGCCGGTCGTGCATGAGGTTTGTCTGAGGACCGCTTGTGACGCGCATGAGGACGTGCTTGTGACGCGCATCTGACGCGCTTCTGACGCGCAGGAGGCCACGGGAACAGCGGAAGGGCCCGGCCGCAGCCGAGCCCTTCCCATCCCTTGAAGCGCGATCACCGTTCCTGCCGCTACCCGGAATGTGCGGCTTATCACTTGGCCGAGTAGGTTCTATGACTAGACCTTGACTGTGGTTGAGGTTCTAGGCTGCCTTTCATGAGCGGAATTCTGGTGACCGGCGCGACCGGCAACGTGGGCAGGCATGTCGTCTCCTCCCTGGCGGAGGCCGGACACGAGGTGCGGGCGCTGGTCCGCGACCCGGCCCGGGTGGTGCTCCCGGACGGCGTCGAGCCCGTACGCGGCGACCTGGCCGACCCCGGCAGCCTTGAGCCCGCCCTGCGCGGCGTCGACCGGGTGTACCTGATGTGGCCCGGCATCCCCGTGGACCCCCGGGTGGTGACCACGGTGGCCGGACGGGCCGAGCACGTCGTGTACCTGTCGGCGGACGTGCCCGACCTGGCGGACGGCGAGCCCGCCACGATCTACCACCAGGAGATCGAACGGCTGATCAGGACGTCCGGGACGCGGTGGACGTTCGTCCGGGCCATCGACTTCGCCACGAACACGCTGGCCTGGGCCGCCCAGATCCGGCAAGGAGTGGTCCGGCTCCCGTACGGAAAGGCCGCCAGATCGCTGATCCACGAGCGGGACATCGCGGACGTCGTCGCCCACGTGCTCACCACCCCCGGCCACGACGGCGCCAAGTACCTGATCACCGGCCCCGAGTCGATCACTCAGGAGGAGCTGGCGCGGACCGTCGGCGAGGAGATCGGCCGCGAGGTGCGCTGGGAGGACCTGCCGCCGGAGATCGCCCGCGAGCAGCTGACGGCCGCCTGGGGGGATCCGGCGTTCGTCGAGGCGCGGCTCAGGGCGTGGGAGTCGTTCACGCACACCCCGGAACGCGTGACCGGCACGGTGCCGGAGCTGCTGGGCCGACCCGCGCGCACGTTCCGCTCCTGGGCCCGCGACCACGCCCCGGACTTCCTCGCGGCCTGAAGCCCGCGCCACTGTGACGCTCGGGGGCGCGCCAAGAGGAGGCGCGCCCAAGAGGTGGGGCGCCAAGAGAGGGTGCGCCCAAGAGGTGGGGCGCCAAGAGAGGGTGCGCCCAAGAGGTCGTGGCGCGCCTACGCGGTCAGGCTCACCGCCGCGATCGTCTCGCCCATGTCGTCGAGCAGGTCGGCGACCACCGGGCCGGTCTGCAGCCGCCAGGCGAGCGCCTGGAGGCCGTGTCCCGGCACCGGGACCTCCCGCCCGCCCAGCCTGACCGTCTCCACCTCGGCCGACAGCCGCAGCAGCCCGTAGGCCACCCACCGTTTCGGCCGGGGGAACCAGCGACCCGCGTTGGTGTCGAACCGCCCGTTCTCGTCGGTCAGCCCGTGCTCCTTGAGCACCGAGACGCCCTGGCGGTGGGCCAGCAGGTCGTCGCTGCGCGCGGCGGACATGCTGTCGCCGGCGCGCAGTGCCCAGCGTCCGCGCCGGAACGACAGCAGCCAGACGTCCACCCAGGACAGGCCGAAGCCGTCCAGGCGGGCGAAGGCGGTCGCCGCGATCCGGTCGCCCACGTACAGGGAGGCAGGGGTGAAGCGGAAGCGTCCGCTCAGGTTGCCGGGAAGGGACCTCGGCAGCCCGTGATCGATGAGTCGCAGGCTCTCGACGGCGGGGTTGTACCCAAAATCATGAGTACGTTCCACAGGCTCACCATACACACGGACGGCCCGCATGAAACGCGCGCTTTGTTCCTTATAGAGGAATGATGATGCTCATGGACCGAATCGAAGCTTCTGACCGCCGCCGGGCCCTGGTGCTCGGGGGCGGCGGCGTGGCCGGCATCGCCTGGGCGACCGGCGTGCTGGCCGGGCTGTCCGACGAGGGCGTGGACGTACGGGACGCCGACCTGATCGTGGGCACCTCGGCCGGCTCGGCGGTCGGCGCCCAGGCCCGCAGCCGGCTCACCGTCGAGGAGCTGTTCCAGCGGCAGGTCGATCCCGCGCTGCAGGCCAGGGAGATCCCCGCGGTGTTCGACGCGGCCTCCTTCGCGGCCGCCCTCCAGGGCATCCTGACCGGCGCCCACGACCGGGACGAGCTGCACCGGCGCATCGGCGCCTGGGCGCTGGAGGCCCCCACGGTCGGCGAGCCGGAACGGCGTGCGGCGGTGGCCTCGCGGCTGCCCGAGACCGACTGGCCGGAGCGCCCGCTCGTGCTGGTCGCGCTCGACGCGGCGACCGGAGAGACCCGCCTGTTCGACCGGGCGTCCGGGGTGGGCCTGGTGGACGCGGTGACGGCCAGTTGCGCCGTGCCCGGGGTCTGGCCGCCGGTCACCATCGAGGGCCGCCGCTACATCGACGGCGGCGTGCGGTCCAGCGACAACGCCGACCTGGCGGCGGGCTTCGAACGGGTGCTGGTGGTCTCGCCCCAGCCGCCCGGCGCCCCCGCCTCTCCCTGGACGTCGCTCGAACAGGAGGTGGCCCTGCTGCGCAAGGAGGGCTCCGCGGTCGAGGTCGTCAGCCCGGACGAGGGGGCCGTCGCGGCCATGGGCGCCAACCCGCTCGACCCCGCCGTACGGTCACCGGCGGCCCACGCCGGCCGCGAGCAGGGCCGGCGGGTGGCCGCCGTCGTCCACAGCCTGTGGGTCTAGCCGGCCGCGGCGCGCTCGGCGAGCGGGCGGCGGCGCAGCGCCGGGTCGGTCAGTGACGCGGGACGCCACGCGCCGTCCGGCTGGTACATGTCACGGCCCGGCGGGACGATCTCGTCGATCCGGTCGAGCGCGGCGTCGTCGAGGGTGAGCGCGGCGCCCTTCAGCAGGTCGTCGAGCTGCGCCATCGTGCGCGGCCCGGTGATCACCGAGGTGACCGCCGGGTGCGCGGCGGCGAAGGCCACGGCGAGCTGGGGGAGCGTGCAGCCGAGGTCGTCCGCGAGCTCGACCAGCTGCTCGACGGCGTCGAGCTTGGCGGCGTTCTCCGGGATCGACGGGTCGAAGCGGTGGGGGGTCAGCGCGGCCCGGCCGGTGGTCAGGTCGATGTCGCCGTTCTTGCGGTAGCGGCCGCTCAGGAAGCCCGACGCGAGCGGGCTCCAGGTCAGGACGCCCATGCCGTACCGGCGGCAGACGGGCAGCAGGTCCCTCTCGATGCCGCGGGCGAACAGCGAGTACGGCGGCTGCTCGGTCCTGAACCGGTGCAGCGCCCGCCGCTCCGACACCTGGTGAGCCTCGACGATCTCCGCGGCCGGGAACGTCGAGCAGCCGAACGCGCGGATCTTGCCCTGCCGCACGAGGTCGGTCAGCGCCGACAACGTCTCCTCGATGTCGGTCGTGTGGTCGGGCCGGTGGATCTGGTAGAGGTCGATCCAGTCGGTGCCGAGCCGCCGGAGGCTCTGCTCGACCTCCTTCATGATCCACAAGCGCGAGTTCCCGGACCGGTTCGGGCCCTCGCCCATCCGGAAGTGCACCTTGGTGGCCAGTACGACGTCGTCGCGGCGGCCCTTCAGAGCCTTGCCGACGATCTCCTCGGACTCGCCCGCGGAGTACATGTCCGCCGTGTCCACGAAGTTGACGCCCTGGTCGAGCGCGGCGTGGATGATGCGGGCGCAGTCGTCGTGGTCGGGGTTGCCGACGGCGCCGAACATCATCGCCCCAAGGCAGTGGACGCTCACCTCGATGCCGGTGCCGCCGAGTACGCGGTAGCGCATTGTCATAGTCCGCGACTCTAGGACCTGGAGTCCACTCCACCTCAAGGGCTCGGCGGCAGGTGTGACAGTGGCGTCCAGGGGCACCGGAGGCGGATGGGGATGGTGACGGTGTCGTCCTGGCGCGAGCTGGACGACGCGATCAGCGCGGCCGGCCACGCCGGAGGCCCGGCCCAGGCGCACTCGACGCTGGTCTTCCGCGGCCTGGCGAAGAACACGTACTCGCACGTGCACAGCCTGGCGCGGCTGGCGGGCGACTACGCCACCCTAGAAACCCACTTGATACGAAATTTTAGGAAATACGCGCACAGAGCCGCCCCTGGCCCTTCCGTCTGGGACTGGCTGGCCCTCGGCCAGCACCACGGCCTGCCCACCCGCCTCCTGGACTGGACGTTCTCCCCGCTGGTCGCCCTGCACTTCGCCACGGCGTCCTGGCCCGGGGACGACGCCGTGCTGCTGGCCGTCGACTGCGCGGGCGCGCACCGCCTGCTGCCCGAGCCGCTGCGCGAGGTGCTCGACGGCGAGGGCGCGCTGCTGTTCAGCACCGAGATGCTCGCCGAACGCGCCGCCGGTCTGGCCGGCTTCGACGCGCTCGGCCGCGACCGCCCGTTCGTCGCCTTCTTCGAGCCGCCGTCGCTGGACGAGCGCATGGTCAACCAGTCGTCGGTGTTGTCGGCGATGTCGGGGGCGAGGTACCAGCTCGACGACTGGCTGGCCGAGCATCCCGGGCTGTGGCGGGGCTGGTCGATCCCGGCCGGGGTCAAGGTCGAGATCCGGCGGCGGCTCGACCAGGCCGGGATCACCGAACGGGTGCTGCTGCCCGGCCTCGACGGGCTGGCCGAGTGGCTGCGCCGCTACTACTCCCCGGGCAGCGTCGACGTGCCGGCCGGCGGCTCCAGCATGTCCGGGCCCGAGCGCTTCGGCCAGCAGGAGGGCCGCATGAACGACTGACCGCTCACCCGGGCAGCGTGCCGCGCACGGCGTCCTCGGTGCGGCCGATCACGGCGCGCCCGTCGTCGGCGGTGATGATCGGCCGCTGGATCAGGATCGGGTGCGCGGACAGCGCGGCGATCCAGCGCTCGCGGGCGTCCGGGTCGCGCGGCCAGGCGTCGAGGCCCAGCTCGGCCGCGACCGGCTCGCCCGCACGGGTGATGTCCCACGGCTCCAGCCCGAGCCGGGCCAGGACGGCGCGCAGCTCGTCCGGCGACGGCGGGTCCTCCAGGTAGCGGCGGACCTTGTAGTCGGCCGATTCGGCGTCGAGGATCGACAGGGCCGAACGGCACTTGGAACAGTCGGGGTTGATCCAGATTTCCATGACGCCGAGGCTCTCACGCCGGGGCGCCCGGCGCGGGTCAGCCGGCCGATGAGTCGAGCCGGGCCTGCAGGCCGTCGAGCACCCGGTCGAGGCCGTAGCGGAAGTCCTCCTCCCGGACGCGCTCGGGGTCGTCGAACCCCTTGGCCGCGTACTCCGCCCGCATCCACGGGTGGTCCTCGAACGCCTGCTCGGCGGTCGGCCGCACGGCGTCGATCCACTCCTGCTCGGTACGGCCGCTGCGGGCCAGCGTCGACAGGTACGCCGCCTCGGCGATGGCCACGCCGATCACGTACGCCAGCACGGTGTTGACCGCCCGGTCGGCCTCGCCGGGGACGAACCCGGCCGAGTGCGCCAGCGCCAGCAGCTCCTCCGAGCGCCGCATCACGTTGGGCCCCAGGCTGGTGAGCCCGACCTGGCCGAGCACGGACGCCATCCACGGGTGGCGCAGGATCACCGCCCGCAGGCTGTGGGCGGACACGGCGAGCCCGTCACGCCAGCCGCCCGCCTCCTCCACGGACGGCACGCGCAGCTCGCCGTAGACCTCGTCTACGACCAGCTCGATCAGCTCGTCCTTGTTGGCGACGTGGCGGTAGAGGGAGGTCGCGCCCGCGTCGAGCCGGGTGCCGAGGCTGCGCATGCTCAGCGCCTCCAGCCCCTCCTCGTCGAGCAGCTGGACGGCCTCGGACACGATCCGGTCGAGGCTGAGCGCGGGCCGCTCCCGCTGCCGGCGCTGACGGACCCAGACCGACGGGACGGGCGGCTGCGATGCTGGCATGACCCGAGCCTAGCGCACAGTGTGCGCATCCGCGAACACCTGCTTGCGTACATCTCTTTCGTATGCGTACAGTGTGCGCATTCCGAGAGCGACGTACGCAAGTCGAAGGGGAGAACCCATGAACCGCCGCTGGTGGATCCTGGTGGTGTTGTGCCTCAGCACATTGGTGCTGGTCGTGGACAACATGGTGCTGACGGTGGCGGTCCCGCCCCTGGCGGCCGACCTGGGCGCCGACGCCCAGGACCTGCAATGGATCCTCGACTCCTACATCCTGGTCTTCGCCGGCCTGCTGCTGACCGCGGGCAGCCTGTCCGACCGCTACGGCCGGCGCCGGGTGATGATCATCGGCCTGGCCCTCTTCGGCGGCGCGTCCCTGCTGGCGGCCTACGCCGCCGATCCGGCGCAGCTCGTGGCGGCCCGCGCCGCGATGGGCGTCGGCGGCGCGCTGATCATGCCGAGCACGCTGTCGATCCTGATCACCGTGTTCGACGAGGCCGAGCGCCGCAAGGCAATGGCCGTCTGGAGCGCGGTGGCCATGATCGGCATGATCGGCGGCCCGGTCCTGGGCGGCGCGCTGATCGCCTGGTTCTGGTGGGGCGCGGTCTTCCTGATCAACGTGCCGGTCGCGCTGCTCGCCATCGTCGCCTCCCTGCTGCTCATGCCCGAGTCGAAGGGCCCCTGGACCAAGCCCGACCCGCTGGGCGTGATCCTGTCGGCGACCGGCATGTCCGCCCTGGTGTGGACGATCATCGAGCTGCCGCACGGCGTCAACTGGCCTGCCCTGGCCCTCACCGTGCTCTCCCTGGCCGGCTTCGTGATCTGGGAGCTGCGCACGCCGCACCCGATGGTCCCGCTCGCCCTGTTCCGCGACCGCACGTTCAGCGGCGGCAGCTTCTCCCTGACCCTCGTCCAGATCGGCAACGGCGGGCTGCTGCTCGTGCTCACCCAGTACCTGCAGTACGTGCTCGGCTACACGCCCACCGCGGCCGGGCTGGCGTTCCTGCCGATGGCGGTCGCCTCGCTGCTCTTCAACGGCCTGGGCGCGAGCCTCGGCGCCCGGCTCGGCAACCGTCCGATGATCGTCACCGGGCTGGCCGTCTGCGCCGCCGGGTTCGGCCTGCTCGCCATGGTCTCCTCCGGCAGCGGCATCCTGCTCACCGGCACGGCCCTGTTCGTGATGGGCGCGGGCGGCGGCCTGGCGATGCCCGCGGCCATCGCCGCGCTGATGGGCACCATCCCGCCCGAGCACGCCGGCGTCGGCTCGGCGCTCAACGACACCATCCAGCAGGCGGGCGCGGCGCTCGGCGTGGCCGTCCTCGGCAGCGTCCTGGCCGGGGCCTACACCCGGGGGATGCCGGCGGGCGCGCCCGAGGCGGCCCGGCGCTCGATCGGCGACGCGCTCGCCCTCGGCGACGCCGGTCTCGCCCAGGTGGCCCGCGAGGCGTTCACCTCGGCCATGTCGGCCGCCTTCGCGATCAGCGCGGCCGGGGTGGTCGCCGCCGCCGTCCTGGCGCTGGTCGTGATGCGCGGCGAACGCAAGCCGGCGCAGGAACCGTCCCTCACCGCGACCCACTGAAAGGAAGATCCTCATGAACGACGCCCCCGTCACGCTTCCGGTCACCCGCCCCGCGGGCTGCCCCTTCGACCCGCCCGCGGGCCTGGCGGAGCTGCGCGAGCAGGCGCCCGTCACCCCGCTGGACTTCCCCGACGGCCACCGCGGCTGGCTGGTGACCGGCCACGCCGAGGTCAGGGCGGTGCTGGCGGACCGGCGGTTCAGCTCGCGCTACGAGTTCCTGCACCACCCGACGGTCGCGATGGGCCCGCCGCTGGCCGCCCCGCCCGGCGACCTCACCGGCCTCGACGCGCCCGAGCACACCCGCTACCGCAGGCTGCTCACCGGCAGGTTCACTGTCCGCAGGATGAACCTGCTGACCGAACGCGTGCGGCAGATCACCGCCGACCACCTGGACGCCATGGAACGCCTCGGCCCGCCCGCCGACCTGGTACGCGTCTTCGCCCAGCCCATCCCCGCGCTGATGATCTGCGAGCTGCTGGGCGTCCCGTACGCCGACCGCGACGCCTTCCAGCACCACGCCGCCGCGCTGGCCGGGGTGGACACCGACGAGCAGGAGCAGCTGGCCGCCTACGCCGAGCTCCAGCGGTACATGGACGGCCTGGTCCAGGCCAAGCGCGCCCGGCCCGCCGACGACCTGCTCGGCGACCTGACCGCCACCGCCCTCACCGACGAGGAGCTGGCCGGCGTCGGCACCTTCCTGCTCGCCGCCGGGCTCGACACGACCGCGAACATGCTGGCGCTCGGCACATACGCGCTGCTCAGCGACCCCGTCCAGCTCGACGTGCTGCGGACGGAGCCGGAGCGGGCGGCCCAGGCCGTGGAGGAGCTGCTGCGCCACCTCACCATCGCCCACACCGGCGTACGGGCCGCGCTGGAGGACGTCGAGCTGGCCGGCCGGCTGATCCGGGCGGGCGAGTCGGTCGTCGTGTCCCTCTCGGCCGCCAACCGCGACCCCCGCAGGTACGCCGACCCCGACCGCCTCGACCTGCGCCGCGACGCGACCGGCCACCTGTCCTTCGGCCACGGCGTCCATCAGTGTCTCGGCCAGCAGCTCGCCCGGGTGGAGCTGCGCACGGCCCTTCCCGCGCTGGTCACCCGCTTCCCCGGCCTGCGCCTGGCCGTCGCGCCCGAGGAGGTGCCGGTGCGCGCCGGCACCGACATCCACGGGGTGCTCAGTCTCCCGGTGCGGTGGTGACCGCACGGACTATCATCGTGATCATCCTGGCCGGGTACCACTGCGCGTCACCGAGGCGAAAGGACCGCCATGTCCGGGGAGACCAGCAGGCGAGAGCACACCGAGGTCGTCGTCATCGGAGCCGGTCCGGCCGGGCTGACCCTGGCGAGCCTGCTCCGCCAGGCCGGCGTCGAGTGCGTGGTGCTCGAACGGCAGAGCCGCCCGTACGTCGAGCAGCGCCAGCGCGCGGGCATCCTCGACCACCACGGCGCTCGCGTCTTCGAGGAGTGGGGCCTGGCCGACACCGTCCTGGCGGGCATGCCGCAGGAGACCAGGTTCGAGTTCCG
This sequence comes from Nonomuraea sp. NPDC003560, assembly GCF_042878785.1. Taxonomy (NCBI): domain Bacteria; kingdom Bacillati; phylum Actinomycetota; class Actinomycetes; order Streptosporangiales; family Streptosporangiaceae; genus Nonomuraea; species Nonomuraea sp. NPDC003560. Next base: position 149,239 of record NZ_JBIAOF010000018.1, on the reverse strand, counting down.
CGTCGACGGCGAGCGGCGCTTCCTCGACGTCCCCGCGATCACCGAGGGCCGGACGGGCCGGCTCGTGCCGCAGCAGGTGCTCGTCGGCAGGCTGCTGGCGCGCCTCCTCGAATCCGGCGGCGACCTGCGGTTCGAGGCGGCCGAGGTGACCCCGCGCGGCGTCGAGGGGGCCGCGCCGACGGTCGCCTACCGCGACGCCGGCGGCGTCACGCACGAGATCGCCTGCTCCTACGTCGCCGGCTGCGACGGCCACCACGGCGTCAGCCGGGCCGGCGTGCCCGCGCACGCCCTCACCACCTACTCCCACGACTACGGCATCGGCTGGCTGACGGTGCTCGCCGACGTCCCGCCGCCGGGCTACCCGCTGATGGCGATCACGGCCCACGGGTTCGCCGCCCACTTCCCGCGCGGCCCGCGGGCCAGCCGCTTCTACCTCCAGTGCACCCCCGACGCCACCGCCGCCGACTGGCCCGACGAGCGGATCTGGGCCCAGTTGCGGCTGCGCCTGGCCGACGACGACCTGCCGGACGGCCCGATCGGGGAGAAGGCGTTCGTCGAGATGCGCAGCCACGTCGTCGACCCGATGCGCTACGGCCGGCTCTTCCTGGTGGGCGACGCGGCCCACATCATCACGCCGATGGGCGGCAAGGGCATGAACCTGGCGGTCGCCGACGCCGACGTGCTGGCCCGCGCGCTGCGCGCCGCCCTGCGCGAGGGCGACGAGGAGCCGCTGGCCGCCTACTCCGCCACCTGCCTGGAACGGGTGTGGCACCACCAGGAGTTCTCCCGCTGGATGACGGAGATGACCCACGAGGCCGGCGACGAGACGCTGGCCGGGCCGTTCCGCCGCCGGCTGGCCAGGGCGCGGCTCGACCGGCTGTTCACCTCGGGCCCGGCGGCCCGCGCCTTCGGCGACATGATGGCGGGCGGCTGACGAGTTGACTTGAACCGCGGTTCAAGCATGACGATCGTCCCCATGAGGATTCATCACCTGAACTGCGGATCCGTACGGACGATCGAAGCCACCTACGACGGCCCGCCCGCCGCCCCCGCCGTGAACCACTGCCTGCTGGTGGAGACCCCGGCCGACGGGCTCGTGCTGGTCGAGACGGGCCTCGGGCTCGGCAATGTGCGCGACCCGGCCGGCACGCTGGGCGCCGACTGGGTGGCCATGGCCGAGCCCGCGCTGGAGGAGGAGGAGACCGCCGTACGCCAGGTCGCCCGGCTCGGCTACCGCCCGGACGACGTGCGCCACGTCATCGTCACCCACCTCGACGTCGACCACTGCGGCGGGCTGCCCGACTTCCCCGGCGCGCGGGTGCACCTGCTGGCCGCCGAGCTGGAGGCGGCGCTCGCCGAGGCCCCGAGCTACCGCTACCGCCCGGCCCACTGGGCGCACGGCCCCGACTGGGTGACCTACACCCCGGAGGCGAACGACGACTGGTTCGGCTTCGCCTCGATCAAGCCCGACGGGCTGCCCGAGGACATCAGGCTGGTCCCCCTCGGCGGGCACACCGCCGGGCACACCGGCGTCGCCGTCCGCAAGGGGGACCGCTGGCTGCTGCACTGCGGCGACGCCTACTACTACCACCGCGAGCTGCAGCCGGACCCGCATCCGCACCCGCTGATGGACGTCGTGCAGACCCGCTCGGAGGTCCATCACGACCTGCGGCTCGGCACCCAGGCCAGGCTGCGGGAGCTGGTACGGGACCACGGCGACCAGGTGAGCGTCTTCTCGGCCCACGACCCGTGGGAGCTGGCCGCCGCGGTGGCCGGTTGATCAGACGCGGTCGGCCGCGATGAGCAGGTACTGGAAGCTGCCGTTCTTGTAGGCGTCGAGGAAGGACTGCTCGATGCCCGTGGCCAGGTGGGTGCGGGCGCGCAGCTCCCAGTACGGGATCGTGGCCGCCGTCAGGTCGACGACGCTGACCGGGACCAGCCGGTTGGCCGCCATCTGCTCGAAGTACGTGCTGCGGGGGTGGATGTCGCAGATGTAGTGGGCGTTGATCTGGCTGACCGCCCGGGACGGCAGGCCGTAGGCGTCGTTGTAGCAGCCGGTGACGCAGACGTACCGGCCGCCCCGGCGCAGCAGCCGGGCGTGCTCGGCGAACAGCAGGGACAGCTCGACGTACATGGTGCTCTCGTTGTTCCAGCTCGCCTGGAACGATCCAGTCTCGAAGCCGGTCTCCAGCATGTTGCGGAAGTGGAAGCGCACCTTGTCGTCGACGCCGCGCTTCTTGGCCTGGTCGTTGGCGAAGGCGACCTGCGACTCGGAGATGGACACGCCGTCGACCTCGCAGCCGTACCGCATGTTGACCAGCAGGCTGCTGCCGCCGCGGCCGGAGCCGGCGTCGAGCACCCGGTGGTGGGGTTCGAGCGGGCCGAGATGGCTGATCAGCAGGTCGGCCTGGGCGGTCTCCAGGCGGTGGAGCTCCTTGACGATGCGGTCCTCGCGGGTGTCCTCGGGGCCGTCGAGTACCGTCCAGTTCACCTCGCCGATGCCGTAGTGGTGGTGGTACAGGCCGTCGACGTCGCCCAGGCGCAGGTTGACCGGGTTCTTCTCGGCGTTCCAGTAGCTGGCGACGGAGTGCTGGTAGTGGCTCGTGAGGACGGGGGACTGGGTGTTGACGGTCACCTGGGAAGAGCTCCTTCCCGGCCGGGGGCGGCCGGTCGTCATGAGTGGTAGCGGCTGCTGCTGCCGTGCCATTCGAGGCAACCGGCCATCCAGCCCTGGGCGCCGCGCAGGAATCGCTGCAGTTCCACGGAGGGAACGGCGGCGAGCTCGCGCTGGCTGGTCTCGAAGCCTTTGACGAAGTCGTTGTGCAGCGCGACGGCGCGTTCGGTGGCCTCGCGCGTGGAGCACTTCTCCTCGCCCGCGATGAGCAGGACGACGTTGGAGTCGGGCAGCTCGTCGGCCGCCTCCCGCGCGACGGAGTGGAGGTCGTTGACGATGACGCTGGCCGTGCCGGCCTGCATGAGCGCGGTGTGGAAGCGCCGGTCGTAGAACAGGTTGGCGGGCAGCTCGTAGGCGGCGACGACGTCGATGAGGGTCATGGAGGTGTAGAAGCTGTCGTGCTGCCGGGCCGCGAGGTAGCGCCAGACGGGCGGCGGGGTCTCCAGGTAGCGCCAGGCGGCGTAGGCGGTCCAGCTCACGTACATCTGGAAGGTGGTGTTGCAGGCCCGCATGACCTGCGACGGGGTGCCGTGGCGGGACAGGTGGCCGGTGGCCGAGCGCAGGGCGACCAGCACGGGGTCGGCCTCGATCGCCTCTTCGAGCTGCTCGGTGTACACGCCCGCGGGCGGGGGCGGGTCCATGGCCGACATGACGAGCGCCAGGCGCGGCGGCAGCTCGGTGGGGCTCGCGCCGAGCTCGGTCTCGTCGGCGTAGTAGTCGTCGGCCGCCCACCAGGCGGTGTTCATCTGCGCCGCGATCAGCAGCAGGTCGGGGTCGTCGCTGTCGGGGTGGGCGAGCATCGCCAGCCGGCCGAACCCGGTGGCGGCGAACTCGTCCATCCGCCCGGCGTGCAGGCCCACCTTCTCGGCCCACGCCACGAGCCGCCGGTCGACCTCCGCGCCGAGCGCCGGGTCGTCGCGGACCGTCTCGGGGCAGTAGAGCGGCGGGTAGGAGCCGTCACCCCACTCCCGCTCGACATACGGGATCTGGACCGGCAACTGCCTGGGCGCAGAGGGTGGAGCGGGGATCGGAAGGTGGAGCGCGGAGGTTCCGAGGCCGGTGGGGCCGGTCGGGAGCCGCGGGACCGCGGCGTACTGGGGCATGGCGCGCCTCTTCCCTGAGGAGGAGCAGGACATTACCGAAAGTAGTTATTCAGCTACTAAAAGTAGAGTAGCCAATCGGTAATGAGAGCCTTACCCTCCGGGGGGCGCACTCTGCCGGTCAGGGCCTTGTGTGCAGGCTTTCGAAGTCGTCGAGGCTCTTGCGGTAGAAGGCCAGGTCGTCCTCCAGCTTCGCCCGGGTCAGGCGCTGCGGCTCGGTCTCGCGCACGGTCCGGCCCAGGTCGCTCCAGAAGGCGTCGGGCGGCAGCTCGGTGGCCTCCGGCGGGAAGAACTTCAGCGCCTCGGCCAGGGCGTCGGCGGCGAAGCGCCAGCCGGTCGCCACGGCGTCGTACCGCTCGGGGGAGGCCGGGCCGGCGGCGTAGAACAGGCCCTCCTCCAGGGCCCGGCTCGCGTACGTGGTGGCGATCAGCACCCACTGGCCGGGGTCGAGCAGCTCCGACAGGCCGGTGCCGAACGTCGCGCCGGTCTCCCTGGCCGCCCGCTCGGCCTCGACGGGGACCTCGACCTCCACGTCGCCGAGCCGCACCCGCAGGCTCTCGGCGTCCTGGTCGACGGTGGCCTCGCGCGAGGCGCCCGGCGTGCCGGAGTGGGCCACCAGGTCGATGTAGACGTACGCCTCGACGAGCGAGCGGCCCAGACCCTGCTCAGGCATACTCACCCGCCAGCGCCTGGTAGGTGTCGCGGACGACCAGCAGCCGGTCGAGCTGGAACCTGCCGGGCTCGGCCGCGCGCACCCCCTGTCCGCGTTCGGACCAGAACCCGTCGTCGGGCACCGCGTCCGCGCCCGCCGGCACGAACTTGACGACCTCCTCCACCGCCGCGGCGGCGATCCTCAGCGTGCGCAGGGCCTCGGCCCGGTCGGCCACCGGCACGTCGCTGGCCGTCAGGTCGGCCACCCACAACCACTCGCCCGCGTCGAGCAGCTCCGACGGCTCGGGGCCGCCGAACGTCGGGAACCCGGCGGGCAGCACCGGACGCTCCGGCAGCCCGAACACGAACTCGCGCGGCGTGCCGCACTCCTCGCACGGGCCGAAGTAGCGGTTGACCAGCTCGCCCTCGACGTCGACCAGCCCGTTGCGCCAGGTCGTGTCGGTGGACCCGCAGGCGCAGGGGTTGAGGTCGAGGTAGAGATGCGCCTCGTCCCTCGTCCGCGCCACCGCGAAAGTCATAGCCGTCCTCTCCTCGGGGTTCCCATGATGCCCGACGTCCCGCCTGTCACACCGCCACCGCCTCGGGGTCCGGCGTCACCAGCGGGGTGTCGTTCAGCCGGAGGCCGCACACGCACGGGCCGTCGTCCGGGCACACGCACTCGCCCTCGGGCGGGTTCCAGCCGGTCGTGTTCGCCAGCGCGCGGACCTGGTCCAGGATCGCGGACCAGTCGCGAGGGCGGCGGCCGTCCGCCAGGGTGGCCAGCTCGTCGGCCACCTGCGGCGGAAGCAGCCGCAGGATCTCCGGGCGGGCCCCGGTGATCAGGTCGAACAGCACGCCCAGGCGGCCCAGGCGCTGCCTGATGTTGGCCGCACGCACCTGGCGCACGGCCTCGTGCAGCTCGGCCAGCTCCTGGCTGTCGGCGGGCGGCAGGCCCAGCGCGCGGGCGACGGCGGCGGCGGCCGTCCCGGCGGCGGCCCGCTCGTTCGCGCCGATCGTGCGGGCCGGGTCCACGTCGTAGGTCAGCACGCCGGGGTCGGGCTCGCCGGACCCGGGCCGCCGGACCTCGACGGTGATGGGCGCCCGGCCGGGCAGCACGATGTCGAGCAGGCCGGGGCCGTGGATCACGACGCGCCCGCCCATGAGGGCGGCGGCCCGTACGACGGCTCCGGCGGCGGCCGTCTCGGGGAGCGTCGCGTGGCCGCGGATCGCCGTGACGTCAGCGGGCGTGAGGTCGCCCGAGCGGGACAGCTCCGCCAGCCTGGACGGCGCGCCCTGCTGGTCGCCGGTCAGCCCCAGCCGCCGGGCCTCCTCCTGGAGTGCCGCCCGTTCGGCGCGCGAGCGGATCGGGCCCGCCTCGGCGACCGCCCGCGCCAGCCCGCGCAGCCGGGCCAGCGCCGCCGCCTCGGCCGGACCGGGCCGCCCGCCCTCGGCGGGACGGGCCTGCGCCGGACGGCCGGTGGCGGGGTCGTCGGCGAGCGTGGCGGCGTGGGCCGCGACGTGCTCGGCGACGGCAGCCGTGGCCTTGGAGCCGGCGTCGGCGGGCACCCGCAGCGTCAGGTGGCCGGGAGCGCTCGACTCGACGGTCACCCCGTCCGCGCCGGGCGCGGCCTCGGCCAGGGTCAGCGTGAACTCGCCGCCGGCGGTGGTCACCGTGAACGTGTCCGCCGGCCCCACGTGCGGGGCGGCGCCGTTGGCGGGAGCGGCTCCCGGGGTGATGGCGGGCACGCCGGCGATCGCGGCCAGTTTGCCCAGGCCCGGCGGCGAGGTGTCCAGGCCGGTGGCCGAGCCGCCGTTGAGCAGACGGGCGATCCGGCTCTGCGGCTCGGGGGCGGCCGGCGCGCGGGGCCCGGTGCCCCACGGCGGGGCCGGCGGCGTGTGGCCGCGCCGGCGGATGTCCTCGGCGACGGCGTCGATCGCCGCCGCCAGGCGCTCGCGCCGGGCCGGGTCGGTGGTGGCGTGCCACTTGTCGGACAGGTGGGCGTGCTCGTCCATGCGGGGGAGCAGGCACAGGTCGGTGCCCTCGGTCTGCTCGCCCTGCGGCGACGTCCTGAGCACGCCCTGCGGCATGCCGGCCGCCGCCGCGGTCGCCGCCTGGACGACGTGCGAGAGATCGTGGACCAGGACCGACGACACCAGGTCGGGATGCACGCGTCCCCAGATCCGCAGCAGGTGCGGCTCCTCGGCCGTGCCCGCGCGCGGCACGGTGAGCGCGTTAAGGCCCTCGCCCGGCTCGCCGACCTCCACGCGGACGTGCTGGTCGGGCGCGCCCGGCACCTGGACGGTCAGGACGTCGTCCCCGGTCCAGCCCACGTGGGCGGCGGCGCCGCCGAGGTCGACGGCGGACAGGGGCTGGCCGCGCAGCTCGTCCAGGCTCAGGTCGGGCACCCCTTCTGGGCGCGACGACCTGCTGAACGGCGTGTTCTCGATCGCGGGGGACGGCATCCCGGCGGCCGGCGTCACGCCCTGCGCCACGCTGCCGCCCACCGGGTTCGCGTGCTCGGCGGTGGCGGGAGCGGGCCAGGCGGGCGGCGGGGCGGGCGCGGGAAGGGCGTCGAGGGCGGCGAGCGCGGTCTGGACCTGCTCGGTGAAGGTGCCGGCCGTGGCCGGGTTCATGAAGACGTCGCGCAGGTCGAGGCCGACGCCGCGGGCCGCATCCAGCAGGTCGGGCGTGAGGCCGGCGATCGACTCGGCGAAGCCGCCGTCCAGGGTCTCGCTGTACAGCGAGCCGTCGGGCATGACGCGGTAGCGGTGGAGGCCGTCGGCCTCCCAGACCGCCACCCGGGCGACCTCGCCGCGGTCGCGGGCGGCCAGGCGGGCCTCCTGGAGGGTCTGGATCGGGTTCTGGTTCTCGGAGGCGGGCACGAAGGTGAACGTCGCGGGCGGCGGGCCGCCGGGACGCGGCGGCCCGAGCCGTACGCCCGCCGCCATGCGCTCGCGCAGCTCCTCGATCTCCTCCCCGAACATGATCACGTCCACCTCGCCGGTTGAGGCGGACGGCAGGTGGACGGGGTCGCCGACCGGGTGCTCGTTGCCGTCGCGCAGCCGCGCCATGTACTGGAAGCCGAGGTCGTAGTCCACCCGCAGACGTACGGTGTAGAGCTTGCCCTTCTCGAACATGCTGCGCTCGCGGCGCGCCCCGTGGTGGTCGCTGACGCTCTCGGACGTCTGCTCGCCGCCCTTGACGCCGCCGTTGACGCCGGTCGACTTGTCCGACCCGTTGACGCCCCAGCCCAGCGGGGTCGTCCGCCCGCGGGAGACGGTCACGTTCTGGGCGTCGGCCTGGCGGTCGACCTGGCCCTTCTCCCCGTCGTACGGCCCGGCCACGATCGTCAGGTCGGACAGGCGGGCGTGGGCGGTGACCGTCACGCCCTGGTCCTTGAACTTCTGCCTGGACACCGGGACGATCGGCTCGCCGGAGGGGTCCGTCATCCGTTCGAACGCGGTCAGCAGCGCCGACGGCGCCAGCCGCCTGATCAGCTCGGGGCGGCGTTCCTGCACCGCCGCCGCGCCCAGCATCTTGGTGAGCTGGGCGGTGACGACCTCGTACAGGCTGGGCTTGGCCGGGCTCTCCCACAGCGCCGCCGGGAAGAAGCCGGGATGCAGCTCGGCCTGCCGGGGGTCGGTGTTCATGACGACCGGCCCCGGATCCTCGCCGACGGGCCTGGTCATGCCGGTCGGGATGCGCCGCACCAGCGTGGCGTTGTAGACGACCGGCGGCGTGGCGCGCGGCTTGCGCTGGAGCGTGTCGGCGGCCTTCTTGGCGCCGGCCGGGATCCTGCCTCCCCGCACGGGACGGCGCTCCACCTCGATGACGACCCGCATCTGCTGCTCCACCTGGGTCAGCCCGTTGAACAGGCCGATCCGCTGCAGTCGCGTGTTCTGGTGGTTGGTGGAGCCCGAGTACCCGCGTCCGCGGTCGGTGGACAGGCCGCCGCCCTGGCCGCCGGCCGGGTCGCCGGTGGACGAGTCGAGGCCGGCCGAATAGGACCCGTTGTACGACTCCGAATGCGTCTGGTCGGTGTACCGGTAGTGCTGGACGATCAGACCGGCCTGCGACGTCTGACTGAGCATCCTGGCCGCGCGCGGGTCGCCGACGGGTTCGAGGCGTACCCTGACCGTCACCTCCTCGGCCTGCGTCACCTGCGCGCCCTGCTGGACGTGGTAGCTGCGTTCGAAGCCCCTCGACGACCACATGTCGGCGACGTGGATCACCGCGGCGTCCTCGGAGAAGTCGACGTTCAGCTCTTCGGCGAGGGTGGTGCTCTCGTCCAGCGCCCCGGGCACGGCGTCCTGCACGGCGCTCCGGACCGCGTCGATCACGTCGACCGGGTCGCCGTTCTCGTCCGTCAGGGTCAGCGACTCGGTCGCGCTCGGGCCCACCGACCGGTCGTACGGCGCTGCGAGCACCACGTCCCTGGAGCGTTCGAGCTGCTCGGCGGCGTCGTCCAGGGCTTGGTCGAGCTTCTCCTGCGGGCTTCCCGGGGCGGGGGAGCCGAGGTCGGCGACCTCCTTGAGCTTGGTCAGCAGGGCTTGCGGGGTGTGGCGCTCGGTGTACTCGTTGGTGACCCCCGACTGCGCCATGTCCTTGACGTAGCGCTGCACCAGCGGGACCGCGATGCTCCGGTCGAGGGTCAGGCTGCCGTTGAGGAACCGTTCGACCGCGTCGCCGACCAGGTGGAGCGGCAGGTCGAGGTCGCCTTCCCCGTACATCAGCAGCGCGTCGTCCTCGGGCACCGCGAACAGCGCGGTGCCGGAGACGGTCTCCGTCCTGGACCCGCTGACGGTGATGCGGTCGCCGGTCGGCACCCCGTGCTCGGCGCTCTCGGAGCCGGTGAGGGTGAGATCGACGGTGCTGCGCAGCGCGTAGTGGCGGCCATACTTGATCAGCAGTTCCTCGCTGCCCCAGATGTCCGTGAGCGCGGTGGACTCGGACGTGCCGCCGGACCGGGAGGGCAGCGAGAGCGAGCCGCCGTCGCTGGTCGTGCCGCCGTCGTCGAGGTCGGAGGCGCTCGTCGACATCCCCGCGGACAGACCGGACGAGCCGCCCCACGAGATCCCCGCGCTGCCGAGCCCGAACTTGATCACGCCCGTGACGGGGTCGATGATGCCCAGCACCTCGGTCTCGCCGATCTCGCCGGACACCGACAGCGACGAGCGCGTGGGGCCGCCGTTCGGCCGGATCGCGCCGTCCGTGGTGAACGGCCGGTTCAGCAGCTTCGGATGGGCGACCAGGTTGCGCACGTTCAGGAACGTCATGAGGTGCTGGAGGGCCACGGAGTCGGCGGTCGTGCCGCGTGGCAGCACCTGGCGGGCCGCGTCCAGGGGACGGCCCACGTCCACGTGCAGCAACTGTGCGATGGACCTGAGCTTCGGGGACATCCGCCCGATCGGCGCGGGCGGCGTCTCCTTCGTCGACGGGAGCAGGTCGGCGGCGAAGACGAGCTGGGCCGAGCCCTCGGTGGTCGCGATCGTCGTCGTCGTGCCATTGTGCAGCAGGGCGGCGGTCATGTGGTGGCCCAGCTTCAGGATCGCGACCGGGCCGCTGCTCTCAGCCAGGCCCACGATGTTGGTCGTGCCGCCGGCGCTGGAGCCCGCCGTACGGGTGCGGTTGCCGCCGCCGTTGACGCCCACCTCGTGCGTGAGGCCGTCGTGCCCCTTGTCCGGGCCGTCGCTCTCGCTGACCGACGCGCCGCCGCTGTACGTCCTGGACCTGCTGATGCCGCGGGCCGAGGTGTCGGAGCCGATGTCGAGGTTGACCACCGTCTGGGTGTCGGTGTGACCGACGTAGGTCACGTCGTCGAAGTCCTGCTGCAGCGACAGGTGCAGCATGTAGTGCTCGGGGGCGGCGTTGAGACCGTGCAGCGTCAGGTCGAGGACGATGCCGTCCTGAGCCAGGGAGTCGTAGGCGGCGCGGATCCGCTGCTCCGACAGTTGCTCCAGGAGCTCCTGCCGGTTGAGGATCTGGCTGGCGCGGGCGAGATCGTTGGTGGCGTACTCCGGCACGCCGTTCACGACCTTGGGGATGACCCCCCGCTCGGCCAGCTCCTCCAGGACCTTCTCCCGGAACTCCGCCAGCCCCTCGATCTCCTCCACCAGCGCCGGGCCCGCGCCGCGCATCTTCCCCGGCCCCTCGCCCAGCCATATGGGCAGCTCCGGCTTGCGGCCGGGCGGCGGGGCGGGGTTGGGGTCGCCGCGCAGGACAGGCACGCCGTTGGCGTCGGTGACCGGCTGTCCGTTCTTGCGGACCAGCGCGGCGCTGTCCACGGGCAGGCCGAAATGGAAGGCGGCCTTCTCGCGCATGTCGGCCAGCGCCGTGCTGCGCACCGGCGTCAACGTGACGGGCGGCTCGCCGAACCGCTCCACGGTGAACGTGGTGACCACCACGAGCCGGTAGCTCTGCTTGGGGTGGGTCATGCGGCGCACGCTGGGGTGGATCGCCTGCTTGTTGGCCGTGGCCGAGTACGACCGCGACGCCCCTCTCGCCCCGTTGGCCTTGGGGCCGATCGCGGGCTGGTACCCGCCGAGATCCACGGCCGCCAGCCCGGGGGCGTTGAACCCGGCCGAGGCGTTGCCTTCGAGCGAGGCGCCCGAGGACGCGCCCGCGGGTGTCGCGACGAAGTCGACCAGCACCTCCTCCTCCCACTCCTCGGAGGTCGAGCCGCCGACCGGCTGGGAGAGCTCCACCACGACCCGGCTCTCGGCGCGTACCCGGACCTGCGGCTCGCCGTTCTTGGTGAAGACGCGCTCCAGCCCCTCGTTGACCGCGGTCCGCAGGTTGTGGGGCAGGTTATGGGTGACGAACCCGCGCAGCGCGTCGCGGGCCGAGGTGCCGATCTCGGCGTAGTCGCCGCCGAGCACGTCCGCGAGCATGTCGACGGCGCTTTCCAGGTCGCTCATGCTCTGGACGACGACGTTGGGCATCTCCTTGCGGCGCTTGGCCCTGTCGATCCACTCCAGCTTGCGCGGCGGCTGGTCGGTGGCGGAGTGCGAGAACCACAACCGCTGGCTCGACGAGTCGCCGGGAGCGCCGGAGTCGACCGTGACGGTGCCCCGCCAGTTCTCGTCCTGGCCGGTGCGGATCTCGGCCGTCCAGGTGGCGGCGGCGTCGAACAGCAGCGACTCGCTCCGGTTGTCGGTGACCGAGCCCGTCTGGGCGAACATGCCGGCTCCGCCGGTGTTCGACCAGTTGCGCCCGATCGAGGCGCCGAGGCCGACGCCCAGCAGTTCCGTCATCATCCTGGCCACGTGGTCCTCGGGCAGGAACTGGGCCAGGACGCCGGTGTTGAAGCCCATCGACAGCCCGCCGCTGCCCGCCTGGGTGACCGAGGCCGTACGGCCGGCCTGGTGGAACAGGCCCACCATCATCTCCGACCCCTTGATGGCCGGATCGAGCACCTCGACCAGGTCGGCGAGCGTCAGCTTGATGCGCACCTCGGCCGCCTTGCCGTGGTGCCCCACCTGCACGACGAGGCCGTCGGCGGAGACGGCCTTGTGGAAGTCCGCCCGGATCGCCCCCTCCAGCTCGTGCGTCGTGAACCTGTGGCCGATGCCGTTGTCGGCCAGCAGGTCGTTGACGGCGGTGGTGAGGGCGGAGATGTGGGCCAGCCGGCCCGTCGGCTGGGCCGCGGCCAGGTTGATCTCCTGGGGCAGCGCGGCGGCCAGCGCGTCCAGGTACGCGGCGTGCTGCTGCAGGACCTGGTTGGCCAGCCGCTCGGCGACGGGCCGCATGCCGACCGGCCCGGCGGGCGCGCTCGGGTTCTCGATCTCGTTCAACGCCGTGAGCAGCTGCTGGTACGTCTGCCGGGTCCGGGTCGCCTCGCGCAGCGCGACCTCGTACGCGTCGGCGATCCTGGTGTGCCGTTCCCGGGTGGCGCGATGGGTACGGCTCTCCTGCCGCGCCTTGCGCGCTCGCTCCGCGTGGCCCTGGTCGTGCTGCCGGTCAGCCTTCCGTGCCTCCTGCCGCGCCTTGCGGATCGCCTCCTTGGCCTCCTCGGCGCTCTTCCGCTTCGCCGCGATCTGCTCCTTGAGCGCCTGCTCGGCCCGCTGCAGCGCGTCGATGACGGCCGGCAGCTCCTCGCGCGCGGGGCGGCCCTGCGGCACCGGCGGCGCGTGGGTGGGCCGGGACCCCGGCTTGGGGGCCCACGGTGGCAGCGGCGGGGTGTGGCCGCGGTCGGTGAGCTGGCGGGACACGCCGTCGATGTCGAGGGCGAGCAGCCGCTGCTCCTGCGGCGTCTGCGCGGCGTGCCACTGCTCGGCCAGGAACGCCAGCTCGTTGAGCTGGGCCTGGGCGCACATGTCCTGCGTGGGCTCGCTGGTCGCCGGCTTGCGGCGCAGGAAGCCCCGCCGCTTGGGGGCGGTGTCCTCCTGGAGCTTCTGCAGGGTGTCGGTGATCTCGTGCAGCCAGACCCGGGAGACCTGGCTGGGGTTCATGCCGGGGGCGAAGTGCACGACGTGGGCGTGCTGGGCGTCCTCGCCGGTCGAGAGCTCGGTCTCGCCCATGAGCCCCTCGGTCATCTCGCCGACGACCGGGCGGAAGTGGTGGGTGCCGTTGTTCCTGGTCCGGACGACGAGCGTGCCGTCGGCCGACCAGGTGATGTCCTGCACGTCCTGGTTGAGGAAGTGGGACGTCCGCAGGGCGTCGGCGCCCTCCTGGACCTCGTCGGGCTGCAGCGAGGTGCCCGGCCGGGCGTCGGGGACGTGCCGGGTGCCCGGGACCGGCCTCGACGTGACCGTGCCCGGCCTGCTCGTGGCGGGCTGCCGGGTCTCGCCCGTCTCCTGGGCCAGCAGCACCAGCGCGGTGGCCTCGGCCTGCAGCTCGTCGGCGTCGGTGACCTCGTCGGCGCGGGTGTCCAGGGCGGCGCGCACGCGTCTCATGGTGGCGGCGCGGATCACCCGTACGCTGCCGTCGGGGGAGGGGATGAGGAGGTCGCCGTTCGGGCCGACGACCGCGCCGGGGAAGTCCACGGTGAGCGAGTTCATCAGCGCGTTACGGGCCCGGACGGTCGCCAGGACGGGCGTGGGCGGCGGCGCGTCGTCGGGGGCGGCGGCCGACGTGGTGGCGGGGGTGTCGTCGTTCTGCGGGGCGGCCGCTCCCTGCTGGTCGCCCTGCTGCGCGATCGGCCCCTGCTGGTCGTCCTGCTGCGGGCTCTGCTGGTTGTCCTGCTGGTTGTCCTGTTGGGCGTTCTGCTGGGCGCCCTGTTGTGCGTCCGGCTGGGCGTTCGGCTGGGTGTCCGTCTGGGCGTCCGCCTGGGTGTCCGGCTGGGCCGCCGGGGCTGGCTGGGCGTCCTGCTGGGGGGCCGGTTGCTGCTGGTCGTCCTGCTGGGCGTCCTGCGAGTCGTCCTGGGTCTGGGAGTCGTCCTGGGTCTGGGGGGCGGCGGTGGTCTGCGGAGCCGGTGCGGAGCTGGTCTTCGCCTTCGGGTCCGGGGCCTGCGGCGTCGTGTCGGAGTCCGCCGCCGAGTCGTCGGTGGTGTCGTCGGTGGTGTCGTCGGTGGTCTCGGCCCGGGGCTCGCGGTCGGTGTTCTGCCGGTCGTCCCGCGAGCTGGAGCCGCGGCGCGGGCCGGCGTCGGAGTCGGGGGCGGCGGACGTGCCGCGCCTGACGTCGTCGTTCTGGCTGGAGGAGGGCCCGCCGGCCTGCGCCGCCCCGGCGGGGACGACGGGCCCGCCGCCCGAAGGGGCCGGGCTGCCGGCCGGCGGGTTCCCGCCCCCGGCGTTGGGGTCGCCGCCACCCGCGCGGGCGGCGTCGGTACGGGCGGCGGTGTCGTAGGCCGAGGCCAGGGCGGTGACCGGGTTGGCCAGCGTCGTGTACACCTCGGGGTTGAACGGGCTGATCGACCCGGTACGCCCCGCGCCGCCCATGAAGCCGCCCATGATGGCGTCGGCCGTGAACGGGTTGTCCCACTGGCCGTACACCAGGCCGTTGGCGAAGAAGCTGCCGACCGGGGAGGCGATCGTGTTGGTCAGGCCGGTGGTCATCGCGCGGCCGGGGAAGCCCGGCATGTGCCGGGTGACTTTGGAGATGGGCCCGGACAGCGCGGTGCCGGCGAGCGCGCCGCCGCCGGCGCCGATGATCGCGGCCTGGGACTTCTTCCAGTCCCATTCCTTCCTGGTGCCCATCTGGATCTGCTGGTACTGGGCGCCGGCGTCGATGAAGAACTCTTCGCCGATCTCCTCGATCAGCTCCTTGCCGATCGCGGAGCCGAGCAGCCGGGCGATGAGACCGCGCCCGGTGGCGCCGCTGAGCGCGGTCACCCGGGCCAGCTTGCCGGCGCCCACCTCCCTGGCGCCGATCATGGCGAGCCGGACCAGGATCCGGCTGATCGCCGCGCGGCCCGCGGCCGCGTACGGCCCGATGATCGCCGTCGCGGAGCCGGCGGTGAAGAAGGCGGCGAAGAGCGCGATGGCGATGGCGACGACCGTGACCCAGAACGCCACGTTGACGGACAGCTTGGAGTACTGGGTCTCGACCGCGAAGTTCTCCGACTGGCTCAGGTAGTTCTGCGACTGGCCGGCCGCGCCCGCCATGCCGGCGCCGTGGCCGTACAGGTACTTGGCGCGGGAGACGAAGTCGGCGCTGGCCGGCGAGGACCAGCCGGTCGCCACGGTGCGCACGGCCGAGCCGGCGCGCGGCGCGGTGCCGATCGCTCCGGCGGCCAGCGCGTGGTAGGCGTGGGCGAGCTTGGACATCCCGCTCTCGCTCGCCTCCGGCCACTTCTGACCGGCCGACAACATCGGGATCAACCAGTTGACCACCCAGTCGGGCAGCACCTCGGTCTCCCAGACCGGCTCCACGTCCCGGTCGATGCGGACCGGGGGCTGGATGGTGGGCACACCCGACGAACCGTGGGAAGTCGGCCCCTGGGGGCCGGTCGCGCTGTGCGTCACGCGTCAGACCTCTCGCGCTTTGAGGTCTTGCTCGATGGCGGCGTCCACGCCGAGGGTGTTGTCGATGCTCGCGCGCAGCCTGCCGCACGCGTCCATCATCTGCTTGGACAGCTCGACGCACTGGTGGAGCATGCGGTTGGGGCCGTCGTCGCGGAAATGGGAGTTCATGAACGCCTGGCCCTCGGCGCCGTTGCCCCAGGGCGCGGCGGCCAGCGCCTCGACGACCGCGGCGACCAGCCGCTCGGACTCCTTCTCCCAGTCCTCGGCCACGGTGGTCCACTGGGAGATGCCCGAGTCCACGACGGGCTTGATGATCTGGGTGCCGTCCCAGGGCCTCATCGGCTGCCTCCCATGCGGTCGGCGAGCCGGGCCATGACGGTTTCGAGATCGCCGCTCAGATGCGCCTGGAAGTCCTCGCGCGGGATCACCGGCTCGAAGATCTCGGTGACGCGCTCCTGGGCGCGCTCGGCGGCCAGCCGGGTGGTCTCGGCGATGGTGTCGGCGAGCTGACGGGCGTCGGGGCGGCGGTAGATGCGCGGGTCGAGGTCGAGCCGGATCAGCTCGCCGCGCGAGCCGACGGTGACCGACACCAGGCCGTCCTTCGAGGTCTCGGTCACCTGGACGGCCTTGGCCTGCTGGTGCAGCTCCATGCCCACGTCCTGGATCTGGCGGAACATGTCGCGCAGCTCGTCGCCGTATGCCCGCATCCCCGCCACGTCAGGAGAATCCATGACACCCCCGCCCCCATGCCGCGTGTTTCTTACGTCACATGCACCTTTCAGGTCAGTTTCTGTCACATGAACAACAGGAGACAAGAGCCAATCTTCAAAAAGGCCCATCCTGTGGACTTATCGCCACAACTTCCTCGCGGAGCTCGGTGATCTCCGTCCGCGGGGCCCACGCCCGGTACACCCCCCGTTCGACGCGCTCCAGCCCCAGCGCGAGCGCCGCGGGCGCGGAACCGCCCAGGTATTCGAGCAGGAGCAGGCCGTCCCGCTCGTCGTGCACCTGGAACCGCTCGCCCCGCCAGGTGCACTCCGTGGTGACGAACTGCAGGGACGCGCACTCGGCGAACGGCACCGTGCGCACGTGACAGCCGGGCTCGACCTCCTCGAAGCCGTCGGCCGGCTCGGGGAGGCGCAGGCGCACCCACAGCTCCAGGGGGTGCGGCTCGGGGCTGGCCACGTAGTCGGCGCCCTGCCAGTGGGCGCGGTAGAAGTGCCAGGTCATGCCGCCGCCTCCCGGCCGATCAGCAGCCATCGCCGCAGGTCGCCGTGGTAGAGCGCGCGCCGGTGCTCGGTGCCCTCGTGGGTGAGCTCCCAGATCTCCGCGCCGTGCGGCAGGCCGACGCCGTACACCTTGTACTCGCGGATGACCTGGTCGACGTTGGGCACCAGGCCCATGCCCACGAACGGCGGCTCCTCGACCACCCAGCCGGCCACCGCGTCCCGGCCCTGCTCGTCGAGCCCGCCGTACGGGGTGCGGTAGAGGTCGAGGCCGACGGGATGCCAGCGCAGGATGTTCAGCGAGCCGCTCTCGGTCAGCATGCCGGGCTGCTTCAGCGCGTCGGCCAGCACCGTGGGCGTGGCGATGTGCGAGACGTCGAGGGCGTGGTGGCAGTAACCGGAGACGCGCGGCTCGGCCGTCGCCAGCAGGTCGGCGATGTCGGCCGGGGACAGCAGCTTCTGCACCACCGGCACCCCCGACCCGGGCGCGAGCCGCAGGTCCTGGACGAGCGTGGGCACCGCCAGCCTGGCCAGCGTCCCGGGCTCCAGCAGGAACGAGGCCCCGAGGCCCGGGTTGACCGCCAGGCCCCATCGCGGGTCCGGCCAGCCGGCCGCCAGCTCGGCGGGCGAGACGATCCGGCAGTGCGTGGCCAGACCGCCGGTCGCGGTCACCATCGCCTCGACCGAGGTGAAGGCGAGCACCCACGTACGGCCGGAGTCCGTGGCCGTCGCCCAGGCGGGCGGCTCGGTCCCGGCCGCGGCGGCGGCGGTGATCGGCAACGCCAGGTCGGCGTCGCGGAGCAGGCCCAGGCACAGGGCGGTCTGCCCGTCCTGGTGGGCCGCCCACAACTGTTCCTCGAACGGCGTGACCGGCAGATGATCAGTGGACGTCATCCGCCCAGTGTGCCCGCTACACCTCCAGGCGCACGCCGTAGGAGGTCAGCCAGACGTTCAGATCCAGCGCCAGCTCCAGGCCGTACCTGCTCATCGTGGTCGTCACCTTCTCGGCCGGCGCGAAGGCGGCCTCGCGGACGGCGTCGGCGTCGAGCAGCTGCAGCACCGGGGCGTCCTTGTCGGCGGCCAGCTCGCGCAGCGCGTCCCGGAGCGCCTGCTCGTAGCCCACGTCCTGGGTCACCGGGTACGGGGCCTTGACCCGGCGCACGATGGGCTCGGGCAGCAGGTCGGCCCCGGCCGCCCGCAGCAGGCTCTTCTCCCTGCCGTCGAACGTCTTCATCGACCAGGGCGTGTTGAACACGTAGTCGACCAGCCGGTGGTCGCAGAACGGCACGCGCACCTCCAGCCCGACGGCCATGCTCATCCGGTCCTTGCGGTCGAGCAGGAAGGGCAGGAAGCGGGTGAGGTGCAGGTAGCAGATCTCGCGCATGCGCCGCTCGCGGGCGTCCTGCCCGGCCACGTGGGGCACCTCGGCCAGCGCCGTACGGTAGCCGTCGGCGGTGTAGGCGTCCAGGTCGAGCTGCCGGATCAGCGACTTGTCGAGCATGTCGGTCGGCTGCTGCTCGCGCATCACCATCGCCAGCCACGGGAAGGTGTCGGCCTCGACCGTCTGCGGCAGGTGGAACCAGGCGTACCCGCCGAAGATCTCGTCGGCGGACTCGCCGGACAGCGCCACGGTCGAATGCTCGCGGATGGCGCGGAACAGCATGTAGAGGGAGGAGTTCATGTCGCCCAGGAAGCTCGGCGCGTCCCAGGCCCGGACGACCGAGGCCCGCAGCCCGGGGTCGGCCAGCTCCGCCGGCCCGAGGACGATGTCGGTGTGCTCGGAGCCGACGTGCTCGGCCAGCATCCGCACGAACGGCCGGTCGGGGTCGCCGCGGTACTCGTCGGCCCGGAAGTGCTCGGCGTAACCGGCGTAGTCCACGGCGAAGGAGCGGATCGGGCCGTGCGTCCTGGCCAGCGCGGTGACGACGCTGGAGTCGAGGCCGCCGGAGAGCAGCGTGCAGAGCGGCACGTCGGAGATCAGCTGCCGGCCGACGATGTCGTCGAGCAGCTCGCGCACCGTGCGTACGGTCGTGTCCAGGTCGTCGGTGTGCTCGCGGCCCTCCAGCGACCAGTAGCGGCGCAGCCGCGCGCCCTGCCGGCCCACGCGCAGCAGGTGGCCGGGCGGCAGCTCGCACAGGCCCTTGTAGACCGACCGCTGCCGGACGGTGGCCATGCTGAGGAGCTGGCGCAGGCCGTCGAGGTCGACCACGGGCGGGGCCAGCGGGTTGGCCAGGATCGCCTTGGGCTCGGAGCCGAACAGCACGCCGTTGGGCAGGGGGTAGTAGAACAGGGGCTTGATGCCCATGCGGTCGCGGATCAGCACGAGCTCCTGCGCGCGCTCGTCCCAGACGGCGAAGGCGTACATGCCGTTGATGCGGTCGGCGACGCCCTCTCCCCATTCCAGGTAGCCGCGCAGCACGACCTCGGTGTCGCTTCTGGTGCGGAAGCGGTGGCCCTTGGCGGCCAGCTCCTCGCGCAGCTCGCGGAAGTTGTAGACCTCGCCGCTGTAGGTGATGACGGCCAGGCCCTCGGCCTCGATCGGCATGTGGCCGCCCTCGACGTCGATGACGGCGAGCCTGCGGTTGCCGAGCGCGGCGTGCGGTTCGAGGTGCAGGCCCTGGTCGTCGGGGCCCCGGCAGCTCATGGTCGCGGTCATGGCGAGGGCGGTGGCCCGTTCGCCGGTCAGGTCGCGGTCGAAGTCCACCCATCCGGCGATGCCGCACATGCGAGGGTCCTCTCAGACGCAGTCCTGGTGGTGCTCCCCGGCGTCGTCTGACAACGTGCCTGACGCTCTCGCAACATAACCGCGCGAAGCCGATCGGTCCATACCCGATCAAATGCCCCTGAAAGCGGTCTGGGCCCGCACCCCGGAGAGGGTGCGGGCCCAGACACGGGCTGCGTGAGGTCAGGCGGGAACGATGTTCTCGGCCTGCGGGCCCTTCTGGCCCTGCACGACGTCGAAGGCCACCTTCTGGCCCTCGGTCAGCTCACGGTAGCCACCGTTGGAGACGATGTTGGAGTAGTGGGCGAAGACGTCGGCGCCGCCGCCGTCCTGCGCGATGAAGCCGAAGCCCTTTTCCGAGTTGAACCACTTCACGGTACCGGTAGCCATAACGATCTCCTTCAGATGACGTGCAGAGACGGGATCCGCACCGTGCGGATCCCCGTGTCGCCGCGATGAGCCCATCCCGGAGATGACCGGAAAACAAAAACGCACCTGAAAGTCCAGCTAGGTCAGGTGCGCACAAAGTCTTTTATGGGTACCACAACTGCAACGGGATTAAAGCTAGCACACGATCTGCTCCGGAGGCAAGCGCGGGACGGTTCACCGCGGGTCGCGGCGCAGCGGATGGCCGGGCGGCACCTCCACCAGGACGATGCGATGGCCGTCGGGGTCGGCGATCCACATCTCGACCAGGCCCCACGGCTCCAGCCGCGGCTCGCGCAGCACCGTGACGCCCGCCTGCCGCAGGCGCTCCTCCTCGCGCCCGAC
The DNA here is from genome assembly GCF_042878785.1 of Nonomuraea sp. NPDC003560. Lineage (NCBI taxonomy): Bacteria > Bacillati > Actinomycetota > Actinomycetes > Streptosporangiales > Streptosporangiaceae > Nonomuraea > Nonomuraea sp. NPDC003560. Next base: position 129,193 of record NZ_JBIAOF010000018.1, on the reverse strand, counting down.
GTCGCGCACCTGCAACCAGATCGACAGCGTGCCGCCGGTCGCGGGGCCGTCGGAACGCCCTGCGACCTCAAGGAATCCCTGGCCGAGGAAGAACACCACGCCGGGATCGTCGTCGGGGCCGAACTCGCGGTAGACCGCCAGGCCGAGGGTGTCGGCGTAGAAGCGGCGGGTCCGGGCGGGGTCGGTCGGCCGCAGGAGCACGCGGCTGCTCAGCACGTCCACGAGGTCATCGTAGGCCGCGGCGGGCGCTGCGGCCCGGATCCGGCGGGCACGCGTCGTGGCCCCGGAACCCGTCATGGGGTTCCGGGGCCACGCATCCTGACGTGTCTGGCGGGACTCGGCTCACGCGGGCCCGTCAGGCGTTCGGGGGCTGGTCGCCGAGCCGGCGCTGGAGGTCGGCGATCTGCCGTTCCAGGTCGGCGACCTGCCCGGACCTGGGGTCCGCGGGCGGGCTGAACTGGCCGTAGCGCACGGACCTGGTCTGGTCGCCGCCGGGCTGCTCGTAGGAGGGCTGCTGGTGAGGGGGCTGGTGGAAGTGGGCGTCCGGGGCCGAGCCGTACGGGCTCGCGGCGTGGCCGTTCGCGCCGTACCCGCCGGGGCCGTAGCCGTCGCCGCCGTGGCCGTACGGGCTCTGGGCCTGGTGCATCGGCTGCACCGGCGGCGAGAGCTGGGCCTGGGCCGCGGGCAGCTGCTGCCACGGGGGCGGCGGCACCGCGCCGTACCCGGGCTGGGGCGAGACGACGGCCGGCTGGGGCCGCCGGCGTCCGCGCAGGACCTTGACCACGACCGCGACCAGCACCAGGAGCAGCAGCACGCCGCCGGCGATCAGCACCCACATGAGGATCGGCTTGGGCGTCTCGTCCTTGCCCGCGGAGATCGCCTGCTGGGAGTCGCTGATGTACTTGGCCACGTACGGGTGGTTCGGGAACAGCGCCTGCACCTCGCGGAACTTCGGCAGGGCGTCGGAGTAGTAGTGCCGGAAGAAGTCGTTGAGCGCCTCGTTGTACCGGGTCGTCGTGACGGCCTGGGCGGGCTTGACGTTCTTCTCGCCGAGCTTCTCCTTGATGATGCCGACCGGCAGGACGAAGCTCTCGCTCTCCGACGCCTCGCCGCCCTCGCTCACCGTGCCCGCGATCAGCATGCCGACGACCTTGCCGTCCTTGCTGAACACCGGCCCGCCGGAGTTGCCGTGGTAGGACGGCGCCTGCGTCTGGATGTACGGCACGCCGGTCTGCGTGGTGCGCTTGGCGTTGTACGGGCCCTCGGTCAGGGCCGGCTCCAGCTTCGACTCCAGGCTGAAGAACGGCGTGTTGGTGACCAGGCCGGGGAAGCCGCTGATGTAGAGCGTGTCACCGGTGCGCACGTCGGCGTCGTCGCCGAGCGGCACGGTCGGCAGGTTCTGCTGGCCGTTCACCTTGAGCAGCGCGAAGTCCTTGCCCGGGTAGCTCTCGCCGACCGACACCAGCTCGGCCGGGACCGCCTTGGCCGTCTTGTCCACCCCGCCGCCGGGCAGGCTCTGCATGACCGACAGGCTCTGCTTGAGGTTGCTGAGCTGCATGTGGGTCGAGTTGAACGTGACGTAGATCTGCTGGGCGAGCTTGAGGATCTCCTCGTCGTTCTTGAGGTCGCCCAGGCCGCTGATGATCTCCTTGGCGTCCTGCTTGTTGAACTTGGCCAGCGCCTGCTGGGCGAAGAGCTGGCTGAGCTCGGTCTCGCCGACCTGGACGCAGTGCGCGCCGGTGACCATGTAGCCGTCGGGGGTGACCCACCAGCCGGTGCACATGCCGCCGACCTCCGCCTCGACCGTACGCATCGGCGTGGTCGAGGACACGTAGGTGTCCACGTTGGCGGCGATCTGCTGGAAGACCCACTTGCCGATGCTGCGCTCGTCGGAGGAGATCTTGCCGGACTGGACGGCGGCGACGGCCTCCTGGACGATCTGGTTGTAGGCCGCCTCGTTGATCGTGTTGGACGGGACGGACACCGTCGCCGTGTAGGTGAAGCTGGTCAGCTGCACCGCGGGCTGCGTACGCGCCGCCAGCCAGGTGCCCACCGGGATGTCGGGCCGCTCGTCGGGGGTGCCGTCGGCGGCCGCCGGCAGCGCGGGCAGCATGACCGCCGCGACGACCGCCGCACCCGCGGCGACCCTCATCAGCCTTTTCCTGAAATATCCGCTCACAGGCGGAAATGATGAGTTAGCCCTCTTGTTCCTGGCTTGGAGCCGACTGGGAGCCCCCTCCAAGCCCTGCCAGGTCGGGTGCCGGAGGGGGCCGGCGCGTCAGTGCGTCTATGAGCCGGTGATCACGGTGAGGTCGGCGTCGAAGTCGCGGTCGAGGGGGAAGACCGGCCGGGCCAGGCGCTCGTACGGCAGGCGCTGCAGGTCCTGGTCGACACCGCCCGGCGTGAGCGCGAGCAGCCAGTCGCCGGCCGCGTCGAACAACTCGGGCTCCAGATAGCCGATCTTGACCGTCACCAGGTCGACGTCGTCCACCTGGACGCCCAGCCGGGCGTAGGAGGCCAGCTCGCGGTACTGCATGCGCCGGGAGGTGACGAACACGCTCAGACCGCCCACCCGCACGCTGACGCACAACCCGCCGTCGGGGTCGTCGGCGACCGCCTCCAGCACACCCTCGATCGGCAGCGGCCCCGGCTCGCGGGCGTCGATCCGGCCGCCGACGCGCAGGCTGACCGGCGAGCCCGGCGCGCGGCCGGCGACCTGGGCCACGGCCTCCGGATCGACCAGCGAGGCGTACACCGCGCGGACCGAGCCGCCGGCGATCTCGGGACGGGCCAGCATGCGTTCGAGCGCGAAGGTGACGTCGTCGGCGCCGCCCGCGCCGGGGTTGTCGCCCGAGTCGCTGATGAAGAACGGGCGCCGGGCCGGGTCCTTGACCGCGATCAGCGCCTGGTCGAGGCATTCGTCCATGGAACCGGTGGGCGCGACGAAGGTGAAGGCGTCGCGCGCCGCCCAGAACTGCTCGCCCAGCTCGCGGGCGGCCGCGGCGGTGGCGGCGGCGTCGGTGCCGGTGGCGACCACCGCGCCGCGGCAGCGGGGCTCGTCGGCCCAGGCGAAGCCGATCCAGATGGCCGCGTCGATGACGCCGTCCCTGGCCTCGATCTCGGGGACGCGGGCGTAGAGGCCCTTGGCCGGCTCGACGCGCGTGCTGGTCATCTCGCCGGGCAGCAGGATCGGCACGTGCACGAGGGCCTTGTGCGGACGCTGCCCGCGGCGCAGGGCCGCCACCAGGTTGCGCGCGGCGCGCTCGCGGGTCTCCCAGACGTCGACGTGCGGGGCGGTGCGGTAGCAGGTGAGCAGGTCGCAGCCGGCGAAGAACCGGTGGGAGACGTTGCCGTGCAGGTCCATGGCCGCCGACACGAACGGCTGCCCGCCGGTCACCGAGCGGACCACCGTGATCAGGTCGCCCTCGGCGTCCTCCAGCCCGACCACGCTCATCGCGCCGTGGATGTCGAGCAGGACGCCGTCCACCGGGCCCGCGGAGGCCAGCCCGGCGGCGATCTCGGCGGCCCAGGCGTCGTAGGTCTCCCTGGCCACGGCCCCGCCGGGCAGGGCGCGGGCGTGCACGAGCGGGATCCACTCGACGTCGGCCGCCCACGGCTCGGCGAGCCAGCCGTACCGCGCCAGCAGGGCGTCACCGCGGGTGACCTCGAAGTCGGCGGCGGTGCTCAGGTGCGGGGAGAAGGTGCTGGACTCGATGTGCACGCCGCCGACGGCGACGCGGAGGGGACGGGACACGGGCGGGGGACTCCTTGCCTAGGAGGGACGGACGTCGGCCGAGGCGCGCACGAGGTGCCCGAGGCCGATCAGGGCGGCGTCCGGGCCGGCGGCGCTGGCCTCGATGGACAGTGACTGGGTCATGGACGGCAGGCAGCGCTTGTAGAGCATGCTCCGGGCGGCGGCCACGTAGACGTCGAGGCTGGACAGCGCGCCGCCGATGACGACGGCGTCGGGGTTGAGGAAGTTGACCAGGCCGGACAGGGCGACCCCGAGCAGCTCGCCGGCGTGGCGCACCAGGGTCACGACGGACGGCTCGGCGTCGACGGTGGCGGCGACGACGTCGCGCGGCGTGCTGACCCGCAGGCCGCGGTCCTTGAGCTGGCGGACCAGGGCCGCGCCGCTGGCCACCGTCTCCAGGCAGCCGCGGCTGCCGCAGGAGCACTCGCGCTCGCCGCTGTCGGCCACCCGCACGTGGGTGACGTCGCCGCTGAGGCCGCGGCCGCCGCGGTAGATCTGGCCGCCGCTGACCAGGCAGCCGCCGATGCCGGTGCCGGCCTTGACGTAGATCATGTCGCCGGGGTCGCGGCCCCGGCTGACGTACTCGCCGATGGCGGCGGCCTTGGCGTCGTTGTCGACGACCGCGGGCACGCCGAAGCGCTCTCTCAGGTGGGTCTGGGCGTCGAAGCCGTTCCAGCCGGGCATCCGGGCCGGGCCGATCAGCCGGCCGTGCGGGTACTCGACCGGGCCGGGCAGCGCGAGGCCGATGCCGAGCAGCGTCTGGCCGGGGGCATTGGCCGTGCTGAGCTGCTCGTACGCCCGCCAGATGGCGTCGAAGACCTGGCCGGGCCCTTCGGCTATGTCGGTGGCGATCTCCCGTACGGCCAGCAGTCGGCCGTCGGGCGCGCACAGCCCCACGCGCGCGTGCTGGGCGCCCAGCTCGGACACCGCGAAGGCGCCCGGGACGTCGCGCAGCCGCAGGATCCGCGGCCGCCGCCCGCCGGTGGAGCGGCCGACGCCCTCCTCCAGGATGGCGCCCTCCTCCAGCAGCCGCCGGACCACGCTGGAGACCGTGGACGGAGCCACCTGGAGGGTCTCCACCAGATCGGCGCGCGACGTCGCCGCACCGCTGGCCAAGAGGCTGAGCGCCTGCTCACGCAGGTTGGCGGGACTCGATGGCTCCGGCATGCCGCTCCTCTTTCAGGCCGGTTCCCCGGCAGGCCCGTCGTCGCAACAGAGCCCCATCATGAGGCACCGGCGACTTCGACTCTAAACCGAAAGAAGTCAGCGAACAAAGCGAATTAGTTCCGTTGACTTCATGCGGGACCATCTATACATTCTCCGCATCGAACGCACCAGGCCCCCCGGTAAGCGCAGGGCGCCGTGCGACGTCAACCGAGGAGATCCCATGGGGAGCAGATTCCACCGGCGCGGGCTCCGCGGCACCGGCGCCCTGGCGGGCGTGCTGGCCCTCGGGCTGGCGCTGACCGCGTGCAGCGGGTCCGCCGGCGGCGCGCAGAAGGGCGCCCAGAGCGGGGGCCAGAGCAAGGACGGCGTGACCGTCGCCCTCAGGACCCCGAACTGGATCCTGCCGATCTCGGCACCCGGCTTCACCCAGGGCGAGAACGTCATCTTCGGCTCCGCCCAGTACCGTCACCTGTACGAGTACCTGCTGGACGGCTCGGCGAAGTACAACATCGACCCCGGGCGCTCGATGGCCGAACCGCCCGAGGTGAGCAACGGCGGCAAGACGCTGACGATCACGCTGAAGGACAACACGTGGTCCGACGGCAAGCCCGTCACCACCCGTGACATCCAGTTCTGGTGGAATCTCGTCACCGCGAACAAGGACAAGTGGGCGTCCTACCGGGAGGGCGGCTTCCCGGACAACATCGCCGAGTTCAAGGTGAAGGACGACAAGACCTTCTCCCTGACGACCACGAAGACGTACAACACCGGGTGGTTCGTCGGCAACCAGCTCAACCGCATCGTGCCGCTGCCCCAGCACGTCTGGGACAAGGACTCGGCCACCGGCAAGGTGAGCGACCTCGACACCACCCCCGAGGGCGCCAAGAAGGTCTTCGACTTCCTCACCGCCGCGTCGAAGGACCCCAAGACGTACGCGACCAACGAGCTGTGGCAGGTCAACAGCGGCCCGTGGAAGCTGGAGAAGTACGTGCCGAACGGCGAGGTCGTCCTCACCGCCCGCGCGAACTACTCCGGCAGCGACAAGCCGAAGCTCAAGTCGGTCACGCTGCGCCCCTTCACCAGCGACGACGCCGAGTTCAACGTGCTGCGCGCCGGCCAGATCGACTACGGCTACGTGCCGCCGGCCAACCTGTCGCAGCAGAAGTACCTGGAGTCGAAGGGCTACCAGATCGCCCCCTGGTACGGCTGGTCCATCACCTACCTCCAGCTCAACTTCAACAACCCCGACTCCGGCCCCCTGTTCAAGCAGCTCTACCTGCGCCAGGCCCTCCAGTCGCTCATCGACCAGCCGACCATCAGCAAGGCCATCTGGTCCGGCATGGCGGCCCCGACCTGTGGGCCCGTCCCGGCCAAGCCCGGCACGAACGGCTCCAGCGAAGGCTGCGCCTACCCCTTCGACCCGGCCAAGGCCAAGCAGCTCCTGGAGAGCCACGGCTGGCAGGTGACCCCCGACGGGCAGACGACCTGCCAGAAGCCGGGCACCGGCGCCGACCAGTGCGGCGAGGGCGTCAAGTCCGGCGCGAAGCTGGCCTTCACCGTCACCAGCCAGACCGGCTTCGCCGCGACGACCAAGATGTTCGCCGAGATCAAGTCGCAGATGTCCAAGCTGGGCATCCAGCTCACCATCAAGGAAGTGCCGGACTCGGTCGCGGTCACCCCGGCGTGCAAGCCGTCGGACTCCAACTGCTCGTGGGACATGTCGTTCTTCGGCTCGCAGGGCAGCTGGTACTACCCGGCCTTCCCCAGCGGCGAGCGGCTGTTCGCCACCGACGCCCCAGTCAACCTGGGCAGCTACAGCGACCCCGAGGCCGACAAGCTCATCGAGGCCACCCAGTTCGCCGACGACGAGGCGACGCTCAAGGCGTACAACGACCGGCTGGCCCAGGACCTGCCGGTGTTGTGGATGCCGAACCCCGTCTACCAGATCTCGGCGTACCGCGCCGGGCTCCAGGGCGTCACGCAGGACCCGATGAACAACATGTTCTTCCAGGACTGGTCCTGGAAGAACTGAGACCGTCCCCGACTCCGGCGGCCCGTGCGGGGGTCGCCGGGGTCCCTGGAACAAGGAGGGGCCCCGCGTGGCCCGGTATCTGATCACCCGCTTGGGCCAGGCCCTGATCATCGTCGTGCTGGTCACGATGATCACGTTCGTCATCCTGCATCTCCTGCCGGGCGGCGCGGCGCGGGCCACCCTGGGCAAGGACGCGACGCTGGCCCAGCTGGCGGCGTTCGACCACGAAATGGGCTACGACCGCCCCTGGATCCAGCAGTACGTCATGTTCATCGGCCGCCTCCTGCGCGGCGACCTCGGCTACTCCTTCCAGCTCAACCAGTCGGTGGCCGAGGCCATCGGCCAGCGGCTGCCCAAGACCATGGTGTTGTCGTTGTTCTCGACGATGCTGGCCGTCGTCGTCGCCATCCCGCTCGGCGTGGTCCAGGCGATGCGGCGCAACCGGTGGCCCGACTACACGATCACCACCCTGTCGCTGCTGGCCTACGCCACGCCGATCTTCTTCATGGGTCTCATGATGATCATTCTCTTCTCGCAGGTCTGGCCGATCCTGCCGCCGGAGGCCTCGCAGGGGTTCACCCTCGGTGAGGTGCTGGCCGACCCGGCCGGGCTCGTCCTGCCCACCGTCACGCTCGCCATCGTGACCGTCGCCGTCTACTCGCGGTACGTGCGCTCCTCGATGGTCGACAACCTCAACGAGAACTACGTGCGCACCGCCCGCAGCAAGGGCCTGTCGGAGGCGCGCGTCGTCGCCCGGCACACGCTGCGCAACGGCCTGTTCCCGGTCATCACCCTGCTCGGGATGTACCTGCCCGCGCTGTTCAGCGGCGCCCTGGTTGTCGAGGCCCTGTTCAACTACCCCGGCATGGGCCAGCTGTTCTGGCAGGCGGCGCTGAAGCGGGACTTCCCGATCCTGTTCGGCGTCACGCTGATCATCGCGATCGCGACCGTGCTCGGCGCCCTGCTCGCCGACCTGCTGTACGCCGCCGTCGATCCGCGCGTCCGGCTCAGGACGGCGGCCCGCTCATGACCGCGCCCGCCGAGGCGGCCGGCACGCCGGTCCCCGCCGAAGAGGCGCCCGTACGCGGCCAGTGGCGCCAGGCGCTGACCGTCTTCGCCGAGAACCGCCTCGCCCTGCTGGGGCTGATCATCTTCATCGTGCTGGGCGGCCTGTGCTTCCTCGGCCCGCTGTTCTACCGGACCGACCAGGTGCACACCGACCTCGCCTCGGTCTACCTGGCCCCCGGCACCCCGGGCCACCCGCTGGGCACCGACGGCGTCGGCTACGACCAGCTCGGCCGCCTGCTGCTCGGCGGGCAGACGTCCATCGTCGTCGGGCTGGCCGCCGGCGTGCTGGCCACGGTCGTGGGCACGATCTGGGGCGCCATCGCCGGCTTCACCAGCGGCTGGGTGGACGCGGCCATGATGCGGGTGGTCGACGCGATGATGTCGATCCCCTCGTTGTTCCTGTTCATGCTGATGGCGACCATCGTCACGCCGACCGTGCCGATGCTCATCCTCATCATCGGCGCCTTCGCCTGGCTGGGCCCGGCCCGGCTGGTCCGCGGCGAGGCGCTGACCCTGCGCTCGCGCGAGTACGTGCAGGCCATGCGGTCGATGGGCGGCACCGGCGGCCGGGCCGTACGGCGGCACATCATCCCCAACGCCATCGGCACCGTGATCGTCAACGCCACCTTCCAGGTCGCCGACGCCATCCTGTACGTCGCCTACCTGTCCTTCCTCGGCCTCGGCGTGCCGCCGCCCGCGGCGAACTGGGGCGGGATGCTCTCCGACGGCCTCGCCAACACCTACAGCGGCTACTGGTGGCTGCTGTACCCGCCCGGGATCGCCATCATCCTCATCGTCCTCGCCTTCAACTTCATCGGCGACGGGCTGAGGGACGTCTTCGAGGTCCGCCTCCGGCGGCGCTAGGAGGAACGGAACATGAGCCCTTTGCTGCGCCTGCGCGACGTCAGCACCGACATCCCGCTGCGTCAGGGCGTCGTGCACGCCCTCGACCACGTCAACCTGGAGGTGCGGCAGGGCGAGACGCTCGGCATCGTCGGCGAGTCGGGCAGCGGCAAGACCATGACCGCCCTGTCGATCATGGGCCTGCTGCCGTCCGGCGGCCGCGTCGTCGGCGGCGAGATCCTGTTCGAGGGCCGCGACCTGCTGTCCCTGCCGCCCGCCGAGATGCGCAGGATCCGCGGCGTCGAGATGGGCATGGTGTTCCAGGACCCGCTCACCTCGCTCAACCCCACCATGCGCATCGGCGCCCAGGTCGCCGAGCCGCTCCGGGTCCACCAGGGCGTCGGCAAGGCCGAGGCGCGCGAGCGGGCCGTGGAGATCCTGCGCCGGGTCGGCATGCCGCGTCCCGACAAGATCGCCGACGCCTACCCCCACCAGCTCTCCGGCGGCATGCGCCAGCGCGTGGTCATCGCCATGGCCCTGGTCTGCTCGCCCCGGCTGCTCATCGCCGACGAGCCGACCACCGCCCTCGACGTCACCACCCAGCGCCAGATCCTGGAACTCATCGACGACCTGCGCGAGGAGTTCCAGATGGCGGTCATCCTGGTCACCCACGACCTGGGCGTGATCGCCAGCCGCGCCGACCGGGTCGCCGTCATGTACGCCGGCCGCGTGGTGGAGGCCGCGACCACCGCCGAGCTGTTCCGGCAGCCGCGCCACCGCTACACCGAGGCCCTCATGGAGTCGCTGCCCGGCGCGGCCGAGCACGACGACGGCGCGCTCTACAGCATCCCCGGCCTGCCGCCGGACCTGTCCCGGCCGATGACCGGCTGCCGGTTCGCCCCCCGCTGCCGCTTCGCGACCGAGGAGTGCCGCACCACCGACGTGACCCTGTCCGGCGGCGAGCACCAGCACGCCTGCCTGCACCCGGTGCTCCAGCCGCGGGCGCGCGCCGAGGCCGCCGGGCCGCGGCCCGACCGGGCCGGGCCGCAGGCCGGGGCCGCGCCGATCCTGTCCGTCCGCGACCTGGTCAAGAACTACGACGGCACGGGCTCCCTGGGCCGCAAGGCGCCGCAGGTCAGCGCCGTCGCGGGGGTCGGCTTCGACGTGCGCCCCGGCGAGACGTTCGGGCTCGTGGGCGAGTCGGGCTGCGGCAAGTCGACCGTGGGCCGGCTGATCGTCGGCCTGGAGGAGCCCACCTCCGGCCAGATCGTGGTGGACGGCGCCGACATCGCCACGCTCGACCGGCGCGCCCGCCGCGCCATGCACCGGCGGGTCCAGCTCATGTTCCAGGACAGCTACGCGGCGATGAACCCGCGCATGCGCATCGACTCCATCCTGGCCGAGCCCCTGGAGATCCAGCAGGCCGGCGACCGGGCCGGCCGCCGCTCCCGCATCGGCACCCTGCTGGACCAGGTGGGCCTGCCGCGACGGGTGCTCGACCGCTACCCGCACGAGTTCTCCGGCGGCCAGCTCCAGCGCATCGGGCTGGCCAGGTCGCTGGCCCTGGAGCCGCGGCTGATCGTGTGCGACGAGCCGGTGAGCGCGCTCGACGTGTCCATCCAGGCCCAGGTGCTCAACCTCATGCGCGACCTGCAGCGCGAGCTGGGCCTGTCGTACGTGTTCATCAGCCACGACCTGTCCGTCGTGGACTACATGTCGGACCGGATCGGCGTCATGTACCTGGGCAAGCTCGTCGAGGTCGGGCCGGCCCGCGACGTCGTCAGGAAGGCCCGGCACCCGTACACGCAGGCGCTGATCGAGGCCGTGCCCTCGGCCGAGCCGGGCGTGGCGCCGCGCACGAGCGTCGCCATCAAGGGCGAGCTGCCCAGCGCGCAGAACCCGCCCTCGGGCTGCCGGTTCAGGACGCGCTGCCCGCTCGCCCAGGAGATCTGCGAGACCGAGCCGCCGCTGGCGGGCGGCGAGCACCAGGTGGCCTGCCACTTCCCGCTGCGCACGGCGGAGTGAGGCCCACGCGCGCCGGTCGGGGCCGTCAGCGGAGGGGATGGGCGCCCGGGTGCTCGTCCCACCACCGGCGGAAGAGGGGGTTGTCGTCGATGTGGTCCTCGAAGGCGGCGGCGAGCCCGCGGTAGATGGCCGCCGCCGCGTCCGCGCCGATCAGGTCCCTGCGCCAGGCCATGACCAGGTGCCCAACCTGCGGCTCGCCCGCCAGCGGCCGTACGGCGGTGCCCTCGGGCACCGGCCAGGTCGGGTCCACCAGGCGTACGCCCAGCCCGGCGGCGACCAGCGGGCGGCCGGCGCCGCTCGGGGCGTCGTAGCGCACGTCCGGCTCGAAGCCGGCGGCCCGGCAGGAGGCGCGCAGGGCGGCGAGCGAGCCGTCGTCGGCGCCGGGCGGGCTGATCCAGCGCTCGTTCCTGAGGTCGGACAGGCGCACCTCGGGCTGCTCGGCCAGCGGGTGCCCGGCGGCCATGGCCACGAAGATGGGATACCTGGGCACCAGCGTGCGGGTGACGACCGGTGGCGTGAGCGGGACGTCGAACCCCTCGATCATGCCCATGAGCGCGGCGTCGAGCTGGCCGTGGGTGAGCGCGTCGGCGAGCTGCACGCTGGACGGCTCGATGCGCAGGGAGATCGACCGGCCGGGTAACGCCTCGCCGACCCGGTCCACCACGCTGGCCACGCACGCCAGGTGGCTGCACCCGAGCCGCAGCCCGGTGACGGCCGGGTTCGCGTCGTGCAGGTCGCCGAAGAGCGAGTCGATCTCCGACAGGACGATCCGGGCGCGGGCGATGACCTGACGTCCGAGCTGGGTGGGTTCGACGCCGTTCCGGCTGCGGGTGAACAGCTCACCGCCCACCATCTCCTCGATCCTGCGGAGCTGGGTGGTGATCGCCGGTTGGGACAGCCCGAGGCGTGCGGCCGCTTTGGTCACGCTGCCGGCCTCGGCGATCGTACAGACCATTCGGAGATGCCGGAGATCCAGGTCCATAGCTCAGGATTATGTGACATGTGATGGCTCTTGGCGACGGATTGGGAACGCCCATAGGCAACACTTATGCGGCGTCGTATGACCACGCCCTCCGGACGGACCGCACACTCGTACCCGACCTCGCATCCATGCGGATACCCCCCGGAGGTTCTTGTGCGCAAGGTCCTGCACGGCTGGCGGATGATCGTCCCCCTGGCCGCATTAGCCCTACTCCCGCCGTTCGCCGCGACACCGGCGAGCGCGGCGGCCGAACCGCCCCCGGCCGCCCGCCTCGCGGTCCCGGCCGACGACGCCCCGCACGTCGCCAAGTCCCGGCTCGACACCCGTGACCGGGCGCCCCAGCCCGCGGCCAAGGACGCCCTCCGCCGCGACTACGACGAACCCGCCACCCGGCCGGAGCACGCCAGGCCGTCGGCGCGCAAGAGCGTCGCCGCGGCCGCCGCCTGCAACGTCTCCGACTTCACCAGCCGCACCGGCAGCGCCCTGGTCCAGCAGATCAAGGCCAGCGCCACCGACTGCGTCAACACCCTGTTCAACCTGACCGGCGCGGACGCCTACAACGCCTTCCGCGAGGCGCAGATGACGACCGTCGCCTACGCCCTGCGCGACGACTCGGCGAACTACCCGGGCGACAACACCACCGGCACCGCCCAGCTCGTCCTCTACCTGCGGGCCGGCTACTACGTCCACTGGTACAACTCCGGCGACGTCGGCTCGTACGGCCAGGCGCTCACCACCGCGATCCGGTCCGGCCTGGACGCCTTCTTCGGCAACTCCCGGTCCTCGACCGTCAGCGACGCCAACGGGGAGGTGCTGAGCGAGGCCGTCACCCTCATCGACAGCGCCGAGCAGAACGACCGCTACCTGTACGTGGTCAAGCGCCTGCTCGACGGCTACAACAGCTCCTACGACGCGTCGTGGTGGATGCTCAACGCGGTCAACAACGTCTACACCGTGCTGTTCCGCGGCCACCAGGTGCCCGCGTTCGTCAGCGCCGTGCAGGCCGACCGCAGCGTCCTGGACTCCCTGAACGCCTTCGCCACGAACCACCTCAGCATGCTCGGCACCGACCGCTCCTACCTCGTCTCCAACGCCGGGCGCGAGCTGGGCCGCTTCCTGCAGCACACGACGTTGCAGGCCGTCGTCCGGCCGCTGGCCAAGAACCTGCTCGGCCGCAGCGCCATGACCGGCGCCACCGCGCCGCTGTGGGTGGGCGTGGCCGAGATGACCGACTCCTACGACAAGGCCAACTGCTCCTACTACGGCACCTGCGACCTGGCCGCCCGCCTGACGGCCGCCGTGCTGCCGATCACCCACACCTGCAGCGCCAGCATCAGGATCCGGGCCCAGGAGGTCACCTCAAGCCAGCTCGCCGCCACCTGCGCCAGCCTGGCCAACCAGGACGCCTTCTTCCACAACCTGGTCAAGGACAACGGCCCGGTCGCGAGCGACAACAACACCACGCTGGAGGTGGTGGTCTTCGACTCCAGCACCGACTACCAGACCTACGCCGGCGCGATGTTCGGCATCGACACCAACAACGGCGGCATGTACCTGGAGGGCGACCCCGCCGCCGCGGGCAACCAGCCCAGGTTCATCGCCTACGAGGCCGAGTGGCTGCGCCCCGACTTCCAGATCTGGAACCTCAACCACGAGTACACCCACTACCTCGACGGCCGGTTCGACATGTACGGCGACTTCAACGCCGGGGTGAGCACGCCGACCATCTGGTGGATCGAGGGCTTCGCCGAGTACGTCTCCTACTCCTACCGCAAGGTCGTCTACGACGCGGCGATCACCGAGGCGGGCAAGCGCACGTACGCGCTGAGCACGCTGTGGAACACCACCTACGACCATGACACCACCCGCATCTACCGGTGGGGCTACCTGGCCGTCCGCTACATGTTCGACAAGCACCCGGCCGACATCGCGACGCTGCTCGGCTCGTACCGGACCGGCGCGTGGAGCACCGCCCGGTCGTTCCTGACCGGCACGCTCGGCAGCCGCTACGACTCCGACTGGTACACCTGGCTCGCCGCCTGCGCGGCCGGGGCGTGCTCCGGGGGCGGCACCGGCAACCAGGCGCCCACCGCGAACTTCACCTCCACGGCCAGCGGGCTGACGGCCGCCTTCACCGACACCTCCACCGACTCCGACGGCACCATCGCCGCCCGCCGCTGGGACTTCGGCGACGGCGCCACCTCCACCGCGGCCAACCCGTCGCACGCCTACGCGGCGCAGGGCACGTACACCGTCACGCTGACCGTCACCGACGACGGCGGCGCCACCGCGACGACGTCGAAGCAGGTCACGGTGTCGACCGGCGGCGGCTCGACGCCGGAGTGCACCGCCTCCGACACCCGCAGGCTCGACAAGAACTGCAAGCGCAGCAACCTGTCGGCCACCCAGGGCAACTACGCCTACCTCTACATCTACCTGCCCGCCGGGACGGCCAGGCTGACCATCACCGCCTCCGGCGGCACCGGGAACGCCGACCTCTACTACAACGCCGCCACCTGGGCCACCACCTCGGCCTACACCCAGCGCTCCACCGCGTCGGGCAACGCCGAGACCCTGGTGATCAACAACCCGCCCGCCGGCTACAACTACATCAGCCTCCACGCCGCGCAGACCTTCTCGGGCGCGAGCGTCAAGACCGAGTACTAGACCGCCCGGGCGCCGGGGCCGGCGAACCCTCTCCCGCCGGTCCCGGCCCGGGCCCTCTCACCTCACTGGAGTGATCCGTGACTCTCCGTAACGTGCTGGCCGCGGGGCTCCTGCTCGGCGTGGCGGCCTGCGGCGGCGGCAAGGCCGCCACCCCGGCGACGGCGGCCGGGGGCGGGACCCTGACGATCCTGTCCAACCAGGACTTCTCCCACCTGGACCCGGCCCGCAACTGGACGATGCCCCAGATGGACTTCGGCATCCGGCTGCTCTACCGCACCCTCACCACCTTCAAGGCGGGCAGCCACGAGATCGTCCCGGATCTGGCCACCGACCTGGGCACCGCCTCCGAGGGCGGCAAGGTGTGGACCTTCACCCTCAAGGACGGCGTCAAGTACGAGGACGGCACCCCCGTCACCGCGAAGGACATCAAGTACAACGTGGAGCGTTCCTTCGCCCCCGAACTGCCCGGCGGCCCCAACTACGCCCAGCTCTACCTGGCCGGCGCCGACGGCTACAAGGGCCCGCTGAAGGGCCGGCACCTGGACTCGATCGAGACCCCGGACGACCGGACCATCGTCTTCCGCCTCAAGCGGCCGGTCGCCGAGTTCTCCTCCACGGTGACGCTGCCGACGTTCGCGCCGGTGCCGGCCGCGAAGGAGACCGGCGCGCAGTACGACAACCGGCCCTTCTCCTCCGGGCCGTACAAGATCGAGCGCTACGACCGGGGCAAGGAGATGGTCCTGGTGCGCAACCCGCACTGGTCGGCGGCCACCGACCCGGTGCGCAAGGCCGCGCCCGACCGCATCGTGGTCAAGCAGGGCCTGCGGCAGGGCGTGATCGACGACCGGCTCATCGAGAGCAGGGGCGAGGACGCCACCTCGATCGCCTACACCGACGTCAGCGCCGCCAGCCTGGCCAAGATCCTGCCCCGGCCGGACGTGAAGTCCCGGTTGGTCAACGCCATGTCGGGATGCACCGACATGATCGGCTTCAACACCTCCAAGCCGCCCTTCGACGACCTGAAGGCCCGGCAGGCGGTGCACTTCGCCCTGGACAAGCAGGCGCTCCAGACCGCCGCCGGCGGCCCGGCCATGACCTCGATCGCCACCTCCTACCTGCCGCCGGCCCTGTCGGGCGGCACGCCGCAGGACGTGTTCCACCTCCCGCCGACCGGGGACGTCGAGAAGGCCAAGGCCCTGCTGGGCGGCAAGGCGCTGAACGTGCGGATGACGATCTCGACCGGCGACAAGGCGCTCGGCGAGGCCGTGCAGGCGTCGCTGAAGCGGGCGGGCGTCGAGGTCGTGCTCACGCCGGTCGATCCCTCGGTCTACTACGACACCGTCGGCGACACCGCCAAGACGCCCGACCTGTTCACCTACGGCTGGTGCCCCGACTACCCGTCCGGGGCGACGTTCCTGCCGCTGCTGTTCGACGGGCGCACGATCGTCGAGAAGGGCAACTCCGGCAACGTCTGGCAGTTCCGCGACGAGGCGGTGCAGAAGCGCATCGACGAGATCCAGGCCATGAGCGATCCGAAGGCCGCCGAAGCCGCCTGGGTCGACCTCGACCGGCAGGTCATGCAGTCCTCGCCGGCGGTGCCGTACGCGTGGGACCGCAAGCCGATCCTGGTCGGCAAGGACGTCTCCGGCGCGGTGGGCCATCCCGTCTGGTCCGGGCAGCTCGACTTCGCCGTCCTGGGGGTGAGGCAGAAGTGAGGAACGGCTACCCCGGATACCGGCGGAGCCGGACATGACGGCGACGGTCGTCACGGCGGGCCCGCCCGCCCGGCTGGTCAGGAAGCGCCTGCTGGGCGGCGCCGCCACCCGCTTCGCGCTGGTCGTGGTGACGGTCCTGGTGCTGGTCGCGCTCGCCGCGCCGCTGCTCACCAAGCTGAACGGCTGGCCGCCGGACGCCTTCGACCCCTCCGCGATCGACCAGGAGCTGGCGGGCGTGCCCAAGGGGGCGCTGGGCGGCGTCAGCGGCGAGCACTGGCTCGGCGTCGAGCCCGTCAACGGCCGCGACGTGTTCAGCCGCGTCGTCTACGGCGCCCGCGTCTCGCTGATGGTCTCCACCCTGGCCACGCTGGTGTCGGTGCTGCTCGGCACCGTGCTCGGGCTGCTGGCCGGCTACCTCGGCGGCTGGGCGGACGCGGTGATCAGCCGGACCATGGACCTGCTCATGTCGTTCCCGAGCCTGATCTTCATGATCGCCCTCATCTCGGTCATGCCCGACGGCGACCGGATGGTCCTGCTGGTGTGTGTGATGGGCGGGTTCGGCTGGCCGTACATCGGGCGGATCGTCCGGGGGCAGGCGATCTCCGTCAAGCACCGCGAGTACGTGGACGCCGCCCGGGTCGGCGGCGCGCTGAACGGCGTCATCGTCTTCCGCGAGATCATGCCCAACATCACCGCGCCGATCCTCGTGTACGCCACGCTCGCGGTGCCCGCCAACATCGGCACCGAGGCGGCGCTGTCGTTCCTCGGCGTCGGGGTGCGCCCGCCGACCGCGTCCTGGGGGCAGATGATCCAGGAGGCGATGCTCTGGTACGAGGTCGACCCGATGTACCTTCTCGTCCCCGGCACCTGCCTGTTCCTGACCGTGCTCGCCTTCACCCTCCTCGGTGACGCCCTGCGCGACGCCGTCGACCCGAAGGGGGCGGCACAATGACGTCGTACCTGGCCAGACGGGCCCTCGCGGTCGCCGGCGTGCTGCTGGTGATCTGTGCGGTGACCTTCGTGATCTTCTACGTGCTGCCGTCCGACCCGGCGGTCCAGGCGTGCGGCAAGACCTGCACGCCCGAGCGGGTCGCCGAGGTGCGCGCGCAGATGGGGCTGGACCGGCCGCTGTGGGAGCAGTTCGGCGGCTACGTCGCGGGCATCGTCGCCGGGCGCCCCGGCTGCCACGTGCCCTGCCTCGGCTTCTCCTACCAGAACGCGCTGCCGGTCTGGGACCTGCTGATCGACCGGCTCGGCGCCAGCGCGTCCCTGGCCGTCGGCGCGGCCCTGCTGTGGCTGGCCGTGGGCGTCACGGTCGGGGTGGTGTCGGCGCTGCGCCGGGGGAGCGCCCTGGACCGGACGCTGATGATCGCCACGCTGACCAGCGCGTCCCTGCCGGTCTACTTCGTGGCGATGGTGCTGCTCCTGCTGGCGGTACGGGTGACCGGGCTGCTGCCGTACCCCGCGTACGTGCCGCTCACCGACGACCCCGCCGCCTGGGCCGGCAACCTGATCCTGCCCTGGGTCACGCTGGCCGCGCTCTACGCCGCCATGTACGCCCGGCTCACCCGGGCGCAGATGATCGAGACGATGGCCGAGCCGTACATCAGGACGGCCCGCGCCAAGGGCCTGCACGAGCGGACGGTCGTCGCCAAGCACGGCATGCGCGCGGCCATGACGCCGGTCGTCACCGTCTTCGGCATGGACCTGGGCGGCCTGCTGGCCGGCGCGATGATCACCGAGACCGTGTACGGCCTGCCCGGCGTCGGCCGGCTCGCCTACGACGGCATCGTCAAGTCCGACCAGCCCGTGATCCTCGGCACGACGCTGCTCGCGGCCTTCTTCATCGTGCTGGCCAACCTGCTGGTGGACCTGGTCTACGCGGTCATCGACCCCAGGGTGAGGTACTCGTGATCCTTTCCGTGCGCGACCTGTCGGTGAGCTTCGGCGACGTCCGGATCGTGGACGGCGTGTCGTTCGGCGTCGAGCGGGGACGGACCCTGGGCGTCGTCGGCGAGTCCGGCTCCGGCAAGTCCGTGACCGCGCTGTCGCTGCTGGGGCTGCACCGCCGGGCGACCGTCGCCGGGTCGATCGAGCTCGACGGGGAGGAGCTCGTCGGGGCCCCGGCCGAACGGCTGCGCCGGCTGCGCGGCAGCGCGGTGTCGATGATCTTCCAGGATCCGCTGTCGTCGTTGCACCCCTTCTTCACCGTGGGGGAGCAGATCGCCGAGGCGTACCGGCTGCATCGCGGGGCCGGCCGGCGGGCGGCCCGCGAGCGGGCGGTCGAGATGCTGGCCGAGGTGGGCATCCCGGAGCCGCGGCGGCGCGCCGGGGAGCATCCGCACCGCTTCTCGGGCGGCATGCGGCAGCGCGCGATGATCGCGATGGCGCTGGCCTGCGAGCCGGGCGTGCTGATCGCCGACGAGCCGACGACGGCGCTCGACGTGACCGTCCAGGCGCAGATCCTCGACCTGATCGCGCGCATCCAGCGGGAGCGGGGGCTCGCGGTCGTCCTGATCACCCACGACCTGGGCGTGGTGGCGCGCATGGCCGACGACGTCCTGGTCATGTACGGCGGCCGGACCGTGGAGCACGCCCCCGCCAGGGAGATCTTCAAACGGCCGCTGCACCCGTACACGCGGGCCCTGCTGGACTCGGTGCCGGGCGCGCCGCCGCCGGACGCGCTGACCGGCGCGGCGGCGGCCCCCGGCCGGGCGCGGCTGCGGGCGATCGCGGGGGCGCCGCCCTCGCTGCTCGCGCCGCCGCCGGGCTGCCGGTTCCACCCGCGCTGCCCGGCCGCCCTGGACGTCTGCGCGACCACGCGCCCGCCGCTCACCGGCGACCCCCACCGGGTCGCGTGCCACCTGGAAGGAGCCGACCACTGATGCTCTCCGTGCGCGACCTGCGGATGACCTTCTCCGGACGCCGCGGGCAACGGGTCCGGGCGGTGGACGGCGTGAGCTTCGACGTGCCGGAAGGCCAGGCGCTCGGCCTGGTCGGGGAGTCGGGCTGCGGCAAGTCCACCACCGGGCGCATGATCGTGCGGCTGCTGGAGCCCACCGGCGGGACCGTCACCTTCGACGGCCACGACATCACCCATCTGGGCCCCCGGGCCCTGCTGCCGATGCGCGGCCGGCTCCAGATGATCTTCCAGGACCCGTACGCGTCGCTCAACCCGCGCCACACCGTCCGGCAGATCGTCGCCGGGCCGCGCCGGACGGTGGACCGGGACGGCGTGGTCGAGCTGCTCCGGCTCGTCGGCCTGGACGCCGAGCACGCCGACCGCTACCCCCACGAGTTCTCCGGCGGCCAGGCGCAGCGGATCGGCATCGCCCGCGCGCTCGCCTCCAGGCCCCGTCTGGTGGTCTGCGACGAGCCGGTCTCGGCGCTGGACGTGTCCATCCAGGCCCAGATCGTCAACCTGCTCGCCGACCTGCGGGCCGACCTCGGGCTCGGCTACCTGTTCATCGCGCACGACCTGTCGGTGGTGCGGCACATGTGCGAGACGGTCGCCGTCATGTACCTGGGCCGGATCGTGGAGACCGGCTCGTCGGACACCGTCTACTCCGACCCCGCCCACCCCTACACGCGCACGCTCCTGTCGGCCGTGCCGGTGCCCGATCCGGAGGTGGAGGCCACGCGGGAGCGCATCGTCCTGCACGGCGACCCGCCCAGCCCACTCGCGCCGCCGCCCGGCTGCACCTTCCATCCCCGCTGCCCGAAGGCGCAGCCGTTGTGCCGGACCGAGCCGCCCATGCTCACGACGGTGAGGGGACGGCAGGTGAGCTGCCACTTCCCGGAGGAGTGAGCGGGCTCGCGTAGAGATCCCGAAGGGCGGCGGCGGCCGGCCCGGGCTCATTCGGGGGCGACCGGCGTGACGTAGACCTCGCGGATCTCCGGACGCCGCCGCAGCCGTTCCTCGACCGCGGCCATGGCCCGCTCGGCCCGGGGAAGGTCGGTGGCCGAGGCGAGGGTCACCCGGGCGGCCACCATGACCTGGTGGGGCCCGACGATCACAGCGATCACCCCGCGCACCCCCGTGACGTCCGGCACCTCGACGATCGCGCGGCGGATGCGGGCCAGGTCGGCGGCGTCCACGCTGGGCGCGGCGATGAGGTTCTGGTTGAGCCGCAGCAGCAGGCCCGAGACGGCGACCAGCAGGACCCCGATCAGCACGCTGCCCAGCGAGTCGAAGACCTCGTTCCCGGTCGCCTGGTGCAGCGCGAGGCCGGCCACCGCGATCGGGCCGCTGACCACGGCCGCCGCGTTGGCCAGGGTCACGGTCTTGGCAGCCGGGTCGCTGCCGGCCAGCAGCTCCGCCCACAACGACCGGCCGGTGACCGTGGCCCGCGCGCCGAGCGCCCGTACCGAGACGACCAGGGCCCACCCGTCGCTGACCGTGATCAGCACGATCACCAGGTAGCCCAGCGCGTACGAACCGCCCGAGGCCGACGGCTCGCCCAGGCCCTCCACGATCGAGGCGACGCCCCCGCCCACGAACAGTCCCACGGCGGCGAACAGCGACCAGAAGAAGATCTCCTGGCCGTAGCCGAGCGGGTGCCGCTCGTCGGGCGGGCGCGCCACCCGCGACAGCCCGATGAGCAGGAACACCTCCACCCCGAAGTCGGCCACGCTGAACATGGCCTCGGCGTACAGGATGGCCGAGCCGGTGACCGCCGCCAGGACCCCGAGGACGACGGCCTGCGCCCCCACGACCACCATCGTGACGATCACGCTGGTCCGGCTGCTGGGCTGCGCGCTCATGACGGCACGACCTCCCGGCCGGCGGTCATCGCTTCGGTGTCACCCGTACGACGGCACGGCCGCGGTCGAAGGAGAGGAAGCGCAGGACGACGTCGTTCAGGGTGAGCGTGGTGACGCCCCGGATGTAGCCCGAGCAGCCCCCGCCCTCGTCGAACTTGCAGGTGGACGCGCCGCCCTGCTCGCCCTGGGAGCTCATGTCCCCGGCCCCGGTGAAGTCCGCCTCCCACGTGACCTTGTCGCCCTGGACGCTCGCGACGGCGAACCGGGAGACCCCGTGACGCTGTCCGAACTTCAGGACGTCGCCCGCCCGGAGGGTGACCTCGCACCGGGCGTCCGCGCACCCGCCGACCTCCCGCCCGCCCTCGCCCGCGGCGGCACCGGAGGACGACCCGTCCGGCGCGGACCCGTCCGGCGCGGATTCGGACGCGGCGGATCCGGGCGGCGCGGGCGCGGACGGCGACGTGCGCCCGGCCGTCCCGACGGGACCGGCGCATCCGGTCAGCGAGCAAGCCAGCAGGAGTACAAGCCACTTGACCATGGCAAACACCCTAGGCGCCGGGACGGACCCGGCCCCGGAGCCTCGCCCGGCGCGCCGCCGCACGTGCTCACCGAGTGACGCGCAGAGCCCACTCGACCGAGTCCGGAGCCTGGACCCGTACCGTCAGGGTCCTCCCGCGGCCCAGGTCGAGGCGGTTCATGACGGGGCACGGTGGTGGTCCCGGCTTCAACGCCAGGCAGGCGCAGGGCCTCATGACCAGGTGAGGGCGGGCCGGTCGCGAATGGAACGGGTCCGGAACGGGATGGAACGCCCTGTATTACGTGAGTCATTCGTCGGAGTCCTTGATACCCGCCGGCCACACCGGCCACGTCAGCGGGCGGCGCCGTTCTCCGGTGTCGTCGTTGGCGTTGCTCATCGCCGGTCAGGGGTTCTCCGGGTTCGGCGACCAGTTCTTCGTCGTCGCCCTCCCGGGGATCGTGCTGCTGCGGCACGGCACCGCGACCCTCGGCACGGTGCTGACCGTCTACGGCGTCTTCCGGTTGATCGGGCTCATGCTCGGCGGCCCGCTCGCGGACCGCTGGGCGCCCAGGCCGGTCATGCTGGCGGCCGACCTCGTGCGGGCCCCGGCCGCCGGGCTGCTGTGCGCCCTGGCCTGGGACGGCGCGGACCGGCTCTGGGCGCTGGCGGCGGGCACGGCGGTGCTCGGCCTGGCCGGGGGCGCCTTCCTGCCGGCGAACTTCTCCGTCATCCCCGACATCGTCGAGGAGTCGCGGGTCCAGAGCGCCAACAGCCGCAACTACGCGACCGCGCAGGCCGTCGCGCTGACCGGGCCCGTGGTCGCGGGCGTGTTCGTCGCCCGTCTGGGCCCTGGGCCGGCGCTCGCCGTGGACGCGGCCTCGTTCGCGGTGTCGGTGGCGACCCTGTGGTTCGTCCGGCCGCGCCCCGGCCGGGTGCGTCCGGAGCGGGGGCGCGGCGGGCCCGGCATGTGGGCCGTCGTGCGCGGGTTCCCGCTGTTCAGGGCCATCCTGACGCTGGCCGCCGTCGGCAATCTCGGGTTCGCCGGGATCCTGGAGGTCGGGTTGCCGGCGCTGCTGCACGAGAGCGCGCCGGCCACGTTCTCCACCGCGTACGGGATCGTGCTGGGGGCCTTCGGGCTCGGCGCGCTGGCGGGCAGCGTCGCGGCGGGCCTGCTGCCCGCCCCGCGCAACCCGGTACGGGCGGCGGTGCTCCTGATGCTCCCGCAGGCCGCGCTGCTCGGCGCGGTCGGCCTGGCCGAGGGCCGGGTCTGGCCCGCGGCGCTCTTCCTCGGCGCGGGCGCGGCGAACGCGGCGGGCAACGTGCTGCTGATCACCGTCGTGCACACCACGCTGCCCGCGGCGGTGCGCGGGCGCGTGTCCGGGGCGCTGCTGATGGCCTCGTTCGGGCTCTTCCCCGTGGGCGCGCTGCTCGCGGGACTCCTGGCTTCCGCGGCCGGACCGAGGACGGTGTTCCTCTTCGGCGCCGCCCTCGTGACCGCGGCAGGCGTGGCCGGTCTCGTCTCCGGGCCGGTCCGGACATTCGCGAGAGGGGGTGAATCGCATGACGTACGAGATGAACGACCTGGGCACTGAGGCGCCGGTCGAGGTGAGCTGGATCATTTTCTGATCCCGGCGACAGGCCGCGGAAAGCGGCAGACAGCAAGAGGGCATCCGGGGGGTACGGCCGCCCCCCGGATGCCCGTCCGGCCATTTCCGACCCGACGACAAGGACGAAGGAAGATGCCCGATTCGCTCGACAGACTCATCCGCGTCAAACCCATCTACCCGGTGTACCGGCTGGACGGCACTCGGTTCCGGATCGGCGCCCAGGCAGGCGTCACCGTCGACTTCACCGACCCGTACGGACAACTCTGGACCCTCGTCGAGGCGCTCGACGGCACCCGGACGCTCGGCGAGGTCGCCGCGGCCGTGGGCCGGGCGCACCCGGGAATCGGCGTCGAGGACGTGCTCGGCGCCGTACGCGACCTGGACGGCCGCGGCTTCCTGGAGGACGCCCGCCCCAGCCCGTACGACGGCGGCGACGCGCGCCGCTACCAGGGCAACGTCAACTACTTCAGCCACTACGCCGGCCTGTCCGCCGCCCGCGAGCAGCCGCAGGACCGGCTGCGCGGCGCCCACTGCGTGCTGCTCGGCCTGGGCGGCGGCGGCTCGTACATCCTGCCCATGCTGCTGGCGGCCGGGTTCGGCCGGATCACGGCCGTCGACTACGACCGGGTCGAGCTGAGCAACCTGAACCGGCAGTTCCTCTACCGGGAGAGCGACCTCGGCGCGTACAAGACCGCGGTGGCCGCGCGGACGGCCAGGGAGGTGAACCCCGGCGTCGAGTTCGCCGCCGTGCAGCGCAGGATCGAGTCGGCCGCCGACGTCGCCCGGCTCGTCCGGGGCGCCGACGTCGCGATCTGCGCGATCGACGAGCCGCCGTTCGTCGCCCAGCGCCGGGTGAACGCGGGCTGCGTGCAGGAGGGGGTGCCGTACGTGTGCGGCGGCTCGTTCGTCACCCGGGGCCGGCTGTTCTCGGTGCGTCCGCACGAGACGGGCTGCATGGACTGCCTGCACCTGTACTACTCGCGCGCCGACCCCAGCTACCTCGCCCAGCTCGCCGGGGCGCTGCGGGCCGAGCACGGCCGGGTCACCCTCGCCTTCGCCCCGCACATCGCACTGATCGCCTCGCTGATCACCGGCGAGGCGATCCGGCTGGTCACCGGCCACGCCGAGCCGATCGCCCTGGGCCGCCAGCTCGACGTGCACTTCGAGACCGGCGAGCTGGAGGTCATGTCCCAGTGGCCGCGCGACCCGGACGGCTGCCCGGTCTGCGGCGACGGCGCCGACGCGGCCTCGTTCGCCGTGTGGGCGGAGGCGGAGAGCGGCTCGCCTATGCTTCGCTAGATGGACGTCATCCATCCCCCCAAACTCAAGGCGGGCGACATCGTCCGCGTCGTCGCGCCGGCCTGCTCGCGCGCGATGGTCATGGAGCACGACCACACCGCGCACATCGACGCCCGCTTCGCCGAGCTCGGCCTGACGCTCACCTACGGCCGCCACGTAGACGAGCGGGACGCCTTCCACTCCAGCAGCGTCGCCTCCCGCGTCGCCGACCTGCACGACGCCTTCGCCGACCCGTCGGTGGCGGCGATCCTGACGGTCATCGGCGGCTACAACTGCAACGAGCTCCTGCCGCACCTCGACTGGGAGCTGATCCGGGCCAACCCCAAGATCCTGTGCGGCTACTCCGACATCACCGCCCTGCAGAACGCCGTCCTCGCCCGCGCCGGGCTGGTCACGTACTCGGGGCCCCACTGGTCGACGTTCGGGATGCGCGACCACTTCGAGCAGACCCTGGAGTGGTTCGCCGCCGTCCTGTTCGGCGACGCGCCGGTCGAGCTGGGGGCGTCGAAGTACTGGACCGACGACCTGTGGTTCCTCGACCAGGACGGGCGCGAGCCGATGCCCAACGAGGGCTGGTGGCCGCTGCGGCCCGGCGCCGCCGAGGGGCGCGTCGTCGGCGGCAACCTCTGCACCCTGAACCTGCTGCAGGGCACGCCGTACATGCCGTCACTCGACGACGCGCTGCTGATCGTGGAGGACGACCTGGAGTCCCACCCGGCGATCTTCGCCCGCAACCTCACCTCGCTGCTCCAGCTCCCGGGCGCCGAGACCGTCCGCGGCCTGGTGATCGGGCGGTTCCAGCAGGCCAGCCGGATGACCCGGGACCTGCTTGAGCAGATCGTCGAGACGCAGCCGGGGTTGCGGGACGTCCCCGTCCTGGCCAACGTCGACGTCGGCCACACCAACCCGCTGGCCACCTTCCCGGTCGGCGGCCGGGCCCGCCTGACGGTCGGCCCGGAACCGTCGCTGACCCTCGTACGCCACTGACCCTCGATCGACCGGTGCCCCTCGATCGGCCGGTGACCCGCCGCTAGGACGCGGCGGCGGGCTCGCGGCGCGGGGCCGTGGCCTCGGCCAGGGCCCTGCGCTCGGCCTCGACCAGGGTGCGGCAGCGCGCCGCCTCGGCCTCCACCCGGGCCTCGTCCCAGCCGAGCAGCCCCGCCATCAGCCGCGCCACCACCGGGGCCGCGTCGAGCGCGGCGGGGATCGCCTCGATGAGCATCCGGGTCCGGCGCGACAGGACGTCCTCGGCGTGCAGCGCGCCCTCGTGCGTGACGGCGTACACGACCTCGGCCCTGATCCACGGGCACCCCTCCACCAGCGCCTCGCCGAGCGAGCGGTCGTCGTCGACCAGGGCGAGCACCTCCATCGCGAGCGTGCCGTAGCGCTGGACGAGATGCTCCACCACGTCGGCGTCCACGTCGTGGTCCTCGGCCAGCCGCCGCACGGACGCGCGCACCGCCGGCAGCCCGTCCGCGCCGATCAGCGGCAGCCGGTCGGTCACCGACTCCGGCACGTCGAAGCCCTCCAGCGCCGCGTCGACCACGTCCTTGGCCATGACCCGGTACGTGGTGAACTTGCCCCCGGCGATCGTGGCCAGGCCCGGCGCCGGCACGTCCACGACATGCTCGCGGGACAGCTTCGTGGTCGCCGAGCTCTCGTCGGCCGCCACCAGCGGGCGCAGGCCGACGTAGACGCCCACCACGTCGTCACGGGTCAGCGGCCGGGCCAGCACGGCGTTGGCGCGGTCGAGGATGTAGTCGATGTCCTCGCCGGTGGCGGCCGGCTCCTCGCGGTCGCCGTCGTACTCGGTGTCGGTGGTGCCGACGATCCACCGCCGCCGCGTCCAGGGGATGATGAACAGCACGCTCTTCTCGGTCGGGATGATCATGCCGGTGGCCGAGTCGATGGCCTCGCCCGGCACCATGACGTGCACGCCCTTCGACATCCTGACCTTGAAACCGGCCGGCGCCGAGCCGGGCAACCCGTTGATCGGATCGGTCCACACGCCCGCGCACACCACCACGGCGTCCGCCCTGACGTCGAGGTCGCGGCCGGTCTCCTCGTCGTGCACACGGGCGCCGACGACGCGCTCGCTGCCCTGGTCGCGCAGCATCTCGACCACCCGCGTCCGGGTGGCGACCACGGCGCCGTGCGCGGCGGCCGTCCTGGCCAGGGTGAGGGTGAAGCGCGCGTCGTCCACCTGGGCGTCGAAGTAGATCATGCTGCCCGACACCGCGTCCGCGCGCAGGCCGGGCGCCATCCGGCGCGACTCCTTGACCGACAGGTACCGGTGCCGGGGCATCGGCCGGCGCATGCCCTCCAACGTGTCGTACAGGGTCAGCCCGGCCCCCACGTACGGCCGCTCGATGAGCCCGTGCTGCAGCGGATACAGGAACGTGACCGGCTTGACCAGGTGCGGGGCCAGCCGCGAGACCAGCAGGTCGCGCTCCTTCAGCGCCTCGCGGACCAGCTTGAAGTCGAACTGCTCCAGGTAGCGCAGCCCGCCGTGGATGAGCTTGCTCGACCTGCTCGACGTGCCGGCGGCCAGGTCGCGGCTCTCCACCAGCGCGACCCGCAGCCCGCGGGAGGCGGCGTCCAGCGCGGCGCCCGCGCCGGTCACGCCGCCGCCGATCACCAGCACGTCGAAGGACTGCTCCGCCAGCCGGTCGATGGCGGCCTGACGGTTCCTGGCGTCCATCGCCCCGGTCATGTTCATGGATCCCCCGAACAACACTTTGTGCTCAAACGCTCACGATCCGTATACGTTTCCCCGATCAGGGAATGGCACACAACGCCGACACCACGAAAGCGGGGACAGCGGTGGTCGAACGTGTCAAACGCCTGGAACTGGCCGGTGAGCTCATCGCCGAGTTCGCCGGCACGATGGTGCTCATCCTGTTCGGGGTGGGCGTCGTCGCCCAAGTGGTCGCGGCCGGCCTCGGCGATCACGACAGCATCGCCTGGGCATGGGGGATCGGCGTCGCGCTCGGCGTCTACGTCGCCGGCCGCATCACCGGCGCCCATCTCAACCCGGCCGTCACGCTGGCGTTCGCGACCTTCCGCGGGTTCCCGTGGGCCAAGGTGCTGCCGTACTCGCTGGCGCAGACCGTGGGGGCGTTCGTCGGGGCGCTGCTGGTGCGCTGGAACTACACCGAGGTGCTGAACAAGGTGGACCCCGGGCACACGCTGAAGACCCAGACCGTCTTCTCCACCCTGCCCGGCAACGGCACGCTCCCGGTCGGCGCCTGGGGCGGGTTCCGCGACCAGATCATCGGCACCGCCATCCTGATGTTCGTCCTGTACGCCCTGTCCGACTCGCACAACCTCGCGCCCGGCGCCAACCTCGGCCCGGTGGTCATCGGCCTGCTCATCGTCGGCATCGGCATGGCGTGGGGCGCCGACGCCGGCTACGCGATCAACCCGGCGCGCGACTTCGGGCCGCGCCTGGCCAGCTACCTCACCGGCTACTCCGGCGCCTGGCGCGACCAGTACGGCGACCTGTACTTCTGGGTGCCCATCGTCGGCCCCCTGCTCGGCGGCCTGGCCGGCGCCGGGCTCTACCAGCTCATGATCGCCCGGTTCCTCCCCGAGCCCGAGCCCGACATCGAGGACGCGGGCCGCGTCTGACCCGAACGGAGGAGAACGACCATGCCCGATTTCGTGGGGGCCGTCGACCAGGGCACCACCAGCACCAGGTTCATGATCTTCAATCACAGCGGCCTGGAGGTGTGCAAGTTCCAGCTCGAACACGAGCAGATCCTGCCCAGGGCGGGCTGGGTGGAGCACAA
Organism: Nonomuraea sp. NPDC003560; assembly: GCF_042878785.1. NCBI lineage: Bacteria > Bacillati > Actinomycetota > Actinomycetes > Streptosporangiales > Streptosporangiaceae > Nonomuraea > Nonomuraea sp. NPDC003560. The sequence goes on along the minus strand of NZ_JBIAOF010000018.1, from coordinate 100,962 downwards.
CCCGATCGAGATCTCGACCAGGACCTCCGCGGTGATCGAGACCGCGCTCCAGCGCACCGGGCTGCACGACACCGACCTGGCCGCCGTGGGCATCACCAACCAGCGCGAGACCACGGTCGTGTGGAACCCGCGCACCGGCCGCCCGTACTGCAACGCCATCGTGTGGCAGGACACCCGCAGCGCCAGGATCGCCGCGCAGCTCGAACGGGACGGCCGCGGCGAGGTCATCCGCAGGAAGACGGGCCTGCGGCCGGACGCCTACTTCTCCGGCGGCAAGATCCAGTGGATCCTGGAGAACGTCGAGGGCGTGCGCCAGGCGGCCGGGCGGGGCGAGGCGGTCTTCGGCAACACCGACACCTGGACCCTGTGGAACCTCACCGGCGGCGCCCGCGGCGGCGTGCACGTCACCGACGTGACCAACGCCAGCCGCACCATGCTGATGGACCTGGAGACGCTGGAGTGGGACGACGAGCTGCTCTCCTTCTTCGACATCCCGCGCGAGATGCTGCCGGAGATCCGCCCGTCCTCCGAGCCCGCCTCCTACGGCACGACCAGCAGGTACGGCGCGTTCGGCGGCGAGGTGCCGATCACCGGCATCCTCGGCGACCAGCAGGCGGCCACCGTCGGCCAGGTGTGCTTCTCGCCGGGCGAGGCCAAGAACACCTACGGCACCGGCAACTTCATGCTCCTCAACACCGGCACCGACCTCGTACGCTCCGAGCGCGGCCTGCTCACCACCGTCGCCTACAAGTTCGCCGGCCAGCCGGCCGTGTTCGCGCTGGAGGGCTCGATCGCCGTGACCGGGTCGGCCGTGCAGTGGCTGCGCGACCAGTTGCACATCATCCGGTCCTCCGCGCAGAGCGAGGACCTGGCCCGGCAGGTGACCGACAACGGCGGGATCTACTTCGTCCCGGCGTTCTCGGGGTTGTTCGCGCCGTACTGGCGGCCCGACGCGCGCGGCGCGATCGTCGGCCTGTCCCGCTACAACAGGGACGCCCACCTGGCGCGGGCCACGCTGGAGGCCATCTGCTACCAGAGCCGGGACGTCGTGGAGGCCATGCAGCAGGACTCCGGCGTGGTGTTGGACGTGCTCAAGGTCGACGGCGGCGTCACCGCGAACAACCTGTGCATGCAACTCCAGTCCGACATCCTGGGCGTGCCGGTCAGCCGTCCCGTGGTGGCCGAGACGACCGCGCTGGGCGCCGCGTACGCCGCCGGGCTGGCCGTCGGCTACTGGAAGGACACCGACGAGCTGCGCGCCAACTGGGCCGAGGACCGGCGCTGGAACCCGGAGTGGACCGACGAGCAGCGCGAGAAGGGGTACGAGGGCTGGAAACGCGCGGTGAGCCGCACCCTCGACTGGGAGACCTGACCGCCGCCGAAGGCGCGCGACGCCCTTACCGTGCGCTTACCGGGGCGGCGCCCAGAATGAGGTCTCCAGCGGAAGGAGACAGCGTGGATTACCTCGACGGCGTGGAGTTCTCGCTGGACGTGCCGCCGGGCATCCCCGACGAGCCGGTGACGGTCTGGCGGCACCAGATCGAGATCCAGGCCGTCAAGCTGGACGAGCAGATCCTGAGCCGCATGATCCAGCAGTCCGTGCTGATCCTGCTGGGCATTCCCGGCCGCTGAGGCGCCCCGGCCCGGCCCCCGATCCGGGCGCGGGCCGCCTGCGGGGCGGGTCGATCACATGCCGGGCGGCGGGTACGCCTCCGGGTGCTCCTTCGGGTCGGGCATCTTGTCCCAGGACGGGTCGTCGATCACCTTGCAGGGCTTGGCCGGCCCGTCGACCAGGAAGCCGCTGAACTGCCACAGCACCCTGGGCTTCTCGGGGCCGGAGGTCTGGTCGCCGTTCTCGGTGAACTCCAGAACCGCGGTCTGCCCCGTCTTGATGCGCTTGGGGTCGATCCGTACCTGGCCGTCGCCCATCCGGAACGTCTTCGCGTTGGGGCTGTTCTCGATCGCCTCCCTGATCTTCTTCCGGACCGCGGGGTCCTTGCTCTGGAGCTCTTCCTTGGTGAAGGACGGGCCGGCGTCGGCGGGGGCGCGGTCGGGGGCGCAGCGGGTGCCGGGCTTGAGGTAGGAGACGTCGGAGGGCACGCCGAGCGCCGCCAGGTCCTTCTCCACCTGGCCGGGGTCGCGGAACTCGTTGATCCGCAGCGTGATCGTGCCGTCGGTGTTCTTGGTGAGCGCGTAGGCGGGGGCGTCCGAACCGTTGAGGAACGGCGTCACGACCGCCGCGGCGGCCGCGACGGCGGCCACCGCCGCGCCGGTGAGCAGGCGCCGCCTGGTGCGCCGGCGCCGGGCCTCGTTGCGGGCCTCGATCTCGGCTTTCAGTTCCATCAGTACGTGCTCCTTGAAGTTCATCGGATTCCTTCCATGACGAAGGGAGCCAGCTCCGGCACGTCCATGAGCGCGTGGCGGGCGCGGTGCAACCTGGCCCGGGCGGCTCCCTGCCGGATGCCCAGGGCGGTGGCGGCCTCGCTGATCGAGAGCTGGTCGATGACGACCAGTTCGAGCATCGCGCGGTCACCGTCGGGCAGTCCGGCCATGGCCTGGAAGGCCCGCCTGGCCAGGTTCTCGGCGTCGATCCGCGCCACGAGCTCGGCCACGTCGTCGGAGTCGAGATGCCGTCGGCCGCCGACGCGATCGACCAGCCGCGACTCCTTGTACGCCCGCCGCCGCTCGGCGGAGAGCGTGTTGCGCGCGACGCCGTACAACCAGGCGATCTCACTGCCGCGTCCGGGCCGGTAGGTGTGGGCGGAGTCGAGCACCGCCATGAACACCTCCGCCACCAGGTCGGCGGCCGTGTGGGGATCATCGACCCGGCGGGCGAGGAACGAGGTGACCGCATCGACGTGGCGCCGGTAGAAGGCTTCGAAAGCGTCCGGATCTGTGGCGATATCCGGCTGTTTGCGACGCACCGGCCGTGCTCCCTTCGTCGATTACACCCCTTCTTGGTCAGTAGCCGAGAAAACGTTATGAGAGCCGACAGAACAGACGCCCCGCGCCGTCTCTGACGACGCGGGGCGCGGTCTTGCTACGTTGCCCGGCATGGGCCACGGAAACAGGTCACTGAGCCGGGCGGACGTCACCACGGCGTTGGCCATGACCCTCGACGCCGCGGGCGCCGCCGTCCGCTACCGCCTGTGCGGCACGGGCGCGGCGCTTCTCCAAGGCGTCCCGCTGCCGGCCGGGGACATCGACCTCCTGATGCCCGGCCGGCCGGAGCTGCACGCGTTCGCCGCGGCCCTGGCGCCGTTCCCCTGCCTCCACGCCCCCGCCTGGATCCCGGAAAGCGACCAGTACTTCGCCAGATTCGCGGTGAACGGGGTGGAGGTCGAGCTCAGCACCGTCGAGCGGCAGGCCGGTTCGGACGCCCTGGAATGCGTCGGCGAAGGGCCGTGGCGGCATCACGTCCTGGTCGCGTGCGGTCCGCACCAGGTGCCGGCGGTCCGGCTGGAGATCCGGCTGGCCACCGAGCTCCTGCGTGACCGCGCCGACCGGTACGGCCCGCTCGTCGGCCACCTGCGCGCCCACGGCTTCGATCCCGGCCTGCTGCGCCGCGCGATGGACGCCGCCGGCGTCCCGGCCGCCCGCCGGCGTCCGATCCTGGAGGAGCTCCGGTGACGGACGCCGGGCTCAGGACCGCGAGAACTTCTTGAACAGGAAGAAGTAGAGCTTGATGTACTGCCCGACGAGGATGCCGTTGATGATGGTCCCCTCGCGGATGAACTGCGGGCCGCCCAGGAAGATCAGCCCGATCGCCGCGGAGACCACCAGCAGCGTGCAGTCGAAGCCGGTCTTGAGGTTGCCCCATTTGAAGCCGGTCCGCTTGAAGACCGTGTTGACGAACATGTCGACCGGCATGAGCACCAGGTTGGCCCGGATCATCAGGAACAGGCCGAACGCCAGCGTCGCGTCCGCGACCACCAGGAGGACGAACTTGGCGGCGTAGGCGTCCAGCGCGATCCAGCTCGTCAGCATCAGGTTCAGATCGAGGAACGTGGCCAGCACCAGGGCCGGGATCAACGCCAGGAAGTTCCTGAGTTTGAAGTCCTTCGGCAGGACGAGATAGGTCAGCAGCAACATCAGCAGCTCAAGGGCGAAGTTGAAGGTCCCCTGGCTGATCGAGGGGAAGACCAGGGTCATCGTCCGGGTGAGGCTGCTCTGCGGCGAGATGCCGATCCCCGCCCTGATGGCCAGGCTGACCCCCAGGGTCAGCAGGTAGATGCCGGCGCCGTAGGTGATCCAACGCCGCACCAGACTTCCGGTGTCGACGACTCCGGCCTCTTTTTCATGCTGTAGCACAGTTGCCTCCTTGGCTGTTAGCTGTTCCGGCCGGAGCCTGCCGGACGACGCGGTGTCCGCTTCTCAGAGCACGGCTCAGACCATGAACCCGAAGCGGTCGAGTGAGATGAACAGGGTCAGGAGCTTGTTGACGACCGGCTCGCCCTCGTTGTGGTTGCCCAGCTTCTCCAGGGCGGCGTCGATCGACCGGGTCGCGTCCACCAGCTCGGCCAGGCTCATGTCCGCCATCACGCCGTAGATGTCGAGCGGCAGCGCGGCCCGCACCTGCCCGTCCTCGGTCACGAGGCAGCCGCCGACGAAGGCGTCGAGCTGCCTGAGGTTGTCGCACATCTCGGCGCTGTCGCTGCCGACCACCACGAAATAGGCGAAGGGCGCGGGCCAGAACGTCGACACGGCGCCCCGGTCGATCGAGACCCCCTTGAACAGCCCGTTGACGACGTGCCGGGCGCCGTCCGCGTACCGCTGGACGACGGAGATGCGGTTCAGCCTGACACCGTCCACCTCGGGCACGACGGCGCCGTCCGCGAACGGCACCCAGACCTCCTGGGAGAACTTCAGGTGGCCGCGTCCGTAGACGTCGAAGAGCAGGACCTTCGCCCGGCTCCCGTCGGCGGAGATCTCGATGGGCGTGAGGTCGAGCTGTTCGGGAGCCAGGTCGGCGAGGCCGGGCCGGGGCTCCTGCACCATGACCGAATAGTCCAGATCGACCGGCTTGAGGAGCTTGCGGTCCTTGGCGACCAGCTCGCCGCCCTTGAACACGTACAGCGGGTTGATCTTCGACAGGCTGTCGGTCAGCACGATGTCGGCGAAGCGGCCCGGGGCGAGGGAGCCGAAGTCGTGGTCCATGCCGAAGGAGCGCGCGGAGTACAGCGTGCCCATCTTGATCGCCTGGATCGGGGGCAGGCCCATCTCGACGGCCAGGGAGATCACCCAGTCGATGTGCCCCTTGGTCAGCACCCGGTCGACCGAGATGTTGTCGGCGCACATCTGGAAGTTCTCGGCCGGCCAGCGGCGCTTGACGATGGCGCGCAGCATGGTCTTGATCACCTCGGGGCTGCCGACGCCGAACTTGATCTGGGTCTGGAAGCCGTACCGGATGCTCTTCTCGATGTCGTCCTCGTTCCAGACATCGTGGTTGTTGTGCGCGCCGATCGCGGGCATGTAGTTCAGCAACATGTCGGGCAGCGCCGTCACGCCCCAGTGGCTGTTCACGAAGCCGCCGTTGGCGCGGCCCAGGGCGGACTTGCGGAAGTCGTCCTCGTTGCCCGTCATGTAGGACAGGTGGGCGAGCTCGCCCAGCCCGATCACCGGGTCCATCTTCAGCATGGCGTCGGTGACCTCGACCGACGTCTTCTTGCCCGGCGCGAAGGCGTAGATCCGGTAGGGCAGCTTCTCGTAGTCCTTGAACAACGCCGCGGCGGCCTCGACCGCCTCGTCGCCGGCCGCGCTGGCGAAGTCCAGGGTCTCGGCGAAGATGGTGGTCGTGCCGCTCGGGACGATCGCCTCCCCGAACGCCGCCGGGTGGGCCAGCTGGGCGTCGAAGTGCAGGTGCGCGTCGATCAGCCCCGGGATCGCGTACAGGCCCTGGCCGTCGAACACCTCGCGGACCCGCACGATCGACTCGTCCGGGTTCAACGCGATGATCCGCTCGTTGTAGACGAGGATCGAACCCTGGAAGACGCTCTCGCTGTGCACATCCAGCACGCTGAGGTTGCGCAGCAGCAGGTCCGCCTCCCTCTCCCCGCTCAGGATGTCGAAGACCGCCCGCACGTGGTCGTAGTGGACCGAGACCCGGTCCGCCCCACCGGCCTGGCTCGTCTTCTCCTGCTGGAGCATGATTTCCTCGCTTCATTGCTGGGCTGTTGGATTCCGCTCGCGGAACGAGACCCGAGGACGCGGCTCCGGGATGCCGGCAGCCGGTCGCGGAGTTCAGCACAGGGCCGCCGTGGCCGTGTCGCTCGTACGCGCTGTGGCTATGAAATGGCACGGCACCGTTGCTGACAAGCAGCCGTTTTCGCACGGACTGTACTCTTTTTGCGCACGGTCCGGTTTTTGCGCACGCTCCAGCCCAGGGAGGCCCCCATGCTTCACTCACGCGTGCTGCACTACATCGACGAGGTGGCGCGGTACGGCTCCATCCGGGCCGCCGGCGCGAGGCTCCACGTCGCCCCGTCGGCCATCAACCGGCAGATCCTGCTCCTTGAGGAAGAGCTCGGCGAGCCCCTGTTCGAACGCCTGCCGCGCGGCATGCGGCCCACCCCGGCGGGCGAGGTCCTGCTCGCCCACGTGCGCAGGACGCTCCAGGAGTACCGCGAGGCCGTGACCGAGATCCGCGACCTGCAGTCACTGCCGAGCGGCGAGGTGGTGATCGCCACGATGACCGGCCTGGCCAGCAGCATCGTCTCCACCGCCACCGTGAACTTCCACGCCCGCCACCCCGAGGTGCGCATCTCCATCCGCGCACTGTCCACCCACGAGATCCTCCGCGCGGTGGCCGACAGCGAGGCCGACCTGGGCCTCGGATTCAACGTCCCGTCCTCGCCGCAGCTCCAACTGTGCTGGCAGATGGACACCCGGCTCGGCGCGGTCATCGCCCCCGCCCACCCGCTGGCCCGCCTGGAATCCATCCCCCTGGCCCAGTGCGCGGCCTACCCGCTCATCTTCGCCGACCGCTCGATGGTGATCCACGGCATCATCGCCGACACCTTCGCCGAGGCCGGCCTGAAGGTCGAGCCCGCCTTCCACACCAATTCGATCGAGACGATGAAACGCCTGGCCGCCGCGGGGGAGGCCATCGCCTTTCTCAGCAGGTTCGACATGGCCGAGGACCACCACAACGGAACCCTCGCCTTCCGCCCGGTGCGCGACCGCGCCTTCAGCAACAACATCCTGTCGCTCGTCCGCCGCGAGAAACACGGCCCAGGCCCCGCCGCCCTGCTGTTCGCCGAAGAAATCATCCAAACCCTGGAATCCGTGGCCCACCCACCCCTCTGACGAACTCGTCAGGGGCATTCGGCGCGCATGATCTCGTCCATGAAGCGGCCGAATTCGAGATCGTAATACACCCGCGCGATGGGCCAGACCTCCTGGAACTCCTTTATCTTCACGTCCGCCCGCATGATGCGCTGCCAGGTGAGCCATACGTCGTCCGGCATGAGCCCGTTCTTGCGGCTCAAATAGCAGCCCTCGAAGAGGTCGACCTTCCCGATCATGTACATGCGCCGGTTGTTCAGGTCGGGCGACTTCGTGCCGGAGAAGCCTCGCGTACTGAGCACCCAGGCCAGCAGCTTCGGGTCCTGGCGAAGGTGCGCGGTCCTGAATTCGTTCAGCCGGCCGACGAGACTGCGGTAGTCGCCGTATTGCATCGAGCGCGTGAGAGCCTGTGACTGGCGGGACACCAGTCGGAGCTGGAGAGTCGTGAGCACCAGGGCGACCACCACCCCTGAGAAGGACGCTATCTGCAACCAGTCCGACAATCGCATGACTCTCCCCTCGGCCCGCGACCACCCTTTTCCACCCATTAGCCGGTCAATTCAACGAATTGCATTCTCCGGCGGTTCCGTGTTTGTCGCCGCGTGGAAGAAGGGAATCAGCGGACGATCACGCCGGGGTGTGCGGCCTCGAAGGCGGCGAGTCCGTCGGCGGTGAGCCGGAGATGAAGGCCGCCGGCGACGTCCACCGTCAGGGGCTTGTCCTTGCCGTAGAACACCAGGGAGACGTCCAGCTCAAGGTAGGTGTTGTCGTGCTGCTCCTCCAGGAAGTTGCGTTCGACGATGTTGGCGTTCCGCGACGCGGCCTCGTCCGCCGTCTTCACGCTGCCGCCGACGCCGCCGAAGCCGAGGCCCCCGTCCTGCGCCCCGGCGGACCCGCCCGCGCGGGCCGCCACGCCCCGGCCCTGCTCCTGGCCGTGCCCGACCGTGCTCATGGTCTGGGCGTAGACACGCTGCTTGACCAGCGCGGTGGTGATCTCGCGGGCTCCGGTGACGTCGATGCCCACCCTGCCGATCCCGGGGATCTCGTACTCGTGCGCGAGCAACTGGTCCAGGTGGGCGCGCATGGTCCGTTCCTTGGTGGCCTCGGCGAGCGACATGCCGGCCGGGCGGGAGAGCTCGAACCCGTCGGGCCGGTCGGCCAGGGACGGGACCTCGCCCCGCAGCCTCGGCGGCACCGCGCTCAGCGGCGCCCATTCCTCGACCAGCGACGCGGCCGGGAACGCGACCTGGCTGACGTCCCCCCTCGGCACGCCCTCGCCCAGGGTGGCGGACATGCGGTTCGGCCCCGTCGCGTCCGCCCAGCGCGGATCCGCCGCGGCGACCGGCGTGCGCCCCGCGACCGGCGTGCCCTGCGGCACCTCCGTGGTGAGATGGCCCGGCACCAGGACGCCGACCTCGCCGTCCACGACCGCCCGGGACGTCTCGGTGACCCCGGCGTGCCGGTCGAACAGCCTTCCGGCGCCGTCGTGCCCGGTCATCTCGCCCACCTTGAGCAGCACGTTGCGGGCCACGTTCTGCACGGGCTCCAGGAGCGGGCGGACCGGGACGTGTTCGAGCGTGATCTCGTACCGGACCGGATGCCTGAACTCCTGCGGGGCCTCGCGCGTCTGGTAGCGGTTGATCGCCTTCGCGATCGTCCCCTCCCCGTCCACGGTGTGGGAGTCGCGGGAGTTCGCGAACCCCGCCTCGCCTCCCCTGAGCTCGCCGTCCGAGGACTCCATGTAACGCGCGATCGCCTCGGCGCCACGGTCCGTCCCCGCCTCGCGCACGCTCAGGTCGCCGCTCAGGCGCTCGTTGCGCAGCATCAGGCCGGTGTCAGGACGCTCACCGACGTGTACGCCGTCGCCGACCTCGGCCGTGACCCGGATGCCCACGCGTTCGGTGACCCGGCCGTTCTCGTCCGTGACGAACAACCAGGAGGACACGCCGTTCCCGCGCAGCTCGCCCAGTTTGGTGCCGAGCGCGTCCTGGCCGTAGTTGCCGCGCAGGTGCTCGGCCACCGGGTGGTTCGTGAGCTCCTGGCCGGGGAGGAGGAGGCCGTCGCGGCGCAGCAGCTCCACGATCTGCGGCAGCACGCCCTCCGCGTCGAGGTGCTGGACGTAGGCGGTGTTCAACGCCGCCTCGGGCGCCGCGTAGGCCCGCGTCGTGTCCCCGGCCGGCCTGACGGGCTCCACGGCCTGCGGGCCGTCGAGCCCGTGCCGGCGGGCCACCTCGTCGGGCAGCACGAGGTCCACGATGTCCTCCACCCGGACGTACGTGGTCGGGCCCTGCTCGACCGTTCCTCCGCTGGTCCTGCTGGGGGTGACCTCCAGGACCAGGTCCGCGCGGTACCAGTGGGAGGTGCTGCCGTCGGAGTAGGTGACCCGCGAGACGTCGCTGCTGCCCAGGTAGGAGCTCTCCACGGCACTGCGCTTGGCGGCGCCGTGCACCCCCGCTCGCGCCACGACCTTGCGCTCGGTCCCGCCGGCTTCCCCGGCTCCGTGCGCGGCCCCCGCGGCCTCGCCGTCGCTCAGGGTGACGCGCAGGCCGGTCCTGGCGTGGCCGCCGACCGCACGCCTGCCGCGTTCGCCGTCCAGCGCCCTGGAGTTGCTGCTGGAGTAGCTCTCGTGCTCCACCCCGCTCTCCGACTTGACGTGCCGCACCTCGGCCACGTGGGCCTTGACGTGCAGGTCGTGCCGCGTTCCCGCCCGGTCCGACACGGTGTAGTGCAGGCCGTCGGGATGAGACGTGATCATGGTCTCCAGGTTGATCACGTCGGTGGCGGTCTCGAACACCGGCGGCACGTCCAGCCGCTCCGCGGCCGCCGGCAGTCCCGCCCACCGGTTGTAGGCCTCGGCCAGCGTCGAGGGAAGGTCGGGCATGGCCCCCATCCGGACGATGGCCGACAACTCGTCGGCACTGGGCCGCCACAGGTCGGCGGGCCGCTCGGTGGTCGACTCGACCCGTCCCAGATGCGCGACGTCCTGCGCGAGCACCGGCCGCTGCGGCAGGTGGACGTCCGGCACCAGGATCTCCGCCCTGCTGCCGCGCACCTCCCACGAGGTGTTCAGCGTCTCCGTGCCGTCCCGCGAGATCCTCATCCTGACGTCGAAGGACAGATCCCGCGTGATCGTGAAGCCGCCGCTGGTCTCCGTGCGGTCGTACCTCGTGTGGCCCGAGGAGAAGCCGGTGCTGTCCGACTTCGTGCCGCTCCCGCTGAGCGACAGGTTGACCGGGTCGATCTTGAGCCGTTCCGTCACGTCGAGGCGCGCGACCCCACGCACCTCCGCACGGCCGGTGCGGGAGCTCTCCCGCTGGCTGGTGTCGGTGCGCGAGGTGATCCGGCGTTCGTTGACCGTCAGGTCGGACGCGCCGACCTCGTGCCGCCGGCCCAGCGTGCCCTCGGCCAGGATCTCGATGGTGTAGCCGCCGATCGTCCTGTCGTACCTGATGCCGTGGAGGGCGTGCGTCAGGTCGGCCTCCAGCGCCACGGCGCCGAAGCGGCTCTCCAGGTCCCGCACGACCTGCCGTCTGATCTCCGGCGGGAGGTCGGGCAGCGCCCGGTCGACGGCCTGGCGGAGCTCCGCGCTGAGCAGCGTCTCCCCATGGACCCGGACGCCGCTGCCGAGCCCCGTGCCCCGACCGGCGGCGAGCGTCTCCGGCTCCAGGACGTGCGGGTCGTAGCCGCGGTTGGGGTGCTCGCCCCTGGCCGGGTACTCGCCGACCGGTTCGGTCAGCGCGAACTCCGTCCCCACGTCGTCGATCTCCCGGTGGAGGTCGGCGAGCTTGCGCTGGATGTCGTTGAACTCGCCCAGCGGACGCAGATCGTGCCCGAAGACGTCCTGCTCCATCCGGGACGCGTCGCGCGTCGGGACGATCAGCTCGGCGTTCACCTCCACCTCGAAGGCGCCGAGCGTTTCGGTCTCGACCTGCAGCCGCATCCGGGCGTCGTACATGGTGACGTCACCGAGCCTGGTCAGGACGGTGTGGTTGCCGTGCGCCCGGTTGGTGGAGGTGACGTGGTCCGTCCCGTAGCCGACCCCGCCGACGGCCCGCGCGACGACCTCCGCGTGCTCGCCCAGCGGCAACCCGATCTTGCCGCCCGCGTGGACGCCGACGCTCGCGCCCTGCCGGTGCGAGGTGCCCTCGCTCTCGCGCCGCCCCAGGTCGTCCCGGAACATCGTCTCGACCGGCGCGCGCCCGCCTCCGTCGATCGGCTCGACCCGCGTGATCTCGCCGCTGATCCGGACGGAGTCCTCCTCCGACCGCAGCAGCGACGTCTTGTACCGGATCGCCTCGGAGGAGACCCCGCTCGACAACATCGACTGGCTGCGGTTCTTCATCCCCTGCTCGCTGAGCAGCGTGGAGGTGAGATGGTCAGTGATCTTGACCACCTCGCCCGCGGGCAGCCCCGCCGCCAGCCCCCGGCGCTGCACCTCCAGCACGAGAGGCGTGACGTCCAGCCCGGTGATGGCGATCCCGTGGTCACGGAACTTGTGCCCCGCCCCCTCCGGCACCTCGTGGCGGGGGAGCGGCGACGGGTGGTCGGTGCTCAGCAGCGGCCCTTCCCGGGTGAACTGCTTGGGGAAGGGGATGGTCAGCGAGAGGTCCGGCACCGCCGCGGTCTGCGTGACCCGCTCGCCGTCGCGGTAGACGTCGAGGACGATGTCCGCGGCGAAGTAGTCATGGGCGGGGGAGATGGCCTTGTGCCCGCTGATGACCTCCACGCCGTTCGTGTGGGTCGTCCGGGCCGTGCTGGTGACGCCCGAACGGGGCAGGGCGTTCGCCTCGGCCTCGTCCGGCGAGTGGTAGAGCCCCTTCATCAGCCCCGCGGTCCGATCCAGCGAGGAGCCCCGCGAGGACTTGCCCTCCACGCCGTCCCCGCCGAAGGCGACCGGCTTCTCCGGGGGCAGACTCGGCTGTTCCACGTGCGTGAACTCGTTCGGCCGGAGCTTGAGGTAGATCACCTTGTCGCCGACGCCGAGCGCCACGCCCCTTTGGAGGTGGTTGGTCCAGACCTCGCGGTCGCTGCTGGCGAGCGCCTCCGCCAGCCAGAGGCGGATCACGGCTCGTTCCCGCGGGACGATCCCCGTGATCCCGGCGGTCATGGCGTGCGCCGCCGCCCTCGGGTCCACCGGCACCCTGACGTCGTGCACGGCCGTCTCGCCCAGGGCTCCCATCTCGACGACGCGAGGCGGATGGATCTCCGGCTTCGGCAGCCCCGGGTCGGCGGACGCCAGCTGGGACGTCAGGCCCTGGAGCACCTCCGACGGCAGGTCGGGGCTGTGCCAGGCGGGGGACTCGATGGTCCGCTGGTTGTGGTTCACCGCCGCCAGGAGCGTGTCGGCGCCGCTCTTGGGCCCGTGCCCGTTCCCGCCGTCCGGTCCGGACAGCGGATGTCCGGACGAAGAGGACGAGTGGGGCGCGGACGGGCCGTCGGCGCCGTGCGGCAGGGGCGAGGCCAGGTGTTGGCCGTCCGCGCCGAGCGCGCTGGACGTGATGCCCTTGGCCAGCAGGTCCCAGCTGAAGTTGCCCTGGGCCAGCATGGAGCCGGCCGTCGTGATGCCGCCGGTCACGGCGAACTGCGCGGCCTGGCCGTACAACGACGAGTGCGCCGCCGCCAGCAGCTTCTCGGCCGTGGACATCTCGGCCCTGGTCAGCCCGGCCCGCAGCGTGGGCGTGGCCAGACGGCTCAGCCCGCCCGAGGCCACCCCCATGAGCCCGCCCATGACGCCGCCGCTCACCGCCGAGATCACGAGCTGCCGGACATCGATGTCGTCCCTGCGGCCCTGCAACATCTGGGTGCCCTGGATGCCCAGGTCCATGCCGGCCACGATCCCGGCGAACAGCAGGATGTTGCGCCGGCACTGCCGGGCGATCTGCCCGACCGTCAGCCGGGCGAGCTGCAACCGCGGTGGAATGAGCGCCAGACTCGCCCCGCCGGTGGCCAGGGCCGCGGCCAGCAGATACCCCAGCTGCATGATCAGCAGCCAGACGGTGACCTCGATCATGTACTTGGCGTACTGGATCTGCACGCCCACGCCGTTGAGCGCCACCGCGGCGTCCACCAGCCGCTTGACCGCGAGGGCGACCTGACCGCCCGCCACCTTGTCGACGTGGGCGGCGAAGGCGAGATGGGCCTCCCCGTCCCAGTCCTTGCCGATCCTGCGCGCGCTGCCCGGCAGGTCGGCGCGGGTGCCCTCGACGATCCGGTGCGCGGCGATCACGCACGCGTCGGCCAGCCGGAAGCAGCCGGTCTCGTCACCCTCCGGCCAGTCCATGCCGACCACCCAGCCGACGTACGGCTTGGCGAAGTCGGGCACCAGGAACCCGTCGAACCCCATGGACGATCAGGTCCACGTGACGGCGGGAGGGGGTTCCGCCGTCTTGTAGTTGCGGGCGTTCGCGTTCAGCCCCAGGGCGACGTTCTCAAGCTCGTCGATGTACGCCGTCAGGGCGTCGAAGATGCCGCGTTCCATCTCGGGCAGCTTCTTGGCCAGCTCCGCGCCGTACTCGTCGTCGCCGAGCGTGTTCCGGTCCCGGTTGAAGGCCGCGCGGAGGTCGGCGCGCACCTGCTCCACGTTCCCCGCGACCAGCTCGTACGTCCTGGCCTCCCGGTACAGCGCCTCCCGCTGCACGTAGTAGCCGCTCACGGGGCCGGCTCCACGGGGCCGGGGAAGAACGCGTCGAGCGTGGCCCGCTCCCCGAAGACGTCCTCGTAGGGCAGGCCGTCCGGCATGAGGGGGTCCAGCAGTTGCCTGCTCTGCTCGGAGACCGCGGCGGTGGCCGCGTTGGCCTGCTGCATGATGGCGTCGGCCAGTTGGCTGGGGGACAGGTTGCGAAAGGCCCGGGGGTTCAGCTCGATGCCGCGCAACTGACCGTGGCGGCCGACGGTCACGGTCACCATCCCGTCCGCCGACCGTGCCGTGTGCTCCAGGGCGGAGAGCTCGCCGAACGCTTCGCGTACGCGGGCCACCTGCTGGTTGATCTCGCCCGCGAGCGCACTGACCTCCGCCTCGAACGCGTCCGCCACAGAAGCACCTTTCACCCGCCTAATACCGCAAGGCATCATACGACACCCTTTTTTACCCGATTAGGGGTGTCCGGATCGTTTACCTTCTGTTAACAAAAGTGTCACGGGGTGTCTGAGTAACGTCCGCCGTGCCGTACAAAGCCGGGCATTCGTCCCTGGAGCCCGCCTTCTTTACCGGCGTCCGGACAATGGCTCGACGCTCGGACAATGGCCCCGGCGCCGGGCCTGGGCCTGCGGTGCGGCGGCCGCCCTCCTCCCTCCGGCCGGAGACAGGTCCTCCCGGTGGCCGCGGAGGATCACTCTCCGGGAGGAGTGCGGATCGCCCGCCCCGTCCCACAATCGGCAGTACGGCACCGGAGATCATCGGGGCATCCGGTGGCCGCCGCAGATGCAGGACCCGCACCTCGCGTACGCCGCGACCTCACCGCAGGAGTCCATGTGACCCGTCTTCGTCCCGCACTCACCGCCGCGTTGCTGGCCGCGGCCTTCATGGGGGCAATGTCCCTGCCGGCCCAGGCCACCGAAGGCCAGTCGTGCAACACCGGCCCGAACGGCCCGGCGTGCCACTCGCCCGGCTGGGGAACCAAGTGACAGCAAGAGCGACCACCGGCGTCTGATCAAGAAGGCTCCGCCGCCACGGGGCTGCTTCTACGGACGAGCCAACGCCCGCAGAAGCAGCCCGAATCACCGTGGCCCGCCATTTCGAGACAGCGACAAATCCCGCCTCTGCCGCAGACGAGAAATGGATGTCAATGGCCTGTTCCACATGGGCCGGCGCCGTGATCACATCACGCTGACCGCCGTCTTCGGCTGACGGCCCGTACCCGCGTGGCCTTCAACGTGTGGCAGCCTGAAAAGATGGCGATTGTATGGTCGCGAGAGGAAATCGTCGAAGCGGTCAGGACCTACCTGCTCCGGTCCGGCGCGATAACAGACGGATTCTCCGCCGCCGAGGTCGTCGCGGAGCCGGACAACCTGTTGGTGACCTTCCGCTGGCGGCGTGATCCGAACGTCTACGCCGTCGAGGTCCGGTTTCCGACCGCACCCATAAGTCCGTGGACCGGCCTACCGGTGACCTCGGCGGACGAGTGGGCCGCGGACGCCCTGTCCAGCCTCGCGGAGGAACTCGCGACCGGCTTGGTGAGCCGCAGCCGCCGGAAGGTCCGCGACGGCTACGTCGTACTGGACGCCCGCAACGCCCCGGACGTCTGTCCCCCCGGCTTCCACCTCAGCCCGGTCCCCCTCGTCGGCGCGCCGTCCCTCCCACGGCGGCTGCGCCGGCGCGGGACGTACGTCACCTGGGGATCTTCAGAGGAACTGGTCCCCCTGCCCGCGTCCGAGACCGGGACCTGGCTGGCCGAGGCGGGCATGGACGTGCGCGTTCCCCACCGGCTGATCGCCGAGGACAGGCTCGCCTGCTGGCTGCAGGCGTACGTGAACAACGACAGCGGGCACCCTGACGTCGGCCATGCGGTGGCCTCCTGGGAGGACACGCGGCACACCATCGCACGTCTCGACCTGGTCCACATCCAACCCGGCGTCCCGACGGAGGTACGCGGCGCGCTGGCGCGTCTCGCGGTCCGCATGGTGACCGAGGACGGCGCTCTCCACGTGGTCACCGCGATCGACCTTCCCGAACTCCACGAACTAGGCTTCCGCCCCACGACCGCGGGCGAGCTCACGTTCGACACCATCGGCCTTGCACCCGGCACGGCCCACTGAAGGACGGGCAGAAACTCGGTCGTCCGCGCCGCACAGAAGAGGGTCGAGAAGTACAGGCCAGACAGAATGTGGAGTGGTAGGGCGCCCGGGGCTCGAACCCGGAACCTACGGATTAAAAGTCCGCAGCTCTGCCAATTGAGCTAACGCCCCTCGCACGAGCAAGGGTACAGAGATTACCGCCCCGCCCGCGACGCATCCATCACCGGTAAGCGGGCAGCCCCGTCAGAGCCTCCCCCAGCACCAGTGTGTGAATCTCCTGGGTCCCCTCGTACGTCAGCACAGACTCCAGATTGTTCATGTGCCTGATCACAGGGTACTCCAGGGTGATCCCGTTTCCCCCCAGGACGGAACGGGCCTGCCGGGCGATGTCCAGGGCGGCCCGTACGTTGGCCAGCTTGCCGAAGCTGATCTGCCGGGGCTCCAGGCGTCCCTCGTCCTTCAGGGCGCCCAGGTGCAGCGCCGTGAGCTGGGCCTGGGCGGCGCCGACGTACATCCAGGCCAGTTTCTCCTGGGTGAGCTGGAACGCGCCGATCGGCTTGTCGAACTGGACGCGGGTCTTCGCGTAGTCGACCGCCGACTCCAGGCAGGCGCGGGCGGCCCCGACGACCCCCCAGAGGATGCCGAAGCGGGCCTCGGACAGGCACGACAGCGGCCCCTTGAGTCCGGTGACGCCGGGCAGCACGGCGGAGGCGGGCAGGCGGACGTCGTCGAAGTACAGGGACGAGGTGACCGAGGCCCTCAGGGACAGCTTCTTGTGGATCTCAGGGGCGGAGAAGCCCGGCGTGGAGGTGGGGACGACGAAGCCGCGGACGCCCTCGTCCGTCTGCGCCCACACCACGGCGACGTCGGCGATCGAGCCGTTGGTGATCCACATCTTGGAGCCGTTGAGCACCCAGTCGGAGCCGTCCCGCTTGGCGTACGTGCGCATGTTGGCGGGGTCGGACCCGTGGTCCGGCTCGGTCAGGCCGAAGCAGCCGATCGCCGTGCCGGCCGCCATGCGCGGGAGCCATTCCTCCTTCTGCTCGTCGGAGCCGTACCGCCAGATGGGGAACATCGCCAGCGAGCCCTGCACCGACACGAACGAGCGCAGGCCCGAGTCGCCCGCCTCCAGCTCGCGGCAGGCCACGCCGTAGGAGGTCGCGTCGGTGCCGGCGCACCCGTACCCCTCCAGGTGCATGCCCAGCAGGCCGAGCGAGCCGAGCTCCGGCGCGAGCTCGCGCGCCGGGAAGACGGCCTCCTCGAACCAGTCGCCCACGTGCGGAAGGACGCGGTCGGAGACGAAGGACCTGACCGTGTCGCGGATCAGCCGCTGGTCGCCGTTGAGGCGGTCGTCGAGGCGCAGCAGATCGTCCATGGCGGGTCCTCTCCTCGCGTAAGGGGTTACCAGGGTTCTACCAGGGACAATCCTGATGTGCTAACACCGGCCCCAGGGGCAGTCTTGAGACATGAACGAATACAGCGAGCACAACGTCAAGAAGCTCCGTCGCACCAACAAGGGCCGGATGATCGCGGGCGTCTGCTCGGGCATCGGTGAGTACGTCGGCATCGACCCGAACCTGATCAGGGTCGGCCTCGCCATCGCCACCCTGTTCGGCGGGGCCGGCGTCGGTCTGTACGCGATCGGCTGGCTCCTGCTGCCGGACGAGGAGCGGGACACCTCGATCGTCCAGGACCTGATCAGCAAGCAGCAGCAGCAGCGGAACGCCACCGACTGGACCGGCGAGCACAAGCCGCAGCAGTGATCAGGCCGGCGCCTGGGCGGGCAGCTCCTGGGCATCACGGTCGTCCCGGGACTCGGTCCACATCAGGGCGAGCACGGCCGCCGCGATCACTCCGGTGATGCCGGAGAGCGCGACCACCAGCTCTGGACCGAGTCTCTCCGCCGCGAACCCGCCGACCAGGATCCCGATCCCCTGCACGGCCATCAACCCCGACTGCACCAGCCCGAACGCCTGGCCGCGCCGCTCCGGCGGCACGTTCTGGACGAAGGCCGCGTTCGCCGCGAGCTGGTACGCCCCACCGATCCCCGACAGAACCCACGCGGCCAGCACCACCGCGAGCGGCGGCCGGAGCGCCGTCACGGCCAGGGGCGCGCAGCTCAGCATGGCCATCCACCCCATCAGCCGCAGCCGCCGCGCCGGGGTCACGAACCTGCTGAACAGGAACGCGCCCACCACCGTGCCCGTCGGCATCGCGGCCATCAGCAGACCGGTGATCACGGGCACCGGCAACGACCCCGTGGCGAGTTCGGCGGCATAGGGCACGGCGATGCCCTCAGGAAGGATGTAGAAGCCGCACAACCACGCGAACAGGACAAGCGTTCGCAGCCTGCGCGAGCCGAAGACGAGCTGGGCTCCCGCCCTGGTCATCGCCCACATGGACGGCTTCGCTCCGTCCTGGCGGGCGGCCGGCCGCGGGCGTACCCCGGAGACCAGGATCAGGGCCGAGGCGAGGAACGTGGCCGCGTCGAGCGCGAGCGCCCGGTAGGGGCCCAGGGTGGCGATCATCGCTCCGCCCGCGGCGAAACCCAGCATCTGCACGGCCTGGTTCGTCATGTTCTGCAACGCCGAGCCGACGACGTACCGGTCGCCTTCGAGCACCTCGGGCAGCAGCGCCGCGCGCGCCGCCGAGAACGGGGCGCTGAGCAGCACCACGAAGAACACCAGCACGCACAACGCCCAGAACGGCATCACCGGCAGCGCCATCACGCCGACCAGCACCGCCCGGACGACGTCGCAGGTCATCATGACGCCCCGGCGCGCGAACCGGTCGGCCAGCCCCGCCAGCAGCGGCCCCCCGACGATCGACGGAAGGTACGTCAGCGCGTAGACGGCCGCGGTGGCCAGGGGCGACCCGGTGCGGGAGTAGACGAGGACGGCGAGCGCCACCTGGGCGAGCTGGTCACCGAGGAGGGAGAGGCCCTGGCCGTACCAGAGTGCCCGGAACTCCCGGATGGCGATGACCTCGCCGTAGGTGGCCTGGTCTGTCTCGGCACGGCGATGCCGTCCCGGCGGCCTACCTGCCTGCATGGCCCCCATTGGACTCCGCTGCGCCTGACTCACCGTGTTCGCTATGTGACCTAAGGTGCCCGATCATGAGGCAAGGCGCAACCCAAAGAAGTCAACGAGCTGCAAAGGGTCACCAGCCCAGTTCGTGAAGTCTGTCATCACTGATCCCGAAATGGTGTCCCACCTCATGGACAACGGTGATGCGCACCTCGTTAACGACTTCCTCTTCTGTCTTGCATATCTGACATATGGGATTGCGGTAGATCTCGATCCGGTCGGGCAGGACACCTGAGTACCAGTCGCCGCGCTCCGTGAGGGGGACACCGGTGTACAGGCCGAGCAGGTGGGGCTCTGGCGGATCATCGACGACCGTGACGACGACGTTGCTCATGACGCGGGTGAGCTCGGCGGGGATCGTGTCCAAAGCCTCGGCCACGAGTTCCTCGAACTTCTCCCGCGAAACCTCGATCACGCATGCCATTCTGCCCTGTCGGTCAGGTATGCAAGAAACTGTATGAAGTTCGTTGACAGGTCGAAAGCAGTCATTCGGTCACGCGCAACGAGGGCCGTGGCGGTGCTCCTGGTGGCCGCCGCCGGCGCCTGGCTGGGCATCTTCCTGAGCGGCACCGTGCACGCCCAGGTCGGCCCCGTCGAGACGGGCATGTCGCTCAGACCCGCCTGGAACGGCGAGACGGTCGTCGACGCCAGCCCCCTCGGCACGCTGACCTTCCGAACCCACGACGCCCCGCTCAGGCTCCGCATCACCCTGGAGAACATCGACCAGGAGCGCGCCAAGGCGCTCATCGAGGACCCCAAACTGGCCGACCGCCTGCCGGGCCTCATCGAGAGCGACCTCCTGGACGGTGTGCGCGCCCTGGCGATCCGCAGCATGCTCTGTGCCGGGGCGGGGGCGCTGATCGCCGTCCTGATGGTCTACAGGCGGCCCAGGACGGCTCTGGTGGGGCTTCTGGCGGCCTCTGTGGGGCTTGCGGCCACCGGGGCGCTGGCCGCCCTCACGTTCCGTCCCAGCTCGCTCGTGGAGCCGCGCTACTCGGGGCTGGTCGCCGCGGCGCCGTCGCTGGTGGGCAGCGCGGAGTCGATCGTGACGAAGTTCGAGTCGTACCGGTCGCAGCTCACCAAGCTCGTCACGAACGTCTCGAAGCTGTACGACACCGTCTCGACCCTGCCGCTGTACGACGCCGACCCCAATTCCATCCGCGTCCTGCACGTCTCGGACATCCACATCAACCCCATCGCCTGGAACGTCATCCGCTCGCTCAAGGACCAGTTCGCCGTCGACATGATCATCGACACCGGTGACATCTCCGACCACGGGACCAAACCGGAGAACAAGTTCGTCGACGAGATCAGCCGCCTCGGCGTGCCGTACGTGTACGTACGGGGCAACCACGACTCGATGATCACCCAGCGGGCCGTCGAGAGGCAGAAGAACGCCGTGGTCCTGGACGACAGGGTGGAGAAGGTCGCCGGCCTGCGCATCTACGGCCTGGGCGACCCACGGTTCACCCCCGACAAGTCGGTGGCCGTCGACTCCGACCCGGACGCGCTCAAACAGTTCGCCCGCTCGCACCTGCCCAAGGTGGACAAGGCGGATCTGGTGGCCGTCCACGACCCCGTCGTCGGCCGCGGCTTCAGCGGGGCCGCGCCCATGATCCTGGCCGGTCACACGCATGACCGGTCGACGTCCATGCTGCCGTCCGGCACCCGCATGCTCGTCCAGGGCTCGACCGGCGGCGCCGGCCTGCGGGCGCTCGAACACGCCCAGCCCACGCCCGTACAGGCCTCGGTCCTGTACTTCGACCGGGAGACACGCCGCCTGCGTGCCTGGGACGACATCACGCTGGGCGGCCTGGGGGAGCAGTCGGTGTACATCCAGCGTCACGTGGAGGCCGACCCACAACGTATGATTTCTCCGGAGCCAACGAACGCCCCGTCTCCAACGGGAACGGTCACTGGCACCGCGTCACCGACCGCCGGTCAGCCGCTTTGGCATCAAGGGCAATCGTCCCCTATGCTTCAGAGGTCTCCGACGGAAGGCGACAGGGAATCCTGAGCCCCCATCGTCTAGCGGCCTAGGACACCGCCCTTTCAAGGCGGCGGCACGGGTTCGAATCCCGTTGGGGGCACTTGCGAGCGCCTGGCGCACCGCGAACCGGCTGGTCGAAAGGCCACCGGAAAGCTGGTAAGCTAAGCGAGCGCAAACAGAAAGAAACGCAACAAAAGCAAGGTCCTGTAGAGCAGTTTGGAGTGCTCGCCACCCTGTCAAGGTGGAGGTCGCGGGTTCAAGTCCCGTCAGGACCGCTCTGGGTCAGGTAGCTCAGTTGGTACGAGCGTCCGCCTGAAAAGCGGAAGGTCGGCAGTTCGACCCTGCCCCTGACCACCAGCTTTGAACATCAAGAAAGCCCTGAGCGGATCACCGTTCGGGGCTTTTTGGTATTCCCTGGCAGCAAGTCTCGGATCCATGCGTGAGGATCGGGCCCGTGGATATCAGTCAGCCGAAGTTCCTGCTGATCGACGGAGATGGGCACGTACTCGGAACATGTCTGGATGCCGAGGGTGTCTTCGTCGAGCCGGTCGAGGGCGATGGACCGGTGACGGTCGAGATTCTGGGATGCCTTTCTTCTCGGCGGTTACGTGACTACCTGGATGGGTCCAAGCGGTACCGCCTGAGAAATCCTCTTAGGCTGGAAGGGCTTCGGATGCTCGACGTGGCAGGGCAGCCTCTTGCGGACTTCTGGGTGAGCGAGATCATCGAGTGGCGGCCCTCACGGCTGGGCCCGGAACGGGCGGACATCATCGCCGAGTGGGGCTACGACAGCCCGCAGGCCAGCACACGGCATATCTGGGAACGCTGGCGGACGGCCCGGCCTGACCAGATCAACCAGTGGGCGGTGTATGACCCTGAGGGCAGGCGGGAATGGCTGACGATTGTCGGCCGCAGCAGGTTCCGGCAGACGGGTCCAGTGGATCGTCCGGCAGGACGTGTCTATTACCTCGATGGATTTCACGTCACTGATGTGACCTCCTTCTACCTCGCAGTCGGAGAAGCCATCAACGGGCCCGGGGGCTATTTCGGCTGGAATCTCGATGCGCTGAATGACTGCCTGTGCGGGGGGTTCGGGGCGATGACACCGTTCACCTTGGTCTGGAGCGACTCCCAGGTTGCGCGACGGGCTCTGTCGACGCTCATGGAGCAGGTGGACCATGCTCCGGCCTCTTTCGACACCATTCAGACGATCTTCGCGGAGCGCGATGTGCGTGTCGTGTTGGGGTGAGCGTCAGCCGCACACATGTCGGCTCTCAGGACCCGTGCGACGGATCCCCCTAGATGATCTATGGGCCTCCTGGGACTGAGAATACTGTTGCTTTCAGATGGGGATGATCGTGACGGACGACGAGGTGGAGTCGCTCACCACCGCGTGGCGAACTCGGTGGGGCAGCAGCCCGATCGCCCATCAGCTTCGCGGCCGGCATACCGACCGCTGCGTACGCTTCGACAGCCTTCCCGAGTCCAAGCGGTACGCCGACACCGAAGACGAGTACGAGATCATCCTCGATCGTCACCACCGGGTGCTCGCCGAGCTCCAGGCGGAGGAAGACTTCTATGTGATCGCCGTCTGCTTCAAGGACGAGGAGGGGAGAATCTCGCCCGATCCGCGTCATCCGGGCGCCGCCCCATGGCTGGCGATCGAGCCTGGCGACGACTCCCCATACGACGTCGCAGCCAGGCTCTATGCCAGCATGGCCTCCTTCGTCCGGCAGGCTTTGGATCCGCTCTTGCGAGGCGTGGCCGACGGGAGATCTCCGACGTGATCGTCGCTCCCTTGGATCTCCGGTGGCTCTATCACCCCTACGACGGTGGAGCCGATGTCATTGCCTCCACCGCCCATGACCGTGACGTCTTGAAGAAGCCCAACGCGGACTGGCTGTCCACGCACCCGGCCGGACTGTAGAGGCAAGCCGCGGTCGCAATCACGACCCTCCAAGCACCTCGGCACGCTGATGTGATCTCCTGCCAGCGCTGGGGCTTACAACTCCGCGCGTACGGTCACTTTCGCTCGTGGTGCGTGGAAGGCCAGGTACAGCGTGAAGGTGTGCAGGGTGAACAGGTCGGCGCCGTCCCAGTCAAAGAGTTCGACCTGTCCGGGTGGAGAATCGGGGTGGGCGGTCACGCAGTCATGGCCCTCTTGGTCCTCTTGCCATTCGACGAGGCGGACGTCCTCGAACCGGAAAACCACGACGGGCGTCTTCGACAGTTCCGGTGGAGTCCACCGCGCAGCGTAGACAAACTCCAGTTCCAGCACTGGTGGCCTGCCGGGCTGGTAGGTCAGGCGTCTGAATTGCGTGTCGTGCAGGTAGACGTGGGCGGAGTCCTCGGTCCAGAACTCGTACAGTCCTCCGTTGGCGGTGACGCCACGGTGCTTGTCCTCGGTCACGCCGACGAACTCAGTCACTGACATGAGGACATGGTCCCGCCCAACTGCACGATCCTGGGAATCCTGACCGGCTTGTGACAGAACGTCCCCGCACGCGAAGGCCGGCAGTTCGAGCCTGCCCCTGACCATCGGCTTGCCGTTGTAGAACCCCGTGAGGAGCCGTTCTGCGGGGGCCTCCGGATCTCATGAGGGAATCCTGCGAACTTCCTCGCCGACCACGAGGCCCGGCTCACCGGCGCCGTCACGGACCTGCCGAGCGTGGGCGACCTCGCCCTGACCGCTGACGGCACCCGTCTCTACGCGACACTGCGGGGTTCGAACCAGGTCGCCGAGATCGACACCGGGTCTCTCACCGTCATCCGCAGGATTCCCCTGAACGCGTATCCCTGTCCGTCGCACCTCGCCCTGCTGGGCACACGGCTCTACGTCGGCTACGGCTGCGGCGGCGACTGGAAGGCCGGCGTGGTCGGCTTCGACGTGTCGGCGGCGGAGCCGGAGTTCGCCACCCTGTCGCTGGAACTGGACGCGGCGCCGCTGGTGGCCGCCGCAGGGCAGAAGCTCGTGGTGGGCGAGACCGTGATCAGTCCCAGCGACATCTTCGTCTACGACTTGACCGACACCGGCCCGACCATGCGCGGCATCATCAACGGCAACACGCACCGCCTGTCCAACCTCCAGGACATCTCCATCACGGCGGACGGTTCCACGGTGTTCTCGGCCTTCGGCGCGCCGTACCGGTTCGACGCTTGGGACACCACCGGCCTGACCCTCGTCCGCAGCTACGGGGAGGGCTCCTGAGCGGGTATCCGACGGCGGTCACGGCCAGCGCGGACGGACGTCACGTGATCGGCGGACGCACGTCTGGAACACCCGTCGTGATGTACGGCAGGGCCGGTGGTGAGCAGACCTTCGCGTACGAGAACCTCGGCTCCGGCCTGGTCGCCGGCAGCCTGGTCTATTCCGGTGGAACCGTCTTCGGCGTGCTGCGCGACCTGTCCGGCCGGCTTCACCTCGTACGTCTGCCCGACGTCACCCTTCCCGCGTCGACCATCACGTTGACGGCGCCCGCCACGGGAACCGCACTCAAGCCGCTCACCCTGTCCGGCAAGCTCACTCTGTCGGACGGATCGGCGCCCGGCGAGCAGCCGCTGACGCTGATCCGCTGGACGTCGGACGGCGCCCGGACCCCCGTCGAGGGTGTGAAGACCGCCGCGGACGGGACGTACTCGGTGGACGACATCCCGCCGATCGGCGGCCAGATCAGGTACGACGTGCTCTGGAACGGCACCGCGGACCACCGGTAGAGCAGGGCGTGGCGAAACGTCAGGGTGTCCAAGGTCTCGAGCCTGATCGACCTCCCTCCTTCGGCCGCGGCGACCGCTCTCGAACCGCTCACCTTGTCAGGCAAGCTCGCCCTGGCCAACGGGGCCGACCCGGGCGAGCAGCCGCTGGTGGCGATCCGGCTCATGTCGAACGGCACGTCCGAGTACCTTCCCGCGGTGACGACCGGCGCGGACGGCACCTTCACGATCATCGACATCCCGCCGATCGGCGGGAACACCCAGTACGACGTGCGCTGGAGCGGCAACCTCACCTACGAGGCGGCGACGGGCCTGAAGACCATCGCGGTGGCCAAGCGCCAGACCGCGCTCACCCTGTCCGGGCCCGGGACGGGCAACGCCGGCAAGCAGCTCGAGCTCAGCGGTGCGCTGGACGGCGGCGGCCGGCTGCCCGCGGCCGGTACCGCGATCACGGTGACCCGTACGGTCTCCAACCGCAACGGCACCTCCACGACCTCGCTGCCATCGTTGACCCTGTCGGCCGACGGGACGTTCGGCTTCGCCGACACGCCCCCACGGGCGGTGACTACACCTACACCGTCAAATATGCCGGGGACAGCGTGTTCCTGGCCGCGCAGGACACGCATGCGGTCACGGTGCGAGGCCAGACCGGTTGATCAGCGCCATTGGGCGACCTGGGCGGACAGGTCATCGACTCCGCCCGGGCCGCCTTCTGGTTCCCGCATTTCCCGACGTCGCCTTCGGCAGCAGGAGCAGCGGCCTTGTCCCTGCGGCAGGGCTGTGGAGCTGTGGGGCTGGGTGGTCAGGTCAGTTCGTAGATGAGGAGGGTGCCGTCCACGCGCCGGGCCAGAGTCCATAGTCGGGTGCTGTTCGGTTCTGGGACGATGTCCACGATTCCCGCCCATCCCCCTCCGGCGGGCAGCGTCGATTTGGTCAGGCGGCCGCCGCGGAAGTTGAGCACGTACGACTGCGCGTCGGCGGGGTTGGCGGCGCCCCACACGCCGCCGACCCGGTCCGCACGGACGGCAGGCAGCCAGGCATCGGCCAACGGCAGGTTCAGCCACCTCCACGCGGTGCCGTCCCAACGCACGATCATGCCGCGGCCGGGCACTTCGCAGGGCCCGGACCGCTCGAAGGCGCCCTGCGTCACCAGCCACACGTCGTCGTGGGCGCGGGCCGCCATGCCGTAGAAGCCGCCGGCGGGGGAAGGGGGGCAGCCGGGCGCGGGAGGCAGGGGAGCGGTGACCCATCCGGAGCCGTTCCGCCGGATCGCCGTCGTCGCTCCCGGGGGATGGATCAGTGCCCATGTCTCGTCCCCGTCGGGGGCGGCGACGAGCGAGATCTGGTCCAGGTCGCCGTACGGGCTCGGCTTGGGGACCGGTTTCCACGAGTGGCCGTCCCAATGGCTGAGTCCGGATCCGGAGTAGTCGTCCGGGCCGCCGTGTTCGGAGATCCAGACGTCGTCCCTGGCTCCGACGGCGACGGATCCACGCTCGTACTTGCTGGTCCACGGGCGGGGCACCCACTGGCCGCCGGTCAGCTGGAACGGGCGGTCCCCGGAGAACATCCACAGGTCGTCCCCTGAGGGGGAGGCGGCGAACCGCGCGTTGTAGGCGCTGACGCCCTTCGGTGGCACGGTGGTCCGCCAGGAGGCGCCGTCCCAGCGGAGCATCGTCGAGCTGATCTGCTGCCGGCCGTGCTGGAGGAGGGCCCAGGCCTGTCCCTGTCCGGTGGCGCCTATCGTGCCGGTCCATCCCCGCACGGCGTACGTGAGCCGCCACGTGGCGACCCGCGTCGCCTGCACGTCCGCGCCGCAGACCGCGAGCAGGAGGACGAGGGCCGTCGCGAATCTCACGGAGGATCACGCTATATCGCACGAAGGGCATCACGGGGGCCGGCTGACTCCGGGGAACGGCTGGGGACTACACCTGTAAAGCGGACAGGTCGGCAAGGCGCCCGGGGAGGCCCCCCATGTCCACCTGCACGGTGTTCGCCACGGAGGCCGCCGCCGTGGCGGCGCCGGGGCTCAGGGCACTCCACGGGCCATGGTCGCGCCCCAGGTCAACACGATCGTTCCGAGCGTCAACGCCGATGTGGCAACCGTCGGACGACGGTGTGATGGACGACTCACGGCACCGCTTGATCAGAAGCAGATGATCAAATCGCGCACGAGCATGGTGCCATCCGGCATTTGTCGATCCCGCTGTCGCAAGGGTCGCCAGGTGCTTGTCCGGCTTCCTGGCGTGCTGCGGCGAGGTGGCTTCAGCGACCGTCTGGCAGATGCATGGTGGTGGGTGTTCGTGGAGGGGCTTCGCCGGGGGATCAGGGCTGGAAGAGGGTGTTGAGTTCGGTGAAGTCCAGGGAGTCGGTCAGGGCTTCGAAGGTGCCGGTGGTGAGGAGTTCGGCGGCGGCTTTGCGGGCGGCGGTGTAGGCGGTCTGGGCGAGGGCGGTGCCGAGGCTGATTCGGCGTACGCCGGCCTGGGTGAGTTCGGCGACGGTGGGGCCGCCGGCGACGGCCATCGCGTTGACCGGGAGCGGGGACTCGGCGCAGAGGCTGGCCAGCGCGTCGAGGTCGAGGAGGCCGGGGACGAAGATGCCGTCGGCGCCGGCCTCGGCGTACGCGGCCGTGCGCTTGAGCACTTCGTCCAGGCGGCCGGCGGAGGGGCCGATGGCGAAGAGGAAGACGTCGGTGCGGGCGTTGACGAAGAGTTCGGGGAGACCCGCTGCGGCCGCCGCCTCCCGGGCGGCGTGCAGTCTGGCGGTCTGGTCGGCGAGGTCGAACAGCGGGCCGCCGACGGCCTGGGAGTCCTCCAGGTTGACGCCCACCGCGCCCGCTCCGGCCACGGCTCGGACGGTGTGCGCGACGTCCTCGGGGGCGGGGCCGTAGCCGCCCTCGATGTCGACCGTCACGGGGAGGTCCACGGTGTGCACGATGCGCCGGGCGGCGTGCAGCGTCTCGTCGCGGGTGAGGTGCTGGCCGTCGCCGCGGCCGAGGGACCAGGAGACGCCGCCGCTGGTCGTGGCGATGGCTGTGGCGCCGGCTGCGGCGATCACGGCGGCGCTGGCGGCGTCCCAGGCGTTGGGGAGGATCAGTACGGAGTCGGCGTGGAGCTTTCTGAACAGATCAGCCTTTTTCGTCGTCGCCGCATCGGTGGAGGGGAAGTTGTCCACAGACATGTGGGTGACCGCCTTCGGGGTGTTCGGAATCCGGCACCATGGCTCGGTGGGCGCCTGGTCCGGGATGTTGCCGGGCCGCGAGGTAGGCGTCCATTGATTAAGCTCTGACCGAATCGTGGACCCGCGGGAGGCGGCATGAAGGCGCGGCTGGCCTTTTCGGTGAACGATCTGGCCGAGACCCGGTTCGCCGTCTCGGCCATGTGGGAGGTCGTCACGAGTTGCCGGGCGCTGGCCGGGGCCACGGTGCCCGATCCTCATCGTGGGTGGGCCGGGCAGGTGCGTCCCCGGCTCACGGCGGCGGGGCTCGATCGTGGCTGGCTGGCCGACATGGTGGCGCCCGTCGGCCATTTCCCCGACTTCCTCAATCCGACGACCGCGTCCCACGAGTTGCCCGACGAGCTGGCGGCCATCGAGGCCACCGACCCCGAGCAGGTACGGCGCGACCTCGACCTCTTGTCCGCCGAGCGGGACGGCCGATTGCCGCCCCGGTTGCGGAACCTGCACCGCAACCCCCGGGCGTGCCTGCCCAAGGTCGTCGCGGAGATCGAGACCTACTGGGAGCTCGCGATCGCGCCCTACTGGGCGCGCATCCGGTCGGTGCTGGACGCGGACGTCTTCCACCGGGGCCGCCAGGTGGCCGAGCACGGCACGGCGCGCACGCTCGACCAGCTCCACCACACCGTGCGCTGGGACAGCGGCGGCCTCCGGCTGGCGCAGCGGCACTGTGCGATCACCAGGATCGAGACCGGTGCGGGGCTGCTTCTCGTGCCGTCGGTCTTCGCGTGGCCGCGGGTGCTGACGCGGTCCGTCGCGTCCGAGCCGCCTCAGCTCGCCTACCCGGCGCGTGGCATCGGCGCGTTGTGGGAGTCGCGCAGGCATGCGCCCATGGACGCGCTCGCCGCCGTGATCGGCCGTTCCCGGGCGTTGATCCTGGCCGAGCTCGACTCGCCGGTCTCGACCACCGAGCTCGCCGAGCGGTCGGGGATGTCCGCGGCGGGGGTGTCGCAGCATCTCACCGCGCTGCGGGCCGCCGGGCTGACCAGCACGCATCGGGCGGGCCGCACGGTGTTCTACGCCCGCACGGGCCTCGCCGACGCCCTGCTCACGGCTCAGGTGTGAATCGGGGGCCTTATGAGGGGGGCTCTGGTGGGGTTGGGGCGGCTGGTCGTCGCATCGGCGGCTGTTCCCTGCCTTGGCGGCTCTTCGCTGCATTGGCGGGGCTGCGTCCGGGCCGGGCCGGGCCTGGTCAGCCGGGGGTGTGCGGTGCGGCCGCGGCGGCGCTGATCTTTTTTGTCTCGATCATCCTGACTATTGTGATCCCCACTGTTCGGGGGGAAGGCGGGCGATGGACGAGGGTGGGGCCGAGGCGTTCCTGGGCAGCCGGTACGTGCTGCTCGACGAGATCGGCGCCGGGGCGATGGGGACCGTCTGGCGGGCGCGGCACCGGGAGACCGGCGAGATCGTGGCGGTCAAGCTGTTGCGCAGCAACCTCGCCGGCGACCAGGACCTGGTGCTGCGGTTCGTGCAGGAACGCAATGTGCTGCGCACCCTTCGCCATCCCCACATCGTCACGATGCGCGACTTCGTCATCGAGGGGGAGCGGCTCGCGCTGGTGATGGACCTCGTCGAGGGCGGGGATCTGCGCGGCCTGCTCCAGCAATACGGCACGCTGCCGCCGGCCATGGCCGCCGAGCTCATGGCCCAGGTCGCCGAGGCGCTGGCGGCGGCGCACGCGACGGGCGTCGTCCACCGGGACGTCAAGCCGGGGAACGTGCTGATCGACGGGCCCACGGGGCAGGTGCGGCTGACGGACTTCGGGGTCGCCCGGATCGTTCTCGGGCCGGGGCTGACGCAGACCACGTCGATCATCGGCACGCCCACGTATCTGTCGCCCGAGGTGGCCGACGGCGGCACCCCCACGCCGGCGGTGGACGTCTACGCGGCCGGGCTGATCCTCTACGAGCTGCTGGCCGGGCGTCCGCCGTTCGTAGGCGAGCATCCGATGGCCCTGCTCCGGCAGCATGCGATGGCCATGCCGCGGCGGTTGCCCGGGATGCCCGACGCCCTGTGGTCGATGATCGCGGCCTGCACGGCGAAGGATCCGGCGGCGCGTCCGGCGGCCGGGCAGGTGGCGGTGGCGCTGCGGGAGGCGGCGCCGGTGGTGGCGGGGCTGGCCGCCTTGCCGCGGGTGGGCAGGGCCGACGCCCCGTCCGCGACGTCAGAGCCGATTCCGGGACCGCCGTCTGGGCCGCTCCCGGGGTCGGTGCCTGCGCCGCTCCCGGGGTCGCCGCCGGGGCCGCCTTCGGGGTCGGTGCCGGGGCCGCTTCCGGGGCCGCCGCCGGGGTTGCTTTCGGGGTCGGTGCCGGGGTCGCCGCCCGGTTCCTCGTCGGCCGCCGCCGCTGGGCCGTCCGGTGAGCCCGTTCGGGGTCCTGGCTCGCGGGCGGCCTCTGGGGATGTCGCAGGGGGCGGGGT
The DNA here is from genome assembly GCF_042878785.1 of Nonomuraea sp. NPDC003560. Taxonomy (NCBI): domain Bacteria; kingdom Bacillati; phylum Actinomycetota; class Actinomycetes; order Streptosporangiales; family Streptosporangiaceae; genus Nonomuraea; species Nonomuraea sp. NPDC003560. Next base: position 70,509 of record NZ_JBIAOF010000018.1, on the reverse strand, counting down.
GGCCTCGGGTGTCGGCGGTGGGGACGGCACGGTTCCTTCCGCCGGGCGGAGTGCCGCCCAGTCCGGCATGGTTGCTTCCGCCGGACGGGCCGCCGCCGCCCAGGCGGGCACGGCGGCTGCGCGGCCGCCCGGACGGTCCCGCCGGCGGCTGGTCGTCATCGCGAGCACCACGACGGCGGTGGCGCTGACCGCGGCGGCCGTGGCCGTCATGGCCCCATGGCGGACGCCGGGTGCGGGGGCCGTGAACGACGCGTCCGGGCTCTCGGCGTCCAGGTCGGCCGACGTGGCCGGCCCACCGACGCCCGTCGAGTCCGGGACGGCGAAGGAGAGCCCCGTTCCGTCGGAGGCGGACGAGGAGACGTCCGGCATCGCGGACGAACCGCTCAAGTCGTCGGCGAAGAAGACGCCGAAGGAGCCGGTCCGCACGCCGGGCACGGCCGTCCCGAAACGGACGCCGGGCGCGACGACGGACCCCACGGGTACCGCCGACCCCCGCCGGACGTCGGCCGGCCGGAAGACGGAGGCCCCGCACACCGTGGACCCCGGGACCGACGGTGACGGCGCCCCGCCGCGCAACTCCCAGCCGGACTGGAAATGCCGCTCGTGGATCACCGCGGGCGACGGTTCGGGCGTGGAGATGTCGCCCTGCATGGCCATGGTGGGCGACGTCTTCTACCTGATGGGACGCATCCGAGGGGCGAGCTCGGTCCGCTCGGACGTGCACGTCCAGCTCTACAACACCGACGCGGACCGTAACGTCTCCCAGCCCTTCACCTGCTCCGGGGTGTCCCCGCGGAACGACGGCGAGGTCGCCACCTGCGGGCCGTTCACCACCACCGCGCCGGCCATCCAGGCCAAGCACGACGTGCGGCAGCGCTGGCGGCGGACGGGGACGGCGGCGTTCGGCGGCGGCGCGGAGAGCCCCTGGATGTTGTGGTGACAACCAGGCCGGAGGGCGCGGAGAGCTCCTGGGAGTTGTGGTGACAAGCAGGCCGGAGGGCGCGGAGAGCTCCTGGATGTTGTGGTGACAACCAGGCCGGAACCGAAGCTCTTCCCAGCGCACCCGGCCCCCGCTCACGCGTCCGTGATCGGGGGCCGGGCGCGGCAGGCCGGGTCACTGCCGGGTGGTGCAGACGGTTCCGTTGAGGGTGAAGACGGTGGGCAGGAGGTTCGGGCCGGCGTAGTTGCCGACGAACCCGATCGTGGTTGAGGCCCCCGTGGCCAGGGAGGCGTTGCCGGGCTCGCTGACGGCCTTGACGTTCGAGCCCGTCTGGGTCCAGGTGGCGCTCCAGCCGCTGCCGAGACTCTGCCAGGGCCTCGGCCAGGTGAAGCTCAGGGTCCAGCCGTTGACCGGGGCGCCGTTGTTGGTGATCTCGACGGCGCCGACGTAGCCGCTGGCCCAGTCGGTCTGGTCGGTGAATCGCACGGCGCAGGAGCTGGTCGCCGGGGTGCCGGTGGTGAAGGTCAGGGGCGGTGAGGCCCAGGAGACGCCGCCGCCGCTGTCGCGGGCGATGACGTTGACCGTGTAGGTGCTGCCGGGCTTGAGGTTGCCGACCGTGTAGGAGGTGCCGGCGGTCTCGCCGAGCTGCTCGCTGACGGCGCCGTTCTGGCGGTGGAGCTCGTACTTGACGATCGGGCGGGCGCCGGGGGCGGCGGCGGGCCAGGAGACGACGGCGGTCCGGTCGGTGACGTTCGAGGCCGCCGGGCGGCCGGGCGCGCCGGGCAGGCCGGCCTGAAGCGCGGCGGGACGCACGACGACGGTGGTCAGCGAGAGCGGCGGCAGTGTCTGGCTGGTGGCGGTGCCGGTGGTCGCGGCGGTGATGGCGGTCGCGCCGTTGACGTGGGTCAGCACGGTGGGCGCGCCCGCGGCCGGCGTGAAGCCCGCGTAGTCCACGGCGACCGGGTACGACGTGTCCGGCGAGCTGTTGATCAGCATGACCGCCAGGTCGCCGTTCGGCCGCCGGACGGCGTGCGCGCTGACCTTCGGCTGGTCGGTCGCCGCCGTGACGAACTGGTCACCGGCCCGCGCGAACACGCTCACCATCCGCAACGCGTGGTACGGCGCGAACGGCGTGTTCAGCGGCGGCTCGCAGACCCCGGAGGAGTTGCAGACCCCGCTGGACAGCAGCCCGAAGTCGCCGTAGTCGGTGTGCCCCTCGACCTCGGTGACGTTGCCGATGCCGTTGTGCACGTTCCACCAGTCGACGGTGAACACGCCGTTCGCCAGCAGGCTCGCGTAGGCGTCGGCGGCGGCCAGGGCGCCGGGCTGGGTGTTGGTGCCGTTGCTGCTGGAGCCGGTGTTGAACTCGGTCATCGCGATGCCGATCCGGTCCGAGCCGGGCCCGGCGTACGCGGCGAGCTGCTGCCGGGTGAGCCGGATCATGTCAGGGACCTGACCGGCCCTGTCCAGGGCGCCGGGGTACCAGTGCAGGATCACGAAGTCGATCTTCGGCCCGGCGAGGGACAGGACGACCTTGTTCCAGCTCCCGTCGTCACCTTCGGCGGTGATGGCGTCGGGCCAGTTGGCGGGGGTGGTCAGCACCGCGCCGATCTTGATCGTCGGGTCGGCCGCCTTCATGGCGTCGGCGTAGGCGACGACGTGGCGGGCGTACTCGGCCGGGCTCTTGTCGGCATGGTCGTCGGCCTCCCAGGCGCTGCCGTAGTGGCCGTTGCCGTAGTTCTCGTTGCCGATCTCCCAGTACTTGACGCCGTAGCCCTTCGTGACGTTGGCGTGCCGGACCCAGGCGGCGGCCTCCTCGGCGGTGCCGGTGCCGTAGTTGGCGGTCACCATGGCCTGCGCGCCGGTACGCCGTACGCCGCGCATGAAGGTGTCGAAGTCGGTGTTCGGGGCGACGTACCCGCCGGGGGCGGTGTGGTCGGCCCAGTGGTAGATGTCGGAGTAGGAGCCGCCGGGGTAGCGCAGCAGCTTGACGCCGGCGTCCTTGAGGAGGTCGGCGGTCTGGTCGGTGCCGAGGTTCGCGTCCCAGATGGCATGGTTGGAACCGATGCCGGTCTCGGGGGCGGTGGCCAGGGCGGCGCGGGCGTTGACGGTCACCGTGACGGGGGTGGCGTCGTCGGCGCGCGCCGGGGGAGCGATCAGCGTGGTGAGGGTCAGGAGGGCCGCGGTCGCGGCCCTGGGCAGGATCTTGCCAGGCATCGGGGTACCTCGCCGTGGGTAGCGGTATGGCTCGACGCCCCCTCCTGACCAGGAGGCAAGCATGATCATGCGACGTGGGTTCCGGCCCGTCAATCGGCGCTGAAACTTTCACGGCGGTCAGACTGGCTTGAGCAGCCCCCGGCCGGTCAGGCGGGCTTGAGCAGGCCCCTGTCGTAGGCCGCCGCGACGGCCGCCGCCCGGTCCTTGACCTCCAGCTTGGCGAAGACGTGCAGCAGGTGGGTCTTCACGGTGGCCTCGGTGACGAACAACTTCCTGGCCACCTCGCGGTTGGTCGCGCCGCGGGCGATGAGGCCGAGCACTTCGAGCTCCCGCGGGCTCAGCGCGCGCTGCTCCGGGGGGTGCGCGTGCCGCGTCAGCACCCCGGCCACGGCCGGTGACAGCACGCTCTCGCCGCGGGCCGCGGCCAGCACGGCCCGGCGCAGCTCGGCGCGCGGCGTGTCCTTGAGCAGGTAGCCGGTGGCGCCCTGCTCGATCGCGGGCACCACGTCGGCGTCGTCGCCGAAGGTGGTCAGGACGAGCACGTGCGTGCCGGGACACTGCTCGCGCAGCCGGCGGATGAGCTCGGCGCCGCTCGGCCCCGGCATGCGCAGGTCGAGGAGCACGACGTCGGGAGCGGTGCGCAGGGCCACCGCGAGCGCCTCGGCGCCGTCGGCCGCCTCGCCGACCACCTCGAAGCCGTCGGTCTCGAAGATGCCGCGCAGCCCGTCGCGGACCACGGGGTGGTCGTCGACGATGATCAGGCGTACCGGCATGGGCTCACGTTCCCGGGTCGGCGGGGATGGCCGGAACGGTAGCGGAGATCGCCGTGCCCTGGCCAGGGGCGCTCTCGACGGCGAGGCTGCCGGCCAGGCGGGTGACCCGCTGCCGCATCGCCACCAGCCCGAACCCGCCGCCCGAGCCGCCGCCGGACCCCGGGGTGAAGCCGGACCCGTCGTCGCGGACGTCGAGCGCCACCACGTCCTCCATGTACGACAGCGTGATCCCCACCCGGGAGGCCCGCGCGTGCTTGCCCACGTTGGCCAGCGCCTCCTGGGCCACCCGCAGCAACGTGCTCTCCACCTCGGTGTGCAGCGGCCGGGCGTCGCCGGTGACCGACACCGAGGCAGGCACCTCGCAGGCCCGCGACCAGGCCGCCGCCACCTCCGACAGGGCGGTCCCGAGCTGCGCCGCCGTCGCCAGCGGCGCCGGGCGCAGCGCCTGGACCGAGCGGCGGGCCTCGGTCAGGCTCTCCCTGGCCAGCTCCCGTACGGTCGCCAGCCGCGCGCGCACGGCGGGCGTCGCTCCGGCGGCCTCGTCGGCGGCCTCCAGCTGGGTGAGGATGCCGGTCAGCCCCTGGGCCACGGTGTCGTGGATCTCCCTGGCCAGCCGTTGCCGCTCGCCCAGCACGCCCGCCTCGCGGGCCTGGACCAGGAGCCGGGCCTGGAGGTCGGCGTTCTCCTCGGCGAGCGCGGCCAGCCTGGCGCTCTTCTCCTTGAGCTGCGCGTTCTGCTCGGAGACGGTCTGGAAGACCAGCCCGGTCATGGACGCGACCAGCACCCCGACCACGAAGGAGGCCAGCAGCTCGACCGGCGTGCGACCGGCCGGCGGACGGGCGGCGACCAGCGTCCCGACCGTCACCGCGACCCCGGCGTACGCCCACAACCCCGGCAGCAGCGCGAAGCACTGGACGAACACCCCCACCCCGGTCACGGTGAAGACCGGGTCGATGCGCACCAGCGCCGCGACCACCGCCAGCAGCACCACGAAGTACCCGGCCACCACCCACGCCCGCGCGGTCCAGGCGGGACGGCAGGCCACCACGAACCAGTGCCAGGCCGCCGCGAACAGCGCCAGGGCCAGCACCTCGACCCGCCACACCCGCAGCAGCGAGAACAGCGCGGGAAGCAGCACCAGCAGGTACGGCAGGGCCGCGGTGACCCGCTCCCACAGGCTCCCCTGCGGTGGTGAGCCGGTGGCCCGCTCCCACCGGCTCACCACCGCAGGGCCTTCACCGCGAGGCCGCCCGCGACGGCGCCGACCGCCACCATGATCCCGAGAGCGAGCGGCGGGAGCGCGCCGGCCGACCAGCCGTCCCGGATCGCCTGGACGGCGGGCGCCATGGGCGTCAGGTCCCCGATCGCCCGCATCGACCCCGACATGGTCTCGCGCGGGATCACCGCGCCGGACAGGAACACCATCGGGAAGAACAGGGCGAGCCCGATCACCGTCGCCGCCCGCCCGCTGGGGGCCAGCGCGCCGAGGAGCAGCCCGACGGCGCCGAGGCTGAGCGCGCCGAGCAGCCAGGCCAGCAGCACGCCGGGCAGGCTGGCGGGCGCGCTCAGCCCGTAGCCGGCCACGCCGAGGACGACCAGCAGCACGCTGCCGAGCACCGCCAGCAGCATGTGCGCGGCCCACTGGGCGCCGCACAGCATGAACGGTGTGGCGGGCGTGGCCCGCAGCCGCTTGAGCACCCGGCGCTCCCGGTACTGGGCCAGCGTGGCCGGCAGGACGACCAGCGCGGCCAGCCCCACGACGAAGACGGTCAGCATCGGCACGGTGGCGTCCACCAGCCGCTCGCCGCCGGGCAGCGGCCGGTCGCCGCCGCGCAGCTTGACCCAGAGCATGACCAGCGGGAAGCCCAGCGCGAAGTACGCCGACATCGGGTCGCGCAACCCCAGCCTGAGCTCGACGGCGACGACTCTCGTGAAGCCCTTCATGCCTCGGCCCTCCCGGTCAGCGTGAAGTAGGCGTCCTCCAGGGAGGCGGCCCGCGTCCGGCCGATCAGCTCGCGCGGGCTGCCCTCGGCCACGACCCGGCCGCGGTCGACGACGGCGATCCGGTCGCACAGCGCCTCGGCCTCGTCCATGAAGTGGGTGACCAGGACGACGGTGATCCCGCGGTCGCGCATGGCCCGGATCAGCCCCCAGGTGGTGCGGCGGGCGTCGGGGTCGAGGCCGGTGGTCAGCTCGTCGAGCAGGACCACCTCGGGGTCGCCGACCAGGGCCAGCGCGATGAACAGGCGCTGCTTCCAGCCGCCGGACAGGCCGCCGAAGCGGGCGTCCTTCCGGCCGGTGAGGCCCCATTCGTCCATGATGGCCCGCCAGTCGGCCGGGTGGTCGTACAGGGAGGCGTAGAGCCGCAGGGCCTCGCCGACCTTGATGCCGTCGGGGAGCGCGGCCTCCTGCAACTGGGCGCCGACGCGCTGGAGCAGCGCGCGCCGGTCGCCCTGCGGGTCGAGGCCCAGCACGCGCACGCGGCCGCCGTCGGGACGCCGCAGCCCGGACACGCACTCCACGACCGTCGTCTTCCCGGCGCCGTTGGGCCCGGCGAGCCCGAAGATCTCGCCGCGTTCCACGGTCAGGGAGAGGCCGTCGAGGGCCCGGGTGTGCCGGTAGCTCTTGCGCAGGTCGTCGATCTCGATGACTGTCATGATCCGAGGATCACGCGGGACGCCGCCGCCGGGGGTGGTCACTTCGACAGGTAGAGGGTCTTCCAGGTGCCGGCGTACAGGCAGTTCAGGGACGGCTTGGAGCCCTTGCCCTCGGCGCAGACCTTCAGCTCGACCTGGTAGACGTCGTGGTACTCGAAGGAGAACCGCTTGGCGGAGCCGGCGGAGCAGTTGCGGATGCCGCGCTCCTTGTTGGGCAGGTTGCTCCCGTCGCGGTAGGTGATGCGGAACACCGCCCAGCCGCAGGCGGAGTCCTTGCGGGTCGAGTCGGTCAGCTTGCCGGAGATCCGCACCACGTCGGCGGTCGGCAGGTCGGCGTGGTCCTCGCCGGTCGCGCTCAGCGTGCCGGTCGCCTTGGCGGCGTGCCCGGGGGCGTAGTAGGGACCCCAGGGGGCGGCCGAGGCGGCCTGGGCGGGGGAGGAGGCGAGCGCGACCAGGGCTGCGGCGGCGACACCGGTCAGGACGGCGGCGGTACGGGAGGCGGTCATCGAGGGGTTCCTTCCTCTCTGGGATGACCACACAGTGCATTGGCCCGATTTCAACCGGCTTGCGGGGCCGCTTGCAAGCTAGTTGTATTTGTACTGCCGCGTCGCGACCCGGTGGGAGCCGTTGTAGACCGACGCGCGGTACATGCTGATCGACTGGTCGCCGTGCTCGGCCTTGCCGCAGGTGTTGAGGCCGGCGAGCTGGTGGATCTCGTAGCGGGCGGTCGGGTCGCCGGCCACGAAGTACTCGGCGCGTGCCTGGTACTCGTCGGCCCTGGTGTCGCAGGCGAAGACGTACGTGTCGCGCTCGTGGAAGCACACGCTGGCCCCGCCCTTGGTGTACGAGCACAGCTCCGCACGGCCCCGAGCGGCGGCCGGGGTGACGCCGGTGTCGCGCTTGACCGGGTATTTGGTGAGGTTGCGGACGGTCTTCCAACGGCCCACCCGGACGCGGTGGTTGCCCTCGTACACGGCGGCCCGGAACGTCACGGTCCTGCCGATCTCGCGGTTGCCCCGGATCTCGCCCTTGCCGGCCAGGTTGTGGATGACGTACTTGGTGCCCAGGTACTCGTTCAGGTGGTACTCGACGGCGGCGTGCAGCTTGTCGTTGCGGGTGTCCTCGACCCAGATGCCGGGCCGGTCGCTGCCGTCCGGGCCCACGCACACCTCGGCGCCCTTGACCCGCATGCAGGCGGGCTCGGCGACGGCGGCGGGGGTGGTGGTCAGAGCGGTGGTGGTCACGGGGGCCGGCTCCTGGACGGCGGCGGCGGCCGGGCGGGCCTCGCCCCGGGCCACGGCCCCTCCCGTGGTGAGCGCGGCGGCCGTCATCACGGCCATGGCTACGAGTTTGCGACCTGACGCCACTTCGGTCTCTCCAGTCTCATGGATCACACACCGGGCTGTGCTTGAGTGTGACGCGGAAAATGCCGGAGTGGTTCGGAAATATGCGATTTGGGCCTTCGGTAGGTTGGACGGATGGCGGACCGGCATGCGTGACGAACGGCTGCGGGAGATCGCGGCGAAGCTGGCCGAGGTGCCCGGCGTGGTGGCGGTCGCGCTCGGTGGCAGCCGGGCGCGCGGCACGCACCGGCCGGACTCCGACATCGATCTGGGCCTGTACTACCGGGGGCCGCTCGCCGTCGGCGACCTGCGCGCCCTCGCCCGGGAGATGACCGGCGAGCCGACCGAGGTGACCGGGCCCGGCGGCTGGGGGCCATGGGTCGACGGCGGCGGCTGGCTCACCGTCGAGGGGTGGCGGGTGGACTGGATCTACCGCGACCTCGACCGGGTGCGCCGCGTCTGGCAGGACTGCCGCGCCGGACGGTACGAGATCGGCGTCCAGCCGGGCCACCCGCTGGGCTTCTACTCCCACGCCTACGCGGGCGAGGTGGCGCTGTGCAAGGTGCTGGCCGACCCGTCCGGCGAGTTGGCGGCCCTGCGCGCCGAGACGGCCGCGTACCCGCCCGCGCTGCGCGAGGCGCTGGTCCAGGGGTTGTGGGAGGCCGGCTTCTCGCTGACGATCGCCCAATACGGCGCCGCCGGGCGCGACCCGGTGTACGCCGCCGGGGCGCTGTTCCGCGCGATCGGCGTCGCCTGCCACGCCCTGCACGCGGCCGACGGCGCCTGGCTGATCAACGAGAAGGGCATGGTCGCCGCCGCCGACCGGCTGCCCTCGGCGCCCCCCGGCTTCGGCGAGCGGGCCCAGGCGCTGCTCGCCTCCGTCGGCGGCACGCCGGAGGAGATCACCCGTACGGTGGCCGCCGCCGAACGGCTCATCGCCGACGTGCGGGCCGCCTGCGGGGTGTGATCAGGCGTTCTCCCTGGCCCTGGCGGGGGCCAGCGTGGTCAGCAGCAGCAGGAGCGCGCTCTGGGCGAGCATGCCGGGCGCGAGCGGCGGGGCCGGGCCGACGGACTTGGTCAGCGCGTACCACCATTGGGTGAGGGGCGAGAGGGTCTGCCAGGTGTCGGCGTGGCGCGGGTCGAAGGCGCCCATGTCATGGTTGGCCGAGATGTGCGCGTACACGCCGTAGGCGGAGGCGAGCAGCACCACCAGTGCGATCCCGCGGACGACCTTGAGCGTGAGGGGCGAGGCGTCCAGGGCCAGCAGCACGAGCGCGGCCCCGAGCGCCAGCAGCGCCACCCAGGGGACGAACTGCTGCCAGGACTGCCAGTGGCGTTCGAAGGCCAGCTCCAGGCCGGCGCCCAGGATGCCCAGCGCGATCAGCCCGAAGAGCCCCAGGCGTACCGTGACGGCCCCGAGCCGTCCGATCTGTGTTTGCGCGTTCGTTGGAGGCACGGGCACCACGGTGTGCTTCCGGTCTCAGAGACATCTCAGGAATACATGAACGTTCAATGAGAATCGCGGATCGTCCGCCGTTTCCGGACAACTGTGACTTAAGGGATCATAGGGACGTGAGCGTACTCGCGGTCGTCTCCTCGGTGCTCGCCCTCGTCCTGAACGGGCTGATGGCGGGCGTGTTCTTCGCCTTCTCCACCTCCGTCATGCCCGGCCTGGACGCCGTGGGGGAGTCCGTGGGGAAGGAGGGCGCGGCGGCCGCCATGCGCAGCATGAACCGGAAGATCCTGAACCCGGGGTTCCTGTCGACGTTCACGCTGGCGCCCGTGGCCTCGCTGCTGGCCGGCGTGTTCCTGCTGATCGGCGGCGACGGCGGGCCGGCCGTCCTGGCGTTCGCGGCGGCCGTCGTCTACTTCGTGGGCTCGATCGCCGTCACGGCCGCGATCAACGTGCCGATGAACAACGCCCTGGAGGCGGGTGACCTGGCCTGGCAGGCGTACGCGCCGCGCTGGACCCGGTGGAACACGCTGCGCGGCTGGGCCTCGGCGCTGGCCGTGGCGCTGCTGGGCGTCGCCCTGTACGTCTGGGCCTGACCCCGCCGGATGCATCCCGATGGACGAGCACCGGGATGCGCATCCGCGCGACGGGATCACATGTTGATCATGTGGCCCGCGAGGCCGTGGATCGCCTCCTTGACCGCTTCGCCGAGCGTCGGGTGCGCGTGCACGTTGCGCGCGACCTCGTGCACGGTCAGGTCCCACTGCTGGGCCAGCGTGAGCTCGGGCAGCAGCTCGGTGACCTCGGGGCCGATCAGGTGGGCGCCGAGCAGCTCGCCGTGGGTGTTGTCACTGATGATCTTGACGAACCCGGCGGTGTCGCCCAGGCCGTGGGCCTTGCCGTTGGCCGTGAAGGGGAACTTGGCCACCTTGACGTCGTAGCCCAGGTCGCGGGCCTGCGCCTCGGTGTAGCCGAAGCTGGCCACCTGCGGCTGGCAGTACGTGGCCCGCGGGATCATCACGTAGTCGAGCTCCATGGTCTCGGCGTCGCCGATGGTCTCGGCGGCGATGATGCCCATCGACTCGGCGGCGTGGGCCAGCATGAGCTTGGCGGTGACGTCGCCGATGGCGAAGATGTGGGGCACGTTCGTGCGGCAGCGGCCGTCGACGGCGATCGCGCCGCGCTCGGTGAGCTGCACGCCGGTCTTCTCCAGACCGTAGCCGTCGACGCGCGGCTGGAAGCCGATGGCCTGCATGACCTTGTCGGCCTCGAGCACCTGGGTCTGGCCGTCGCGGGTGACGGTGACCTTGACCGAGCCGCCGGTGTCCTCGATGCCGTCGACGCGGGTCGAGGTCAGCACCTCGATGCCGAGCCGCTTGTAGCGCTTGGCCAGCTCGGCCGAGACCTCTTCGTCCTCCAGCGGCACGACCCGGTCGAGGAACTCCACGATCGTCACCTTGACGCCGTAGTTGTGCAGCACGTACGCGAACTCCACGCCGATCGCGCCCGCGCCCGCGATGATGATGCTGCGCGGCAGGTTCTCGGTGAGGATCTGCTCCTCGTACGTCACCACCCGCTCAGACAACTGCGTGCCCGGGATCAGCCTGGTGGTGGCCCCGGCCGCGATGATGCAGTGGTCGAACGTGATCGTCTCATCGTTGACCTGCAGGGTGTTGGCGTCGAGGAAGGTGCCGCGCCCGTCGTACTCGGTGATGGCGTTCTTCTTCATCAGGTAGTGAACGCCCTTGACCCGGCCGTCGGCGACCTTGCGGCTGCGCTGGAAGGCCGCGCCGTAGTCGAAGCTCACCTCGCCGCTGATGCCGAACGTCTTGGCCTCGTTGTGGAAGATGTGGGCCAGCTCGGCGTTGCGCAGCAGCGCCTTGGACGGGATGCAGCCCACGTTCAGGCAGACGCCACCCCAGTACTTCTCCTCGATGACCGCGGTACGCAGCCCGAGCTGGGCGGCGCGGACGGCGGCCGTGTATCCTCCCGGACCCGCGCCGAGAACGACGACGTCATAGTGAGTGCTCATGACTCGGACCATACCGCCCGCCTCAGGCCACCCTTGACGCTAGACCTCCACCTTGTACGGCAGCGTCAGCTCGTCGGCCGGAACGCCCCGGATTCCCCAGTTCACCTTGGGCATCTCAATGATCGTGATCTCCACATCCTCGGGGTCGTATCCCGACTTTTCGTAGATCGACCGGATCAGCGCGCGCTTGGCGTCGTCGCTGCGTCCCGTGAAGCACACGACCTCGATGATCAGGTAGTTCGCGCTGCGCCCCGGGCAGACGAAGTCGTCGGCGTCCAGCAGCAGGAACCGGTGGAACCGCTTCTCCTCGGGCACGCCCCACGCGCTGACCAGGCACGACTGCAGCAGATCGGAGATCTCCCGCTGCCGTCCGGCCCACACGTCACGACGCCCGTAAACCTTCACCTGTGCCATGTCGGCAATATAGAGGGCGTGATCCGCGTACTCCTCGCCGACGACGAGGCCATGATCCGGGCCGGGGTCAAGGCGATCCTCGACTCCGACCCGTCCCTGGAGGTGGTCGCCGAGGCAGGCGACGGCAGACAGGCCGTCGACCTGGCCATCGGCCACCGTCCCGACGTCGCGCTGCTCGACATCCGCATGCCACGCCTCGACGGCCTGGCCGCCGCGGCCGAGCTGCGCCGCGTCGCGCCCGCCACGGCCGTGGTGATGTTGACCACGTTCGGCGAGGACGACTACATCGCCAGGGCGCTGGAGGTGGGGGCCGCCGGGTTCCTGCTCAAGTCCGGCGACCCGCGCGAGCTGATCGCCGGCATCCACGCGGTCGCCGACGGCGCGGCGTACCTGTCGCCCAAGGTGGCCCAGCGCGTGATCGCCCAGCTCGCCGGCGGCCGGATGGCCCGCGAGGCCGAGGCCCGCGACCGCGTCGGCGTGCTCACCGACCGCGAGCGGGAGGTCCTCGCGCTGCTCGGCTCGGGCCTGTCGAACGCGGAGATCGCCAAGCGGCTGCACATCGTGGAGGGCACCGTGAAGGCGTACGTGAGCACGATCCTGACCCGGCTCGACGTGCGCAACCGCGTCCAGGCCGCGATCATCGCCCACGAGGCGGGATTGGTAGCCTGACCCGTGATGTATCGCCTCGTGTTCATGCAGGTCTTGCGGCGTTTCGACGCCGAGGCCGTGCACCGTCTCACCGTCAAGGGCCTGGCCGTGCTCGCCCGGCTGCCCCTGCTCAAGCGGCTGCTCCACCGAGCGTTCGCCCCGCACGACCCGGTCCTGCGGGTGACCGCGTTCGGCGTGCACTTCCCCGGCCCGTTCGGCCTGGCCGCCGGGTTCGACAAGGACGCGGCCTGCGCCGAGGCGATCGCCGCGCTCGGCTTCGGCCACGTCGAGGTCGGCACCATCACCGCGCACGCCCAGCCCGGCAACCCGCAGCCACGCCTGTTCCGGCTGGTGGGGGAGCGGGCGGTGATCAACCGGATGGGCTTCAACAACTCCGGCGCCCGCGCCGCCGCCCGGCGGCTGCGCCGTACGCGCGGGGTGCCGGTCGTGGTCGGGGTGAACATCGGCAAGACCAAGGTGGTGCCGGAGTCCGAGGCGGTGGCCGACTACGTGACCGGCGCCAGGGAGCTGGCTCCGCTGGCCGACTACCTGGTGGTCAACGTCAGCTCGCCCAACACGCCCGGCCTGCGCAACCTTCAGGCGGTCGAGCTGCTGCGCCCGCTGCTGGTCGCGGTCAAGGAGGTCGCCGACGCGACGCCGCGCCGTACGCCGCTGCTGGTGAAGATCGCCCCCGACCTGGCCGACGAAGACGTCGACGCGGTCGCCGACCTGGCCGTGGAGCTGGGCCTGGACGGCATCATCGCGACCAACACCACCATCCGGCACGGCGGCGAGACCGGCGGCCTGTCCGGGCGTCCGCTCAAGGGCCGTTCGCTGGAGGTGCTGCGCCGGCTGCGCGCCAAGGTCGGCGACCGCCTCACGCTGGTCTCCGTGGGCGGCGTCGAGGACGTCGACGACGTCTGGGAGCGCCTGCTGGCCGGGGCCACCCTGGTCCAGGGGTACACCGGCTGGATCTACGGCGGCCCGCTGTGGGCCGCCCGCATCCACCGGCAGCTCGCCCGCCGGGTCCGCCGCCACGGCCTGTCCTCCGTCACCGAGGCGATCGGCCGCACCGCCTAGGGCCCCTATCGTGGAATCGTGATCAATGCCGAGGTGAAGCTCACCGACGACGTCGTCATGCGTCCCGTCGCCAGGTCCGACGCGCGGGCGCTGGCCGACGCCTACCGCCGCAACCGCGACTTCCTGCGCCCCTGGGAGCCCCGCAGGCCGGCCGACTTCTTCACCCCCGCGGGCCAGGCCGCACGCCTCGAACGACTGGCCGAGGACCGTGCGGCCGGCTTCGTGATGCCGTGGGTGCTCACGGACGGCGACCGCGTCGTGGGCAGGATGAACCTGAACAGCATCATCCGCGGCGCCGCCCAGAGCGCGTCGCTGGGCTACTGGGTGGACGCCGCCTACAACGGGCGGGGGCTGGCCACCAGGGCGGTGCTGGAGGCGTGCCGGGCCGCCGACGAGGACCTGAGCCTGCACCGGGTGGAGGCCGGCACGCTGCTGCACAACAAGGCCTCGCAGGCGGTCCTGCGCAAGGCGGGCTTCGAGCAGTACGGCATGGCCCCCCGCGCCGTCAGCATCGACGGCGCGTGGCAGGACCACGTGCTGTTCCAGCGCATACTCAACGACCGTCCCGCGCCCATCTGACCGACGGTCAGACGCTCGGCCTGGTCGACTCCGCGTCGTGCGTCATGGCGTCGATGCGCTCCATCACCTCGTTCACCTTCACGCCGCTCGGCCGGTGCGGACGCCGCCGCTGCCACGGATGCGGGCCCGCCGCCGGCCGGTACTCCACGCCGATGGCGTCGAGCCGCCGCAGGTGACTCTCCAGCCGCTCGGCGAACCCGTCGCTGCCCGAGCCGGCCCAGGCGACCTCCGCCAGCGCGCACGACCGCGGCCAGAGCCGGTAGTCGACGGTCCGGGGGTCGGGCACCCGCTCGGTCCACAGCTGGGCCTGCACGCCCAGGACGCGCGCCCGCTCCTCGTCCGTCCAGTCGGCGGGGGCCGGGTCGAACGCGGCCACGTCGGCCACCGTGGTGGTGTCGCCGATGGCCATCGGCTCGTCGGCGGAGGCCGCCTCGGCGTAGTCGAAGTAGAGCGGGAACACCGGGGTGGCGACCACGTCGTGGCCCGCCGCGGCGGCGCGCCGCCCGACGCCCATGCCGCGCCAGGGCATGACGACGGTGTCCTCGCGCAGCCCGCCGCTGACGAACGCCTCGTCCCACACCACGGCCCGAGCGCCGCGCTCGGCCAGGGCGTCGGCCAGCTTGCGCAGGAACCACGCCTGCAGGTCGGGCACCGTGGACAGCCCCAGCGACTCGCGGTAGGCCGTGATCTGCGCCGACTGCGCCCAGTGGTCGAGCACGACCTCGTCCCCGCCGATGTGGAAGAAGGGCACCTCGCCCAGCGCGCCGATGATCTCGTCGAAGATCGTGATCAGGAACTCGACGGTCGGCGGCAGCGGCGACAGGATCGCCGGCGAGATGCCCCACCGGTCGAGCACGTCGTAGGGCTCGCCGGTGGCGCCGAGCGCCGGGTAGGCGGCCAGGATCGCCGAGGCGTGCCCCGGCACGTCGATCTCGGGCACCACCGTGACGAACCTGGACCGCGCGTACGCGCCGATCTCGGCCAGGTCCTCCAGCGTGTAGTAGCCGCCGTGCGGGATGTCGTCGTACGCCTCCGGCTCCCGGTAGTAGTTGGTGGCCGTGCGCGGCCGGTGCGAGGAGACCTCGTGGAGCAGCGGGTAGGCCCGGCTCTCCACCCGCCAGCCCTGGTCGTCGACCAGGTGGAGGTGCAGCCGGTTCAGCTTGTGCACGGCCATCAGGTCGATCAGCCGGAGCACCTCCCGCTTGGGGGAGAAATGCCGGGCCACGTCGAGGTGCAGCCCCCGCCAGGCGAACCGCGGCGCGTCCTCGATCCGCACCCCGGGCACCGGCCACGACGCGCCCTCGGCGAACCGGTAGGAGGCGTCCGGCAGCAACTGGTGCAACGACTGCGCGGCATAGAACGCGCCCGCCGCCCCGCCGGCGACGATCTCGATCCCCCGCGACCCGGTGGTCAGCCGGTAGGCCTCCGCGCCGAGCGCGGGATCCTGGCGTACCTCGATCTCGCCCGAGTCTCCCGGGCGCAGGTCGAGGAGGGGCAGCGCGCGACGTACCGCGTCCGCGTACGGACCGGCGACGGTCGCGCCCGAGGTCAGCTCGAAGGAGCCGGAAAGATCACTGAGCAGCTTGGGGCGAGGAATCATGGTTCGAGATAGTGCTGCATCCCGTTCGCGAGTGCCAAGGCGATCCGCTGCCTGAACTTCGGGTCCTGGAACTTGGCCGCGTCGACGGCGTTGCGCATGTTGCCGCACTCGACGAGGACCTTCGGCACGGTCGAGAGGTTGAGCCCGCCGATGTCGTTGCGGAAGTTCAGCGCCTTGGTGCCGACGTAGTTGGAGTAGGGGATGCCGGTGCCCTTGAGGTAGGCGTCGCGCACGTCGATCCCCAGCTTGGTCGAGGCGCCCACGACCTTGTCGACCGGCCCGTTGATCTTCTTCGGGAGGATCACGTGGAATCCCCGGTGCGAGGGGTTGTCCGAGCCGTCGCCGTGGACCGAGATCGCGGCGTCGGCACGGGCCTTGTTGCCGATCGCGGCCCGCTTGTCGATGCACGGGCCGACGCCGTCGTTGCTCGACCTGGTGAGCTTGACGGTCGCGCCGCGCTGCTCAAGGATCTTCGCCATGCGGTTGGAGACGTCCCAGGTGAAGGCGGCCTCGCTGTAACCGCTCTTCGTGGCCGTGCCGGTCGTGTCGCATTCCTTCATCTGGGTCAGCACGTTGACCTTGCGGTTGATCTCGGCCGGATGGCGGTAGTTGGCGCCGTTGTGCCCGGGGTCGATGACGATGATCTTGCCGGCGAGCGGTTTGGCGCCGGGCGGTGCCTGCTTCGCCGTGGCCGTCTCCGTCGGCCCGTCCTGGACGGACGCCTTGCCGGTCTCCTGGACGGTGGAGGGGGCCTGACCTGCCGCGGCGCCACCAGGCTCGGTGCCGCCGCACGCGGAGGCGATCAGGCCGCAGACGGCGAGGACGGTGGCTGGTAGAGCACGCATGAGCTCCAACTTACGTGAAGCCACGCGTTCAGGCCCGTATCAACAGCAATCCTGCGAGTCGGCTCGCGACCCTGCCGAAGTGCCGGACCGGGACCGCTGCGACGGTCCGCCTGGCGGTTTCGCCGTCCGCCTCACCACACGTGCTCGCCAACCTCCTGCCGTTCGAGCAGGGCGGCCAGCTCCCGCGCGTCCTCGGCGTCGAGGCCGAGGACGACGCGGGGGCGGCCCCACGGATGGTCGAGGGAATGCGCCACGTAGCTGGCGACGGACTCGGCGCCGACGTCGGTGCCCCGCCCCCTGCCCGCCCGCCAGTGCCCCCAGGCGCGTTCGAGCTCGGCCGCCGCGCGCTGGGCGCAGGACACCAGTTCTGGATCACGCATGACTGTCCCCCGGATCAGATCGTGACCGAACCAGATTCGGCCACAATTAGCATGACCCTGACGAGTAAACCGCCGTCCGGCGACGCTGCCGTACGGCTTGACCCAGGCTTTGGGCGGGCTTGCTGACGAGAGACCTGCGCATTGGCCCGCCGTGCCATTGCGGCGCCCATAAAGGCCCGCAACGGCAGCGCAACCGGCAGATATCCCCTCAGGCGGGTCCCGTGCTGCGGCGCACGATCAGCTCGGGTTGGATCTCGCGCAGCCGGGCGCCCTTGGCCGGCTCGCCTATCCTGTCGCTCAGCAGCGCGGCCGCCGACCTGCCCATGGCACGGCGCGGCTGGTCGACCGAGGTGAGCGAGATGTGCCGGGAGGCCGACAGGTGGGTGTTGTCGTAGCCGACCACGGACAGGTCGTCCGGCACCCGCAGCCCCAGCTCGGCCGCGGCGGCCAGCACGCCCAGCGCCACCACGTCGTTGGCCGCGAACACGGCCGTCGGCCGCGGGTCGCGGGTCAGCAGGGCGATCGCCGCCTCGCGGCCGCCCTCCTCGGTCGCGTCCGCCGCCTCGACCATGATGTACGGGGCCAGCGAATGCCTGCGCATCGCCACGAGGTAGCCCTCGCAGCGCGAGGACCGGGGCCCCTCGATGTGCGCGATCCGCTTGTGCCCCAGGTTCACCAGGTGGTCGATGGCCAGGCGGGCGCCGAGCCGGTCGTCGTCGACCACGATGTCGACGCCGTCGAGCTCGATGTCACGTTCCCCTACGACGACGGTCGGAGTGTAGGCGGTGGCCTCGATCAGCGTCTCGCTGGTCGGCGCGATGCCTAAGAGCACCAGCCCGTCGACCCGGAGCTCCAGGAAGGCCTCGACGGCCTCGTCCTCGAACGCCGGGTCCCACTGGCTGTTCCCGATCAGCATGCGCAGCCCGTCGCCGTGCAGGCTCTCCTGCAGGCCGTCGAGGAACTCGGCGTAGAACGGGTTGTGCAGGTCGGCGACGAGCGCCCCGACCAGATGTGTACGTCCTTCCACCAGGCTGCGCGCGACGGCGTTCGGCCGGTAGCCGAGCTCGCGCGCCGCCTGGAGCACTGCCTGCCGCCGATGCTCGCTCACGTGCGGGGATCCGCGCAGCACGAGTGAGACCAGCGACTTCGAGACGCCGGCTCGCTCGGCGACGTTGCGGATGGTGGGTCGTGGCCGAGGCAATGGCTCTACCTCGCGGAGCTCGGCGATGGTTGAAGTGTTGACGGGCGGTCCTGACATGTGTCTCCCCCGCGATGCGGATATGGGCACCTGTCTCACCAAACGATCGAGTAAGCCGCAGGGTACGGCTTCGGGTTAGGGAAGCCTGATATTGACCCATTCGCCACACGTCCGCTATTGGGCATGCCGTCGGATACTGTGCAGGTGTGACACCCGGGAAGTCAGCCGAGACGGCACGCCCCGCACGCCGAAGGCTGAGTGTGGACCGCCGTCGCGAGGAGCTCATGGCGGCCGCGCTGGAGCTGTTCAGCACCCGTGACGCCGAGGACGTCTCGATCGACGACGTCGCCTCCGCGGCAGGCGCCTCGCGGGCGCTGGTCTACCACTACTTCGGCGGCAAGCAGGAGCTCTACGTGGCCGCGCTGAGGAGCGCGGCCGAGCAGCTGGAGTCGCGGTTGCGCCCGGCCGAGGGCGGCAGGCCGCTCGACGAGCTGGCCGCGGGCCTCGGGCGTTACTTCGACTTCGTCGAGGAGCACGCCGCCGGCTTCGCCGCGCTGCTGCGCGGGGGGCCCGCCAACCGGGCGGGCGAGGTCGGGGAGATCGTCGACGGCGTGCGCCGGAGGCTGTTCCGCCTCATCCAGAAGCAGATGCGCGTCGAGGAGCCGAGCCCGGTGCTGCGCACCACGCTGCGCTCGTGGATCGCCTCCGTGGAGACGGCCGGCCTCGACTGGCTGGAGCACCGCGACGTCGAGCGGCCGATCCTGGAGAAGATGCTCGTCGACCACATGGTGGCCCTGCTCGGCGTGGCCGCCGCCTACGACGGCGAGGTCGGCGAGCTGCTCGACGTGCTCACCGGCGAGCAACTGGGGTAGCGGGGGAAGAGTGGCGCCGGGCGGGCGACGCCAACTTCCCCGTGCGACGTCACGTCGGTGGACCGGGCAAGCGTACCTGGTCCACCCTCAACCCCCCTGAGGTTCGTGACGACCCTTGCGACTACTCGGAACGCTGCTGCGGAATGCCCGCGAGCAGTGCGCGAACCTCGGTCTCCCGGTAACGCCGATGACCGCCGAGGGTACGAATCGACGTCAACTTGCCCGCCTTGGCCCACCGCGTAACGGTCTTGGGGTCGACCCTGAACATGGTCGCGACCTCAGCGGGCGTGAGCAGTGGCTCGGCCTCGGGTGTACGAGCTGACATTTGTGCGGCCTCTCCTCCGTGTGGACCGGCTTAGCGATCCTGTGACTGCCTTTGCGCGTGTCACGGATGTCCCCCTATGGCGCAGAGCGTGCGGCTTTTCTGAGCCATATGCGGCATCACCCGATGTGACCATACCGCCACGCAGAGCGATTGGCGAGCCCTTCTTTGACCCAACTGCCCGCCCCCATGGCGATGTCACGCTCGGTGATTCTAGCGACACGGTTCGTGGTATCGCAGTGAAAACGGCAAACTACTCAGTTCGCAGAAGAGAGCAGCCGCGAGACGTGACCTACTCATGCAGGTCAGACGGTTGTTTTGGGAATCAGTTGGCGGATTCCAGCTGTTGCATTGACTTCCACCGAAGGATGACGCGCTGGTACATGGCATAGGCAAGTTCTTCTTGACCCGTGTCCAGACCGGTCAAAGCGGCCGAAAGCTCAGCAACCGACTGGTCGGCCTGGAGGGCGTCGTCGTTCATCAGGTGGACCAGGCCGCCGTAGTCGAGCTCGACCAGCGAGTGCGGGTGGAACTCCTCCAGCCAGCGCGCGATGTCCTCCACGTCGAAGTTGGAGGACGCGTCGCCGAGGTGCCGGCGCATCACGTTGAGGGCGCGGGCCGCCCGCCTCCTGGCCTGCGCCATGGAGGTGACGTAGATGAGGTTACGGCCCGTAGTGGTCGTCACGTCCTGTCCCGGGGTGGAGGAGCCGAGCACCAGCCAGCGCTCGTTCCCATCAAACGGCACGAACCACGATGGCGGCACATGCCACGCCGTGGTGCGAATGTGCGTACGCAAGGCGGACGAACCGGCCCGGCGCTTGAACCGGTCGAAGTCGTCGGCCGTCTGCTCGGCGATGGCCTTGGGCACGAGCCGGTCCATCAGCTTCACCGGAGTGGCGCCACGAAGCCTTGAGAAGGCCAGCCACGACCGCAGACGGGTCTGCCAGGGACATACGTACAAACGGTCCTCAACACGCCGCAGATAGGCATTGGGGCTCTCCTGGGCGGGAACGGGCTGAGGGGGCATGCCGAGCAGGCGCATGACCGACTCGCTGTGCTCCGCGTTGAGCGCGTTCGCCCGGCGCGGACGGTCGCGTGAGTCGGCGTAGTCGGCCCACAGCTTGCGCTCGGACTCGGCGAACGCGGTCAGTGGCTCATAGACGCGGAGGTAGGCGGCATAGGGCAGCACGGAGGCATCGTGTCACGAAGAGCACCTGCGCGCACCGTCGGGCTTACTAGTCTGAGAGTGACCTCCGCCGCGAAGGAGCGGTGGACCGGACAGGGAGTCACTACCGTGACCGACGTCTTCGGCACGTCCCACAAGGACGTCCACGAGCAGGTCGTCTTCTGCGCCGACGAGCAGAGCGGCCTGCGTGCGATCATCGCCGTCCACAGCACGGCCCTCGGGCCCGCGCTCGGCGGCACCAGGTTCTATCCGTACGAGAACGAGCAGGCGGCCCTGGCCGACGTGCTCAACCTGGCCAAGGGCATGTCCTACAAGAACGCCCTGGCCGGCCTCGACCTCGGCGGCGGCAAGGCCGTCATCATCGGCGACCCGGCCAAGGTCAAGAGCGAGGCGCTGCTGCGCGCCTACGGCAGGTTCGTCGAGTCGCTCGGCGGGCGCTACATCACCGCCTGCGACGTCGGCACCTTCAGCGAGGACATGGACGTCGTCGCCCGCGAGTCCCGCCACGTCACCGGCCGCACCCTGGCCCACGGCGGCGCCGGCGACTCCTCGGTGCTGACCTCGTTCGGCGTCTTCCAGGGCATGCGCGCCTCGGCCGAACGGGTCTTCGGCACGCCGTCGCTGCACGGCAGGCGGGTCGGCGTCGAGGGGGTCGGGAAGGTGGGCCACCGCCTGGTCGACCTCCTGCGCGAGGACGGGGCCGAGGTCGTGATCTGCGACGTCGACCCGCGGGCCGTCGAGCGGGTGCGCCAGCGGCATCCGGAGGTCGAGGTGGTCGCCGACGCCCAGGCGCTCACCACGTCCGACATCGACGTCTTCGCGCCCTGCGCGCTGGGCGGCGCGCTCGACGACGCCACGGTGGCCGGTCTGCGGGCGAAGATCGTCTGCGGCGCGGCCAACAACCAGCTCGCGCATCCCGGCGTCGAGAAGCAGCTGGCCGACCGCGGGATCCTGTACGCGCCCGACTACGTGGTCAACTCCGGCGGCGTCATCCAGGTCGCCGACGAGATCGAGGGCTTCAGCATGGACCGGGCCAGGGCGAAGGCGGCCCAGATCTACGACACGACTCTGAAGATCTTCGGGATCGCGGCGGACGAGGGCGTTCCGCCGGCTGTGGCAGCGGATAGGCTAGCTGAGCGCAGAATGTCGGAAGTCGGGCGTATTAGGGCCATTTGGCTGGGCCACTGACGCCCCGCGCCCATACGACGTACCGAGCTGGGCACAAAACAGGTACGGTAATAGGCGAACGATAGGCTGACGTCCAAAGTCAGGCGGCGTCAGTGTGTGGTGCGTTAGCGACGAGGGGTCGGGGACGACCCCACACGAGGGGGTCGAGCCAATGGGGCGCGGCCGAGCAAAGGCCAAGCAGGTCAAGGTTGCTCGCCAGCTGAAGTACAACAGCGGTGGCACGGATCTTGACCGTCTGCGCGACGAACTCGGGGTCAGCGACTCCGGCAACGACGACGCCGACGACCTCAACGATGAGCTGGCGGATCGCTATGCCGATTACGCCGATGACTACGGTTCCGGGGACGACGAAGACGGCCGTTCTTCCGGCCGCCGATAGCCGTTCTTCAGAGTGACGTGGCCGAGGGTCCGGCGTGTGCCGGATCCTCGTTCATGAGCGTCGGGCCCCACGGGCAACCGTGGGGCTTTCGTCACGCTTGCGTGCGGTCGAGAAAGCCCGCGACCAGCGGCGCGATCTCAGGGAGCCTGTCCTCCAGCGCGAAGTGCCCGGTGTCGAGCACGTGCAGCTCGGCGTCCGGCAGGTCCCGCAGGTAGGCGTGCGCGCCCGGTTCCGGGAAGAAGGCGTCGTTGCGGCCCCACACGATCAGCGTGGGCGGCCGGTGGCGGCGCAGCCATGCCTGCCAGTCGGCGTAGAGCGCGAGGTTGGAGCGGTAGTCGAGCGCGAGCGCGAGCTGGGCTTCCCGGCGTCCGGGCAGGTCCAGGAAGTGCTGGTCGAGGGTCCATCCGTCGGGTGCGACCGCTGAGACGTCCGACGCGCCGCCCTCGTACTGGCCGCGCGTGACGGGCAGGGTGAACAGGTCGCCCAGGCTCTCCGCGGGCGCGTGGATGGTGGTGCGCGCCAGGTCCGACAGGCCCTCGTCGTAGGCGTTGGCGTTCTGGACGATCAGGCCGGCGATCCATTCGGGGTGCCGGGTGGCCAGGCGGAAGCCGACGGGGCCGCCGAAGTCGAAGGCGTACCAGACGAAGCGGTCGAGCCCGATCTTCTGCACGAAACCCTCGACCACGTCGGCCAGGCGGTCGAAGGAGTAGACGAAGTCGCCGGGGGCCTCGGTGTGGCCGAAGCCGGGATAGTCCGGCGCGATCAGGCGGTAACGCGTGCCCAGGGCGTCCATCAGGCGTCTGTACTGGTGGGAGGCCGAGGGGAAGCCGTGCAGCAGGAGCACGGGGGTGCCGTCGCGCGGGCCCGCCTCCCGGTAGAACACCTGCACGCCTGCCACGTCCACGAAACCGTGGCGGATCTCCGGGATCTCCATGCCTAATGCCTTTCTCGCGCAATGATGCGTTAGTTATAGCGAGTAGACTTCTAACGCGTCAAGGGGGAGATGTAGCATTAGGAACCATGGAGTTCCTGATCGGTGAGCCGCTCGCGCTGGACCTGGTGAACACCCGGGCCGAGGACTTCGACGTCCTCGACACGCCCGAGGTGTTCGGGAACTGGCTCGATCGTCAGGCGGGCCGGCTGATCTCCGTCCGGGGGCCGTACACGGCGGACGATCTGGGCGCGGTCCGGGAGTTGCGGGCGCACGTGGCGGCGGCGGTCGACGCCGTGCGCCGGGGCGAGCGGCCGGCCGGCGAGGCGGTCGGGGCGATCAACGACGCGATGCGCGCCGCGCCCGCGTACGGGCAGCTGGACGTCACGGACGGCGGGCTCACCAAGGGCGCGCGCAGGGACGGCGACCGGCTCGCCCGCCTGCTCGCGCAGCTCGCCGAGGCCGCGGCCGACCTGCTCACCGATCCGGCGGCGAGCCGGATCAGGGCCTGTGAGGGGCCCCGGTGCCGCATGATCTTCCTGCCCGCCCACCCCCGGCGGCGCTGGTGCTCACCGGAGCTGTGCGGCAACCGGGTGCGCGTCGCCCGCCACTACCAGCGGCACAAGACCGGCTGAACGGGGGGCCGGGGTCGAGCCGGCCCCCTTCGGGTCAGCGGTAGCGGGCCTGGCCCGAACCCTGGACGATCTCGCCCAGCACCCACGCGTGCAGACCGCGCTCGGCGAGCAGCCGGATCGCCTCGTCGGCCGAGCCGGGCGCCACCACGGCCGCCATGCCCACGCCGAGGTTGAACGTACGGTCCATGTCCTTCTGGGCGATCTGCCCGTGCCCGGCAAGGACGCCGAAGATCGCCGGCGGGGTCCAGGACGACCGGTCGAGCAGCGCGTCGAGGTGGCCGGGCAGCGACCGCGACAGGTTGGCCTCCAGGCCGCCGCCCGTGATGTGCGCGAAGGCGTGCACCTCGGTCGTGCGGGCCAGGTGGAGGCAGTCGAGCGAGTAGACGCGGGTCGGCTCCAGCAGCTCCTCGCCCAGCGGACGGCCCAGCTCGGGCAGCACCGCGTCGAGCGACAGCGACGCCTCGCGCAGCACGTGCCGAACCAGCGAGTAGCCGTTGGAGTGGATGCCGGAGGAGGCCAGCCCGAGGACCACGTCGCCCTCGCGGATCCGGTCGGGGCCCAGCATGGCGTCGGCCTCGACCACGCCGGTGCCGGCTCCGGCCAGGTCGTACTCGTCGGGGCCCATGGCGCCCGGGTGCTCGGCGGTCTCGCCGCCGACCAGCGCCGCGCCGGCCAGCCGGCAGCCCTCGGCCACGCCGCCGACGATCTCGGCGACGCGCTCGGGCACGACCTTGCCGACGGCGATGTAGTCGGTCATGAACAGCGGCTCGGCCCCGCAGACCACCAGGTCGTCGAGGACCATGCCGACCAGGTCGATGCCGATCGTGTCGTGCTTGCCGTAGCGCTGGGCGATCATGACCTTCGTGCCGACGCCGTCGGTGGAGGAGGCGAGCAGCGGACGCCGGTAACGCAGCAGCGCCGAGGCGTCGAAGAGCCCGGCGAAGCCGCTGGCGTCGTCGACCACCTCCGGCCGGCGGGCCCGCGCCACCTTGTCCTTCATCAGGGTGACGGCGCGCTCGCCCGCCTCGATGTCGACGCCGGCGGCCTCGTAGGTACTCACGCTTTGCTCTCCAACACGAACTTGCCCACGTTGTCCTGGTCGATGGGGATCGGGTACGAGCCGTCGAAGCAGGCCCGGCAGAGCCGCTCGGCGGGGATGGTGGTGGCCTTGGTCAGGCCCTCCAGGGAGATGTACCCCAGCGAGTCGGCGCCCAGCGAGGCCCGGATCTCCTCGACCGACAGCGAGCCGGCGATCAGCTCGGCGCGGGTCGCGAAGTCGATGCCGTAGAAGCACGGCCAGGCCACGGGCGGCGAGGAGATGCGGACGTGCACCTCGCGCGCCCCCGCCTCGCGCAGCATCTTCACGATGGCGCGCTGGGTGTTGCCGCGCACGATCGAGTCGTCGACGACCACCAGGCGCTTGCCCGCGACGACCTCGCGCAGCGGGTTGAGCTTGAGCCGGATGCCGAGCTGGCGGATGGTCTGCGAGGGCTGGATGAACGTGCGGCCCACGTAGGAGTTCTTCACCAGGCCCTGGCCGTAGGGGATGCCGCTCTCCTCGGCGTAGCCGACGGCGGCCGGGGTGCCGGACTCGGGCGTGGGGATGACCAGGTCGGCCTCGACCGGGTGCTCGCGGGCCAGCACGCGGCCGACCTCGACCCGGGTGACCTGCACGCCGCGGCCCGCGATCGTGGTGTCGGGACGGGCGAGGTAGACGTACTCGAACAGGCAGCCCTTGGGGTCGGGCAGGGCGAACCGGCGGGACCGGACGCCGTCCTCGTCGATGGTGAGCAGCTCGCCGGGCTCGATCTCGCGGACGAACGTGGCGCCCACGATGTCGAGGGCCGCCGTCTCGGAGGCCACCACCCAGCCGCGCTCCAGGCGGCCCAGGACCAGCGGGCGGATGCCCTGCGGGTCGCGGGCCGCGTAGAGCGTCTTCTCGTCCATGAACACCAGCGAGTACGCGCCCTTGACCTGCGGCAGCAGCTCGGCCGCCGAGTCTTCGATGGAACGCGTGCGATCCTGGGCGAGCAGCGAGGCCAGGACCTCCGTGTCGGTGGTCGCCCGGGTGGAGCCGGGAGCCAGGCGCTCGGCCAGCTCCGGCGTGTTGATCAGGTTGCCGTTGTGCGCGAGCGCGAGCCCGCCGACCTCGGTGGAGCTGAGGGTCGGCTGCGCGTTCTCCCACACGCTCGAACCGGTGGTGGAGTAACGGCAGTGGCCGATGGCCAGGTGGCCGCGGAGGGTGCCCAGCACCGACTCGTCGAAGACCTGGGCCACCAGGCCCATGTCCTTGTAGACGAGGATGCGGCTGCCCTCGCTGACCGCGATGCCCGCGGACTCCTGGCCGCGGTGCTGCAACGCGTACAGCCCGTAGTAGGTGAGTTTGGAAACTTCCTCGCCTGGCGCCCAGACGCCGAAGACGCCACAGGCGTCTTTGGGTGCGCGGTCGTGGGGGTCCAGGTCATGGCCGAGCCGGCCGTCGCCCTTCAGCACATGCCTCAGTTTAGGTTGCGGGCTTCCGTGCTCGCACACCCGGGTGCTCCATCAGCCGGCGTGGGACGATCTGCCGGCGTTGGATCCGTCGCGGACGAACTCTCCGGTGACGTTGCGGTTCGCCGCCGATCCGAGGAAATGGATCAGCGCCGCCATGTCGTCGGCGGTCGAGAGCCGGCGGCTCGGCGTGCGGGCCGCGACGCGGTCGAGGGCCTCCTGGGTGACCGGGCGCTCGGCCTCGGTGATCGTGAGCCCGGCCACGGCCACGTTGACCAGCACGCCGTCCCTGCCGGCCTCCCAGGCCAGGGCGCGGGCCATGCCGTGCAGGGCCATCTTGGCGGTGCCGTACGGGCCGGGGCCCGGCTGGCCCTCCTCGGCGGCGCCCGAGGAGACGAAGACGATCCGGCCGAAGCCGTTCCTCCGCATCCCGGGCAGGAGGGCCTGGACGAGCAGGGCGTTGCCGACGACGTTCGCGTGCAGGGCGGCCGTCCATTCGGCGGCGGGCACGTCCTCGAAGCTCATGCTGTTGGGCATGATCGTGCCCCAGCGGACGGCGTTGAGCACGAGGGCGTCCACCGGGCCCGCCTGGGCGGCGGCGGGCGCGATGGTGGCGTGGTCCTCCAGGTCCAGGTGGACGGCCGCCGCCTGGCCGCCCGCCTCCTCGATGCGCTTGACGACCTCGGCGGCGCGGCCGGGGCCGGTGTTGTAGGTGATCGTGACCCGCGCGCCGGCCCTGGCGTAGGCGAGCGCGGTGGCGGCGCCGATGCCGGAGGAGCCGCCGGTGATGAACGCGTGCATGAGGTTGCCTCTCTTGATTAGCCGACTAATTAGCCAGCTAAGTGGCTTTTGGGCGCTGGAGGCAAGGGGGTTTCGCTCTCGGTGAAGAGGGTTACTGGGGGATGGCGCGGACCAGGCGGGAGAGCAGTGCGCGTTCGGTGTCGTCCAGGCCGTGCTGGAGTTCTTCGTCGGTCCTGGCCCAGATCTCCTCGACCGGCTCACGCAGCGCCTTGCCCGCCTCCGTCAGGTGCACGCGGCCCACCCGCGGGCGGTCGGGGTCGGGGGAGCGGTGGACGAAGCCCGCGCGTTCCAGGCGCTGGAGGGTCTTGGTGACGGTCGGCGGCTCCACGCCCAGCCGGGCGATCAGCTCGCCCTGGGTGAGGCCGTCCTGCCGCCACAGCTGGTTGAGCAGCAGCTCCTGGCCCGTGTGCAGGCCCAGTGGCGCCAGGGCGGCGGCCATCCGGTTGCGGTGGGTCTTCATGACCATGATCAGGGCGTACGTCAGGGTCTCGTCCAGCATGCACTCATCTTGCCCGCCGCCTGCCGCTTTGGCGCATGGTGACCCAAGGATGGCGCCCGTCTTACCGTGTCGTGCGCTTTAGCCGATGCCCTCCGCGAAAAGGTGAAGTATCCGGCATGCAGACCCGTCGGGAGACGCAGACGTGACCACACCTGGGGACCCCAACGAACCCCGCGAGGGGCAGGACCCGCAGCACCCCGAAGGCCACCCCCGCGAGGGCCGGCCCGAATCCGCGCCGCCGCAGCACACGCCCGAATGGTGGCGGGAGGGAACGGCCGAGGAGGAGCCGCCTGCGCCTGAGGAGGAGCCGCCGGAGATCGGGCCGTACGAGGGCGGGCCGACGAGCAACGAGTGGCGTCCGAGCGAGTGGGCCGTCGGCGGCCCGCCCGGCGCCGGGCCGACCGGCGGCGCGGGCACCCCGGAGGGCTGGACCGCCCCCGACCACGAACACGCCCCTGGACACGAGCACGGCGCTGGACACGAGCACGGCGCTGGTCATGCGGACACTCCGCAGGGCGCGGCATCCGGCGAAGGAGCCGGTCCCGGAGAGGGAGGCCGGTCGGGCGGCGGGCGGCACGAGGGTGGGCGGTCTGAGGGTGAAGGAGCTGGGGGGCAGCCCGGGGGTGGGCGGTGGGCGGATGAGTGGCCGTTCGAGGAGGAGCGGGAGGGCGAGGAGCCGATCGCGCCCGTGCCGCCCGTGGTGCCACCGCCGCCACCTGATGTGCCGCCGTCGCACGAGCCCAGGCCCGGAGGCCGTCCCGACCATCCCGACCTGCCCACCTCGCCCGAGACGCCGGGACCGGCCGAGGGCGGCGCCGGCAGGACGCGGTGGTCCGGCGGGGACGCCGAGGAGACGCAGGTCTATCCGGTGCCCGGCGGCACCCCGGCCTATCCGGGCTGGGGCACGCAACCGGACGAGGAGCCGAGCCGTCCCGCGCCCTCCCGGTACGAATACGGCGACGTGCCCACTTTCGAGCCCCCGCCCACCGGCACCCGCGCGGCCAGGGGCCCCGAGGAGCCGGGCGGCGCGGAGGGCGCTGAGTTGGCTGAGGGGGCCGGGGGCATCGCAGGCGCGCCGGACTTCCGGCGCCCGCCGGGCGAGGGCACACCGGGCCAGACCGGCACCCCTGCGCCAGGAGGTGCGGAAGCCCCAGAAGGTGCGGAAGGCCGTGGCGGCGCTGTAGGCCCAGGAGATGCGGAAGGCCGTGGCGGCGCTGTAGGCCCAGGTGCCACAGCCGGCGCGGGAGGCGTGACGCCGACCCCCGGAGGCGCGGGTGTGCCGCCAGGAGGACCTGGGGCGCCTTACGGGGGCGAAGGAGCTTACGGCGGGCCGGGGGCGCCGTACGGGGGCGAGGGAGCCTACGGCGGCCCCTCAGCGCCCGGCGGCGGTGGCGGCCCCGCGGCATCCGGCGGGCCCACAGCGTATGGCGGGCCGACGGCGTCCGGCGGAGGCGGCGAGGGCCCCTATGGCGGGCCGACAGCATATGGCGGGCCGACTGCGTCCGGCGGCGGGGAGGGGCCCTATGGGGGGCCGGGATCCGGTGGCGAAGGGCCCCATGGGGGGCCGGGATCTGGCGGCGGCGAGGGGGCCTATGGGGGGCCGGCGGCCGGGGGGTCCTATGAGGGGGCTCCGGGGGCGTACGAGGCCGGGGGCCGGGACGCGTCCGTTCCCGGCACCACGCCCTCCAGCCCCTACGGCGGCCCGCCCGGTTACGGCCCGCCGCCGGGAGCCCCCGCCTACGGCCAGTACGGCCCCTACGGCGCCCAGCCGACCGCGCCGCCGGGCAGCGGCCTGGCCACCGCCTCGCTGGTGCTGGGCGTGGCGAGCCCGTTCCTGGTGTTCGTCTGCTTCACCGGCGTGCTCACGGCGATCCTGTCGATCGTCTTCGGCTGTGTGGCGCTCGCCAAGCGGGTGGGCAGGGGCCGGGCCATCGCCGGGATCGTGATCAGCGCGCTGTCGCTGGTGTTGTTCGCGATCGTCGCGATCTGGTTCTGGAAGGTGGTCCAGGAGTGCGGCCAGCTTCCCGGCCAGCTCGCCGACGAGTGCTTCGAGAGCAGGTTCCCCTGGATGGGCAAGGGCCGCTAGAGCGGCAGATGGGCTGACAGGTCGGCGCGGGAGCCGCTCGCCGCCACCGAGCCCCTGGCCATGGCCTCGTCCCAGGTCAGCCGGCCGAGCGCGAGCTCCAGCCAGGTGCGGGCGTCGGTCTCCACCACGTTCGGCGGCGTGCCGCGGGTGTGGCGGGGGCCGGGGACGGCCTGGACGGCCGCGTAGGGCGGCACGCGCACCTCGACCGTGCGGCCGGGAGCCGCGGCGGCCAGCTTCTCCAGCAGGTGGCGCACCGCCTGCCTGGCCGCGTCGCGCTCGGGGGCGAGCCCGCGGTCGTAGGCGGTCAGCACCGCGGCGACCAGGGCGTCGGGCAGGGCGGAGGCGGGGCCGTCGTAGGGCGGTTCGTCGAGGGCGACGAGCTGGCCGTCGAGGGCCGCGCGCAGCTTCTCCGGGTCCATCTTGCGTGGTGGCACGGGTCCATTGTCTCGCGGCAAGCGTTCATCGGGGCGGAGGTCGTCGTTCACCCCGGGTTTCGTTGACGACCGTAACGTCCCCGCCGTACAACCGCGCACATATCTGGAGGACCTGTGGCGAACCCTGAGGCGGGGCGGCTGCTGCCGCTGCTTTCCACCCCGCACAAAGGTGGCCGATCCGCTCTGACCTGTCAGTTCCGTTGCGGGAACGCGTGCGCGCACGACGTGGCCAACACGACGGGCAACGCCTACTTCGGCGACGTGGTGAAGGAGGCGCTGACGCGCCGCGGCGTGCTGCGCGCGGGCGCGCTCGGCGCGCTGGTGGCGGGCGTGGGCGTGGCGGGCGCGGTCCCGGCGCTCGCCGACGAGCCGGTGGCCGAGACCGCCGCCGCGCCGGTCGCGGTGGGCGGGCGCGGCCCGGTTGAGATCGCCTTCACCCCGGTGCCGCCGAACAAGGACGACGCGCTGCGCATCCCCGACGGCTACAAATCCTCCGTGGTCGTGCGCTGGGGCGACCCGGTGCTGCACGACGCGCCGGCCTTCGACTTCGACCACCAGACGGCCGACGCCCAGAACAAGCAGTTCGGCTACAACTGCGACTACGTGACGTTCTTCCCGATGGGCCAGAACCGCGGCCTGCTGTGGGTGAACCACGAGTACACCGACGAGAACCTGATGTTCCGCGGGTACACGGGCGGCGCGGCCGCGACCGAGGAGCAGATCAGGATCGCGCTGGCCGCGCACGGCGGCTCGGTCGTGGAGATCGAGCGGGCGCACGGCACCGGCGAGTGGAAGCTCACCACCAAGGGCCGCCGCCGCTACAACCGGCGCGTCACCGCGCAGACGCCGATGCGCTTCTCCGGCCCCGCCGCCGGTCACGCCCTGCTCAGGACGGCCGCCGACCCCAAGGGCCTGGCGCCAGTCGGCATGCTGAACAACTGCTCGGGCGGTTCCACCCCGTGGGGCACGGTCCTGACCGCCGAGGAGAACTTCGACCAGTACTTCGTCAACGGCGACAAGGTGCCCGAGGCGCAGCGGCCGTACATCTCGCGTTACACGATCACGACGGGCACCCCGGCGAGCAACCGCCGCTTCGACCGGGTCGAGGAGCGCTTCGACCTGGCCAAGCACCCGAACGAGGCCAACAGGTTCGGGTGGATCGTGGAGATCGACCCGTTCGACCCCGACTCCACGCCGATCAAGCGCACCGCGCTCGGCAGGTTCAAGCACGAGGCCGCCAACACCACCCTGGCCGCGGACGGCCGGCTGGTCGTCTACATGGGTGACGACTCGCGCTTCGAGTACATCTACAAGTTCGTCTCCAAGGACCGGTACATCCCGGGCTTCGACCGCCACAACCGCACCCTGCTGGACGAGGGCACCCTGTACGTCGCCAGGTTCACCGGGGACAGCCCGGCCGCCGAGATCGACGGCTCCGGCAAGCTGCCCTCCGACGGGCTGTTCGACGGCTCCGGCGAGTGGCTCCCGCTGGTGTCGGGCGACAAGTCGTACGTGGACGGCATGACCGCCGCCGAGGTGCTGATCTACACGCGAAGCGCGGCCGACAGGGTCAAGGGCGGCGCGACCAAGATGGACCGTCCGGAGGACATGGAGCGCAACCCGGTCACCGGCGGCGTCTACGTGGCCCTGACCAACAACTCCAACCGCACCGCCGCCCAGGTGGACGAGGCCAACCCGCGCCCGTCCAACAAGCACGGTCACATCCTGGAGGTGGCCGAGCGGAACAACGACGCGGGCGAGACCACCTTCGCCTGGTCGCTCCCGCTCGTCTGCGGCGACCCGAACGACCCCGCGACCTACTTCGCCGGCTTCGACAAGACCAAGGTCTCGCCGATCTCGTGCCCGGACAACGTGACGTTCGACGCCGACGGCAACCTGTGGATCTCCACCGACGGCAACCAGCTCGGCAGCAACGACGGCCTGTTCGTCATGCCGGTGCGCGGCTCCGACCGCGGCCACCTGCGCCAGTTCCTCACGGTCCCGCTCGGTGCCGAGACCTGCGGCCCGCTGGTCACCGCGGACCAGAAGAGCGTGTTCGTGGCCGTGCAGCACCCGGGCGAGATCGACGGCGCGACCCCGGAGAACCCGGCCAGCCGCTGGCCCGACGGCGACCAGCCGCGCCCGTCGGTGGCGGTGGTCTGGCACGGCAGGGGCAAGAAGATCGGCAGCTGATCCCCGGTCAAACCAGTTGACCTCAAGTTAACTTGAGGAAATAGTCTCCCGTGCATGAGCATGGAAGTGACCGCCTGGCATCAGCTTTACTCGATGAACAACCGGCCGGAGCGTCGCCCGCTGAACAGGGCGACGCTTCGGCGTATCGGCGGGTTCGCCCGTCCCCACCGCCGCAGGATCGTGCTGTTCCTGGTGCTCAGCGTGGTGCTGGCGGGTCTGGCCGTGGTGTCGCCGCTGCTCGCGGGACGGGTGGTCGACGCGATCTTCAACGGTGAGCCGCTCGGCGTGGTGGTCGTGGTCGCGCTGCTGATCGCCGGCCTGGCGCTCGCCGAGGCCGGGCTCGGCCTGCTGAACCGCTGGCAGTCGGCCACCATCGGGGAAGGGCTGATCCTCGACCTGCGCACGGCGGTCTTCGACCACGTGCAGCGCATGCCGGTCGCGTTCTTCATGCGGACGCGCACCGGGGCGCTGGTGAGCCGGTTGAACAACGACGTGATCGGCGCGCAGCGGGCCTTCACCGACACCTTGTCCAGCGTGGCGGGCAACCTGGTGCAGCTCGTGCTGACGCTCACCGTGATGATCGGCATCTCGTGGCAGATCACGCTGCTCGCGCTGCTGCTCCTGCCGGTGTTCGTGCTGCCCGCGCGCCGGATGGGCGTCCGGATCGCACGGCTGCGGCGCGAGGCCGCCGACCACAACGCCGCCATGGGCACCCAGATGACCGAGCGGTTCTCCGCGCCGGGCGCGACCCTGGTGAAGCTGTTCGGCCGTCCGGCGCGCGAGTCGGCCGAGTTCGCCGCGCGGGCGCGGCGGGTGCGCGACATCGGCGTGCGCTCGGCCATGAACCAGTCGGTGTTCGTCACGGCCCTGACCCTGGTCTCGGCGCTCGCGCTGGCCCTCGTCTACGGCCTCGGCGGCTTCTACGCCCTGCGCGACCAGCTCGAACCCGGCGCCGTGGTGTCGCTGGCCCTGCTGCTGACCCGCCTCTACGCGCCCCTGACCGCCCTGGCCAGCGCCCGGGTGGACGTGATGAGCGCCCTGGTCAGCTTCGAGCGCGTCTTCGAGGTGCTCGACCTCAAGCCGCTGATCCAGGAGCGCCCGGACGCCCGCGACGTCCCCGAGGGCCCGGTCGCGGTCGAGTTCGACGACGTGCGCTTCGCCTACCCCGCCGCCGACAAGGTGTCGCTGGCCTCGCTGGAGGAGGTCGCCACGCTGGACTCGCGGGGCGGCGAGGAGGTGCTGCACGGCATCTCGTTCACGGCCCTGCCGGGCCAGATGGTGGCGCTGGTGGGCTCGTCGGGGGCCGGCAAGTCCACGATCGCCCAGCTGCTGCCCAGGCTGTACGACGTCGACTCCGGCGCGGTCCGCCTCGGCGGCGTGGACGTACGGGACCTGACCTTCGACGCCATCCGCGACACCCTCGGCATGGTCACCCAGGACGGCCACCTCTTCCACGACACGATCAGGGAGAACCTGCTGCTGGCCAGGCCGGCGGCGAGCGAGGAGGAGATCTGGGACGCCCTGTCCAGGGCCCGGCTGCGGACGCTGATCGAGTCGCTGCCCGACGGCCTGGACACCGTGGTCGGCGAGCGCGGCTACCGGCTGTCCGGCGGCGAGCGCCAGCGGCTGACGATCGCCCGGCTCCTGCTGGCCAGGCCGCGCGTGGTGATCCTGGACGAGGCCACCGCCGCGCTCGACTCCACCTCCGAGGCGGCCGTGCAGGAGGCCCTGGGGGAGGCGCTGGCGGGCCGGACCGCCGTGGTGATCGCGCACCGGCTGTCGACCGTGCGGGCGGCCGACCAGATCCTGGTGATCGAGGACGGCCGCGTGGCCGAGCGGGGCACGCACGCCGAACTGCTGGCCATGGGCGGCCGCTACGAGGAGCTGTACCGCACTCAGTTCGACGAGCCGACGGTCGCCGGGGCGGTGGCCTGAGGCTCGTCCGGCACCGGCGGGCGGCGGGACGGGCGCAGCGCGTACAGGCCGAGCGGGACGGCGGCCAGCACGATCACCGCCGCGATGACCAGCGTGAACTGGTAGGCGTCGAGGAAGGCGGCCAGCGGGGGCCGGTCGCTCCCGCTCTGGCGGGAGCTGAGGATCGCGCCCAGCACGGTGATGCCGAGCAGGCCGAACACCTCGCGCGAGACGTTCAGCACGCCTGAGGCCACGCCGGCCCTGTCCTTGGGCAGGCCGCCGAGGATCGCCGAGGTCAGCGGCACCAGCAGGCCCCCGCCGATTCCGTAGAGCAGGAACCAGGGGGCGACGTCGGCGTAGTCGCCGTCGGCCCCGACGCCGGAGATCAGGTAGATCGCCGCGCCCATGAGCGCCATGCCGAGGGCCACCGTGCGGCCGGTGCCGAGCCGCGCGGAGATCCGCTGCGAGGTGATGGCGACGACCGCCATGACCAGGGCCATCGGCACGAACGCCAGGCCGGCCTGCGTGGGGGAGAAGCCGAGCACGTTCTGCAGCCACAGGGCGCTGAAGAAGTAGATGCCGAACACGCCGAACGACCAGATGCCCATGGTCAGCGCGCCGCCGGTGAACACCCGCGAGCGGAAGAGCGACAGGTCGATCATCGGGCGCTCGGACCGCGTCTCGACCAGCGCGAACGCCACGGCGGCCGCCGCCGCGAGCCCGAACGCGGCCAGGATCTCGGCCGACGTCCATCCGGCGCGGTCGCCCTCGATGAGCGCGTAGGTCAGCGAGACCAGCGCGAGCGCCGAGGTGGCCAGGCCGGGCAGGTCGAGCCGGTGCCGGCGGCGGGTGAAGTCGGGCCGGACCGCCCACAGGGCCAGGCCGAGGGTGGCGATCCCGATCGGCACGTTGATCAGGTAGATCCAGCCCCAATGCAGGTGCTCGCTGATGAAACCGCCGGCCGCCGGGCCGAGCGCCATGGACAGCGCCCCGGACGCGCTCCAGATGCCCACGGCCCTGCCGCGCTCGGCGGGCTCGGGGAAGATCTGGCTGATCAGGGTGAGCGACGTGGGCGTGAGCAGCGCCGCCCCCACGCCCTGGACGGCCCGCGCCGCGATCAGCGCGCCGCCCGAGGTGGCCAGCCCGGCGCCCAGCGAGGCCGCGGTGAAGACGGAGAGCCCGGCGAGGAACACCACGCGGGCCCCGAACAGGTCCGCGAGCCGGCCGCCGACCAGCATGAGCCCGGCGAAGACCAGGATGTACGAGCTCACGATCCACTCCAGCCCGGAGATCGTCAGCCCGAGCTCCCGCTGGATCGTCGGCAATGCGACGTTCCCCACGTTGTTGTCGAGATAGGTCATGAAGGTGCCCAATGTCACGGCACCCAGCGCCCACCATCGCATGTCGCCAACCTCCTATACGCCGTACTTGTACGTCGTACAGTTGAACTTGTACGGCGTATAGTTGTCAACCGTGATGGGAAAACTGGACGCGCGGACCATCGCCGAGCGGGCGCTGGAGATCGGCGACACCGAAGGGCTCGACGCCGTGACGATCCGCCGGCTGGCGACCGACCTGGGCGTGACGCCGATGGCTCTCTACTGGCACTTCAAGAACAAGGACCAGCTCCTGGTCGGCATGGCCGACCACCTGGTCGGCGGCTTCGTGCCGCAGCCGGCCGACGAGCGGCCCTGGCGGGAGCAGCTCCGCGACCTGACCCACGGGCTCATCAGGACCCTGCGCACCCATCCCTGCGCCAAGAACGTCATCGAGCAGATCGACCCGATCTCCGTCCCCAACTTCCTGGTCGTCTGGGACAAGGCGCTGGGCCTGGCCCGTACGGCCGGGTTCGACGTGGAGGAGAGCTGCCTGATCACCAAGTACCTGCTGCAGAGCGCCCTGTCGATCGCCGACGCGCCCGTGCACTTCAAGGCCGGCCGGACCGGCGAGGAGATCGCCGAGATGGTCAGGGTCAAGCGGGCCGGCCTCCAGTCGCTGCCGCCCGAGAGGTACCCGTACCTGGTCGAGATGGCCTCACCGCTGGTCGCGGGCGCCGACCCGGCCTTCTACGACTCCTTCGGCGTCGATCTCGTGCTGCGTGGCATCGAGGCGCTGGCCGCCGAGCGTTAGGGTCGGGATCATGCCTTTCGAGCTGGTCTGCGAGATCGAACCGCCCACCAAGCCCGATCTGAAGCGCGTACGCCACCAGATCGGCACGCTCAGCCAGGTCGCCCATTCCTTCCTGATCCCCGACAACCACATCGGCCGGGCCACCGTCTCCAGCGTGGCCGTGGCCCACGAGGTCGAGGCGATGGGCGGGCGCAGCATCGCCTGTCTCAACTCCCGCGACCGCAACCTGCTCGGCTTCCACCGCGACCTGCTGACGGCCGCGGCGTACGGCGTCGACCAGTTCCTGTTCGTCCACGGCGACAAGCCCGCCAGCGGCAGCCGGACCAGCGACCTGACGGTCCGCTCGATGATCGAGGAGGCCAGGGGCTTCTCACCGGCCTTCCGCGTCGGCGCGGCGGCCGGTCTGCGCCCGCTGCCCGCCTGGAAGCGCGCGGCCGACTTCCTGTTCGCCCAGGTCAGCTTCTCGGTCGAGGCGCAGGTCCGGTGGCGCGAGGCCAACCAGGTCGACGTGCCGGTCTACGCGGGCGTCATGGTGCTGGCCAGCGAGCGCCACGCCCGTACGCTGGCCGCCGCCATCCCCGACATCGCCCTGCCCGGCGAGCTGGTCGAGCGGGTGGCCGCCGACCGCATGGCGGGCGTCGATGCGGCCTGCGAGCAGGTGTTCGCGCTGCGCGACTCGGGCGCGTTCGACGGCGTGCACCTCATCCCGGTCTCGCGCTACCGCGACGTGGAGTCGAGGCTCGCCGGAGCCCTCTGAGACCGGGCGAGCGCGGCCAGCACCGCGCCGGCCAGCGCCACGGCGAACAGC
This sequence comes from Nonomuraea sp. NPDC003560, assembly GCF_042878785.1. Lineage (NCBI taxonomy): Bacteria > Bacillati > Actinomycetota > Actinomycetes > Streptosporangiales > Streptosporangiaceae > Nonomuraea > Nonomuraea sp. NPDC003560. The sequence continues at coordinate 33,482 of NZ_JBIAOF010000018.1, read as the reverse complement.
ACCGCGTACGCCCGCTGGAAGCCGTCCATGAGCTGCCCGACGGCCACCGGGGAGAGCGTGGACAGCGTGCCCGCGTACACCTGGGCGCGCAGCTCCGGGCCCACGGAGCTGGTCACGACGCTGAGCGACAGGCCCACGCTGATCACGATGCCGACGTTCATGATCATGACTCGGAAGCCGTTGACCACGCCCAGGCTGCCGCTCGGCAGGGCGGCCATGACCTGGGTGGTGTTGCCGGTCAGGAACGTCCCGCTGCCGCAGCCGGCCACGAACAGGGCGATCCCCGTCACCCAGTACGGCGTCGCCGGGTCGGCCGTCAGCATGAGCGCGCCCAGCCCCAGCGCGCTCATCGCCGCGCCGCCGATCGACAGCCCGTACGGCGAGACCCGCGGCCCGAGCAGCCCCGCGATCGGCGAGGCCAGCCCGATGCCCACCGGCACCGGCAGCACGCTCAGGCCGGCCGAGAACGCGTCGAGCCCGCGCGCCGCCTGGAAGTAGAGCGCGACCACCAGGATCAGCGCGGAACGCGCGAGCGCGTTGCAGAAGGAGGCCAGGTTGGCGTAGGCCAGCAGCCGGCCGCCGAACAGCCGCAGGTCCAGCACCGGGTTGGTCGAGCGCCGCTCGGCCAGCACGATCAGCGGCACCAGCAGCACGAACAGCGCCGCCCCCGTCAGGACGACCGGGCTGGTCAGGCCGCCCGACCCGGCCTCGTTGACCGCCAGCAGCACGGCCGACAGCGCGGCGAACACCAGCACGTTGCCGAGCGCGTCCACCGGCTGCCTGGGCCTCTTCGGCATCTTGCGTAAGATCACCGCGCCCCAGCCGAGCGCGATCAGCCCGGCGGGCACGTTCACCCAGAAGATCCACTGCCAGCCGGCGGTCTCGGCGATCAGGCCGCCGAGCGTCGGACCGGCGAGCTGGGCCACCGACAGCGTGCCGATGTAGACGCCCATGCCCTGGCTGAGCCGTTCGGGCGGGAACGCGTCGGTAATGATCACCGTGCCGTTGGCCAGGATCATGGCCGAGCCGATCGCCTGGAGCACGCGCATGCCGACCAGGAACCAGACGTCCGGCGACAGCCCGGCCAGCAGCGAGGCCACCGTGAACAGGGCGAAACCCGCCAGGTACACCTCGCGCCGGCCGAGCAGGTCGGCGACCCGCCCGAAGAACACCAGGCTCGCGGTGTTGACCAGCAGGAACGCCAGCAGGATCCATCCCGACTGCGTCGCGTCGGCGTGGAAGTGCCGCACGACGGTCGGCAGCGCGACGTTGAGCGTGCTGCCGGCGATGCCGATGAGGACGAGGCCCAGGCTGGTGACCGAGCACACGCGCCAGGCGTAGCGCATGCGGGTGCCGGCTTCGGGGGTGACCGCGACCATGCCTCCCACTATGACGTACGTCGTACGTCCGTTTTGTACCAGGGGTCACCTGGCTCGCCTGCGTAACCCCTCGACGTCGTGGATGACCACCCGCCGCCGGCCGGTCTCGATGAGACCGCGGTCGCGCAGGGTCCGCAGCGCCTTGCTGACCGCCTCCCGCGAGGAACCCGTCCAGCCGGCCAGCTCGTCCTGGCTGAGCGGCAGGGCCACCCGCACGCCGGTGCTGGTGGGCTCGCCGTACCGGTCGGCCAGTTCGAGCAGCCGGGTCGCCACCCGGCCGGTGGTGTCGAACGCGCCGTACTCGACCCGCTTGCGGTCGGCGTCGCGCAGCCGGCCGACGAGGAGCTGCAGCAGCAGGACGGCGATGCGGCCGTGCGCGGCCAGGAAACCGCTGAAGTCGCGGACCACGATGCCCTGGATCGGCTCCAGCGCGGTCACGGTGGCCGAGCGCGGTGAGCCGTCCACGGCCGACATGTCGCCCAGCAGCGCCCCCGGGCCGCGGACCGCGAGGACCACCTCGGTGCCGCTGCTCGTGTGCGAGGACACCTTGACCCGGCCCTGCGTCAGCACGAGCACCCAGTCGGCCGCGTCGCCCTCGGTGATCACCGTCGTGCCGCGGTCCCATCGGCGCGGGCGCCCGGCGGCTCGCAGCGCCTCGACCTCCTCGGCGGTGAGCAGGGAAAGGAACTCGCCGGGCTCTGGATCCATGCGCCGATTATGTACGTACGGCTATTGCCGTTCTATGGCATTCCAGTCAGAACGTACGCGGCCACGAGTTCTTCCCTGCCCTTCAGGCTGAGCCGGCCGAGGGCGTTCACCGAGGCGTCGCGGCCGAGCTGCCTGAGGGTCGTCTCGCCGATCACCACCGTCCCCGGCTCGGCCAGGGCCTGGAGCCTGGCGGCCACGTTGACGCAGTCGCCCATCGCGTTGAAGCCGCGTAACTCGGGGCTGCCGATGTTGCCGACCAGCGCGGGGCCGGTGTTGACGCCCACCCGGAAGGTCGGCCACTCCACCTCGCCGACGCGTTTCCAGGCCATCTCCTCGGCCACCTCGGCGGCGGCCCGCTGCATCTCCAGCGCGGCCCGGCAGGCCGCCCTGGCGTGACCGGCCTGCGGGGCGGGCGCGTTGAACAGGGCCAGCATCGCGTCGCCGACGAACTGCACGATCGTGCCGCCGTTGTTCAGCACGCACGGGACGGCGGCCGTGTGGTAGCGGTTGAGCATCTCGACGATCTCGCCGGGCGCGACCTGCTCGGAGAAGGTGGTGAACCCCTTGAGGTCGGCGAAGAGCGCGGTCAGCTCCCGCAGCTCGCCGCCGAGCGCCGCCCGCGCCGGGTCGGCGAGCAGGGCGTTGGCCACGTCGGGCGACATGTACTGGCGGAAGAGGGTGTCCAGCTCCTGGTAGAGGCGGGCGTTCTCCAGCGAGATGGACAACTGGCCGGCGAGCGTGGCGGCCAGCGCCTCGTCGTGGCCGCCGCGGCCCACCGGCACCTCCAGCACGCCGGCGAGGTGGCCCCTGACCGTGAGCGGGTAGGCCAGCCGGTGGTCGCGGCGGATCGGGCCGTCGCCCTCGAACTCGTACGCGCGCGAGCCGATCTGGGTCTTCCCCTCCGACACCAGTGCGATCTTGACGTCGCCGTACGCCTGCCTGACCCGGTCGAGCGCGGTGGTCAGCAGCTCGCCCTCCGGCAGGCCCACGCGGGTCTGCGCGCTCACCGCCACCAGCGCGGCCAGCCGCTCCGACAGCTCCCGCTCGTGGGCCAGCGCCGTCCCGGCCCGGTCGAGCACGGCGGTCTGGCTCTCGTTCAGCCGGAACTTGCCCGACAACCGGGCCGCGGCCAGCGGCTCGCCCCGGCGTACGTGCTCGACCAGTTCCTCCAGGGCCTGGTCGTAGTCCTGCTGGAGGCGGGCGACGGTCGCCGCCAGCGTCACCGAGTCGAACAGCCCCGCGCTCGACCCCTCGCGCCGGAACTGCAGGTAGGCGCTGTAGGCCACGAACACGAAGGCGAGGGTGAGCAGCGCGTGCCACTCCCACCACGTCAGGTGCCAGTTGAGCTGCGACATCCCGGCGACCATCGCCTCGGCCAGCAGCGCGTACGCGGTGATCAGGCTGACCAGCATGGCCGAGGGGCGGCGGCGGTGGAGCAGGAACATCAGCACGCCGGCCGCGCCGTACAGCAGGACGCCGGGGATCGAGGCCGCGCCCAGCCAGCTCACCGGAGCGACCGGCGGCGGCTGACTGAGCTCGGTCAGCTCGGGCACCAGCGAGACCAGCGCCCACAGCAGCATGAACCCGAACAACACCGCCCGGACGAAGTGCTGCCCCGCGAGCACGCTCCTGGCCGCCCGCTCGCCCAGCGGCAGGGCCGAGGCGAACGCGAACATCGAGGCGATCGTGAGCCCCACCTGCTGCCCCAGGTCGAAGCCCAGCGAGCCGGTCGGCAGGATGATGCCCGGCGTGGCCAGGCCGTGCAGGAGGAAGAAGCCCGCGCTGCTGAGGAACACCATGGAGACCAGGAACAGCCGGGCGTCCTGACGGCGGCGCGCGGCCTCGGTGATCAGCCCGCCGAGCGCCACGTTGATCCCGGCCACCGCGACGATCATCCAGAAGTGGCTCGCGTTGTGCTGCCAGACGACGTTGAGGTGTGGCTGGGCGAGCAGCAACCAGAGCCCCAGCAGGGGAAGGGCGAGGTGGATGACCCAGACCACGCCTCGGACGGGCTGCGTGGCCGGCGGCAGGTAGGTGCTGGGCACAGACCCGATTATGCACGCGGGATCGCCGCCGCCAATGCGTCCTTTTACCCACTGCGAGGGCGACAGTCGGTCAATCCGGTCAGTAACCCTCCGTTTCGTGACAAATACGTTATGTAGTTTCTGTCAACCTTTGGAACGGTCGAAACGTGAATCTCATGCACCACATGAGCATCACTTGTTTCCTGGAAGGAAAGCCGTGGCTATCAACGTTCGCGGTGGGCGTACGCTCACCCTCGCCACTGTCGGAGCGCTCGCCGCCTCGCTCCTCGCCGTCGGTGGCGTGGCCACCGCCTCGTCGGCGGCGAGCGAGGTGTACGCCTGCGTGCACAAGAAGACGCGGTACGTCCGCATCGTCAACCCGACCACGCCGTGCCGCAAGACCGAAGAGCGCATCGTGATCGGCGGCAGCACGACGCAGCTGAACGGCGGCACGTCCGGCCCCAAGGGCGACCAGGGCCCCCAGGGCAAGCAGGGCCCGCAGGGCGAGACGGGTCCGGTGGGCCCCCAGGGCAAGCCCGGCCTCCCCGGCAAGGACGGCAAGGACGGCCTCCCCGGCAAGAACGGTCAGGACGGCAAGGACGGCGAGCGCGGCCCGGCGGGCCCCCAGGGCCCGAAGGGCGACGACGGCAAGCAGGGCCTCCCCGGCAAGGACGGCCAGGACGGCAAGGACGGCCTCCCCGGCAAGAACGGCCAGGACGGCAAGAACGGCCTCCCCGGCAAGGACGGCAAGGACGGCGAGCGCGGCCCGGCCGGCCCCCAGGGCCCGCAGGGCCCCAAGGGTGAGCCCGGCAAGGACGGCGCCGGCGCCGCCTACACCACCTACACCAACAGCGTGTCCATCACCGGCCTCGGCTCGGAGACCGCCACCTGCAACAACGGCGGCACCCCCACCGGCGGCGGCTTCTCCTTCGGCACCCTGAAGAACGCCGAAGTCCTGGGCAGCTACCCCGGCGCCGGCGGCTGGACGGTGACCGTCGCCAAGGACGACAACGGCGGCGGCAACAACCTCACCGCCGACACGCAGACCACCCAGAGCACCCAGAGCCACGGTGGCGGCAACAACGGCACCAGTGTCTCCGGCAAGGTGTACGTCATCTGCATCAAGAAGGTCTGACAAAGCGGAAAGGGCCGGTTCGGGGGATCACCCCGCACCGGCCCCTTTCGTTGAACGTCAGCCGAACAGCGCCGGCAGCGTCGCCGAGTGGGTCTCGCGGATCTCCTCGACCCCCACCTCGAACACGCCCTCGACCACCAGCGACGCCCCGCCGGTGACGCCGAGCCCGTAGCACGGCACCTCGTGCCGCCCGCACAGCGCCGCGAACTCCTCGAACGCCTCCGGCCGCACCGCGACCAGGGCCCGCGCCGCCGACTCGCTGAACAGGTCGGTGAACGGCTCGCCGCTCAGTGCCACCGTGGCCCCGATGCCGCGGGCCAGGCACGACTCGGCCAGGGCCACGGCCAGCCCGCCGTCGGACAGGTCGTGCGACCCCTCCAGCAGCCCACGGGCAGCGGCCTCGACCAGCACCGTCGCCAGCGCCTGCTCGGCCTCCAGGTCGGCGTGCGGCGGCAGGCCGCCCAGGTGGCGGTGGGCCACGTGCGCCCACTCCGAGCCGCCGAACTCCTCGGCGGTGTCGCCGAGCAGCACCACCCGCAGCCCCTCGGCGGTGAAGCCGGACGGCACCCGCTTGGCCACGTCGTCGATGACGCCGAGCACGCCCACGACCGGCGTGGGGTTGATGGCCGTCGAGCCCGTCTGGTTGTAGAAGGAGACGTTCCCGCCGGTCACCGGCACGCCGAGGGTGCGGCAGGCGTCGGCGAGCCCGCGTACGGCCTCGGCGAACTGCCACATCACCTCGGGGTCCTCCGGCGAGCCGAAGTTGAGGCAGTTGGTGACGGCCAGCGGCTTGGCGCCGGTCACGGCCACGTTCCGGTACGCCTCGGCCAGCGCCAGCTGCGCCCCCGCGTAGGGGTCGAGCTTGGCGTAACGGCCGTTGCCGTCGGTGGACAGCGCGATGCCCCGGGTCGTCGGCTCGGCTCCGGCGATGACCTCGGAGATGCGCAGCATCCCGGCGTCGGCGGGCTGGGCCAGCACGGTGTTGGAGCGGACGTAGCGGTCGTACTGGGAGGTCACCCACTCCTTGGAGGCCAGGTTGGGCGAGCCGAGGAGCTGCAGCAGGGTGGCCCGCAGGTCGTCGGGGCGCGCCAGCCGGTCGGGGGCGTCGGCGTTGAGCGCGGCCTGCCCGGCCGGCTCGTGGTAGGGACGCTCGTAGACCGGGCCCTCGTCGGCGGCGGTGCCCGGCGGGATGTCCACGATGACCTCGCCGTCCCAGGTCATGACCAGGCGGCCGGTGTCGGTGACCTCGCCGATGACGGTGGCCGGGACGTCCCACTTGGCGCAGATCGCCATGAACGCGGGGATGTCGTCGGGCCGGACCACGGCCATCATCCGCTCCTGGGACTCGCTCATCAGGATCTCCTCGGGCTTGAGCGAGGAGTCGCGGAGCGGGACCAGGTTGAGGTCGACCTTCATGCCGCCGGTGCCCTTGGCGGCCAGCTCGGTCGTGGCGCAGGAGACGCCGGCCGCGCCGAGGTCCTGGATGCCGACGACCACGTCGGCCGCGTAGAGCTCCAGGCAGCACTCGATGAGCAGCTTCTCCATGAACGGGTCGCCCACCTGCACGGCGGGCCGCTTGGCCTGCGACTCGTCCTCGAACGTCGCCGAGGCCAGCACGGACGCGCCGCCGATGCCGTCGGGACCCGTGGACGCGCCGAACAGCACGACCTGGTTGCCCGGCCCCGGCGCGGTGGCCAGCTTGATCTGGTCTTTGCGCAGCAGGCCGACGCACAGCGCGTTGACCAGGGGGTTGCCGATGTAGCAGGGGTCGAAGACGACCTCGCCGCCGATGTTGGGCAGGCCCAGGCAGTTGCCGTAGTGGCTGATGCCCTCGACCACGCCGGGCAGCACCCGCCGGGTGTCCACGGCGTCGGCGCCGCCGAAGCGCAGCGCGTCCATGACGGCGATCGGGCGGGCGCCCATCGACATGATGTCGCGCACGATCCCGCCGACGCCGGTGGCCGCGCCCTGGTGCGGCTCGACGTAGGACGGGTGGTTGTGCGACTCGATCTTGAACGTGGCCGCCCAGCCGTCGCCGATGTCGACGACGCCCGCGTTCTCGCCCATGCCCACGAGCAGCGCCTCGGACTTGGGCGCCTTGGTGGCGAACTGCCGCAGATGCACCTTGGACGACTTGTACGAGCAGTGCTCGGACCACATGACGCTGTAGATGGCCAGCTCGGAGCCGGTGGGACGGCGACCCAGGATCTGCTTGACCCGGTCGTACTCGTCCTGCTTCATCCCCAGCTCGGCGAAGGGCATCGGCTCGTCGGGGGTCTCGGCGGCCCGCTTGACGTTGTCGGTGCTCATGCGTTCACCAGATTCTTCAGGATGGACGTGAAGAAGCCGAGCCCGTCGGTGCTCGGCGCTCCGACCAGCTCCTCCACGGCGTGCTCGGGGTGCGGCATGAGGCCGACCACGTTGCCCGCCTCGTTGCGGATGCCGGCGATGTCGTTGAGCGAGCCGTTGGGGTTGCCCCCGGCGTAACGCACGACGACGTGGCCGCCGGACTCCAGCTCGGCCAGCGTCTCCGCGGAGGCGACGTAACGGCCCTCGCCGTGCTTGACCGGCAGCACGATCTCCTGGCCGCGCTCGAAGGAGCCGGTCCAGGCGGTGGCGGTCTGCTCCACCGTGAGCCGCTGGTCGCGGCAGACGTAGTGGAGCGAGGCGTTGCGGGTGAGCGCGCCGGGCAGCAGGTGGGCCTCGCAGAGGATCTGGAAGCCGTTGCAGGTGCCGATGACCGGCAGACCGGCCTTGGCGGCCGGGACGAGCTCGTCCATCAGCGGGGCGAACTTGGAGATCGCGCCGCACCGCAGGTAGTCGCCGTAGGAGAAGCCGCCGGGCAGGAAGACGGCGTCGACTCCCTTCAGGTCGTGGTCGGCGTGCCACAGCGGGACCGCCTGCGCGCCCACGAGGCGCACGGCTCTGGCGGCGTCCTGGTCGTCGAGAGTTCCTGGAAACGTGACTACGCCCACACGGGCAGCGCTCATGACAGTCGTCCCCTCCGAGGAATGCGCACGCGCGTGCCACCGTCTCCTTGGGGTCGGACGGCGGTCTACGGCGGTGTACTCAGATTATCGGGTGCGCGGCTGTGTTCCGGGCAGCGGGTCGGACGGCGGTCAGACGGCGGCCAGCTCGCGGTGACGGGCGCCCTCGGCCTCGTCGTCCCAGGCGAGCATCTTGCGCAGGTGGACCGTCGTGCCGCGGCCGGGCGTGGTGCCGAAGGAGATCTCGTCCACCACGGACCGCATGATGAGCAGCCCGCGGCCGTTCTCGGTGTCCGGCGGAGGGAAGTGCAGCGGCATCGACGGGAGGCCGTCGCCGTTGTCGGCGACGCGCACGTCGCAGCGGCCGTAGCCGATCGACGCCGAGACCTCGTAACGGTTGGCGGGGCCGCCGTGTCGCACCGCGTTGGAGCACGCCTCGGAGACGGCGAGCAGCATGTCGGCGATGCAGGTCTCACTCACGTTGAGTGACCGCATCGCGTCGCCAAGCACTCGCCTGACCATCGGTATGCCGATCGCATCCCGAGGCAGCGCCAACGAGAACTCAATATCCACCGGACTCCTCCGGGCTCCGGAATGTCACCTGGAGTAGGTTTCCCTGTGAAATCGGGGCTAACCGCAAAATCACGTTGTTGTTATTTAGTGTTGGCACGCCCGTGGCATTGTGGCATGCCCGAACGCGACTTTAACTCACCAGGGGTAAAACCAGGCATCAAATGTGCCTTCTACCCCTCAACCCGGACGCTGTAGTCCTCGATCACGGTGTTGGCCAGGAGTGTCTCGGCCATCTTCCGTACCTCGTCGAGGGCCGCCTCGTCGGCCGGGCCCTCCAGCTCGACCTCGAACCGCTTGCCCTGACGGACCGCCGAGACGCCGGAGAAACCGAGCCTGGGCAGCGCCCTGGCGATGGCCTGGCCCTGCGGGTCGAGGATCTCGGGCTTGAGCATGACGTCGACGATGACGCGCGCCACTACGTTCCTCCTGGGTGGAGTGGGTGCTTGGGAAAGCAAGCCTACCGGCGCGCATGGCCGTCAACACAACGGGAACGGGGAGGACATGGGGCTTGCGCGGAGGGCTGTGACGTCTGCCACGATGTCCCCAAACGCGTATGAACCACCACCACATGGTTCGCACGCACACACGGCTGGCCTCAGGTGGCGACCCCATCGACACCGGCCCCGATCGCACAGGAGCGGCACGTGACAGTCGACGCCTCTCGTGGTGCCGAAGCACCCCCTGAGCTCGTGCAGTTGCTCACTCCCGAAGGAGTGAGGGTCGAGCATCCCGACTACGACATAGACCTGACGCCCGAAGAGGTCAGGTCGCTCTACCGCGACCTGGTGCTCGTCCGGCGCATCGACCTGGAGGCCGTGGCGCTGCAACGCCAGGGCGAGCTGGGCATCTGGGCCTCGCTGCTCGGCCAGGAGGCCGCCCAGATCGGCTCCGGCCGCGCGCTCACCGACTCCGACATGGCCTTCCCCACCTACCGCGAGCACGGCGTCGCCTGGTGCCGCGACGTCGACCCGGTGAAGCTGCTCGGCCTGTTCAGGGGCGTCAACCACGGGGGCTGGGACCCCGAGGAGCACAACTTCCACCTGTACACGATCGTGATCGGCAGCCAGACCCTGCACGCGGTCGGCTACGCCATGGGCATCCAGCGCGACGACGCCTCCGCCGCCACGATCGTCTACTTCGGCGACGGCGCCACCAGCCAGGGCGACGTGAACGAGTCGTTCATCTGGGCCAGCGTGTTCAACGCGCCCGTCGTCTTCTTCTGCCAGAACAACCAGTGGGCCATCTCCGAGCCGCTGGAGAAGCAGAGCCGCATCCCCCTCTACCGCCGGGCCTCGGGCTTCGGCTTCCCGGGCATCAGGGTCGACGGCAACGACGTCTTCGCCTGCCTCGCGGTGACCAGGAAGGCGCTCGAAGCCGCCCGTACGGGCCAGGGGCCGACGCTGATCGAGGCGTTCACGTACCGGATGGGCGCCCACACCACGACCGACGACCCGACCCGCTACCGGGTGGCCAGCGAGCTGGAGGCGTGGAAGCTGAAGGACCCGATCGAGCGGGTCAAGTCGTACCTGTTCCGCAACGAGCTGGCCGACCAGGGCTTCTTCGACGCCGTGACCGCCGAGGCCGACCAGCTCGGCGCCGACCTGCGCAGGCGGTGCCTGGCGATGCCCGACCCCGAGCCGCTCGATATCTTCGACCACGTCTATCGCGAGCCCCACGCGCTCATCGACGGAGAGCGCGCTCAGTTCGCCGCCTACTTGGAGGGCTTCGAGAAATGACGGTGTTGAGCCTGTCCAAGGCGCTTAACGAGGGCATGCGCCGCGCCATGGAGGACGACCCCAAGGTCCTCATCATGGGCGAGGACGTCGGCAAGCTCGGCGGCGTGTTCCGCGTCACCGACGGCCTGCAGAAGGACTTCGGCGAAGACCGGGTCATCGACACGCCGCTCGCCGAGTCCGGCATCATCGGCACCGCGATCGGCCTGGCGCTGCGCGGCTACCGGCCGGTGTGCGAGATCCAGTTCGACGGGTTCGTCTTCCCGGCGGCCGACCAGATCATCACGCAGCTCGCCAAGATGCCGATGCGCTCGCTCGGCGCGATCAAGTTGCCCGTCGTCGTGCGCATCCCGTGCGGCGGCGGCATCGGCGCGGTCGAGCACCACAGCGAGTCGCCCGAGGCGTACTTCGCGCACACGGCCGGCCTGCGCGTGGTCGCCTGCTCCAACCCGGCCGACGCCTACACCATGATCCAGCAGGCCATCCGGAGCGACGACCCGGTCATCTTCTTCGAGCCCAAGCGCCGCTACTGGGAGAAGGCCGACATCGACACGGCTTCGACCGACTGGTGGACGCCGTTCGACAAGGCCACGGTCGTACGGCCCGGCTCCGACCTCACGCTGCTGGCCTATGGCCCGATGGTCAAGACCTGCCTGGAGGCCGCCGCGGCCGCCGAGGACGACGGCCGCTCGCTGGAGGTGATCGACCTGCGCTCGCTCAATCCGCTGGACGAGCCGCTGGTCATGGAGTCCGTCCGCCGCACCGGCCGGGTGGTCGTGGTCCACGAGGCGCCCGTCTACAGCGGCTTCGGCGCCGAGCTGGCGGCCCGGATCACCGAGCAGTGCTTCTACCACCTGGAGTCGCCCGTCCTGCGGGTCGGCGGCTTCTCCACCCCCTACCCGCCGTCGAAGCTCGAAGAGCACTACCTGCCCGACCTGGACCGGGTGCTGCACGCCGTCGACCGCGCCTTCGGGTTCTGAAAGGGGGACGCGCTTCCATGCGACGCGAGTTCAAGCTTCCCGACGTCGGGGAGGGGCTGACCGAGGCCGAGATCGTCCGCTGGCACGTGCGGCCGGGCGACGAGGTCAAGGTCAACCAGATCGTGGTGGAGATCGAGACCGCCAAGTCCATCGTCGAGCTGCCGATCCCCTGGGACGGCGTGGTCGCGGGCGTGCTGGTCGAGGAGGGCCGCACGGTCGACGTGGGCACGCCGATCGTCGCCGTGGACACCGGCGGCGAGGCGGGCGGCGCCGACCAGGGCCCCGCTGATCAGGGCCGCGCCGACCAGGGCCCCGTTGACCAGGGCCTCAAGGCGCTGGCCGACGACATGGTTCCCAAGCCGCCGGAGGAGGGCGCGGTCGAGCCCGGCGCCCACGGCAGCCCCGCGCCCAAGGAGGAGCGGCAGGCGGTCCTGGTGGGCTACGGGGTCAAGACCGGCGCCTCCAAGCGCCGTCCCCGCAAGCAGCCGGCGGAGCCGATCCCGGCCGCGCCGGTGGCCAACCCGGCCCGCGTGGAGGTGCCCGGCCCGGCCCCGACGGCCCGCCCGGCCGAGCCGGCCGGCCCCCCGCCCGTCGTCGCGGCCGTCGGCCGGGGCCGCGTGGCCGTGCTGGCCAAGCCGCCGGTCCGCAAGCTGGCCAAGGACCTGGGCGTCGACCTCGCCACGCTCACCGGCACCGGCCCCCAGGGCTCCATCACCCGCGACGACGTGCACGCCGCCGCGCAGGGCGGCCTCCAGGGTGGTCTTCAGGCGGCGCCCGAGCCCGTCCGGCAGGCCGAGCCCCAGCGGCGGGAGGAGCGCGTCCCCGTCAAGGGCGTGCGCAAGATGACCGCCCAGGCGATGGTGGCCAGCGCCTTCACGGCCCCGCACGTCACCGAGTTCCTCCAGGTCGACGTGACGGAGACCATGGAGGCGGTCCGGCGGCTGCGGACCCTGCCCGACTTCGCCGAGGTCAAGGTCTCCCCGCTGCTGCTGGTCTGCCGGGCCCTGCTCACCGGGGTCAGGCGCTACCCGATGATCAACTCGTCCTGGGACGAGGCGGCCCAGGAGATCGTGGTCAAGCACTACGTGAACCTGGGCATCGCCGCCGCCACCCCGCGCGGCCTCGTCGTGCCCAACATCAAGGACGCCCACGCCCTCCCGCTCCCCGAGCTGGCCAGGCAACTGGGCGCGCTGGCGGAGACGGCCAGGGCGGGCCGCACCCAGCCGGCCGAGATGGCCGGGGGGACGATCACCATCACCAACGTGGGCGTGTTCGGCGTCGACGCCGGCACCCCCATCCTCAACCCGGGCGAGTCCGCCATCCTGGCCTTCGGCCAGGTCAGGGACATGCCGTGGGTGGTGGACGGCGAGCTGGCGGTGCGCAAGGTGACCACCCTCGCGCTCAGCTTCGACCACCGGATCGTCGACGGCGAGCTGGGCTCGATGTTCCTGCGCGACGTCGGCGCGATGCTGGAGGACCCGCTCCGCATGCTCGCCTGGAGCTGAAACCGGGCCGAAGCCGAGCCGAAGCCGAGCCGAAGCCGAGCCGAAGCCGAGCCGAAGCCGAGCCGAAGCGAGCCGAAGCCGGGCGGCGACCGCCGGGAGGACCCCTCTCCCCGGCGGTCACCGCAGGCTCGGCCAGGGCGCCTTCTTGTCCCGCGCGCGGGGGCCGTACGACTCCAGCCACACGGGCGCGCCCACGACATGAGAGACCGCCGCGGGCCAGTCTGATACACCCTCCTCGTAGACCGGCGTCGCCCGCAGCAGCCGGGCCGTACGGTCCGGCTCGGCGAACGTGACGGGCCGGTCGTAGCGCACGCACATGCGGGTGACGTCCGCGTCGAGGTGGGTCAGCGCGAGACCGTCCACGCCGCCGGCCGCCTCGGCCGCGTACCGGTGGGCGACCGCGTCGAAGTGCCCGCGGCGGAAGGCCCCCTGCCACGGCCCGGTCACGTTGTGCGGCTCGGGCAGCTCCAGGCCGGGGTCCTCGGTCACCAGCGGGCCGGGGCCGTGCCGGGTGGTGTAGGTCCGCAGCACGCCGAGCCGCGCCGCCCCGGACCCGTCCAGCAGTTCCAGCGCGTTGGCGAAGGTCGTCGTGCTCCACGTCGTGTACGGGTCGAACCCCCATCGCTCGTCCAGCAGCACGCCCTGCGCGCCCTCGAACACCACCGGCCCCCGCCTGACCAGCCCGACGGTGTACGACGAGTCCACCAGCCGCACCCGCTCGGCGAACGCCCGGTAGACGGCCACGCAGTCCGCCACCGGCGGCCCCTCGACCCCCAGCGCCTCCCGCAGCACGGTCAGTTTCCGCGTCAGCTCGCGCGGCGGGTCGCCCGCCCGGGGCGCGAGCGCGCCGTGCTCCAGGTGGTACGCCATCGTCTCCCCGACGCCCATCCCGCAGGACCCGTGCCGCGCCTCCCCGCGCGCCAGCTCCCGCCTGCGCCCGGCCTCGACGTGGTACGGCGTCGCCAGCAGGCAGTCCCGGTCCACCGTGAGCAGCCCGAAGGGGTCGGGCACGCCGAGCCGGGCCAGGTGCTCCGCCTCGGCCGACAACGCCAGCGGATCGACCACCACGAACCGCGAGAGATGCGTGCGAACCCCCCGGAACGTCCCGGCGCCGAACTGCGCGAACGTGTGGTGCCGCCCGTCGTCCAGGACGACGTTGTGCCCCGCCTGGGCGCCCCCGTTGAACCGGACCACGGCGTGGACGGGCAGCGTGGCGCACGCCCAGTCCACGACCGTGCCCTTGCCGGCGTCGCCGTACCCGAGGTCGACGACGACCAGGTGCTCGTTCACGCCCGGAGCCCGCCGAACCCGCCGAACCCGCCGAACCCGTCGAGCCCGTCGAGCGGCTCGGCGGTGACGACCGTGCCGCGGTCGAGCCTGGCCAGGGCCCGCGACACCGACGCGCCGGCCGTCGAGCCCAGCTCGGCCAGGTCCTCAAGGCCCTCGTCCAGGCCGATCGCGTCCTCGCCGAGCCCGACGGTGAGCGCGATCGTCTCGCACACGGCGTCGAGGTCGTCCAGCTCCAGCACGTTCTGGCCGAGCAGACGGCGCCAGGAGTCCAGCACCTCGGGGTCGCCGGCGTAGCTGGCCCCCTGCGGGAGGATGAAGTAGACGTCGTACTTGCGGGTCAGCTCGGCCACGACGTCGTCCACCCCGAGGGGCGCGGTCAGCCGGTCGCCGACGAGGTCCTTGACGTGGTTCCTGGACACCCGCTGGTAGGGCATCTCGTCGCCGATGACGAACAGGTAGCCGCGCTTGCCGCGCTTGTCGTGGCAGTCGATGGAGGTGTGCCTGGCCATGAAGTACATGGCCAGCTCGTAGGACTCGCGCTTCTGCCCGCCGCCGCCGCCCTCCAGCAGGATCAGGCCGAGCTGGTCGTCCATGCGGTTGTCGGACTCGAACTGGCCGACCTGCAGCGGCGCCCGGTCGCAGGTGGCGTCGCCGATCGCGCCGAACATGATCTGCGGGTCGGTGGCGTAGCCCTTGCGCAGCAGCAGCCCGAGCAGGTCGGGCAGGCGGGTCTGCAGCGTGCGGGGGACCGCGCGCATCGAGCCGGTCACGTCGAAGAGCACGGCGATGGCCAGCGAGTCGGGGTGCTCGGCCGAGTCGCGGCTCTCCCGCGTCACGCCGAAGGGGTCGAGGTCGGGGTGGACGCGCCGGGCTCCGCCGTCGCTGTAGGCGAAGGCGCTGGAGCCGGTGGCCGCGCGGTAGCGCGCGGCGGAGTCGTAGACGTTCGTGGACCAGATTCCGCTGCCCATGGCAGCCTCCCTCAAAGGTGGAGCGGACGGTACGTACGGGGCCCGTAGAGATCGTCGAGCAGGTCGTCGAGCTCGCGCAGCAGCTCCCACGCGTCGGACGGCGGCCGCAGCAGGCAGCCGCGGACGAAGGCGCGCATCCGGCGCGGGCACTCGCCCATCAGGTGGTCGACGCACCGGGTCAGGGCGGCGATGTCGGCGCGTTCGTCGAGCCGGTCGCCGTGGCACCAGTCGACCAGCACGAGCCCATGGTCGAGCGGATGGATGAGGACGTGGCGGGGGAGCACGGCGCCGTGCGCGACGCCGGCCCGGTGGGCGAGCCCGGCGGCCACGAGCAGCCGCCGCCAGATCCACGCCACGTCGCGCGGGTCGAGGCCGGTGCCGGCGCGGTCGAGGGTGACGAACCCGGCGGGCGCCCGGCTGACCACGTTCGCCTGCCGGACCACCTCGCCGGCGCGGTAGCGGAAGCTCGCGACGAGGCGGGGGACGTACGGCAGGAAACGCGGGTCGCCGTCAGCGGCGATCTTCCGCAGCGCGGCGGCCTCGCGGACCAGCAGCCGGTCGGCGGCCGGTGCGCGGGCCACCTTGAGCAGCGAGTCGCGCTCGGCGCCGCGCCCGGCCGGGTAGAGCACGGCGGTGCCGCCCTTGTGCAGCGGCGGCCCGACCAGGAAGTCGCCGACCCGCCGGCCCCGGTGGTAGATCTCCCAGAGCGCGACCAGCCGCTTGAACGCCTCCTCGCCGCCCGGCGCGAGGTCGGGATGCAGCGCCCTGGCCAGCCGCCGGTAGACGCGGGCCGCGGACCCGCCGGCGAAGAGCTCCTGGGCCGATCGCGCCCCCATGACGATCGCCGCCGCCCGCTCGGTGTTCATCGCACCTCCTCCTCCCGTGCGGGCCGCAGCAGCGCGGGGTGGAGCAGCCGGGCGTCGCCCGCGCGGTAGAGCTTGGCCCGCGGGCCGCCTCTGGGGCCGCCGGTCTCGGTGGTCTGGCCGGTGCTCTCGACGAACCCGGGGACGGACAGGACCTTGCGGTGGAAGTTGCCCGCGTGCAGCGGCGTGCCCCACACGGTCTCGTAGATCAGCCGCAGCTCGGAGACGGTGAACTCGGCCCCGGCGAAGGCCGTGGCCAGCGGCGTGTACTCCAGCTTCGACCGGGCCCGCTCGACGCCGTCGGCCAGGATGCGGGCGTGGTCGAAGGCGAGCGGCGGCACGTCGTCGACCGGGTGCCAGACGGCCGCGGCGGCGTCCGTGCCGGGCCGGGGGTCGGGCAGGTCGGGGGCGAAGGCGAGGTAGGAGATCGACACCACCCGCATGCGGGGGTCGCGGCCGGGGCCGCCGTAGCTGGCGAGCTGCTCGATGTGCGCCGGGCGGGTGGCCACGCCGGTCTCCTCGGCCAGCTCGCGCACCGCCGCCTCGGCCAGGTCCTCGTCCGGCTTGATGAAACCGCCGGGCAGGGCCCAGCGGCCCGCGTACGGCTCCACGCCGCGCTCGACGATCAGGACGTGCAGCCGCCGGTCGCGGATGGTCAGCGCCACGACGTCGACGGTGACCGCGACCGGCGCGTAGAGCCGGGGGTTGTAGCCGGCCAGGAACTCTTCCATCCCCAAGTCCTTCTCAGTTCGAGTCAATCTCGACTTGAGAATAACTCCGCCGACGGGTGTGTGTCGATAGGGTTGGCGCATGATCCGTCACATTGTGCTGTTCACCTGGGCCGACGACGCCACCGACGAGCAGAAGGCCGCGGTCGCGACCGAGCTGCGCAAGCTGCCGGGCGAGATCCCGCAGCTACGGGCGTACACGGTGGGGCCCGACGCCGGCATCACCCCCGGCAACCACGAGTTCGCCGTGGTCGCCGACCTCGACAGCGTGGACGACTTCGTGATCTACCGCGACCATCCCCGGCACCAGGCCGTGATCGCGGAGTACATCAAGCCGATCCTGGCCACGCGCGCCGCCGTGCAGCTCAGCCTCTAGAGCTCGGGCGGGTGGTTCTCGCGGTGCATCAGCCGGTCCTCGGAGGTGCGCCCGCGCCGGGGCGCGAGCACGATGCTGAGCACGACGCCCACGCCTCCGACGATCATGAAGATGACGCCGACGATGTCCATGTGCACGCTCTGGCCGAACACGTCGGGTTCGATGGCGAACCGCAGGATGGCGCCGAGCGTGAGGAAGAAGATGCTGACCCCGACACCCATGACGACCTCCAGGCAAAGGCGAGATGTGCCCACGGTCATACCCGGGTATCGGTGATCACACCCCCGCCGCGTCAGGCGAGACAGGACAGTGGCCGCCCGCCGTTGTAGGCGATCATGTCCTGGACGGCCGCGCCGACGTCGATCGGCGCGCCCGGCGGGCGGCCGTCCAGCTCGGCGTAGGCGCGGTGGAGATTGCCCACGATCCGTTCGGGGTCGAGCAGCGCGCCCCACTCGCCGAGGTCGGTCTCCCGCGCCGCCTCCAGGGGCGTCCGGTCCGCCGCGTGGCCCCGCCGGGCGGTCTCCTGGACGAACCGCAGGTAGCCCTCGACCCGGTCGTAGACCTCGGGCCCGCACACCTCGCCGTGCCCGGGGACGATCGTCTCCGCGCCCAGCGCCCTGAGCGTGTCCAGGGCGGCGATCGTCCCGGCCACCGAGCCCATCAGGACGAACGGCGTGCCGCCGTTGAAGACCAGGTCGCCGGAGAACAGCACCCGCCGCTCCGGGATCCACACGATCGAGTCGCTGGTCGTGTGCGCGGCCGGCCCGACGTGCCGCACCTCGCAGCGCAGGTCGTCGGAGTGGAGGGTGACCCCCTCGGTGTACGTCAGGAACGGCGGCGCGACCTCCATCGCCCCCCACACCACCTCCGGCGACCAGGCCCCCCGGTACGCCGGGACCCCGTCGGCCAGGATCTGGGCGCGTACGCCCTCGTGCCCGACGATCGTGGCCTCGGGGAACAGCCAGTTGCCGAAGGTGTGGTCGCCGTGGTGGTGGGTGTTGACCAGCGTGGTGATCGGCCCGCCGCTGACCTTGCCGACGGCCGCCCGCAGGTCGCGGGTGCGGCGCTCGGTCGAGCAGGCGTCCACGCAGATCACGCCGCGCCGCCCGGCCAGGAAGCCGGTGTTGTTGATCCACCAGCTCCCGTCGGGCTGGACGTAGGCGTAGACGCCCTCGGAGACCTCTTCGACGCGCGGCGGGGGCAGGGGGTGGTCATGAGGTGAGGAGCTCATGCCCGGAACCTAACAGCGACGCCCGCCCCCCGGACGGGAGGCGGGCGTCACGAGCGGTGGCTCAGAAGGCCTCTTCGGGAAGCTCCATGAGGTCCTGGCCGGTGGCGGCGAGGACGCGCCGCTCGGCCGTCAGCCTGGGCAGCACGGTCGTGGCGAAGAACGACGCCGCGGCCACCTTGCCCTGGTAGAACGGGTCCTCCGACTCCGCCAGCCGGGCCAGGGCCACCTCGGCCTGGCGCAGCAGCAGCCAGCCGATCACCAGGTCGCCCAGCGAGAGCAGGAACCGGGTGCTGTTCAGGCCGACCTTGTAGACCTCCTCCGGCTTCTCCAGCGAGCCGAGCGCCCAGCCGGCCATGGTGTCGCCCATGACCTTGACCTCGGCGGCGGCCTCGGCGAGCAGCTTGCGCTCCTCCTTGAGCCGGCCGTTGCCCGCCTCGGAGGCGGCGAACTCGTTGATCTCGGCGAGCAGCGCGCCGACCGCGGCGCCCTGGTTGCGCAGGATCTTCCGGAAGAACAGGTCCAGGCCCTGGATCGCGGTGGTGCCCTCGTACAGGGAGTCGATCTTGGCGTCGCGGATGTACTGCTCGATCGGGTAGTCCTGCAGGTAGCCCGAGCCGCCCAGGGTCTGCAGCGAGCGGGCCAGCAGCTCGTACGAGCGCTCCGAGCCGACGCCCTTGACCAGGGGCAGCAGCAGGTCGTTCATGGCCTCCGCGTGCCGGTCCGCCGGGTCGATCAGGAGGGCGTCCTGGAAGGTCGCCGTGTAGAGGACCAGGGCGCGCATGCCCTCGGCGTACGCCTTCTGCAGCATCAGCTCGCGGCGCACGTCCGGGTGGTGGGTGATGGTCACCCGGGGGGCGGACTTGTCGGCCATCTTGGTCAGGTCTGCGCCCTGGTAGCGGGACTTGGCGTAGTCGAGGGCGTTCAGGTAGCCGGTGGAGAGCGTGGCGATGGCCTTGGTGCCGACCATCATGCGGGCGTGCTCGATCACCATGAACATCTGCTTGATGCCCTCGTGCACGTCGCCGACCAGCCAGCCGATCGCCGGGTGCTTGTCGCCGAAGGTGAGCTCGCAGGTCGTGGAGACCTTCAGGCCCATCTTCTTCTCGACGTTGGTGACGTAGGCGCCGTTGCGCTCGCCCAGCTCGCCGGTCTCCAGGTCCACGTGGAACTTGGGCACCAGGAACATCGACAGGCCCTTGGTGCCCGGACCGTGGCCCTCGGGACGGGCCAGGACCAGGTGGAAGATGTTGTCGGCCATGTCGTGCTCGGCGCTGGTGATGAAGCGCTTGACGCCCTCGATGTGCCAGGTGCCGTCGGGCTGCTGGACCGCCCTGGCCCGCCCGGCGCCGACGTCCGAGCCGGCGTCCGGCTCGGTGAGCACCATGGTGGCGCCCCAGTTCTTCTCGATGGCCAGCTCGGCGAAGCGCTTCTGCTCCGGCGTGCCCAGCTTCCACAGGGTGTAGGCGAAGTTGGGGCCGGCGGCGTACATGTACAGGGCCGGGTTGGAGCCGAGCACCATCTCGGCCGTCGCCCAGGCGAGGCTGCGCGGGATGCCGGGGCCGCCCAGCTCGGCGGGCAGGTCGAGGTGCGCCCAGCCGCCGTCCACCAGCGCCTTGAACGACTTCTTGACGCCGTCCGGGACGGTCACCGTGCTCGTCGCCGGGTCGAACACCGGCGGGGTGCGGTCGCCCTCCTCGAAGGAGTCGGCGAGCACGCCGGTCGCCAGCCTGTTGACCTCGTCCAGGATGCTCCGCGCGACGTCCTCGTCCACTTCGCCGAAGGGCCCGGTGCCGAGGATCTCGCGTCGACCGAACACCTCGAAGAGGTTGAATTCCAGGTCACGCACGTTGCTCTTGTAGTGGCCCATGGGTGCAGATCTCCTTGAACCGAGGTCTTCATGTACTGGCCAGTAACCTTACCTGCAATGCTACCCGCGGGTAACCCCGCCCATGCGTGGCATGCTCGACTCCATGGACGCCGAAGAACTCGCCACAAGATGGCGGGAGCGACTGGAATCCTGGGCCATCCCCGAGGAGATCCTGGCCAAGGTTCCGGCCGATCCGTGGAGCCACTCGCCGGCCCGGTTCGCCACGCGGACCGACCGGGCGCTGGCCGAGCCCGACGACGGCCCGACCATGACCCGGCTGGCCGAGGCGCTGCCCGACAAGGGCACGCTGCTCGACGTCGGCTCGGGCCCCGGCGCCGCGTCGCTGCCGCTGCGCGAGCGCATCGGCCACCTTTATGCGGTCGACACATCCGCGCCCATGCTGGAGGGCCTGAAGGTCCGCGCGATGGACCTCGGCGTGCCCGCCACCACCGTCGAGGGGCGCTGGCCCGACGTGGCCGACCAGGTGCCGGTGGTCGACGTGTCCGTCGCCGCGCACGTGGTCTACAACGTGCCCGACCTGGCGGAGTTCCTCCAGGCGCTCGACCGCCGCACCCGCGGCCGGGTGGTGCTCGAACTGCCCCACCGCCATCCCATGAGCTGGATGACGCCGCTCTGGCGGCACTTCCACGGCGTCGACCGTCCGGTCCGGCCCATCGCCGAAGACTGCGTGGCCCTGGCCGCGGCGCTGGGCTTCCCCGTGCGCGTGGAGGAGCGGGAGGCGCCCCTGGAACGTTTCACGACCGTCGAGGAGCTGGCCGAGAGCGCCTGCCGCCGGGTGTGCCTCGACCCGTCCAGGGTGGAGGAGGTGGCCGAGACCGCCGTCGAGCTGGGCATGTGGCCGGTGCCGCGTGACCGGTGGGTCACCGTCTGGTGGGAATGATCCGTTTCACTGAGCCGTTGTACGCATTGAGCTGACCGCTCCCGGACGAGACGCGCCGTACCCGGAAACGCCAAGACGACGCACGTACCTGTACGTCTCGTCCTCAGGAGTACTGATCATGGCGTGGATCCTCATCGTGCTGGCCGGCCTGTTCGAGGTGGCCATGGCACTGTCGCTCAAGCTCAGCAACGGCCTCAGCAACCTGGGGTGGACCCTGTCCTTCCTGGCCACGGCCGCCCTCAGCTTCGGCCTGCTCGCCTACGCGCTCAAGTCCCTGGAGGTCGGCACCGCGTACGCAGTGTGGACCGGCATCGGGGCCGTCGGCACCGCGATCCTCGGCATGGTCGCCATGGGCGACGACGTGTCGCCGCTGCGCCTGACCTCGATCGCGCTCATCCTGGCCGGTGTCGTGGGGCTCAATCTGGCTGGTGGACACTAGTGCGATGATTGAGATCCATGCCATCACCGTCGACGCCACCGACCCCTACGAGATCGCGAGCTGGTGGAGCCAGGCCACCGGGTGGCCGCTGGCCGAGGGCGACAAGCCGGGAGCCGACGAGGTGATGCTGCGTACGCCGCAGGACCCGTTCCTGCTGTTCATCCGCGTGCCCGAGGGCAAGGCCGGCAAGAACCGGGTGCATTTCGACGTCAACGGCACCGAGGGCCGTACGCGTGACGAGGAGGTCGAGCGGCTGCTCGGCCTCGGCGCGACCGTCTTCCAGGACCAGCGCAGGCCCGACGGCACGGGCTGGGTGACCATGCTCGACCCCGAGGGGAACGAGTTCTGCGTGTGCCGGAGCGAGGCGGAGAGGGCCTTGCCGGAATGATGTTCCGTCGGTGATGCCGGCGCCATGAGCGTGGAGGGCCGTCGTCTGCTGGCGGCGGCGTCCACCGGCGAGAAGAGGGAGCGCGCCCGGCGGGCGGGAGCCGACGACGTGATCGGCTACGACGGGCTGAAGGAAGCGGCCAGGGCGTGGGCCGTGGACGTGGCCGTCGACCCGGTCGGCGGCGAGCTGTCCGAGCAGGCCCTTCGCGGGTTGCGCCACGCCATGGAGCACCGGGCCGTGCTCGAAGGTCTGCCGGCGATGCCGGGCATCGTCCCGGCGGCGCCGGAGGTAAGGCCGCCGGCGGAGGCGGGCCGGGCCATGGACGACCTGCTGGAGCGGCGGGTCACTGGGAAGATCGTGCTCGTCCCTTCATCGTGAGGGTCAGGATCGCGGCGATCAGGTAGACCAGCGCGCCGTGCCACATCGCCTGCACGGCCGAGCCGAACACGCCCTCGTCGTCGAGCACGAGCTGCACCGGGTAGTCGAGCACCGCCGTGATCGCGGCGGGCAGGAGCGCGAACTTCCACGGGTGCCGCAGCGACCAGAGCCGGGCCTGGCGGGTGACGCGGTCGCCCTCGTGCGGCTTGGCGACCGCGCCGATCGCGGCGATCAGCGCGAACAGGCTGATGCCGAGGCCCAGGGCCCAGACCAGGTCACCGCCGCCGGTGACCAGGCCCATCCCGAAACTGGTGGCCGACACCACGACGCCGCCGATGGCGGCGGTCTTCCAAGGGGCGCCCCGCAGGGCCGCCGCGGACAGTGAGACCTCGTCGCGTCTACTGATTTCGTTCATGTCCTCATGGTGCCGCCGCGGGCCCCCATGAGGCATCGGGGACGGACCCTGACCTGTCCCTGACATGATTCCCATATGACGGAAATCGCCATTGTGCAGTTGGGGCCGGACGAAGGGGAACGGCTGAGGGACGTCCGGCTGCGGGCGCTCCAGGAGTCACCGGACGCGTTCGGCTCCTCATACGCGCGCGAGGTCGCGTTCTCCGCCGAGGACTGGGCCGAGCGGCTGAAGAACCCGCACTCGCGCTGGTGGGTGGCCGAGGACGATGTCCTGGGCGACGTCGGACTGGTGTGCATGCTCATGGAGGAGTCCGGCGCCCACCTGCTGTCCATGTGGGTCGCCCCCGAGGCCAGGGGACGCGGGCTCGCCTCCCGGCTGGTCGACCGGTCCGTGGAGTGGGCCCGTTCGGCCGGGGCCGAGCAGGTGCAGCTCTGGGCCGTCGACGGCAACCACGCCGCCCGCGCGCTCTACGCGGCCAAGGGCTTCGTGCGCAGCGGCAAGGTCATGGCCCTGCCCTCCAACCCGTCCCTGATGGAGTCCCACTACGTGTTGTCCCTGCTGTTCCGCCAGGCGCGCAAGGAGGACGTCCCGGCCATCGTCCGGCTGCTGGCCGACGACCCGCTCGGCGCGGCCCGCGAGGGAGCCCCCGACGACACCCGCTACCTGATGGCCTTCGACCGCATCGAGGCCAACCCGCACGACGAGCTGATCGTGGCCGAGCGGGAGGGCGAGGTGGTCGGCACGATGCAGCTCACGTACCTGGCCGGGCTGTCGCGGCTGGGCTCCGAGCGGTGCCAGATCGAGGGCGTCAGGGTGGCCGCCTCGACGCGCGGCCAGGGGCTCGGCGGCAAGATGATCCAGTGGGCCGTCGACCGGGCGCGGGCCCGGGGGTGCGCCGTCGTCCAGCTCACCTCCGACAAGTCGCGTACCGACGCCCACCGCTTCTACGACGCGCTCGGCTTCACCGCCTCCCACGAGGGCTACAAGCTCTCACTCGGCTGATTGGCCGTCGGCGAGCTGGGTCAGCATCCAGCGGCACCACTCGGCCCGGTGCCGCTCGTAGCTCAGCCCGCAGCGCAGCGTCGCGTAGCCGCCGAACCCGGGGTCGCCGAAGGCCGGCCGCCCGCCGAACGACGCCTCCTGCCGCTCGTAGTCGGCCAGCCGCTCCTCGTGCGCGGCGAGCTGGCCGGCGAACAGCCGCCGCAGCAGCTCCGGCTCGGCCAGCCACGCCGCGTACGTCTTCAGCACCAGCTCGTCGCGCTCCGGCCGCTCGCGCGGCGGCTCGGTGACCCATGCCCGCAGCGCCGCCAGGCCCTCGGCGGTCAGGTGGTAGACCTTCTTGGCCTGCGGGCCGGGCCCGTGCGCGCTCTCGAACCCGACCAGCCCGGCCGCCCGCAGTTTCTGCAACTCGGCGTGGATCTGGCTGTGGCCGGCCGTCCAGAAGTAGCCGACCGGGCGCCGCATGGCCGCCGCGAGGTCGTAACCGGTGCGATCGCCGCGCGCCAGCACGGCCAGGATCGCGTATCCGAGCGTTGAGGTCATGGTGGGTCCAAGGATATGGTGCTTGCGGCACTATGTCAGTTCAGACATAGTCAGGAGAAGGGCGCGGCGGCCATGCGAAAGATCGTCGGATGGATGGCACTCCTCACCATGGGGCTGACCGGCTGCGGGGGCACGGTCGGCACCGGCACCACCGCCGTCCGCACGACGGCCGCCGAGTCCCCCGCCCATGTCAGCGAGACAACCCCCGCCCCGAGCGCGCCGCCCACCGGCCCCAACGTCTCGGGCTGCTTCACCGAGCAGGACGGCAAGATCTTCACCCACGTCCGCGGCCTGCCCGGCGTAATCGCCGGCGACGGCCCGGTGGGCGTGGTGATCAGTTACGAGCGCCGCGGCACCGTGTGCTCCTGGCGCCCGCTGTCGGACCGCCTGGTCGCCGCCGGATACCGCGTCCTGCTGTACGCCAGGGACGCCGGCCTCCTCCCCGAGGACGGCGCGGTCGCCATGGGCAAGCGCCTGGCCAAGGAGAAGGGCGTCGAGCGGCTGTTCC
Source organism: Nonomuraea sp. NPDC003560 (assembly GCF_042878785.1). Lineage (NCBI taxonomy): Bacteria > Bacillati > Actinomycetota > Actinomycetes > Streptosporangiales > Streptosporangiaceae > Nonomuraea > Nonomuraea sp. NPDC003560. The sequence goes on along the minus strand of NZ_JBIAOF010000018.1, from coordinate 8,564 downwards.
TGGTCGGCGGCTCGATCGGCGCCACGGCCTCGGTCCCGGCGGCCGAGCGGCTGGGCGCCGAGGTGGCCGGCGTCGTCGCCCTGTCAGGCGAGATCGACGAGGGCGACGCCGCCGCGCTCACCGTGCCGCTGCTGCAGATCGGCTCCGAGCACGACTCCTACGGCGGCGCCGAGTCGATGCGCGCGGCCGAGGCCGCCGCGACCAGGTCCCCGGACAACCAGGTGCTGGTCATCCCCGGCGAGTCGCTGCACGCCTCGGCCCTGCTCGGCAGCCCCTACTCCGCCAAGGTGCTCGACGCGGTCGTGGCGTTCATGGACCGGCACAAGGGCTGATCTCGACCAGGTTGTCGTGGAAGGCCGGGCCCCGGCCCATGTCGCCGTCCCGCTCGGCCACGACCGCGTTGGCGTTCGCGCCGCCTGGGGTCAGCTTCGGCCACCGGCCCTTGGGCGAGGCCACCACGCCGGGCGCGACCCGGTCGCTGATCTCCACGTCGGCCAGGAACTCGCCGCCGTCGTTGTGCACCCGTACGCGCTGCCCGGCCACCAGCCCCCGGGCCGCCGCGTCGGCCGGGTTGACCAGTACGGCCGGCCCCTTGGCCCGCCGCCGCAGCTCCGGATTGTTGGCGAAGATCGTGTTCAGGAACGTGTGCGAGGCCGGCGTGACCAGCGTCAGCGGGTACGCCGACCGGTCGGCGACCGCCGTGTGCGAGGGCACGTACGCCTTCCCCGCGGGCGGGAAGCGCAGCCGTCCGGAAGGCGTCGGGAAGCCCTCGGCGAACGGCGCGAACGGCTTGGGGTAGTTCATCCGCACCCACCCCTCCTTGCGCAGCCGGTCCAGCGTGACGCCTTCGAGCGACGGGTGCCCGCCCGACAGCAGCGACTCGGCCAGCTCCAGGTCGGAGTCGTACAGGGACGGCTCGGTCAGCCCCATGTGCGCGGCCAGCCGGCGGAAGGTCTCGGTCGTGGACAGGCACTCGCCCGGCGGCGGCACGGCGGGCTCGTTCCACAGCAGGTACATGTGGCCGTAGCCGGCGTGCAGGTCCATGTGCTCGGTCTGCATGGTCGCGGGCAGCACGATGTCGGCGTAGTCCACGGTGTCGGTCGGGAACTGCTCCATGACGACCGTGAACAGGTCCTCGCGGGCGAGCTGCCGCCTGATCGTGTTGGCGTCGGGGGTCGAGCCGAGCGGGTTGGCGGCGTACACCCACAGACACTTGACGTCGTCGAGCTGGGAGCCGAGCTTGGTCATGACCAGCGTGCGCACCGGCTTGGCCAGCAGGTCGTCGCGGGTGTCGACGGTCACGCGCACGTGACCGCTCGTCGAGTACGCCACGCCGCCGCCCGGATGCCGCCAGTCGCCGGTCACGCCGGGGATCGCGGCGATCGTGCGCATCGCGGCGCCGCCGCCGGCGTGCCGCTGGATGCCCATGGTGGCGCGGATCGCGGTCGGCCGGGTGTGGGCCAGACGCATCCCCAGGCCGTGGACGTCCTCGGCCGGGATGCCGGTGATCTCCGCCACCCGCTCCACCGGGTACTCCAGGATTTCCTTGCGGAAGTCCGCCCAGCCCTCGGTGTGCTCGGCCAGGAACTCCTCGTCCTGGGCGTTCTCCGCGAGCACGACGTTGAGCAGCCCGAGCGCGAGCGCGGCGTCCGTGCCCGGCCTGATCGCCAGGTGCTGGTCGGCCTGGTCGGCGGTCCTGGTGCGGATGGGGTCGATGGCGACCACGTGCGCGCCGTCCGCGCGGGCGTCCTGGATGAACTTCCACAGGTGGTGGCCGCTGGTCAGCGTGTTCGTGCCCCAGAGCAGGATCAGCCTGGCCTGGGCGAAGTTCTCCGGGTCCATGCCGCCGGCGGTGCCGTTGGCCTTCAACAGCCCGCTGCTGCCGGCCGCCGAGCAGATGTTCAGCCAGTGCTTGGACGCCCCCAGCACGTTCCAGAACCGGCGGCCCGCCACGCCCTCGCAGCCCTGGAGGTAACCCAGCGAGCCGGTGCCGAGGTAGGGCCAGATCGCCTCGCCGCCGTGCTCGTCCACGATGGCGCGCAGCCGGGTCGAGATCTCGTCGAGCGCCTCGTCCCAGGTGATGCGCTCGAACTGCCCCGATCCCTTCGGCCCGGTGCGCCGCATCGGGTACAGGATGCGGTCGTCCGCCTGAGTGTGCTCCAGGTACCGGTTGACCTTCACGCACAGCGCGCCGCGGGTGTAGGGGTGGTCGGGGTTGCCGCGCATCTTGACGGCCTGCCCGTCCCGTACGGTCACGACCCAGGAGCAGGTGTCCGGGCAGTCAAGCGGACATGCCCCCAAAACCCTCAAATCACCCGACATACGCACAGCCTACGTCGAGAGGCCCGCGCCCGCCGTCCCCGCGACACCGCCGAGCCGACCTCGTGAAAGAAGCCAAAGGTGAACGGTTGGAGTTCCACCGTGTACCCTGCCTCGCGCAGCCTGGCCGCGGCGTTCTCGGCCGACGCGTCGTGACCGGGCCGCCCGGCCGCGCGGTTCCACCCGTGGGCGCCGGGCGTCGGGGGCGACGAGGGCCGGCACCGGCATCGCGAGAGTGAACATGCCAGACACGCGGGCAGGTCAATGCCGGTCGGGTCCTCACCCGATGCGCGCGCCGGAGCGGCGAACGAGGACACTGGAGAACAGAGATCGTACGGTCCGGCCGGGAAGGTGCAGAATCACTGTCGGTGGCCGAAATCAGGGAACGAGACGATGACACGGAGGACCTCGCGGAAGGGGATCCAGCCGTGTCCGAGCCACGCGCCGACGGCGGCGTCTACGTAGTCGAGCCGCTCCTTCCCCAGCGGCTGCGGCGGCCGTCCGACCTGCTGCGCTTCTTCGCGACGCTGGCGGTGCTCGCGGCGGTGATCCTGCTCGCCCTCGTCGCCAAGCAGACGCTCAACGGCCTGGAGCAGGACGTCAAGGTCGGCGCCGAGATGGTCCCGCTGCTCAGCCGGGTCGCGGCCTTCATCGGCAGCGCGGCCGTGCTGATCGTGCCCGCCGCGTTCGCCGTCGAGCGGGTCTTCCACCGCGACGGCCTGCGCGTCGCGGAAGGGCTGATCGCGGCCATCATCGGCATGGCCGGGTCGTTCCTGCTCGGCCAGTGGATCGAGGCCAGCAGCCTGACCGACCTGCGCATCCTGCTCACCGGCGACCGCGCGATCGAGCCGCTGAACACGCTGCTCACCTCGGTGATCGCCTACACCACCGCGGTGCGCATCGCCCGCCGCCCCACGTGGCGCATGCTCATGTGGACCTCGATCGCCCTCTACATCCTCACCTACTTCTCCGGTAGGCAGATCACCCTGCCCAGCGCCATCGTGACCGTCCTGGTCGGCATGGCCATCGGCTACGCCACCCTCTACGGCGTCGGCAGCCCCAACACCCGACCGCCCGGCAGCGCCGTGGTCGCCGCGCTGCGCAAGCTGTCCTTCTCGCCCGTCTCCGCCCGCCGCATCGAGGACGACCACCAGGGCAGCCGCCGCTACGCCATCGGCCTCAAGGACGGCACCAGCCTCGACGTCACCGTCCTCGACCGCGACCGCCAGGTGGCCGGGCTGCCGTACCGGCTGTGGCGGCGCATCAGGCTCAACTCCGAGACCAGGCGCCGGGCCATCCGCTCGCTCCGGGCCGAGCTGGAACGCGAGGCCCTGATGGCGTACGCGGCCCAGGCCGCCGGCGCCAGCACGCCGCGCCTGCTCGGCACCAGCGAGATCGGCACCGAGGCCGCCCTGCTCGCCTACGAGCACATCGAGACCCGCCCGCTCGACGAGGTGCCCGACGCCGAGATCGACGACGCCCTGCTCGCCCAGATCTGGGAGCAGGTCGAGCTGCTGCAGATCCAGCGGCTGGCACACCGGCGGCTCACCGGCGACAGCATCCACCTCGACCGCGCCGGCCGGGTCGTGCTGACCGACGCCCGCAGCGGCGAGATCGCCGCCGGCGACCTGCTGCTCCGGCTCGACATCGCCCAGCTCCTCACCTACCTGGCGTTGCGCGTCGGCGCCGAGCGCTCGGTCCGGGCCGCCGCCGCCGTGATGGGCCCCGACGCCCTCGCCGCCGCCATGCCGCTGCTCCAGCGCATCGCCCTGACCAGGGAGACCCGTTCGGCCCTGTCCAAGGCCAAGAACGTGCTCACGAGCCTGCGCGACCACATCGTCGCCCTCAAGCCCCAGGGCAAGGTCGAAGAGGTACGCCTGGAGCGCTTCCGCCCGCGCACCCTGATCACGATCATCGCCAGCACGGTCGCCGCCTACGTCGTGCTGTCCCAGCTCAGCAAGGTCGACCTCTACAAGGTGGTGACCACGGCCAACTGGGGGTGGTCCGGCCTGGCGCTGATCGCCTCGTTCACCAGCTTCGTCGCCGCCGCCCTCATGCTGCGCGGGTTCGTCCCGGAACGCCTGCCGCTGTGGCGTACCGTCCTGGTGCAGTTCGCGTCGTCATTCGTCAAGCTGGTCGCGCCCGCCGCGGTCGGCGGCGTCGCGATCAACACCCGCTACCTGCAGAAGCGCGGCATCGCGCCGGCGCTCGCGGTGGCCAGCGTGGGCGCCTCGCAGCTCATCATGCTGGTCTTCCACATCGCCCTGCTGCTGCTGTTCGCCTACATCACCGGCTCCGACGCCGCCACCTCCTTCACCCCCTCGCGCGGCCTGGTCGTGGCGATGCTCGCCATCGCGCTGCTGGTCGCGGTGGTGCTCGGCGTGCCGCCGCTGCGCAGGATGGTGACCGTGCGGATGCGCAGGCTGTTCTCGAACGTGCTGCCCCGCCTGCTCGACGTGCTCCAGTCGCCGGCCAAGATGATCGAGGCCGCCTTCGGCACGCTCATGATCACGATCGCCTTCGTGGCCTGCCTCGACGCCTGCGTCGCGGCGTTCGGCGGTCAGCTGAGCTTCACCGCCGTCGCCGTCGTCTACCTCACGGCCAACGCCATCGGCTCGGCCGCCCCCACGCCGGGCGGCCTCGGCGCCGTCGAGTACGCGCTCACCCTCGGCCTGGTCGCGGCCGGCCTCGAATGGGACCTGGCGGCCTCGGCCGTGCTGCTGCACCGGCTGCTCACGTTCTGGCTGCCGGTGCTGCCGGGCTGGGCCGCCTTCACCTACCTCCAGCGGCACGAGGCCCTGTGACCCGCCCTCGGGCGGCACAGGACCCCGTGCGCCGCGGATGATCAGCGGGCCGACGTGACCGCCTCGGTGACCTTGTCGATCGCCGCCAGCTCGCTCTCGGTGAACACCGGGCCGTCCACGCACGCCACGTTGTCCTCCAGCTGCCGGACGCTGCTCGCCCCGATCAGCACGCTCGTCACCCGCGGGTCGCGCAGCGTCCACGACAGCGCCATCTGGGCCAGCGTCTGACCCCGGCCCCTGGCGATCTCGTTGAGGTCGCGGGCCAGGTCCCGGTCGATCTGCTCGGCGCTCAGGAACCGGCTCGTCGCCGCCCGCGAGCCCTCGGGCACGCCCTCCAGGTAGCGGTCGGTGAGCAGCCCCTGCGCCAGCGGCGAGTACACGATGCAGCCCATGCCCGCCTCCTCCAGCACGTCGAGCAGCCCGTCGTCCTCGATCCAGCGGTTGATCATCGAGTACGACGGCTGGTGGATGAGCAGCGGCGTGCCCAGCTCGCGCATGATCCGCGCGGCCTGGGCGGTCTGCTCGGCCGAGTAGTTGGAGACGCCCGCGTAGAGCGCCTTGCCCGAGCGCACCGCCCGGTCCAGCGCCCCCATCGTCTCCTCCAGCGGCGTCTCCGGGTCCGGACGGTGGCTGTAGAACACGTCCACGTACTCCAGGCCCATGCGGGCGAGCGACTGGTCGAGGCTGGCCAGCACGTACTTGCGCGACCCCCACTCCCCGTACGGCCCCGGCCACATGTCGTACCCGGCCTTGGTCGAGATGACCAGCTCGTCCCGGTACGCCGCGAAGTCCTCCCGCAGGATCCGCCCGAAGTTCCGCTCCGCCGACCCGTACGGCACGCCGTAGTTGTTGGCCAGGTCGAAATGCGTCACCCCGAGGTCGAACGCGCGCCGCAGCACCGCCCGCGAGCTCTCGATCGGCCGGTCGTCGCCGAAGTTGTGCCACAACCCCAGCGACACCGCCGGCAACCGCAGCCCGCTGCGCCCGCTGCGGTTGTACGGCTGACGCTCGTAACGCCGCTCGTCGGCCACGAAGCTCACGCCGTCCCCCTCTCGATGATCCAGGACAGCGCGAACGCCTCCTCGCGCCAGGCGTCGTACCGGCCGCTGCGCCCGCCGTGTCCCGCGCCCATCTCCGTCTTGAGCAGGAACGGCCCGCCGGACGCGGTCGCCCGCAGCCGCGCGATCCACTTGGCCGGCTCGTGGTAGAGCACCCGCGTGTCGTTCAGGCTGGTGATCGCCAGAATCGGCGGGTACACCCTGCCGTCCACGTTCTCGTACGGCGAATAGCTCTTCATGTACGCGTAGACGTCCGGGTTGTGCAGCGGGTCGCCCCACTCGTCCCATTCGATCACCGTCAGCGGCAACGACGGGTCGAGGATCGTGTTGAGCGCGTCCACGAACGGCACCTCGGCCACCACCCCGGCGAACTCCTCGGGAGCCAGGTTCGTCACCGCGCCCATCAGCAGCCCGCCCGCCGAGCCGCCGCGCGCGACGATCCGCCCGCTCCAGCCGCCCGCTTTGAGATGCCGGGCCGCCGCCACGAAGTCGGTGAACGTGTTCCGCTTCCTGGTCAGCTTGCCGTCCTCGTACCAGTGACGGCCCATCTCGCCGCCGCCCCTGACATGCGCGACGGCGAAGACGAACCCGCGGTCGAGCAGCGACAGCCGGGGCACCGAGAACGCGGGGTCGATCGAGGTCTCGTAGCTGCCGTAGCCGTAGAGCAGGGTCGGGGCCGGCGTCGTGGTGTCCTTGCGCTTGACGATCGAGATCGGCACGCGCGTGCCGTCCTCGGCCGTGGCCCACTCCCGGAACTGCTCGTAGTCGCCCGCGTCGTAGCCGCCCAGCACCGGACGCTGCTTGAGCAGGATCAGCTCGTGCGAGTCCAGCTCGTAGTCGTAGACGCTCGGCGGCGTCACCATGCTCGTGTACGCCAGCCGCAGCCGCGTCGTCGTGAACTCGGGGTTGCCCGCCGGGCCGACGTCGTACAGGGGCTCGGGGAAGTCGATCTCGTACGCGTTCCGCTCGGCGGCCTCGATCCGCTCCCGCCAGCCCGCGCCCGCGGCGCTGTAGGGCAGCACCCGCAGGCCGGTCAGGCCGTCACGGCGGAAGTGCACGACGGCGTGGTCGGAGAAGGCGTCGATCTCCAGCAGCCGGGTGTCCTCGCGGTGCCCGATCAGCGGGGTCCAGGTGCCGGGCTCGTCGATGGGGGCCGTGGCCAGCTCGAAGTTCTCGGCGTTCTCGTTGTGCAGGACGTAGAAGAAGTCGCCCGCGTGCTCGACGCCGTACTCCACGCCGGTCTTCCTGGGCCGGACGACCTGGAACTCGCCGGTGGGGTCGGCGGCGTCGAGGATGCGCACCTCGCTGGTGATCTTGCTGCCCGCGCCCAGCACGAGGTACCGCTCGCTGCGGGTCAGCCCGATGCCCACCCAGTAGCGCTCGTCGGTCTCCTCGTAGACCAGGACGTCCTCTTCCGTCCCGAGGGTGTGCCGGTAGACCTGGTAGGGACGCCAGGCGTCGTCCACCCGCGTGTAGAAGAACGCCGACCCGTCGGCCGACCAGGCGCCGCCGTAGAAGATGTCCTTGATCTCGTCGGGCAGCACCTCGCCCGTCTCAAGGTTCCTGAACCTCAGCGTGAAACGCTCGTCGCCCTTGTAGTCGGTCGAGTAGGCCAGCATCGTCCCGTCGGGCGTGACGGCGCTGGTGCCGACGGAGAAGAACGCGCTGTCGCCGGCGAGCTCGTTGCCGTCGAGCACGACCTGCTCGCGCTCAAGGCGCTCGCCCGGCGTGATCTGCGGCGGCGCGTCACTGTCGGCCGGCACCCGGCAGGACACCGCGTACTGCTTGCCCTCCTCGGTACGCGTGAAGTACCACCACGCCCCCTTGCGGCTCGGCACCGACAGGTCGGTCTCCTGGGTGCGCCCCTTGATCTCCTGGAAGACCTGCTCCTGGAGCTCGGCGAGATGCGCGGTGTGCTCTTTGAGAAAGTCGTTCTCTGCCTCCAGGTACGCCGTTGTGTCCGGGTCGTCCTTGTTGCTTAGCCAGGCGTACTCGTCGATGAACGTGTCGCCGTGATGGATGCGCTCAGTCGGTACCTTCTTCGCCACTGGCGGCGTGTTGCTGCTCACGGGGGGAGTCTATGTTCGGCCGTGATCGTTCTGTGGCCGGGAGAGCTGCGGAACGCGTCCCGAGTGGTCGGGAGCGCTGCTAATCTTTAGAAGCCGACGAGGTGCGGCGCAACCCACTCCCTTCACTCCGGTGACTTTGGTGCGTTGCGACGCGTAACGTCGGCAATCCCTTCTGGCTCGCGGGTTTGAAGATCGGTTCGCTAACCGAGCGACAGGCTGGTAAGTTAGAGGGGTTGTCCCGGAAGCGGGGCGCGACTTAATTCCAGCAGGTCGAGCAAGTCCGGTCAATTTGACAGAGACTTGAACGGCTGAAA
>NZ_JBIAOF010000017.1:0-195725 GCF_042878785.1 Nonomuraea sp. NPDC003560 | reverse complement strand
GTTAGGGTTCGTGTCCCGCCCCATTTCGTAGGAGATCAAGGGGGCGTAGCCGGCCCGGCCTCGCCGGAGACCCAAGGGCTCGTATCCGGCCCCTGGCTCGATGTTCCTCCAGCTCCGTCCTTGGCCGGCCCTAAATCTGCGCTGAAGGTCGGCCTCTACCCGCCTGCGTAGAGTGGTGGCGATCCCGCGACCGCAGACAGACTTCAGGTGTCGGCGTTGCGTAGGGGGGCCAGGAGCTGTTCAGCTTCACTCTCGCCGACGTGCCCCCATCAGCGTCTAACGAGCCGTGCCCGCCGCGACACTAATGGCCGGAATCACCTGGAATCGACAGTGAAGAAGCCCTCGTCCTCCTCGCCAGGGTGCGGGAGTGCATACTGCTTCAGCATGCCGTTCCGCAGCATCCACAGCCGAAAGAACGACTCCTCCTGGTCCATCAAGAAGACCTGGACGGCGTTCGGGCATCGCCAGGCGATGTTCTGAACTCGATCAAGAACCGCGGGCAGATCAGCATGATTGAGCGTCCCGGCCCACACGCTGCATTCGGGGAACTTCCAGCCGCCCCATTGCGAATCCTGGCCGGTCGTCTCGGTCAGGAACCCACATCCCATTCCCGGCCGGTCCCGCCGCGGAGCCTCGGCCCGCAACCAGTTGCTCAACGCCTCAACGTTGGGCCGGTCCACCGCATCAACCGACACCATGACGTTCGCCACCCAGCTCACCAGGCGATTATGGAGCACGCCCCCTGCACGCTTGTCCGTCCTCAGGTCTGCACATCAGTGAGTACGCTGACACTTCGGCGTCACTCTGCGGGGGAGGAGGCGCTGCGAGGGTGTTGCGCGCCCCTAAGAGCGGCTCCTGGCAGCCGCAACAGCCAATAGCGAGCCGTGGGAGTCGCGCCATAGAAGCAGACCTGCCTTCGGCGGTGACCGGGGATTTCGCGATGACCGAACGAGGTGCTGCCAGGGAAGTTCTGGTCATGCCTGGGGCTTTGTCTCTGTCGGCCACGCCCATCAATGCTGTTACCGGCCTGTCGGATGTCTCCACTCAACGGTCCGGACTGGTGGCGTAGCTGTGTACTCCAGGAGCCGGCTTGTGTTGGCAGGGGGCCTGGGCTGGGTGTCAGCGCGAGCTTGGTGAGGCTCGGCAGATTGGCCGTTCTGAGGCCATGGCAGGTGGCTGGATGTCAGGGGTGGGCGAAGAGGGTTAGTGTGCAGCTGGAGGCGATGGCCAGGGTGCGGCCTGTGGGGGAGAAACCGGCTGTGCGGAGCTCGCAGCCCTCTTCGCGGTGGATGTGCCACCAGGTTGATCCGGGTTCGTCGCGGTAGGGGTCACCGCCGCTGGACAGCAGGACGCTTTTGATGGGCCAGTCGGGGGTGACGACATCGATGGACCATCCATTCGTGGTGGTCGTGTGCAGTCCGCCGCCCAGGAGGCCGGAGATCTTGATGGGGGTGCCTGTCAGAGGTCCCATGCCTTGGCAGGTGAGGGTGTAGTCGTCCGGCCAGGCTGGTTCCGGGTCGGGGTCGCGTGCTGTGCGCCGGCCGGTGACGCAGTTGAGGACGCCGCGTCCCTGGTGAGAGGTCACCAGGATGAGGTCCTCGCCCGATTCGGGGTGTACGGCGAAGCCGACGCCGGTCAAGCCTCCGACTGCTACTGGCGGCAGGGGGCGCCAGGGTGGCGGCGGGGGTTGGAGCGGAGCGGTTCGGAACCGGGTGCGAAGGTTTTCGTGGTGGGGGTTCATGGCGGGCGAGTCCTGTCGGGGGCCGGCGGCGGTGCGGTAAGGGCGCATCCTATGCCCGACAAGACGGGGCGGCGTTTGTGCCCAGGCGACCTGGTGGCGGGGGCCTGGGGGCGATGCTTGAGCCGGTAGCCGGTAGCCGGTAGCCGGTAGCCGGTAGCCGGTAGCCGGTGGGCGGGGATCGGGGGTTGCGATTACCTGGGGGGATGCGGCAGGCGGAGGGCGGGCGCCTCGGCGCCGGTGGTCTGGGCAGGCTCTGGAGGGCTGGTGCTCGTCGTCGCGATCGCCCAGGGGGTCCGCTGGCCTTGTGCGGGGAGAGGGGAGGAAGCGCACGTCGCTCAGGGGCGCCGCATGCTAAGTGGCGTCGCCGAGGCGGGTGCGGGCTTCTTTGAGTTGCCGGCGGACGTCGGCGAGTTCGCGTTCGAGTTCCAGGATGCGGCGGATGGCGATCAGGGTCATGCCCTGGTCGGCGAGGTCGGTCACGTGCTGGACGGTCAGGATGTCGTTGCGGGAGTAGCGGCGTTGGCCGCCGGACGAGCGGCTCGGGCTGATGACGTCGTGTTCGTCCAGGCGGCGGAGGTAGGCCTGGCGGACCTGGAGCATCTCGGCGACCTGGCCCAGGGAGTAGAGCGGGGCGTGTTCGTCGTCGAAGGGCAGCGCGGGCATCGTGGCCTCCTCGGGGTTCGGGGGCGGGGCCGGGATGCCCCGCCCCCGGTGCCGGGTCAGGCCCGGATGGCCTTCGTGTCGTTGCGCCGGATCTCCACCTTGCGCGGTTTGGCGCGTTCGAGGACCGGGATGCGCACGGTGAGCACGCCGTTGGCGTAGCCGGCGTCGATGCGGTCGCTGTCGAGGTGCTCCGACAGGTAGACGCGCCTGGTGAACGTGCCCATCGGGCGCTCGCGGACGAACAGCCGTTCGTTCTCGGCGATCTCTTCCTCGCGACGGGCGCCGACGGTGAGGACGCCCCGGTCGACGGTCACCTCGATGGAGTCCGGGTCGATGCCGGGCAGGTCGAAGCGCAGGACGACGTCGTCGTCGCGGCGAAGGCCGTCCATCGGCATCGTGGCGGCGCCGCCGTTGTCGAAGGTCTGGCGGGCCAGCCGGTTGAACTGGCGCTCGAACTCCTGGAAGAACGGGTCGATCGTAGTCAGCAGCATGGTTCCGAACCTCCTGCTTCTGTCGTGGTAGCTAACCTCCAACTCGATTTGTAGGTTAGACAGCCGAGTGGAGGGAAGCAAGGAGGGTAAGGAAGTTTTTACCTGGGTGTGAGGAGTGTGCCGGTGAGGATGGTCACGGCATGGCCGGCGAGGTGGACGCGGTCGCCGTCGAGGCGGGTGTGGACCAGGCCGCCTCTGGCGGAGAGCTGCGCACCGGTCAGAGCCGTGCGGCCGAGCCGCGCGGACCAGTACGGCGACAGGGCGCAGTGGGCCGAACCCGTCACCGGATCCTCGGCGACGCCCACTTGGGGAGCGAAGAATCGTGAGACGAAATCCGTGCCGGTGCCGCGGGCGGTGACGATGACGCCGCGCGCCTCAACTGCCGACAGGGCCGGGATGTCGGGGCGCAGGGTGCGTACCGTCTCCTCTGAATCGACCTCGACCAGCAGGTCCAGGTCGCTTTTCCCGACCCGCACCGGGGTGGCTCCGAGCGCTTTCTCCAGGCCGTCGGGAACCGTGACGGGCGTCACCTCCTTGGCCGGGAAATCCATCGTGATGAGGTCTCCGGCGGCGCGATTCACGGTTAGCGTTCCGCTGGCCGTGCGGAATTCGACGGGGCCGGTCGCGGCGCCGGTCGAATACAGAACGTGAGCGGTCGCCAGCGTGGCATGACCGCAGAGAGTGACCTCGACCACAGGGGTGAACCACCGCAGGGAATCGCCGAGCAGGAAGGCGGTCTCGGAGAGGTTCATCTCGGCGGCTACGCTCTGCATCCACCCATCAGTAACCGGAGAGTCCAGCAGGCAGACACCTGCGGGATTACCCTTGAAAGCTGTGTCGGTGAAGGCGTCTACAGTGAACAGGCGCATGTGGCCGATGCTATACGGGGGGGACGGATATCCAGATGCAAGCGGGTTGCAAGCCGTACAAAATGGAATTAGGGCTGGGCGTGTCGCGTGGCGAATGCGGAATCGTCGGTTACCGTCCAATGTGTAGGGACGTGCCGATTACGGTGAGTTCCTGAGGAAAGGACAAGCCGATGGGGGCAGTGCGCAAGGTGGTGAACTACCTTGGCCTGAGCGGGGTCGATCACTACGACGACGGCTATGACGACGACGAGCACTACGAGGACGAGTACGTTCCGGCGACGGAGCGGGCCGCCCGGCGGTGGCGCGCGAACGTCGACGCGTCGCGAATCGTGATGGTCCAGCCGCTCAAGTACAACGACGCACCGTTGATCGGTCAGCACTTCCGTGACGGGCAGACGGTGATCATGGACGTCACGGGCATGGCGATGCCCGAGGCGACGAGGATGGTCGACTTCGCCGCCGGGCTCGCGTTCGGTTGCGAGGGTCGGATCGAGCGCATCGCCGATCGCGTGTTCCTGCTCGCGCCGGCGCACGTGGAGATCGAGACGACCTGATCGGGTCTAAGCAGCGCGCGGGCCGCGACGAATCAGCCGGGTGAGCTCGGCTGCATCGTCAGCGGCCTGTTTCGCGCGTGCGTCCGCTTCTCTGGCGTAGGCGTGCAGGGCCCAGACGGCGCCCTCGGCCAGCTCCTTCAGCTCGTTGACCTGGCCGGCCACGTAACGGGCGTCGGCGACGATCGTCTTGTGGCGCTGCCAGAGCTGCCAGCCGCCCAGCCCGAGCATGGCCACCCCGGCGGCGGCCAGCAGGAGCGAGGCGCTGAACGCCGCTCCGGCCAGGCACGCGACACCCGCCACGATCAGCACGAACGCGGCCCACGGCCGGCCGCGCGGCACGACGCCCTCGGTGAGGATGGCGTGCTCCGCCGTGGCGATCGAGGTCTCGTCGGGGCCTTCGGGGCGCAGGTGGATGCGGTGGCCGAGCAGCGGGACGGTCAGCGTGGCCGGCGGGGTCAGCCGGCTGTCGGCTTCGAGCTCCTCGGCCAGGCCGCGCAGGATGGGCGCGGCGACGTGCAGGGCGATGGCCGCCAGGTGCGGGTCGGCGCCGGGACGCAGGTCGTCGAGCAGGTGGGAGATCAGCGAGGCCATCGGGCCGGCCGGGCCGCCCTGCCCGATCTGGGCGCGCAGGACCGCCAGCGGCTCGTCCTCGGCCCAGGACGCGGCCGGGCTGGCCGAGCTGTTGCTGAGCGGGGCGGCGGAGTCGTGGTCGGCCTGCCGGGCCGAGGTGATCTCGGCGCAGCGGCCGCGCAGCCTGGCCAGGCGGGCGGCCGCGACCGCCGGACGGGCCAGGTCGGGGATTTCGGCCATCTCCGGGAAATCGGCCAGTGACGGCGGCACGACGACCGCGGGCTCACCGGGCACCAGCGCCTGCACCCACTCCTCGACGTCGGCGTGCTCCTGCACGGCCAGCGCGTCGAGCTTGCGCAGCACGAAGATCTTGCCGGCCGGGCCGTAGGCGCCGCGGGCGGCGGCCAGCCAGAGCGAGCGCTGGCCGTGGGTGACGGGACGGTCGAGCGACAGCTCGCCGAAGGCCGTGCCGAGCCAGGAGGCGTGGATGCGGCTGCCCTGCCCGGACACCGCCAGGGCCAGGCACAGGAAGAGCGCGGTCTGCTGCTGGTCGCGGCCGGCGGCCCTGCTCAGCGGTTCGAGCGGGTCGTCGCCGGCGAGGATGGCGACCAGCGCTTCGACGGCAGGGGGCAGCCAGTGGCCGGGTATGTCGCGAAAGCCCGGAGCGGCGGGAGGCGCGGTGCCATTGGCGGCGAGGTGCGCCAGCAGCGCCTCGGCGTAGCGTTGCAACTCCGTCGCTGCTTGGGGGCTCGCAGTCAGGTCCGTGCTCAAGGCAGAGAACTCCCCCATTTCGGCCTCAGTTCATGACCGCGTAAAGCCTAGCCGTTAGGGCGCGCCAACCCGGTGGAGGCGCGCCCATGACGGAACGGGAGACTTTGAGCCAACTGCCTGTTACATACGGTCGGGGACGGGGACGCCCAGAAGGTCGAGGCCGGTTTCGAGCACGCGCAGGGTCAGCGCGCACAGGGCCAGCCGCGAGGCGCGGGTCTCGGGCTCGACGTCGGACCGCAGCACCGGGCACTGCTCGTAGAACGTGCTGAACAGGCTCGACGTCTCGAAGAGGAAGTTGCACAGCCGGTGGGGCTCGGAGCGGGCGGTGACCTCTTCGATGAGCGTGCCGAAGCCGAGCAGGTGCAGGGCCAGGGCGCGCTCGGCGGGCTCGGCCAGCAGGATCGGGGACGTGGCGGCCGCCGGCTCCATGTCCGCCTTGCGGAAGATGGACCGGATGCGGGCGGTGGCGTACTGCATGTAGGGGCCGGTGTTGCCGGTGAAGCCCAGCATGCGGTCGTAGTCGAAGACGTATTCGCTGTCGTGGCTGACCGACAGGTCGGCGTACTTGACCGCGCCCATGCCGACGGCCAGGGCGATCTCGTTGCGGGTGGCCTCGTCGTAGCCGCGTTCGGCGATGGCCGCCGAGGCCCGCTCGACGCCCTCCTGGAGCAGGTCCATCAGCTTGATGGACTCGCCCGACCTGGTCTTGAAGCGGCGGCCGTCCTTGCCGAGCATCATGCCGATCTGGACGTGTTCGGCCGAGACGGTGTCGGGCAGCCAGCCGGCCATCTGCGCGGAGGCGAACACCATGCGGAAGTGCAGCGCCTGGTCGGCGCCCACCACGTAGAGGATGCGGTCGGCCTTCAGGTCGTGGACGCGGTAGCGGATCGCCGCCATGTCGGTGGAGGCGTAGCCGTAGCCGCCGTCGCTCTTCCTGATGATGAGCGGCAGGGGCTTGTCGTCGGACCCGGTGAAGCCGGGCGGGAACAGGCAGAGCGCGCCCTCGCTGTGGACGGCGACGCCCGACGCCTCAAGATCGGCGCAGGTCTTCTCCAGCATGGGGTTGTACATGCTCTCGCCCGCGAGGTCGGCGTCGGTCAGCGTGACGCCGAGCAGGGAGTAGACCTTGTTGAAGTAGCGGACGGTGGCGTCCATGAAGACGTGCCACAGGCGCATGGTGGCCGGGTCGCCCGACTGGAGGGTGGTGACCCGGACCCGGGCGCGCTGCTTGAAGCCCTCGTCGGCGTCGAACTTGGCCCGCGCCGCCTGGTAGAACTCGGTGCCCATGCCCGCTTCGAGCTGGGCGACCGCGGCCGGCTCGCCGATGTCGAGCAGGTGCTCGATGAGCATGCCGAACGGGGTGCCCCAGTCGCCGAGGTGGTTCTGCCTGATCACCTTGTTGCCGAGGTGTTCGTGCAGGCGGGCGAGGGAGTCGCCGACGATGGTGGTGCGCAGGTGGCCGACGTGCATCTCCTTGGCCGCGTTGGGCGCGGAGTAGTCGATCACGATGGTCTGCGCGGGCGTGCTGGTGCCGACGCCGAGGCGCTGGTCGTCGCGCATGCCCGCGGCCTGGGCCTCGATCCAGGAGTCGGCGAGCGTGATGTTGAGGAAGCCGGGGCCGCTGACCTCGACCGTGCCGGGGAAGTCGGACAGCTCGGCCTTGATCGCCTCGGCGACCTCCCGCGGGGACCGTCGCAGGCGCTTGGCCAGGCTCATCGCGACGTTCGCCTGGAAGTCGGCGAACTGGGAGGGCCGGATCAGCGGGTCTGCGTCGGCGTGCTCGGCGCCGAACGCGTTGGCCAGCGCCTGCTGGACGCGCTCGGTGAGCACTATCTGCGGGTCGGTCATGTTCTAAGGGTACCGGCGACCTTGACCGCGATGCTGATCGCCGCAGCGGCCACCAGGGAGATGCCGACGGCCGTCAGGTCGTTGCTGAGGTCGCCGGGGGCGAGGGCGAAGAAGCGCCGGACGGGCGGCAGCGACAGGGCGAGCGCGAAGAGCCCCGCCATGGACGCCAGCAGCGTGATCCGCCACCAGTTGAGCGGCCTGGTGATCAGCACGAGCACCCACCACGTGGTGAGGAAGAGCGTGATCACCGCGGACGTCTGGTCCTCGGTCAGGGTGGAGGTGCCGCTGTGGGCGGCCCAGAACGACAGCAGCACCGCGACCGCGCACAATACCCCCGCCGGCACGGCGAAGCGCAGCACCCGCCGGACGAACCCCGGCCGCGCCCGTTCGAACGTGGGCGCGAGCGCCAGGAAGAACGCCGGGATGCCGATGGTCAGCGCGTTGGTGAGGGTGGAGTGGCGGGGCGCGAACGGGAACATCACCCCGGCAACGCCGACGGCCAGCGACAACACGATCGCGTAGAAGGTCTTGGTGAGGAAGAGGTTGGAGACGCGTTCGATGTTGGCCAGCACCCGGCGGCCCTCGCCGACGACGTGCGGCAGCGTGGCGAACTTGTCGTCCAGCAGCACCACCTGGGCCACCGCCTTGGTGGCCGGACTGCCCGCGCCCATGGCGATGCCGAGGTCGGCGTCCTTGAGCGCGAGGACGTCGTTGACGCCGTCGCCGGTCATGGCCACGGTGTGCCCGCGGGCCTGCAGCGCGCCGACGAACTGCCGCTTCTGCTGCGGGCTGACCCGGCCGAACACGGTGTGGGAGTCGAGCAGCTCGCCGAGCTTGACGGGGTCGTCCTGGGGGAGCGTCCTGGCGTCGATGGAACGGTCGCCGCCGGGGATCTTCAGGCTCATGGCGATGGCGGAGACCGCCTCCGGGTTGTCGCCGGAGATCACCTTGACCGTGACGCCCTGCTGGGCGAAGTAGCCGAGGGTCTTGAGCGCGTCGGGCCTGATCCGCTGCCTGAGGGTGACCAGCGCGACGGGCTCGACGGGCCCGCCGTCCTGGGCGGCCCGCAGGTCGGGCGTGCGGCACAGGACGAGCACGCGGGTGCCGGTGGCGGCCAGCTCGGCGGCCCTGTCGTAGCCGTCGCCGTCGTGCAGCAGCACGTCGGGGGCGCCCAGCAGCCAGGCGCCGTGCCCGCCGAAGTCGGCGCCGCTCCACTTGCGGGCCGAGGAGAAGGGCACGGACGAGGCCGCCGCCCAGCCGTCGGCGGGGGCGGGGTAGCGGGCCCTGATGGCCTGGGCGGTGGCGTTGGGACGGGCGTCGAGGTGGGCCAGGGCGGCCAGCGCGGGCTCGACCGGCTGGCCGTCGCGCAGCGGGAGCACCTGGTCGAGGTCCATGCCGCCGGCGGTGAGGGTGCCGGTCTTGTCCAGGCAGAGCACGTCGACCCTGGCCAGGCCCTCGATCGCGGGCAGCTCCTGGACCAGGCACTTGCGCCGGCCGAGGCGGATGACGCCGACGGCGAACGCGATCGAGGTCATCAGCACCAGGCCCTCGGGGATCATGGTGACGATGCCGGCGACCGCGCCGGTGATGGCGGTGGAGAAGTCGGCGGAGTTGTGCAGCTGGCTGTAGATCAGCAGGGCGCCGATCGGCACGACCAGCCAGGTGATGTACTTGATGAAGTTCGCCACGCCCTCGCGCAGCTCGGAGTGGGCGAGGTGGAACTTGCTGGCCTCCTCCGCCAGCCGCACGGCGTAGGCGTCGGTGCCGACGCGGGTGGCGACGTACGCGCCGGCGCCGGCGACCGCGAAGCTGCCCGACAACACCTGGTCGCCGGGCTTCTTGTGCACCGGGTCGGCCTCGCCGGTCAGCAGCGACTCGTCGATCTCCAGGCCGTCGGAGCCGACGACCTCGCCGTCGACCAGCAGGCGGTCGCCGGAGCCGAGCAGGACCAGGTCGCCGAGGACGACCCGGTGCGGCTCGACCTGCTGCTCACGGCCGTCGCGGCGGACGCGGACCGGAGCCTCGTTGATCACGGCGAGCTTGTCGAGGGTGCGCTTGGCGCGCAGCTCCTGGACGATGCCGATCAGCGCGTTGGCCACGATCACCAGGCCGAACAGGCCGTCCTGCCACTCGCCGAAGATCAGGATCAGCGCCCAGAGCACGCCGATGACCAGGTTGAACAGGGTGAACACGTTCGCCCTGATGATCGCGCTGAGCGATCTGCTCGACCGCCGCGGCACCTCGTTGGTCTTCGCCTCCGCGACCTGTGCTGAGGTGAGGCCGTCCACATTTCCCCCGTTCCTGTGGATCGGTCTCACACACTACGGCGTCACCAGAGTCTGTGTGAGCGATGCGTGGCGGCGATCCGGTCGCCGATCCTGGCGACGATGCCGCCCGCGGAGAGGTCGGCGGCGACCTGGCAGGCGGCGCTGATCGCGGGCGCCCTGGAGGAGCCGTGGGCGATCACCACCGTCCCGTTCAGCCCGAGCAGGACGGCGCCGCCGTGGGCCTCGGCGTCGAGGCGTCTGCGCAGCTCGCGCAGGCGGCCGCGTTGCATGAGCGCGCCGAACTTGGCGATCCTGCTCTCGCCGATGGTCTCGGCCAGCTCGCCGAAGGCGTACCGGACCGCGCCTTCCATGGTCTTGAGCGCGACGTTGCCGGTGAAGCCGTCCGTGGTGACGACGTCGACCTTGCCGGTGAGCAGGTCGTGGCCCTCGACGTTGCCGGTGAAGCGGATGCCGGGGGAGGACTGCAGCAGTTCGTGGGCGCGTTTGACGAGCTTGTTGCCCTTCTCCGCCTCGCTGCCGATGGTGAGCAGGCCGATCCGGGGCTCGGGGATGTCGTAGGCCAGCTCGGCGTAGGCCGCGCCGAGGTGGGCGAACTGCACCAGCATCTCCGGTTTGACCTCGGCGTTGGCGCCGGCGTCCACCAGGAGGGTGGGGGTGGGGAGCGTCGGGAGCGCCACGGCGATGGCCGGTCGCAGGACGCCCTGCTGGGCCTTGAGCCGGAGCCTGCCGGTGGCGACGATGCCCGCGGTCGAGCCGGCCGACACCACGGCCGAGGCGTCGCCGCGGCGGACGAGGTGGCAGGCGATGGCGATGCTGGAGCGCGGGCGGCGCAGGCTGGCCAGGGCGCCTTCGTCCATGGCCAGGGCCTCTTCCGCCCGGACGATGGGGACCTCTTTGGTGGCGTCGTGGTCGGCCAGGGCCTCGTACAGGATGCGGGGTGAGCCGACGAGCACGATGGGCAGCTTGCGCTCCCGTACGGCGTGGACCGCGCCGGCCACGATCTCGTGGGGAGCGTGGTCGCCGCCCATGGCGTCGAGCGCGACGGGCCTGCTGTCGGACAATGGTCACCTCGTGGGACAGACGAGCCCGCCGTCGCCCGGCCGGGCCGGTACGCGGGCTCGTGTATGTCCGCATCGTAGGCAGGCCGGATGTCAGGTCGACCGGCGGGTGGACCTCCCTGCTTCCCCGGCGCGGCGCTTCCAGTCGCGGGGGCCCGTCAGTGGAGGTTCCAGTCGTCGAGGCCGCGGGTCACGACGACCTTGGAGAACTTCGACGAGCCGGTGACCCGGATCAGCGGGCCGTCGCCCGCCGAGCCGCCGCTGACGTTCCGCTTGCCGAAGATCGAGCTGCCCTCGTCGATCACGTGGGCGTTCTCCGGCACCCGGACGATCATCTTGCTGAACTTCGCGTCGGTCTCGATGGTGATCTCCCGGCCGGGGAGCACGGCGTCGGACAGGTCGATGACGAGGGTGCCGAAGCGGGCCGACAGCTTGGTGCGCCGGGAGGCGACCCAGCGCCCCTTGCGCACGATCTTGCTGAACTTCGAGCTGATCACCTGGTGCTCGATGGCCTCGGGCAGGGCGGACGGGGCGGACACCTGGGGCAGGTCCCGGGTGAGGGGGACGAGCTCGCCGATCGTCTTCGCCGTGTAGGCGATCTCCAGACGGTCGGCGTGCTCGACGCTGGTGAGTCTTCCGGTGGCGAGCGCGTCGCCCAGCAGGGCCGCGACGCGGTCGCGGTCGGCGTCGGAGGCGCGCAGGTCGAGATCCTCGGTCACGATGAATCAGTGTATGTCGAATCGCGATATGTCGCGAGTGTCAAACCTGCAAGGAAACTTGGAGCCCAGTGGAACCGGGGACGCGGCGCGTCGCGTCCGGATATTAAGAACCGTAGACGCGCGACTGGGTCGTGAGGTTTACACGCGAGCGAACAAAAAAGATGGGAAAGGCCTAGTGATCTTGAACCAGGCAGGTACCCGACGCTTCAAGGCGTACACGTCCAAGCACCTCGACGAGCTCCTGCGACGGGCGGGGCTGGACGACGAGGAGCGGCTGAGGGTCCGCGCCGTGGCCACGGTGCTGCCCTTCCGGACGAACGCCTATGTCGTGGATGAACTCATAGATTGGTCGGCGGCGCCCGACGATCCCATCTACCGCCTCGTCTTCCCGCAGGAGGACATGCTTCCCGCCGCGGACGTGGCCAGGCTGGCCGATCTGCTCAAGGCCGAGGCGCCCAACAGCGAGGTCCAGGCCGAGGCCAACCGGGTACGCGCGCAGCTCAACCCGCATCCCGCCGGGCAGAAGGAGCTCAACGTCCCGCGGATGGGCGACGAGCCGGTGCCCGGCATGCAGCACAAATATCCAGAGACAGTGCTGATCTTCCCTAAACAGGGGCAGACCTGCCATGCCTACTGCACCTACTGCTTCCGGTGGGCGCAGTTCATCGGGGACGCGGACCTGAAGTTCGCCTCCGACGACATCGACCGGATGGTGTCCTACATCCGCCACCACCCCGAGGTCACCAGCGTCCTGATCACCGGCGGCGACGCCATGATCATGGGTGAGCCGGTCATCAGGCGCTACATCGAGCCGCTGCTCGGCCTCGACCAGCTCGAATCGATCCGCATCGGCACCAAGGCGCTGGCCTACTGGCCGCAGCGCTTCACCACCGATCCCGACGCCGACGCCACGCTCGGCCTGTTCCAGGAGGTGGTGAAGGCCGGCAAGAACCTGGCGTTCATGGCCCACTTCTCGCATCCGCGGGAGCTGGAGTCGCCGCTGGTGGAGTCGGCGGTCGAACGCATCCTCGGCAGCGGGGCCACCATCAGGACCCAGGCGCCGCTGATCAGGTCCATCAACGACGATCCAGCCGTGTGGTCGTCGATGTGGCGGCGGCAGCTGCGGATGGGGCTGATTCCCTATTACATGTTCGTCGAGCGCGACACCGGGCCGCAGGACTACTTCGCGGTCCCGCTGGCCCGCGCGTACGAGATCTTCAGGGACGCCTACTCGACCGTCTCCGGGCTCTGCCGTACGGTCCGGGGGCCGTCCATGTCGGCCACGCCGGGCAAGGTGTGCGTGGACGGCGTGACCGAGATCGCCGGTGAGCGCGTCTTCGTGCTGCATCTCATCCAGGCCCGCGACCCGGAGCTGGTCGGGCGGCCGTTCTTCGCCCGGTACGACCCGTCGGCGGTCTGGCTGACGGATCTGCGGCCGGCGTTCGCCGAGCGTTTTCCGTTCGAGCCGGCCGACGCCTTGCTGCCCATCTGAGTGGTCGCGTTCTCGCGCCACCGTCCCTGAATTGTGCGCCCCCGGCCCGTGACATTTGTTAATGCGACCACTTGTTCGCGGGCCGTGCGGGCGCACGTCGGTGTCGCGGTCCCGATGGTGATCGGGTCCGCGCGGAATCGAAATCAAAACCGGGGTATTTCCCGTTTTGTCTCTCCGCTCAACGCTCCCCCTTTACTCGGTAACCGGGCTGCAAACCCTGCTACATGGGCTTTCCGGCCGCCTGCGGGCGATCACCGTGAGTGATACAACTGCTTCCGTAGCTCAGCCGTGACAGCACGCTTCGTGTGGTGCCCATAGCGTGTGCGCCACGGCATTCGGGGGTTATCGATTCGCATTTCCACCGCATTCGAGAGCGATCGATCACGAGCCGGGAAGGCAATCATGAATCGAGTAGTCAAGGCGGCCGTTGCCGTCACAGCATTCGGCTTGGCGGCGGCTTTGGCCGTGCCAGCTCAAGCAGAAGTTCAATTCACTCACACCGCCAAGATCGTCCCGCTGGACGGCCTGGGCGGGGGCACCAGCGGAGGCCCGCTCGACCTGCTCGGCGGGCTGCTCGGCGGCGGGCTGCTCAGCAGCCTGGGCGGCGGCCTCGGCGGCCTGACCGGGGCCAACAAGGCCAAGGCGGCGGACGCCGCCGGCGAGGCCAGGGCGCGCGACATCGCCGACGAGAACCGGCGCGCCAGCCTGGCGATGACGCCGAACGCGGCCGAGGACGTCACCCAGGCGAGCGGCCCGCTGCCCGAGCTGTCGCCCATCCTCGGCAGCGGCGCGATCGGCGGCGGCGGCCGGGGCCTGGCCAAGTCGCTGCCGCTGCTCGGCGGCGCCCGCATGGCGCAGCCGCTGGTCAAGGGCGCGCCCCAGAGCAACGGCGGGCTCACCGGCACGAGCGCCCCGCTGCGCGGCGCCATGGACACGATGACCGCCCTGGCCGGGGCCTCGGTCGGCGGCGCGATGGGCAAGGTGGGCGGCGGCGCGCTGCTGCCCGGCACGGGCTCCGGCACGGCCGGCACCGCCACCACGAGCATGACGGGCGCCACCAAGGGCCTGCGCGACCTGTCCATGGAGTCCGGGATGGGCGGGCTCACCCGCGCCGCCAGGATGGCCCTGCCGCACGCGTCCGGCGGCGAGCTGGCCCCGATGGTCGGGCAGGTCGCCCCCGTCGAGGCCGCGCCGGTCGTCGAGGCGCTGCCGGGCACCACCCGGACCGCGTCCGTCGACGAGATCACCCCGCTCATGCAGGACACCGCGGGCTTCGTCTCGGCCAACGGCTCCAAGGCCGCCGGCTCCTACAGCGACATGGTCTCCGCCCTCGGCTGGAGCAGCGACGCGCTGACGAGCTCGGTGCGGGGCTCCTGGGTGCGCGACTGAGACGAGCGCGGCGCGTCCCGGACGTGTCGCGGACGTGACCCGCGCGGGCGCGTCCCGGACATGACGTGACGACGCGCGCACGCGGCCCCGCCGAGGGTCGTGCGACGGTTCGCCGGCGTCCCAGGTGCCGACGCTCGCGAACCGGCCGTGACGGCCGTGAGGTGGCCCGCGTTCAGGTGCCAGGTTGTTCCCGCGACGGCGGGTTCCCGCTCTCCCCGGCGTCGGTGGACGCCCGCGGAACGACGGGGGCGTCGTCGCACCGACAGGACAGGCCGATGGGGTGCGCTCACAAGGTGCCGAGCGCCTCGACGGCACTGCCGCGCGTCGGTCGCGGGTCCGCCGCTCGGGCGGACGGGCCCGCCACGGGTCTGGGCGGATGCGCTCCAGCCCGGGGGTTCACGCGCGCGAGCCGCCGCTGACTGCAGGGCAGCGGCGCCACGCCGAGCCCGCCGCCGGCCCCGCCACGGGGTCGGCGGCCTTCTCTTGTCCCCCCTTGTCCGGCGCGGGCCGCTAGGGCAGCCGGACGCCGGTGCGCCGGGCTATCTGGGCCTGCAACCGGGCCATCTGCCAGTGAAGCTCCAGCAGCTGCTCGGCGAGCTGCATCCTGGGGATCTCGGCCACGTCTTCGATGGCCAGGTGGTCGATCGCGGCCGAAAGCTCTCCCATCGCGCGCCCCCACTCCATCAGCGTTCCTTGGATCGAATTCGCGTTCGAATACTATCGGAACGGCAGTCACGCTGTCAGTGTTTCGGCGCGCGAGTCACCCACGTTTCGCGCAGGTGATCGAAAAGCGGGCGGGCTCAGCCCTTGTTGTAGGCGGCGATGACTTCCTTGGGGTCGCCGTCCATCCGGATCTTGCCCTTGTGCAGCCAGATGACCCGGTTGCAGGTCTCCTCGATGACCTTGAGGTCGTGGGCGACCAGGAAGACCGTGCCGGCCGACTCGCGGATCTGCCGGATGCGGGCCTCGCTCTTCTTGCGGAACTCGCGGTCGCCCGTGGCCAGGGCCTCGTCGATGAGCAGGACGTCGTGGGTCTTGGCCGAGGAGATGGCGAAGCGCAGCCGCGCGCCCATGCCCGACGAGTACGTGGACATGGGCAGCTGGACGAACTCGTCGATGCCGGAGAAGTCGACGATCTCCTGGTACTTCTCCTTGACCTCCGCCGGCGTCATGCCCATGGCGTAACAGCCGAGGACGATGTTGCGCTCACCGGTCAGCTCGCGCATGAGCGCGGCGTTGACGCCGAGCAGCGAGGGCTGGCCGTCGGTGTAGACGGCGCCCTCGTGCGGCGGGAGCAGGCCGGCGATGGCGCGCAGCAACGTGGACTTGCCCGACCCGTTGCGGCCCACGATGCCGATGGCGTCGCCGTGGTAGGCCACGAAGGTCACGCCCTTGACGGCGTGGACCTCCTTCATCTGCGGACGGCCCTGGCGCTTCAGCAGGCGCGTGAGGGCGTTGACCGCGTTGCCCTTCTCGTTGTCGGTGGCCGTGCCGTAGACGCGGTAGACGATGTGCAGGTCGTCGACGATGACGGTCGGGGTGCCC
This sequence comes from Nonomuraea sp. NPDC003560, assembly GCF_042878785.1. NCBI lineage: Bacteria > Bacillati > Actinomycetota > Actinomycetes > Streptosporangiales > Streptosporangiaceae > Nonomuraea > Nonomuraea sp. NPDC003560. Next base: position 179,727 of record NZ_JBIAOF010000017.1, on the reverse strand, counting down.
GTGGGAACGTCGAGCGGACTCTTGCCCCGGGGCTCCGGGTTGGGGTGCACCCTCACGTCCTTGCCGGGGACGGCGGGCTCCTCGCCCTTCACCTGTGACAGCTCCTCGGTCAGTTCAGCCACGCCCGTACCTCTCCTCGGACCGCCAGAAGTACCAGAAGCCGAAGCCGAGTGAGAACACTGCCCAGAATACGCAAGACACCCACACCATGGTCGGCGGGTAGTGCCCGTTCTGCGGGTGGTAGCTCTTGATCAGGATGTCGCGCATCCACTCGATGTAGGAAGCCGTCGGGTTCAGGTACATCACGTCGGCGACCCACTGGGGCAGCTTCGCGGACCCGACCACCTTGTCCTGGATCGAGAAGAAGACACCCGAGGCGTAGAGCCAGGTGCGGGTGATGAACGGCAGCAACTGGTTGAGGTCGCGCATCTGGGCGCCCATCCTGGCGATCACCAGGCTGGCCCCGATGTTGAACATCGTCTGGAGCGCCAGCACCACCGGGATCATGAGCCAGAACCAGGTGGGCCACTCGCCGGTGGCCGTCACGATGACGAGGAGCACGCCCATGGAGATGGCGAGCTGCTGCAGCTCCTGGATCGTGTACGCCAGTGGCAGCGACGCGCGCGGGAAGTGCAGGGCGCGGATCATCGACAGGTTGCCGGAGATCGACTTGGCGCCCGCCGTGACCACGCGCTGGGTGTAGGTGAAGACGAACATCCCGGTCAGCAGGAAGGCCGGGTAGTTCTCGATGCCGCCCCGGCCGCCCAGGATGACGCCGAACATCACGTAGTAGATGCCGGCGTTCAGGAGGGGGGTCAGCACCTGCCACAGCTGGCCCAGGGCCGAGCTGGAGTACTTCGAGACGTTGCGGGACGTCGCGTACGTCAGGATGAAGTGTCGCCGCTCCCAGAGCTGGCGCAGATAGACAGGGAACCTCGGCCGCGCGATGGCACGGCGAAGTCCGTATCTCTCGGCGAGCTTGGCCAGCGGCTCCTGCCCGCTTCGGCCGCCCGCCTGGGCGTCCGCGACAGCGGATTCCGGCTGGCTCATGGCTAGGACTCTATTGGATCCAGGTCGGTGGGGTGCCTGCCGCGAGGGACGCGGCAGATGCTTGGACGGAGTCTTGGGGCGCCAGGTTCCAAGGTGCCGTCAAGACTCGCTCAACCGTAGCCCAGCGAGGCGGGCCATGGCGGGAAGGGCGCGACCACGGTCCTGTAGGGGGTAATTTTCATCCGCCGTTCACGTCGAGGCTTGACCTGTTTGAGCATCCCTGGGGTGTTTGTAGAGTTATAGGAAGAATGTCTGTGACGCTGGATTGGCGCACGTGTGACCGAACTGCAACGCGCCAGAGACTCGCTGGTGGCAAGTAGTAAGGGATAGTCGCGATCGACTGGCAGGGCGTCGGCTGGTTTGACCATGTCAGCCAAATCCGGGGGATACCAGGAACCCCCCGTCAGGCTGCTTACCATCACCGCAGCTCAGCGCTGTCGCCCACCTGTAGAGGGAGGATTTTTTTCACCATGCGTGTTACTAAGGGCGCACAGATCGTCGCCGGTACCGCGCTGCTCGCCCTCGCGGTTGCCGCGTGTGGCGGCGGTGCCTCGGACGGCGGCACTGCCGCGGGCGGCGGCGAAACGCCGGTCCGCATGGAGATCGGTGAGCCTCAGGAGCTCCTCAACCCGCTGAACACCACCGAGACCGAGGGCTCCGAAGTCCTCGCCGCGGTGTTCTCGCCGCTCGTCAAGTACGACGAGAACAAGCAGCCGGTTGAAGAGGCCGCCGAGTCGATCACCACCCAGGACAGCAAGGTCTGGACGATCAAGCTCAAGTCCGGCTACACCTGGCACGACGGCAAGCCGGTCACCGCGGCTGACTACGCGCGGGCCTGGAACTATGGCGCCAACCAGGACAACGCCATGAGCTCCTCCGCCTTCTTCTCCCGCATCGACGGCTTCGCCGACGTCCACCCGGGCGAGGGCAAGACGCCGACGGCCAAGGAGATGAAGGGCCTCAAGGCTGTCGACGACAGCACCCTTGAGGTGACGCTGTCCGCACCGTTCTCGCAGTTCAAGACGATGCTCGGGTACACCGCCTTCTACCCGCTGCCGGCCTCCGCGCTCGGCGCCGACGGCAAGGTGACCCAGGCCTACGGCGAGCAGCCGATCGGCCAGGGCCTGTTCAAGGTCGACAAGCCCTACAAGAAGGGCGGCGCGCAGACCATCGACATGACGGTCTACGACAAGTTCCCCGGCCCCAAGCCGAAGAACTGGACCAAGCTGCAGTTCAAGATCTACAGCTCGGCCGAGACCGCCTTCCAGGACCTCCAGGCCGAGAACCTGGACGTGGACGACTCGCTGCCCGCCTCGGCGATCGCGACCGCCAAGTCCGTTCTCGGCGACCGCTACTTCGACGAGCCCGACGCCTCTGTCGGTTACATCGGCGTCCCGCTGAAGTACAACCCCGAGTTCAAGAACCCGGACGTGCGCAAGGCCATCTCCATGGCCATCGACCGCAAGACCATCACCGAGACGGTCTTCGCGGGCACCCGCGCCCCGGCCGACGACTTCATCAACCCGGCCATCCCCGGTTACCGTCAGGGCGCCTGCACGGCCTGCACGTACAACCCGGCCGAGGCGAAGAAGCTCTACGCCGACGCCAAGGGCCCGGCCAAGCTGGAGCTCGGCTACAACGGCGACGGCGGCCACAAGGAGTGGATCGAGGCCGTCGCCAACAACCTCCGCGCCAACCTGGGCATCGAGGTCACGCCGAAGCCGTTCGAGAACTTCAAGGCCATCCTGGACGACCTGGACGCCAAGAAGTACAAGGGCCTGTTCCGCATGGGCTGGTCGATCGACTACCCGTCGGCCGAGAACTACCTGACGCCGATCTTCGGCACCCAGGCCATCTCGACCGGCTCGAACTACGGCGGTTACGAGAACAAGGAGTTCGACGACATCGTCGCCAAGGGCGACCAGGCCGCCGACGCCGCCGAGGGCCTCAAGCTCTACCAGCAGGCCGACGACATCCTGATCAAGGACATGCCGTACATCCCGGTGTACTTCTACCGGAGCAACTTCGGCCACTCCGCCAAGGTCAAGGGCGTCAAGCTGAACCTGCTCAACCAGGTTCAGTGGTCTGACGTCGAGAAGGCCTGACGTCATTCGCCGGGCGGACGGCTCTCGCCGTCCGTCCATCGGAGGACTGAGCTTGGAGGCAGTCACTTTGGGGCCGGGCAAACCGCGGCTACGAGGGTGACTGCCTCCACGCATGTACCGGAGGGCTTGAATGGGCCGTTATGTCATCAGGCGACTGCTGCAGGCGATACCCGTCCTGCTCGGCGCCACGCTACTCATCTTCGCGATCGTCTTCGCCCTGCCCGGCGACCCCATCCAGGCACTGGCGGGCGAGAAGCGCCTGGACCCGGCCGTGGCCGAGGTCCTGCGCGACCAGTACCACCTGAATGATCCGCTGCTGCTGCAGTACTGGTACTACCTCAGCGGCGTGCTCCTCCACGGCGACTTCGGGACCACCTTCTCCAGGATCCCGGTCTCTCAGCTCATGGCCGGCAAGTTCCAGGTCACGCTGAACCTCGCGCTGACCGCGCTCGTCATGGAGGCCATCATCGGCGTCGGCCTCGGCCTGTGGGCGGCGCTGCGCCGCGGCAGGGCCTCCGACACCGCCATCCTCGCCTCGACGCTGCTGCTGATCTCCGTCCCCACGCTGGTGACGGGCTTCGTGCTGCAGCTCGTGCTCGGAGTCAAGCTCAAGCTGTGGACGGGAAGCGACATCTTCCCCGTGGCCGGCATCTCGGCCGGGTTCCGCAGCTACCTGCTGCCCGGTTTCGTGCTCGCCGGCACGTCGATCGCCTATCTCACCAGGTTGACGCGGACGAGCCTGGTGGAGACGCTGCGCGCGGACTACATCCGCACGGCCACCGCCAAGGGTCTGGCCAAACGCCGCGTCATCGGCAGGCACGGGCTCCGCAACGCCCTGATCCCGCTGGTCACCTACCTCGGCGCCGACCTCGGGAACCTGATGGGCGGCGCGGTCATCACGGAGACGATCTTCAACCTGCCGGGCATCGGCAACCAGCTGTTCAACTCGATCCTGCTGCGAGAACAGCCGGTCGTCGTGGGCATCGTGACCGTGCTGGTGCTGATCTACATCCTGGCCAACCTGGTCGTCGACATGTTGTACGCAGTGCTCGACCCGAGGATCCGCTATGAGTAACGAAGCAAACGTCGGGCCCATGCTGCCGGAAGCGAAGTCGCTGGTCACGGAGGCCCCGGCGCCACCGTCCCCCGACAAGCAGGGCAGGCGCGGCAAGCAGAAGCAGGAGAAGCCCGCCAGCCTGTGGACCGACGCCTGGTACGACCTGCGCCGCCGGCCGATGTTCATCATCTCCGCGGTGCTGATCGCGATCCTGCTGGTCATGGCGTTCTGGCCGTCGTTGTTCACCTCGATCGACCCGACCAACGCCCAGACCTGCGACCTGTCCACCGCCCGGCAGCTCCCCAGCGTGGGGCACCCGTTCGGCAAGGACAGCCAGGGCTGTGACGTGTTCGCCAGGACGATCTACGGCGCCCGCAACTCGATCGTGATCGGCGTGACCACCACGATCATCACCATGATCCTGGGCGGCCTGCTCGGCCTGTTCGCCGGCTTCCGCAGCGGCCTGATCGACTCGGTCTCCTCCCGGGTCACCGAGATCTTCTTCGCCATCCCGCCGATCCTGGGCGCCCTGCTGATCGCGGCCACCTTCCGCGACAGCGGCATCAACAGCATCATGCTGGTCATCGCGGCCCTGGCGGTGCTCGGCTGGCCGATGGTGTTCCGCATCATGCGGGCCTCGGTGATCACGGCCAAGAGCCAGGACTTCGTGGTCGCCGCGCGGGCGGTGGGCGCGGGCCAGTGGCGCATCATGTTCAAGCACCTGCTGCCGAACTCGCTGGCGCCGGTGATCGTGGTCAGCACGATCAACCTCGGCGGCTACATCGCGGCGGAGGCGGCGCTGTCGTTCCTCGGGGTCGGCGTGCAGTCGCCGGACATCTCGTGGGGCCTCATGATCGCCGACGCCCGGCCGCGGTTCCTCGACGCGTCGCTGCCGCTGTTCTTCCCGGCCCTGTTCCTGAGCATCACGGTGCTCGCGTTCATCATGCTGGGCGACGCCGTGCGTGACGCTCTCGATCCGAAGCTCAGGTAGAAGGGGGGATCAAGTGAAGAAGACGTCGACAGACGTGTTGCCCGCCGAGGGAGGGCTGGGCGACGAACCGCTGCTCGCGGTTGACGATCTGCACGTGGAGTTCCGTACGCGTCAGGGCGTCGTGCGCGCGGTGAACGGCGTGAGCTACACGGTCAACCCCGGTGAGACGCTGGCGGTGCTCGGCGAGTCGGGTTCGGGCAAGTCCGTGACCGCTCAGGCGATCATGGGCATCCTGGACATGCCGCCGGCCGTCATCCCCAAGGGCGAGATCCGCTTCAAGGGCACCGACCTGCTCAAGCTCTCGGAGGACGCGCGCACCCAGGTGCGCGGCCAGCGCATCGCGATGGTCTTCCAGGACGCCCTCTCGGCGCTCAACCCGGTGTTCACCGTGGGCTGGCAGATCAGCGAGATGTTCCGGGTCCACCGCGGCATGTCCAAGCGCGACGGCATGAACAAGGCCGTCGAGCTGATGGACAAGGTCCGCATCCCGGCCGCCCGGCAGCGCGTCAACGACTATCCGCACCAGTTCTCGGGCGGCATGCGGCAGCGCATCATGATCGCGATGTCGATCGCGCTCGACCCCGAGGTGCTGATCGCCGACGAGCCGACCACCGCCCTGGACGTGACCGTCCAGGCGCAGATCATGGAACTGCTGGCCGAGCTGCAGCGCGAGAGCCAGATGGGCATGATCCTGATCACCCACGACCTGGGCGTCGTGGCGGACGTGGCCGACAAGATCTCGGTCATGTACGCCGGCCGGATCGTGGAGAACGCCCCGGTGCACGACATCTACCGGGCGCCGGCGCACCCGTACACGAAGGGCCTGCTGGAGTCCATCCCCCGGGTGGACCTCAAGGGCCAGGAGCTGTACGCGATCAAGGGCCTGCCGCCCAACCTGCTCGACCTGCCGAGCGGGTGCGCGTTCAATCCCCGGTGCCCGTACCGGCAGGACAACTGCGTGACCGCCGCCCCCCAGCTCTACGAGATCAGCGGCACGCGTGGCAGCGCCTGCCACTACTGGAGGGAGGTCCTCGATGGCGAACGGCAGTGAGCGCATCCTTGAGGTTCGCGACCTGGTCAAGCACTTCCCCCTGACCCAGGGCATCGTCCTCAAGAAGCAGATCGGCGCGATCAAGGCCGTGGACGGCGTCTCGTTCGACCTCAACAGGGGCGAGACGCTGGGCATCGTGGGCGAGTCGGGCTGTGGCAAGTCCACGCTGGCCAAGGTGCTGATGGCGCTGGAGCGGCCGACCTCGGGCTCGGTGAAGATCAACGGCAAGGACATCGCCAAGGCCAGGGGCAACGAGCTCAAGCGCATGCGCCGCAACATCCAGATGGTGATGCAGGACCCGTACACCTCGCTGAACCCCCGGATGACCGTCGGCGACATCATCGGCGAGCCGTACGAGATCCACACGGAGGTGGCGCCCAAGGGCGACCGCCGCCGCAAGGTGCAGGAGCTGCTGGAGGTCGTCGGGCTCAACCCCGACCACATCAACCGCTACCCGCACCAGTTCTCGGGCGGCCAGCGGCAGCGCATCGGCATCGCCCGCGGCCTGGCGCTGCAGCCGGAGATCATCGTCTGCGACGAGCCCGTCTCGGCGCTGGACGTGTCGATCCAGGCCCAGGTGATCAACCTGCTGGAGCGGCTGCAGAACGAGTTCAACCTGGCCTACATCTTCATCGCCCACGACCTGTCGGTGGTCCGCCACATCTCCGACCGGGTGGGCGTGATGTACCTGGGCAAGTTCGTCGAGCTCGGCAAGGACGTCGAGATCTACGACAAGCCCGCTCATCCGTACACGCAGGCGCTGCTGTCGGCGGTGCCGGTTCCCGACCCCGAGGGCCGGGAGCAGCGCGAGCGGATCATCCTGCAGGGCGACCCGCCCTCGCCCGCCAACCCGCCGTCGGGCTGCCGCTTCCGCACCCGCTGCTGGAAGGCGCAGGAGATCTGCGCGGAGGAGGAGCCGTTGCTGCAGATCCGGACGGGGACCGGGCACGAGAGCGCCTGTCACTTCGCCGAGACGCACGACGTGGTGCACGCGGGCTGACCGCGAGCGATCGTGAGGCCCTCCGGGAGACGCTCCCGGAGGGCCTTGTCACGTGGTGGCCACGATCGCCGAGCCGTGGCCGAACAGCCCCTGGTTGACCGCCAGGCCGACGCGCGCGCCCGGCACCTGCCGCCCGCCCGCCGCGCCGCGCAGCTGGTACGTCAGCTCGCACAGCTGCGCGATCGCCTGGGCCGGGATCGCCTCGCCGAAGGAGGCCAGGCCGCCCGACGGGTTGACCGGCACCCGGCCGCCGAGCGCGGTCTCGCCCGCCCGCAGCAGCTTGTCCGCCTCGCCCGGCGGGCACAGGCCGACGTCCTCGACCCAGTCCAGCTCCAGGGCGGTGGACAGGTCGTACACCTCGGCGAAGGAGACGTCCTCGGGGCCCAGGCCGGCCTCCTCGTAGGCCGCGTGCGCGATCGCGGCCCTGAAGGGCCTCTCGGGCGCGGGAACGGCGGCGCAGGACTCGGTGGCGAAGTTCGGCAGCTCCAGGATCGTGTTGGGGAAGGTCGGGGTCACCGTGGAGACGGCGGCCAGGCGCACCGGGGCCGTCGCGCCGAGCCGCCTGGCGTACACCTGCGAGGCCAGCACGACCGCGGCCCCGCCGTCGGAGGTGGCGCAGATGTCCATCAGGCGCAGCGGGTCGGCCACCATGGGCGAGGCCAGCACCTCCTCCGCCGTGACCGGGCGGCGGTAGCGGGCCATGGGGTTGAGCGAGCCGGCGCGCGCGTTCTTGACCTTGACGGCGGCGAAGTCGTCGGCGGTGGAGCCGTACAGGGCCATGCGCCTGCGGGCGTACAGGCCGAAGTAGGCGGGGTTGGTCGCGCCGAGCAGGCGGAAGCGCAGCCAGTCGGGGTCGTCGTGCCGGTCGCCGCCGACCGGCTTGAAGAAGCCCTTGGGGGTGGAGTCCGCGCCCACCACGAGCGCGACGTCGCACAGCCCGGCCATGATCCTGGTCCGCGCGATGTCCACAGCCTGGGCCCCCGACGCGCAGGCCGCGTAGCAGGAGGCGATCCTGGCGCCCGTCCAGCCGAGCGCCTGGGCGTAGGTGGCGCCGGCGACGAAGCCGGGGTAGCCGTTCCTGATCGTGTCGGCCCCCACCACGTACTGGACGTCGGTCCAGGCCACCCCGGCGTCGCGGAGGGCGGCGCGGGCGGCGGCCACGCCGTACTCGGCGAAGGGACGTCCCCACTTGCCCCACGGGTGCATGCCCGCGCCGAGCACCACCACCGTGCTCACGAGGCCCGCCCCCACATCCACACCAGAGGCCCGTCGGCCAGCGGCCCGTGCACCAGCTCCAGCTCCATGCCCACCTCCAGGTCGCCGGCCGTGAGGTCCCTGACCTGGCCGAGCACCACCAGCCCGGCGTCGTCGAGCTCGACGGCGGCCAGCGTGACGGGCCGGTACGGCTCCGCCGCCACGTACGGCTCCGGCGGCGGGTAACACGCCTCGGTGTAGGACCAGACGCGCCCGCGCCGCGGCAGCCGGACCTCGGCCGTCTCCTCGCCCGCGCAGCGCGGGTTGCGGCACAGGCCGGGCTGCGGCGGGAAGGCGACGGTCCCGCAGGTCAGACAGGCGGTGCCGATGAGGTGGGTGGCGCCGTCCCCGTCGATGGCGAACCAGCCGTCGATCGCTAAGGTCATAGCCAGGAGTATTACACAAGCGCTTGCTAGGGTGAATCCCTCCGGCGCCGCCGCCGGGTCGCGACCACCCGCGCCGACATGGCCGCCGCCAGCACCACCATCCCGGCCACGACCGGCGCCCTGGAGGCGGGCGGCCGGGCCGGGCCCCGCCCGAAGTACGGGCCGGGCCGGGCGGCCGGTGAGACCCTTCCGTGGGCCAGCCGCCGGGCCTCCCGCAGGGCGAGCGGCGCGTCGGCCACCCCGTGCCCGTAGGCGGGGCTGTGGCCGCCCGCGGGCCGTCTCCTGGTGCCGCGCTCGACGGCCGTGCGCACCTGGTACGGCGACAGCTCCGGATGGGCCGACCGCACCAGGGCCGCCACGCCCGCGACCATGGCCGCCGCCGAGCTGGTGCCGTCGCCCACCACGTACCCGTCGCCGCCGTCGGCCGTGACGACGTCCGTGCCCGGCGCGACCACCGACAGGTAGTCCTGGCGGTTGGAGAAGGGGGCCACCCTGAGCCGCCGGTCCACCGCGCCCACGGCGATCACGCCCGGGTAGGCGGCGGGGAAGTTCTTCCTGTTGGCCGTGTCGCCGTCGTTGCCCGCCGAGGCCACCAGGACCGCGCCGCGGGCGAGCGCGTACTGCACGGCCTCCTCCTCGGCCGCCGAGCCCTCCCACGCGCCGCTGCCGCCGCCGAGGGACATGCTGATCACGTCCGCGCCGTGGTCGACCGCGTACCTGATGCCGGCGGCCAGGGCGTCGCGGCGGCCGGCGCGCTGCTCGGCGCGCAGCGGGTCGGTGTTCTCCAGCGTGACCCTGATCGACAACACCCGCGCCGCGGGGGCCACGCCGACCACGCCCTCCGCGCGCCCCCGGCCGTGCCCGCGGCCGGCGATCAGGCCGGCCATGGCGGTGCCGTGGTGTCCCCAGAGCCGCGGGGGCGCGCCGGTCAGGTCGGGGCCCTGGGTGACGGCCCCCCGCAGGTCGGGGTGGCGGCCGTTCACGCCGGTGTCCAGCACGGCCACCAGCACGCCCGCCCCCCGGCTCTCCCGCCAGGCCCTGGGCGCGCGCAGCGCTTCGAGCTGCCACTGCCGGGCCCGCGCGGCGGCGCCCACACCGCCGGGGACGCTCGGCGAGGCCGCCGTCCGCACGTCGTCGGTGGCGCTGGACGCCACGCCCGCGACCCCGGCCGCCAGGATCAGAGCCGGCAGCAGGGACGCGAGCCCCCTCATCGGGTCAGCGCCCGGTACAACGCCTCGGCGAGTTGCCGCGCGACCGCGCGCAGCCGCGGCGCGGCGCGGTCGCCCGGTCGGTACGCCCGCCCGTCGGCGTACCCGGCGGCCGTCGCCACGAGGTAGGGGTCGCCGGACCCGGCCAGCGCCCCGGTGACGTACTGCCGCCGGCCGAACCGCTCGGCAGGCCCGCCGGGGAAGGCCACGGGCCGCACGGTGGCCGGGCGCGCCCCGCGGTACGTCCCGGGGCCCGGCCCGCCGAGCACGGCGATGCCGACGGTGGCCACGTACGTCTGGGTGCTGTCGGCGTACGTGGCCCGCAGGGCGGTCAGGCAGCCCGGCCGCACCGCGGCGGGCTGGAACGCCACCCGGCACGGCGCCTCGGGAGCCACGCCCGCCAGCACGTACGTCACCCTGGCCCCCGACGGGCTGAGGCCCGGCACGACCAGGGGGAAGATCCGCGTCACCGGCCAGGCGTGCCAGCGCTCCGGCACGGGCGCGTCGGCCTGCGGCCAGAACACGGACAGGATGGAGAGCAGCACGACGGACAGTTGGTACACGTCAACCTCGAACGGGAGGGGAGGGACGCCCGATCTGCCGTGCATTCTGGCACGCCGCCGATGATTCGTTCCGACGCTTCGGTAAACAGCCCGATACGCGGAGTAATTGATGTTATGCGGCCATTCGCCCTAAGGTGTCGGCGAAAGTCGGACATGCGCCCCAGGTGGGAGCCCCAGCCGCTGCGCCGCGTCGCCGTAGTTGACCGCGATGGCGATCAGCCCCGCCGAGTCCGTGAACGCCACCAGCTCGCCCGGCGGCACCGCCGCGAACGTCGCACGGAAGGGCATCGCGAGCTGCCGCCGCCCGAGCCACACCCCCAGCGTGTCGCCCACCTGGACGCCCAGCGCCTGCAGGTCGCCGGCCGCGATCGACAGCTGCGTGTTGCCGTAGCGGTCGACCGAGACGACCTCGCCCTCGACCGAGCCGTCCCGCAGCAGCGAGGTCGGCGCGGGCAGCGTGACCAGCCGCTCGACCGGCACCCGGGGGCCCAGCTCGGCCGGGTCAAGTCCGCCGGCCAGCCGCCCGGCGACCGGCGCGAAGACGTCCCGGCCGTGGAAGGTCGGCGACACCGGCCGCAGGAAGAGCTCCTCGTTGCCGAGCGCGTACGCGGCCCGCGCGCCGCCGCTGGCGTGCACCGCCCAGGACAGCAGGCCGTTGTCGGGGCCGACGAACACCCGGCCGCCCGCCTCGACCGCCACCGACCGCCGCGCGCCGCCCACGCCGGGATCGACCGCGCCGATGTGGACGCCCTCAGGCAGGTAGGGAATGGTCTGGGCGAGGATCGCCGCGCCCCGCCGTACGTCGCCGGACGGGACGAGGTGGCACACGTCGATCACGCGCGCCTCGGGCGCGATCCCGGCGATCACTCCGTGGCAGGCGGCCACATAGCCGTCTTCGAGCCCGTAGTCCGTGAGGAGCGTGATGACTGGGGTCACATTTCGTGACTGTACGTCCGGCAATCCGCCGTGAACAGCCGCAGATCGCACATTACGATTGGCCACGGGCCGCGAAGCGTGCGATGTGATCGTCGCACGCCCCTTCCCGAGGAGGACATCATGGGAGCACCGCTCAGCGGTGACAGTGCTGCCCAGGAACCGTCCCGGACATCCCTCAACGACCGCGATCTCGAACTCCTCGCCTTCGAACGCCAATGGTGGCGGCACGCGGGCGCCAAGGAGCAGGCCATCAAGGAGACCTTCGGGTTCTCGGCCACCCGCTACTACCAGTTGCTCGGCGAGTTGATCGACAGACCGGAGGCGCTGGAGCAGGACCCGATGCTGGTCAAACGGTTGCGAAGGTTGCGCTCCACCCGTCAGCGCGACCGTGCGGCGAGACGGCTCGGCATGCGTCCCTGACCGGCTGGGTACGGCAGCCGCGTGAGGAACATCCCTGGTATGGAAGCGATCCTTAAAGATCCGTCCGGCGCCGTGATCGGGCTCGACTTCGACGGAACCCTGTCGCCGATCGTGCCCGATCCCGCCTCCGCCAAGATCCACCCCGAGGCTCCCGCCGTGCTCGCCGACCTGGGCGCGCACGTCGGCGCCGTGGCCATCGTGACCGGCAGGCCGGCGGCCACCGCGCTCGAACTCGGGCCTGGCCTGGCCGACGTGCCCGGCCTCGTGGTGCTCGGCCACTACGGCTTCGAACGGTGGGAGCACGGACGCGTCTCGGCGCCGCCGCCGCCACCTGGCGTGCCGCGCGTCCGGGCCGAGCTGCCCCTGCTGCTCGACGCGCTCGGCCTGCACGGCGTGGTGATCGAGGACAAGGGCAGGGCGGTGGCCGTGCACACCAGGCGCGCCCCCGACCCCGAGGGCGCGCTCGCCGTGCTGCGCGAGCCGCTGGCCGAGCTGGCCGGGAGACACGGCCTGGTGATCGAGCCGGGACGCATGGTCCTGGAGCTGCGCCCGCCCGGCATGGACAAGGGCCACGCGCTCGGGCTGTTCCTGGCCGAGCGGGACGCCAGGTCCGTCATGTTCGTCGGCGACGACCTCGGCGACCTGGCCGCCTTCGACGCCGTACGCGCCTCGGGGCTGCCCGGCGTGACCGTGTGCAGCGGCTCGGCCGAGGTGACCGCGCTGGCCGAGCGGGCCGACATCGTGGTCGACGGGCCCGACGGCGTGGTGGCGCTGCTGCGGGAGCTGACGACGGCCTTCACCCGTCCCTAGAGCCCAGCCGTTCGTGAGCCGGCTCGCGGCCTTGCGCCGTCTGGGCCGGCTCGCGGCTTTCAGCCGTTCGTGATTGGGCTGCAAGTGGCGGGTCCTACGTTGGTGCGCATGTCACGACGATCTCTCGCCGCCGCCTCGGCCGCGGCTCTGGCCACCCTGGCTGCCGTGCTCGCCGTCCCCGGCGCCGCCTCCGCCGCCCCCGCCCAGCAGCTCAAGCTGCGCGGCGGCCTGACGCTCTACATCCCGATCGAGTGGGTGGTCCACCGCAAGGGCGGCGACGTCGTCCAGGTGGTCACCGGGCGGTGCGCCAAGCCGCAGGGCTGGGGCTCGCCCGAGTGCGACGCGTTCTACGTCCTCGGTCCCGCCGCGATCAAGCGGGGCGCCGAGGGGTTCGGGCCCTACACGGGCAAGGACCCGTACTATCCGGCCAGCGACGTGCAGCCCTGCCCGATCAACCGCAAGTGGGGCGAGGTCGTCGGCCCCAAGGTCACCAGGGGCTACCGGCAGATGGGGGCCGGGCACAAGGCCGCCTACAACGCCTGGCAGGCCACGTGCGTCAGCTATTCGGGCGGCGGCGTCAAGGCCCGCTTCACGCAGCGCGAGTGGTACCTGCCGAAGAGCCAGATCCTCGTCGTCGACCAGTGGAACACGCCCGGCCTGGCCGACACGCTCAAGTACGCCGACTGGAGATGAGCACCCCGGCGACCGCCAGGCCGATGACCACGGGCACCAGCAGGAACGCGTTCCCGGTGCCGTAGCCGTCGGCCAGCGCGCCGAGCAGCAGCGGGCCGATCGCCATGGCGGCGCCCGCCCACACGGGCGAGGCGGCCGCCGCCCGGTCCGCCCGGTCGCCGGAGGCGGCGATCAGCGTGCTCAGCGCGAGCGGGAACTGCAGCGACGCGCCCAGCCCGCTCAGCGCCAGCCCCGCGTACGACAGGATCGGCGCGGTGCTCGCCCAGAACAGCACCCAGCCGAGGGCCATCAGCCCCAGAGCGCCGGCCAGCAGCGGCGTGGCGGGCAGCCGCAGCGCGAGCTGCGCGCCCGCGAACCTGCCCGCCGCCATGCCGCAGACGAACGCCGTCAGCCCGGTCGCCGCGACGGCCGCCGGCACGCCCGTCCTGAGGGCGAACAGGTCGGCGGCCCACAGGTTGAACGTGAACTCCAGCGCCACGCAGCAGAACAGCACGCCCCCGGCCAGATGGAAGCGCCACCCGCCGCCCTCCCGCGCCGGGACGGCCTCCCCGGCGACCGCGCCGCCCCGCCCTCCGGCGACCCGCCGGGGCGCGGGCCAGGAGCGGCCCAGCGACAGCGCCAGCAGGGCGCTGACGGCCGGGGTGACCAGCAGGGCGGCCCGCCAGCCGAGCGCGCTCTGCGCCACCTGGCTGAGCACGAACGTCGCCACCATCCCCACCAGCACGCCCACGGCGTTGGCCTCGCTGAGCGCGGCCGGTCCCGCGGCCCCGTGGTGGTCGCTGAGCTCGGCCATCGCCGCGTAGAGCATGACCGAGCCGAAACCGCCGGCCACGCCGTAGCCGAGCAGCGTCAGGGGGAGCGCGGAGGCGGCCATGACCAGCAGCACGCCGGCGTTCATCCCGGCCAGGCCGAACCAGCACGTCGTGCGCCGGCCGAGCAGCCTGGTGAGCAGGGGCAGCGCGAGCCCGGCGCCGATCGTCCCGACCGCCATCGCGGTGCCGTGCAGCCCGGCGACGGTGGCCGTGGTGCGCTGGTCGGCGCGCAGGAGCGGGAGGGCGGCGCTCAGGCCGTACACGAACGTGGCGAACGTGCCGAGCAGAAAGTAGATGAGCCAGGTCGGACGGTCCCGGACGAGTCTGATGGGCACTGAGACCGTCGACACCCGGCAGCCTCCGTCATTGGCAGTGAACCCGACTTCTCATGTTAAAGCAGGGCGTCGAGTTGGGATTCCAGCCACTTGTGCGGCGGCAGCGCGGTGGCCGCCTCGTGCAGCCGGTCGCGGCGCCGCCGGCGTTCGTCCTCGGGCATCACCAGCGCCTCGTGCAGCGCGTCCGCCGTGCCGCTCACGTCGTAGGGGTTGACCACCAGCGCGTACGGGCCCAGCTCGGCGGCCGCCCCCGCCTCGCGCGAGAGCACCAGGGCGCAGCGCGGCGACAGGACCGGCCCCTCCTTGGCGACCAGGTTCATGCCGTCGCGGATGGGGTTGACCAGCAGCACGTCCGCCAGCCGGTAGGCGGCCAGCGAGCGCGGGTAGTCGTCGTTGACGTTGAGGATGACCGGGTCCCAGTCCTCGGTGGCGTACTCGTCCTCGATCTCGCGCGCGCAGCGCTGCACCGACGCGGTGTACTCGCGGTATTCGGGCAGGTCGTGCCGGCTGGGATAGGCGAAGGCCAGGTGGACCACCTTGCCGTGCCACTCCGGATGGGCGGCCAGGAACTCGCGGTAGGCCAGCAGCCCGCGCACGATGTTCTTGGACAGCTCGGTGCGGTCGATGCGGACGATCAGCCGGCGTCCGGCCACCTGCTCGGCCAGCGCGGCCATGTGCGACTCGACGTCGGGCTCGCAGGCCCGCGCCCACAGCGCCGCGCCGTCCACGCCCAGGCTGTGCACGCCGACGCGGGTCGTCCTGCCTTCGTGGGTGACCGTGCCGGCCGCGCGGTCCACCCGCGCGCCCAGCAGCGCCTCGCAGCAGTCCATGAACGCCGCCGCCCACCGGGCGGTGAGGAAGCCCGCGTGGTCGGCCCCCAGGATGCCGTCGAGCACCTCCCTGGTCACCGCGTCGGGCAGCAGGGAGAAGTACTCGGGAGGCGCCCACGGCGTGTGGCTGAAGTGGGCGATGCGCAGGTCGGGCCGCTCGGCGCGGAGCATCGCCGGGGTGAGCGTCAGGTGGTAGTCCTGGACCATCACGCGCGCGCCGTGCCCGGCCTCCTCGGCCAGCGCCAGCGCGAACGCGCCGTTGTAGTCGCGGTAGGACTCCCACTCGCGCCGGAACTTGGTGCCGAAACTGGGGGAGTTGGGGATGTCGTACAGCAGGTGGTTGACGAACCACAGGGTCGAGTTGGCCACGGCGTTGTAGGCGCGGTGGAAGGTGGCCGCGGGGATGTCGAGCATCCGCAGGGCGCCCGTGTCGTAGCCGCCGCGGTCGAGCCGGCCCCCCGGGGCCAGGCGCACGGCGCTGCGGTCGCCGTCGGACAGCGCGGCGCACACCCACAGCACGCCGTGCTCCTTGGCCACCCCCGACAGGCCCGAGACGAGGCCGCCACCACCGCGTTTCATGGTCAGCTCACCGTCGTCGTCGACGGTGAAGGAGACCGGCCCGCGGTTGGACGCCACGAGAACGCTGTTCATTTGGGCTCCCTTCGCCCATAGGATCCCAGCTATGGCGCTAGATGAGCTAACCGAGGAACTCGCCCGCTCGGCCGCGGCCGGAGACCATCGCGCGCTCGGCGAGCTCCTGGCCAGGATCGAGCCTGACGTGATGCGCCACTGCGCCCGGATCCTGCCCTATCACCAGGACGCGGAAGAAGCCTCGCAGGACACTCTGCTGGCCGTGGCGCGCAACATCGGCCGGTTCGAGGGGCGGGCCAGGTTCAGCACCTGGCTGCACATCGTGACCGCCAACTGCGCGCGCACCACGTACCGCTCGCTGAAGCGCAGGGCCGCCGAGCAGACGTCGGAGGAGCTGCCGATGCAGAAGCCGGACGCGCGGCGGGTCAGCGTGATCGCCGGCTCGCGGCTCGACCTGCTCGACGCGATGGAGGCGCTGGAGGCCGACAAGCCCGACCTGGCCCAGGCGCTGGTGCTGCGCGACATCGTCCAGCTCGACTACAACGAGGTGGCCGAGCAGCTCAACATCCCGCTCGGCACCGCCAAGTCCCGCATCCACCAGGCCCGCAAGTACGTGCAGGGAGTCCTCGGGGAGGACTATCGGTGAGACGCGTCCTCTCGCATGGTGAGACGGGTGGTCGTTTCCGCCACTTGAGAAGGTAGAGTCCTTTTCGACAACTGAATATTGCTCATCCAGAGGGGTGGAGGGACCGGCCCTGCGAAGCCCCGGCAACCCTCCCGGCTTGTGCTCGCGACCTGGCGAGGCCGACCGGGACAAGGTGCCAATTCCGGTTCGCGGTCAAGGTGGCCGCGGGCGAAGATGAGGGAAGGCCTCGCTTCATGTCGCTCGACTTTGGTCCTGCCGTCGCTCTGTCCTGCCGCGAGTGCGGCACGCGCTACCCCCTGGGTCCCAGCTTCGCCTGCCTGGAGTGTTTCGGGCCGCTCGAAGCGGCCTACTCCTTCGGCCAGGTGACCCGCGCGGACATCGAGTCCGGCCCCGCCAACATCTGGCGCTACCGCTCCCTGCTCCCGGTCCCCGCCGACGTGGCGAGCAAGCCCAACATGAACCCGGGCTGGACGAAGCTGGTCAAGGCCGGCAACCTCGGCAAGGCGCTCGGCATCCGGTCCCTGCACGTGAAGGACGACTCGGGCAACCCCACCCACTCCTTCAAGGACCGGGTGGTCGCCATCGCCGTCGAGGCGGCCAGGAACTTCGGCTTCCACACGCTCTCCTGCTCCTCCACGGGCAACCTCGCCGGCGCTGTCACCGCCGCCGCCGCGCGGGCCGGCCTCGACGCGTGCGTGTTCATCCCGGCCGACCTCGAAGCGGCCAAGATCGCCATGGCCCGGGTGTTCGGCGGCCGGCTGATCGGCATCGACGGCACGTACGACGAGGTCAACCGGTTCTGTTCGGAGCTGATCGGCGACCCGCTGGGCGAGCGGTGGGGGTTCGTCAACGTCAACCTGCGGCCCTACTACGCCGAGGGGTCCAAGACGCTCGCGTACGAGATCGCCGAGCAGCTCGGCTGGCGGCTGCCGGAGCAGATCGTCATCCCCATCGCCTCCGGCTCCCAGCTCACGAAGATCGACAAGGGGTTCAAGGAGCTGATCGCCCTCGGGCTGGTCGAGGACACCCCCTACAAGGTGTTCGGGGCCCAGGCGGCCGGGTGCTCGCCGGTCTCGACGGCGTACAAGGCGGGGCACGACGTCGTCCAGCCGGTCAAGCCGGACACGATCGCCAAGTCGCTGGCCATCGGCAACCCCGCCGACGGGCCGTACGTGCTGGACATCGCCCGGCGCACGGGCGGGGGCGTCGAGGACGTCACCGACCCCGAGATCGTCGCCGCCATCAAGCTCCTGGCCTCCACCGAGGGCATCTTCGCCGAGACCGCGGGCGGCGTCACGGTGGGCGTGCTGAAGAAGCTCGTCGAGACGGGCAGGCTCGACCCCGAGGCCGAGACGGTGGTCCTGAACACCGGCGACGGCCTGAAGACGCTCGACGCGATCAGTGACGACGCGCGGCCCACCGCCGTGATCCGGCCCTCTCTCGACGCGTTCCGCGCGACTGTCTGACAATCCAGGAAAGGCAACAAAAACCATGAGCGTTTCTGTGCGGATTCCCACCATTCTGCGCACTTACACCGGGGGTAACGCCGAAGTGAGTGGCGAAGGGGCGACTCTTCGTGACGTTCTCGCCAAGCTTGACTCCGACTACCCGGGGATCGGCGCGAGAATTCTGGATGAATCGGGCAAGATTCGTCGTTTTGTCAACGTATACGTTGGTGATGAGGATGTCCGTTTCGCCGAGGGCCTGGACACTCCCGCCCCTGAAGGCACTCAGATCTCCATCATCCCCGCCGTCGCGGGCGGCTGACCGCCGGACCACCGACTCTTGAAGGCGCCCCTTGTGGGCGCCTTCTTGTTTTAGAACCAAATTCAACCTCGAACGACTCAGCCTTCGATGAAATTAGCGTTTTGTCGGTTGACTCTGTTGCCAAACCCCGTGCCACAGGTATGGTCGAGGGCGATCGTCTGGCTGATTTTCCCAAAAGTCATGCGATTACGGGTCTCGCGAAGGAATGGGCGAGATCTGCGAGCCCAGTAAGAGGAGTCGGAAGTGGCGCAGGGCACCGTCAAGTGGTTCAACGCGGACAAGGGCTACGGCTTCATCGCGGTAGACGGTGGTAAGGATGTATTCGTCCATTACTCAGCGATCATGATGGACGGGTACCGCTCTCTCGAACAGGGACAGCGTGTCGAGTTCGAGATCACGCAGGGCCAGAAGGGGCCGCAGGCGGAGTCCGTCCGCACGGTCTGATTCACCCTCGCTGGTATGCACCAAGGCGGGACGTGCGGCAGCGCAGTCCGTACGGGCTCGCCACTGTTTCCTCCGTCGGCTTCGCACGGCGGGCCGCGCCTCAGGGGCGGCTCGCCGTGCGAACCGGCGCACCCGATGACCTGCCCGATGAGCTGGGGTGGGGTGCCCGTGGCTTGCACTCGGCAGGGTAGAGTGCTAAACAGTTCGTTGGCACTCTGTGTGGCAGAGTGCCAACAACTCGGATCGAGACGATGGGGTCTGCCGAACGGAGATGCAGGCCTATGCCGTCGCGGGCGTCGGCTCGGTCCAGGACACGCCACCCTGCATCTGGGAGGTCTAGCCTTATGGCAGCCAAGATGATCGCGTTTGACGAGGACGCCCGGCGCGGTCTCGAGCGCGGTATGAACCAGCTCGCCGACGCCGTCAAGGTGACCTTGGGCCCCAAGGGGCGCAACGTCGTGCTGGAGAAGAAGTGGGGCGCTCCCACGATCACCAACGACGGCGTCTCCATCGCCAAGGAGATCGAGCTCGAGGACCCGTGGGAGAAGATCGGCGCCGAGCTGGTCAAGGAAGTCGCCAAGAAGACTGACGACGTCGCCGGCGACGGCACCACCACGGCCACCGTGCTCGCCCAGGCTCTGGTGCGCGAAGGTCTGCGCAACGTGGCCGCCGGCGCCAACCCGATGGCCCTGAAGAAGGGCATCGAGGCCGCCGTCGAGCGGGTCAGCGAGGAGCTCTCCAAGCTGGCCAAGGACGTGGAGACCAAGGAGCAGATCGCCTCCACCGCCTCCATCTCCGCCGCCGACCCCGAGATCGGCTCGCTCATCGCCGAGGCGATGGACAAGGTCGGCAAGGAAGGCGTCATCACCGTCGAGGAGAGCAACACCTTCGGCCTGGAGCTTGAGCTCACCGAGGGCATGCGCTTCGACAAGGGCATGACGTCGATGTACTTCGTGACCGACTCCGACCGCATGGAGGCCGTTCTCGAAGACCCGTACATCCTGATCGTCAACAGCAAGGTCTCGGCCAACAAGGACCTGCTGCCGCTGCTCGACAAGGTCGTGCAGTCCGGCAAGCCGCTGCTGATCATCGCCGAGGACGTCGACGGCGAGGCCCTGGCGACCCTGGTGGTCAACAAGATCCGCGGCCTGTTCCGCTCCGTGGCCGTCAAGGCCCCGGGCTTCGGCGACCGCCGCAAGGCCATGCTGGGCGACATCGCGATCCTGACCGGCGGTCAGGTCATCGCCGAGGAGGTCGGCCTCAAGCTCGAGACCGCCACCCTCGACCTGCTCGGCCGCGCCCGCAAGGTCGTGGTGACCAAGGACGAGACCACCATCGTCGACGGCGCCGGTGACGCCGAGGCGATCTCCGGCCGGGTCAACGAGATCCGCGCCGAGATCGAGCGCACCGACTCCGACTACGACCGCGAGAAGCTGCAGGAGCGCCTGGCCAAGCTGGCCGGTGGCGTGGCGGTCATCAAGGCCGGCGCGGCGACCGAGGTCGAGCTCAAGGAGCGCAAGCACCGCATCGAGGACGCCGTGCGCAACGCCAAGGCGGCCGTCGAGGAGGGCATCGTCCCCGGCGGTGGCGTGGCGCTGCTGCAGGCCGGCGCCAAGGCGTTCGACAAGCTCGAGCTCAACGGCGACGAGGCCACCGGCGCGGCGATCGTGAAGAAGGCTCTTGAGGAGCCCCTCAAGCAGATCGCGGTCAACGCCGGTCTTGAGGGCGGCGTCGTCGTGGAGAAGGTGCGCAACCTGACCCCGGGCGAGGGCCTCAACGCCGCTTCCGGCGAGTACGTCAACATGTTCGAGTCCGGGATCATCGACCCGGCCAAGGTGACGCGCTCCGCGCTGCAGAACGCCGCCTCCATCGCGGCGCTCTTCCTCACCACCGAGGCCGTCATCGCCGAGAAGCCCGAGAAGACCCCTGCTGCTCCGGCCGGCATGCCCGGCGGCGGCGACATGGACTTCTAGGCCTCGCCTGGTCGCTGACGCATCAGAAGGCGGTTCGGATCTCCAAGGATCCGGCCGCCTTTTGTTGTGTCCGATCCTGTCACGTTTAGTAGTTATAGACTACGGACAGTAACGAAACTAAGTGACGATTCACCGCACAAAGGAGTAGTTACATGAATTCCCGCACCGCGCGCGTTCTCGGGCTCGGAGCCGTCATGCTGGCCGCCGCGGCCGCCATGACGATGCCCGCCCAGGCAGACGACCACGGTTACCTGGACGAGGCCCTGGAGTACGTCGACGTGCCCTACTGCGCGGGCTACCTGGAACTGTACGACCGCGACTACTGCGCCTCGCCGTCCAGGTGGACGTCGCAGGACGAGCGCGGGGAGATGTCGGAGGAGGGCGAGGACAGGTCGTCGGAGGAAGCCGAGGACAGGTCGTCGGACGAGGCCGACGAGCGGTCCGGCGAGCGCGGCGACGCCTCGGACGAGGGCGTGGACATGTCCGGCGAGCGCGAGGACGTCTCGGACGAGGGTCAGGACATGTCCGGCGAGCGTGAGGACGTCTCGGACGAGGGTCAGGACATGTCCGGCGAGCGTGAGGACGTCTCGGACGCCTTCGAGGGCGAGTCGGGCGGCGAGAGCGAGGACCTGTCGTCCAACGCCCCCGGGGACTTCACGTTCGCGGACGAGCTGGTGCAGGGCGACTGAACCCCGTCTGGTGGCGCCGGGCGTACGGAACCCGACGCGGCACCACGGCGAAGGCGCCCCGAACGCGAACGGGGCGCCTTCGCCGCGGTGTTGTGCCGGTCTCAGACGCCGAAGTGCGCGACGATGTGGCCGCGGGCCAGCGTGTTGGCGGTGATGTTGAAGCCGACCACAGCCGGGGTGGCGTCGCCGCCGACGCCCAGCTCGTCGACCCCGAGCGCGTGCACCGTGAAGACGTAGCGGTGAGGGGCGCCGGGCGGGGGAGCGGCGCCGCCGTAGTCTTTGGTGCCGTAGTCGTTGCGGGCGTGGACCGCGCCGGCGGGCAGGCCCTTGAAGTCGGGGCCGGTGCCCGCGCCCCTGGGCAGCTCCGTGGTGTCGCCGGGCAGGTCGAACAGCACCCAGTGCCAGAAGCCGCTGCCGGTGGGGGCGTCGGGGTCGTGGCAGGTGACGGCGTAGCCGCGGGTGCCCTCGGGCGCGCCCGACCAGCGCAGCTGGGGCGAGACGTTCCCGCCGGTCATCCCCCAGTCGTCGAAGACGTGGAGGTCGTTCAGCCGCTCGCCGTCGCGGATGTCGTCGCTCTCCACCACGAGCGCGGGGACCGGGGGCAGGTGTTCATGCGGAAGCGGTGCGGGCACGGCATCCTCCTAGGTTGACAGCTCCTTCAGGCCATCCTAGAAGCGGCCGTGCCCGCCCTCCGTCAGGTTCCGAGCTGCGCCGGGAGCGGCCTGTCGTGCAGCACCGTGAGCGAGGTGACCGCGCGGGTCAGGACCACGTAGAGGCGGGCCAGGCCGCGGGGCTCGGCCTCGACGATGTCGGCCGGCTCCACGACGATCACGTGGTCGTACTCCAGGCCCTTGGCGAGCGTGGCGGGCACGATCAGCAGGCGGTGCTCCTGCGTCGCGTCAGGGTCGAGCACCGCGTGCGGCAGGCCGGACAGCGACTCGGAGACCGCCGCCACCATCGCGTCGGGGACGATGACCCCGATCGAGCCCTCCCTGGCCAGGACCTCCCGGGCGGCCTCGGCGACCGTGCCGCCCGGCCGGACCGTGAGCGAGCCGGCGCCCGGACGCAGCGACCGCGGGGCGGCCAGCGCGGGGGCGATCGAGGGCAGCAGCCGGGCCGCGTAGTCGAGCACCTCGCGCGGCACGCGGAAGCCGAGCGTCAGCTCGGTCACCTCGCCCTCGTCCTGGCCGAGGTGCTTCAGCACGGTCTCCCACGAGGTGGTGGACCACGGCGTGGTGCCCTGGGCCAGGTCGCCGAGCACGGTGGCCGAGCCGTTGCGGCAGCGCCGGCCGAGCGCCCGCAGCTGCATCTCGGACAGGTCCTGGGCCTCGTCCACGACGAGGTGGCCGAGGGACGGGGTGCGCTCCATGAGGTCGCGCAGCTCGTCGAGGAGCGCGGCGTCGGCGGCCGACCATTTGGCGGACTTCCAGCTCCGATAAGGCTTCCGCCAAAGCAGCATTTCCTGCTCGTCAGGCGACAAATCAGTTTTGGCGGCTTTTGTGAGGAATTCTGGGTCGGACAGCAGGCGGTGCAGGACCTGTTCCGGCGTCAGTTTCGGCCACACCGCGTCGACGAGCTGCTTGACCGGCCTCGACCGGGCCACCGCGTCCTGGACCCGGTCGTCGGGCGACTCGCCACGCTGCTCCATCCGTACGAGCACCTGGTGGGCCAGGCGCTGGGCCAGCGCGGCCCGCCCCGGCGAGTAGCGGGTGGTGCCGCGCAGGGAGGCCACCATCTCGCGCACCTCGTGGTCGGCGACCCGGTAGCGGTAAGCGCCCTTCGTGAACACCAGGCCGTCCTCGGGCTTGACGATGTGCATCCACAGCGCCCGTTCGAGCACCGCGGCCATCCTGGCGTCGCCCTTGACCGCGGAGACCATCGGGTCCTCCTCGGCGGCGTGCTCGCCGAGCAGCCCGGCCACGGTGGTCTGGTCGACCTTGACCTCGCCCAGCGCGGGCAGGACGGAGGAGATGTAGGACAGGAACGCCCGGTTCGGGCCCACGATCATCACGCCCGACCTGGCCAGCCGCTCGCGGTGGGTGAACAGCAGGTACGCGGCCCGATGGAGGCCCACGGCGGTCTTCCCGGTGCCGGGGGCGCCCTGGACGCACACGGTCTGGGCCAGCGTCGCGCGGACGATCTCGTCCTGGTCGGGCTGGATGGTGGCCACGATGTCGCGCATCGGGCCGGTGCGCGGGCGTTCGATCTCCTCGGTGAGGATCTTCGAGGGGCCGACCTCGCCGCCCTCGCCGAGCGGCTCGTCCTCGAACGCGGTCAGCGCGCCGCCGTGGTAGCCGAAGCGGCGGCGTCGGACGACGCCCATCGGGTCGGCCGGGCTGGCCTGGTAGAACGCGCGGGACACCGGCGCGCGCCAGTCGATGACCAGCGGCCGGCTGGTGCCGTCGTGCACGTGGCGGCGGCCGACGTAGAGGGTGCCCGGCAGGTCGTCGCCGCCCTCGCGGTCGAGGCGGCCGAAGAACAGCGGGGTGTCCGGATGGTCGGCCAGGGCGGCCACGCGCTGGTCCAGCAGCGACTGGAGGATCTGCTGCGAGACCCAGTCGCCGGCCGTGTCGGCCGACAACGACTGGGCGTGGGCCCGCATCGCCTTGAGCGCGGCCCTGGACTCGGCTAGGTGGGCCTGCTCGGCGGCGAGCACGTCGGAGGGTATGTCGGGAGCCAGTTGGTGTGTGGGCATGCGAAAGCGCCTCCCATGCTGGAAAACGGAGGTGGTCAAGGCAGCGAATCGACTAGTTTAACGGCGGCCGTGCGGCGCCTCCAAAGCATTTACCGGCGCGCGGCGGGGTACGGAGGGAAGGTGGCGCGGCTTCGCCTGATCCTCTCGCCGATGATCCCCACGGTCGCGAGCTTCCTGCTGGCGGCGCTCTGGGGGATGTCGGTCTTCGCCGGTTGGGGGCTGGAGGCGTTCTGCGCGGGCGGCGAGTCCCCGGCGGCGTGCTCCCGGCGTCTCGGCGTGGTCTGCGCGGTGTCGGGGTTGTTCGCCGTGCCGGCCGCCTGCGCCACGCTGGCCGCCTGGCTGGTGCCGGCGTCCCGGCAGGACCCGCGCACGTTCAGCCGGCTCATGGGGACGGGGGTCGCCGCCTGGATCGTCGCCGGCGCGGTGCTGTTCCTCGGCGGCCTGCTGGCCGGCTAGCGAACCCGGCAAAGACCGTATCTCTGAGTGAACGTGGGAATACCGAAAAAGTCGGGCATTTCAGGTGCGTTTGTCGGATCATGGGGGTATGTCGCAGGCGGCGTGATAGTACGCAGGTGAGGGGGGTGGTTCGATGTCGACGACCCGCGGAGTCTCGTGGACGTGACATAAACGCCGTGCCTGGCCGCTCAGGCAACGAGCGGCCGGGCATTCAACCGGTCACACCTCGCCGTGCACGTCGTCGGCGTCGATGATCTGGTAGGCGTATCCCTGCTCGGCCAGGAATCGCTGCCGGTGGGCGGCGAACTCCTGGTCGACGGTGTCCCTGCTGACCACCGTGTAGAACCGGGCGCCACCGCCGTCGGCCTTGGGCCGCAGCACCCGCCCGAGCCGCTGGGCCTCCTCCTGCCGCGACCCGAACGTGCCCGACACCTGGATCGCGATGGCCGCCTCGGGCAGGTCGATGGAGAAGTTAGCCACCTTCGACACCACCAGGACCTGGATCTCCTTGTCGCGGAACGCCTGGTAGAGCCGCTCGCGCTCCTTGACCCTGGTCTCGCCCTTGATGACCGGCGCGTTGAGATGCTCGCCGAGCTCGTCGAGCTGGTCGATGTACTGGCCGATGACCAGCACCTGCTCGCCCAGATGCCGCCGGACCAGCGCCTCGGTCACGTACGTCTTGGACGGCGTGGTGGCGCAGTAGCGGTAACGCTCCTCGGCCTCGGCCATCGCGTACGCCAGCCGCTCCTCGTCGGTCAGCGTGACCCGCACCTCGACGCAGTCGGCCGGCGCGATCCAGCCCTGGTTCTCCATCTCCTTCCACGGCGCGTCGTAGCGCTTGGGGCCGATGAGGGAGAACACGTCGCCCTCGCGGCCGTCCTCGCGCACGAGCGTCGCGGTCAGGCCCACCCGCCGGCGGGCCTGGAGGTCGGCGGTCATCCGGAAGATGGGCGCGGGCAGCAGGTGGACCTCGTCGTAGACGATCAGGCCCCAGTCGCGCGCGTCGAACAGCTCCAGGTGGCTGTAGACGCCCTTCCGCCTGGTCGTCATCACCTGGTACGTGGCGATGGTGACCGGGCGGATCTCCTTCTTGTTGCCGGAGTACTCGCCGATCTCGTCCTCGGTCAGCGAGGTGCGCTTGAGCAGCTCGGTCTTCCACTGGTGGGCGCTGACCGTGTTGGTCACCATGATCAGCGTGGTGGCCTGGGCGTGGGCCATGGCCGCCGCGCCCACGATGGTCTTGCCCGCGCCGCAGGGCAGCACGACCACGCCGGAGCCGCCGTGCCAGAAGGCGTCGGCCGCCTCGCGCTGGTAGGGGCGCAGCTCCCAGCCGTCCTGGAGCAGCTTGATGGGGTGGGCCTCACCGTCGACGTAACCGGCCAGGTCTTCAGCGGGCCAGCCCAGCTTGAGCAGCGCCTGCTTGACGTTGCCGCGGTCGCTCGGGTGCACGATGACAGAGTCGGCGCCGAGGCGCTCGCCCAGCATCGGCTGGATCTTCTTCGAGCGCAGCACCTCTTCGAGCACCGCGCGGTCGGTCGAGGTCAGGACCAGCCCGTTGGCCGGGTCCTTCTCCAGGCGCAGGCGCCCGTAGCGGGCCATGGTCTCGGCGATGTCGACGAGCAGCGCGTGCGGCACCGGGTAGCGGCTGAAGCCGATCAGCGCGTCGACGACCTGCTCGGCGTCGTGGCCGGCGGCACGCGCGTTCCACAGGGCGAGCGGCGTGACGCGGTAGGTGTGGACGTGTTCAGGCGCTCGTTCGAGCTCGGCGAACGGCGCGATCGCCTTGCGGCACGCGTCGGCCTTCTCGTGGTCGACCTCGAGCAGCAGCGTTTTGTCCGACTGGACGATGAGCGGGCCGTCGTTCACGGACATCCCTTCCTACGGTTGACCCTTATCCAACACACACGACGGCAGGAACAGTCCCGGAACGGGTAATCGATCAGTCGTCCAGGCGGCCGGTGAGGCCCAGGAAGAGGAAGAGCCCGACGTTCAGCACGAAACCGGCGCCGAACAGCACCCAGCTCCAGACCAGCAGCGAACGGGCGCTCCTCGGCTGCTCGCGGACCCGCGTCAGCGCCACGGCGGCCAGGATGCCGCCGGGCAGCCCGAGCACGTTGAGGCAGGAGGCGAGGGACAGGAAGTTGAGCACGACGGCGACGATCGCGGCGGCCTGCGGGCCCTCGTCGCGCCGCGGCGGCACGCCGTAGCCGTAGCCGTAGCCGTACTGCGGAGGCGGCTGCTCGCCGTAGGGCGCCCCGTAAGGCAGGTGCGGGTAGCCGGACGGATCTTCTTGACTCACGTTCACCTCCAGACAGGTCAACGTTTATCACGGAATACGGGCGCGCCCGACCCGGTGTGCGCGGACGGTCACAACCGCCCGCGCAGGGCCTTCCTGTCGAGCTTGAGCACGCTGGTGACCGGGATCGACTCCACGAAACGCACCTCGCGCGGGTACTTCACCCGTCCGACCCGGTCGCGCGCCCACTCGATGAGCTCCTCGGCGTTCTCCTCGGCCCCCGGTCTGAGCTGCACGAACGCCACGACCTCCTCGCCCAGCCGCGGGTCGGGACGGCCGACGACGCCCGACATGACCACGTCGGGGTGCTGGTTGAGCGCGTCCTCGACGTCGCGCGGGAAGACGTTGAAGCCGCCGCGGATGATCAGGTCCTTCTTGCGGTCGACGATGTAGAGGTAGCCGTCGTCGTCCACGCAGCCGATGTCGCCGGTGCGCAGCTCGTCGCCGACCAGCGCGGTGCCCTCGGGGTCGGGTTCGTGCTCGCCCCAGTAGCCGAGCATCAGGGAGTCGCCGCTGACGCAGATCTCGCCGACGTCGCCGCACTCCACCGCCTCGCCCGCGGCGTCGCGGATGGTGATCGTGTAGCCGGCCAGCGGCAGGCCGACGCTGCCCGGCCGGCGCCTGCCCGGCGGGTTGAAGGTGGTGACGGCGCTGGTCTCGGTCAGGCCGTAGCCCTCCAGGATCTGCGTGCCCGGCATCCGGCGTTCGAACTCCTGCAGCGCCTCCCGGCCCAGCGGCGCCGCGCCGCAGGTGAGGTAGGCCAGGTCGGGGAGCGGGTGCGACTCCAGCGGCTGCGCCAGGAGCATGTGGATCATGGCGGGCACCACGGTGCCGTACTGGACGTGCTGCTCGGCGGCCAGTCGCAGGAACGCCTCCGGCTCGAACCAGCGCATGAGCACGGCCTGCTGGGGCTCGGTGGCGTGCAGGCCGGCCACGGTGATGATCAACCCGTACGCGTGCGAGAGCGGCACAGGCACGATCGCACGATTTTTCCCCTCTTGATGGGATATTTCGTATGCGTCCTTCGCCACCTGCCAGAGGCCGCGATGGCTCAGCATGACCCCCTTCGCGACGCCCGTGGTGCCGCCGGTGTACATGAGCGCGGCCAGGTCGCCGGGGCCCCTGCGCACCCGTCCGTGCTCGGTGGCGCTCTCCAGCTCGGCCGTGTCCACATGTATCGGGACGTCCACCGCGGCGGCCCGTACGGTCTCCACCAGCTCGGGCGAGGTGACGACGGCGGCCGCGCCGCTGTCGAGCAGGATGTGCCGCAGCTCCTCGGCCCCCACCAGGAAGACCACGGGCGTGACCACCGCGCCCGCCGCCCACAACGCCTGGTAGACGATCGGGACCTCGGGGGAGGTCGCCATCATCACGACCACCCGGTCGCCCGGCCGGACCCCGGCCTCGACGAACCCGCCGCACATCCGGCGCGCGCGTCCGGCCAGCGCGTGGCTGCGGTGCCAGACCCCTTCGTAGAACACCGAGTCGTGGTCGTCGAAGCGGTTCCATGACTCCTCGGCCAGCTGGCCCAGCGTTTGCTCGGTCACATGCACAACCTGATCGGAGGCGCCGCGCGCAGTCAACCCTGAACGTTCACACGTCCCCCCTTGACTGACGATTGTGGACGATGCTCTCATGCCGAGTAAATGTCCAATATCGGCCTAGAAGGTCATTCGAGTTTTCGGGTGGCGCTAGATCGTGTATTGGTGGGATAACTAGGGTTCCGTGCTACCAGATGGCCTGTCGCGGTTCTTGTCACCGGCCCGTCGCCCAGAGCAATGGAGGACATGATCGACATGCGCGCGCCGGCGGCCGTGGCCGCGAGCTTCGCAAGGAATGCCTGGTCAGAGCGGTGGCTGCCGGGCGGCGCACGGTCAATCCATAAGCCGGGGAAACAAGTCGCCGGACAAAAAAGTTCGCGAAAGACATTTTCCACAGTCAACGTCCCAGTCAGGCCCGAGGTGACTTCGTGATCGACACGCCTGAAGCAGGCGAGAGCGACCTCGACGACAAAACGCTCACCGAGCTTGTCATCGCCATCAACGAGCAGCTCCGGCCTCTGGTCGTCCCGGTGGCCCGCGACCTCGACCGGCGCGCGGCCGACACCCTGCTGCGCTCCTACCTGGAGCCCGCCGGCTTCGCCGACGCGGTGCGCCGGCTGTCCATGCGGCATCTGCTCGTCCTGGTGGGGGAGGCGGACCTGGGCAAGCGGCTCGGCGCCATCGCTCTGCTGTCGCGCATGTCGCTGGCCGAGGGCAGGATCACCGTGCTCTCGCCGACCGGCAGCGCCGCCGACCTGCTCGTCAGGACCGAGTACGGGCCGGGGCGGGCGTACCTGCTGCACGACTGGATCGCCGGCAGCACCGACCCCAGCGAGCTGCTCGACCTGGCCCGCAAGCTCGCCGAGCTGGGGTCGTACCTGGTGATCACCCGGAACGGCGTCCCGTCGCGGGCGGTCGAGGTGGAGCAGCCGTGGTGCGCGCCCGACCCCGGCGAGCTGTTCGACCTGTACCTGAGCGCGTTCGGCGGCCGGAGCGCCCCGGCCGGGGCCGCCACCGCCCGGGTCCGCGCGCTGGCGCTGCGCACGCCTGCCGAGGTCGTCCGCCTGGCCACGCGCCTGGTGCGGGACGACGAGCCCGCGGGCGAGGAGGTGGCCGCCTGGTTCGACACCAAGCCGCCGATGCACGAGGTGCGGGCGGTGGCGGCGCTCGCGTTCGCGCACGGGCTGCCCGAGCCGGAGTTCGCCCGCCGGCTGGCCGCGTTCGAGCGGAGCCGGGAGACCCACGAGCCGGGGCCGGGGCCGACCGGCGCGCCGCACCCGCTGATCGCCGTGCGGGACGGTCTGGTCGTCTTCCGCGTCCCGGACCACCGCGCCCAGGTGCTCGGCGAGCTGGTCGCCCGGTACGGCTACTGGCTGTGGCAGCCGCTGCGCGAGTGGGTGCGCTCGCTGGCCCTCCAGGGGGACGACGTGCGCGCGCGGGCGGCCGAGGGCGTGGCGTTGCTGGCCGCCTGGTCGTTCAGGGAGGCGCGGCAGGAGTTCCTGGAGGTGTGGGCCCGGGGGCGGGCGGGCGAACGGCTGGCGGCGGGCAGTGCGCTGTCGTACATGTGCGCCGACGACGCCCTCGCCCCCGAGGCCCTGCGCCTGGCGCTCACCTGGGCCCGCGACCCGGCCGACCCGCGGGCGGCCGCGGCGGTCGCCGGGCTGTGCGGCGGGCTGTCCCTGCGCTACCCGGCCGACGCGGCGGCCCACCTGCGCCGCCTGGCCGCCGGGGACGGCCCCGCGGCCCGGCTCGCGGCCCACGCGCTCACCCGCCACCCCTGACCCGGACGCGGGCCGGGAAGCCAGGTCAGAGGCCGGCGACGCCGGTGATGCGGTGGAGGGCGAAGCGGTGGACGGCCGCCCTGGTCTCGTCGTACGCGGTCAGGTAGCCGCCCTCCATCCGGGCCGGCTCCAGGATGCGCGAGGTGGCGTTGCCCTGCGAGTCGAGGTAACCGATCCACACCCGTACGCCCTGCTTGATGGCGTCCTGGAGGGCCGAGATCGTGGCGGTGGCGGGGCCTCGGGGCACCGCGCCGCCCGGGGCGTCGACCGGCTCGCGCCGCGCCAGGTGAGCCGCGTCGCCCGCGCGCAGCGCGCGGACGGCCGCCGAGGCCACCTCGGGATCGAGCCCGCTGACCGACGCCACGGCGCGTACGGGCGCCACCCCCTCGGTGCGCCTGCTGTCGAGCTGGGAGATGATCACGTCGCCGTCGAGCGACTCGGCGACCGGCGCGTACCCCATGGCCCGCAGCGAGTCCACCAGCGCCGCCCTGGACGAGCGCGAGGCGATCACCGTGGGGGCCAGCCGGCGCAGGCGCAGCGCGGCGGCGCGGCGGTCGGCGGTGATCTGGTCGAGCAGCGCCGGATCGTCGCACCGGACGTAGGCGCTGGCCGTGCCCACCCGGATCCGCCCGTGCCGCCGCGCCACGTCCGTCACCAGGTACGACAGGGCCTGCGGCACCGGCGTGGCCGAATGGCGGGCCAGCATCGCCAGCAGCTCCTCGCCGCCGTGCCCGGCGTCGAGCGCCCGCCGGATCGAGCCCTCGCCGAACCGGTAGACGGTCGCGCCGCCCTTGGACTCGACGTCGGCGGTGAGCGTCATCCAGCGGTTGAGCTCGCTGGTCAGCGGCCCGGGGGCGACGGCGGTGAGGTCGGCCTGCAGCAGCACGTGGTCGACCGGCTCGGGCAGCAGCGGCGCGAGCAGGCCGGCCGCGTCGCCGCCGTCGAGCAGCGCCCGTCCGTGGCCGGACAGCGTGCCGAGCCCGGTCACGCCGATCTGCTCGGCCTCGCGCAGCGCGAACTCGGTGAGCTGCTCGCGCAGCGGCCCGCGCCGGCGCGGCTGCTCCCAGGCCAGGCGTTCGAGCACCGAGTCGCGGTCGGGCGCGAGGCCCGGCGCGGCGGCCAGCACGCCGAGGGCCGCCGTGCGCACCCCCGGCGCGGAGGCCCGGCGCAGGTCGGTGTGCAGGGCGTTGAGCGGCCGGTCGCGGTCGTCGCGCTCGCCGACCAGGCCGGGCACGCGGTCCATGTGCAGCCAGGTCGCGGCGAGCGTCACCCAGCGGTCGGCGGTGGCCCTGACCCGCCACAGGTCGTAGCCGGAGGTCGGCAGCCACTCGCCGTCGACGCCGCCGCCCGCGGCGACCAGCCCCGCCGCGTGCGCCACCTCGACGACCAGCGCCGCCGCCCATTCGGGCAGGTCGAGGTCGGTCGCGGTGCGCTTCATGTCGCGTACGCCGAGCCCGCCGGTGCGCAGCACCCCCGGCGGATCGATGCTCCACCGCTCGCACAGCTCCTCCACGGACCTGACGAACGAGAACGCCTGGCCCGCCGCCGTACGGTCGGCCAGCTCGCGGTCGCGCGCGGCCCCGCCCAACGCGGGCGGCACGGCGAGCAGGTCGCGGTGGACGCGCCCGCCGCGCAGGTGCAGGCCCACCTCGCGGGGCAGCGTCACGCTCTCCTCGCCGGTGGCCGCGAGCAGCCCGCGCGCCAGCAGCTCCTCGATGGGCGAACGGGCCGAGGCCACGCGCACCTCGCGCCTGGCGTTGGGCACCCGTCCGGTCGGCGGCCCCCACACGAGCTGGTCGAGCGCGCCCCTGGCCTCGGGCGAGACCGCCGCCACCAGGGCCTCGGGCGCGGACAGCGCGGCGGCCAGCCGCTCCTTGCCGGGCCCGTCGGTGCCGGGGGCGACGTCGTCGGCCATCTCGTCGAGCTGCTCGGGCGGGTGGTGCCGGAACACGTCGACGACCCTGGGGCCGAGCCCGGCGGGCTCCTCCAGGACCTTGCGCACGCCCGGCCCGAGGTCGAGCGCGTTGTCGGGGCCGAAGACCAGCGCCAGGTCACGCAGCCGGTCGAGGGCCGCGGTCAGCGCGGGCTCGGGCCTGCCCGCCGCCAGCGCCCGCCCGATCAGGCCGCGCAGCGCCGCCTTCGTCACCGGCCCGTCCTGTACGGCCAGCGTCTCGACGACGGCCAGCGTGAACCGGTCGAGCCGGTCGAGCACCCTGCCGATCGCCGAAGGGCTGGCGGCCCGCGCGGCCAGCCCTTCCAGATGCGCGGGCACCGGAGTGATCAACTCAGGCCGCGCGGAGACGAGCGCCCGAAGCTGTTCGTCGGTGCGCCCCCTGATCCACTCCGTGAACTCCATCGTTGCCATGGTATGTCCCGCCTGATCGGGGCAGCATTGCCAGACGTGATGGAGCGCGCGGACCAAATGGTGCTGAACTACGTCAGCAGGGCGGCCGACGCGGCGCACGGCGTGCTCAGGCCCGACCAGCGGCTCGACTTCGCCCGGCGGCTGCGGGCCACCCTGCGCCTCCCGGCCGTCCGACCCAGGACCGGCCGCGCCGCGACCGGTCCGGCGGGCGACAAGCTGGCCGGGCCGGGGCGTCGCCTGGCTGGCCTACCGGCTGCTCGACGTCAGCTGACCGGCGCGGGGCTGGGGAGCAGTCCGACGGCCAGACGTACCCACGCGGCGACGAACTGGTCCTTCTCCGCGTGGCCCGGCATCTCGCCCACGGTCTCCTGGAACAGCCGGTAGTGGACCACCGAGCCGCCGAGCACCGCGGCGATGCCCGTCCAGTCGACCTTGGCGTCGGCGTACTCGGGCTGGGCGCGGAACCAGGTGGTGATCGCGTCGAACATGGGCTGCAGCAGCCCCTCGCGGACCACCGCGACCAGCTCGGGGAACTGGCTCAGGTCCCGGAAGAACACCCGGGTGAGCTCCGACTCCTCCCGCACCTTGGCCAGGCCCGCCCGGCACAGCAGCGACAGGCGGTCCTCCAGGCCGGCGGCGGCTTCCATGGTGCTCAGCTCGGCCAGGCTCTCGGCGACCTGGCTCCTGGTGCGGGCGGCATGCTCGTTGATCGCGGCCGCGAGCACCTCGTACTTGGACTTGAAGTGCCTGTAGAGCCCGCCCGCGCCCGGGGAGAGCCCTGAGGCGGCCTCGATCTCGGCCACGGAGGTGGCGGCGTAGCCACGCTCGGCGAACAGCCGCAGGGCCTCGTCGATGATCCGCTCACGGGTCGATCTGGTCATGTCTGTGCAGATACCTCCGCAACGAGAGTAGTCGTCAGGGCGCGGTGCGCCTGACCAGGCCAGCCAGCGCCGAACCGGCCACGAGCCACACCAGCGCGGCCAGCCCGTCGTTGACGAGCGTGGTCCAGCGCGGGTCGGCGAGCTGGAACAGGCCGGCCAGGCCCAGCGAGAGCCCCGAGGCCAGCGACTCGACGAGCTGGTACCAGCCGTTGGCCGGATTGGCCCGGAACACCGTGAAGACGCCGTGCAGCGCCAAGGAGAGCGCCGCCAGCCTGGACGCGAGCCGCACCGCGTACGCCACGAGCGACACGACCCGCCGCCAGGCCGTCACCGGCGTGCCGC
The DNA here is from genome assembly GCF_042878785.1 of Nonomuraea sp. NPDC003560. NCBI lineage: Bacteria > Bacillati > Actinomycetota > Actinomycetes > Streptosporangiales > Streptosporangiaceae > Nonomuraea > Nonomuraea sp. NPDC003560. Next base: position 145,759 of record NZ_JBIAOF010000017.1, on the reverse strand, counting down.
GCGGCCGGGCGGGCCGATGGGGACGGGGAGCGGCGGCGACCAGCCGGTCTTCCGTGCCGGGCGTGCGGGGGGTCTCTGACACGGTCACTCCTCTCCGATAAGTAATTCCTTTCTGCCCATTCCCAGAGTCCCACAACAAGGGTCGTTACCGACGTGGATGCGGCGTTTGGCATCCTGCACGGGTGACTACCTCAGTGGGTTTCGACCTGGACATGACATTGGCCGACACGCGATCAGGCATCGCGGCCGTTTACGACGAGCTGTCAAGCCGTTTGGGCGTGCACATCGACAGCGGTGAGATCGTCACCCGGCTGGGGCCGCCGCTGGAGTACGAGCTGGCCAACTGGATGCCGGCGGAGGCCATTCCCACGGCCGCCGAGCTGTTCCGGGAGATCTATCCCGCGGTGGGCGTTCCGGTGCACACCGCGATGGCGGGCGCGTACGAGGCCATCGCCGCCGTACGGGCCCGCGGCGGCCGGGTGATCGTGGTGACGGGCAAGAACCCGCGCGACGCCGCCGGCACCGTCGAACTGCTCGGGCTGGCCGTGGACGAAGTGGTCGGATCGGTGTTCGGCGCCGCCAAGGGAACGGCACTCGCGCGCTTCGGCGCGGCGGCTTATGTTGGTGACCATGTCGCCGACATCGAGGCGGCACGCGCGGGCGGCGCCACGAGCGTGACCGTCGCGACGGGCCCTTACACGGTGGGAGAGCTGCGTGAGCACGGAGCCGATGTGGCGCTCGCCGACCTGACCGAATTCGCCGACTGGTTCGCCGGATGGCGTGCGCGCGACGAACTACGGTAATTGCCGGGCATTTTCCCGGTCGCCTCCGCGCGCTTCGGGGCATAACCTACATCCATTCATCCTTTTCGACTGTTTGAACGAGGTCCTCCTGTGCCGAGTGGCAAGGTCAAGTGGTACGACGCCGACAAGGGTTTCGGCTTCCTCACCCGTGACGACGGCGGTGAGGTCTTCGTGCATTCCTCCGCGCTTCCCACAAACGCCGGCCCGCTCAAACCAGGCCAGAAGGTGGAGTTCGGCGTGGCCGAGGGCCGCCGGGGCCAGCAGGCGCTGTCGGTCCGGATCCTGGACCAGCCGCCGACCCTGGCCAAGACGAAGCCCAAGGGCAAGCGGAAGACGCCCGACGAGATGGTCGTCATCGTCGAAGACCTGATCAAGCTGCTCGACGGCGTCTCCACCTCCTACCAGCGGGGCAAGCACCCCGAGGCGGCGCACGCCAAGAAGATCGCCCAGGTGCTCAGGGCCGTCGCGGACGACCTCGACGCCTAACCGCCCGGGTTCGTCAGGGGTTTGGTGCGGTCGAGGGTCTCGGTCCGTTGCTGATCGGGGTCCTCGGCCCGCTGCCCGGACAGCTTGGCCTCGGCCGCCCGCACCCGTCCCCGCCGGGTGACCAGCAGCCAGCCGAGCGCGCCGGTCAGCGCGACCGCCGGCGCGACGAAGCCGGCCAGGGAGCTGCGGGTCAGCGACAACACCAGCCCGAGCAGGCCGCCGAACACCCAGGCGAACTGCAGCACCGCCTCCACCACCCCGAACGTGGACGAGCGCACCTCCTCGCCGATCTCCCGCTGCACGATCGCGTCGAGCGCGAGCTTGCCCAGCTCCTGGGCGAACGCGGTGACCAGCGAGACCGCCAGCGCGGTCCACAGGCCGAACAGGACGGCCGTGGCGATCGTGGTCGCGGCCGTCACCGCCAGCGTGACCAGCACGATCACCTGGGGGGAGTGGTTGCGCGTCCAGTTGGCGACCGCGGCCCCGGCCAGGCCGCCCAGCCCGGCGGCCAGGGCGAGCAGCGCGATCGTCCTCGGCACGTCGAAGAACGAGGCGGCCGCCGCCGGCGCGGCCAGCCACGGCACCGCTTTGTCCTGGACCAGGAAGAGCAGGAAGAACACCAGGAAACCGGAGAAGATCCGGAGCGCCACGTTCGCCCAGACCGCCTCGGCCACGGCCGGGCCCACCTTGAGCAGGGTGCGCCAGCGCGGCGCCACGCCCTCCTCCTCCTGGTCGGGCGAGTCGACGTGCCGCGGCAGGCGTACGGCGGCGACGCCGAGCAGCAGGAAGGCCGGCATGGCCACGCGCAGCACCACGGCGCTGCCCAGCCACGCGGTCAGGCCCGCCCCGACCGGCACCGCCACCCCGGCCGCCACCAGCGTGAACAGCGCCACCCGCGCGTTGGCCGAGACCAGGGTGATGTCGGCGGGCAGCACGCTCGGCATGATCGCCGCCCTGGACACGTTGTACGCCTTCGACAACACCAGCACGCCCAGCGCGCCGATGAACAGCGTCGGCAGGTCGCCCGCCCCCACGGCGGCGGCCATGGCGAAGCAGAGCAGCCCCCGGCCGAACAGCGTGCCGGCCATCACGTAGCGGCGCCCCGACCTGAACCGGTCGAGGATCGGCCCCACGAACGGCGCGAGCAGCCCGAACGGCAGCATCGTGATGACCAGGTAGAGCGCGACCGACCCGCGCGCCTCGCCGACCGGCACGCCGAAGAACACCGTGCTGGCCAGGGCCACCGTGACCAGCGCGTCGGCGGCGCTGTTGCCGGCCGACAGCTCGATCAGCCGGCCGAGCCCGGTACGGCCCGCGCCGCCCGCGTACGTCAGCTTCCTGGTCGCCCTGCCCGCCTTGCGCGCCCCCCTGGCCGTGGCGCGGCCGGCCCGGACGGCGCCGCTCGCGGTGGCCCGGCCCGCGCGCACGCCGGCGCGCCCCGCGCCGCCGATGGCCTGGCCCATCCGCCGCGAGATGTCCCGAGCCTGCTCCCAGCCACCCCCCACGCCTACCAGTCTTACCCGATTCACCCCTCTTCTCAGCTTCGGATCGGCGGTTGTGGGTCTGCCAGGTCCGCCTATGGGTGAGAATGAAGTGTGAGCGAACAGCACCTTCAGGCGGAGGCGGCCCGATGAGCCGCACCCGGGCCCGCGTCCCCGCTCCCGACCAGGCCTGCGTCGCCGCAGTCGATCTGGCGCGCGCCGCGGCGCAGGAGCTGGCGCACCCGGGCGAGGCCGGCGAGCACCTCGGCTTCGAGAGCGAGGGCGACCGGATCGTCACCCACTACTTCGCCTGCCTCGACCGGGCCTATCGCGGCTGGCGGTGGGCCGTCACGGTCACCCGCGCCTCGCGCGCGAAGAAGGTCACGGTCAGCGAGGCCGTGCTGCTGCCCGGCTCGGGGGCGCTGCTCGCCCCCGAGTGGCTGCCGTGGAGCGAGCGGCTGCGGCCGGGCGACCTGGGCGTCGGCGACCTGTTGCCGACCCCCGACGACGACGACAGGCTGGCGCCCGGTTTCACCGAGCTCGACGAAGATGCCGACCGTCAGATGGTTTTCGAGTACGGCCTGGGCCGAGCCCGTGTGCTCTCGGCCATCGGCAGAGACCGGGCTGCCAGACGCTGGCACGCGGGCGAGCACGGGCCGCACACTCCGATCGCACACGCCGCGCCCGCGCAGTGTTCCACCTGCGGGTTCTACTGGCTGCTCTCCGGTGAGCTGCGGCTGTCGTTCGGCGTCTGCGCCAACGAGTACGCCCCCGACGACGGCAAGGTCGTCGCCGCCGACCACGGCTGCGGCGCCCACTCGGAGGCGGCCGTGCTGCCCCCGCCGGTCGAGCAGGCCATCCCGATCCTCGACGACCTGGGTTACGACCTGATCGAGGAGGAAGAGGGCTCGGTGGACGGATCCGCCACCGAGGAGCTCGGCCACTCCTGACCGGAGCACGGGCGCGAGCGCGGGCACGGCGGTTTCGTCGGTCAGGGGGGCTAACCTACCCTGGCCCCTCTTCACTCGACCAGGATCGTGATCGATGACCGACACCTTTGGCACTGACCGGATGCGAGCCGCCGTCCTCTCCGCCTGGACGGCCTCGCCCGCCCGCTTCCGCGAGGACGCCAACGCCGAGGAGGACTTCGCGCTCGGCGGCTACCGCGACCGGCTGATCGTCGAGCTCGCCCAGAACGCCGCCGACGCGGCGCTGCGCGCGGGGGTGCCAGGGGTGTTGCGGCTGACGTTGCGCGGCGACGTGCTGACGGCCGCCAACACCGGCGCCCCGCTCGACGCGACCGGCGTGGAGGGCCTGTCCACGTTGCGCGTGTCGGGCAAGCGCGACGAGATCGGCGCGGCCGGCCGGTTCGGCGTGGGCTTCGCGGCCGTCGTCTCCGTCTGCGACGAGCCGGCCATCGGCTCGCGCGGCGGCGGCTCGGTGCGCTGGTCGCGGGCCGGCACGTCCGAGCTGGTCGCGGGCATCCCCGTGCTGGCTGGCGAGCTGGCCGACCGGGCGGGCCACGTGCCGCTGCTCAGGCTGCCGTTCGACGCGCCGCCGCTGGAGGTGCCGGGCGGGTTCGACACGCTCGTCCGGCTGCCGCTGCGCGACGCCGCGGCGGTCGACGCCGTCCGCGCCATGCTGGCCGAGACCAGCCCGGCGCTGCTGCTCGGCCTGCCCGCGCTGGAGGCCATCGAGATCGACCTCGACGGCGCCACCCGCACGGTCGTGGCCGACGGCTGGCACGTCGTGTCGGACTCCGGCGAGTTCACCCCCGACGAGGTCGCCAGGCTGTTCGCCGACCGGCCCACCGAGGAGCGGGCGCGGCCCTTCTGGTCGCTGCGCTGGGCGGTGCCCGTCACCGGCACCGGCGAGCCCGGCCCGCTGCCCGCCGCCGTGCCGCCCGTCGTGCACGCCCCGACGCCGAGCGACGAGCCCATCGACCTGCCCGCACTGCTGATCGCGTCCTTCCCGATGGCCACCGACCGGCGGCACGTCGCCAAGGGGTCGCTCACCGACTTCCTGGTCGAGCGGGCAGCCGACGCCTACGTCCGGCTGCTGGGCGAGCTGCCTCGCACGTCCAGGCTGCTCGACCTGGTGCCGTCGCTCATGGGCAAGGGCGAGCTCGACGCGCGCGTCCGGCGGGCCGTGCTCGAACGCCTGCCGTCCGCGCCGCTGCTGCCCGCGTTGTCGGCGCCCGCGCCCGCGGTCCAGACTCCCTCCTTCGCCGAGGCCGAGGTCTACGAGCCCGACGCCGAGTGGCGGGTCGAGCATCCGGCGCGCGAGCCCGAGGGCGACGGCTGGGTGGTCGCGGGCCGGGAGGCGGCCGTCGTGGCCGGGGCCACCGCCGAGCTGCTCGACACCGTGGCCGACTTCGTGCCGGGGCTGCTGCCCGCCGGATGGCCGGCCAGGCATCCGGCCATGGTCGCCCTGGGCGTGCGCCGGGTGGAGCTGGCCGACGTGGTCGACCTGCTGTCCGGGGAGGCCGTGGAGGCGCGTGAGCCGTCCTGGTGGCGCTCCCTGTACGCGGTGCTGCCCGCCGACGACCCCGAGTCGCTGGGCGCGCTGCCGGTGCCGCTGACCGACGGCCGCGTGGTGCGCGGCCCGCGCGGCACGCTGATCCTCACCGACGGCGGCGCCGACCTCGACCTCACCCCGCTCGGGCTGCGCATCGTGCATCCGGAGGCGGCCCATCCGGCGCTGCTGCGGCTGGGCGCCGCCGAGGCCACCCCGCGCACGGTGCTCGAAGACCCGCTGACCAAGGCGGCCGTCGCGCAGTCGCTCGACAGCGCCGACCCCGAGCCGGTCGCGCGGGCGGTGTTGTCGCTGGTGGCGGCGTCCGGGCTGGTTCCCGGCGAGGCGCCGTGGCTGGCCGAGCTGGCGCTGCGCGGCGCCGACGGCGAGCTCTACGCGGCCGGTGAGCTGATGCTCGCCGACGGCGCCCTGGCCGGGCTGCTGGCCCCCGACACCCACCTCGGCGTGGCCGCGCCCGAGCTGGAGGAGACCTACGGGGCGCGGGTGCTGGCGGCGGCGGGCGTGCTCGACGGGTTCGCCGTCGCCCACGACTCCGACGTGCTGCTCGACCCCGACGACTGCGACCACGACCTCGACGGCGAGACCGACTGGCTCGACCACGTGCTCGACCTGCTGCCCGACCTCGCGGTGCCGCCGGTGGTGGCCGAGTTCGCGGCGGTGCGCGACCTTGAGCTGGTGGCCGACTGGGAAGCCGCGCTGCCGCTGCTGACCCGGCCGCCGCTGCGGGCCGCGCTGCACCCGCTGCGCGTCGAGGGCGTGGAGGTGCCCTCCTACACCGCGTGGTGGCTGGCCAACCATCCGGTGCTCGGCGGCCGCAAGCCGCTTGAGCTGCGGCTGCCCGGCGCCGACCCGCTGCTGCAGGGCCTCTACGCCGACGCGCCGGCCGGGCTCGACGAGGCGGCGCTGTCGATGCTCGGCGTGCGCACCACGCTCGCCGAGCTGCTGGCCGCCCACGGCGGCCCGGAGGAGCTGCTGGAGCTGATGGCCGACCCGGCGATCGAGGTCGACCGGGCGCAGCTGCGGGCGTTGTGGATCGCGCTGGCCGCCGTCGATCCGGCCCGGGTCGAGCCGCCCTCACGGGTGCGCGCGGTGCTCGGCGGCGACATCGTGGTGGCCGCCGCCGAGGACGCCGTGGTGGTCGAGGCCCCCGACCTGCTGCAGCTCGTCACCGACCGGCCGCTGGTGCTGGCCTCCTACGACCTGGCCGAGGCGCTGTCGGAGCTGCTCGACCTGCCGCTGGCCGGTGAGCTGGCCAGCGGTGAGGTGACCTCGCAGGGCGAGGTGCGCGCGGTGCCGCCGCAGGTGCGCTCGCTGCTGCCCACTGCGCCCGAGACGTACGTCGAGCACGAGAAGCTGCTGGTCGACGGCGTCGCCTGCACGTGGCGGTTCTTCGAGGGCGCGGTCCACTGCACCGGCGTCGACGGGCTGGCCCGCGGGCTGGCCTGGGCCACGGGCCAATGGAACGACCGGCTGGCCGTGGCCGCGCTGCTGCGCGACCCGGAGGCGGTGCCGTTGCTGCTGGCCGAGGCCGACCTGTCCTGAGACCGGCGGGCCGCCTCCCGTCGCGGGGGCGGCCCGCCGCGGTCAGGCCGCGCAGGTGGTGCCGGGCGCCGGCACCTTTCCGTTCAGCAGGTACGCGTCCACCGTGCGCGTCACGCACCCGTCGCCGCTCAGGTAGGCGCCGTGGCCCTCGCCCTCGTACGTCATGAGCACGCCGGTCTTGAGCTTGGCGTTGAGCGCGGTGGCCCACTCGTACGGCGTGGCCGGGTCGCCCTTGCCGCCGATGACCACGATGGGCGCCGAGCCGGTGGCGTCGATGCGCTTGGCCGCGTCGTCGCCGGGGGTGGGCCAGTGGCCGCAGGCGGTGGCGGTGCCGTCCGCCGACAGGATGGGGAAGATCTTCTTGATCTTGTCGTCCACCCGGGCCATGTCGGCGGCGGTCGGGCGTTCGGTGGTGTCGGCGCAGGTGATGGCCTGCAGGCTGGTCATCATGGTGGAGTAGGTGCCGTCGGGCCGCCGTCCGGTGTAGGCGTCGGCCAGGGCGAGCAGGGTGGCGCCGTCGCCCTTGATCCCGGCCGCGGCGGCCTGCTCCAGCACCGGCCAGGCGGACTTGGCGTACAGCGGGGTGATGACGGCGAGCTGGGCCAGGCCGTAGGTGAGCTGCCGGTCGCCGACCTTGAGCGGCTTGCTCCTGAGCCCGTCGAGCAGCTTCTCGACGGCGTTCTTCACGGCGGCCGGGTCCTGGCCGAGGTCGCAGGTCTGGGCCACGCAGTCCTTGGCGAACGCCTCGAAGGCGTGGGCGAAGCCGGTGGCCTGGGTGACGGCGCGCTGCTCGAAGGTGACCGTGGGGTCGAAGGCGCCGTCGAGGACGAAACGGCCGACGTTGGCGGGGAAACGGGTGGCGTAGACGGCGCCGAGGTGGGTGCCGTAGGAGAAGCCGAAGTAGTTGAGCCGCCGGTCGCCGAGCGCGGCCCTGATGCGGTCGAGGTCCTGGGCGGCGTTCACGGTGCCCACGTGGGGCAGGATCTTGCCCGAGTCCTTCTCGCAGGCGGCGGCGAACTTCTTCGACATGGCCTCGCCGTCGGCCCCCGCGGGCGCGGCGAGGAGGGCGTCGAGCTCGCCGCCGCACCTGACGCCCGCGCTGCGGTCGACGCCGCGGGGGTCGAAGCTGACGAGGTCGTAGCGGGTGCCCAGGCTGCCGAACGCCTTCGCGGCCTGGGCCAGCGTGTCGACGCCCGACCCGCCGGGCCCGCCGAAGTTGAAGACCAGCGAGCCGAGCGGGTCGCCGTCGGCCCTGATCCGGATCAGCGCCAGGTCGATCTTCTGGCCGCCGGGGTCGCCGTAGTCGAGCGGCACCGGTACGGCCCCGCACTGGACGGCCTCGTCCTTCGGCAGCGGCTTGCCGTCGGGCCCGGTCAGCCCGGTGCACGGGCTCCAGGCGACGGTGCCCTTGCCGGGCCCGGCCTGCTTCGCGGGCTCACCTGTGGTGCCGCAACCGGCGAGGACGGCGGCGCCCAGCAGGATCGTCAACATCGCCTTCTTCATGCTGACCAGCCTGCCGGGACGGTGTCCGCCCAGGTAGTGGAGGGAGACATGGGTTCCTGATGACTTCGGAGATGTCCGGAAGATGATGAATGTCAACCCCGGCGCGGGCGGCTGACGAACCACATGCCGAAGAGGCCGAAGCCGACCCCGGTGGCGCACGTCCAGATCCACCACGTGTTCTCGGGGGCCGGGCGGAAGATCAGCAGGACGATCAGGGCGACGGCCCACAGGGCGGTGCCGGCCCCGACGGCGGCCGTGTCGTTGGTCTTGATCGGCTCGGGATCGGGGCGCCACTGCTGCTTCACGTGTCCAGCCTAGCTTCCAATCGGGTCTCGATCCGATTGCGGACACTTTTCCCAGCTCACCACTACTGTCACTCTTCGGCGCGTGAGTGACATACGTAATGCAATAGACCGTTTCTTCGCAATCTCTGAACGAGGCTCCACGGTCTCCCGTGAGGTGCGCGGCGGCCTGGCCACGTTCTTCACGATGGCCTACATCGTGGTGCTGAACCCGATCATCCTCGCCTACGGCAAGGACATCGAGGGCCAGGTCATCGGTGACGGCACGACCCCGCAGGTGCCGCTGGTCGCCGCAGGCACGGCGTTCGTGGCCGGCGTCCTGACGATCATCATGGGCCTGGTCGGCCGGGTGCCGTTCGCGATGGCCGCCGGGCTCGGGCTGAACGCCTTCGTGACCTTCAACATCGCCACGATGATGACCTGGGAGGAGGCCATGGGCCTGGTCTTCCTCGAAGGCGTCATCATCGCGATCCTGGTGCTGACCGGCCTGCGGACGGCGGTGTTCCGCGCCATCCCGGCCCAGCTCAAGACCGCCATCAGCGTCGGCATCGGCCTGTTCATCGCGCTGATCGGCTTCGTGGACGCCGGTTTCGTGCGCAAGGCCGCGGGCACGCCGCTGGAGCTGGGCATCGGCGGCCAGCTCACCTCCTGGCCGGTGCTCGTGTTCATCGTGGGCCTGCTGGCCACGGCCGCCATGGTGGCGCGGAAGGTCAAGGGCGCGATCCTGATCGGCATCGTCGGCTCGACCGTGCTGGCGATCGTCGTCCAGACGCTGACCAAGCTGGACCGGGCCACGCCGGAGGCCCCCGGCGGCTGGCAGCTCAACGTCCCCGCCCTGCCCTCGGCCGACAAGATCTTCGGTTTCCACAACCCGCTGACGCTGTTCACGGAGTTCGACCCGATCGGCGCCTTCAGCCGGATCTCCGTGCTGCTGGCCGTGCTGTTCGTGTTCACCCTGCTCATCACCGACTTCTTCGACACGATGGGCACGATCGTCGGTGTGGGCCGCCAGGCGGGCCTGGTGCAGGCCGACGGCACGCTGCCGCGGACCAAGGAGATCCTGCTCGTCGACTCGATCGCCGCGGCGGCGGGCGGCGCCGGCTCGGTCTCGTCGAACACCACCTACATCGAGTCGGCCGCCGGCGTCGGGGAGGGCGCGCGGACCGGTCTGGCCAGCGTGGTCACCGGTGCGCTGTTCCTGATCGCCATCTTCTTCGCGCCGCTGGTCGCCGTCGTGCCCTACGAGGCCGCCACGCCCGCGCTGGTCGTCGTCGGCTTCCTCATGATGACCGCCATCCGCGACATCGACTGGGACGACTACGAGATCGCCATCCCGGCCTTCCTCACCATCGTCGTCATGCCGTTCACCTACTCCATCTCGAACGGCATCGGCGCCGGCTTCATCAGCTACGTGCTGGTCAAGGTCGTGCGGGGCAAGGCGCGCGAGGTCCACCCGCTCATGTGGGGCGTCACCGCGCTGTTCGTCCTGTACTTTGCGATCGGCCCGATCCGGGCCGCGATCGGTCTCTGACCTCGACGTCCAGGAGCCGCCCCGCGCATGTGGGGCGGCTTCGGGGTATCAAGGAGTGAGACGAACCTGACCTAGGGAAATATCTTGCCTTCGCATATAGTTAGCAAAGGTAATGAGACGTGCTAATGAACAACCAGCCCAAGATGGACCTGCGCAGCGACGCGGGCCTGGCCTCAGCCCTGCGCGTGTCGATGGCAAGGCTGACCAGGCGACTCCGGCGTCAGGCGGCGGCGCACTCGCTGACGCCCACCCAGTTCGCGACGCTCGCCGCCGTGGAACGGCATTCCGGGATAACCCCCGGCGAATTGGCCGAGCTAGAGAAGGTGCAACCGCCCTCGATGACGCGCGTGATCGCCGCGCTAGAGGAACGCGGCCTGGTCGCACGCACCCCGCACCCGACCGACCGGCGTCAGGTGACCGTGACCGTGACCGAGGCCGCCCAGACGTTGCTGAAGGAGGAACGCCGCCGCAAGGAGGCGTGGCTGACACAGCGGCTGAAGGAGCTCTCGCCGGAGGAGCGGTCGATCCTGCGGCAGGCGGCGCCGATCCTGGAGAAGCTCAGCAAGATATAGAGCCTGAGCAACCCAAGACCGGGATGTTCCGGTCGCTCAAGGTTCGCAACTATCGCATGTTCGCGGCAGGTGGCGCCGTCTCCAACGTCGGCACCTGGCTGCAGCGCACCGCCCAGGACTGGCTGGTGCTCGACCTGACCAAGGGCCCGCACGGCGCGGGCGGCAGCGCGGCGGCCCTCGGCCTGGCGACCGCCCTGCAGTTCCTGCCGATGTTGTTGTTCGGGCTCTTCGGCGGCGTGCTCGCCGACCGGTACCCCAAGCGGCCCATCCTCATCGCCGCCCAGTCGATGATGGCGGGGCTCGCGCTCACCATCGGCGTGCTGACCATGACCGGCGCCGCGCAGGTGTGGCACGTGTTCGTGATGGCGTTCCTGCTCGGCCTGATCTCCTGCGTCGAGGTGCCGACCAGGCAGGCGTTCGTGGTCGAGATGGTCGGACGGCAGGACCTGCCCAACGCCATCGCCCTGAACAGCTCCATCTTCAACCTCGCCCGCGTGGTGGGCCCCGCGCTGGCCGGCATCCTGATCTCCGTGCTGGGCGGCACCGGACCGATCTTCCTGATCAACGCGCTCACCTTCGGCGCGGTGATCTCCAGCCTGGTCTTCATGCGGAAGTCCGAGCTCAACCTGTCCGAGCCGGTGCCCAGGGCCAAGGGCCAGCTCAGGGAGGGCCTGCGGTACGTGCTGCGGCGCGAGGAACTTCTCATGCCGATACTGCTGATCGCCTTCGTGTCGATGTTCTCGCAGTCGTTCTCGATGTCGATCGCGCTGATGGCCCGCGAGGTGTTCGGCGCCGGGGCGTCGTCGTTCGGGCTGGCCTCCAGCATGTTCGCGGTGGGCGCGCTGGGCGGCGCGCTGCTGGCGGCGCGGCGGGCCAGACTCTCGCGCAAGGTGCTCTTCTCCGGGGCGATCGGGTTCGGGCTGTTCCAGGTGCTGACCGGGCTGGCCCCCTTCTACCCGGTCTATCTGCTGCTACTCGTCCCGACCGGCATCGCGTTGATCACCATCAACACGGCCGCGAACGCCAGCGTGCAGATCGCCACGTCCCCCGAGATGCGGGGCCGGGTCATGGGCATCTACATGCTGGTCTTCACCGGGGGAGCGCCCATCGGGGCGCCGCTGATCGGGTGGCTGTCGGAAGTGGGCGGGCCGCGTACGGGCGTGCTGCTGTCGGGCGTGCTCGTCCTGGTGGGCACCGGGCTCGCGGTGATGGTGACCAAGCTGATCGGCAACCGGATGGCCAGGCCGGCGCTGGCGATGGCGTGATCCGTCCCCGTCCGGGGACAATCGCATGACATGAGGCTCTTCGCGGCCGTGGTCCCGCCTGAGGAGGCGCTCGACGAGGTCGAGCGGGCCGTGGCGCCGTACGTCGGGCAGGTGCCGGGGCTGCGCTGGGCCGGCCGCCCCACCTGGCACGTCACGCTGGCCTTCTACGGCGAGGTGCCCGAACGGGCGCTGCCCGACCTCCAGGTGCGCCTGGAGCGGGCCGCCCACCGGCACACGGTGCTCGACGTGGCCCTCGCCGGGGCCGGTGCGTTCTCCTCGGCGCGGCGGGCCCGGGTGCTCTGGGCCGGGGTCGCGGGCGACCCCATGACCCGGCTGGCCGACTCGGCCCGCGCGGCCGGCCGCCGCGCGGGGGCCGTGCAGACCGACGAGAAACGGTTCCACGCCCATCTCACCCTGGCCAGGGCCCGGACGGACCTCGACCTCAGAGAGCTGGTGGAGTCGCTGGCCGGGTTCGCCGGGTCGCCGTGGCGGGCCGAGCGGCTGCACCTGTTCCGCAGCCACACCGGGCCTGCGGTGAGGTACGAGTCACTCGGCGATTGGGCGCTCGCACCGGTGAAGCAGGGCTAGGCTCCAGGGCGTGGACCGTCCTCGCCCCTGGCTGCTGCCCCTCGTGCTCGGCCTGCTGTTCCTGATCGTCCTTCTCGGCGCCCTGCTGACCTGAGCCGCCCCGAGCGGCCGGGCCCGTGGTCGTGCCGGGCCCGGCCGGTCACGCCGTCACCAGGCGTAGTCCTCCGGGGCGGTGCGGTGGCCGGGGAAGATCTCGTCGAGGCGGGCCAGGGTGGCCTCGTCCAGCTCGATCTCCAGCGTGCGCATGCTGCCTTCGAGCTGCTCCTGCGTGCGCGGGCCGATGATCGGGGCGGTCACCGCGCGCTGCCGCAGCAGCCAGGCCAGCGCCACGTACGCCGGGTCCTCGCCCAGCTCGTCGCAGAGCTTCTCGTACGCCTCGATCTTGTCCCGGTGCTTGTCCAGCTCCCGCACCATGGTGTCGGAGGCGGACCGGCCCTTGTCGATCTTGCGCAGGACGCCGCCGAGCAGGCCGCCGGCCAGCGGGCTCCACGGGATCACGCCGATGCCGTAGTCCTCGCAGGCGGGCAGCACCTCCAGCTCCACCGCCCGGGTGAGCAGGTTGTAGTGGCTCTGCTCGCTGGTCAGCCCGAACGTGCCGCGCCGCGCCGCCGTCTCCTGGGCCTTGGCGATGTGCCAGCCCGCGAAGTTGGACGAGCCCACGTAGATGACCTTGCCCTGCTGCCGCAGGACCTCCATGGCCTCCCAGAACTCCTCGAACGGCGTGTTCCGGTCGACGTGGTGGGCCTGGTAGATGTCGATGTAGTCGGTCTGCATGCGCTTCAGCGAGGCGTCGCAGGCCCGGCGGATGTTCAGCGCCGACAGGCGGCGCTCGTTGGGCCAGTCGCCCATGTCGCCGTAGAGCTTGGTCGCGATGACCGTGCGCTCGCGCCGGCCGCCGCCCTGCGCGAACCAGCGGCCCAGGATGTTCTCCGTGATGCCCTCGCCCTTCTTCCAGCCGTAGACGTTCGCGGTGTCGAAGAAGTTGATGCCCAGGTCGTGGGCCTTGTCCATGATCGCGAAGGAGTCTTCCTCCGAGGTCAGCGGGCCGAAGTTCATCGTGCCGAGGCAGAGCGGGCTCACCTGGAGGCCGCTGCGTCCGAGGTTGACATAGTCCATGGGGTCCACACTAAATACCTGGAGTGCGCTCCAGGCCATAGGGTGAGTTCATGATCTGCGCGGGGTCGTCGTGATCGTCCTGCTCCGCGCCGCGCTGCCGGTCTTCCTGGCGATGGTCACCGGCATGGCGGGCACGCTGGTGGTCACGTCCGTGCTCGGCAACCACGAGACGGTCGCGCTGGCCGCCTTCGCGGTGATGACCGCGGTGCTCAACCCGGCCACCGCCGCCGTGCAGGGCGCGCTGCGGGGGCTCGGGCCGTTCGTGGCGCCGTACCGGGACGATCCGGGCGCGGCGGTCCCTGTTGTACGGGACGCGCGCTGGCTGAGCCTGGTCATGGGCACGCTGGGGGCGCTCGCCGTGATCTGCGTGCCCGCGCTCGCGCGGATGAGCGGGGTGCCCGGCGAGGTGGTCGGCGAGCTGGGCCTGCTGCCCTGGTTCCTGGCCGCCTACCTGCTGGTCTTCGCCACGACCGGCGGCGCGAGCACGATCCTGGTGGCCCTCGGGCGCAGCCGTGACGTGTTGTGGCCCAGCCTCACCTTCGGCCTGCTGCTGAGCGTGCTGACCGCGGTGCTGGCGCCGCGGCTCGGCCTCGACGGCGTGGGCGTGGCCTGGGTGGTCGCCGGCGTGGTGGCCGCGGTCGTGGCGAGCCGCCTGCTGCGCAGGGCGCTCGGGCGGCCGATCGGTCAGGGGCGGCCCAGGGTGGCCGAGATCGTCCGGCTGGCCAGGGTCAGCGTGCCGCTGGCGGCGACCGTGCTGATCAAGTTCGGGGTGCTCGGCGTGGTCACGTTCGCCGCGGGCGCGACCGGCGCCCGCGACACCGCGGCGCACGCGGTGCTGACCACGCTCACCGGCCTCATCATGCTGGTCTCGCTGTCCGTCGCGCAGGCGTCGGTGCCCGAGGTGGCCCGCGCCGGCGACCCGGCCGGGGCGCGGCGGGCCAACCGCGCCGCCGCCCTGCTCGCCGTCGCCGGGACGCTGGCCGCGGCCCTGGTGCTGCTGCTGCTCGGCGAGCGGGTGCTCGGGCTGTTCACCGGCGACGCCGCCGTACGCGAGCGGGCCCTCGCGCTGCTGCCGCTGATGCTGGCGTCGTCGCTGGCCGACGCCGCGCAGGCGGTGCAGGGCATGGGGCTGACCGCGCTCAAGAGGTCCGGCGCGAGCCTGGCCTACTTCGTCCTCGGCTACGGCGCGCTCCTGGCGGCCGCCGTGCCGGTGGCACGGACGTGGGGCATCACCGGGCTCTGGGTGGCCATGGCGGCGGCCAACGGCCTGCTCCTGGTGCTCCAGGGAGCCGGGTTCCGCCGTCACAGCGCCCGCGTGGGCACGGCCGAGGCGGTGGCCTGAGCGTCCCGGGCGCAGCCGTGGGGCATGATGGCGAGGTGGGGGATGTCGTGTTCCGGGTCCTGGCCGCCGTGGCGGCGACGTTCGCGCTGTCGGCGGCTCCGGCGTGGGCCGACGACGACGGGCCGGAGAAGCTGTTCACGTTCAAGGATCGGAACATCACCGAGTCGAGCGGCCTGGCCGTGTCGCCCACGCACGAGAACGTCTTCTACACCCACAACGACAGCTCCGCCGCCCCCGTGTTCTACGCGGTCGGCGCCGACGGGCGGACGAAGGCCACCTTCCACCTGCGCGGCGCCGAGGCCAGGGACTGGGAGGCCATGGCCGCGACCAGGGACCCGGACACCGGGCAGGGCACGCTCTGGTTCGCCGACATCGGCGACAACCTCGACGGCGCCTGGCCCGACGTGTCGGTCTACAAGGTCGCCGAGCCGCGCACGCTCCGGGACGCCACGCTGCCGGCCACCCGCTACCGCTTCCGCTACGCCGGCGGCGGCCGCAACGCCGAGGGCATCATGATCAACCCGCGCACCGGCCGCCTGTACGTCGTGTCCAAGGAGTTCTCCGGGTCCGTCTACGCCGCGCCGAAGAAGCTCCGCACCGACAAGGTCAACATCCTGCGCCGGGTCGCCGCGGCCCCGATCATGGCCACGGACGCCGCCTACGCCCCCGACGGCTCCTCCTATGTCGTCCGCACGTACTTCTCGGCCACCCTCTACCGCCCGTCGGGGGAGACCCTGGCCAGGGTGCCCATGCCGGAGCTGCGGCAGGCCGAGTCGATCGCCTACACCGCCGACGGCAAGGCCCTGCTGGTCGGCTCGGAGGGCCCGGACAGCCCGGTCTACCGGGTGCCGCTGCCCGAGCGCGCCCAGGCCACGCGCACCCCCACGCCGAAGCCCGTCGCCGCCCAGGAGAGCGCGCGGCCGTCCGACACCGGCGAGCCGAGCGGCCTGACCGCCAAGGACGTGCTGATCTGGCTGGCCGCGGCCGCGGGCGCGACCGGGGTGATCACCTTCATCGCGCGCCGCACCCGGTGAGCCGTCAGGGGTGGCGCATGGTCGCGGTGAACATGTCGCCGCGCAGCGCGCGCTCGACCACCTCGATCGAGCGTGACAGGCGCACCAGCCGCGGCCCCTCCTCGCGGTAGGTGTCGAGCACGGCCTCGATGGCGTGCGGCGGCAGGTGGCCCTTGAGATCGACGGCCGCGCCGCGATAGCCCGCGCGGGCGGCCTCGACCGCCGACCGCACGTGATGCCTGGCCATGCTGGCCAGGGCCACCGGGTGCCGCCTCAGCACTTCGTAGGCCCGGTAGTCGGGCGGCACCGCGTCGAGCAGCCAGGCCACCGCCGAGGTCTCCCAGTCGGGGACGCTGGGCGGGCGGACCTCGGCGGGCCACTCTGGCGGGACGTACATGAAGGCCATCGTACTCATGTTCGATTCGCCCAGGTATGGCGGCAGGGTGGCCTTTACCAGGAAAATCAGGTGTGTGACGGAAAAGATCGGTGTCGTCGGCGCCGGGATCGTCGGACTGGCCGTGGCGCGCGAGCTGGCCGCCGCCCGTGGCGCCGAGGTGACCGTGCTGGACAAGGAGCCGCGCGTCGGCGCCCATCAGACCGGGCACAACAGCGGCGTCGTGCACGCCGGGATCTACTACCCGCCGGGGTCGCTCAAGGCCAGGCTGTGCCGGGAGGGCGTGGCGCTGCTCAAGGCGTACTGCGCCGAGCACGAGCTGCCCTACCGGGAGGTCGGCAAGCTGGTCGTGGCGAGCACGCGGGCCGAGCGCGCGCCGCTGCGCGCGCTGGCCGAGCGGGCGCGGGCCAACGGCGTGCCGGGCGTCGCCGAGCTGGACGGCCTCGGGCTGCGCGAGATCGAGCCGCACGCGGTCGGCGTCGCCGCGATCCACTCGCCGCACACGGCCATCGCCGACTTCCCCGCCGTCGCCCGCGCGCTCGCCCTCGACGTCGCCAGGACGGGCGGCTCGGTCCGCCTGTCGCACCCCGTACGGGCGATCCGCGAGACGTCGAGGGGCGTCGAGGTGCTGGCCGGGGGGCGGCGGTTCACCTTCGACCGGCTGGTGGTCTGCGGCGGCCTCGGCACGGACGCGGTCGCCAGGATGGCCGGGGCGGCGGGGGACGTGCGGATCGTGCCGTTCCGCGGCGAGTACTACGCGCTGGCCGGGGCGGCCAGGGAGCTGGTGCGCGGGCTGATCTACCCGGTGCCCGACCCGCGGTACCCGTTCCTGGGCGTGCATCTGACCAGGCACATCGACGACGAGGTCCTGGTGGGGCCGAACGCGGTGCTGGCCCTGGCTTACGAAGGCTACCGATGGCGAGATGTACGAAATTTCGGTCAAATTATGCGTTGGCCGGGGACACTTCGCATGGCTCGCACCCACTGGCGTACCGGGATCAAGGAGGTCTACGGCTCACTCGTCAAGAGCGCGTTCGTCCGGGCCGCCCGGCGGTACGTGCCCGAGCTCACCGCCGCCGACCTCGTCAGGACCGGCGGCGGCGTACGCGCCCAGGCCGTCGCCAGGGACGGCCGGCTGGTGGACGACTTCGTGGTCGACGTCCACGGGAGCGTGGTGCTGGTCCGCAACGCGCCCTCGCCCGCGGCGACGTCAAGTCTGGCAATTGCCCGGCATATTGCCGGAATTGTTCCAGCACTCTCCCGATGAGGGCATCCTTGGAGGTGATGGAATCACGCCTGCTGATCGTCGAGGACGACCCCAACATCCTCGAACTCCTCGCCGCGAGCCTGAGGTTCGCGGGCTTCGACGTGACCACGGCCAAGAGCGGCCTCGACGCCGTCAACGCCGTGCAACGGCACCGGCCCGACCTCGTCGTGCTCGACGTCATGCTGCCCGACCTGGACGGGTTCGAGATCGTCCGCCGGATGCGGAGCGGCGGGCTGCACACGCCCGTGGTGTTCCTGACCGCCCGCGACGAGACCGAGGACAAGATCCGCGGGCTCACGATCGGCGGCGACGACTACGTCACCAAGCCGTTCAGCCTGGAGGAGGTCGTGGCCAGGATCCACGCGGTGCTCCGGCGCACGAGCGGGGACGCGCAGGCCGCGCCGCCCAGGCTGACCTTCGCCGACATCGAGCTGGACGAGGAGAGCCACGAGGTCTGGCGCGGCGGCAACGCCGTCTCGCTCTCGCCGACCGAGTTCAAGCTGCTGCGCTACTTCATGACCAACGCCGGTCGCGTGCTGTCCAAGCCGCAGATCCTCGACCACGTCTGGGACTACGACTTCAGGGGCGAGGTGGGCATCGTGGAGTCGTACGTGTCCGTCCTGCGCCGGAAGATCGACAACCGTAGTCCCCGGCTCATCCACACCCTGCGGGGCGTCGGATACGTGCTGCGCCTGCCGCCGAGCCCCTGATGAGAGCCCTGCCGCTGAGGGTCAAGCTGATCGCGGCGATGCTGGCCCTGCTGGGCTGCGGCATGACCTTCGTCGGCCTGGTCAGCGTCTCGGTCCTGCACGGTTACCTCATGGACCGGGTGGACAGTCAGCTCAACCTGCTCAGCGTGCGCATGCACAAGAAGGTCGTCAGCGACTGGCGGCGGGACAGGGAGACCCCCGACCGCCCGATCCTCATCGAGTCCGACGCGATCGCGCTGGTCAAGGAGCCGGGTGAGGCGTTCGTCCCGATGCTGCGCGACCGCGACGTGGACGCCAAGCCCAAGCCCGTGCTGCGCGAGTCGCCCGGCGAGGACGCCTACACCGCGCCCGCCGCCGGCGGCGACGGCGAGTGGCGGGTGCTGCAGAGCGAGATCCAGCGGCGCACGCTGGTCGTCGCGGTGGACCTGGAGGAGGTGGACGCCATCACCCGGCGGCTCGTGCTGATCGAGCTGCTCGGCGGCGGCGGCATCCTGCTCATCCTGGCGGTCGCGGGCGTCACGATCGTGCGCCGCAGCATGCGGCCGCTCGGCCAGATCGAGCGCACGGCCGAGGCCATCGCGGGCGGTGAGCTCGGCCGCCGGGTGCCGGACGCCGACCCCCGCACCGAGGTGGGCCGCCTGGCCAGGTCGCTCAACGGCATGCTCGCGCAGATCGAGACCGCCTTCGCCGCGCGCTCGGCGTCGGAGGCGGCGGCCCGCCGCTCCGAGGACCGCATGCGCCAGTTCGTCGGCGACGCCTCCCACGAGCTGCGCACCCCGCTCACCTCCATCCGCGGCTTCGCCGAGTACGCCCGCCAGAACCCCGGCGCCGACCCCGCCGAGCTGATGCAGCGCGTGGAGAAGGCCGCCGGGCGCATGAGCCTGCTGGTGGACGACCTGCTGCTGCTGGCCAGGGTGGACCAGCAGCGCCCGCTCCAGATGCGCCCGGTGGACATGCTGGCCCTGGTCGCCGACGCCGTGCACGACGCCAGGATCCTCGCCCCCGACCGGACGGTGAAGCTGGACGTGGTCGGCGGCGCGGCGCTCATCGTCTCCGGCGACGAGGTGCGCCTGCGGCAG
This sequence comes from Nonomuraea sp. NPDC003560, assembly GCF_042878785.1. Lineage (NCBI taxonomy): Bacteria > Bacillati > Actinomycetota > Actinomycetes > Streptosporangiales > Streptosporangiaceae > Nonomuraea > Nonomuraea sp. NPDC003560. The sequence continues at coordinate 126,230 of NZ_JBIAOF010000017.1, read as the reverse complement.
GTCATCAGCAACCTCATGACCAACGCCATCGTGCACACCGAGCCCGGCACGCCCATCGTCGTCCGGGCCGGGGCGACCGACGACACCGTCTTCACCGAGGTCGCCGACAGCGGCCCCGGCCTGCCGCCCGAGCAGGTCGAGCGGGTCTTCGAACGCTTCTACCGCGCCGACTCCGCGCGCAGCCGCCGTCGCTCCTCCGAGGACCGCGGCAGCGGGCTCGGCCTGGCCATCGTGCAGGCGCTCGTCCAGGCCCACGGCGGGACCGTGACGCTGACCAGCTCGCCCGAGGAGGGCTCCACCTTCCGGGTCGAACTCCCACTCGCCTTGGAGTGAGCCTTCAGCTAACCCTCAGGTGGCTGGGTCACCCTGGAATCGTGACAAAACCCGAGCTCCGCGAGGTCCGCGAGGCGCTGATCATGGTGGTGGACGACGAGCCCAGCATCAGGGACCTGCTCTCCGCCAGCCTGCGCTTCTCCGGATTCGAGGTGCTGACCGCCGCCGACGGGCAGGAGGCCGTCGAGGTCGCCGAACGCGCCGCGCCCGACCTGGTGGTGCTCGACGTCATGCTGCCCGACCTGGACGGGTTCGAGGTGGCCAGGCGGATCGACGCGCCCGTGCTGTTCCTCACCGCCCGGGACGCCACCGAGGACAAGATCGCCGGTCTCCGGGTGGGCGACGACTACGTCACCAAGCCGTTCAGCCTGGAGGAGGTGCAGGCCAGGATCCGGGCGGTGCTGCGCCGTACCAGGACGGAGGGGGCGCCGGCCAGCCGGCTGAAGGTGGCCGACCTGGAGCTGGACGAGGACGCCCGCGAGGTCTGGCGGGCCGGCCGCCAGGTGCGGCTGTCCCCGACGGAGTTCAAGCTGCTGCACTACTTCATGGTCAACGCCGGCCGCGTGTTGTCGAAGGCGCAGATCCTCGACCACGTGTGGAACTACGACTTCGGCGGCGACGCCGGCGTCGTCGAGTCGTACGTCTCCTACCTGCGGCGCAAGGTGGACGACGTCGAGCCCCGCCTGATCCACACGCTGCGCAGCGTCGGGTACGTGCTCAGGGAGCCGCCGCCCGCCGGTTGATCCCCGCCGCGCGGCCCCGGCCGGTGGACCGTCCCGGGCGCTCACCGTAGCGTGGACCTGCGGGCGCGAGGTGTCGAGCGGCGTACCGCGGGAAGCGGGGTTGGCACCTATGGATCTGCTGGGGGCGTTGGAGTCGTTGCGCCGCCCGCTCGACCGCGAGCTGTTCCCGCTGGCGATCGGCGAGGCCGCGGTGGACCGGCGTGCCCTGCGCGAGCTGGCCGGGCAGCTCGACGACTACCTGCTGCCGCGGCTGCGGGCGATCGACGCGCCGCTGCTCGCCGTCGTCGGCGGGTCCACCGGGGCGGGCAAGTCCACGCTGGTCAACTCGCTGGTGGGGGCCGACGTGGCCGAGCCCGGCGTGCTGCGGCCCACCACGCTGGTGCCCACGCTCGTCGTCAACCCGGCCGACCGCGACTGGTTCACGGGCCAGAATGTGCTGCCCGGCCTGTCCCGCGCCACCGGCGACTCCGGTGGCGGCGGCGCGGGCGCGTTGCGCGTGGTCGCCTCCGACGCGCTGGGCGCCGGGCTGGCGCTGCTCGACGCCCCCGACATCGACTCCGTGGTCACCTCCAACCGGGAGCTGGCCGCGCAGCTCCTCGCCGCCGCCGATCTGTGGCTGTTCGTCACCACCGCCGCCCGGTACGCCGACGAGGTGCCCTGGAGCTTCCTGCGCTCGGCCCGCGAACGCAGCACGGCCCTGGCCGTCGTCCTCGACCGGATCGCGCCCGAGGCCGTCGAGCCCGTCTCGCGCGACCTCGACCGGCTCCTGGTGGAGAACGGCCTGCCGGGCACCCGGCTGTTCACCGTGCCCGAGGCCGCGCTGCCCGACGAGAAGGCGCGGCTGCCGGAGGAGTCGGTGCGGCCCATCGTCTCCTGGCTCACGGGGCTGGCCGCCGACGCCGCCGAGCGGTCCCGGGTCGTCCGCCAGACGTTGTCGGGCGCCCTGGACAGCCTGGACACCCGCGTCCCCGCGCTGGCCACGGCCGTCGAACGCCAGCAGGCCGGCTTCGACGGGCTGCGGACGATCGTGACCGGCGCGTACGCGGGCGGCATGGCCGACTTCGACGAGGGCATGCGCGACGGCTCCCTGCTGCGCGGCGAGGTGCTGGCCCGCTGGCAGGACTTCATCGGCACCGGCGACCTCATGCGTTCCCTGGAGAGCCGGGTGGGGTGGCTGCGTGACCGGATCGTCGGCTTCTTCACCGGCCGCGCCCCCGCCGTCGAGCTCAAGGACGCCCTGGAGAGCGGCGTCGAGTCGCTGATCAGGGGCGCGGCCGACGGCGCCGCCGAACGCGCGCTCGAGGGGTGGTCGGCCGCGCCGGGCGGTGGCGGGCTGCTCGACCGGCTCGGCGCCATGGAGGCCGCGCGGCTCGGCCGGGCCTCTCCCGACCTGGCCGGACGGGCCGAGGCGGCGGTGCGCGGCTGGCAGGAGTTCGTCCTCGACCTCGTCCGCGAGGAGGGGGCGGAGAAACGCACCACCGCCCGGCTGGCCTCGTTCGGCGTCAACGGGGCGGGGCTGCTGCTCATGCTGGCCGTGTTCGCCTCGACCGGCGGGCTCACCGGGATCGAGGTCGGCATCGCGGGCGGCACGAGCGTGTTGTCGCAGAAGCTGCTGGAGGCGGTCTTCGGCGACCAGGCCGTGCGCTCGCTGACCACGCGGGCCCGCGAGGACCTGCGCGAACGGGTGCGGGTGCTGCTGGCGGAGGAGGCCGCCCGCTTCACCGACCGGCTGGAGACCGTCGAACCGCCCAGGGGCACGGCCGACGCCCTGCGCGCGGCGGCCCGCGCCGTCCACGACCACCGCGCCGAACTCCCCGCCGCCTCCGCCCCGACGGCGGAACTCCCTGTTCCCCCGGCTCCCCCCGCTCCCACGGCCGAGTCGCCCGCTCGCGACCGCTCGGAGGGGCCGTGAAGCTGCTGCGCCGCAAGGAGGGGCCCTCGCTCGACTCCCGGCTGGCCGCCCTGCTGGAGGCCGCCGAGCTGGCCGAAGGACGCCTCCCCGAGCAGGACGTGTCCGCCGCGCGTTCCGTCGCCGAACGGGCCGGCGCCCGCCGCAGCCTCTCCGTCGACCACACCGTGGCCGCGCTCGCCGGCGCGACCGGCAGCGGCAAGTCCTCGCTCTACAACGCCCTGGCCGGCGAGGATCTGGCCGCCGTGGGCGTCACCAGGCCGACGACGTCCACCGCCCAGGCCGCCCTGTGGGACGGCCACGGAGCCGGCCCGCTGCTGGACTGGCTGGACGTCCCGCGCCGCCACTCCGCCGCCGAGGCGCCCGGGATGTCGGGTCTCGTCCTCCTCGACCTTCCCGACCACGACTCCATCCGGCTCTCCCACCGCCTTGAGGTGGACCGCCTGGTGGCGCTGGTGGACCTGCTCGTCTGGGTCGTGGACCCGCAGAAGTACGCCGACGCCGCGCTGCACGAACGCTACCTGCGCCCGCTGGCCGGGCACCGCGACGTGATGCTGGTGGTGCTCAACCAGGTGGACCGCCTGCCTGCACAGGCTGTGGACCGCTGCGTGGCCGACCTGCGCCGCCTCCTGGAGGAGGACGGGCTGGCGGGCGTGCCGGTGCTGCCGGTGTCCGCCAGGACCGGGGCGGGCCTGCCGGAGCTGCGCGCGGTGCTCGCCGACCGGGTCGCCGAGCGCGAGTCGTGGGCCGCCCGCCTGGCCGCCGACGTCACGGCCGCCGCCGGTCACCTGGCCGCGGACGGCGCGCGGCCGGACCCCGGCGACCGGCGGGCGGCCGGGCTGGACCGGCGGCTCACGGGCGCGCTCTCCCAGGCCGCCGGGGTGCCGCTGGTCCTGGAGGCCGTGGCCAAGGGGCACCGGCACCGCGCCGTGGTCGCCACCGGCTGGCCGGTCACCCGCTGGTTGCGCAGGTTCCGTCCCGACCCGTTGCGCAGGCTCAGGATCGGGGTGGGCAAGCCGGGCAAGGAGATCGTGGGGCGTACGTCGGTGCCGGCGGCGTCGGCCGTACAGCGGGCGCAGGTCGAGACGGCGATCAGGGACGTCGGCGAGGCGGCCGCCGCGGACCTGCCCGGCCCGTGGGCGGCGGCGGTGCGGCAGGCCGCGCGCTCGCGCTCCCCGGAGCTGGCCGACGCGGTGGACCGGGCCGTGGGCCGCACCACCGCCGGTACGACCCGCAGGCCGCGGTGGTGGCGGATGGTGAACGTGCTGCAGTGGCTGGTCTTCGCCGTCATGGTGGCGGGCGCGTTGTGGCTGGGCGTGCTGTTCGGGATGGACTACCTGCGCCTGCCGCAGCCGCCGCTCCCGACCGTGGGCGCGGTGCCGTGGCCGACCGTGCTGCTGGCGGGCGGCGCGCTGGCGGGGGTGGTGATCGCCTTGTTGTCCAGGCTGGCCGCGTGGGCGGGCGGGCGGCGCCGGGCCAGACGTACGGCCCGCGCCCTGCGCGCCGCCATCGGCGAGGTCGCCGGGAACTACGTGCTGGACCCCGTGACGGCCGAGCTCGACCGCTACGCCCGCTTCACCGAGGCCGTCACCACAGCCCGCTCCTGACCGCCGTAACGCCCGCTCCACCGAGGCCCGCTCCTGACCGCCGTCACGCCCTCCTCCGGCCGAGCAGGGGGACCGCGAGCAGTGCGCCCAGCAGGGCGGCCGCCCCCACCAGCCGCGCCGCCGGCGAGGACGCCCACGTACGGGCCCCGTACCCGGCCGCCCCCGCGATGCCGCCCAGCGAGAGCGCCGCCACCAGCACTCCGGTGGCGGCGGGCACGCCACGGGCGGCCGACAGCGCGGGCACCCCCACCTGCAACGCCCCGATGGTCCCGCCGAGCAGCAGCACCACGGCCAGCAGCACCGGCATCCGGCGGTCCGCGAAGACCCGCCCGCCCTCCCGCACGGACGCCGCCCCGCCCGCCCGCAACGCCCGCGAGAACGCCAGCGTGCCCGCCCCCGCCGCCACCGCCACCGCCCCCAGCGCCAGCGAGGCCGAGGCCACCGCGATCACCAGCCCGAACAGCAGCGGCCCCACTAGCATGGCCAGCTCCTGCACCAGGTAGACCAGGCTGTAGACCGCCGTGCGGGCGCCGTCGGAAACCCGCCGCCCCCACTCGACGCGCATGCTCACCGAGATCGGCGGCAGCCCGGCCCCGGCGACCCAGGCCAGCACCACGGACGTCCACACCGGCCACCCGGCCGCCGCCGCCGCGACGAGCGCGATCAACGCGACGACGTGCAGGAACGCCGTCGCCGCGAGCACCGGCCGCGGCCCGCGCCGGTCCATGAGCCGCCCCTGGACGGGCCTGCCCATGCCCGCGCCCACCGAGAACGCCGCCGCGCACGTGCCCGCCAGCGCCAGCGACCCGGTCGCGTCCTGCACGACCAGCACCATCCCCACGGGCGCGACCTGCTGGGTGAGCTGGGACAGGAAGCCGGACACGGACTGCGCCCCGACCCCGGGCAGCCGGAACAGGTCCCGATACGGCATGTCCCTCCCCATACGCCCACGCCAACCCGCAAGATCGCCCTCCAGCGGCGCCCGGGATCGGCGGGGCGGTCAGTCGGAGGTGAGGGAGGCGGCGACCGTGCGCAACGTCGACAACAGCGGCCGGAGCAGGGGGTGGGCGTCGGCCCCGCGGCGGATCGCGGCGAAGACGCGGCGGTCGGGCCCCGGCGTCTGGCGCACCACCACCCCGGACAGCGCCATGTCCCGCAACGCGAGCCGCGGCACGAGCGCCACCCCCGCGCCCGCCCCCACCAGCGCCACCACGGCCCGGAAGTCGTCGGAGCAGTGGACGACGTTGGGCGTGAACCCCACCTGCTGGCACGCGAACGTGATGACGTCGTGCACGGGATTGCCCGGATAGGGACCGATCCAGGTGTCGGCGGCGAGCGACACCAGCGTGGCCGACCCCGCCTCCGGATGCCCCTCGGGCAGGACCAGGTCGAACGGCTCGGCGTACAGCGGGATGCGCGACAGCCGGCGGTCGGCGGCGTCGGGGCCGCCCCGGTACTCGACCGTCACCGCCAGGTCGGCCCCGCCGTCGAGCAGCATGGCCAGGCTGTGGTCGCCCTCGGCGTCGAGCACCCGGACCTGCAGGCGGGGCGCGGTGGCGCGCAGGGCGGCGATGGCGGGGGAGAGCACGGCGCTGATGGCGGTGGCGAAGCAGGCCACGGCCACCTCGCCGGCCTCGCCGGTGGCGTACGCGGCCACCTCGGCCTCGGCGCGTTCGAGCTGGGCCAGGACCTCGTTGGCGTGCCCCACCATGATCTTGCCCACGGCGGTGAGGTGCACGCCCCGGCCGTCACGCGTGAACAGCCGGTGGCCCACCTCGTGCTCCAGCGCCACGAGCTGCTGGGAGACCGCCGACGGGGTCAGGTGGAGCGCCGCCGCGGCGGCGGTGACCGTGCCGTGGTCGGCCACCGCCCGCAGTGTGCGCAGCCGCCGCGTGTCAATCACGCAGCGAGGATACTCAACCCTGGCGTGCTTGGACGAAAGCCGCCACGGCCCGGTCGACGTCCTCGGTGGAGTGGGCGGCCGAGAGCTGCACCCGGATCCTGGCCTGGCCGTGCGGCACCACCGGGTAGGAGAAGCCGATCACGTAGACGCCCAGGTCGAGGAGGCGTTCGGCCATGGCCCCCGCCTCGGCGGCGTCGCCGATCATCACGGGCACGATCGGGTGCTCGCCGGGCAGGATGTCGAACCCGGCCTTGGTCATCTCGCTGCGGAAGCGCGCGGTGTTCGAGCGCAGCCGCTCGCGGGCCTCGCCGGAGGTCTCCAGCAGGTCGAGGATGCGCAGCGAGGCCGAGGCGATGACCGGGGCGAGGGAGTTGGAGAACAGGTACGGCCGCGACCGCTGGCGCAGCAGCTCGCAGACCTCCTTGCGGGCCGAGACGTAGCCGCCGCTGGCCCCGCCGAGCGCCTTGCCCAGGGTGCCGGTGATGATGTCGACCCGGTCGGTGACGCCGTGCAGCTCGGGCGTGCCGCGGCCGGTGGGGCCGACGAAGCCGACGGCGTGGGAGTCGTCCACCATGACCATGGCGTCGTAGCGGTCGGCCAGGTCGCAGATCTCGCGCAGCGGGGCGAGGTAGCCGTCCATGGAGAAGACGCCGTCGGTGACGATCAGACGCCGCCGGGCGTCGGACGCCTCCTTGAGCCTGGCCTCCAGCTCGGCCATGTCGCGGTTGGCGTAGCGGAAGCGCTGGGCCTTGGACAGGCGGATGCCGTCGATGATGCTCGCGTGGTTGAGGGCGTCGGAGATGACCGCGTCCTGGGCGTCGAGCAGGGTCTCGAACACGCCGCCGTTGGCGTCGAAGCACGAGCTGTAGAGGACGGTGTCCTCCATGCCCAGGAAGTCCGACAGGCGGGATTCGAGCTCCTTGTGCACCTCCTGGGTGCCGCAGATGAACCGTACGGAGGCCATGCCGAAGCCCCAGCGGTCGAGCGCCTGCTTGGCCGCCTCGACCACCTCGGGGTGGTCGGCCAGGCCCAGGTAGTTGTTGGCGCAGAAGTTCAGCACCTCGCGCCCGGCCACGCCGACCTGGGAGCTCTGCGGGGTGGTGATCACCCGCTCGGGCTTCAGCAGCCCGGCCTCGGTGATCTCGTCGAGCGTCGCACGCAGCTGCTCGCGCACGTTCGTGAACATCAAGCGCTCCAATCGAGGATGACCTTGCCCGTACGGCCGCTCGCGGCCGTGTCGAAGGCGGCGTCGAAGTCGTGGTACGGGAACCGATCGGTGATCACGGGGGAGAGGTCGAGACCCTTTTCCAGCAGGACTGACATGTTGTACCAGGTCTCGTACATCTCCCGGCCGTAAATGCCCTTGATGGTGAGCATCGAGGTCACCACGGTGGCCCAGTCGACGGCGAACTCCTCGGCGGGAAGACCGAGCATCGCGATCTTCCCTCCGTGCGTCATGTTCGCGATCATGTCACGCATGGCCCCAGGGTTACCGGACATCTCAAGCCCGACGTCGAAGCCCTCCCGCAGGTGGAGCTGGCGCATGCCTTCGTCGATCGTCGCCCTGGAGACGTTGAGCGCGAGCGTGACGCCGAGCTTGCCGGCCAGGTCGAGGCGCTCGTCGCTGACGTCGGTGATCATCACGTTGCGCGCGCCGACGTGCGTGGCGACGGCCGCCGCCATCAGCCCGATCGGGCCTGCGCCGGTGATCAGCACGTCCTCACCGACCAGGGGGAAGGACAGCGCGGTGTGCACGGCGTTGCCGAACGGGTCGAAGATGGCCGCCACGTCGGGATGAACGGGAACCCGGTGCACCCACACGTTCGAGGCGGGCAGCGTGACGAACTCGGCGAACGCGCCGTCCCTGTTGACGCCGAGGCCGACCGTGTTGCGGCACAGGTGACGGCGTCCGGCCATGCAGTTGCGGCACTTGCCGCAGACGATGTGGCCCTCGCCGCTCACCAGGTCGCCGACGGCGATGTCCTCCACGCCGGGCGCGACCTCGACCACGTGGCCGGAGAACTCGTGCCCGACGACGAGCGGGAGCTTCAGCGTGTGCCGCGCCCAGTCGTCATATTTGCGGATGTGCAGGTCGGTGCCACAGATGCCGGTACGCAGCACCCGGATCTTCACCTCGCCTGGCCCGACCTCGGGCTCCGGCACGTCCACCAGCCAAAGGCCGGGCTCGGCCTTCTGCTTGACCAGCGCTTTCATCGCTTCACTTCCCCCTGTTCCGAACCTAACGCACTGTGCCCGCTCCCCTCGGAACATGTCCATCGAGGGATTCTTAAGTGCCCCCACAGCTCAGCTTCACGCGGCAGCGGGACCAGGCACAATTACGAAATAAGCTTGAAGATGACCTGCCCGGCGACTCGGAGGTATCGGTGCGACAGCAGAGCGGCGACGCCTCGCTTCTGCGCAAGCTCAACTCGGCGGCCATCCTGCGCGTGCTGCGCGAGGCCGACGTGGCCACGCTGTCGGAGCTGGCCAGGTCCGCCCGGGTGTCCAGGCCGACGGCCGAGGTCATCGTCGACGACCTGGTCACCGAGGGCTGGGCGGAGGAGTGCGAGGAGGAGGCCGGCGACCGCCAGCGAGGACGCCCGGCCAAACGCTTCCGGTTCCGCGCCTCCGCGGGGCACGTGCTGGGCGTCGGCATCGGCGGTTCCAGCCTGCGCGCCATGCTGGCCGACCTGAACGGCACGATCGCCGTCACCCGCCGCGCGCCCAACCACCGCGACATGCCCGCCGCCGAGCGGCTCGACCAGATCGTCGGACTCGCCACGGAGACCGCCGCCCAGGCCGGGCTGGCGCTGGCGGACGTCACCGTCGTCGGCGTGGGCACCACCGGCACGGTCGACGGCTCCGGGCGCGTCGTCAAGAGCATCGCCCTGTCCGACTGGACCGGCCTCGACCTGCAGGGCGAGCTGTCGGCCCGGATCCCCGCGCCGGTGCTGGTCGAGAACGACATGCGCCTGGCCGTCCTGGCCGAGCACTGGCGGGGCGCCGCGCAGGGCCGCGACGACGTCGTCTACCTGTTCACCGGCGACCGCATCGGCATGGGCCTGCTCATCGGCGGCCGGCCGTACCGGGGGGCGCACGCGGCGGGCGGGGAGATCGGGGCCCAGCCGAACAACAACTGGACCGCCTTCCGGTACGTCCTGGACTACGCGATGGCCGTCGAGCCGGGCGAGCTGCGCTCCAGCCGGCAGTGCGCCGAGTTCGCCATCGCCCGGGCCCGCGCCGGCGACGAGCGGGCGGGCCAGGCGGTCAGGGAGTTCGCGCGCGGCCTGGCCGCCGGGCTCGTCACGGTGGTCAACCCGCTCGACCCGGACATGGTGGTCATCGGCGGCAGCCTGTCCTCGGCCGGAGACCTGCTGGTCGAGCCGGTACGCGAGCTGTTCGAGGAGTACTGCCTCTACCCGCCGGAGGTGGTGGCGTCGGGGCTGGGCAGCGAGTGCATCACGCTGGGCGCCGTCCGGTTTGCCCTCGATCAGGCAGATCGTCTGCTCTTTACGTAGCCAACTTGGCTAATTAGATAACCGTTCTGTCACAGACATGTCGCTGTGCGACATCGATCCAGCAAGCATGCTCAGATCTGATCGCTTTAACCTAGTTATTTGCATAAATCGGTACTAGCCTCCAGCCATCCCGACCCGACTGGAGGTGAGCGTGTGGCCGCTGTCACCCTGCTTGAGCGGCTGAAGCGCGACTGGACGCTGCTGGCCCTGTGCCTGCCCGGCGTCCTGTACTTCGTGGCCTTCTTCTACGTGCCGCTGCTCGGCAACGTCATCGCCTTCAAGGACTACGCGCCGTTCCTCGGCATCGCGGGCAGCCCCTGGGTGGGCCTGGACAACTTCGTGATGCTGCTGGAGGAGCCGGAGTTCTGGAGCGCGGTCGGCAACACCCTGCAGATCACGGCGCTCCAGCTCGTCCTGTACTTCCCGGCCCCGATCGCGCTCGCGCTCCTGCTGAACTCCCTGATCGGCCACCGCGTCAAGCGGTTCATCCAGACCGTCGTCTACCTGCCGCACTTCCTGTCGTGGGTGGTCGTGGTGGCGATGTTCCAGCAGGTCATCGGCGGCGCCGGCACGGTCAGCTCGTTCCTGAACTCGCACGGCATCACCATCGGCAACCTGATGTCGAACGCGGACACGTTCAAGCTGCTCGTGACGGCCCAGGTCATCTGGAAGGACTGCGGCTGGGGCACGATCATCTTCCTGGCCGCGATCACCGCGATCGACATGAGCCAGTACGAGGCCGCTGCCATCGACGGCGCCGACTGGAAGCGCCGCCTGTGGCACGTCACGCTGCCCGGCATCCGCTCGGTCATCCTCATGATGCTCATCCTGCGCCTGGGCGACATCCTGTCCGTCGGCTTCGAGCAGATGGTCCTGCAACGGGAGGCCGTGGGCGCCGGAGCGGCCGAGGTCATCGACACCTACGTCTACTACCACGGCATCCGTGACGGCGACTGGGGCATGAGCACCGCCGCCGGCCTCATGAAGGGCCTCATCGGCGCGGCGCTCATCTACGCGGCCAACAAGCTCGCGCACCGCTTCGGAGAGCAGGGGATCTATCGATGAGGCCGCCGTGGATGGAACGCCCGACCATCGCCGGGCGCACGCTCAAGTTCGTCGTGCTGACCGCGATCACCGTGGCCGTGCTGTACCCGTTCGGGCTGGCCGTCGGCACCAGCCTGATGGGCCGCGCCGAGAGCATCGCCAACGGCGGCAGCTACGTGCTCTGGCCCTCGCACCCGACCTTCGAGGCGTACTCGCTGATCCTGTCCGGCGGCGCGGTCACCCGGTCGGTGCTGATCAGCATCGGCATCACGCTCACCGGCACCGCGCTCAGCCTGATCTGCACGGTCTTCCTCGGCTACGCGCTGTCGCGGCGCGGCATGCTCGGCGGCAAGCCGATCCTGCTCATGGTGCTGGCCACGTTCCTGTTCACGCCGGGCATGATCCCGAGCTACCTCATGGTCAAGGAACTCGGCATGATCGACACCTACCAGTCGCTCATCGTGCCGGTGCTGGTCAACGCGTTCAACGTGGTCGTGGTCAGGTCGTTCTTCCAGAACCTGCCCGAGGAGCTGTTCGAGGCGGCCCGCATGGACGGGTGCGGCGAGTTCCGGATGATGTGGCGGATCGCGATCCCGCTGTCCAAGGCGGTGATCGCCGTCGTCGGCCTGTTCTACGCGGTCTCGTACTGGAACACGTTCTTCACCGCGATCCTCTACATCAACGACCAGACCAAGCACCCCATCCAGGTCGTGCTGCGGCAGTTCATCTTCCGCGGCACCTCGGCCACGGGCTCAGACGTCGCGATCGTGCGTGACCTGCCCGCCTCGTCGGTGCAGATGGCGGTGCTCATCATCGCGCTCGTGCCGATCCTGCTCGCCTACCCCTTCCTCCAGAAGTACTTCACCAAGGGCGTCCTCACCGGCGCCATCAAGGGCTGAGAACCCGGGAGCAACCATGTCATCCATCATGTCCCGTCGTGGATTCCTCGGACTCGCGCTCGCCGGCGCCACGGTCGCCGGGCTCGCGGCCTGCGGCGGCGAGAGCGGCCCCGCAGGCGTGAAGAAGGGCGGCGCGGATCTGTCGAAGAAGCTGACGCTGCCGACGTACACCGCCGCCAAGATCCCCACACCCGACCTGCCGATCGACGCCGGCCAGGACCCCGCGTACCTGAAGTACCCGAGCGAGCTGGTCAAGTCGGTCGCCACCGCCCCGGGCGACGGCCAGAAGATCACCTCGCTCACCCAGACGTGGGACGTCGCGCCGCCCGCCCCCGGTCAGAACACCTACCTGCAGGAGCTGAGCAAGGCCCTGGGCTCCGAGTGGAGCATGAACATCGTCGTGGGCGACGGCTACCCCGACAAGTTCAACGCCATCATCGCCAGCGACGACCTGCCCGACCTGGTCTGGTTCCCGCCGAACCAGGGCCTGCAGCGGGTGCCCGAGCTGCTGGCGGCCAAGTTCCACGACCTGACGTCGTACCTGAGCGGCGACGCGATCAAGAAGTACCCGAACCTGGCCAACCTGGGCGACGTGACCTGGAAGTCCGCGGTCACCGACGGGAAGCTGTACGGCGTGGCGGTCGCCTACAGCCGCTTCGGCCAGGTGTTCCTGGTCAACCAGGACTACTGGCAGCCGGTCGGCGGCACCGAGTTCACCGGCGCCGACGACTTCCTGGCCAAGGCCAAGCAGCTGCTCGACGTGAAGAAGAACAAGTACCCGCTCGAACCGAGCTACTACAACCACGTGCACATGTTCAGCCACTGGTACGGCGCCCCCAACACCTGGAAGCTGACCGGCGGCAAGCTGATCCACCAGTTCGAGACGCCCGAGTACCAGGCGGCGCTGGAGCTGGCGGTCAAGTGCTTCAAGGCCAACCTGTTCTGGCCCGACCCCGCCCTGCCCACCATCAAGGACAAGGTCGCCAACGGCCAGATCGGCGCGTACGTCGAGTCGTTCCCCGGCTTCCTCAACGACGCCAAGACCCAGAAGTACAACCTGGGCGCGATCGTGCCGTTCGCGGCGACGCCGTCGTCCAAGCCGGTCTACAACGCCGGGCTCGGCTCGGTGGGCTTCACCTCGATCAGCAAGAAGGTGGCCGCCAAGCGCATCGAGACCCTGCTCGGCGTGCTCAACTACCTGGCCGCCCCGTTCGGCACGGAGGAGTACGAGCGCGTCAACTTCGGCGTCGAGGGCACCCACTTCACCAAGAAGGACGGCGACCTCGCCTTCACCGACAAGGGCAAGGCCGAGGTGCCCACCACGCAGCAGCCGCTCTCGTTCGTGATCGGGTCGCCGTCCGCGCTGTTCCTGCCCGGCCAGCCCGAGCGCACCAAGCTCATCCACGACTTCGAGACCAAGATCGCTCCTATGCTTCAGGAGCGCGTCACCACCGGCCACTTCTCCGACACCTACACCCAGAAGAACGGCGAGCTGAGCACCATGGGCAAGGACATGGTCGACGACATCGTCACCGGGCGTAAGTCGATGTCGGACTGGCCGGCCTTCGTCAAGAAGTGGCTGGGCAGGGGCGGCGAGGCGATGCGGGCCGAGTACGAGGCCTCCATCGCCAAGGGCTGATCGTTCTACCGTTTGAAAGGACACTTGTGGAAGACCTGCGCATCGGAGTCATCGGGCTCGGCCTGCGGACGAGTCTCGCCCTGGCCGCCCACCGGCCGGGCAAGGGCTCGGTCGTGGCGGCGCTGTGCGACTCCGACCCGGCAGTGCTCAAGAAGCAGTCGGAGCGGTTCGAGGCGGAGTTCCTGACCGGGGAGTACCGCGAGCTGCTCGACCGGCCAGATCTCGACGCGATCGTCGTCAACACCCCCGACGACACGCACGAGCGCATCGCCATCGACGCCCTCCAGGCCGGCAAGGCCGTCTACCTGGAGAAGCCGATGGCCATCACCGTCGAGGGCTGCGACAACATCCTGCGGGCCGCCCGCGAGACGGGCAGCCGCCTGTACGTGGGGCACAACATGCGCCACATGGGCGTGGTGCGCCTGATGCGGGACATCATCCGCAAGGGTGTGATCGGTGAGCCCAAGACCGTGTGGGTACGCCACTTCGTGTCCTACGGCGGCGACTACTACTTCAAGGACTGGCACGCCGACCGCACCCGTACGACGGGCCTGCTGCTGCAGAAGGCGGCGCACGACCTCGACGTGATCCACTGGCTGGCCGGCGGCTACACCACCCGCGTGAACGCCCTCGGCGACCTGATGGTCTACGGCGACCTGCCGCGCCGCGAGCCCGGGACGCCCCGGCCGGAGGGCTGGCTGCGGGAGTTCGAGTGGCCGCCCACGCAGCGGCGCGACCTGCACCACGTGATCGACGTCGAGGACGTGTCGGTCATGAACATGCGCCTGGACAACGGCGTCATCGCCGCCTACCAGCAGTGCCACTTCAGCCCCGACTACGTGCGCAACTACACGGTCATCGGGACCGAGGGCCGGCTGGAGAACTTCGGCGACGGCCCGGGGGACACGGTCAAGGTGTGGAACACCGGCCCCACCTCCTACCGGGACGACTGCGACATCGCCTACCAGGTGCCGGCCGCGCAGGGCTCGCACGGCGGGGCCGACCCCCAGATCATGGCCGAGTTCTGCCGGTTCGTCACGGAGGGCGGGGCGACCGACACCTCACCCGTGGCGGCCAGGATGAGCGTCGCCGCCGGGTACATGGCCACGATGTCGCTGCGCGACGGCGGCATGCCGTACGACGTGCCGCCGCTGGACCCGGAGCTGGCCGCGTACTTCGACAACGGCCAGCGCTGAGCGGCGCCGGGGCCGGGCGGGGGAACCCGCGCGGCCCCGGCGGACGTCAGCGGCCGGTGTCCTTGGGGTCGCGTTCGCGCTCCAGGTCGGGGAACGGGGACGGCTCGTTGACGGCCTGGGCGATCTGGCGGGGGCCCTTGGGGCTCTCGGCCTCCTGGGCGTCGGCGACCGCCTCGGCCGCCGCCTCCGAGGCCGCCGCGATCTCCCGGTCCAGCTCCTCCGACGGCCGGGGCTGCTCCTCGCGGGTGGCGGCCGACTTCGGCAGCGCCTCGGTGAACGCCTTCGAGACGCCCTGCAAGGCCGAGGTGACCTCGCTCGGGATGACCCAGAACGTGTTGCCGCTGCCCTGGGCGAGCTGCGGCAGCACCTGAAGGTACTGGTAGGCCAGCAGCTTGGGGTCGGGGTCGTTGCGGTGGACGGCCTGGAAGACCTGGTCGATGGCGCGCGACTGGCCCTCGGCCTCCAGGATGGCGGCCGAGCGCTGGCCCTCGGCCCGCAGGATGCGGCTCTGCTTGTCGCCCTCGGCCGTGAGGATCTGCGACTGGCGCTGGCCCTCGGCGTTGAGGATCGCGGCCCGCTTGTCGCGCTCGGCCCGCATCTGCTTCTCCATCGCGTCCTTGATGGTCTTGGGCGGGTCGATGGCCTTGACCTCGACGCGGTTGACCCGGATGCCCCACTTGCCGGTGGCCTCGTCGAGCACGCCGCGCAACTGGCTGTTGATGGTGTCGCGCGAGGTGAGCGTCTTCTCCAGGTCCATCGAGCCGATCACGTTACGCATGGTCGTGACGGTGAGCTGCTCTATGGCCGTGATGTAGTTGGCGATCTCGTACGCCGCCGCCCGCGGGTCGGTGACCTGGAAGTACAGGACGTTGTCGATCTCGACGACCAGGTTGTCCTCGGTGATGACCGGCTGCGGGCGGAAGGTCACCACCTGCTCGCGCAGGT
Source organism: Nonomuraea sp. NPDC003560 (assembly GCF_042878785.1). NCBI lineage: Bacteria > Bacillati > Actinomycetota > Actinomycetes > Streptosporangiales > Streptosporangiaceae > Nonomuraea > Nonomuraea sp. NPDC003560. The sequence goes on along the minus strand of NZ_JBIAOF010000017.1, from coordinate 110,494 downwards.
CGATCATCGGATAGACGCGGTCGACGTAGGGGATGACGAAGTTGAGACCCGGCTTGAGCGTGCGGTGGTAGCGGCCGAGCCGCTCCACGTTGCGGGCCCGCGCCTGCGGCACGATCCGCACGGCCTTGAGCACGGTGAACGCGGCGAAAAGGATGATCAGCAGTCCGGCTATCAGCAACGGGTCCATGTGGTCACTCCCGTGGATACACGAGGGCCGTGGCGCCCTCGATCTCGATGATGTCGACGGTCGCCCCGGTGGGGATCACCAGGGTCTCGTCATAAGCGCGTGCGGACCACTCCTCACCCCCGATGCGGACCCGCCCGTCGCGGCCCGTGACCTCGGAGACCACGTACGCGGGCTTGCCGACCAGCGCCTCCACGCCGAAACGCTGCAACGGCGGCTGCTGAAGATGGCGGACGGCGAGCGGCCGGATGACCACCATCCCCGCCGCGGACGACAGGGCGAACACGAGGATCTGCAAGGGGACGGGCAGCCCGACGGCGGCCGTCACGGCGGTCAGGAGAGCGGCCACGCCCAGGAGCCCGAGGGCCGCCGTGAGAGTGAACAGTTCGGCCACACCGAGGACGACTGCGAGGATTATCCAGATGACCCATTCATCCATGCTCCGGCCCTCCTGAACCTATAACGGGCCTGTGTGTAGGACTGGTTCCCCCTTACCACCGTAATCCCCCATTCGTCCGCAGGGCACCCGTCACCGGCCGGTCGCCGGGGCGGTCAGGGCGCTTCCCAGGATCCACTTCTCCCACGGAAGTTGCCAGAAGCCCCACCCGTTGTCCCATTCCAGCCGGCGGGCGGTGCCCGTGATCAGCACCGGGTCGCCGCGCAGCGAACCGGCGTAGAACCAGGCCGCCTGGTCGGGGCGGGCGTTGATGCAGCCGTGGCTGACGTTTTCCCTTCCCTGGGCCCAGACGTTGTCCTTCGCGTGCACGTACTCGCCGCTGTTGGAGATGCGCACGGCGTGCTCGATCAGCAGGTCGTAGTAGCCGGGGTCGCCCTTGGCGCGGCCTGGGGAGATCATCCGGACCGGGTTGCCCTTGTCCATGGTCAGGTGCATGCCGCTGGTGGTGGTGTATTCCCGCGTGGTGGCCATGCCGGCGCTGATGGCCATCTGCTGCACCACCCGGCCGTCGCGGCGCACGACCATCTGGTGGGTGCGGGCGTCGACCGTGCTGGTCTGCCTGCGGCCCACGGTGAAGGCGAAGGTGGAGTCGAGGGTGCCGTAGACGCCCGGGGCCGGGCGCACCCCGGCCAGGTGGGCGCTGACCATCACCTGCTGCCCCGAGGCCCAGAACCGGCGGGTGCGGTAGACCACCTGCGTGTCGCTGGTCCAGCGCCAGGCGCCCTCGGCCGGGGTCTTCGTGGTGACCTCCAGCGACCGCTCGACGGCCGCCTTGTCCTGGATCGGGGTGTCGAAGTCGATGACGACCGGCATGCCCACGCCCACGGTCTCGCCGGGCAGCGGCGCGGTGGCGGCCACCCCGAACGTGTGCTCGGCGGCGCGGGTGCGGAAGCGGCCCATGGAGACCGTGGACGGGCCGTTCTCGCCCGCGGCCGTGGCGGTGACGGTGTACTCGGTCGCGGGTTTGAGCGTCCAGTCGGAGCGCCACCTGGTGTGCGAGGCGTCGAGCCGGCCCGGGACGTGCTCGCCTCCCTCGTAGACCAGGACCTGGGTCAGCCGGCCGCCCTGCGCCGTGATGAGCAGCCCCTTGTCGGGACGGGCCCGCTTGGCGTCGAAGGAGGGGGAGACGTGCACGACCGCGGGCGCGGCCGGGGAGTCGCCGACGGGACCGCAGCCGCAGCAGGCCAGGAGGAAGGCGACACACAGGATCGCGGCACGCCGCACGTCACTCTCCGAGGGCTTTCCGAGGGAAGGGGACTTCCCAGGTTAGCGGTGAGTGACGGTCTAAGCACCTTGAGTTACTTATCCGATGGTTCCGGACACCTCGCCCAATGTCAGGCCGCCCGCGGTGGCCCGGATCGTCACCGTGTCGCCGTCCTGGAGGAAGGTGCGGGTGTCGCCGCCGGACAGCTTGATCGGTTCGGCGCCGTTCCAGGTCAGCTCGATGAGCGAGCCGCGCTCGTCGCGTTCAGGGCCGGAGATCGTGCCGCTGGCGAACAGGTCTCCGGTGCGCAGGGAGGCGCCGTTCACGGTCATGTGGGCGAGCATCTGGTCGGGCGTCCAGTACATGCTCGGGTACGGCGGGCGCGAGATCACGTCGCCGTTGAGCACGACCTCGACGGCGATGTCCAGGCCCCAGTCGCCCTGCCTGCGCAGGTAGTCGAGCGGCTCGGGGTCCTGCGGGCGGCCCGGGACCCGGGGCAGCGCCTCCAGCGGCGTGACCCACGGCGAGACCGAGGTCGCGAACGACTTGCCCAGGAACGGCCCGAGCGGCACGTACTCCCACGCCTGGATGTCGCGCGCGCTCCAGTCGTTGACCAGTGTCACCCCGAACACGTGGTCCTCGAACGCCCCCGCCGGCGAGCCCAGCTCCGACGGCACGCCGACCACGAACCCCAGCTCGGCCTCGATGTCGAGCTTGGCGCACGGCCCGTAGACCCCGGCCCTGAGCTGGCCGTGCGGGCGCCGGACCGGCGTGCCGGACACGACGACCGTGCCCGACCTGCCGTGGTAGCCGACGGGCAGGTGACGCCAGTTGGGCAGCAGCGGCTCGGCGTCGGGACGGAAGATCCGGCCGATGTTGCTGGCGTGGTCGAGCGAGCAGTAGAAGTCGACGTAGTCGGCCACCTCGAACGGCATGTGCAGCCGCACCTGGTCGAGCGGGATCAGGTGGCTCTCGGTGACCGAGGAGTCGCCGGTCAGCTTGTTCTGGATGAGGGTCCTGGTGTCGTGCCAGGCCGAGCGGCCCCTCGCCATGAAGGGGTTGAGCGAGGGCGCGGCGAACACCTCGTCGTGCAGCGCGGCGGCCAGGTCGAGCACCTTGTCGCCGTACCTGACGCCCACTCTGGGCGATTCGCCCTGACGGGAGAACACGCCGTAGGGCAGGTTGTCCACTCCCCAGCTCACTGAATCACTCCTAGCGTCTGCAGGTCCTCGATGGGCGTGCCGGTGCTGCAGGAGCCGTAGCTGACCAGCAGCCGCCGCGCCCGCTTCGCGGTCTCCTCGGTCACGGCGCCGGCCAGCCGCACGAGATGGCCGACGTCGGTGGTGCGCAGCACGGGCGCGGGGTCGCGGCCCTCCACGGCCTCGCAGACCGACAGCAGCAGGTTGAGGAAGCCGTGCCGGTCGACGCCGAGGCTCGGGTCGAAGTGCCGCACCGCGTGGTGCAGCCCGGCCGTGGCCTTGAACGGGACGTCGGCCTCGACGCAGGCCCGGACGAACGCCGCGAGGTGCTCCACCGACGGGAACGCCTCGGCCTTGAGCCCGCCGCAGCGCACCTTCAGCCCCACCCCGTCGGGCACCCCGGCGACCTTCCGGTCCGGCGGGACCTCGACGAACAGCCGCACGTGCGCCGGCAGGCCGAGGCGCCGGGCCAGCTCGGCGACGGACTCGTCGGCCCCGAGCGGGATCTCGACGAAGTCCACCGGCAGGTCGCCGAAGTCGGGGAGCTCGGGCGTGTCCACGATCAGCCCGATGCGCCGCGGCCGGTAGGCGTGCCCGCGCAGCCGGTCGAGCCGGCTGGCCGGGCAGAGGAAGCGGTGGGTGAGCACGCCGTTGCCGTGCTCCAGGTCGCGCTGGTTGCGGGCCAGCGCCTCGTCCATGTGCAGCGACGTCGGCGGGAACAGGCCCGCGTCGTCGACCAGTTCGCTGAAGAGAGTCATCGTGCCCAGGTCCATGCGTAGCCGGGATCCTCACAGGACAGCGCGCCCGGCCCGAGGTCGAGCGGGCGGAAGGTGTCGACCATCACGGCCATCTCGCTCGTGGTGGTGACGCCGCGGGCGACCGCGTCGATCACCGCCTCGACCGCGCCGGGCTGCGGGCCGTGCGTGAACCCGGCCGGGTGCAGCGAGACCGAGCCGACGTCGATGCCCGAGCCCTTGCGCGCGGTGTAGTCGCCGCCCACGTAGAACATGAACTCGTCGGAGTCCACGTTGTGGTGGTTGTACGGGATCGGGATGGCCTCGGGGTGGTAGTCGAGCGGCCGCGGGCAGAACGAGCAGACCACGAACCCGGGCCCCTCGAACGTCTGGTGCACCGGCGGCGGCGCGTGCGTCTTCTTCACGATCGGCTCGAAGTCGTCGATGTTGAAGGCGTACGGATAGAGGTAGCCGTCCCAGCCGACCACGTCGAAGGGGTGGTTGCGGTAGACCAGCCTGGTCAGGCCGCCCCGCGTGCGGACCAGGACGGGCACCTCCTCGCCCTCGGCGAGCAGGGTCTGCGTGGGGGCGCGCAGGTCGCGTTCGCAGTACGGCGCGTGCTCCAGGAACTGCCCGTACTGCGACAGGTAGCGCTTGGGCGGCCTGATGTGCCCGGACGCCTCGATGGCCAGCACGTTGACCTGCCCGTCGGGCACCCAGCGGTGGATCGTGCCGGTCGGGACGACGACGTAGTCGCCCTCGCCGGCCTCGATGACGCCGTAGGTGGACTCGAAGCGGACCGAGCCGCGCTGCACGTAGACGCACTCGTCGCCCATGGAGTTGCGGTACAGCTCGCTGGGGCGGTCGCTGGTGGCGTACGACAACCGGACGTCGGCGTTGCCGGCGAGCAGGATGCGGCCGTCGACCAGGTCACCGGCGCTGGACAGCTCCTGCGTGCGGAAATGGCGCGGGGAGAGCGGCAGATTGGGCTCCAGTCGCGTCGCGGACGCGGGCGTGACCGCCTCGGCCTTGATGATCGCGGTGGGCAGGTGGCGGTGGTAGAGCAGCGAGGAGTCGGACGAGAAGCCCTCCTCGCCCATCAGCTCCTCGGCGTAGAGGCCGCCGTCCGGCCGCCTGAACTGCGTGTGCCGCTTGCGTGGCACTTCCCCAACGACGCGGTAGTACGGCATCCGCCCTCCATGTTGTCCGCTTATCGGACGCATGTGTCCTCTATGTGTGACCACCGTCCGACATCGGTGTGGAGATGTCAACCCAGCGCGGCGGCCAGCTCGGCGGCCGCCGCCACCACGCGCGGCCCCGTCTCCTCCTCCAGCGGGCCGAACGTCACCACCCCCACCGAAGCCTCCAGCCACGGCAGCCCGGTCACGGGCGCGGCGATGCCCCGCGCCCCCACCTGCAACTGCCCCTCCGTCACGAGGTATTCGTCGCGCCCCTCGCGCAGGGCCAGGATCGCCCGGCCCGCCGCGCCTTTCGCCAGCGGATGGCGCGACCCCTCCCGGTAGGCCACGTGCAGATCGGTCCAGGACGGCTCCACCACCGCCACCGCCAGCCCGTCGTCGCCCTCGGCCACGGTCAGGTGCGCGGTCGCGCCCACCTGCTCGGCCAGCCGCCGCAGCGTCGGCACCGCCGCCGCCCGCAGCAACGGCTGCACGGCCTGGGCCAGCACCAGCACCCCGAACCCGAGATGCACCCGCCCTTCGGCGTCGCGGCGGACGAACCCCTCGTTCAGCAGCGTCGTCAGCAGCCGGTAGACCACCGGCCGGCTCAGCGACAGCTCGGTGCTCAGCTCGGTCGGGGTGCGCCCGCCCTTCCCGTCGGCGAGAAGTCGCAGCAGGCGCAGCCCGCGTTCGAGCGTCTGGGCGGATTCGGCGGCCATGACTTCGATTATGGAGTGACGGCTGACCAGTGAAAGAGCACGGTGAAGGGGTACGTAGGGACGAGAGGCGTCGGGGGGTGGAGATGCGGCAGAGGTGGCTGTTCCTGGTCGCCGGGCTGGCTCTCTGCGCCCTGCCGCCGGCCGTGCCGTCGCTCACCACGCCGATCGCGTACATGGCGAGGGAGACCCTGATCGACCCGCCGCCGCGCGCGGAGGGCGACCGGCTGGTGGAGAACACCTTCTACCTCACCCAGGGCATCACGGTGAGCCAGTGGCTGCTGCCGGTCGCCAAGGGCGTGACCTTCCGTCCCGGCTACGTCGCCGTGGGGGTCAGCGTCGACGCGGGCGGGCGGCTGTCCGGCACGCCCTCGCGCGTGGGCACGTTCATCGCCCCGGTCCGGCTCTGCGCCGGGCACTCGTGCGACGAGCAGCTCATCACCCTCGTCGTGCTCGGGAACGTTCCATGGGAGCCGCGCGAGCTGACCTTCCCGGGCCGGGCCGGCGTCCCGCTCGCCGGCGAGATCGGCATCAACGGCGGTCCCCCGGGCGTCATCCCGACCTTCAGCGTGACCGACCACGCCAAGCTGCCCGCGGGCGTGACGATCGGCCCCGACGGGCACGTGGGCGGGGTGCCCCAGGCGGCCGGCATCTCCGAGGTCCCGGTGCGTGTCTGCGTGGCGGGCAACTGCGCGGGCGTCGTGGTCCGGTTGATCATCGTCTGAACCCTTGCGCGGGGCGGTTCCTGCGGTCACGGTGGTTCCATGAAATCGGTCATTGTGGTCGGAGCCGGTATATGGGGGTCGTCGCTGGCGTTGCGGCTGGCCGAAACCGGCTGGCAGGTGACTCTGGTCGAACAGCACAAGCCTGGACACGTCCGGCAGGCCAGCGCGGGGGAGACGCGGCTCCTGCGCTGCGCGCACGGCGCTGACGACTGGTACGCGCGGCTGGCCTGGGAGGCGCGGGAGGGCTGGCGGCGGCTGGGCGAGCGGGCCGGCGAGGAACTGTTCCTGGAGTCGGGCATGGTGTGGTTCGCGGCCCGGCCGGACGGGTGGGAGCACGCCAGCGCCCAAGTACTGAAAAATCTGGATATCCCGGTTGAGGTGCTCGACCCGGCGGACGGCCGGCGCTTCTTCCCCGACTACCGCGGCGACGACCTGAGCTTCCTGCTCCACGAGCCGCACGCGGGCGTGCTCAGGGCGCGGCGAGCGACGCAGGTGACCGCCCGGCTGGCCCAGGCGGCCGGCGTCCGGCTGGTCAGGGGACGGGCGACGCCCGTGCCGGGGCTGAGCGCGGTCGAGGTGGACGGCGAGGTGCGGCGGGCCGACCGCGTCGTGTGGGCGTGCGGCGCCTGGCTGCCCGGCCTGTTCTCCGTGCCGGTCACGGTGACCAGGCAGGACACGGTGCACTTCGCCGCGCCCGCCGCGTGGTCGTCCCCCGAGACGCCCGCCTGGGTGGACTACGGCTCCTCGGCCTACGGGCACGGCGACGTGGACGGGGTCGGCATGAAGGCCACCTCCGACGCCGAAGGGCAGCCGTACGAGCCGGAGGAGGGCAGCCGGGCGGTGGACCCGTCCGCGGTCGAGCAGGCCCGCGACTACCTGCGGCGCAGGTTCCCCTCGCTGGCGGCCGCGCCGGTGCTGTTCAGCCAGGTCTGCCAGTACGCGCTCACCCCCGACGCCGAGTGGATCATCGCCGAGGACGCGCCCGGCGTGTGGCTGCTCGGCGGCGACTCGGGCCACGGGTTCAAGCACGCCCCGGCCCTGGCCGCGTACGTGGCCGAGATCCTGGACGGCGAGCGCGCCCCCGAGCCGCGCTTCGGGCTCGGCCACGAGCGCGTGGTGACCCGCGGCCTGCGCACGAGCGGAGACCTCGGGGTAGGGCCCGCCTCACCGGGATTCGGGGGACGACGGGCATGATCGGCGCGGGCGCGCGGATCAGACTTTCCCTGTAATCGAAACGACAGGGAGCCCGCCATGACCACCGCCCTCGCCTCGCAGACCGCCGAGCCTCGTACCCCCCAGCCGCCGCCCGTCGTGCACGCCGCCGCGCTGCTGTGGATGTCCGCCGTCGCGGCGGGGGCGTTCGAGACCGTGCTCGCCGTCGGCAGGGAGCTCTACGAGGGCACTTCGGGCGTCCTGGACCTGCTGCCCGGCGCCGGTCTGCGGGTGGCCGTCTTCGCCGCGGCGGTCTTCCTGGCGCTGCGGATGCGCGCGGGGCAGAACTGGGCCAGGCTCACGCTGGCCGTGGGGCTCGGCGTGTTCGGCACGTTGTCGCTGGTCGTGGGGCCGATCCAGTGGCTGCTGCACGGCGGCTCGATCGCCGGGGCCGCCGCCGGGGCCGACGTGGTGACCTGGCTCTTCACGATCAGCCGGGTGCTGCACGTGACGGCCGTGCTCGGGGCCGTCACGCTGATGTTCCAGCCGAGGGCCAACGCCTGGTTCCGCTCAGAGTGAGACCGGCTCGGGCTCCGGCTCGGGGGCGCGCAGGTTGCGCACCCCCGGCGCGGCCAGCGCGGCGAGCGTGGACAGCACGACGAGGGCGGCGCAGCCGAGCAGCGCCCCCTCGGTGCCGAAGGCCACCGCCGCCGGCGCGGCCAGCATCAGCCCGATCGGCCCGAACATCAGTGACCCGAGCGCGTCGTACGAGCTGACCCGCGACAACGACTCCGCCGGGATCTCGCGCTGCATCGTCGTCTGCCACAGCACGCCGAAGACGTCGAAGCACACGCCCAGCACGAACGCCCCCGCCACGATCGCCCACAGCGGCGCGTCCAGCCCGAGCAGCACGTACGGCAGCGCGGTCGGCAGGCACAACAGCGTGCCGAGCAGGATCGGCCGGCGCGGACGCAGCCGCAACGACACCAGCACCCCGGCGATCGTCCCGACGGCCTCGCCCGCCAGGAACGCCGACCAGGCCGCCGGCCCGCCCAGCGTCTCCTTGGCCAGCAGCGGCCCGAGCACGCCGTGCCCGGCCTGGATCGCCATCACCAGCACCGAGAACTGGGCGACGACCACCCAGATCCACTGCCGCGAGCGGAACTCCCGCCACCCGTGGCGCAGGTCGGCCAGCACCGAGTGCCGCTCGGCCGCCGCGCGCTCGGCGGGGGGCAGTCGCAGCAGCGCGATCAGCACGCCGGCCACCGCGAACATCGCACCGCTGACCAGCAGGGCCCAGCCGCCGCCGAACCACAGCACCGTGGCGCCGCTCAGCACCACCCCGGCCACGCGCGAGGCGTTCGCGCCGAGACCGAGCAGCGCGTTGCCGGCCTGCAGCCGCTCGGCGGGCACGATCTCGGGGATGATGCCGGTCAGCGCCGGGAACATGATCGCCATGCCCACGCCGCAGGCCGCCGCCGCGACGCTCATCACGGGCAGCGGCGCCCAGCCGGTCAGCAGCATCGCCGCCAGCGCGAAGTAGCCCAGCGCCATGAGCAGCTCGCCGGCCATCATCACCCGCTGCCGCGGCAGCCGGTCCGCGATCACCCCGCCGATCAGCATGAACACGATCATGGGCAGTGACTCGGCGGTGAGCACCACCGACAACGTCGTGGCGTCCGCGCCGGGCAGTTCCAGGATGCCGAAGGCGAGCGCCACGGGCGCGAAGGCGCTGCCGAGCATGGAGATGGTCCGCGCGGACAACAACAGGGCGAACTTGCGGTCGCGGAGCAGCCCGAGGTCGCGGAGGTAGCTGTGCACTGGGCCGGTCCCCTCGAAAACGTTCAAATCCGTCCCAGTCTGCCGCTTGTGGCAGTGCGGTGTCGTCCCAATATTTGCCATGGGGGTGACGAGGCCGGTCGGGCCGCGCGGGCGGAGGGGTGATCGCCTGCGCTCGACTGCGACGCCTACTGCGCGTCGAGAACCGCGTGAGGATCGCCGTGGATCTCATTGAAGGTTGTTGATCGTCCCGATATTGTGCTATCTGCCCACGATCGCCCCCCATGGGAGTAAAGGCGCCATGCGACTGCGGAAGATCTTCGTCATCGGACTGGCCCTGTCGTTGCTCGGCGTCGGAGTTCCCGCCTGGTCGGAGGACGATCCACGGGGCTGCAACGACCTGATGTCCGCCGACACCCCGGCGTTCGTCGTCTGCCGCTGGCTGGCCACTCCCGAGGAGGCCGCCGACATCGCCCGGTTCTGGCTGGACAACGACGGCAAGAACATGATCGACTCCGGGCCGATGCACGAGATCGTGGTCGACTGCAGCGAAGCGGGCAACGAGTGCGCGACCGACTCCGAGGGCGACGGCGAGATGCACGACGTCGGCTCCCCGGACGTCGACGGCGCCGAGGACGGCGGCACCCCCGACCAGTGCCCGGACGGCCAGAAGTGCCACGTCGACCCCGACGGGATCTCGGCCGCCGCCAAGACGGCCGCCGCCGAGAGCCCGGCGGGCCAGGCCGTGAAGAGCGCGGTCGAGGCCGGCCTGCGGACCTGGATCGAGACCGAGCTGGCCGACGACTACAAGGCCGGCAAGCTGGCCGAGGCCGCCAAGAAGGTCGCCGCCCTGGCCGCGCAGCCGGGGGTCGCCGGGATCAGGTTCACCTCGCAGCTCGGCTACAACCAGACCTTCGCCACGGCCGAGGAGCTGGACAAGTTCGTCACCGAGGCCACGACCGCGCTGCGCAACCTCGTGCCGGGCAAGAAGCTGGCGGCGCACACGGTGGTCCCGCTGTTCGGCTGCGGCGCCAACGACGCCTGCAAGGCCGAGATGACCAAGAAGTACCCGCTGCTCGACCCCGCCCGCATCGGCGCCTGGCTTTCCGGCGGCCAGATCGACCAGCTGACCCTGGACACCGGCCACCTGGCCACCGAGTACGCCACCTGGAAGATCGACGCCGCCGAGGCCCAGCGCAACCAGTGGATCCAGGTCCGCGCCCGCGCCTGGGACGCCTACGCCCAGATCGCCGCCGAGGACGCCGGGTTCACCGCCGCCGGCACCTCCAAGCTCACCGCCGAGCAGGCCACCCAGGCCATCACCGACCGCATCGCCGCCCCGCTCCAGGCCGACGCCGCCGAGACCGTCGTCCTGTGGAGCCGCTGGCAGGACGCGCAGGGCCAGGTCAACCGGGTGTACGGCGAGAAGTGGGCGGCCAACACCACCTGGGACCAGCTCAAGAAGCTCGGCACCGTGCGCCCGCGGCTGGCCACCGTCTACGACTACAGCAGCCCCGAGGCCGACGTCGCCACGGACATCAAGAACCTGTCCGAGGTCTTCGGCCAGGTCTACCTGCACACCGCCTGACGGCAGCCGCCCGGCCCCGCCCGGTCCCCGCCGCGCCGGCCGGGCGCGGCGGGCCGCTCACGGCCCGGCGGCGATGAGGGTCTGGCGGGCCCTGAGCACGATCTCCAGCTCGAACCGGACGTCGGGATCGGCGAGCTGGTCGCCGTAGAGCTCTTCGAGCTGCCGCAGCCGGTAGCGCACGGTCTGCGGATGCACGTGCAGCCGGGCGGCCACCTCGCCGGCGCCCCGGCCGTGCCGCAACCAGGCCAGCAGCGTCTCGGCCAGCCGGTCCTGCTGGGCGGGCCGCAGGTGGGCCAGCGGCGCGAGGCGGGCCTGCGCCATGGCGCCGACCAGCTCCTCGTCCTTGAACACCACGAGCGTGGCCATGTGGTCGGCGCAGCGCAGCAGCCCGCGCGGCAGCACGCCGCGCCGGGACAGCTCCAGCGCCTCGCGCGCCCACCTCAGGGACGTCGCCGCCGCGGCCAACGGCACCGCCGGGCCGATCGCGGCACGGTGGCCGCGCAGCGCGTGGTCGAGCAGCTGCGCCTGTCCCGGCCCGTCCGGGTCGGGCACCAGCAGGCACGGCGCGGGCCGCTCCAGGCCGCCGAGCACGCCCGGCGGCAGCGCGGGCGCCCGGTACGTGCCGTGCCGGTCGTCGAGCGCCACGCCCGCCACGGTTCGCGGCAGCCGCCATCCGGCGGCCCTGGCCAGGTCGGCGACGGCCTCGGGGGCGGCGGGTGGCCGGCTGAGGAGCAGGTCGAGCAGGCGGTTGCGGCGGCGTTCGAGCTCGCCGGCGGCGTGCGCCCTGGCCTCGTCGAAGCCCTGGGCGGCGGCGTCGGCGAGCCGGTCGAGGCAGACGAAGATGGCCTCGCCCAGGTCGTACAGGGTCTGCGGGGTCAGGCCGAGCGGGTCGGCGATCTCCGTCAGCCGCCGCCAGCAGACGCGGGCGCCGAGCCGCATGGCCGTCTGCAGCGGCTCCAGGTTGCGGCCCTCGGCCGCCTCGCCCTTGCCGATCATGCGGAACGGCTCGGGGTCGAAGGAGGCGCCCGGGTTCTCGATGCGGTCGAGGAAGCCGTCGATGGCCTCCTCGACCGCCATCTTCACGACTTTGACGGAGATCTCGTCGGCCGGTCGGGCGTACTCGGGGATCCGGGTCCGGATCTCCTCGACCACCTCGGCCGAGACCTTTCCGATGCCCGCCCTGAGCGTTCTCACGATGTCCGCGGGGAGCCCGGTTTCGTTGATGTCACTCTTGATGGCCATCGTCCCTCATGTCGCCATTGTGGCTCAGGCGACAAGACTTGCCTAGCAAGAGCTTGTTTCTGTCATTTCTGCAGGAATGCGCCGAACTCGTCCACGTCAATCAGGCCGTCGCCGTCCTTGTCCAGTTTCCGCACGCCTTCCTGGGCCGCGTCCAGCGTGATGGGCTGGCCGAGGATCTCCATCAGGCGGACGAGTTCGACGGCGGAGATGCGGCCGTCCTTGTCGACGTCGATGAGGTCGAAGGTGATGGCGTGGTCGCTCATAGGGGGTGCCTTCCTGTGTTACCGGTGCGTCGGGTCAGACCTTAGTGGCGACTTCCCGAAACGTGCCGATGAATTCGGGGTGATCACCGGAAAAGCGAGTCTTTCCCGGATTTGCGGCTTCCGGGACGACGACGCGGACGGCGCGACAGTCGCCGAGGTCACCTGACGCCGGAGGGCTGGGGACGGGGCATCGTCCTCACCGAGGTCCGCTACCGGCGCTCGCTCGCCTGACCGGCCCGGCCGCGTCAGACCGTGGCGGCGGCCCGTTTCAGGGCCTCGACGAAGGCGGTGACGTGGGGACGGGCGTCCCCGCGGCGCCAGGCGATGGCGAGCCGGCCCGGCTGCAGGCCCGTCACCGGGCGGTAGACCATGCCCGGACGCTTGTAGAGCGCCGCGTTCCCCTCGGCCACCAGGACGACGCCCAGCCCGCTGATCACGGCCTCGAACACCTCCTCGGGCGTGTTCGCCGTGACGCCGACGACCGGGTCGTCGTCCCGGGCGTCGCGGGCGAGCCAGAAGTCGCGCAGCGGGCCGGCCGCGGCGGGCAGCGCGATGAACGGCTCGTCCCGCAGCTCGGCGAACGGGACCTCGGCCAGGCCGGCCAGCCGGTGACCGGCCGGCATCGCCACCCCCCGCTCCTCGGTGACCAGCACGTACGTCTCCAGCCCCGGCGGCACCGGCAGCCAGATGAACGCCACGTCGGAGGAGCCGTCGGCCAGGCCGCCGCTCGGGTCGTCCCAGCCCACGAGCCGGAGCGACACCTCCCATCCGGGCCGCGCCTGCCGGAACAGCCGCAGCGCCTCCTGCTGCAACCCACGGCCGACGGCCGTCTGCATGCCGATGACCAGCGTCCCGGCGGGGGCGGCGGCGCGGGCCGTCTCCACGCCGGCGGCCCAGCGTCCGAGCAGGTCGCGGGCCACCGGCAGCAGCGCCGCGCCCTGCCGGGTCAGCGTCACGCCGCCGTGCACGCGTTCCAGCAGCGCGAACCCGAGCTGCCGCTCCAGCACCCTGAGCTGCTTGGACAGGGCCGGCTGCGAGACGAAGAGGCGCTCGGCGGCGCGCGTCACGTTCAGCTCCTCGGCCACCGCGACGAAGTAGCGGAGGTCCCGCAGGTGCACGTCCATAACCGATGGTTATAGCAAAGGGTCTTGGACGCCGGGCGCCCCCCGGCGGCACGATCATCGTCATGAAGACACGCGAACTCGGAACACTGCAGGTCCCCGCGCTCGGTTTCGGCGCGATGGTGCTCTCGCCCGGTGTGTACGGCGACATCGACGACACCCGGGCCGAGAAGGCGTTGCGGGCGGCCCTGGACGGCGGCGCCGGCCACATCGACACCAGCGACGCCTACGGCGTGGACGGCCACAACGAGCGCCTGGTCGGCCGCGCGCTCAAGGGACGCCCCCGCGACGAGGTCGTGGTGGCCACCAAGTTCGGCCTGGCGATCCCCGAAGGCGAGCCCAGCCGCCCGTACCCGGTCGGGTACGCCTTCAACGAGCTGCGCGTGAACGCCGACCCGCGCCTGGTCCGCCGCTACGCCGAACGCAGCCTGCGCAACCTGGACACCGACGTGATCGACCTGTACTACCTGCACTACCCGGACCCCGGCGTCCCGGTGGAGGAGACGGTCGGCGCGATGGCGGACCTGGTGCGCGACGGCCTGATCAGGCACATCGGCCTGTCCAACGTGACGGCGGCCCAGCTCAGGGCCGCGCACGCGGTCCATCCGGTGACGGCCGTGCAGAACGAGTGGTCGATGTGGCGGCCGGTGGAGCCGGACCTGCTGGCCGCGGCCCGCGAGCTCGGCGTCGGCCTGGTGGCCTGGAGCCCGCTGGGCAACGGCTTCCTGACCGGCACGGTCCAGCGGCTGGAGGAAGGCGACTTCCGCCACAACGCGCCCCGGTTCTCGGCGGAGAACCTGGCCGGCAACAACGACAGGTACGCCCCCATCCGCACCCTGGCCACCAACCTCGGCATCACCCCCGCCCAGCTGGCCCTGTCCTGGCTACTGCACCAGGACGAGCACGTGGTGGCGATCCCGGGCAGCCGCACCCCCGCCCACATCGAGGAGAACCTGGCCGCCGCCGACCTCACCCTGCACCCGGACACCCTGGCCAGGATCGACGAGGCGCTGGTCAGGTTCGACGTGTCCGGCGGCACCCTCCTGTGACCGCCGGGCCGCCGCTCCCCAGCGTCGCCCGGACGGCGCACAGGGCCGCGCCCACGAGCAGGACGGCGACCGCGGCCACGACCCGCAGCAGCCCGTCGGCCGAGGACGGCGCGGCGAAGTAGACGCTGCCCAGCCCGGCGACGGCGGTCACCCCGGCCAGCACCGGCCCGGTGGCGTTCAGCGCCGAGATCGCCGACGCCAGCCGGGGCTCGACCAGCGTGGTGACGCGCGCGATCAGCGGGCTGTACCCGGCGGCGTGCCCGGCCCCGGCCAGCAGCAGCAGCGGGACGGCCACGACCGGCCGCCACTCGTCCCGGCACAGCAGCGCCAGCAGGCCCGCCCCCGCCGCGAAGGCGACCGGACCCGCGACCGGCAGGACCCGCTGCAACCTCTGCGGATACCGGGTCCAGCTCAGGCTGAGCGCGCCGAATCCCAGCGCGTACGGGACGAAGGCCAGCCCCGCCCACAGCGGCGAGTACCCCAGCGCGGTCTGGAGGTGCAGCGTGAGGGTGAGCAGGAAGACGGTGTAGCAGCCCATGACGATCCAGCACGCCGCCAGCCCCGGCCGCACCCCGCGCGGCCGTACCGAGGCCAGGTCGAGCAGCGGGTGCCGGGCCCTGGTCTCGTGCCGGACGAACACCACCGACAGCGCGGCGCCGCAGGCCAGCGAGATCCACATCCAGAGCGGCCGGCCGAGGTCGCGGCCGAAGATCAGCGGGACGGTGATCGCGGCCATGGCCGCGGTCAGGATCGCCACGCCGCCCGGGTCGAGGCGCGCCCGCGCGTTCACGGGCGAGGGCGGCAGCAGGCGCGGTCCCACGGCCAGCGCGATCACGCCGATCGGGATGTTGATCAGGAACACCGGCCGCCAGGACAGGCCCAGGAGGTCGGCGCTGACGACCAGCCCGCCGACCACCTGCCCCAGCGCGACGCCCAGGGCGAGCACCATGCTGTACAGGCCGATCGCCCGGCGGCGGGCGTCGCCCTGCCAGTGCGTCTGGATGAGCGCGAAGATCTGCGGCGTGAGCAGCGCCGCCCCGGCGGCCTGCGCGACGCGTGCGAGCACCAGCACGCCCACGTCGGGGGCCAGCCCGCACAGCAGCGAGGCGGCGGTGAACCAGCCCAGCCCGAACAGGAACGCGCGCCGCTGCCCGACGAGGTCGCCGATGCGCGCGCAGGTGACCAGGAGCACGCCGACGGTCAGCAGGTAGCCCGACACGACGAGCTGGATCGCCGTGCCGCCGGCGTGGAGGTCCTGGCGGATGGTCTGCGCGGCGACCGACACGATCGAGCCGTCCATGGAGGCCATGACCTGACCGGTGAGCAGCACGGCGAGCATCGGGCCACGGCGCACGCCGGTCACCAGGGTAGAAACGGGTGAAATCACCCGCCCAGCATCGGCCGTCCGACCCTGCCCGGTCTTGAAGAAACTTGCGGGCCCGCCGGGGTCATCGGGGCGCGTCGAATCCGGCCGCCAGACCGAAGGCCGCGAAGATCTCGGTCCCCTGGAACACCGAGTTCCGGCTGATGCCCTCGGCGGTGACGGTGAAGATCTGCAGCGTGTGGGGCTCGTACCGGTCGCCGGCGCGCCGGAAGGCGCCGAACCCCGGCTGGCCGTTGGCCGTGACCGCCGCCAGCCGCCAGTCGGTGCCGGCCGCCTCGAAGACCCAGTCCATGAACAGGCCGTAGTTGCCGCGCCCGGCGAACCAGTTGAGCATCGGCGGCATCTCCATGACGACGTCCTCGGTGAGCAGCCGTTTGAGCTCCTCGACGTCGGCGTGCTCGAAGGCGCGCATGTAGCGGTCGACCCAGGCGCGCTGCTCGGCCAGCGGCGGCTCGCCGAGCGGTTCGCGCCGGACGCCGGCCTCCTTCACCCGGGCGCGCGCCCGCTGCAGGGAGCTGTTCACCGACACGACGGTGGTGCCGAGGATCTCCGCCGACTCCGCCGCGGAGAAGCTCAGCACGTCCCGCAGGATCAGCGCGCCGCGCTGGCGCGCCGACAGGTGTTGCAGGGCGGCGGCGAACGCCAGGCGCAGGCCGCTGCGCTCGACCACGGCACCGGCCGGGTCGCCCGCGTCCAGCATCGAGTCCGGCAGGGGCTGGAGCCAGGCCAGGTTCTCCCCCTGGACGAGCGGCGCCAGCGGGTCGGACGCGGCCACCAGCCCCGACGGCAGCGGCCGGCGCCCCCGGACCTCCAGGGCCGTCAGGCAGGCGTTGGTCGCGATCCGGTAGAGCCAGGTGCGCAGGGAGCTGCGGGTGCCGTCGTACTGCTCCCGCGCCCGCCACGCCCGCAGGTACGTCTCCTGGACCAGGTCCTCGGCGTCGTGGGGTGAGCCGAGCATCCGGTAGCAGTACGTCAGCAGCTCCTTGCGGAACGGCTCGATCCGGCGATCGAAGCCCTCTTGTCCCGGCGTCACCGCGTCCACGCCCTTGCCCTGCCTTCCGCCTGCCTTACGGGTACGTCAGCCTGCCACGACGGCCGGGCTGTTGTGGTAGGCCGCGAGCAGCCAGGCGCCGTCCCGCTTCTCCAGCACCCAGGTCGCGTACACCATACGCTCGGCGGGGACCTCGGTCTCGCCGGGGAAGAGCACGCCGGTCTCGCTCACCGCGATCGCGGCGCTCTCGCCCAGGAAACGGATGCTCTCCAGCCGGTCGGCGGTCGTGCTGCCCTTGAGGTAGGACGCGAAGCCCTCGGCCATCTTCCCGCGCACCTCCTCCCTCGACCGGCGCACGCTGCCGGGCATGATCGCGGTGGCGTCCTCGGTGTAGTCGGTGACGAAGGCGTCGGCGTCGCCGTCGGCCCATGCCTGGTAGAGGCGCTCAAGGACGCTCTTGATGGCGGCCACGTCGTGCTCTCGGGTCTCGGTCATGGCTCTTCTCTCCTCATCGCTGGTGACAGGTTCACGGATACGTACCGGCGGGGCCGCCGGAACTCATCGCGCCGGGACGGAGAACTTTCGGGCAGTTGCGGTTCGGGTTACGAACTATTATGGTTCGTAATACGAACGAGCTGTGGTCCCGATGGGAGATGTGCACCATGAGCCGTACTGTGGCGATCATCGGTGGTGGTTACGGCGGCGCGGCGGCCGCCAAGGCGCTGGACGAGCACGCGGACGTCGTGCTCATCGAGCCCAAGGACGCCTTCGTCCAGAACGCCGCGTCCATGCGGGCGCTGGCCCGGCCGGAATGGGCCGGGAAGATGTTCTTCCCCTACGACCGGTTGATGGAGCGTGGCCGGATCGTCCGCGAGCGGGCGGTCTCGGTGGATTCGCGGGGCGTGCTGCTGGCGTCCGGGGAACGGGTGGAGGCCGACTACCTCGTGCTGGCCACCGGGTCGGGGTACCCCTTCCCGTTCAAGTTCGAGGACGACCTGGCCGGGCAGGCGCGGGAGCGCATCCACGCCGTCCACGGGGAGCTGGCGGGGGCCGGGCGGGTGCTGATCGCCGGGGCCGGGCCGGTCGGGCTGGAGCTGGCCGGGGAGATCAAGGCCGTGTGGCCGGACAAGCGGGTCACGATCGTCGATCACGGCACGGAGCTGCTGCCGGCGTTCGAGCCGCAGGTGCGCGCCGACCTGCGCAGGCAGCTCGCCGAGCTGGGGGTGGAGCTGCTGCTCGGCACCACGCTGGACGCCGAGCCGCCCACCGGGCCGGGGCGGGCCGGGCCGTTCACCGTCGGGTCCACGGCGGGGGAGCTGTCGGCCGACATCTGGTTCCGCGCGTACGGCGTGCGCGTCCGGACCGGCTACCTCGACGGCGACCTCGGCGACGCGCGCACGCCCCGCGGCCACGTACGGGTGACCGAACGGCTCAACGTCGAGGGCCACGAGCACGTCTACGCGATCGGCGACATCACCGACCTGGCCGAGGCCAAGATGGCCGGGAACGCGATGCAGCACGCCGAGGTCGTGGCCGCGAACATCATCGCCCAGCTGCGCGGCGAGCGGCCCTCGTCGGTGTACCGGCCCTCGCCGCTGCCGTTCGTGCTGCTGCCGCTGGGGGCCGAAGGGGGCGTCGGCCAGCTCCCCTCGCCCGAGGGGCCGATCGTGCTGCCGGCCGAGTCGGTGGCCGACTACAAGGGCCGGGACCTGTTCACCGGACGGTTCGCCGAGCTGTTCGGGGTCGCCGGCGAGCCGGCGCCGGCCGGGGTGTGACCGCGCGCGGCGGTCAGGGGGTGTCGGCGCGCTCGATGAAGACCGTGGGGGCGTTGTTGTCCCGCACCAGGCGGGAGAGCAGGTCGGCGAGCGTGGCGCGCTCGGCCTCGTCGAGCCCCGACGGAAGCTCGTCGATGCGCCGGCACGCCTCGGTGTAGAACTCGTCGGCGAGCTTGGCGCCCTCCTCGGTCAGCGTGACCTGGACGGCGCGCCGGTCGGCGGGGTTGGGCTCGCGGCGCACCATGCCGCGCTGCGCGGTGCGGTCGACCAGCTCGGTGAGGCTCGACTTGGCCAGGCGCAACATCGCGCCCAGCTCGCTCATCCCGTACGGCTGGGCCATCAGCACGCACAGGAGCTGGCCCTGCTGGGAGGTCAGCCCGTACGCGCGGGCGGACTCGGCGTAGACGGCGTTGACCAGGAAGGTCGAGCGCACCAGGGCGGAGACGACTCCCAGCTGCTCCTCGGGCTTGGCCATGAGATCAGGTTACCATCAGTTCGGCTCCCGAACTATTTGCGTGGGATCCGCACGGCTGCTCGGGCTCGGCAATGCCCTGGTGGCCCGAGGTCACGGGATTAGAACCGGACGCAAACCACCAAAAGGACATTTCTTCTGGTCGGGTGGGTAGCAGGCCCGCCATGCGACTGACGTACACCTCCGACGTCTGGTGGAAGAACGCCGTCGTGTACTGCCTGGACGTGGAGACGTTCAAGGACGGTAACGGCGACGGTGTGGGCGACTTCCGCGGCTTGACCCAGCAGATCGACTACCTCGCGGGTCTCGGCGTGACCTGCCTCTGGCTGATGCCGTTCTTCCCCACCCCCAACCGGGACGACGGTTACGACATCACCGACTTCTACAGCATCGACCCCCGGCTGGGGACCCTGGGCGACTTCGTGGAGTTCATGCGGACCGCCAACGACCGGGGCCTGCGGGTGATCGCGGACCTGGTCGTCAACCACACCTCGGACCAGCACCCCTGGTTCAAGGAGTCGCGCAGGAGCAAGGACTCGCCGATGCGCGACTGGTACGTCTGGTCCGACACCCCCGAGCCCGACGACCCGAAACAGGTGGTCTTCCCCGACAAGGAGGACTCCATCTGGCAGTACGACGAGGGCAGCGGCCAGTACTACCTGCACAGCTTCTACCGTCACCAGCCGGACCTGAACGTCGGCAACCCCGAGGTCAGGGACGAGATCACCCGCATCCTCGGCTTCTGGATGGAGCTCGGCCTGTCGGGCTTCCGGGTGGACGCGGTGCCGTTCCTCATCGAGAACGTCAACCCCAAGCTGGCCAACCCGCACGAGTTCCTGGCCGACCTGCGGGCCTTCATGACCAGGCGCAAGGGCGGCTCGATCCTGCTGGGCGAGGTCAACCTGCCCTACAAGGAGTTACTGCGGTACTTCGGTGAAGGGCTCGGTGACCAGATCACCATGTGCTTCGACTTCATCGGCATGCAGAACAGCTGGCTCTCCTTCGCCCGTAACAACGCCCGCCCCCTGATGGACGCCCTGCAGGAACGCCCCCGGGCCCCCAAGGACTGTCAATGGGCGATGTTCCTCCGCAACCACGACGAACTGACTCTCGACAAGCTCACCGAAGAGGAACGCCAGGAGATCTTCGAGGCGTTCGGCCCCCGTAAGGACATGCAGATCTTCGGCCGCGGGCTGCGGCGGCGGCTGCCCACGATGTTCGGCGGCGACCTGCGGCGCATCAAGATGGCCTACAGCCTGCTGTTCTCCCTTCCCGGCACCCCCGTGATCTTCTACGGCGAGGAGATCGGCATGGGGGAGAACCTGGACGAAGAGGGGCGGATGGCCGTCCGCATCCCCATGCAGTGGTCCGAGGACGGCGGCTTCAGCCAGAAGGAGGAGACGGTCCGCGAGATCCCCGAGGGCTCGTTCGCGCCCGACCGGGTCAACGTGGCCGACCAGAAACGCGACACCGACTCGCTGCTGCGCTGGTTCCAGCTCCTCATCGAGCGGTACCGCGAATGCCCTGAGCTGGCCTGGGGGCAGTACACGGTGCTGGACACCGGCGACGACGCGATCTTCTCGCACCGCTGCGACGCCGACGGCGCGACGGTCGTGGTCGCCCACAACCTGTGCGACACGGCCAGGGACGTCGAGCTGCGGCTGGACGGCCTGGAGAACTGCGACCTCACGGACCTGCTGGTGGACGGCACGATCAAGGTGTCGGCCGACGGCACGGCCAAGCTCGCGCTGGGACCGCACGGCTGCCGCTGGCTGCGCGCCTCGCCCCCCGAGCTGCCGCCGGAGGACGCGGGCGTCATGTCGCAATAATCCGGACGCGCGAAAGCCTTCACGAGCCGGGCGGCCGCGCGGGTCAGGTTCTTGTGCGCCGGGCGGCTGTGCGGCCTTCGCGCGGCCGTCAGTGCGCGGGCGGCGGGTAGGCCGCCATGGCGAGTTCGGCGACCCCCAGCAGGCCGGCGTAGGAGGCGCCGTCGCGGGACTGCGTGGACATGCCCTGGATCACCGACGCGAAGAAGGTGGCCAGGGCTTCCGTGTCGGTGCCGGGGGCCAGCCGGCCGGCCGCCACGTCGTCGTCCACGCGCCTCCTGATCGCCGCCTTCGCCGCCTCCCTGAACCCGCGCAGCAACTCCGCCACGTCGGCGGACTCCGGCCCGCAGTTGACCGCGGCGCTGATGATCAGGCAGCCGGGCGGGTGGTCCGCGTTCGTGTACTCGGCGGCCGACTCGCGCAGCACGCGTTCGACGGCCTGGCGGCCGGTGGGCTCTTCGGCGAGCGCCCTGGTGGTGAACGCGCCGTGGGTGAGCTGGTAGCGGCGCACCGCCTCCTCGAACAGCCGCCGTTTGTCGCCGAAGGCCGCGTACAGGCTGGGGGGCCTGATGCCCATGGCGGCGGTCAGCGCCGCGATCGAGGTCGCCTCGTAGCCGTGCTCCCAGAACGCGCGCAGCGCGCTCTCCAGTGCCGTGTCCCTGTCGAATGCCCGCTGCCTCGCCATGCGCCCATTCTATAGCGATCGCTATGTTATGGTTTCTGTATCGATCGCTAAAGAAAGGATTCGAGCGATGAGGACTGCCCTGGTGACGGGCGCCGGCAGGGGCATCGGCCGGGCCATCGCGCTGCGCCTGGCCAAGGACGGGTTCCGCGTGATCGTGAACTACGCCAGGGACGCCGCCGCGGCCGAGGAGGTCGTCGGGCTGATCGGGGCGAACGCCGTGGCCGTGCGGGCCGACCTGGGCGTGCCCGAGGAGGTCGAGCGGCTCGCCCGCCGGGTGGCCGAGGAGACCGACGTGCTCGACGTGCTGGTCAACAACGCCGGCATCGGCCTGTCCAAGCCGCTCGCGCAGGAGACGGAGGAGGGCTACGACCGGCTGTTCGCGGTCAACGTCAAGGGCCTGTTCTTCCTCACCCGGCAGGTGCTGCCGCTGATCCCCGACGGCGGCCGCATCGTGAACATCACCTCCGGCGCGGCCCGCATCGCCTATCCCGAGGGCATCGCGTACGCGATGACCAAGGGCGCGGTCCAGGTGTTCACGCTGGCCCTGGCCAAGGAGCTGGGGCCGCGCGGCATCACGGTCAACAACGTCGCGCCCGGCATCATCGACACCGACGTCAACGCGGGCTGGCTGAGCGAGCCCGGGGCCCGCGCGTACGCGGCGAGCAGGCACGCGCTCAACCGCATCGGCGAGCCCGGCGAGATCGCCGACGTGGTCGCGTTCGCCGCCTCGCCCGCGGCGAGCTTCATCACCGGCACCACCCTCGACGCCACCGGCGGCGGAAACCTCTAGGAGACCCCCATGCCCACAGTCGTCCACGACGGCGGACACGTGCACTTCAACCGGGCGGGCAGCGGCCCCGGCCTGGTCATGGTGCACGGCACCGGCGGCGACGCCGTCAGCAACTACGGCCACCTCGTCCAGAACCTCACCGACATCCGCACGGTGATCACCCCCGACTACGCCGGCAGCGGCGAGACCGCCGACCCCGGCGGCGACCTCACGCTCGACCTGCTGATCGAGCAGGTCGCGGCGACCTTCCCCGAGGGCGGCCCGGCCGACCTGGTCGGCTTCTCGCTGGGCGCGGTAGTGGCGGCGGGGGTCGCCGCCCGGCGTCCCGAGCTGGTCAGGCGGCTGGTGCTCATCGCCGGCTGGACGCACGCCGGCGACCCCCGGCTCCGGCTCGGCCTGCGCACCTGGGCCCGGCTGGCGGCCACCGACCCCGAGAGCTTCGCGGCGTACGCCCCGCTGGTCGGCTTCAGCCCGGCCTTCGTGAGCGGCCAGGGCGAGGACGGCCTGAAGGCCATGATGGCCGGCGACCCGCCCCCCGGCACGGTGCGCCAGATCGAGCTGGACCTCAGGACCGACATCAGGGACCTGCTCCCCAGCATCACCGCGCCCACGCTGGTGATCGGCTGCACGCAGGACCACCTCGTCCCGGTCGGGCACGCCCGCGCCCTGCACGCCGCGTTGCCCGGCAGCCGTTACGCCGAGCTGGACAGCGGGCATGTGGTGCTACACGAACGTCCCGAAGAGGTGACAGCCTTGATCCGCGATTTCGTAACCAACGAGTAATTTGTCCTGGTTACCCTCCAGGCACATGCAGACCAAGAAGCTCGCCGCCACAGGGGCCGCCGCGCTGACCGCGCTGGCCCTGGTGGCGCTCCCCGCCCACGCGAGCGGGGACAAGAGCGTCACCGTCACCGTGATGGGGACGTCGGACATCCACAGCAACGCCCTCAACTGGGACTACTTCAAGGACGCCGCCTACGCCGACAAGCAGGGCAACACCATCGGCCTGGCCCAGGTGTCGTCGCTGGTCAACAAGGTCAGGGCCGAGCGCGGGGCGGACCACACGCTGCTGTTCGACTCGGGTGACACGATCCAGGGCACGCCCCTGGCCTACTACTACGCCAAGGTCGAGCCGATCACCGAGACCGGGCAGACCCACCCGATGGCCAAGGCCATGAACGCCATCGGCTACGACGCCGTCACCCTCGGGAACCACGAGTTCAACTACGGTCTGCCGCTGCTGGCCACCTGGATCAGGCAGATGCGGGCGCCGGTGCTGGGCGCCAACGCCGTGCACGCCGGGAGCGGGCTGCCGGCGTACCGGCCATTCGTGATCAAGAGTATGAAGGTCAGGGGCGACAAGCCGATCAAGGTCGGCGTGCTCGGCCTGACCAACCCCGGCGTGGCCATCTGGGACAAGGCGAACGTCGAGGGCAGGCTGCGCTTCACCGACCTGGTCGAGTCGGCCAGGAAGTGGGTGCCGGTCATCCGCGGCCTCGGCGCGGACGTGGTCGTGGTGACCGCGCACGCGGGCGACAGCGGCATGTCCTCCTACGGCACCGACCTGCCCGTGGAGAACGCCTCGGCGATGGTCGCCGAGCAGGTGCCGGGCATCGACGCGGTGCTGTTCGGGCACGCGCACAACGAGGTCGCCCAGCGCTTCGTGACCAACAGGACCACCGGGCAGCAGGTGCTGCTCACCGAGCCGGGCAAGTGGGGCCAGCGCCTGTCGCGGCTCGACTTCACCCTCGCCAAGCAGCGCGGGAAGTGGGTCGTCACCGGCAAGAGCTCGGCCACGCTCAACACCAACACGGTGACGGAGGACCCGAAGATCGTCTCGCTGCTCAAGCCGCAGCACGACACCACGGTGGGCTACGTCAACAAGGTCGTCGCCAAGTCGGCCGAGGAGCTGTCGGCGGCCGAGTCGCCGTACAAGGACACGCCGATCCTCGACTACATCCAGCAGGTGCAGACCGAGACGGTGAAGGCCGCCCTGCCGGGCAACACGCTGCCGGTGTTGTCGATCGCCGCGCCGTTCAGCCGCACCGCCGTCTTCCCCGCCGGTGACGTGCGGGTCAGGGACGTGGCCGGGCTCTACGTCTACGACAACACGCTGCTGGCGATCAAGCTGACCGGCGCCCAGATCAAGGACTACCTGGAGTACTCGGCCCGGTACTTCAACCAGCTCAACCCGGGCGACCCGGTGGACGTCACCAAGCTGACCAACGCCGGCAACACCCCGGACTACAACTACGACCAGCTCTCGGGCGTCTCCTACGACATCGACGTGGCCAAGCCCGCCGGGCAGCGCGTCGCCAACCTCACCTTCGAGGGCGCGCCGATCCCGGCCGGCAAGGAGTTCGTGGTCGCGATCAACAACTACCGCCAGTCGGGCGGCGGCGGCTTCCCGCACGTCACCACCGCTCCCGTGCTGTACAACGCGCAGGTGGAGATCCGCCAGGCGCTGATCGAGTACGCCACCGCCAAGGGCACGATCAACCCCGCCGACTTCGCCTCCGCCAACTGGCGGCTGACCCGCGACGGCGCTCCGCTGTTCTGACCCGACGCCAGGCGGGTGCTCCACCAGGGTCACCCGCCTGGTCACAGGTACGAGGGCCCGCTGACCCGGTGCCGGAACGTCCACCACACCCACCCCTGCGAGGCCACCAGCAGCGGGATCAGGACGAGGATCACCGGCGTCAGCAGCGCCCCCGACGACCCCGCCACCAGCGGCAGCCGCAGCCCGGCCAGCACCCCGACCACCAGCAGCGCACCGGCCGTCAGCGCGTACGTGCGGCCCTCGCCCGCCTCGCCGGACAACACCCCGGCCCGCTCCCGCAACGATCCGCGCAGCCGCAGCGCCGCGAACGCCAGCCCGTGCACCGCGAACAGCGCCGCCACCACCAGCGCGGCCAGCAGCACGAGCGGCCCCTGGATGCCGAGCAGCACCTCGGCGAGCAGCAGCCCCCAGCTCAGCGCGAGCCCCCAGCTCCCGGCCACGATCCCGCCGTCCCAGAACGCCTGCCAGCGCGCGCCGGGCACCCGCCCGCGCAGCCACAGGCCCATGTCCCTGACCACCCACGAGACGAGCAGCGCGACGACCACCGCGTAGTTGCCGCTCAGGAGATGGCCCTCCAGATCGGGGAAGAGCCCCGCGAGCACACCGGCCGAGGCCACCAGCCACACCTCGTTGCCGAGGAAGAACGGCGCGATGGCGGCGATCACCTCGCGCCGCTCGCCCGCCGACCGCCCGAGGTACGGCAGCGCCATGCCGACCCCGATGTCGGCCCCGCCCAGCACGAGGTAGCCGAGGGCGAAGAAGGCCAGGACGAAGATCTCCATGATCGGCTCCTTCAGAACGCGGGGACGGGGACGGGGGTCTCGGCCGGAAGGGCGCCGAGCGCGACCGCGCCGGGCCCGCGCCTGGCCGCCCGGGCCAGCAGCCAGTAGTTGACCGCGATCAGCACCGTGAACACCGACACGAACGCCGTCAGCGACAGCCGCATCTCGCCCGCCGTCACCGGCGACATGGCCTCGGACGTGCGCAGCAGCCCGTAGACCACCCACGGCTGCCGCCCCACCTCGCGGAAGGTCCACCCGGCGAGCATGGTGACGAACGGCACGGGGATCATCAGCGTCAGCAGCCAGTGCCAGGCCCGGAAGCCGCGCACGACCGGCCGGAAGAACATCAGCAGCAGGCTCAGCCCCGCCACGACGGTCATCACCACCCAGAGGATCATCATCGTGATGCCGGCCCCCTGCACCAGGCCGGTCGGCGGCAGGTAGTCGCCCGGCCCGAACCTGGCCGTCATGTCCGCCTGCACGGCGGCCAGCCGCTCGGCCTGGCCCGTCCAGGCCGCCGCCTTGGACGGCTGGAGGGTCTGGAACCCGAGCCCGCCGAACGTCACCGTGAAGAACGAGGCCGGCAGCGCGACGCCGACGCCGATCCGCAGCGACTTCCTGAACAGGTCCTGCTCAGCCGTGCGTCTGCGCAGGTGGTAGGCGCTCACCCCGGCCATGAAGAACCCGCCGACGATCATCGCGCCGCCGATGACGTGCCCGAACGCGATCTGCGCGGCCGGGTTGGCGATCATCGCCCCGAAGTCGGTCAGCCGCAGCCTGCCGCCCTCGACGGCGTGACCGACCGGGTTCTGCAGGAAGCCGTTGGAGATCATGATCCAGAACGCGGACGCGTACGCGGTGAGCGTGACGACCCAGATCAGCGCCAGGTGCGCCCAGCGGTTCAGCCGGTTCCAGCCGAAGATCCACAGGCCCAGGAACGTGGCCTCGACGAAGAAGGCCACCAGCGTCTCGATCGCCAGCGAGGCGCCGAAGACGTTGCCCGCGTAGTCGGTCAGCCCGCTCCACGACAGCCCGAGCTGGAACTCCATGACCAGCCCGGTGACGATGCCCATGGCGTAGTTGATGAGGTAGAGCTGCCCCCAGAACCTCGTCATCCGCAGGTGGACGGGGTCGCCGCTGAACGTGGCCCGGGTCTGGACGACGGCCACCAGCGTCGCCAGGCCGAGCGTCAGCGCGACGAAGAGGAAGTGCGCGCCCGCGGTGAACGCGAACTGCAGCCGGGCGAGGTCGACGGTGTCCATGCCGAGAGCTTGGCGTCACGGCCTGCTCCGCCGCGTCAGCCTCCGGTCTGCAATCCGGCGTACAACCCCGGGCCGAAGATCACTGAAGTCGTACGACTCAGGTTGTAAGCCAGCCCGGCGTGATCATCCCGGCCTCGTAGGCGACCACCACGAGCTGGGCCCTGTCGCGCACGCCGAGCTTGGTCATGATGCGGCTGACGTGCGTCTTCGCCGTGGCGGGGCTGAGCACGAGCCGGGCGGCGATCTCGTCGTTGGACAGCCCGGCCGCCACCAGGCCCATGACCTCCCGCTCGCGTTCGGTGAGCGCGTTGAGCTCGGGGCCCGGCTCCGGCCGCTTGACGCGGCCGGCGAACTCCGCGATCAGCCGCCGCGTCACCGACGGCGAGATCAGCGCGTCGCCCCTGGCCACGACCCGGACCGCGTGGATCAGCTCGGCCGGCTCGGTGTCCTTGACCAGGAACCCGCCCGCGCCCGCGCGCAGCGCGCCGTAGACGTAGTCGTCCAGGTCGAAGGTGGTCAGGATGATGACCTTGACGCCGTCGAGCCGCGGGTCGCCGGCGATGCGCCGGGTGGCCTCCAGGCCGTCGAGCTCGGGCATGCGGATGTCCATGAGCACCACGTCGGGCCGGTGCTCGTGGGCGCCCGCCACGGCCGCCGCGCCGGTGCCGGCCTCGCCGACGACCTCGATGTCGTCCTCGTCGGAGAGTATCGACCGGAATCCGGCGCGGACCAGGGTCTGGTCGTCGGCGAGCAGTACGCGGATCATCGGGCTCCGTTCAGTGGCAGGCGGGCGACGACGCGGAAGCCGCCTTCGGGGCGCGGGCCGGCCTCCAGGTCGCCGCCGAGCGCGGCGGCGCGCTCGCGCATGCCCTGCAGGCCGAAGCCGCTGCCTTCGGTGTACGTGGCGCCCGGGCCGTCGTCCTCGACCCGGATCAGGATGTTCCCTGAGGAGTTGCTGACCGAGAGGGTGGCCTTCGCCGTGCCGGAGTGGCGGGCGACGTTGGTCAGCGACTCCCTGATGATGCGGGCGGCGGCCAGGTCGACCTCGGTCGGCACGGCGTCCAAGGGCCCGGACGGCTCGACGGCCACCTCCAGCCCCGAGGCCGCGACCAGGTCCGGCAGCCGCGCCAGGCTGTCCGCGGGCCTGGTCGGCGCGTCCTCGTCCACCTGGCGCAGCACCCCCAGCGTGGTGCGCAGCTCGCGCAGCGTCTCCTTGCTGGTCTCCTTGATGGTCCGCAGCGCGGCCTCGGCCTTCTCGGGACGCCTGGCCAGCCCGTGCAGCGCGGCCGACGCCTGCACGTTGATCATGGAGATGTTGTGCCCGAGCACGTCGTGCAGCTCCCTGGCGATGCGCAGCCGTTCCTCGCTCTCGCGCCGCCTGGCCTCCTCCTCCTTGGAGTGCTCGGCGTCCAGCGCGCGCCGCTGCGCCTCCAGCAGGTACGCCCGGCGGTTCCTGGTGACCCCGCCGAACGCGATGGCGGCCACCACCCAGCCGGTGATCGCGCCGAACGTGCCGTCGTCCACGTGCCTGGACCCGTGGGACTCGCCGAACCCCATCGCCAGCAGCACGGCGGCCCCGGTGGCGATCGCGGCGGCCAGCCGTCCCTGGTCGGCGGCGGTGTAGAGGGCCACGAACACCAGCACGACCAGCGGCCCGTCGAACCGGGCGAGCGGATAGTAGGCGGACACCGCCACGACGACCACGATCAGCGACGTGACGGGAAGGCGCCGCCGCAACAGCAGCGCGCCGCACGACACGATCGGCAGCACCACGTCGAGCGCGCTGGGAGACTGCTCGCTCCTGAGCCCGGCGACCAGGGTGCCGACGAGCGCGACGGCGACCACCACGAGGGACACCGCGGTGCTCGCCGACAATCTACGCATGTGCTCCATTTTGTATGGTCGTGCGAGTGATGGGGTAGTTGACCGAGATGAGTACCAAGGATGAGCTCCGGCAGGTCGAAGAGGACCTGGCCCGGCTGAAGGCGGAGAACCAGGACGTGCGCGACCAGGTGGGCACCATGGGCGCGACCGACCAGATCGAGACCGCGGCCATGATCGCCCAGGCCGACGAGCAGTCCGAGCTGATCGCCGACCTCGAACGACGCCGTGCCGATCTGGAGAGGCGGGTCGAGGAGGAGGGCTGAGGCTCAGCGGCGCAGCGGAGCGCCCACCTCGTGCAGGTGGCGCAGGGCCTGGCCGTAGGAGGCGACGAGCCCGGTCTGCAGGTAGCTGACGCCGACCTCGGCGCAGTAGCTCTCGACGATGGGCTGCGCCTTGCGCAGGTTGGGCGCGGGCATGTTCGGGAACAGGTGGTGCTCGATCTGGTAGTTGAGCTGGCCGAGCGCCACGTCGGTGAACAGGCCGCCCCTGACGTTGCGGGAGGTCAGCACCTGCTTGCGAAGGAAGTCCAGCTTGTCGTCCTTGGTCAGGACGGGCATGCCCTTGTGGTTGGGCGCGAACGTGGAGCCCAGGTAGA
This sequence comes from Nonomuraea sp. NPDC003560, assembly GCF_042878785.1. NCBI lineage: Bacteria > Bacillati > Actinomycetota > Actinomycetes > Streptosporangiales > Streptosporangiaceae > Nonomuraea > Nonomuraea sp. NPDC003560. The sequence goes on along the minus strand of NZ_JBIAOF010000017.1, from coordinate 80,897 downwards.
GGCCGAACAGCCCCTGATGCACGGCCAGGAACACCAGCGCCTTGCCGAACGGCAGCACGGCGAAGACCGCGCCGAAGTAGAGCACGAAGTGGGTGGTCAGCAGCGCCAGCTCCGCCCACGGCCGCTTGGCCGCCGGGGCGAGCAGCGCCTTGAAGCTGGCGATGTGCAGGTGCCAGGCCTCAAGGGTGAGCAGCGGGAAGAACAGGAACGCCTGGTACCTCGCGACGGCCCGCGGCAGGCCCGCGCTCCGCGCCACCTGGTCGTCCGACCAGACGATCACCGCGGGTGAGACGTCCGGGTCGTGGTCCTCGTGGTTGGGGTTGGCGTGGTGGCGGTTGTGCTTGCTGGTCCACCATCCCCAGCCCAGGCCGATGCCGAGGTTCCCCAGCAGGAGACCGGTCACGTCGCTCGGCCGCCGCTTCCTGAACACCTGGCGGTGGCCCAGGTCGTGGGAGACGAAGCCGATCTGCGCGAAGACCACGGCCAGCGCGACCGCGACGAGCAGTTGCCACCACGAGTCGCCCACCCAGGCGAACAACGCCCAGCAGCCGAGGTACGCGGCGACCACGATGGTCAGCCGCACCGCGTAATAGACCGGACGCCGGTCGAGGAGACCGGCGTCAGAGATTCGGCGGGCTAGTCGGGCGAAGTCACTGCCCCGGGTGTCGACCACACTTGGACTGGCCACAGATCTCCTCACATTGCGGTGGAAAGTTGCCACAACCCTGGCGTATCCGCCGCGAAACCGGAAGGTGTTCCATGCTCGTCCGGGGAGCGGCGGAGAAGGGGTTCGTCGTCGGTTTCCGTGGCCTCTTCCCCGACCATATGGCCCGGCGGCGCATGCCGCGTACGCGACGGGCTCAGCCGAGCAGGGACAGTGCGTGCCGCTCCGGGTCCGGCAGCGCCGCTCCGCTGGTCAGAGCCTCGTGGAAGGCGTCGGGGCCGAGGGCGGAGCGGCACCATCCGAACAGGGCCACCACGGCGGGGTCGACGGAGCCGGTGACGCCGCGCAGCGCGCGGGCCGCGCCCAGCAGCTCGGCCGCCGGCCGGGGCGGCAGGTGCTCGGCGACGCCTTCCAGCACGGTCGCGCGGGCCGTCCGGTCGCCGCAGGTCTCCATCAGCTCCAGCGCCGTGCGCAGCGGCGGCCCGGGCTCCGCCACGCGGGCCAGCTCGACCTGCATGAACGCCCTGAACTGCGCGGGCCCGTCGCCGTTGTCCAGGGTCAGCGCGCGGTCGAGCAGCCGGGCCGCCTCCGACCGATCGCCGGTGCGCCGGGCCAGCTCGGCGCGGGCGTGCAGGACCCTGGCCTGGGTCACCGCGTCCTCGGCCCGCAGCGCCGATCGCCACGCCTCCGCCAGCGTGGTCGCGGCCCCCTCGTGGTCGCCCGCCCGCGCCTTGAGCTGCCCGAGCCGGAGCAGGAACGTCATCGGGCCGAACGGCGCGTCCAGCCCCGACAGCTCCGCGGCCAGGCGTCCCGGCTCCTCGGCACGGGCGAGCGCGGCGGCGAAGTCGCCCCGGTTCTCGGCGACCAGCGACAACCAGTAGAGGCAGGCCCACTGGCCCCAGCGGTCGCCGGTGCGGCGGAAGCCGTCGAGCGCCGGGCCGAGCAGGTCCTGCGCCCCCGCGACCGTGCCGTACTCGAACCGGACGATGCCGCCGACCAGCAGCGCGGCCGAGCGCGTCCACAGGTCGGGGGAGTCGCGCAGGCGCTCGACGACGTCCTCGGTGAGCTCGACGACGTCGTCGGGCGGGCGTTGCGCGCCGCTCATGGCCCAGAAGTTCAGCGCGGCGGGATGGTCGGAGTCGAGCACCGCCGGGGTCGGCTCGCCGCCCGTGAGCACCCGGCACAGCCCGTGCGCCAGCTCGCGTCCCGGCGGCGGCACGTCACCGACCCGGCGCAGCACGGCCGCCGCCCGCTCGCTCATCTCGCGCCGCCGTCCGCGCATGATCCAGGGCCAGAACCGGGGCAGGATCAGCCTGAGCGGGTCGTCGGAGTGGCGCAGCGCGGCGTCGAGGTTGTCCTGCTCGGCGTCCAGCACCTCCAGCCAGGCGAGCTGCTCGCCGGTACGCAGGAGTGGATCGGCGGTCTCGGCCAGCCGGGTGTAGTAGCGGGCGTGGGCCTGCCGGAGGGCGGGCAGGTCGGCGGCGGCGTACTGCCTGATGGTGGCCAGCATCGAGTAGCGCTCGCCGGAGACCGAGACGAGCGACTTGTCCACGAGCGAGGCGAGATCGTCCGGGTCGCCGCCGCACACCTCCGCGACGGCCTCGTACGTCGCGCCGCCGGAGAAGACCGTCAGCCCGCGCAGCAGCTCGCGCTCGGACGCCGACAGCAGGTTCCAGCTCCAGTCGATGACGTCGCGCAACGTGCGATGGCGCGGCTCTGACGTACGCCCCCCGCGGAAGGCCAGCCGGTCGCCGAGCTGCCGGACCAGCACGGACACCGGCATCGTGCGCAGCCGGGCGGCGGCCAGCTCGATCGCCAGCGGGATGCCGTCGAGCTCCCGGCAGACGCGCCCGGCGTCGGCCGCGCTCACCTCCAGGCCGGGCCGGGCCGCCGCGGCCCGCGCCAGGAACAGCTCCGCGGCCTCGGGCAGCGGCAGGACGGGATGCAGCACCTCGCCGGGGATGTCGAGCGGCTCCCTGCTGGTGGCCAGGACGCGAAGTCCGGCGACCTCCGACAGCAGCCACCGCGCGACCGTGGCGGCCTCCTCCACGACGTGCTCGCAGTTGTCCAGCACGATGAGCGGCGACGTGCCGCGCAGCGCCCGGACCACGTCGGTCGTCCGCAGCACGCTCTCGACCGCGGCCCGCACCCCCGTGGCGGAGGCCAGCTCGACCAGCCACACGCCGTCGGGCACGTCGAGACCGCGGGCCGCCTCCAGCGCCAGGCGGGTCTTGCCCACGCCGCCGGGGCCGACCAGCGTGACCAGCCGCTCGTCCCGGCCGCCCAGCAGGGCGTGCAGCCGGGCGACGTCGCCGGCCCGGCCGACGAAACCGGTCAGCCGGGCGGGCAGGTTGCCCCTCGGCGCGGGAGCCGGGTCGCGCAACGCCGCCATGTGGGCCGCGCGCAGCTCGGGGCCGGGATCGACGCCCAGCTCGTCGGCCAGGTCGGCCCTGATCCGCTCGAAGACCTCCAGCGCCTCGCCGCGCCGCCCGCGCGCCACCAGCGCCCGCATGAGCAGGGCGTGGAACGGCTCGCGCAGCCGGTGCGCCGCGACCAGCTCCTCCAGCTCGACCACGGGCTCGGCCGCGAGGGCGGAGGCGGGCTCGGCGGTCAGGTCGGCGGTGATCGCGGCGGCCAGGGCCGTGAGGCGCAGTTCCTCCAGCCGGGCCGCGGGCGCGGCGGCGAAGGCCAGCCCGGCCGCGTCCGCCAGCGCGGGCCCGCGCCACAACGCCAGCGCGCCGCGCGGGTCGCCGGCCCGCACCAGCCGCTCGAACGCCGACGCGTCCACCTCGCCGGGCGGCACGTCCAGCAGGTAGCCGGCCGGGTGCGAGGAGATCAGCCCAGGCGCCTGCCTGCGGGCCCGCGACACCAGCGACTGGAGCGCCGCGGCCGGATGGGCGGGCGGGTCGCCGGGCCACAGGTCGTCGATCAGCCGGTCGGCGGTCACCACCCGGCCCGGGTCGAGCGCCAGACGGACGAGCAGGGCCCGCACCCGGGCGCCGCCGATCTCGGCCCCAGCCACCTGGAGCGGCCCCAGGACCCCGATCCGCATGCCCCCACCGTACGGGCATGCGGCCATGCCGGGTTCCCGGCGGGCCGCCTGCCTTCACCCGGTTCGAGCAGCCCGGCGCAGTGCGCTCAGCTCTCCGAGAGCCGGTCGAAGAGGGTGAGCGCCGCCTGGCGCACCTCCTCCGGGGTCAACCCGTCGAGGGCCTGCCGCGCGTCGGCGATGTCACGCGTCGTGGCCAAGGTGATGGCCACGGACGAGGCCGCGGCACGGTCGATCGATCCCGTCGGGGCGGCGTCGGCCAGCTGCTGGGCGCTCGCGGCGAGGTCGAGGTTGTCTCTCAACGGATCTCCTCGGACGAAGTCGGCTTCGCACATTTCATCACTTTGCGTCGCCCCACATCCACCATTTGTTGAATTCGAGGCGTTATGCCCTGAGCGGGTCGTGCCCGACGGACATGAGCTCGCGCCGCGAGTCGTCGTCCGTCCGGTCGCCCATGGTCTCGACCAGCTCGATGACCTGACGCATCACGTCCAGGTCGGCCTTGGTCAGGTCGCCCTTCCGCTTGCTCAGGACGTGCAGCACGCCCCTGCCCAGCTCGTCGATGCCCATGTCGGGGTCGGGAGGGAAGCCCTCCTCGTCCGAGGCGTCGGCGAGCAGGTAGCCGCGCAGCTCCTCTGAGTTCATGTTGACCGCCCGGTGGAACTCGTCCCAGAGCGTGTCCGTGTCGAAACCCTCAGTCATATGGGCCGCCTACCCGCCCGACCCTCGCGTTACGCCCCGGGAACGGTCAGCCCCGACTCGTAGGCCGCGATCACCGCCTGCACCCGGTCGCGCAGCCCCAGTTTGCTCAGCACGTTGCTGACGTGCGTCTTCACCGTGTGCTCGCTGACCACCATGGCCTCGGCGATCTCCGCGTTGGACAGGCCGCGCGCGATCAGCTGCAACGTCTCGCGCTCCCTGGCGGTCAGCGACTCCAGCGTGTGCGCGGGGGCGGCGGTCGTCGCGGGACGGGAGGTGAACTCGGCGATCAGCCTCCTGGTCACCGTGGGCGCGAGCAGCGACTCGCCCGCGGCCACGACGCGCACCGCGGTCACCAGGTCGTCCCGCCGCACGTCCTTCAGCAGGAACCCGCTCGCGCCCGCGCGCAGCGCGTCGAACACGTAGTCGTCCAGGTCGAACGTGGTCAGCATCAGCACCCGGCAGGCGGTCTCGGCGCACACGATCCTGGCCGCCTCGATGCCGTCCATCCTGGGCATGCGGATGTCGAGCAGCAGCACGTCCGGCTCGTGGGCCCGTACGGCGGCCACGGCCTCGACCCCGTCGCCCGCCTCGGCCACCACCGAGATGTCGGGCTGGGCGTCGAGGATCATCGCGAACCCGCCCCTGACCAGCTCCTGGTCGTCGGCCACCACGACGCGCACGCTCATCGGCCGGCCCCCAGCGGCAGCCGCGCCGACACCGCGAAGCCGGGCCCGTCCGCGCGGGGGCCGGCGGTCGCGCTGCCGCCGCAGGCCGCGGCCCGTTCGCGCATGCCGATCAGGCCGTTGCCGCCCGAGGGCAGCGCGGGCCCGCCGCCGCGCCCGTTGTCCGTGACGTCGATCATCAGGTGGTCGTCCTCCCAGGTGAGCCGGATCTCGGCGCGGTCGGCGCCGGAGTGCTTGACGATGTTGGTGAGCGCTTCCTGCGTGATCCGGTAGGCGGCCAGCGCGCTGTCGGGGCCGATCGGGCGGGGCTCGCCGGACTCGGCGAAGCGCACGTCCAGGCCGGTGCCCGCCACCTGGCCGGCCAGCGCGGGCAGGTCCGCGAGGGTCGGCTGCGGCGTCCGCGGCGCCTGCGGCTCGTCCTCCTTCAGTACGCCGAGCATGCGGCGCAGCTGCACCATCGCGTCCCGGCCCGCGGCGGCGATGGCGTCGAAGGCGGCCTCGGCCCTGGCCGGGTTGCTGCGCACCACGACGGGCCCCGCCTCGGCCTGGACCACCATGAGGCTGACCGCGTGGGCCAGGATGTCGTGCATGTCGCGGGCGATCCTGGCCCGCTCGCGTTCGGCCGCGCGCTCGGCTTCCAACTGACGCTCCCTTTCGAGCCGGGCCGCGCGCTCGGCCAGCTCGGCGGCGTGGGCGCGGGACGTGGCCGCCGCGCGGCCGATGGCGTAGGCGGCGGTGAACAGGGCGACCCCGCGCATCGCGGTCTCCCACGAGCCGACGGAGGCCAGGCCGCCGACGAGGGTCACGACGAGCATGACGACCCTGGGCAGGCGGGGCGAGTACGCGGCGACCGTGTAGAAGGCGACCAGGGCGCCGTACCAGATGGGCTGGCGGGCGACGTTGTCGGCGAAGTCGTAGAGCGCGCCCACGACCAGGCTGGTGATCAGCATGGTCACCGGCCACCGGCGCCGCCAGACGACGGGGAGCGAGGCGCCGATCGCGATCACGTACCCCCACCAGTCCCAGCTGCCGCCCTGCGAGTCATGGCTGGAGATCAGCGGCCAGACCTGGACGAGGGCGATCAACAGGGCGAGCGCCCCGTCCACCCAGAGGTGGGGGAGCGCTCGAAGCCGGCGACGGAGGACGTCGACAAGCGTCAGATCGGACACAGGGTCCCATTCTTCCTCACGCATGGACGAGCACGGGCCGGGCGCCGGCCTGGGCCTGGCGGCGGGCCAGCGGCCAGAACGACACCAGCATGCACACGGCGCCGAGCGGGATCAGGTCCTTCTCCAGGATCGGGATGGCGAAGTCGAGCATGACCAGGACGGGGGTCCAGAGCTTGACCTGCCGCCGCGCGGCGAGCTGGACGACCAGGGCCAGCTGGGCGACGTAGAACAGGACCGGGCCGGCGGCGTAGACCGCGAGCGACACCCCCGGAACCGCCTGGACCTGGTCGAACAGCGGGGACATCGCGTCGTGGTCGGCGGCCATGAACCCGACGACGATGTCGATCGCGAACTGCGCGGCCGCGCAGGCGATGCCCACCAGGCCGACCACGAGGCTGGTGGTGGCGATGCGGTTGCGGCCCAGCATCCGCCACATTTCCCGAAATATCACGATGAACAGGGCAAGAGCGGCAAGAAAGGCGAGATGGCCGGCCGTCCAGGCCAACCCCGGCCCTCGGCTCCCGTCCAGGCCGTCGACGATCCGGAACACGCCGTACGACAGGACGAGCAGCGGGGCGGCCACGAAGGCGGCGCGGGTGTTCATCAGGAGGTCTCCTCAAGGGGCGGGGCGATGCACTTATCCTGCGGTTTTCCGCTCCGGATGTGATCGCCGGGACGGGCGATCCCGCGCCTCGCTCTCAAGAGGGATGCCCCTCGCTCCCACGCCCCACAAGCCTGCCGAACGCGCCCACATGCCCGCCGACCGCCCCCGCACGCTGCCGACCGGGCCCTACAGGCATGCCGACAACACGAGTCGGCTTGACAACCGATATTGTCGGTGCCATCGTCGGCCGCACACCGCGCCGGGCCGTGACAGGGAGACCGCCATGCCGCACGAGTTCGAGATCCGCCACGAGATCCAGCTGGACGCCGCCCCCGACGTCGTCTGGCAGGCCATCGCGGAGGGCCCGGGCATCGACTCGTGGTTCATGGGCCGTACCGAACTGGAACCGCGCGAAGGCGGCCGGGGCACGCAGACCTTCGGCGACGACGACGCCACCGAGTCGGTGGTGACCGCCTGGGAGCCGGGCAGGCGCCTGGCCCACCGGGGCGTGGAGAACCCCGACGGCACGTTCATGGCCTTCGAGTACCTGCTGGAAGCCCGCGGCTCGGGCAGCACGGTGCTCCGCTTCGTCCACAGCGGCTTCCTCGGCGACGACTGGGAGTCGGAGTACGACGACCTGGAGCGCGGCGACCTCCAGTACCTGTACAAGCTGGCCGTCTACCTCAGGCACTTCCCCGGCAGGATCTCCACCCACAACCTGTTCCTGGCCGGCCCGTGCGCGTCGGAGGAGCGGTTCTGGGCCGCGCTCGGGGCCGCGCTCGGCGTCGCCGGCCGTCCGGTGGCGGGGGAGAAGGTGACGGTCGCGATCGAGGGGCGTTCGCCGGAGCGGGGCGTCGTGGAGTGGGTGACCGCTCCGGGCACGTTCGTGGCGGTCCGTACGGACGACGGCCTGTACATGTTCGTCCAGGGACGCGGCATGGCGGTGGTGGAGCACCACGCCTACGCCCCGGTGGACGGCGAGGCCCTGGAAGCCGCCTGGACCCACTGGCTCGCCACCGTCTCCGCCTGACCGCCCGCCCTCAGGCGAAGAACCCCCCTGACCGCCCGCCCTCAGGCGAAGAACTCCCGCAGCACCGGTGCCAGGGCCTCCGGATTGACGATGTGGGTCTGCCCGTCGAGCGTGCGGTAGTCGGCCGCGGGCAGCGCCTTCGCCAGCGCGCCGACGGAGTTGCGCATCCACTGCGGGCTCTTCCCGCCGTCGGCGACGAGCGTCGGGACGGTCACCGACGCCCACGCGCCCTCCGGGTACGGCACGCCCCGCTGGTGCGGGAAGACGAGCGCGGTGTCGTACGGCAGGGTGTGCGCCACGGCCTTGAGCGTGGCCCACGCGGGCATGAACCGCATCATTGCCACCACGATCGCCGGCAGGCCGACCCCTTCGCGCATGAACATCCTGACCGCCTCGGCCCGGCGGCCGGCGGCCACCAGCGCCTCCAGGCGTCGCGGGTAGTCGTCCTTGAGCGGGGGGCGGGTGCCGTCCACGACGAACGGGGGCTCGTACAGGGCCAGGCGCTCGACGGGCAGGCCGTGCTGGACCGCGGCCAGGGCGAGGGCGGCTCCGGAGGAGGTGCCGTACAGGCGGACCGGGCCGCCGGCCTCCTTGACGAGCGCGGCCAGGTCCTCGACCTCCCGTTCGAGGGCGTACGGCTGGGTGTCGCCGCTCTCGCCCCGTCCGCGCCGGTCGTAGGTGTAGACCGTGAAGTCGGGGGCGAGCGCGTCGGCCAGACCGCCGTTGATGCTGGAGCCGCGGAAGCTGAGTGCGCCGTCCACGAGGATGACCGCCGGGCCCTGGCCTGCGCGTTCGTACGCGATGGGGGTGCCGTCCGCGGAGTTGATCATGCTGCTCATGGTGTTCCTCCGTTTCGTGGTGCCCACGCTAGCTACCGACAAATAAAATTGTCAAGAAATCTTTTGGGAGAAGACGTACTGATACGGGTACCTCTGCGCTCTTACCTGGTGGAGTCGTCCCGAGCGCGGGGGAACGCCGGGGCGGCTCCCACATCGCGTGCCGCGAAAAGGAGGGGACGGCACGTGCCGCAGACGGGGGCGGGCGGTCTGCCAGCCGCACGCCCCGGCCGCGGCACGTGCCGTGGGCGCCGTCCCCTCGGCGTCGGCTACGTCGCCGGGACAGTGACCGGCCCGCTCCCGGACGCCTGCGGCCTGCGGCCGAGCCGCCGTACCGGCCCGATCACCAGCAGCGCCGTCACCACGCCGACCGTCACCAGGGCCGAGCCCAGCATGAAGACGCGCGGCTCGACCAGCGCGGTGACCGGGCCGGCCAGCGCCTGCCCGACCGCCATGCCCGCGACCGACCCGGCCACCTGGTAGGCGTTGACCCGGTTCAGCACGTCCGGCGCGACCTGGGTCTGCACGGTGGTCGACCACATCACCGACCAGAACGCCATGGCGCACCCCCCGAGCAGGTGCCCGGCCATCAGCAGCGGCAGCGGCAGTCCGAGCGCGACCGACAGCGGCACGGCGACGTACCCGATCAGCGCCACCGCCCCCGCCGCCAGCGGCCTGCGCGGCTTCAGCCGGATCGCCACCAGCCCGCCCAGCACGGTCCCGAGACCGAGCGCCGCCATCACCCAGCCGTAGTCGGCCCCGATGACCTGGGACGACAGCGGCACGTACGGCCCCACCACCAGCACGCCCCAGAACACCCAGACCAGGATGACCGACCACATCCAGCTCCTGGCCTTGAACTCCTCCCAGCCCCTGCGCAGGTCGCTCAGCACGTCGGACGGCTCCGGCGTGGGCACGGCGACCCGCACCAGCAGCAGGCACACCGCGCTGACCAGGAACGTCGCGGCGTCCACGGTGTAGACGAAGACCGGCCCGGCGGCCACGACGAGGATCCCGGCCAGCGCCGGCCCGACGAGCTGGGTGACCGCCTCGGCGATCTTCAAGGTCGCGTTGGCCCGCTGCGGATCCTCGGCGACCAGCGGCACCATCCCGTTGACGCACGGTTCGAACACCCCGGCGGCCATGCCCGACAGGAACGCCATCGCCAGCAGCAGGGCGAACGGCGGAGCCCCGTCGAGGAAGGCGACGGCCACGACCGCCTGGGTGACCACCCTGACCACGTCCGCGCCGATCATCAGGCGCCGGGGCCCGATCCGGTCGGCGACGACCCCGCCGAACAACATGACCAGCACGGCCGACGCGGTCCAGAGCGCGAGCACGAAGCCGACGCCGGCGATCCCGTAAACCTTGCCGATCGCCAGCGCCGAGGCGACGGGCATCATCGCGTCGCCGAGCAGCGAGATCGTGCGGGCCCCGAAGTAGAGGGCGAAACTCCTCGTCCACATGAGCCCTAATTCTGGATTTTTCCAGATCAGAGCACCGGTGTCCCAAATGACATCATTGGGTACATTTGCGCCATGCCCCTGGACTGCCCCGAGACGCCTCCGGCCCCCGTGAGCCCGCACCGCGTGGTCGCCCTGGTCGCCCCCAACCAGGAGCTCTATCCCGTCACCTCGGCCTCGGCCGTCTTCGGCTACCAGGGCCCCGACATCCCCCAGCACTACAGCTTCACGCTGTGCGCCGAGCGGCCGGGCTCGCTGCCCACCACCCTCGGCGTCCCCATGCAGGTGGACAGCGGTCTCGAAGCCATCGACGAGGCCGGCACCGTGATCGTCGCGGGCTGGACGCTGGTCCCCTCGCCGGCCGTGCTCGACGCGGTGTCCCGGGCCCATTCCCGCGGGGCGCGGATCGTCGCCGTCTGCGCGGGCATCTTCATCCCCGCCGCCCTGGGCCTGCTGGACGGCCGCCGCGCGTCCGTCCACTGGGAGCTGTCCGGTGAGCTGGCCGCCCGCCACCCGCGCGTCATCCCCGACGACACCGTCATCTACGTGGACCACGGCGACGTCGCCACCGCCGGAGCCTCGGCCGCCACCCTCGACCTGTGCCTGCACCAGGTGCTCCAGGACCACGGCGCGGCCCACGCCATGCGCATCGGCCGCCAGCTCGCCGCCGGGCCGCACCGCGAGGGCTGCCAGCGCCAGTACCCGCCGCTGCCCACCGCGGGGCCCATGCCGGACTCCCTGGCCCCGCTGCTCGAATGGCTGCTCGGCCGCCTGCCCGACCACGTCACCGTCGAGGACATGGCCGCCTACTCAGGTGTCTCCGCGCGGACCCTGACCCGGCAGTTCGCCGACCAGCTCGGCGTGCCGCCGGCCCGCTGGCTGCTGGAACGCCGGCTGGCCGCCACCAGGGCGCTGCTGGAGGAGACGGACCTGCCGGTCGAGACGATCGCCACCCGCGTCGGGCTCTCCTCGGCCGTCAACCTCCGCCGTCGTTTCCACACCGCGCTGCGCACCACCCCGGCCGCCTACCGGCGCTCCTTCCGCTGACGGGCGGCGACCGCCGTCAGGCCGCGTGCCAGGGACGGGCGGGCTCGGTCTCCTTGGCGGCGTCCGCGACGCGCACCGCGTACGTCGGGCGCTCGGCGCCGGGCACCGGGCCGAGGTAGGAGTGGCCGGTCAGGTGGCACCACGCGGGCAGGTCGACGGGCGCGGCGGGGTCGCTGGCGATCAGGTGGATCACGGCGCCGGGACCGGCGCGCAGCACGTGCCCGCGCAGCTCGATGAGCAGTTGCACGCACATCTTGTCGCCGCCGTCGATCACCAGATCAGGTTCGGGCATGCGTATAGGAAACCACGCGTCGCCGTCGAGTAGGTTGAGGCCTGTCCTGGCCCCGTGAGGGGCCGGAGCAGGCGTCGGACGGTAACGGCCCGGACACAACGGGCGGATTATCCCAGTAAAAGGGTCATAATCCTGTTCAAGTGTTGGGGAAGGCGGTGATGAGATGACCGGGTTCACCGAGATCGCCGAAGAGGCCGGGCCGGCGGAGAGCCACGGGACCGGGCGCGGCTCCGCGGGCCGGGGCGCTCGGCTCGCGCGCGTCACGGCCGTCGTCCTGGCGGTGGCCTCGCCGGTCCTCACGGTCGCCGCGCTGCTCGTCTACGCCCGCCTGCCGGAGGCGTGGACGCCGCTGAGGACCGCCTCGCCCCAGACGGCCGCCGCCCTGACCTTCCCGGCCGTCGGCGCGTTCCTGATCTTCCACCGGCCGCGGCTGAACATGGCGTGGCTGATGGTCGCGGGCGGCATCGCCGCCGCCGTCAGCGACCTGTCCAGCGCGATGATGTTCCGGCTGGCCGCCGACGGCGACCTGGTCGCGGCCGGGCTCGTACGCTTCCCCGCGCAGGTCGGGTGGGCGGTGTGCGGCCTGGCGCTCACCATGCTGCTGCCGCTCTACTCGCCCGACGGGCGGCTGCCCTCGCCGCGCTGGCGGTGGGTGCTGCTGCTGGGCGCGTTCTCGCTCGGGCTCGACCTGGCCCGCTCGGTGTTCCGGCCCGACCCGCCCCCCGGCAGCTACCCCTATCCGGCCGTCATCCCCAACCCGCTGCAGATCCGCGCGCTCGGGCCGTACGTCGAGGCCGTCTCCATGGTGGCCTGGACCGGCATCTACGTCGCCATGGCGCTGACGGCGCTCTCCCTGGCGCTGCGGCTGCGCCGGGCCGACCCGGTGGGCAGGCGGCAGATCGGCTGGCCGCTGTTCGCGTTCGCGGGCTACGTCGTGTTCCTGATCATGGCCGCGTTCGTGCCGACTCTCCTGTGGCCGAGCATCGTGTGGGCGGCGCTCATCCCGGTCGCGGTCGCGTTCTCGGTGACCCGCTACCGGCTCTACGGCATCGACACGGTGATCAGCCGGGCCTTCGTCGCGGCCGGGCTGGTGGCCGTGGTGAGCGCGGTCTACTTCGGCGCGGGCGCGCTGTCCAGCCTCGTGGTCTCCGGCTACGACGAGATCGCGGGCATCGCCGCCGCGCTGTTCGCCGGCGCGTTCTTCCAGCCGCTGCGGCACGTGCTGCAACGCGCCGTCGACCGCCTCCTGTACGGCAGCGTCGGCGACCCCGCCGTGCTGGCCGAACGCCTGACCCAGGCCGTCCGGCGCGGCGACCCGGCCAAGGCGCTGACCTCCGTGGTCAGCGTGCTGCGCGACGGGCTCGCGGTCGAGGGCGTGGCCGTGGAGGTCGCCGACGGCGAGCCGCGTTACGTCGAGAGCGGCCGGGTGGGCGCGGAGCCCCGCCAGGTGCCGCTGGTGTGGCACGGCGAGCGCGTCGGCCGCCTGTTCGTCGGGCCGCCCGGCCCGCGCCGCTTCCCCGCCGCCCACAACGAGCGCGTGCTCACCACGCTCACGCCGTACGCCGCCGACGTGGCGCACGCCGTGCGCATGGCCGCCGACCTGCAGCGTTCCAGGGAACGCATCCTGACGGCCAGGGAGGAGGAGCGCCGCCGCCTGCGCCGCGACCTGCACGACGGGCTCGGCCAGACCCTCTCGGCCATGGCCATGACCATCAACATGGCCAGGATGAGCCTGAAGAAGTCCCCCGACGCCGCCGACGAGCTGCTGCGCGAGCTGCACACCGGCATGGGCGCGGTCACCGACGACATCCGCGAGCTGGTGTACGGCCTGCGCCCGCCCGCGCTCGACGACCTCGGCCTGGCCAGAGCCGTCCGCGAGCTGGCCGGCCAGTCCTCCCCGGACACCGAGATCGAGGTGGAGGTCGAGGGCAGCCTGACCGACCTGCCCGCCGCCGTCGAGGTGGCCGTCTACCGGATCGTCCAGGAGGCGCTGACCAACATCCGGCGGCACGCCAGGGCCTCCCGCGCCCGCATCGTGCTCCAGCGGGACTCCGTGCTGCGCGTGCTGGTCGCCGACGACGGCCGCGGGCTGCCCGCCGCGTACAGCGCGGGGGTGGGCCTCGGCTCGATGCGGGAACGGGCGGCCGAGCTCGGCGGCATCTGCGTCGTCAACAGCGGGCCGGGCGCCGGGACGCGGGTCGAGGTCATGCTGCCCCTGGGCTCGGCCGCGAAGGAGCCTGTCAGGCCGCCGCGCGCGGGCCGCTGAACGCTTAGCGGTGCCAGGCAAAATTAACCGAGAGTAGTTTTGATCTCACCCTTGGTGTGGAACATGGTGAAGTATCACCTCATTCCTCACGGAGGACGTGCCTTGCCCCAGCACACACCCCGCCTGGTGATGTACTACCGGACCCACTGCGACGGCGGCCTCTACGTCTCCCCGCTGCCCCTGATCGAACGGCGTACCGGCCTCACCCACCTCGTCGTCGCCACCGTGGAGGTCGGCGCGGACGGCGACGTCCGCCTCAACGGCGCCCCGCCCGACTGCCCCGATCTCGCCCAGATGTGGGACGACGTGCAGGTCACCCAGGTGTACGGCGCCCGCGCCCTGGCCATGATCGACGGCCTGGACCGCCTCGACCACGACTTCGGCGCCTGCTACCCGCCGCTGCGCCGCCTGCTCGCCCGCCGCCGCCTCGACGGCGTGGACCTGCGCCTGACCGCGCCCATGTCGCCGCCCGGCCTCGCACGCCTGATCGACCGGCTGCGCGCCGACTTCGGCCCGGCCTTCCTGATCGCGCTCACCCCGTCCGCCGCAGTGGACCACGACCAGGTCTTCCGCGACCGGGGTGCCGACCTCGCCTGGCTCAACCTGCCGATGTACGGGGGCTCGCGCAGCCTGGCCGACCCCTGCGACTACGACGCCGTGCTCGCCGGGGGAGTGGTGCCGGCGGGCCAGCTGGTGGCCGGGGCGGTCACCACCCCCGACAACGGGGGCGGCGGCTACGTCGAGATCGACCGCCTGGCCGCCACCGTCGCCGAGCTGCTGCACCGGCATCCCGGGATGGGCGGGGTGAGCGGCTGGGAGTACTACAACGCCCTGCCCGGCGGCACGGACGCCCCCTGGCAGTGGGCCGAACGCGTCGGCGCCGCCCTCAAGCTGACCCGCAAGCCCTGACCTTCCGAGCCCCTTGGAGGGCCCGGTCAGCGTCGCCGGCGCTTCTGGGCGCCCGCCGTCTTGCCCGGCTTGCGGGGCTTCCTGGGCAGGCGTCCGCGCTCGCCCGGCGGCCGTACGTGCACCCCGCGCCACCGCTGCAACGCCACGCGCGCGGCCGAGGCCACCCGGGGCGCCGGATGGTGCTCGATGAGGAAGCGCAACATCGGCGTCGTGTAGGGGTGGTCGCTGCACGTCATCATGCCGAGCATGCTGAGCACGTCGTCGACGTCGAGGTTGCCGGAGAGCTGGAGTATCGACTCGGCCGGGCCGCCGATCTCCATCGCGGCCACGGTCATGTCGGCGTACACCCAGGCCACGTCGACGGGTGCGGGCGGGACGTCGTGGTCCTCCTTCTCCCGGGCCCTGATGAGCGCCCCCAGCCGGGGCACCTCGCGCAACGCGGCGGCGATCTCCTGACCGGGCCGGCCGAGGTCCTCCAGCAACACGGTCAGGCCGACGGCCCGGCTCAGCGGGCTGACGTCGAGCAGGACGTCGGCGATCTCCTCGGCGGCCCGCGCCGGATCCCGCCCGCCCAGCCAGACGCGCACCTCCTCGGCGCGTTCGTCGTCGTCGTAGGTGCGCAGGGCCCGCAGCAGCGTGGGGGCGTCGGCGCCGGCCGTGCCGCCGTGGACCGGGATGTCCTGGCCGATGAGGGTCTTGAAGAGGTCGAGCGCGCTCCAGGTGCCGAGCGGGGTCAGCGACACCGACGAGCCCTCGCGCCGGATCAGCCGCAACCAGGCCAGCTCGTCGGCCGCCTCGTCGGTCAGCTCGGGGATCTCCGCCACCGGCAGGGCGTCGCGGTGGCTGAGCAGCATCAGCAGGGTGCTCGTGCCCGCGTCGAGCGCCGCGGCGTCGGCCTCGGGGGAGAACAGCGAGTAGAGGATGTCGCCCCACGTGTCCAGCACGTCGTCGGCCGGCCCCGACCTCAGGGTCTCGACCGCCGGGCCGGTCGTGACGGTCCCGTCGCGCACGTCGATGAGCCGGCTGTCCTCGGCCACGCCCCAGAGCCGCCCCTGCTCGGGCCGCGCCGCCCCAGGCTCACCGGCGGCGGAGGCGAGGCGGAGCAGGTCGTGGACGACCGGCGTCGCCCGGACCACGGCCGCGAGGTCGTCGGCCGGGAGGAGGCGCACCGGCGGCTGGAGGGTCACGGGCGGCAGCAGGTCCGCTTGATGGAGGAAAGAGTCCACGGTGGGTAAGGTTACTGTCTCATTGCGTGACGATGCCCGCTCTTTGCCTTCACGGGCGGCCGGAAAACCCCTCGGATTCTGTCGGTGGCCGGTGATACAAACGGGTCCGATGTCCGCCCGCCCTCGGCCAAGGGGTTTCACCGTGACCAGCGGCAGTTCGGAGTTCTCCGTCGAAGGCCCGCGCTACGACCGGCGTGGGCCGGTCCGCTGGCTCTGGTCCCACGTGCGCCGCCATCCGCTCCCCCTGACGGGCTTCCTCGGCGGCTCGCTGGTGATGGTGGTGCTCAACGCGCTGGTCCCCCAGCTCACCGGCTCGGCCTTCGACGCGGTGCTGAGCGGCCGGGGCACGTCCGCCGCCGCGCTCGGCCTGGTCGCCCTGGCGCTGCTGGCGGTGGTGTCGGCCCGCGGCCTGTTCGACCTCGTCGCCCGGCTGAGCAGCGAGATGCTGGCCAAGCGGCTCGAACGCGACGCCCGCGACGAGCTCTACGCCGGCCTGCTCGGCAAGAGCCAGACCTTCCACAACCGGCAGCGGGTGGGCGACCTGATGGCGCGCGCGGCCAACGACATCCGCCAGCTGTCCATCATGATCAGTCCGGGCGTCGACCTGATCGTCGACTCCGGGCTCACCGGCCTGGTGCCCCTGGTGTTCATCGCCGCGATCGACCCGCGGCTGCTGCTGGTGCCTGTGGTGTTCGGGGTGCTGTTCGGGTTCGCGCTGCGCCACTACATGGGGCAGCTCAACCCGGTGGCCACCCGCATGCGCGACGAGTTCGGCGACCTCAACGCCGGGCTGAGCCAGGCGGTGCGCGGCATCGAGGTCATCAAGGTGACCGCGCAGGAGGAGCAGGAGCGGCTGCGCTTCCGCGCCAACGCCCGGCGCTACCGCGACTCGTTCGTGCGCAACGGCCTCGTCCAGGCCCGCTACCTGCCCACGTTGCTGTTCGCGTGCGCCATGGCGGGGGCGTTGTGGCACGCGCTCCACCTCCACGCCGCCGGCGCGATCACGATCGGCGACCTGGTGGCCTTCATGGGGCTGATGGGCATGCTGGGCTTCCCGACCCAGATCTCGATCTTCACGTTCTCGCTGGTGCAG
Organism: Nonomuraea sp. NPDC003560; assembly: GCF_042878785.1. Classification (NCBI taxonomy): domain Bacteria; kingdom Bacillati; phylum Actinomycetota; class Actinomycetes; order Streptosporangiales; family Streptosporangiaceae; genus Nonomuraea; species Nonomuraea sp. NPDC003560. The sequence goes on along the minus strand of NZ_JBIAOF010000017.1, from coordinate 63,864 downwards.
ATCGGCATCGTGTCCTCCCGCCGGATCCTCGACATCGTCAACGCCGAGACCGAGCTGGAGCAGCCGGTCGCCGGCCACGTCGCGCCCATCGGGGGCGAGATCGTCTTCGCCGACGTCACGTTCGGCTACGGCGAGGGCGAGCCCGTCCTGCGGGGGGTGACGTTCACCGTGCGGCCGGGGGAGACGGTGGCGATCGTCGGCGAGACCGGGGCGGGCAAGAGCTCGCTGACGAAGCTGGTGCCCCGCATCTACGACGTCACCTCGGGCCGGATCCTGGTCGACGGCGTCGACGTCCGCGAGTGGGACCTCGACTCGCTGCGCTCCCAGATCTCCACCATCGAGCAGGACGTCGTGCTGTTCTCGCGGTCCGTGGCCGAGAACATCGCCTTCGGCCTCGGCCAGCGGGCCGACCGCGCCGCCGTGGTCAAAGCGGCGGAAGACGCGCAGGCGGCCGAGTTCGTGGCCGAGCTCGACGACGGCTACGACACCGTCATCGGCGAGCGCGGCCTCACCCTGTCCGGCGGCCAGCGCCAGCGGCTGGCCATCGCGCGGGCGCTGCTGACCGACCCGGCCATCCTGATCCTCGACGACTCCACCAGCGCCATCGACTCCGCCACCGAAGACCGCATCCAGCAGGCCATCGAGCGCATCCAGGAAGGGCGCACGACGCTGCTGATCACCCACCGGCTCTCCCAGATCCGCTGGGCCGACAAGGTCCTGCTGCTGCGGCGCGGCCAGGTGGCCGGCTTCGGCACCCACGACGAGCTGATCGCCGGCAGCCCCCTCTACCGCCGCATCTTCTCCCACTACGACGAGGTCACGGCCGATCAGGGCGCGCTCGACGAGCAGGAAAGGGTCCACTGATGGGCTTCATCATGGACGGCCTCGACGCCGAGGACTACGACCGCACCTACTCCGACCGTGACCTGACGCGCCGGATCCTCGCCTACTTCCGCCCCAAGCTGGGCGCGATGTTCCTGGTGGCGGCCATGATCGTGCTGGTGTCGGCGGCGCAGGCGGCCCTGCCGCTGCTGGCCAGCCAGGGCGTCGACGCCATCCAGGACGGCACGATCGCCGATGCGGGCCCGCTGCTGGCCGCCGGCATCCTGCTCGCCGGCGCGCTGAGCTGGGCCTTCAACTTCGTCCGCCAGTGGTACAGCGCGCGGGTGACCGGCGACGTCGTGCTGCGCCTGCGCGAAGACGCCTTCGACGCCGTGCTCGAACGCGACCTGTCGTTCTACGACGAGACCCCGTCGGGCCGCATCGTCAGCCGCGTCACCTCCGACACCGACGACTTCGCCACGGTCTCCACCCTGACGATGGACCTGATCAGCCAGGTGCTGATGGTGGGGTTCGTCACCGTCCTGCTGTTCCTGCGCAGCGTCGAGCTGGCGCTGCTGACCCTGCTGGTGGCGCCGGTCGTGATGGGCATGGCGCTGCTGTTCCGGCGGCTGGCCCGGTCCAGCACGCGGCGGGCCCAGCGGTCGCTGAGCCGGGTCAACGCCAACCTCCAGGAGACCATGGGCGGCATCGCCGTGGCCAAGAACTTCCGCCAGGAGCGGCAGGTCTACGACGAGTTCCGGCCGGTCAACGAGCAGAGCTACCGGGTGACGCTGCGCCAGGGTTTCGTCTTCTCGGCCATCTTCCCCCTGCTGTTCCTCGTGGCGGGGCTCGCGACGGTCGCGCTGGTCCAGCTCGGCGGCACCGCGGTGCTGGGCGGCGGCCTGTCGGCGGGCGACTGGTACCTGTTCCTGCAGGGCGTGTCGCTGTTCTGGATGCCGCTGACCTCCATCGCCGCCTTCTGGTCGCAGTTCCAGCAGGGCCTGTCGGCCTCCGAGCGGGTCTTCGCGCTGATCGACGCCCCGCCCCGGGTGGTGCAGACCGGCTCGGCCGACCCGGGCAGGCTGGCCGGGCGCATCGAGTTCGACGACGTCACCTTCGGCTACGACGCGGCCCACCCCGTGCTCCGCCGCTTCGACCTGGTCGTCGAGGCGGGCGAGACGGTCGCGCTGGTCGGCCACACCGGCGCCGGCAAGTCCACGCTGGGCAAGCTGATCACCCGCTTCTACGAGTTCCAGGAAGGCCGCCTGCTGATCGACGGCCACGACATCCGCTCGCTCGACCTCGGCGCGTACCGGCGGCAGATCGGCGCGGTGCCGCAGGCGCCGTTCCTGTTCAGCGGCACGGTCGCCGACAACATCCGCTATCCGCGTCCCGACGCGGGCGACGACGAGGTGCTGGCCGCGGCGGCCGCGGTCGGCGGCGGCGACTGGATCGAGGCCCTGCCCCACGGCCTGGCCACCGACGTGGGCGAGCACGGGCGGGCCCTGTCGATGGGCCAGCGGCAGCTCGTCGCGCTGGCCCGCCTGCTCATCCAGGACCCGGCGATCGTCGTCCTCGACGAGGCCACCGCGAGCGTCGACCCGCTGACCGAGGCCCAGATCCAGGAGGGGCTCGACGTGGTGCTGGCCGGCCGCACCTCGATCGTCATCGCCCACCGGCTGTCCACGATCGAGCACGTCGACCGCATCATCGTGCTCGACCACGGCCGGATCGTGGAGGAGGGCGACCACGCCTCGCTGCTGGCCCGCGGCGGCCGCTACTGCCAGGTCTACAACACCTACTTCCGCCACCAGTCGCCCGACTACCGGCCCGACAGCGGGTTCGTCGCCGTCGGCGAGACCTGACGGGCTCACATGACGAGCCGCTGCTGCCTGCTGCTGCGCCACTCCACCATCAGCACGGTCGCGTCGTCCTGGAGCCGTCCGTGCTGGTGCTCCAGGATGGCCTGCACCAGCCGGCGCAGCGTCTCGGGCGCCGACAGGCCGTCGGCCTCGTGCCGGAGGATGAAGTCGATGAAGCGCTCCAGGCCGAACAGCTCGCTGTCCGGGCTCTGCGCCTCGATGATCCCGTCGGTGTAGAACAGCAGCCGGTCGCCGGGCTGGAGCTGGTAGCGGAGTTCCCCGGTGTACGGCCGCAGCAGGAAGCCCATCGGCGGGTCGGGCTCGCTGGACAGTGTGGCCACCTGCTGGCCCTCGCGGATCACCAGCGGCGGATGGTGCCCCCGGTTCACCCAGGTCAGCCAGCCGGTGTGCAGGTCGAGGCAGGCCAGGATGCCGGTGGCGAAGCGGCCGGTGAACTGCTCGGCGATGGCTGCGTCGATCGCCTGGCCCGTGTTGACGAGATCGGCGCCCTGCCGCCGGTTGTTCCGGCTGGCCCCGACGGCGATGGTCGCGGTCAGCCCGGCGGAGGTGTCGTGGCCCATCGAGTCGAAGATCGACACGTGCAGCGACTCGCCGTCGATGGCGTAGTCGAAGGCGTCCCCGCCCACCTCGTACGCCGGTTCGAGCACGGCGCTGACCACCACGTCGTCGTCGGCGAACGTCCCCGGCGGCAGCAGCGGCACCAGCACCTCGGCCGACAGCGTCATCGGCCGGGCGCGGATCAACCGCGAGTAGGAGTCGCTGTGCGGCCGCTTGCTGATCACCAGCAGCGCGACCAGCGACGCGAGCTGCTGGGCCCGCCACTCGGCGACCTCGTCGTCCAGCGGCACCGTCACCCCGAGCACGCCGACCCGCTCGGTGCCGTCCAGGAGCGGCAGCCACAGCCGCCGAGCCGTGTCGCCGGGCCCGCCCGGCACGTGGACGACCTCGACGTTGCGGAAGGCGAGCCCGGCGAGCGTGCCGTCGATCCGCAGGGCCGTCAGCGGGTCGCCGGACGCGTCCCGCTGCTCCGTGATCGGGATGAGCTCCTGCTGCTGCAGGTCGGTGACGTAGATCGCGGTCTCGGAGAAGCCCACCAGCGCGGCGTGCCCGGCGACCACGTGCGGCAGGTCCTCCATCGCGGTCAGATGGTTGGCGGACAGCATGCCGCCCAGCATCAGCTCGCCGCCACTCCGCCGCATCGGCACACCCTTCCTGAGGTCTGCCCGGGGACCTACCCATTCGAGGGGCGGTTCCTGCCCCGTCGACCGCCGCCGACACCTCCGTACGGACCGGGACGGCCTCACCCGGCGGCAGGCGGCCCTTCCGCGCGCTCCGCCGCCGGCGCCCGCCACCGCGCCGCGTCCTGGTACGCCTTCGTCACCGCGAGGATCATGGCCGCCTGCGCGCCGGCCAGCGACAACCAGAACATGCTCCCGCCCACGAAGAGGGGGAACAGCAGCAGCGCGGCGACCGCGGACACCCATCCGCCGACCGGTCCAGGAATCTTCAAAACCGGCTCTCCCATACGTACCAGGGGCCTTCGAGATGCGTGTACTCCGAGTGGGACTCCTCCGCCGGCGCGCCGCCGGGGAGCCACGCGAAGCCGTACCGGTCGATAAAGCCGGTGTCGCTCACCAGGAACCGCGCGCCGCCCGGCACCCGTTCGATCGACGTCAGCGGGAAGAGGCCCACCCACTGGTCTTCGCGCCTGACGGTCCCGGTGTCCGCGGCGACCGTCCGGGCGAACTGCTCCAGCCCCGACTCCGACAGCGCGAACCGGGCGCTGAACGGCGCCCCGGTGAGCACCAACGCGGTCACGATCACGCCCATCACCGGCGCGGCCGCCCAGCGGACCCAGTGGCGGCGCAGCCCGGGACGTCCGTCGGAGCGCAGCAGCCCCACCGCGAACCGGGCGACCCAGACGACCGCGGTGCCGACGAAGAGCGCGAGCCCCGCCAGCAGCGGCGTGAACGAACCCCCGCCCGGCATGCTCGTGTAGTCGAGCACGATCAGCCCTGCCACGGCGACCAGCGGAAGCAGCACCTTGCCTGGCGGGCCGACCAGGGCCTGGGTGAGCGCCGGTAAGGGAGGCCGCTCGACGGCGTTTTCAGACATGCCCGAGCGTACCGCGATCATGTGACCCCGGCCCAGCGGGCGGGAGGGACCGGCTACAGCAGCCGGGAACGGTCCAACGCCGCCCTCTTCCGCACCTCGGCCAGGAAGACCTCCGTGTGGCGGTGGTGGCGGCGCGGACGGCCGGGATCCCGGCCGGGCGGGGTGTCGGCGTGCTGGGAGAAGGTCAGCCAGCAGCTGCGGATGCCGTAGAGGAGGTTCTCCAGCAGGTCGAGGGCCGGGCGGGCGGGGTTGAGCGGGGTGATGGGCAGGTAGACCGTGCTGGGGCCGAGGCCGAGCTCGGGATGGTCGGTGCGAGCTCGGGCGATCAGCTCCTCGGCCACGCCGATGCGGTGCTTGGCCTCGGTGACGCCGTAGAGGTGGCCCTCGGCGACGTGCAGCGCGTTGCGGATCATCGGCATGACCGCGGCCCTGGGCGAGCCGCCGCCGCTCATCGCGGAGATCACCTCGGTGAGGCTCTCCTGGGCGGGGGCCTTGATGTTGTCGACCTCGGAGATGGTCTGCATCGGATGCAGGCCGGTGTGCCGGGCGCTGATGGTGGCGGCGGCGTAGAGCCAGTGGGCCGCCGCGATCGCGGCCGCGGTGGGGTCGATCTTGGTGAACAGCGCCTCCGTGCCGAACGGATGCTGGTGCAGCAGGCTGTCGGCCTGGGCGACCTGGAGGGGCGAGGCGTCCTCGCGGCTGAGCATGACGGCCTGCTGGGCGCGCGCGGTCAGGTCGCCGAGCTCGGCGTTCTCGATGGCGGCCAGCTCGGCGGTGACGTCGGTGGCCACGCTGCCGGCCAGCGGCGCGTGGTTGATCGTGTGCAGCGTACGGCCGACCCGGTGGGCGACCTCCTCCACCCGCGTGGAGTAGAGGGTCAGCGCGCCGTTGGCCGGCCGGACGGGCGCCAGCAGGGCCGGGATGACCGAGGCGAACGCGTCGCGCTCGGCCTGCCGCTGCCAGCCGACGCTGTTGGGGCCGTGCTGGTCGGCGGCGCTGGACGGGTGGGTGTAGCAGCGCCAGCAGGCATAGGACAGCTCCGTGAGGCTGGTGGCCAGGCGGAGCACGTCGGGGCTCGAAGGCACCTGTTCCGCCACGGTGGTGGCGATGTCGCCGATCCCCGTACCCCAGGTGGCGATGAGCGCGTGGCGTGAGTGGTCGACGGCGAACCGGGTCACGGAGGCTCCTTACAACGGGGGGTGGGGGAGCGTGATGACATGCTCAGGATGCTTGATCCGGCGTGGTCGCGGAGGGGAATTCGCATGGTTGCCGGTCCCTGATCTGCGGATTTGCCGTGATATGCGCCAGAAGATTTTTCCAGCGGACGGGCCGGTTCCCACACCCCTGACACGGGCCGGTTCGGGCCCGTGGCCGGGGCGGGCGCGCCGGTGCCGCGGGCCGGTGCCGCGGGCCCATGTCGCGGGCCCATGTCGCGGGCCGGTACGCGCCCGTCGCGGCGGGCCGCCGTCTCCGCCCTCGTTCCTCCGGCCTGGCCCTGTTTCGGTCCGTCGCTTTCGGCGGCCAATATCCGCTGGCAGAAAAGAAACTTGGGCGCCGGTGTAATGGAACCTCACCCGGCGAAATCAAGATCATCCCCACGCGGGCGGCCGATGTGCCACCGTTTTCGTCATCCCCGGGGCGCCCGCCCGCTCGTCCGGCGCAGGCCCCTGTCCGGCTGCGCGAAGGCAGGAATGTGTGGACCTAGAGACACGGATACTCAAGTTGCTGTTGCGCCTGCGGAAGCACAAGGCGGGCAGGCCCGCCGGCGACCTCACGGCGACCACGGCCGGCATCACCCGGATGCAGGCCGACATCGCCGACATCCGGACGGAGATGCGACAGGACTTCGCCGCGCTCGGCGACGAGCTGGCGGCCCTGCGCCGCCACATGAACGACCACTTCACGTCCAGCAGGCCGCGCTGCTGCAAGGACCCGGAGCCCGGCTGCCCGCAGGGGACGCAGGCGTACGGCCCGGACCCGATCAACAACTGACCTGCCAGGCCAGGCTCGGCCTGAGGCCGCCACCCGGCGCCGGGCCGGGCCCTCCGCGGCCCCGCACCCGTTGCTTGCCGGCGGTCGTGTCGGGTATACACGGGTTGCCACCATGTGCTTACAGCAAGTGGGACCCGGCCGCCCTCCACCACTGGGCCGGTTCCCTACCGACTACCGGCAAAGGTAGGAGTAAGTGGATGTAGAGGCGGAGATCCTGGACATCAGGCTTCGGGTCCAGGCGCTGGAGGCGACACTGTGCGCCGAGGCCGACTGCTCCGAGGCGGTGCTCGGCATCGCCGAGATGCGGGCCGACCTCGCCGAGACCCGGAGCCAGTCGGGCCAGGACGTCACGACCCTGACCGACGAGCTGCTCGGCCTGCGCGGGCAGACCGACGAGCACTTCCAGGCGATCCGGTCGAAGATCCGCCGGCGGCTCGACCTGCTGCGCTGCGAGACTCTCGATCTGGCCATCCGGCTCGACCACCTGCTGGAGAAGGGCGACTCCTAGCGGGCGCGCCCCGCCGCGGGTCAGGTGGCGGCGTGGGCCTGGCGGGTCCAGGCGGACAGCAGGCGGAGAGCGGTCTGGGAGGGGGAGCCCTCCTCGGTGGTGTGGGCGATCAACGCCTGGTCGGGGTCGTCGGGCAGGCGGAGGGTCTCGAAGCCGAGGTCGAGCCGGCCGACCACCGGGTGCAGGTAGACGTAGCGTCCGTGGGTCTTGTCCTTGAGCCGGTGCTCGGCCCAGAGCTCGCGGAACTCCGGGCTGGCCGCCGACAGCTCCTCGACCAGCTCCGACGTCCGGGTGTCCGCAGGATGGCGGCCGGCGTCGAGGCGCAGGTAGGCGGCCACGTCGGCGGCCTTGGCGGGCCAGTCGGCGTACAGGTCGCGCATGCCCTCGTCGAGGAACACCAGGCGGGCCAGGTTGCGCTGGCGGGGCGGCAGCGCGCCGAAGTCGGTGATCAGCGCCGCCGCGAGGTGGTTCCAGGCCAGGACGTCGGTGTTGCGCCCGACGACGTAGGCCGGCACGTCGGCCGACGCGTCCAGCAGGCGCTGGAGGCCGGGCCGGACGCGTTGCAGCGGCGGCGCGGCCTGCGCGCGGTCGCCGTCGTTCCAGGGGCGGGCCAGGCGGTGCAGGTGCGCGCGCTCGACGTCGTCCAGGCGCAGGGCGCGGGCGACGGCGTCCAGGACCGCTTCGGAGAAGTGCAGGGTACGGCCCTGCTCCAGCCGGACGTAGTGGTCCACGCTCACCCCGGCGAGCTGGGCCAGCTCCTCCCTGCGCAGGCCGGGCACGCGTCTGCGGCTGCCGTACTCGGGCAGGCCGAGCTCCTCGGGACGCAGCCGGGCGCGGCGGGATCGGAGGAATTCGCCCAGTTCCGCGCGTCTGTCCAGTGCCATGGGACCAGTATCGCCGTCCGGCGCCGTCACGAGCCTGGTCATGCCGTGCCTAGGCAGCGGCGGGCACTGGGTGGGCCGCGGGCGGCGCGCCAGAGTGAGCTGCACCGGACGTCCACAAGGGATGCCCGGTCACCCACAGGGAGCAACGCGACATGAGCACCACCCACCTGCCCACCCGGCCTCTGGGCACCACCGGCATGGACGTCACCCGCCTCGGCTTCGGCTCCTGGGCGGTGTCGGGGGCCGGCTGGAAGTTCGGCTGGGGCACGACCGACGACGCCGAGTCGATCGCCGCGATCCGGCACGCCGTCGCCGGCGGCGTCAACTGGATCGACACCGCGGCCGTGTACGGGCTCGGCCACTCCGAGGAGCTGGTCGGCAAGGCCATCGCCGACCTGCCCGAGGCCGACCGCCCGTACGTCTTCACCAAGGTGGGCCTGGTCTGGGACCCCGACGACCCGCAGGCCGCCCCGCGCCGGATCATGAAGCCGGCCAGCGTCCGGCGCGAGCTGGAGGACTCGCTGCGCCGCCTGAACGTCGAGCGCGTCGACCTGTACCAGGTGCACTACCCCGACACCGGCGAGTCGCTGGAGTACGCCGGCGGCGGCTTCGGCGCGGTGTCGCCCAACGCCACGCCGCTGGAGGAGTACTGGCAGGTCATGGCCGATCTGAAGGCCGAGGGCAAGGTCCGCGCGATCGGCCTGTCCAACCACTCGCCGCAGGAGCTGGCGGCCGCGGAGCGCGTCGCGCACGTGGACGTCATCCAGCCGCCGTTCTCGGCGATCAACCGGTCGGCGGCGGCCGAGATCGCGTGGGCGCACGCCCACGGCACGGGCGTGATCGCGTACTCGCCGCTGCAGTCGGGCCTGCTCACCGCGACGTTCTCGGCCGAGCGCGTCGCGAGCCTGCCCGACGGCGACTGGCGCACCGCCCACCACGACTTCACCACGGGCCTCGCGGCCAACCTGCGGCTGGCGGAGGCGCTGCGTCCGGTCGCCGCCCGGCACGGCGTCGGCGTCGCCGAGGTGGCCATCGCGTGGGTCCTGGCCTGGCCGGGCGTCACCGGCGCCATCGTCGGCGCCCGCCGGCCCGAGCAGGTGGACGGCTGGATCGGCGCCGGCGCGGTGGACCTGACGCCGGCCGACCTGGCGGAGATCGCCGCCGCGATCACCGCCTCCGGCGCCGGCGCCGGCCCCGCCCGGCCCCTCGCGTGAGGACGGCGCCGGAGATGTCCCTCATCGTGCTGGCCCAGTACGTGGCCGCGGCCGGCCAGGAGGACCGGCTGCGGACCGCGCTCGAAGCGATGATCGAGCCGTCCCTGGACGAGCCCGGCTGCCTGGCCTACCGCGCCTACGGCGACCCGAACCATCCGGCGAGCATGGTGGTGATCGAGGAGTGGGCCGGCGCCGGGGCGCGGGCGCGGCACCTGACCACTCCGCATCACCGCCATGCGGCGCAGGTGCTGGCCCTCGTCCTGGCCGCGCCGATGGTCGTGCGCACGCTCGTGACCGCCTAGCTCCACCCGAGTGTCCGCAGGAGGCCGATTCGGGGGACTGGTCGGCGAACGGCTGAGGAATCGGTCCTGCCGTATGGATTGCGGCCCGACCCCGTCGCGTCCGGAGATGTCGGCCATTTGTGTGTCCTTCTTTATGGCAGTTTTCGGTGCGATTGCTGAGTATGAGGGGCATGGAGCGCGTGCCGCAGGAGGACGGTGCGGCCGGGGCTCGGGAAGCCGGGCGGGCCAGGGCCGGGAAGGTTCGGCGGGTCGCCGCCGGGGGCGGGGTGCTGGTCGTCGTGGCGGTGCTGGCGTACTGGCTGGGCGGCGGCGGCAGCGGCGGGACGGCCGCAGGAGGGCCGGGCGCCACGCCGACGCCCACGGCGACGCTCACGGTGCCGGACGTCTTCCGCAGGGTCGGGCCGTCGGTCGTGGTCATCCAGGCGGGCAAGTCGCTCGGCACGGGCGTGATCGCGGCCGAGGACGGGACGATCCTGACGGCCCATCACGTGATCAAAGCCACGAAGGACATCAACCTCACGTTCGCCGACGGGACCAGGGCGAAGGCCGTCGTCGCCGCCGCGAATCCCCAAAGGGACGTCGCCGTGCTCAAGCCGGTGAAGCTGCCGGAGATCGTCGTGCCCGCGACGCTCGGCGGAGCCGTGGCCGTGGGGGCGCCGGTCGTGGCGATCGGCAATCCGCTGGGCCTGACCTACAGCGTCTCCACCGGGGTGGTGTCGGGCCTCGACCGGACCACCGGCCGGACCGGCAAGGACGCCGGTCTGAAGGGGCTGATCCAGTTCGACGCCTCCGTCAACCCGGGCAGCTCCGGCGGCCCCCTGCTGGACGCCCGCGGGCTGGTCGTCGGGATCGTCGTCTCGATCGCCGACCCCGGGGGCGACGACGCGTTCGCCGGCATCGCGTTCGCGGTGCCGATCGGCGCGGCCCTGGGCGGCGACGACGGCGACGGCCCACCAGGCGACGGACCCCAGCTCTGACCGCCACCGCCCATAGCGCCCACAGAAGGGACATCATGCCCCCGGCCCAGGCTCATCCGCTCGAACAGGTCCTCTTCGAGGTCAAACGCACCATCGTCGGGCAGGACGTCCTGCTCGAACGCATGGCCGTCGCGCTGATCGCCGACGGTCACCTGCTGGTGGAAGGCGTGCCGGGCCTGGCCAAGACGCTGGCCGTCCGGTCGCTGGCCGCGGCGATCACCGGCGGGTTCCAGCGCGTGCAGTTCACCCCCGACCTGGTCCCCGCCGACCTCGTCGGCACGCGGGTCTACCACCAGCACTCCGGCGAGTTCCGGACGGAGCTCGGCCCGGTGTTCACGAACCTGCTGCTCGCCGACGAGATCAACCGCGCCCCCGCCAAGGTGCAGAGCGCCCTGCTGGAGGTGATGCAGGAGCACCAGGTGACGATCGGCCGCGAGACGTTCCAGGTGCCGGAGCCGTTCCTGGTGATGGCGACGGAGAACCCGATCGAGTCGGAGGGCACGTACCCGCTGCCCGAGGCGCAGGTGGACCGGTTCATGATGAAGGTGGTCGTCGGCTATCCCGCCCAGAACGAGGAGCAGGCGATCGTCGAACGCGCGCTGCGTCCGCCGGACCCGCCGCAGCCGACGGTCACGACCGCCGAGCTGATGGAGATGCGGGCCCGCGCCCGGCAGGTGTACGTCGATCCGTCGATCGTCGACTACGCCGTACGCGTGGTCGCCGTGACGCGTTCGCCGGGGACGGCCGGGCTGGGGGAGCTGGAGCGGTACGTCACGTACGGGGCCAGCCCGCGGGCGTCCATCGCGCTCGTCACGGGCGCCCGCGCGCTGGCGTTCCTGCGCGGCCGCGACTACGTCCTGCCGGACGACCTGTCCGAACTCGCGCTCGACGTGCTGCGCCACCGGCTCGTCCTGTCCTACGAGGCCCTGGCGGACGACGTCGACGCCGACACGATCATCAGCAGGGTGCTCGGGGCCGTCCGGGTACCCGACGTCGTCCTGCGGAACCGCTGAGCCGTCATGGCCACCGTCCCCGAGAAACTCCTGCTCCGCCTGGAGTGGAAGGTCGTCCGCAGGCTGGACGGCCGCCTCCAGGGCGCCCACCGCACCGCGCACCGCGGCTCCGGCGTCGACTTCACCGGCCTGCGCCGCTACGCCGACGGCGACGACGCCCGGCACATCGACTGGAACGTCACCGCCCGCCTGGACGAGCCCCATCTGCGCGTGTTCACCGAGGACCGCGAGCTGACGGTGTGGCTGGTGCTCGACCGGTCGGCCTCGATGACGGCCGGGCGGCCGGGCCGCGGCAAGCACGACGTCCTGGCCGAGCTGGCGCTCGTCCTCGCCCGGCTGTTCGGGCGGGGCGGCGACCGGGTCGGGGCGCTGCTGTTCGACACCGGGGTGGTGCGGGTCGTGCCGCCGGGCACGTCCCGGCGGCACGCGCTGCGGATCGGCGCCGAGCTGGAGCGCACCGCCGGCCCGCGCGTCGGCGCCACCACCGACCTGGCCCTGATGCTCGACGCGGCCGGACGGCTGGCGCGCCGTCGGGCGCTCGTCGTCGTCCTGTCGGACTTCATCGGCGAGGGCGACTGGGAACGCTCGCTCCAGCGCCTGGCCCGGCGGCACGAGGTCGTCGCCCTGCGCATCGTGGACGCGGCCGACGACGCGCTGCCCGAGGCCGGGCTGATCGTGGTCGAGGACGCCGAGACCGGCGAGCAGCTCGTCGTCGACTCCGCCGATCCGCTGCTGCGGGTGCGCTTCCGCGAGGCCGTGGACGCCCGCGACGCCCGGCTCGCGGCGGGCATGCGCCGGGCGGGGGTGCCGGTCCACCGCGTCGCCACCGACCACGACCTGACCGACACGCTCGTCGAGCTCGCCGCCCGCACGGGGGAGCGGTGGCCATGACGCTGTCGTCCCCCTTGTTGCTGGCCGCCGGGCTGCTCGTCACGGCGGCGCTGGCCTGGGCGGCCGTCGTCTCGGCCCGCCGCCGGAGGTCGGCGCTGGCCGCGGCCGGGGTCGCCGGGCCGGGCGGGCGCGGCGCGTACCTCGGGACCGGCCTGACGATCGCCGGGGTCGGCGTGCTCGCGGTCGCCGCCGCGGGACCGGCGGCGATGGTGCCGCTGCCGCGCACCGCGGGCACCGTCATCCTCGCCGTCGACGTCTCCAACAGCATGGGCGCCGGCGACGTCGCGCCGACCAGGCTGGCCGCCGCGCAGCGGGCGGCCCGCGCGTTCGTGGCGGCGCAGCCCGACAGCGTGGACATCGGGGTCGTCGCGTTCGAGCGCGGCGCGCTCACCACCGCGCGGCCGGATGCGGACCATTCCGTCGCGCTCAGGGCCATCGACCGCCTGAGGATCACCGGCGGCACCTCGCTCGGGGCGGCCATCACGGCCTCGCTGACGGCCATCACCGGCCGGCAGGTGGTCATCGGCCGCGACGGGCCGCCGCCCGACCTCGGCTACTGGCCGTCGGCCACGATCGTGATGTTCTCCGACGGCCAGAACCAGGGCGGCGACGTCGAACGGGCCGCCGCCGCGGCCCAGAAGGCGGGCGTGCGCGTCCACACCGTGGGGGTCGGCACGGCGGCCGGGGCGGCGGTCCAGGTCGACGGCTACCACCTGCAGACCTCGCTGGACGAGGACACCCTCACCACGATCGCGCGGACCACCGGGGGCGCCTACCACCCGGCCGCCGACGCCGCCCGGCTCGACGGCGTCGCCGACACGATCGACCTGCGGCTCACCGTCTCCGACGAGCCGCTGCCGCTCGCCGGCGGGCTGATCGGGCTCGCCCTCGCGCTGCTCGCCGCGGGCGCGGCGGTCACCGTGTCCCGGTCCGGGCGGGTGATCTGAATGTCGTTGTCCTGGCCGTGGGCGCTGCTGTCGGCGCTGGTCATCCCGTTGATCTTCGCGATCCGCTGGTGGGCGGGCCGCCGGCGGCGGCGGGCCGTCGTGCGCGTCACCTCGATCGCGCTCGTACGGGCCGCACTTCCCGGGCGTACGCGCTGGACGCGGCGCATCCCCGTGGCGCTCTTCGTCGCCGGGCTGGCGCTGCTCGCGGTGGGGGCGGCGCGGCCGCAGGCGTCGGTGCCGGTGCCGATGCGGTCGGCGACGATCCTGCTCGCGCTCGACACCTCCGGCTCCATGTGCTCCACCGACGTCGATCCCAACCGCCTCACCGCCGCCAGGAAGGCCGCCGCCGGCTTCATCGAGTCGCAGCGCGGCGGGCCGCGCATCGGCCTGGTCACCTTCGCCGGCACCGCGGGCCTGCTCGTCCCGCCCACCGACGACACCGACGCGCTGATCGAGGCCCTGGACGGGCTCACCGTCGCCCGCGGCACCGCGATCGGCCAGGCCATGCTCACCTCGATCGACGCGATCGCCGAGGTGGACCCTTCGGTCGCCGCCACCGCCGCCACGCCGCCCGCCGGGGCCTCCGGGTACGCCGGCGCCGCGATCGTCGTGCTCACCGACGGCGCCAACACCCAGGGCGTCGACCCGCAGCGGGCCGCCCAGGAGGCGGCGTTGCGCCGCGTACGCGTGTTCACCATCGGCTTCGGCACCACGAAGGTGGTCCCGATGGTGTGCGACAACTCGCAGTTCGACGGCCGCGGCTTCGGCGACTGGGGCGGCGGGTCCGGCGGGGGCTTCGACCGGGGCCGCAACCCCCGGGTCATCGACGAGCCGGCACTCCGGCAGATCGCCCGTACGACCGGCGGCTCCTACCACCGGGCCGAGAACGCCGCCCAGCTCGCGACCGCCCTCGACGCCCTTCCCGGCACCTTCACGGTCGTCCGCGAACGGGTGGACACGGCCGCCGCCTTCGCCGGGGCCGGCGCCCTGCTCGTGGCCGCGGCGCTGTCGCTCTCCCTCTGGTGGAACCGCCCGCGCCGCGCCTGACCCCTGACGGGCGGCCTAGTCGAGAGCCGTCCGTTCGGCGAGCCGTTCGTGGCGTTGCCGGGCGGCCTGCGCGGTGCCGAGGCCGAGGCCGAAGGCGATCTCCTGCCAGGTCATGCCGCGCCCACGGGCCATCGCCAGCAGCCCGGCCTCCAGCGCGTCCAGCTCTCCGCGAACCAGCGGGACGAGGCTCAACGCCGCGGTGATGTCGGCCTGGTCAACGTCGGGCTCGCCGTCGTCGAGCCGCGCTGCCCCGCTGAGCAGGAACGACACCAGCCTGACGGCCTCGTGCGGCCCGATGACCGACGGGTGCGCCTGCCTGAGCCGCTGCTCGTCGGTGGCCGCGTGCCGCTCGGCGATCCGGAACAGGGACGCGTGCACCCGCCGGGCGCGCGCCTGCTCGGGGTCCGGCGGGGAGAAGGGGTGCTCGATCGACATGGAGGCAACGATGGCGCGGGAACCGATTGATGTCAACAGCCCGTTTTGAACGGACTGTTCAACACGTGAAGTGTCGATTGAAGGTTTTGAGAGAGCGCTGCCGGTATTCGGCGGCAAAGATTACACCGAAAGTTCAACGCTAGCGTTGAAGGCATGGATATCAAGGACATCGCCTGGCCGGTCGATGGCGCGGGTGTCTCGGCGTTCCTGGAGACGCTCCCCGCCAGGCCGCTGCTGCTCGGCCTCGGTGAGGCCCGGCACTTCGTGGGAGAACTCGGCGAGTTGCGCAACGAGATCTTCCGGCACCTCGTCGAGAACGAGGGCTACCGGTCGTTCGCCGTCGAGAGCGACTGCCTCAAGGGCCTCCTGGTGGACGACTACGTCACGACCGGCGCCGGCACCCTCGACGACGTCATGGACCGCGGCTTCAGTCACGGTTTCGGCGCCCTGCCGGCCAACCGCGAGCTCGTCCGCTGGATGCGCGCCCACAACGAGGAGCACGACGAGAAGCTGCGCTTCTTCGGGGTGGACGGCCCGCTGGAGTACTGGGCGGCGAGCCCGCGCGAGGCGCTCACCGGCCTCTACGACCTGCTCGACGGCCCGCTCCCCGCCGCGGTGGTGACCAGGGAGGCCCTCGACGCGCTGCTGGGCCCGGACGACCGCTGGTCCGACGAGGCCACGGCCATGGACCCGGCGAAGTCGATCGGCCAGTCCGCCGACGCCCAGCGGCTGCGGGTGATCGCCGACGACCTGGCGGCGCTGCTCGACACGCAGTCGCCGCAGCTCGGCGCGCGGGACAGGGAACGCGCGCACCTGTACGCGCGCACCGCCACCGGCCTGCTGCGTTACCACCACTGGATGGCCGACGCCTCCCCGGCGCGCTGGACCCGGCTGTCGGCCCTGCGGGACGCGATGATGGCGGCCAACCTGCGTGCCGTCGCCGAGCACGGCCCGGCCCTGGTCTTCTCCTCCAACCTGCACCTCCAGCGCGACAAGACGTTCATGCCGTTCGGCGACCAGCGGCTGGAGTGGTGGAGCGCGGGGGCGATCGCCGCCGCCCACCTGGGCGACCGGTACGCCTACCTGGCCTCCGCCTTCGGCACGACCGGCGACGACACCCCGCCGCCGGACACCGTCGAGGGCGTGTTGTCCGCGCTGCCGTGGGACCACTCGGTGATCGACGCCCGCCGCCTGGCCGGGATCGTCGCCGACCCGGCGCGGCGCGTGTCCCAGGATTTCGCCTACTTCCCGCTGGACCCGTCCCACCTCGGCACGATCGACGGCGTCGTCTTCCTCAAGCAGGTCGGCGCCTGGGGGTGACCGTCCGGGGGCGGACAGCACGATGGTCCCTCCCCGCGGGGAGGGACCATCAGGCTGGCGCGGATGGGAAGAGGGACGACCTACTCGGAGGTCTCCCAGGGCATCGGCATGTCGCCCATCTCCCGGTAGGAACGTTCCATGTACGGGTCGTCCATCATGTCCTCAGGCTGAGGCTCGTAGGACTCGTCCATGGACCGGCCCATGTCCCGCTCGTTCTTGTCCGCCTCCTCGGAGACACATCCCGATTCGGCGGTCCTGCCGTCGTACGGCCTCTTGCCCGGCGGGCACTGGTGGTCGTAGCCGTGGTCGTACCGCTGGTCGTACCCGTGCTCGTGACCGTGGTGACGGCCGTGGCCGTGGTGGTGGTGCGGCTTCTTGCCGGGCCGGCAGTGGCGGTCCTTCTTACCCGGCCGGCACGGGTGGTGCGGGTTCTTCGACTTCTGCACGACCCGGATCGTCGCCCTGGCCGGACCGGAGGTCAGGTCGTCCGCCCTGGCGACGGCGGTGTTGGTGACGGTGAAGCGGCAGCCCTTGCGGCAGTCCTTCTTGCCGCCGGGACGGCTCGGCACGACGAAGACGCCCGTGCACGTGGTGGTCTCGCCCGGCTCCAGGGTGGTGGTCCGGCAGACGATGTTCGTCACCCGGTCGTCCTCGATCCGGAGGTTCCGCAGCGTCTCGCCGGAGTTGTTCCTGACCTCGTAGCGGTAGGTGACCCGCTCGCCGGGCCGGTACGTGCGGGTGTCGTCCACGCTCTTGTCCAGCAGCAGCGTCCCGCGCTCGCCCATGACGTCGATGGTGGCCTCCGACGGCGGCGAGCTCACCTCCGTGTCGTCGATCAGGCCCACCGCGGTGGCGGTGTTGGTGACCGAGCCGTGGGCGGCGTCCTCGTCGGTGACCGTGTAGGTCCCCGTGCAGGACGTGGACTCGCCGGGCTCCAGGGTGGTGGTCTCGCAGACGATGTCCGACACCCGGTTGTCGTCGATCCGCAGGTCGGTCACGATCTCGTCGAACGTGTTCCGCACGACGTAGCGGTAGGTGACCCGGTCGCCGGGGCGGTACGCGCGGGAGTCGTCGACGCGCTTGTCCAGCTCCAGCATCCCGCGCTCGTCCGTGACGCCGACGGTGACCTCGGACGGCGGCGAGCTGACCTCCTCACCGTCGGCCCGGCCCATCGCGGTGGCGGTGTTGGTGACCGAGCCGCGCTCGGCGTCCTCCTCCGTGACCGTGTACGAGCCGCGGCAGATGACCCGCTCGCCCACGTTCAAGGTGGTCTGCGGGCAGGTGACCTCTTCGACGACGTCGTCGTCCACCATCAGGTCGGCGATGTTCATGTTGCCGGTGTTGGTGACCACGTACTCGTAGGGCACCTCCGTGCCCACCGGCACCGGGTCGGGCAGGTCGGCGTCCTCGGCGACGCGCTTGGTGAGCGACAGCTCAGGCCGCTCGGCCACCGGACGGACGACCACGTTCCGGATCAGGTGCACATCGGTGAACAGACCGGTGGACGCGCCGAAACCGAACTTGTAGGTCTCCGGAACCGGCTGCGGCGCGGGCAGGGACAGCACCTCCTGCATCCCGTCGCCGTCGTTGAAGTCGATCGAGATGGTGACCTCGGGGTTCGGCGCCGGAGTGATCCGGACGTTGACCGTGCGCTTCGACTCCTCCAGCACGGCCTGCGCCGCCCGCGGGTCGCTGGGCACGGTCCGCGTGGGCCCCTGCAGGTTGCCTGGCAGCGTCGAGGGCCACGGCCCGGTCGTGGTGAAGTTGCTGGTGGTGGCGGTCACGAAGCAGTAGCCCGCGGTGCCGTTGCCGGGCCCGCGCACCGTCACCATGTTCGGCCCGGGAGCCGGGACGCGGAACCCGGTGCCGGCCGGTGAGCGCTCGGCGCAGGTGCGGCCCCGCTGCTCCCAGTCCCCGAAGTAGTTGCCGAGGACGTCTAGGCCGATGCCGATGTAGCCCTGGTTGACCCCGGGCTCGAACGGGTTCGCCGGGTCGTCGTCGGGCAGCTTCTGGGCGTAGCCGAGGCTGCCGCCGAACGCGCCGGGACGGTCCAGCGTGGCCGCGCCGTCGATCAGGAAGAAGGAGATGCCGTCGGCGGGCACCGCCGTGGTGTTGCCGTACTGCCACTGCTCGAACGTCACGTCCAGGCCCTCTTCGGCCGGGATCGGCTCGTTGTAGAGGGCGGCCGCCGTCTGGTCCAGATCGGCGCTGGTGAGCTGGAGGTAGCCGTACGGGGCTGCTCCGGTCGGCGGGACAGGGCCGGTCGCGTCGGCGGGGCAGCCCCCGAGCGGATGGTCGCCGGGCCCGGCGGGCGGAGCCGCGGGCGCGCCGGTCAGGCAGGCCGATCCCACGCCGATGAACTGCGGGATCGCGGTGGCCCCGGTGAAGTCCTCCTCGACCAGCGGAACCGGCTGCGCGGCCGCTGGACGGGCAGGTTGCAGCGCGACAGACACCGCGCTCAGAAGGAGCATGGTGGAAATGGCCGCACGTTTAGGGCCAGATGAGCTGTTTCCCGGCCCCGCAGGGCCAGATCGTATCTTCACGAATACCGAAGGTAACCATGCGCACTTGTGAACAGCTCGATCGACATAGCAAATGATCAACCACGAATGACTACAGGGATTCCGCGTGGCAGCGCGTTCGGCCTGGTCCCGCGGGCTTTGACAATAGGCAGGTAAATACCTGCATAATGGACGACGTGAGCCCCGAAGCGACAGCCGTGGATCTCGTCTTCAAGGCGCTGGCCGACCCCACCCGGCGCCTCCTGCTCGACCGACTGCGCGAGCACAACGGCCAGACGCTGCGCGAACTGTGCGAACGCCTGGACATGGCCCGCCAGTCGGCGACCCAGCATCTGAACGTGCTTGAGCAGGCCGCCCTCGTCACCGTCGTCCGGCGCGGACGGGAACGGCTCCACTACCTCAACCCGGCGCCCATCCACGAGATCCAGGAGCGCTGGATCTCGGAGTTCGACCGGCCCCGGCTGCAAGCGATCAACGCCATCAAGAACCAGGCAGAGGAGTACGCCATGAGCGACGCACCCACGTCCGTGCCGACCTACGTCTACGTCACCTACATCCGCGCGAGCGCCGAGCAGGTCTGGCGGGCCCTGACGGACGCGGACCTCACGGCGCGCTACTGGGGACACGCCAACGTCTCGGACTGGCGGCCGGGATCGCCCTGGGAGCACCGGCGCGCCGACGGGTCGGACGTCGTCGACGTCGTCGGCGAGGTGATCGAGGCCGAGCCCCCGGCCCGCCTGGTCGTCACCTTCGAAGACTCCGCCGGCACGGAACCGGCGCGGAAGGCGTCGGTCGTCACCTTCCTCATCGAGCCGCACCAGGACATCGTCCGGCTCACCGTGACCCACGAGGACCTGCCCGACCAGGCGATGCACGACGGGATCGCGCAGGGATGGCCGGCCGTGCTGGCCAACCTCAAGTCGCTGCTGGAGACCGGCGAGGTTCTCCCACAGGCCCCGTGGGAGATGCACCGGGCACACGCCTGACGCCCCGGCCCCGGGCGACACGACCGCAGAGCGCGTCCGCCGCCAGGGTGACGCCCTCTGCGCGCTCGGCGGGCCGGCGCTGAGCGAGGCCGAACTCGACACGCCGGTGCCCACCCTGCTCCTGTCCAACGGCACGGTCCTGGTCGATCAGGCCGTGCCCCTGAGGGACCTCCTCACCGGCCTCGCCGACGTGGAGCTGCCCGCCCACACCGCGCAGCTCCTGGCCCTGCTCTGAGACCGGCGCCGCCCTCGGCGCGGGGACGCGCGGTTCAGAGACGCAGGCTCGACGTCCAGCGGGCGAGCTGGGCGTCGATCTCCGCCCTGGTCCGGGGGTCACCGGGGGCGTCGGGACGGCGCTGCCACGGGTGCGGCCCGGCCGCCGGCCGGTACTCCACGCCCAGCGCGTCAAGACGTCTCTCGTGCACGGCGAGCCGCGCCAGGAAGTCCGCGAAGTCGCGCTCGCCGCTCCACATCGCCTCGGCGAAGGCGGCCAGCCGCGGGAAGGCCATGTAGTCGAGCAGCCGGGGGGAGTCGATGTGCTCGGTCCACAGAGCGGCCTGCGCGCCGAGGATCCGGTCGCGCTCCCCCTCGCCCAGGCCGCCGGGGACGGGGTCGAAGGCGTGCACCGCCCGCAGGGACGTCACGCTGCCGATCGGCACCGGCTCCTGGTCGCCGTCGGCCTGGCGGAAGTCCAGGTACGTCTCGCTGAACGGCGAGACGACCACGTCGTGACCGGCCCGCACGGCCAGCACCGCGCACTTGTCGCCGCGCCAGGCCGCGACGGTGACGCCGGGCGGCAGGCCGCCTTCCAGGAGCTCGTCCCAGCCGAGCGGTCTGCGCCCGCGGGACAGCAGGTAGTCGGTGAAGTGGCGCATGAGCCAGGTCTGGAGCTCGTCGGCGTCGTGCAGGCCGAGCTCCCGGATGCGCTCCTTGGCCGGGACGCTCTCGTTCCACTGGGTCTTCGGCACCTCGTCGCCGCCGACGCAGACGTACCGGCCGGGGAAGAGCTCCAGGACCTCGTCCAGGACGTCGGTGAAGAAGGCGATCGTGCCGTCGGCGACGTTGAGCACGTTCTCGCCCACCCCCCACTCGGTGCGGACCGGCAGGCGGTCGTCGAGGTTGCCGAGCTCTGGGTAGGCGGCGATGGCGGCCTGCGTGTGGCCGGGCAGGTCGATCTCCGGCACGACCGTGACGAACCGGTCGGCGGCGTAGGAGACGATCTCGCGGATGTCGTCCTGGCTGTAGAAACCGCCGTGCGGGCGCCCGTCGAAGCGCTGGTGCCGCGCGGCGCCCACCGGTGACTCGTGCCGCCAGGCGCCGACCTCGGTGAGCCTGGGGTACTTCCTGATCTCCAGCCGCCAGCCCTGGTCGTCGGTCAGGTGCAGGTGCAGGACGTTGAGCTTGTGCGCGGCCAGCAGGTCGATGTACCGCAGCAGGTCGTTCTTGGGCAGGAAGTGCCTGGCCACGTCGATGAGGCAGCCGCGCCAGCCGTATCGCGGAGCGTCGGCGATCTCCGTCGCGGGGATGCTCCACGTCCTGTCCCCGGTGCGTCCGGCCCGGAAGGCGGCGGGATCGAGCAGCTGGCGCAGGGTCTGCGCCCCGTAGAAGGCGCCGGCCGGGCCCGTCGCCTCGATCAGCACCGACCCGGTCGTGGCGGTGAGCCGGTACTCCTCGGGCCCGAGGCCCGCGACGAGCCGGATCTCCACCCCGCCGGGCCCCTCGGGGAGCGGCAGGCCGGTGGCCGGGGTGAGGGCCCCGCGAAGCCATTCCGCGGCCCTGGCCAGCGCCGGGTCGGCGGACAGCGGGGTCGTGGCGGTGAAGGTGAACCGGCCCTCGCCGGGCGTGCGGTGGGCGGGCGCCGGGATCGTCGCGTTCACAGGGCCTGCACGGTGCGGGTCTCGCGGGCGCGCTCGGCGGCCCAGACGACCAGGTGCCCGGCCAGGGCCTCGGCCGGGCCGGCGCCCAGCGGCGCCTGGTCCCCGGCGGCGACGGCGTCGATGAACGCCTTGGTGAGGCCCCCGTCGCCGCCGCCGTGGCCGTCGGCGAGCGACGCGCCCGCCGTCGTCTGGGTGTCGATCCGCTCCTCGGCGCCGGTCACGAAGTCGACGACCCTGATCTCGCGCCCGTCGCCCTCGGCGTACCCGCGGGTGCCGAAGATCCGGGTCCTGCGGTGCTCCAGCGGCGTGAACGCCGTCATGGTGAACGACACGGTCGCGCCCTTCGCGAACTCCAGCGTGACGACCTGCTGGTCGACCACGTCGTTGTCGCAGTCGTAGACGCAGCGGCCGTACGGGCCGGTCTCCAGCGCGTGCGTGACGCCCGCCACGGTGGCGTCGGACGTGACGGCGCCGAGCGGCCAGAACTCCCGGCGCGGGTCGCCCAGGCAGCTCAGGTAGAGACGCTTGGCGGAGTAGGCGCAGTCCGGCTCGACGGCGCAGCTCACGCACCGCGTGCTCGCGCCCTCGGGCCGGTTCTCCGGCCGGAAGTGGGTCAGCGAGCCGAAGGACGACACCGCGACCGGCTGCTCGCCGAGGATGTGGAGCAACCAGTCGATGTCATGACAGGACTTGGTCAGCAGCATCGGCCCCGATTCGGCCGCGTTCCGCCAGGCGCCCCGCACGAAGGAGTGGGCCATGTGCCACCAGCCCACCGGCTCCAGGTGCTGCACGCTGGAGATCGTGCCCAGCCTGCCGCTGTCCAGCAGCTCCTTGAACGCCCTGGTGTAGGCCGTGTAGCGGAGCACGTGACAGACCGCGAACAACACCCCGTTGCGCTCGACCGCCTCGACGATCCGGCGGGCCTCCGGCTCCGTCGGCGCCATCGGCTTCTCCAGCAGGATGGCGTAACCGAGGTCGGCGAAGGCCACGGCCGGCTCGACGTGCAAGCGGTCCTGGGTCGCGATGACCACGGCGTCCGCGAGCTTCGGCACGGCGGCCAGCTCGTCCCATCCGGCGAAGCAGGCGTTGTCCGGCAGGTCGTGGTCGGCGGCCACCCTGGCCCGCCGGGCCGGGTCCGGGTCGGCCACTGCCACGATGCGGGCCCGGCCGTCCGCGGCGGCGGCCCTGGCGTAGATCTGGCCGCGCGATCCGGCCCCGACGATGGCTATGGTCACTGTCATTTCGCAAACTCCTTTATGAAGGTCTCCATAGATAGTCACGAGAATGACCTTGCCGTCAAGCCTCTTCCCGCACGGCACATGCAGCTAGAAGTGGGGATGGGCCAAAGGGATATAGTTCAGAGACCAGTGATAGTGAGGAGTGTGACCGTGCAGGTCAGTGGTGGCGACCTTCAGCGGCTACGCCAGCTGAACTCCCTGAGCAGCATCCGCGCCCTGCGGGAGGCGCGCGAGCCGCTGACGCTCACCGAGCTGTCCGCCCGCACCGGGTTGTCACGGGCCTCCGTCGTGGACGTCGTCACGGATCTGGAGCAGCGCGGCTGGATCGCCGAGGTGCCGCCCGCGCCGGGCGCCATGGGCCGGCCCGCCAAGCGCTACCGGTTCCGCAGCGACGCGGGGCACGTGCTCGGCATCGACGTGGGCGTGCACAAGGTGCTGGCCGTGATCACCGACCTGGCCGGCCGGATCGTGGCCAGCGGGCGGGTCGCCGTCGACCGGCACACCGCCCAGCGGGAGCGGCTGGAGGCGGTGTGGCGGGCCGTCGACGCCGCGCTCGTCGCCGCCGGGCTGAGCGCGTCCGACATGTGGGGCGTCACCGCGGGCAGCACCGGCGTCGTCAACCGCGAGGGGCTCGTCACCATGGTCAACGACCTGCCCGACTGGCCCGGCGTCGACCTCGTCGGTCACCTCGGGCAGCGGCTGGCCTGCCCGATCACCATCGAGAACGACAGCAAGCTGGCCGCGCTCGCCGAGCAGCGGCTCGGGGTGGCCGCGGGCGTCCAGCACCTCGTCTACCTGCACGTCGGCCGCCGGCCCGGCGCCGCGCTGATCATCGACGGGCGCCTGTACCACGGGTTCAGCGGGGCCACCGGCGAGGTCGGGCTCATGGAGATCACGGGCTGGAGCACCATGGCCGGGCGGCTGGAGAGCGGCCCGGCGGCCAAGGGCGCCGCGCCCGAGGAGGCCGCCCGGCACGTCTTCGGCGCGGCCCGGGCCGGCGACCTGGAGGCCCAGGCCGCGGTCGACGCGTACGCCCGCCATCTCGCGCTCGGCACCGCCGCGATGGTGCTGACGCTCGACCCCGAACTGGTCGTGCTCGGCGGCGGGTTCTCCCGCTCGGCCGACGTCCTGCTGCCCGCGCTGCGCCGGGCGCTCGAACCTCACTGTGTACGCGTTCCCGACATCCGGCCCTCGACGCTCGGCGAGGAGTGCGTCGCCCTGGGCGGAGCCTGTCTGGCGCTGGACCACGTGGACGATCGGTTCTTCTCCCCGGAGGGTTCCATCTCCAGCCCCGCCGCTCCGCAGCGACCCTCCTGACCTGCTTCCGGCGGGTGCGCCTCCGACCTCCCGGGCGGATTCGGAGGCTTTCGACACGGGCCAGTGATGCGTCACCTTTCCGCCAGATCACTTTCCGCTGTCACGCGATTACTTTCTGTATGCATTGCTCATGGTCGTCACGGCCTGTGGGGGCTCGCCCGCCGTCCGAGGCCCGTGCCGGCCCACCCACCGCATCAGTGGAGGTAACCCATGCCCGCCAGCCCCGTCGCCCGTCTGATGGCCGCGTCCGCCGTCGCCCTGGTGGCCGCCGCCGTCGCCCCCGCCTCGACGGCCCACGCCGCCCAGGCCGGCCCGCCGGTGTGCCTGGACGCCACCAACAGCCGCGCCGACAACACCAACGTGCGCCTGTGGACGTGTCTGAACCATCCCAACCAGAAGTGGGTGATCCAGGGCGGCCAGATCAAGGTCGAGGACACCGTCGGCACCGGCCGGGAGGTCTGCCTGGACGCCACCAACAGCCGCGCCGACAACACCAACGTGCGCCTGTGGACCTGCCTGAACCACCCCAACCAGAAGTGGGTGATCCAGAACGGTCACATCAAGGTCGAGGACACCGTCGGCACCGGCCGGGAGGTCTGCCTGGACGCCACCAACAGCCGTGCCAACAACACCGTGGTGCGGTTGTGGACCTGCCTGAACCACCCCAACCAGAAGTGGGTCGTCCAGGGCGGCCAGATCAAGGTCGAGGACACCCTGACCTGACCCCGGGGCTGCTTCCAGCTCACGGCCGGGTCGTGGAGGATCCCGCCAGTCCCTCGCGGAACGCGATGGCCGCCGCCTCGGTACGGGTGGCCGCGCCCAGCTTCGCCAGGATGTGGGAGACGTGCACGCCCGCCGTGCTGGGCGAGATGTGCAGCCGGGCGGCGATCTGCCGGTTGCTCAACCCGTCGGCGATCAGGACGAGCACGTCGCGCTCGCGCTCGGTGAGCCCGTCCTGCGCCGGTCGGGGCCGTCCGAGCAGGGCGATCTCTCTGGCGAGCGGCGCGGCGCCCAGCTCGTCGGCCAGCCGCGCGGCCTCCCTGAGGCGGGCGGTCCCGCCGGGCCGGTCGCCCGCCGTCAGCGCGGCCCGCGCGCCGTGGAACAGGCTCAGCGCCAGCTCGTACGGCTGCCCCAGATCCCGCCAGGCAGCCGCCACGCCGTCCCAGCCGGCGTCCCAGCCGGCGTCCTCGACCAGCGCGCGCAGCATGGCCTGCCAGGCCCGGTCGAACGGCCCGTCCACGCCGAGCATCGCATCGGCCGCGGCGAGCTCGGCCCGGCGGGCCGCGACCCGCTCGCGGGGCGCGCCGCGGGCCAGCCGCGCCTGCTGCACCAGGGCGCCGGCGACCAGGACCGGCCGGGCGTCGCTGCTGTAGATCCGGGTGAGCGCCGGATCGGCCAGCGCCCGCTCCAGCAGCAGGTCGGCCCGCTCCGGGTCGCCTTGGGCGACGGCGAGCAGGCAGAACAACTGATGGCGGGAGAACAGGCCGCCGCTCCCGGCGTGCCCGGCGGCGTCGGCGGCGGCGTCGGCGGCGGTGGCCAGGTCCCCGCGCAGCAGCGCCAGATAGCCGGCCAGGACGCGCAGCGCCAGGCGCGACAGCGGCGGCGGATCCTGCTGGAGGCTCTCCTCCAGCAGGGCGGCGGCCTCGTCCCATCGCCCGGCCAGGATCAGGCCGCGCGCGGCGTAGCGGGCCAGCTCGGCGCCACGGCTGCGGCCCAGCCCGTACCGGCGGGCGTGACGGATGCCGCCGCGGGCCGCCTCCACGGCGCGGTGCTGGTCGCCGGCCTTGGCGTGCAGCGTGGCCTCGTACATCGGGACGGTCATGAGCAGGTCGTGGCTGTCCAGCCGCTCGGCCAGCGTGCGGGCCTCGGCCAGCATCGCGAGGTCGCTCGTCATGGACCCGACGCCCAGCAGCCCGCGGATCGTGACCGTGGCGTCGCCGGTGCGCCGGCCGACGGCCAGCGCCTCCACGAACAGGTCGCGGGCCCGGTCCACCTCCGGCAGCAGGCCCATGGCCAGCACCCCGAGCAGCCGCCCCCGCCGGACGCTGTCGGGAGCGGCGGCCAGCAGGTCGAGGGCGTGTTCCCAGTCGGAGACGCCCGTGCTGTCCAGCCGGTGCCGCAGCCTGCCCCGGTGCTCCAGCAGCTGGGCGGCCCGCTCGGGTTCGCGCCGCTCGTCCACCTCGGCCAGCCCCGCCGTGGCGTGGTCGACGCCGCGGGCGTAGTCGCCGCTGAGCATGGCGGCCTCGGCCGCCTCGGTCAGGACGTCGATCCTGTCGGCCCCCAGCCGCGCCTGCGGATCCCACAGTTCGAGGACCTGGTCGAGCAGGCGGAGCTGCTCCTCGTAGGCGTAGGACCGGCGGGCCTGCGCCGCGGCCAGGTAGGCGGCGGTCAGGGCCGGGCCGCGCTGCCCGGCGGCGTAGGCGTGCGCGGCCAGCTGCGCATGGGCGTCGCCGTCGCGCAGGGCCTCGGCGTAGCGCGCGTGCAGGCGGGCCCGCTCGCCGGGCAGCAGGTCCTCGTAGACGGCGTGCCGGATCAGCGCGTGGCGGAAGTCGTAGCCGTCCCCTGCCGTGACGAGCAGGCTGCGGTCGACGAGCTCGCGCAGGAGGGCGTCCAGGGCGGTCCCGTCCTGCCCGGCCACCTTCGCCAGCAGCCGGTGGGCGACCCGTCCGCCCGCCACCGAGGCCAGGCGCAGCAGCTCACGAGCCGGGCCGGGCAGCGAGCGCGGGCCGTGCAGCAGCAAATCACGCAGGCTGTCCGGGGTCCGCTCGCCCGCGCGGGCGAGCGCCTCGACGAACAGCGGGTTGCCGTCGCTGCGTTCGTGCACGCGCAGCACGGCGGCCGCGTCCGGTTCCGTGCCGAGGATCGCGGCCAGCTGGCGGCCCACGTCCTGCCGATCCAGGCGGTCCAGGCGCAACGCGGTGGCGCGCGGGCGGCGGGCGAGCTCGGACAGCAGCAGACCGTCGCCGGTCTCGTGCGGCCGGTACGTGATCAGCAGCAGCACGCCGGGCTGGGTCAGGTTCCTGGCCAGGAAACCGAGCAGCTCGCGGGTGGCGGCGTCGGCCCAGTGCAGATCCTCGATCGCGACGACCACCGGCTGGTCCGCGGCCACCCGCTCGACCAGCGTCAGGACCTCCTCGTACAGCCGGTGCCTGCCGCCTTCGGCCTCGTCCGTCCCGCCGAGCCCGGGGAACCAGCGGGCCAGCTGGCGGTACGGCCCGGGCAGCACCCCTTCCACGCGGATCAGCCGGCGCAGCACCGTCACGAACGGCGCGTACGGCAGGCCGTCGCTGCCCAGCTCGGCACAGGCGCCCTCGACCATCCGAACCCGAGGGCCCAGCGAGCGGGCGAACTCCGCCAGCAGCCGCGACTTGCCGATCCCGGCCTCCCCGGCGACCAGCGCCACCGCGGGCCCCTCCGCGACAGCGCGGTCGAGGGCGTCGGCCAGGGCCGACAGCTCCTCACCCCGGCCGACGAACACGGGACTGACCACGCGCTCCGCCACCACGGCGTCAGCATATAAATACCCGGATCACCCGATGCGCGGCCCATGTTTACCCGGCCAGGCTCGAAGCATGACGACCACCTACCCCCTGCGCACCATCCACGCCCACGAGCTCGACGCCTGGGCCCGCATGATCACCACCACCTACGGCCAGGACTGGTACGAGGGCAGCCTCCGCAACGCGGCCACCTCCATCGAGCCCGAACGCACGCTCGCCGCCTGCGACGGCCCGGAGATCGTCGGCGGCGCCTCGATCTACGGCCGGGTCATGACGGTCCCCGGCGCGGCCGTCCCCGTCGCCGGCATCACGCTCGTCGCGGTCCTGCCCACGCACCGGCGTCGCGGCATCCTCACCGCGATGATGCGCAAGCAGCTCACCGACCTGCACGAGTCGGGCGGCGAGCCGATCACCGCGCTCAACGCCGCCGAGGCCACCATCTACGGCCGGTTCGGGTACGGCGTCGCCAGCCACGTGGCCGAGATCCAGGCGGACAAGAGACTCATGGCCCTGCGGCCCGGCACCGACCTCGGCGACGGCACGATCCGCCTGCTCGCCCGTCAGGACGCCCGGCCGCTGCTGGAGAAGGTCTACGACACCGCCCGCCGCGGCGCGGTCGGCTGGGTGGACCGTACGGAGAAGTTCTGGCAGGCCCGCCTGGCGGACGGCGAACGCGTCCGCGGCGGCGGGACGGAGCTGCGCTTCGCCGTGCACACCGAGCCAGGCGGCGAGGCCACCGGGTACGTCCTCTACCGCTCCAAGCCCGGGTTGGTGCAGATCATCGAGGTCGCGGCCACCACCAGGCAGTCCTACGCCGCTCTGTGGCGCTTCCTCATCGACCTCGACGCGCACGCCGGACTCACCTACGACGGCGCCGTCGACGAACCGCTGACGCACCTGCTGACCGACCCGCGCGCGGCCCGCACCACCACGATCGACAACCTCTGGGTCCGCCTGGTGGACGTCGACCGGGCGCTGGCGGCCCGCCGCTACTCGACCCCCCTGGACCTGGTCCTGGAGGTTCAGGACCCGTTCTGCCCCTGGAACGCCGGACGCCACCGCCTGCGCGCCGACGGCGACTCCGTCACCTGCGAACGCACCCGGGCCCAGGCCGACCTGCGGCTGACGTCCGCCGAGCTGGGGGCGGCCTACCTGGGCGGCACCACACTGTCGTCGCTGGCGGCGGCGGGCCGGGTCGAGGAACTGCGGCCGGGCGCGGTCACCGCCGCCTCGCTCGCCTTCCGCGGGGAGCGCGCGCCCTTCCACCCCTCAGGCTGGGCCTTCCCCGCCTTCTGACGGTTCGCCCCCCTCCGCCCCCGGCGGGGCGGTCCCCGCCTTCTTCGCCGCCCGCGCCGTCCTTTCCCCTCGCTGGCCGAGCGGTCGGGGCGCCGTCAGGACGTGCCGGTGGTGGGCGTCATGCCGGACATGTGCGGCCCTGGTGTCATCTCGGACATGTGCGGCCCTGGTGTCATCTCGGACATGTGCGGCTCTGGCGTCATGTTGGGCATGCCGGGCATTTGTGGGATGCAGGGCATGCTCTGCTCCCCGAACCACTGGACCAGGTACCGCCGCATCGTGGCGACCTCGGCCCGCTGGTCGTCGCGTACCTTGCGGGCGAAGGCGGCGACCTCGGGATGCACCGCCTCACCGTGCACGAGGAGCTGCTGCGACATCATGATCGCCATCATGTGGTGCGGGATCATGTGCTGCAGGAACGCCTTGTCGAGCTGATTCCCCGAGAGCCCCGACAGGTCGGGCATCGTGGTCCCGGTCGGGCTCGGCGCCGGGCTCTGCGGGTACCACTGCAGCAGCCAGCCCTTCATCCGGGCGACCTCGGCGGTCTGCGTCGTGACGATCGACTGCCCGAGCCGCCGCATCTCCGGCCTGCTGGACCGCTGCAGCTGCCGGGCCGCGGCGATGGCGTCCTCGTGGTGCGGGACCATCTGCGACAGGTAGTCGTACTCGCTGGTCACGGCATGCATCTGCCCCATGCCGGGGCACGTGGGCTGCGTTCCTTCAGGGCTCGGGGACGGCATCGGCGGAGATGCCATGGCCGTCGCGGCTGATCCGGTGGTGATGGCGGCCAGGAATGCCCCTGCGGCCATCGCTGTCTTCGCGGAGCGTCGCTTCATGCGTACCCCCAACGCCGATTCGACACCTACTCCAACGGTAACCCGCCCCTGGAATGTCACCGCATACGCCCGTACGGCACGAAGTTTCGACCTTATGATGATCGACCTATGCGGGGAAAAATCGTGATACTTGCGGTCTTATTGTTGACGGGCTGTTCGACGAACGAGCCGAAGGACTGGCTGCTCAAGGATCCGGGCCGGTGGCCGCTGGCGTCATTGCCGGCCGCGGCTTCCAAGTCGGGCATGCCGGACGGGGCGGACAAGGTGCTGGCGCGGATCCAGATCGGCAAATACGACATGGTCCCCTGGATCAGCACCAAGGGCGTGTGCGGGCTCGCCGACCAGGGATCCTCCAGCGTGCTTTTCAACATGAGCCAGGATCTGACCAAGTCCGAGGGCAACGTCGTCACCGCGGAAGAGGGCTTCGCCGGGCCCAAGGAACCCATGGTCGGCACCAGTTCGGAGAGCACCGTGACACTCTGGTGCACCCCGACCCGGATGTTCGTCACCGTCCAGGCAAAAAAGCTCGGAAAGGTGCAGCTCTACGGAAACGCGGCGGCAAAGAAGACCGAGGAAAAACTGACGGTCGTGGTGGGCACGCCGGAGGCGGTCAAGCAGTCACTCCCAGACGCGACCCTGATCGGTCGCTAGCCCCGTATTTCCACAGGCCGGCACCGGAGCCAACCTCTCCGTCCCCGCCTGCCTGAACAGATACTCAACCGATCCTCAACACCGCCGCCGTCAACCTCGACCACAGATCCGAGCCATGCGAAGGGAGACGCGCAAATGACGCACATCCTCGGGAACGCCGCGGCCACGCTCGCCGGAGCCGGCCTGGCACTCGCCCTGCTGACCTCCGCCGCGCACGCCACCACGGCCGCTCCGGCGCAAAGCGTCAAAGCCAGCTGCACGATGAGCGATGGCGAGAAGGCGTACTTGGAGCTGAAGTACCGGACGACCGGCGGATACCACCGCATCTCCGACATCATCTACCGCTGGAGCTCCAAGGCGCCGACCCGCCTGAAGGCCGCACACCTCAACCTGATGGTCGAACGCCGCGGCAAGGACGGAAAGGTCTACGGGAAGACGTTTCGCGAGAAGAAGGCACTCTACGACGTCTCCTACGACGTCATCCTCGACCTCAAGGTCCCGGCCAGGAAGAAGCTCTACTTCGCCGTGGACGCCACGTTCGTGAGGAAGGGCGACACGCTGCGCTGCACGGGGCGCACTGCCAGCGTCTGACGCCTCCCGATCGCGCACCGACCCCACTCGAACTCCCGCAGCCGGACGCGCTCACCGAAAGCCGCCGGCACAGGGACGCCGCCTTCGAGCCGGTGCGGCAGGCGGACGACGTTCACGGCCGCCCCCGCTTGCGGCGGTCCTTTCGGGAGTCCGGTCCGAGATCGGGGGTCTTGTAGGTGACCAGGGGGATCGTGGTGGCCACGGGCGTGGCCAGTCCGTGGTCGACGAGGTCGCTGATCACCTGCTCGATGCGCTTGTAGGCCGTGGGCGCCTCCTCGAAGAGGAGCTGGCGGTCGCCGCACACCACCACCGACCCCACCGGCGTGCGGCGCAGCTCTTCGACGGTGTGCTTGGCCCGGCCGCGGCGCAGGGCGTCCGCGCGCGACATCTTGCGGCCCGCGCCGTGCGCCACGGAGTGGCCGGCGTCCGGACCGGCGTGGGCGGCCACGAGGTAGGACGGGGTGCCGCGGGTGCCGGCGATGAGCACGTCGCGGCCGTCGCCCGGCGCCGCTCCCTTGCGGTGCAGGTAGCCGCCGTCGCGGAGTTCGACCAGGTTGTGGCACTGGTCGAGGATCGGCTCGGCAGGCTCGAACCCCAGCGCGTGCGCGACCCGGGCGGCCAGCAGCCGCCGGTTGAGCGACCCCCACCGTACGGCCTGGTCGTGCCTGGCCAGGTAGGCCGCGGGATCGGGGGCGGGGCCCGCGCCATGGACCTCGGTGTGCTCGCGCAGGATCCGTTCGCCCAGCCCCCGTGAACCGCTGTGGACGACGAGGACCAGGTCACCGGCGCCGAGGCCGAGCCGAGCGGCATGGCCCGGTTCGAAGACGGTCCCGATCCGGGCCAGCTCGACGAAGTGGTTGCCGCGGCCGACCGTCCCGAGGCCCTCGACGTGACCGGCGGGGATGTCGTCCTTCATGACGGCCCAGGCGGGATCGTCGGCATCACGCTCGGGATCCAGCGCACGATCGAGGTCGGGAAAGCGGGCGGCGAGCCTCTCGGGCACGGCGCGCTTGAGCCTCACCGGGAACACGGCGATGCCGCACCCGATGTCGGAGCCCACCAGGAACGGGTACAGGACGGCCGACGCCATGGCGGCCCCGACGGGCGCGCCCTTGCCGGGGTGCAGGTCAGGCATGGCCGCGACGTGCGTCATGCCGTCGAGAGCGGCCACCTGACGGCACTGCGCGACGGCGTCGGACTCGATCCAGCTGGTGGGCGCGGCGAACACGGTGACGGTGGCCCCCGCGACCGGAGCCGACGGGGCCGGGCGTGGCTGAGACTGTTGCTGAGACAAAGACGTTCTCTTCCCTGCAGAAGGGCATGGACAGGCGGCATCACGACGCGAACCGGCGTCGCGGCATCACAAAGGGCGGGGTGTCTTCCGTCAGAGCCTCATGGGGATCACGCTCTCGAACCCCCGCCATCCCAGGCAACCGATTTTCGGCGCGCCGAGGGCGCCGCGGTCCTCAGCCCGACCAGGCTTCGGCTTCGGCGACCCAGCCGGCGGCCATGACGAGCCGGCTCCGGCGGTCAACCGCGAGGAACCCGAAGGGACGGCTGAAGTCGAGGTCGACGTGCCTGACGCGGTACCGGGACGGCGGGGCCACTCCACCCCCGACGGCGCCGAAGGCGGTGATCGCTTCGGCTTCGAATCCGGCGGAGTGGAAGGCGGCGACGACGTTCTGCCGGGCCTGGGTGACGGCGAGCGGCTGGGTGCTGATGCCCGGGAAGTGTCCGCGGGCCGGGTCGGTCACCGTTGCCAGGCCGAAGACCTCGGGCAACTCCAGGAGGTCGTGCGTGGCGGCGATGGTGAAACGCGGGATTTTGACGTTCAGCACGTCCTCGGGGACGTGGTCGCGAACGTGGCGGACAGTCATCCCGGGGCCCGGACAGCCCACAGCCAGAACATCGGCCGGCGTGGCGAGATGACGCCCGTCCAGCACATCGACCCCGGCGCCGAGAACCTGCCCGGGTCCCATCGAGTCGTCACCCAGCACCAGATGGACGTCGATCCCACCGGTACCCATGACCCGAAGCAAGGTCAGCCGGCCGGCCGGGGTGTCGGCGACCCCGGCCCGGTCGAGCAGGCGGGTGCTGCGGCGTAAGAGATGGATCTCACGTCCGGCCCACGGGCCGGCCTCGAACAGGCCGACGCCGTCGGTGAACGGCCGCAGCCACGCGGTGCGCACGGTCAGCGCCATGGCCAGGACGAGCAGCACGCGGTCGCTCAGCTGGAGGGGCATGCTGTCGATCAGCCCGCCGGTCTGCTCCTTGGCCCAGGTGTCGAGCCGGAGCCGGTCCGCGGCCGGGTCTGCGGTCAGTTCGCCGTGCATGCCCGCGGGAAGCGTGCTGAGCCAGTCCCGACGTAGCGGCAGGTCCGGCCGGGACCACAAGCCCAGCGCCGACCGTACCGCCGTGGACTCGTCCATGATCGACAGCACGACTCGGGCCGCCTGGGACGCGGTGGCGGCGTCCATCCCCACGGCCTCCTGCAGTTCCGCGCGCCCCCCTCCTCCGGCGGCTGACGCGAGATGAGCCAGCAACGGCCAGGCGCCTGCGCCGGCCATCACGACGGATCCCCCCGAACAGGTCTGCACCCACCGGGCGGTCAGTGCGTTGGCGGCGGTCACCGCGGCGTGCTGCTGCTGCCGGTTCATGCGGGCGACCGTACAAGATCGATGCATCCGGTGCGGCGGGATCTGCTCGGTCAGTCCGGGCGTGCCCGGCCGCCCCGTCGCTCCTCCACCACCGGGCGCGCGAGCAGCTTGTCGAGGCTGCGGCGTTCGCGTTTGGTGGGACGCCCCGCGCCACGAGCCCGGACGGCCACCGTCACGGTCTCCTCGCGGGGAGGGGGCGGAGGGCTCTTGTCGACGTAGCACTCGGCGGCCACGGCGGCGCCGACGCGCTTGGTGATGGCACGGGAGACCACCACGATGCGTTCGCGCCCGTCATGCCGCAGCCGGATCTCGTCCCCGACCCGTACGGCGTGCGCAGGCTTGACCCGCACCCCGTTGACCCGGACGTGACCGCCCCGGCAGGCATCGGCCGCGGTCGAACGGGTCTTGGTGAGCCGTACCGACCAGATCCAGCTGTCCACCCGCACACTCAGCTGCTCACCCACCACCCCGACACTGTACTGAGAACCCCGCACCGCCGACATCCGCCCCTTGCCTGGCAGGGGGTGAATGCGCATGACGACCAGAGCTCGCGGCATGCCTGGGTCAGCCGTGCCTCAGCTGGGCCCGCTCGACATACCCAGGAAAGTCCGGATCACGGGCCCAGGCGGCTCCTGCGGTGGGCGTGGTCGGCCGTTAAGATCCGCTTCTGGTGAGGTACGTCCGAGGCTGCGCCTGTCAAAAGGAGCACAATGGCCGCACACGAGCACCCGCTCACGGATCTCGAACAGCGCCTGTTGGCCATCGCGCACGAGCGCGGATTCATCCTGCCCCCCGAGACCGATCTGTCACGGCTTCCGGCGGAGGCCGGATCAAGGATTGCTGACGCGCCCAAGCACTCCGATGGCATGCGTCACTTTCCCAAGAAGGTCAACAAAGGGGAGCGTCCGTCCACCTACGGCTATCCGATCACCTGCGCGGATCTCACAGCATTTGGCCGGCTCCTCGCCTCTCTGACATAGAGGCGTCCTTCGGTTGTCCCGCCGGGGCAGGCGCAGCGCTCGGAGGACTCCCCGAGCGCCGGCGCCTTCTACGTGTTCAATCGGCGGTTCTGTCGTGACCGCTTCATGCCGTGGCGAGCGGCCAGAGAGGCTCCGGCGTGTGCCGAGAACGCTGTCAGGCGCCGAATCGCTGGCCAGAGCCCAACCTTGGGGGAGGCGTGGCCGCTCACTGGCTGGCGTGGACGTCGGGTCAGGTCTTCTCCTGGAGGGTGACGTTGACCTCGTGCGCCTGGCCGTCCCGCAGGTAAGTGATCTTGACCTGTTGGCCCGGCTTGGCGCCTCTGACCTGTCCGACGACGGTCTCGCCCGCGTCGACCGGCGTGTTGCCGATCTTCGTGATCAGGTCGCCCTGCTTCAGTCCGGCCTTCTCCGCCGGGCTTCCCGCTATGACCTGGCTGATCAGGGCGCCGGGCACATCGCCGGTCGCGTCGGTGACGCTCACCCCGAGGACCGCGTGGCGGACCTTGCCGGTGGCGATGAGCTGGTCGGAGACCTGCTTGGCGGTGTTGACCGGGATGGCGAAGCCCACACCGCCGCCGGCGGCGTTCGAGGCGATGGCGGTGTTGATGCCGACCAGTTCCCCAGCGGCGTTGACGAGCGCGCCGCCGGAGTTGCCCGGGTTGATCGAGGCGTCGGTCTGGATGGCGCCGCCGATCGTCGTGCCGGCGCTCTGCCGGCTCTGCTCCTGCCCCCAGCCGGGAGGGAGCTGCTGCCGCTGGTCAGGGCCGGTGGTGAGGGTACGGTCAAGCGCGCTGACGATCCCCGCCGTCACGGATCCGTCCAGGCCGAGGGGGCTGCCGATGGCCAGTACGGCATCACCGACCTTGAGTGCGTCGCTGTCGCCGAGCGTCGCCTTGGTCAGCCCGGACACGTCCGCGGCCTTGATGACGGCCAGGTCGGTGGCTGGATCGGTGCCGACGATGCTCGCCTTGGCCGTCTTGCCGTCGCTGAACTTCACGCTCATCTGCCCGCCGCCCTGGCTCGCGCCCTCGACCACGTGGTTGTTGGTGAGGATGAGGCCGTCCGCCGACAGCACGACGCCCGAGCCCTCGCCGGTCTGCCCCTGGATCATCACGACGGTCGGCTGAACCTTGGCCGCGACGTCTGCCACGGTGAGCGACCCGGAGGCCGGCTTGAGGACGGGACTGGGCACGTGGGTGGTGGTGGTGGCGACGGGCGCGGGCCGGAAGGTGGTCACCGCGACGGCGCCGACCACCCCGCCGACGATCGCCATCGCTGCCAGCGCGAGCCCGGCCACCGCCTTCTGGCCGGCGGTGAAACGGGCCTTCAAGGTCGGCGCCGGCGGAGGCGGGGGCGGCGGCTGCTCCGTGACGATCGGGTCACGGCGGGGGAAGCCTCCGGCGGTCGGTGGCGTGGTGCCGAACTGGCTCCACCCGCCGTTTCCCTGCGCTCCAGGGTCCTGCTCGTGAGGCTCGTGCGCGTTCATCTGTCATCTCCCTCAAGTTCTGCTGCCTCACGGTGCCAACTCCGGCGTAAGACCCGGCTAAGCCCTTGATCCCGAAACCGGGCCCGCTCCTCATGACGGCCTTATCGATCCAGGTCGGGGCGGGGGGTGAGCCGCCGATATTGCTTTCTACATGTTGTCGAACCTGACCGGCCGGACCGGTGGGCCAAGGCGGCGTCTCAGGGGCGCGGGGTGGGGAGCGCGTCGCTGAGTGAGGTGAGCAGGAGGTGGCGCTGCAGCAGGGTGAGCTCACCGACGCTGGTGCCGGGATCGATCTTGGCCTGGCGCAGGGTTCGCGTGATCTGGTCGGGGGTGTGCTCGGGCAGGGCGCGCAGGAGGGCGGTGGCGTCGGCGGTGATGGTGGTGGCGTCCCTGCGGGCCAGGAGTTGTTCGAGGGTGAGCCGCCTGGCGGTGACGGCGGCGCGTAGCTGGGCTTCGGACATCTGCCGAGGCAACGGATCGCGGGGCGGTGCGGCTTCGGCCGTTCGAGGGTTCGGCGCGGTGGCGAGGCCCCGGGCGGCGGCGACCGGTGCGGAGGATGGCGCCGGACCGTCGGCGAGCAGGGTCTGAGCGGTGACCAGCAGGCCGCCGATGGCGGCCACGGCGGTGGCGGCGAGGACGAGGTGGCGGCGGGTCGGGCGGCGGCTGTCGCGGGCGCTGGTGAGTCCGATGAGACCGGTACGCAGCAGTACGCCGGTCACCATGCCGAGCAGCACCGGCACGCTCTGGGCGGGCAGCGGCGCCACCGTCGCCAGGACGACGCCGGCCGCGGGAGCCAGACAGGACAGGGTGAGCAAGGGGGCGGCCGGTCTGCGTGCCAGGTCGAGCATGGCGGTCAGGGCCAGCCCTTCACTGGCCGAGTGGATCACCAGGGCGGCCACCACGACGGCGGACGCGGCCCCCGCGACCAGCTCAAGCAGCTGGAACAGGCGAGCGGCAAGGAGGCGGAGACCCTCTTCCTGCGCCTGATGATCCCGCATCACCAGGGCGGCGTGCAGATGGCTCAGGCGGCGCAGGGGAGCGGCCAGTCGCAGGTGAGACGCATGGCGAAGTCGATACTCGCCGCCCAGGAGGCGGAGATCGAGCTGATGCGCGACATGCTCGCCGCCGCGGCGCGGCCGGCACGCCTGCGCCTCAAGCCGGCTGAGGCATGGCCGGGCTGGGCACCCACACGCTGTACTGCCGCCTGCCGCACGGCGTCGTCGTGCTCATCGCCAAGGACCAGGGATGGCTGTCCTGCCCTGGCTCTTCGGCCCGCTCGGCGCCCTGACCATCGTGCTGTGCCTGCCGCAGACCCGCGGCATGTTCAGGTGGGTGCTCGAACCCCGCCTGACCTTGCTCTACCGGACGGCCGGCCAGGTAGCCGGCTACCAGCCGACCTCGTCGCAGCCGATGTGGCCGTCCGGCTCCACCTGCAGGGTCGCGTGCGCGACGCCATGACGGGTGCGCAGCAGGTCACGGGCCTGATCGAGGACGGAGTGATTGTCGCTCTGGTCGCCCGTGACGAGGTGGGCGGTGGCCACGTTCATGCCGGAGGTCAGCGTCCACAGGTGCAGGTCGTGCACGTCGCGCACGCCCTCGATGGCCGCCAGGTCGGCCGCCACGACGGAGGCGTCCATGCCCTCGGGCACGTGCTGGCCGAGCACCGCGAACACCTGCCGGCCGAGCGAGATCGCACGCACGGCGACGAACACGCCGATGGCCAGCGCGATGACCGTGTCCCAGAACACCTGACCGGTCGCCGTGATCAGCCACCCCGCCGCGATGACGCCGACCGAGCCCGCCGTGTCGGCCACCACCTCCAGGTACGCGCCCTTGACGTTGAGGCTCTCACTGGCGCCGGACCGCAGCAGGAACAGGGCGATCAGGTTGACCGCCAGCCCGAGCGCGCCCACGACGAGCATCGGCCCTGAGGACACCTCGGCCGGGCCGCCGATCCTGCCGATCGCCTCGGCGACCACATAGACGGCGACGCCCAGCATGAGGACCACGGCCAGCAGCGAGGCGAACACCTCGGCCCGGTAGGAGCCGTAGCTGCGCCGGCCGGTGGTGTCGGGGCGAGCGGCGATCCTGGTGGCGACCAGCGCCGCGCCGAGCGTGACGACGTCGGCGGCCATGTGCCCGGCGTCCGACATCAGGGCCAGCGACCCGGAGATCAGCCCGTAGGCCAGCTCGACCAGGAAGAATGCACCGATCAGGACGAACGAGACCGCCAGCCGCCAGCGGTGCCGGGCCCCGGCGTGCCCGTGCCCGTGACCCACGCCCATCAGCCCTCGCCCTCCCGCTCCGGGTGGATGGCCTCGGTGTGCTCGGTATGGGCCAGCGCCAGGTCCAGCAGCATCCGGACGTGCGGATCCTCCAGCCGGTAGTACGCCATCCGGCCCGAGCGGCGGGCGGCCACGATGCGATGGGCACGCAGCAGACGCAGCGCGTGGGAGACCGCAGACTCGCTCTGCCCGGTCACCGCCGCCAGGTCGCACACGCACAGCTCGCCGTCCAGCAGGGCGACCAGCAGCTTCAGCCGGTTGGGGTCGGACAGCAGGCCGAAGATGTCCGCCGTGTCGGTGAGGTCCTCGGCAGCGGGCATGCGCTCGCACACCGCGGACACCCGGTCGGCATCCACCACCTTGACGGCACAACCGTCCACCATCAACACATTCTCAGCTGAAGAACTGTTCATATGTGTATTCTGTCGCCTATGCGGCGAATGTCAACAACGCGCGAGCGAGGCAACAGCCGTACCAGGGGAGCCCGTCGTTCAGTGCGCGCAGGCCGGCTGGGCAGCAATTCGCCGAGCAGCGACGGCATCACCCCGGTCGGCTGAGCCCGGCCCTCCAACAGGGAAGGAGTGGCGGTTAGTGGCCGTCCGGTCGGGATGGTCCGCGGCCAGAGTGCAACCGGTGCCGGTGCTGTCTGCAGATCAAGAACATCTGTGGGAGTCGTCCTGGACCGAGTGCGGCGGCTCGGCCACCATCAGAACATGACCGGAAGCGGATCAGCGGGGGCGGGCGGCGGGGGAGCAGGCTCGCGCCTGAACTGGACGGCAGTGAGCG
The DNA here is from genome assembly GCF_042878785.1 of Nonomuraea sp. NPDC003560. NCBI lineage: Bacteria > Bacillati > Actinomycetota > Actinomycetes > Streptosporangiales > Streptosporangiaceae > Nonomuraea > Nonomuraea sp. NPDC003560. Next base: position 24,506 of record NZ_JBIAOF010000017.1, on the reverse strand, counting down.
CTCTGGCGGGTTCCATCGCAGCCGTGGTCGCGCTCTTCGCCTACCTGATGCCGCTCAAGACCTCGCCCGGCACAGTGGGTTCCAGTCCGTCCCCGGCTCCATCCCCAACGGGTCAGGTCGTCACCCCGCACTCACCATCGCCGGTGGACTCACCGCCTGAGTCCAGCACGTCCCAACCAGCGAGTCACACGCAAGCCGTCCAGGAATCCCCTCCACCGCCGCTGAAGGTCCGGACCGTCGGCTGCGACGAGACGGCGGCGGCCCTGACCGCCTACCGCAGGGATGCCGGAACCAGCCCAAGCGGTCAGGCGGCCGCGGCTCAGCAGACGTACAGCGACTTGATGGGCGCAGCCCTCAACGCGCAGGGCGCGGTGGGGGCGAAGATCAGGCGGCTGGCCGCGGAGTTCCAGGAACTGAGCTTCCGCCTGACGGGCATGACCGGCGGCGACCCCAACCAGGTGATCGCGGATATCAATACGGACGTCGCGGAGTTCAACAGGTTGTGCGCCTCGGGTTGATCGCACGACAGGGCCCGCGCTACCGCAATGGCGGGAAGAGTGGTCAGTGAATGGCAGTGAGGTCGACGACCAGGAACTTGTCGCCGCGGCTGAAGAGGGCGATGTTGCTGCCGGCCGGGGCGCGGTAGCGGGTCCGGGTGTCGATGCCGCGGATCTCGGCGGACACGCCTGACCGCACGTCGTGGACGATCGCACGATCGGGCAGCTGGGCGGACAGGAACCGGTCCTGCTGGAGAGGCTGTGGCGCGACTCCCGTCACGTCCATCTCTTGCCGTGCTCGCCCGTCCCGGTCCTGGACCTGCGCCGCCGCGGATCGGCCGGGGTGCGTGACGCAGAGGGTGATGCCGCAGGCCACCGGGCTGCCTGGCTGCAAGGCGGTCCGGGCGCGCTTCTCGCCGGTCTCGATGTTCATGACGGACTGGAAGGGGGCTTCGTTGCCGCCGAACGTCCCGGGTGATCCGACCCAGGGCCAGCTCAGGATGTGCTGTCCCTGCGCGCCGTCTACGCGCTGCGGTTGCCCGCCGTTGACGTCGACGGTGAAGACGCCTTCGTTCCCGGCTGACCAGGCCAGGCGGTCAGGGGTGATGGCGATCCCGGTGACGAAGCCGGCCGATGAGGCGGGCGGCAGGGGAGCGGAGGTGACGAGCTGCGGCTTGCCGCCGGTCGTCGGGACGGTCCAGATGTCGGCGGTTCGCTTGTCGGCGGCGCCGTGTGCGGTCCACCAGGCGACCCGGCCTTGGCCTGCGGTGAAGCCGTCGGGGAAGAGGGTGGTGCCGGCGGGGAGGGTGATGTCGGCGAGTTCGGCCACCTCGCCGCTGTGCACGTCGTAGGTGTAGAGGCCGTTCGCCTTCTCGAAGCCGGCTTCGGCGGTCAGAAGAATCTTGGTGGTGTCCATCATCAGTCGCGGCCGGACTTTTCTGCCGTCGGGTAATTTGGCCGGCACTTCGTGCACTGCTGCGGGCCACAGTTTCTCGATGGGTTCAGGCGCCGAGGCTCGTGCTGAGCTGACGGATGCGGTTCCGCTGCCGGTTGAGGAGGTTTCCGGCTTGGACAGAACATGGGTTGTGACGGTGACTATTGCCGCGACGGCTACTCCGCTCGCGACCGCTGCGGTAAGCGCGGTGCGGCGCGAACGCTTGGGACGACGGCTGCGTTGAACCTGCGCGTAGTTCGATGTATCGGCCATTTGGCGTCCTTGATGAGCGGTTCGATGCCGGATATTCCTGGCCGGCAAGACTTTTGATGGAAGCGCAGGCGCTGAACAAGGTTCGATTCGATGACTGAAAGTACGCCGTCGCATGTATGACGGCCCGCGCTGGGGGACGCTACCAGCGCTACCTACATTTCCGCTAATGAACAGAATGGCGTGGTGCGCTCACTCAGTTGCCGCAGTCCACCCGAGCAGGAGTTGCGAGAGCGGTACGATCGCGATTCAAGTCGACGTGCAAGTGGAAGTAGCGCATGTTCAACGTGTACCTGCGCCTTGTCGCCGATGACGGCGACCCCGAATCGGTGACTCGGGCGCTCGGCATCGCACCCGACGAGTCCACCCGGCACGGCCGCCCGTCCCCGAGAACGGGCACGCCGTACGGGTTCAGTTCATGGACCCTCGCACTGGGCCGGCAGGTGGGGGCGGACCGGTTGCCCGAGGTGTTCGGCAGGCTGGCGGCGTGGGGCGACCGGGGCGCGCACACGTTGCGCGATCTTGCCCGCGGCCAGGGCTGGGAGACGACGTTGATCGTGGTGCAGGAGTTCCGCGACGCTGAGGAGCCCCGGGAGAAGGGCATCTCGATGGACGCGGACCTCATCCGCTGGCTGGCGGCGGCGCGGGCCGGCGTTGAAGTCGATCAATACCTCATGCTTCCGCCAGAGCGAGCTTGATCGCCACGCGGATGTCACTGCCGAATGGCGGACGTGGTGAAGCCCTGAGCCAAGGCAACGGAACGCGTAACCTTCACCACCCGGCGACATCGGCGCCCGGCAGAGCCGCGCCGGCGGCGGTCGGCACGCTGGTCGCGCGGTTCGGGGATGGTGCGGCGGGTCCTGCGGCGGCGCAGGTAGAGGCAGTGGGCGTCGGAGGGATATGTCTTGTCCGCTCGGCTTGTGCTCCTGATGAGCTCACTCCTGGCCGGTGGGAAAGTGCAGCCTGAGATGGTCCATCCCGAACACGCGCCGTACCTTCCCCTTGATGAGGACGGGCCGGAGCGCGTGGAACACCCGCTCGATCGCAGCCTCGTCATAGTCGTCCAGGGTCGGGGTGGCCCGCAGGAACAGTGCGCCGCCGGGCAACTCGGAGACCTCGTCGAAGGCGCCCGTCGCTGCCAGAGCCGTCGGTCCGCCCAGCCGCGCTGCCGGCGCGCCCGCGCACACCGTGACCCAGGAATAGCCGCGCAGTTCGAGTTCGCAGCGGGGGACGGTGACGGCGTCCAGGGCGCCGAGCGCGGTCTCCAAGGGCGTCTCGTCGGTGAGGCAGTCGTCAGTGACATGGCCATAACAGGCGCCGGTGACGGCGGCCCGTCGCTTCAGCGCCTCCGCCCAGCGCTGCTGGACGTCAGGCGGATGCCGGTCACCGGAACGCGGCACCTGCTCCACCCTGAGTTTGAGCCACGGCTCGGCTTCCCCGGCAGGAGCGGACACGTTGATCCAAACAGTGCCGTTGCCGGGGAACCCTCGCTCGTCGAGTGGGGTGACGATGTACTCGACCATGTGGGGGCGTCGTTGGAGCGCACGGGCGACCGCGCGCAGGCTCTGCTCGGAGTAAGGCATGGTCTCGGAGAACGGGCGTGAGAGCGCGGGTTTGACGCGGAACTGCGCCCACAACCCGCCCGGCTCTCCGGAGGGCGTGCGGCCCGTCTCGTCGTCGAGGGCGGCGGGGTTCATCCGGGGGCTGCGGGCCAGCAGCGACGCCAGGTCCGGGGCGAAATCCGCCAGCGCGCCCGACAGCCAGTCCGATGCCAGGCCGGCACGGTGGTCGTCCGACTTCGCATGGACGACGAGTTCAGCCGACAACCTGTTGGAACCGAGCGACACTGTCCCTCCTTCGGAGCCATTCAGCCTAGCGGCCCGCCGGAGGTTCCGGCGGGCCGCGTCATCTCAGTAGGCCAGTCCCGGCGGCTGGTAGAGGCCGAAGCTCAGGATGGACAGGGCGATGCCTCCGAGGATGGCTGCCCCCGTGAGCGTGCCCTGCAACTGCGGCGGCAGAGCGGGCAAGCCCTTGGGCCTGTTCTCCGCGTTACGACGCAGGTCCTCAAGCGTGTAGCCCGGATCGCCCACGTGCGGCATCAAGTGCGGCGTCGGGAACGGCACGGGCTGTGGCTGGGTCTTGGGAGACACCACGGGCACCTGCTGGGGTCCGCGGCTCTTGGTCACCCAGTATTCGATCACTCCCGAGTTCTTGCCCCACTTCGCGGCGTTGGAGTAGGCGATGACGATCTCGTTGGTCTCCTTGACGTAGTTGGGCACGGGGAGCAGGAGGTCGAAGCCGGGCAGGACATTGCGTCCGCCGGTCTGGTTCGGCAGCGCCTTGAGCGCCTTGATGTAGATCGCGAGTTCGTTCTGCCCCTGGGCGGCGACCGTGTTGCGCTTCACCTCCCACAGGTAGATCGCGTCCTCCGTGATCAGGGCGATGTCGGCCTTGCCGTCGGTGCCGAGCTTCTTGGCGCCGGGAATGTGGTACTCCAGCACGATCTTCCCGGACGGGTAGCCGAGCAGCGCCATCCACTTGATCAGCAGCGCCGCCACGTCGACCGCACGGTTGTGCCTGGAGGCGTTGTACTTCCATGGCTTGTCGCCGTCCGCCGTCTTCGCGGCGCGCCGCGGCTTGAGTCCGTCGGGGTCGGACAGCGTGATGGGGTTGTTGGCGGCATAGCTGTAGGGGTTCGCCCAGTCCGGCGCTTGCAGGCTCAGCACCGGGTCGGTGCTGATGAACTTGGCGATTCCGGGGTCGTAGTAGCGGGCCGACAGGTAGACCAGCCCGCTGGCGTCCTCGGTCTTGCCGAGGAAGCCGCGGTCGGTGAAGGGCAGGGCGTCACCACCGCGCCTGCCGCCGAACGGCAGGTAGCGCTGGCGTGCGACCGCGCCGTCGGCGTCGCCGACGGCAAGCTGCTGACTGTTGTTCAGCCCGGCCATCAGCCAGGTGACCGTGCCGCCCGTCCGCAGTGCGACCGTCGTGCCGTCGGCGGTGGCGTAGTACCGCGTGCCGGTCACCTGCCCGCCCGACAGCTTGAGCTCCATGACGCCGAGGTAGAGCGTCGCGGCGCCGCCTGCATCGCGCCGGATCAGCCGCTCACCGTCGGCGTCGTAGACCATCGAGGTCTGCTGGCCGTCGATGGTCACCTTGGACAGGTGGCCGAGCTCGTCCCAGTCGAACGTGCCCTGCTTGCCGCCCACCGTTCTGGAGGACAGCCGGCCGGCGGCGTCGTAGGTGTAGGTGTCCGTGCCGCTTGGGCGGCTGATGGAGGTGACCGCGTTCGGCCGCGTCGCACCGGCGCCCGCGGCCGGGTAGGTGTAGGTGGCCGCCTGCCCGTTGCTGGTCAGCGTGGCGAGGTTGCCGGCGGCGTCGTAGGTGTAGCTCTGGTCGTACGGATCAGGCCCCAGGCCGTCGCCCCCGCCGCCGCAGTCGGCCGCGGTCGTGGTGAAGGCCGCCGACAGACGGAGCAACTCATCGTAGGTGAAGCACTCCGACTGGCCCTGCCGGGCATCCTGGATGCGGTTGAGCTGGCCGGCGACGTTGTAGCCGAACCTGTCGTCCTGAACGGTCTCGGGCGTTGCCGTGTCCGCCTTGGCTGTGGTGGTCACCCGGCTGAGCCACCCGGTTGTGGCGTCGTGTTCGAGCGTGCGCCTGATCTTGCCGGTCGTGCCGAACTGACGCTCGGCGAGCTTCCCGGTTGCCGAGTAGAGGGTGTCCTTGACGTAGGTGAACCCGCCGAGGTCGGAGCTGAGGCCCTTGGCCAGGCCGTAGTCGGTGTACGTGTAGGTGAGGGTCTCCGCCGGCAGTCCGCCTGCGGCCGGCATGCCCTGCTGGCGCAGGTTGCCCGCGGCGTCGTAGACCGAGGTGAACGCGTAGTCTCCGGCCAGCGTGCCCTCGACGGCGGGGATACTGATCTTGTTGCCGGTGGGGCGGTAGTTGTCGTCGTAGGCGGTGACGCTCTGGGTGTAGGGCTGGCCGCCGACGTAGCGGGTGGAGGAGGCGGGCTGTCCCTTGGCGACGGAGTCGTAACTCCACTCGGCGAGCTTGGCGCCCGTGCCCGCCTCGCCGCTCCATTGGGTGGTGACCCGGCCCAGGTCGTCGTAGCCGATGGAGATCTTCTGACCCGTCGCGTCGGTCTTCCACGCGACTCTGCCTGCCAGGTCGTATCCGGTGGTCGTGCGCCCCGCGTCCGGGTCCGCGGCGACGGTCTGCCGCTTGAGCCAGTCGTAGGTGAACGTGCGGACGCTTCCCTTGGCGTCCGTCATCGTCAGCAGGTTGTCGTTGACGTCGTAGGTGTAGACGGTGTCCTGGTGGGAGGAGCCGTCCTTCCACTCCTCGATCTTCGTGGTCCGGTCGAAGACGTCGGTGACGGTAACGGTCTTGCCGCCGACCGGGGGAACGGTCTCGGTCCTGTCCGCACCGGGATAGGCGGTGGTGGTACGGCGTAACTCCTGGGCGAGGTGGTACGAGATGATCGCGACCGGGCGCTCAAGCCCGTCGTAGAGGGTCTTGGTCCACTGGGCCGCGTTCGTCAGGGTGGGGTTGAGCAGGCCGGAGCCGGGCGCAGCGGTGTTGTGCACCGGCTCGGTCTTGGCCAGTGGCAGGCCCCTGGCGTCATAGGTGGTGACGACCACGGCCCGGCCGCCGGAGGGGGAGGTGGCCTGCGCCTCCCGGGTCCGCCCGAGTCCGTCCTCATAGCTGTAGGTGGTCACCGTCTTCGCGGCCGAACCCGTCCCCGTGAGCAGCCGCTTGAGCGTGGTCCTGATCGGTGCGGTCGGCTGGCTCAGTCCGCCGCTGGAGGGGATGTCGTAGGCCGCGGTCGCCGTCGGAGTCCCTCCCGAGCGCGGCTGCCCAGGGGCCCACATCGCGACAGCGCGGCCGAGGGCGTCGTAGTCGAGCTCGGACTTCTTGCCGTTGGCGTCGACGATCGACACGATTTCGCCGTGCAGACGCGAGGTCGTGGCCTGGACCTGATGGTTGAGCGGGTTCGTGGTGACGACGCCGTTCGAGGGCCAGCCCGTCGTGGGGTTGTAGGTGGTGGTGGTGCGCTTGCCCAGCGGGTCCACCACCTCGGTCTGCCTGCCGTACTCGTCGAAGGAAGCCTTGCCTGCCGAGACCGTGCTCGTGTCGGCGTAGGCGCGGGTCTCGGTGGCGTTGCCGTCGCTGGGCTTGTTCGTCGCCGGGTCGGTGCCGTTGTCGTACAAGGTGACGGTCTTCCCGACGAGGGTGCCCGCGGCGCAGTCGTCTCCCGTGCGCTTCTCGACGACCGAGACGAACCCGATCAACCACTGGCCGCCGTCGGTGTTGCGCGCATACGAGATGGACGTGCATGAGTTGTCGGTCGACACGCCGTCCTGCCCGTAAGAGTTGATCTTGATGGGCAGACCGTCGGCGTTGTGCAGAGTCTTGGTGTCGCTGTAGCGCCAGCTTCCGCCGGCCGCCTTCTCCCTGGTGCGCTCGCGCACCCGCAGGACGAAGTACGGGTCCAGCGCGCCTGGGACGTCACCGTTGGCCTTGAGCAGGTACTCCCAGCGTGTCGACTCGACCTCGGCGTAGGCCCGCGGGCTGGTCGCGGTCATCTTCCAGGTCTGCCGCTGGAGCGTCTGCCCCATCAGCGGCCAGGCGTCCAGGATGGTCCCGCCGTCGAAGTCGGGGACGAGCGTGCCCATACCCCGCAGGAACGTCTCGGACGTGACCGTGTAGCCGTCAGGGTCGGAGCCCGATCCGGTGATCGTGCGCACCTGGCCGTATCCGCGCCAGTCGGAGGAGGCTGGTTTGAGCCCCGGCTCCGCGTACTCGGTGGGGCCCACCCAGCCCGGGCCGCCCAGGTATTCGTAGGAGTGGGTGATGTCGGGTGAGCCGCCGACCAGGTCGCGCTCGACGACCTTGGTCGCCAGGTGCTTGTAGAAGCGGGCCCAGCTCTCGTTGCCCTCGATGCTGTAGTCGACCTGGAAGCAGTCACCCGTCTTGTCGGCGAAGTAGTCGGTGCCGTCCCGGCCCTTCCCGCCGGAGCAGGGATCGGCCTGGCCGTACGTGACCTCGGTGCGGCCGCCCATGCCGTTGGCGAAACCGCTCATGTGGGGGACCATCCGCCACGACAGCAGGTCCGTCCAGTCCGACATGTCGTCGTAATCCATGCGGCCGGCCAGCATGGCGGCGTCGAAGTCCAAGGGCGGCAGCGTGATCGCGGGGCTCGCGGCCAGCCCGGTCTGCTGCGCGGTGTCCAGCCACATGACGGGATCGCGTGGCGGACCGAAGTCCGTCCTCGTGTACATCCAGGTCTGGCGCAGGTCCAGCCGTTCGACCGGATCCCATCCGCCGGTCGCGGGGTTGGCCGACTCGGCCGTCACGGAGGTGAGCTTGCGGGTGGAGAAGAAGGCGATCGCGCCGTTGTCGCAGGACGTGGGGGCGGCGCACTGCAGGTCGGTCGGCACGTCGCCGCCGTCTCTCGCCGCCGTGGTGAAGACCGTCCGGGAGGTCGGCGTCGTACCGGCCAGCTGGGAGTTGTGGCCCCACTCGACCTTGGCCAGCATGCCGCCGCTGTCGTACGGCAGCACCCGGTAGGCCTCGTGAGCGCAGGAGGGCAGGCAGAAGTAGTTGGTCTCACGGGTGTAGGAGTAGTCGACCACGTTCTCGTTGCGGTCGGTCTCCCTGTCGAGATTCCAGCGCCACACCCCGGTGCAGGTCGGTGGGATGGCGTCGTTGTAGTAGCGGTCGTAGCAGGGCTCGCCGACGTCGTTGCCCACGTACGGGAGCTGCCATTGGGCGTCCTTGCGGTACCCGAATCTGGAGACTGTGCCGTCCTGACTCGTCACCTGCCAATAGGGCTGGCTGTCCGCGCCACCCGTCAGCTGCTCGATCTTGAACCCCAGCTCGGGAACGGTCTTCCAGCCGCCCGAGGTGTCCTTGACGATGGCGGCGGACCGCCCGCCGACGTTGATGACCAGCTCGGATCCGCTCATGTCGGTCGTCGTGGGGTCATTGTCGTTGGCGTCGGGCGATTCCCAGCACACCGCCCTGCCGCCCACGCCCATCTCGTCGGCGGTCCAGATCAGCTCGGCCGTTTCCGGATGGTAGAAGTTGTCGACGTAGCAGCGACGGTACTTGCGCTCGATGAATCCGGCGTTCAGGTCCCAGCCCACGCCGACCGTGCCTGACTGGTTGTTGGTCCAGCGGCCCTGCCCGTCCACGGAGGAGGAGTCGTAGCGGAGGGACAGCTCAGGGCCGTTGCCCGCAGGGGAGGGGGCTTCGGGCAACGGCAGGCTGTAGTCGAAGCCGCCGCCAGAGGTGCCGGCCTGCCAACTGCCCGACGGCTTGAGGTCGGTTGCGCCGAAGTTGCCGTCCGCGCCCGCGACTCCAGCGGCGAGCACGTACACGGAGCCCGTCCGGAACGCTTTCCCGGCCAGTTCGGCTGCCTTGGGACGGCTGCTCGGCGCCACCGCGACGGGCAGGCTCTCCCCGGTGGCCGGGTCGGGCTGGACATCGGCGATCAGCTTGCCGGCGGCCAGGTCGTTGTGCGCCGTCACCGGCTGCGGGCGCACGACGCAGTCGCGGGGACGCGGGACGGTCACCGCGCACGCCGGCAGCCTGAGCAGGCCGAGCCTGGTGTCGAAGTTGCCGCCGAAGGCGTCGCGGAAGCTCGCGTAGGAGAATTCCGCCCGTACGGCCCCTGCTCCCTCGACGCGGGTCACCCTGGCGGCTATGCCGACGCCGCCGAGTCGGTTGACGGCGTCGGCGGGCAGCGTCTCGACGCGCACCTTGCCCGAGGTCGTCTTCTTCGTCGCAGCCACGGCGACCGGCAGGTCTCCGACCTGGACCGCCTTGCCGGTGAGCGCTGCCTCGCCGTGGCCGGGGCGTGGCCAGACGGGATCGGATCGTTTGACTCTCGGCTGATCCTCCTCCGCGCCTTCGGCCACCTTCGGGACGGGCACCGGGTGACCCTTGACCGACGGTTCGGATTCGGGGCCCGAGACGGCCGCCGATGCCTCCTGGCTCAATACGAGCGGCACCTTGACATCGAAGGCCACCATGGTCAGGGCGACCAGTAATGCGACGATCGCCCGCTTCCAAGAACGCCAACCCTGCATCCTGACACCTTTCAGGCACGCTGACGCGGGCCCGTTCCGATGGGCGGGCCGTTACGTCATAAGGCGGATATAAGGTTCACGGATGATGTTGAAGAGATCTACAGAAAGGGTCAACCCGTAAAGCTGACGTCATTTTTGAACCGAGAGTGACGGGGACGGGAGAAGAGCCGACATTTGAGCTGATCAACATGCTTGGCCTGTCCCTCGGCAGGGCGCCCTGTCGGCCCATGTGATCTATGTCATATTGACGTCATGAGGCCGTTGCGCTCGGTTGTGGCGGTGGAACGCTCCTCGGTGAGATTCCTCCACGTCATTGGCCAGGAGAATGGCTTCGGGGAATCAGTGGAATGGATGTGTCGGGTACTTGCTGGACGGCGGCACGGGTCAGTACGCGTCTCTCTGCTGAAATAGAAATCGACATCGCTGATATTTCGGGCCCGCGCATGGGCTGGCTGTTCCGCGCGAACTGACCGGCAGCCGGTGGCATTCTCGGTCCTGCCGGGCCCGATGCGACGGCATCGCTTTCCTTTCGCCGTCCGCGCCGGCCTCGTCGATCACTGCGTCGGCTCCACCGTGACGGCGGCGCTCGCTCGGGCGGGCTCGCGGTCGGTCGCGGTGCGAACGCGGTGTGGTGGCCGGGACGGAGCTGGTCATGTCGGTCAGCAGGGCGAGGTGTCGGTGTGGCTTCGGCGCGAGGCACCCTTCCCCTTCAGGCCATATCGCGCAGAGTGTCGAATTAGTTACGCTCGGCACGCAACCGGGCGGTGACCACAGAACCCCTTCACGGCGCGTGTTTCGGGCGCATCCGCGAAGGGGGCAACCTCTCGGCGCAAGAGCGGACAGCGATATGGGCCCAGCATCGGCCATACCGGTCGATCCGCACCGTCGGCCCCGAAGGCAAGGGCCTGGGGGCAGAAGCGAAACCGAGGTGAGAGGGTGCACCTGACCCTGCATGAACAAGAACGGCTGATGATCCACGTGGCCGCGGACGTGGCCCACAAGCGCAGAGGGCGAGTGAAGCTCAACTACCCGGAGGCGGTTGCCATCCTGACCTCCTGGGTCCTCGAAGAGGCGCGCGCCGGCAGAACCGTCGCGGACCTCATGGCGAAGCAGCAGCCGCCGGTGCTCATGCCGCACGAAGTCATGCCAGGCGTCGCCGAGATGATCGCCGACCTTCAGATCGAGGCCACCTTCCCCGACGGCACCAAAATGGTCACCCTCCGCGAGCCGATCCCGTTGGCGACCACCCTGCCGTGCCCATCCGACCCGGCCCCGTCGCCGTGCGGGGCTCTGCCGCAGCCGTGCCCACCCGACCCCGAGCCCCCGCCGTGCCCACCCGACCCCGGGCCGTCGGCCTGCGTGGCCGGGCCAGGGAGGCAGGGCCCTCCCGGCGCGATCGACTTCTCCTCCCAGGGGTGTGTGAGCTTCAACGACGGCCGCCCGATCACGACCGTACGGGTCACCAACACCGACGACCGTCACATCCAGGTCGGCTCCCACTACCACTTCTACGAGGTCAACTCCCGCCTCGACATCCACCCCGACCGTGACGCCGCCTACGGCAAGCGGCTGAACATCCCCGCCGGCGGCTCGGTGCGCTTCGCCCCCAACATGCCCCAGGACGTGGAGCTGGTGCCCATCGAGGGCCGGCGCCACGTCGCGGGCCTGAACGGCAAGGTCGGAGGCAACCTCTGATGTCCGAGCCCCTCACGCGCGAACAGTACGCCGACCGGTTCGGCCCGACGACGGGGGATTGTGTCCGCCTGGCCGACACCGATCTGTGGATCGAGATCACCGAGGACTGGGCCGGCGGTCCTGGCCGCAGCGGCAACGAGATCCTCTTCGGCGGTGGCAAGGTGGTCCGGGAGTCGATGGGGCAGTCACTCGCGCCACGCGACAGCGCGACCCCCGGTGCCCCGAAACCGCCCGACACCGTCATCACCGGTGCTCTCATCCTGGACCACTGGGGCGTGGTCAAGGCAGACGTCGCCATTCGCGACGGACGCATCGCCGCGCTGGGCAAGGCCTACAACGACGAGACCATGGACCGGCTGCACGACGGGCATCCAGTCGCCACCGACTTCCTGATCGGCCCCGAGACCGAGGTCATCTCGGGCAACGGCAAGATCCTCACCGCGGGCGGCGTCGACACCCACGTGCACTTCATCTGCCCCGAGCAGATCCAGGAGGCGCTCGCCTCCGGCGTCACCACGCTGATCGGCGGCGGGACCGGCCCCGCCGACGGCACGACCGCCACCACCGTCACGCCCGGCGCCTGGCACCTCGACCGGCTGTTCAAGGCGCTGGACGCCTTCCCGGTCAACATCGGGCTGCTCGGCAAGGGCAGCACGATGTCCACCGAATCCCTTCACAACCAGGTCAAGGCCGGCATCCTCGGCTTCAAGATCCACGAAGACTGGGGTGCCACCCCGGCGGTCCTGCGCCGGTGTCTGGAGGTGTGCCGGGCGACCGGCGTACAGCTGGCCCTGCACGCCGACACCCTGAACGAGGCCGGCACCGTCGAGGACACCATCGCGGCCATCGGCGATCAACCCCTCCACGTCTTCCACATCGAGGGCGCCGGCGGCGGCCACGCCCCCGACATGATCAGAATGGCGGGACTGCCCAACGTGCTGCCCGCCTCCACGAACCCCACCCGCCCCTACACGCACAACACGGTCCCGGAGCACCTGGACATGGTGCTGATCGCCCACCACCTCAACCCGCAGGTGCCCGAGGACCGGGCCTTCGCCGAGTCGCGCATCCGGCCCGCCACGATGGCCGCCGAAGACCTCCTGCACGACCTGGGCGCCATTTCGATCATGTCGTCCGACGCCCAGGCGATGGGACGCATCGGCGAGATGATCACGAGAACCTGGCAGACCGCGCACGTGATGAAGCAGCGGCGCGGACCGCTGGACGGCGACCGGGGCGGCGCCGACGAGACCGACAACCACCGCGCCCGCCGCTACGTCGCCAAATACACCATCAACCCGGCCGTCGCGCACGGCATCGACCACGAGATCGGCTCGGTCGAGGTGGGCAAGCTGGCCGACCTGGTGCTGTGGGAGCCGAAATTCTTCGGCGTCAAGCCGCACCGGGTGATCAAGGGCGGCCAGATCGCGTACGCACAGGTCGGCGACGCCAACGGCGCCATCACCACCCCACAGCCGATCCTGCCCCGCCCGATGTGGGGCGCGACGGGCCGAGCCCCCGGCGCCAACTCCGTCAACTTCGTCAGCGAACAGGCGATCGCGGCCGGCCTGCCCGGCCGGGTCGAGGTGGACAAGTCGTTCACGCCCATCCGCAACACCCGCAGGGTGTTCAAACAGGACATGCGCCGAAACGACGCCACCCCCGTCATCGACGTCGACCCCAACGGCTACGAGGTGCGGATCGACGGCCGGCGCATCGACTACCACGAGCCCCCCACCGAACTGCCGATGGCGCAGCTCTACTTCCTGTTCTGACCCGTCATCTCACTGAGGAAGGTGAGTCACGCCGATGAGCCGTGCCACGCTGCTCGTCCTGGCCGACGGCCGGTTCCCGGCCGGCGGGCACGCTCATTCCGGCGGCGCCGAGGCGGCCGTCGCCGCCGGACGCGTGCGTGACGCGGCCGGCCTGGAGGCGTTCTGCCGAGGCAGGCTGCACACCAGCGGGCTGACCGCGGCCGGGCTCGCGGCCGCGGCCGCCGCCGGGTTGGACCCGCTGCTGCTGGAGGAGGCCGCCGACGCTCGCACGCCCTCTCCGGCCCTGCGGCGGGTGGCGCGCACGCTCGGACGGCAACTGCTGCGCGCCGCCCGAGCCGTCTGGCCCTGCGCCGAACTCGACGCCCTGGCCGCTGCCCGTCCGCGCGGCGTCCATCAGCCCGTGGTGCTCGGAGTGGCCGCCCGCGCCGCAGGGCTGAGCCCGTACGACGCCGCCTGCGCGGCGGCCTACGAGAGCGTCAGCGGCCCGGCCGCCGCGACCGTCCGCCTGCTGAGCCTGGACCCCTTCGACGCCACGGCGGTCCTGGCCCGTCTCGCCGCCGACCTCGACCACGTCGCGCGGCAGGCCGCTGAGGCGGCGGGCCGCGTCCACGCCGACGGTGTCGCGGCGCTGCCGGCCGCCTCGGCGCCGCTGCTCGACATCACCGCCGAACAGCACGTGACCCGCTCGGCCCGCCTGTTCGCCTCCTGACCCACCTGTACGAACGCCTGTCGTCCGACCACGGGAGCGCCATGCACCTCCACCATGACCACGACGTCTCCGCAGGCCAGGGCCATGACCCCGGCGGCCGCCGCGGCGCGCTGCGCATCGGCCTGGGCGGACCGGTGGGCTCCGGCAAGACCGCCACCGTCGCCGCCCTGTGCCGCGCACTGCGCCAGGAACTGTCCATCGCGGTGGTCACCAACGACATCTACACCCGCGAGGACGCCGAGTTCCTGCTGCGTGAGGCCGTACTGCCCGCCGAGCGCATCAAGGCGGTGCAGACCGGCGCCTGCCCGCACACCGCCATCCGTGACGACATCTCCGCCAACCTCCAAGCCGTCGAGGACCTGGAAGAACAGCTCGGCCCGCTCGACCTGATCCTCATCGAGTCGGGCGGCGACAACCTCACCGCGACATTCTCCAAGGGCCTGGTCGACGCGCAGATCTTCGTCATCGACGTCGCCGGCGGCGACGACATCCCCCGCAAGGGCGGGCCCGGCCTGACCACCTCCGACCTGCTCGTCATCAACAAGACCGACCTCGCACCGTACGTCGGCGCCGACCTGGAAGCCATGGCCCGCGACGCCAGGACGCAGCGCGGCGAGCTGCCCGTCGCCTTCACCGCCCTGAAGACCGAAGACGGCGTCCGGCCCGTGGTGGACTGGGTCCTGCACCGCCTGGCGGCCCGCGCCCCGGGCCCCGCATGACCCTCGCGTCCCACGCCGTACCGGGCGCGCCGGGCGTGCGAGGTGTGGCGGCCGTGCCGGCTGTGCCGGGCGTGCGCGCCACCGCCCGCGTCACGGCGACCCGCGCCGGGGAGCGCACCGTACTGTCCGCCCTGGCCGGCGACGGCCCGTTCCACCTGCGCCGCATTCACTCGCACGGCGACCAGGCACGGGTGTGCGTGCTCGGCGCCATGAACGCCCCTCTCGGCGGCGACCGGCTGCGCGTCGAGGCCACCGCCGAACCCGGCGCCCACCTTCACGTCACCACCGCCTCAGCCGCGATCGCCCTGCGCGGCCCCACCCCCGAGCCCGCCACCTACGACGTGCACCTGACCGTGGCCGACGGAGCCAGCCTGCACTGGCTGCCCCAGCCGCTGATCTCCGCCGCCGGCAGCAACCTGCGCCAGACCTGCACCATCGACCTGGCCGCCACCGCGCGCCTCGTCCTGCGCGAGGAACAGGTCCTCGGACGCTTCGGCGAGCCTCCGGGCCGGCTGGCCATCCGCCTCATCGTCCACCGCAATGGACACCTCCTGCTGGACCAGCAGACCGCCTACGGCCCGGGCGCCCCCGGCTGGGACGGTCCGGCGATCCTGGCCAGTCACCGCGCCGCCGGCCAGATCCTCATCGTCGACCCCGACCTGGAACGCCAACCGTCCCAGGTCCGGCTGTTCGGCGACGACCCCACAGCGGGTCAAGCCGTACTGACCCCGCTGGCCGGCCCCGCCAGCCTGATCACCGCCCTGGCCCCGGACAGCCTGCACCTGCGCCGCCTCCTGGACGCGGCCCACCCCACCGAGTGACCGCCCCACGACCTCGCCGCCACCCTCCGGAGCGACCGCTCGCGCCATGCGAACCCCGGGCCCACTCCCGCCCGGCGGTGACGTCTTGCACCCATTCGTGGAATCGATGGAAAACCGCGGCGCAGCGGGCGAGTGCGTGCGGAACGCGATCGCGATCCACCGGCATGGCCCATGTACGGGCAGCCGACACCGCCTACCGATGCGTGCAGATCTGATGCGGCCTGAAGCCGTCGATGGGCGTGGATGGCTTCCGGCGGCGAGCGCTGGTGCAAGACGCCGTCCTGGATGTGCTGGTACATCAACCCGGCCAGGGGGGCCGGCTCATGGCCGGGGGCGGGACGGCTCGTACGGTGGCGCCGAGGCTGCTGTGCCGGCGACGACGGGTTGGGGCCCGGCCGCGGTGTTGAAGGGGGACGGCGGCGGCGGCGTAAACCCTGGCCGCTCTGGCGTCGATGGGGAGGACCCCCTGCTCGCGCACGCATGGGTCACCGTGCAAATCGATCAAAACAGCACTGGACAAAGCCGAATGCGGACAATACGTTGTCCTTATGTAAGGACATACCGATGTATTCAGGTCCTGAGTTCGTAGCTCTGATCGAGGAGAACAGACGTGCTGGTCGACGAGGTCCGCCGCATCACGCCCAAAATCCTGACGAACGAGCAGCGGGAGTTCTACTTCAGCAACGGCTATCTGCTTCTGGAAGAGGTGATCTCCACCGAATGGCTCACGCGGCTCCGAACGGCGACCGAGGAAATGATCGAGCGCAGCCGGCCGATCGACCGCTCCGACGCGGTATTCGACATCGAACCGGGGCACTCCGCCCAAACCCCTCGGCTACGGCGCGTGACCAGCCCGGTAGACCAGCACCCGGAGTACTGGCGCTTCGCACGGGACTCGGTGCTCGCCGACATCGCGGCCGACCTGGTGGGCCCGGACGTGAAGTTCCATCATTCCAAGTTGAACTTCAAGTGGCCTCGCGGCGGCGCCGAGGTGAAGTGGCATCAGGACGTGCAGTTCTGGCCGCACACCAACTACAGTTCGCTGACCTTCGGCACCTATTTGTACGACTGTTCCGCGGATCAGGCGCCGCTCGGAGTGATTCCGGGCAGTCATGAAGGCGAGCTCTACGACCTTTACGGCGCCGACGGCGTCTGGACAGGGGCGCTGAGCGACTTCGACGCCGCCGCGCTGCCGGCCGACCGAGCGGTCCATCTCCCCGGGCCGGCCGGGTCGGTGACCATTCACAACTGCCGCACCCTGCACTGCTCGGCCAAGAACGAGTCGGACCTCGGCCGGCCGCTCCTGCTCAACGTCTACAGCGCGGCCAACTCCATGCCTTACACCGCGAACCCGCTGCCCAGCAGCCATGCCGGCGAGATCGTACGCGGGGAGCCGGCGCGGTGGGCGGTGCACGACCCTCGCCCGTGCCTTCTTCCACCGGACTGGTCCGGCGGTGATTACACCAGTCTGTTCGTCACCCAGCAGCGGAACGTCACACGGCGCTAAGGACACGGCTCGACTCCAGGGAACGGGGGCGCGCTGACGGTCAGTGCTGCCCGGAGTTCCGTCGGCCGTACCTCCGCGCATGAAGAGGACGACATGAAGCTGGGAATCATCGGGGGCGGTGGCGCGGCCGTCGCGTTGCTGGCCGCGCTCACCCGCGACCGCCTGCCGGACCTCGACGTCACGGTGTTCGAGCCGGCGAAGAACGTCGGGCCAGGCCGGGCTTATCTCCCCGACTCCGACGTCGCGCTGCTGAACGTCTCGGCTGAGCGCATGTCCGTACTGCCGGATACACCAGGACACTTCCTGCGATGGGTGCAGGAACGGGGTGGCCTGCAAGGACGTGCGGCATCCCCGACGGCGTTCCTGCCCCGCCGACTCTTCGGCGAGTATCTCGCCGAGGTGGCGACTGGCATCACCGATCAGCTGGCCGGACGCGGGAGGAGCGTGCGCACGGTGGGCTCGTCGGTGACGCGGCTGCGTGAGGGGCCGGCCGGCTTCCACGCGTTCACCGAGGACGGGCGGCGCTTCGGCGACCTGGATCGCGTCGTGCTGTGCGTGGGCACCGGGGGGCCGGTCGATGTGTACCGGCTGACGCGGTCGCCGGGCTATGTCAACGACCCCTACCCGCTGAACGCCCGATTGGCCGCCGTGCCGCCCAAGGCCCATGTCCTGGTGCTGGGGACGGGCCTGACCGCCGTCGACACCGTGCTGTTCCTGCTGGAGAACGGCCATCGAGGCCGCGTTACCATGGCGTCGAGGAACGGGCTGCTGCCGACCGTGCGCACCGTCGCCACCGCGCCTGAACTGCGGTACCTCTCCCGCACCGCCGTTCACGTCGCCCTGACGGCCGACCCGGTCATGACAGGAGAGCGGCTGCTGGCGCTGCTCGACCGCGAATTGCAGGAGGCCGGGACGAGCCTGGACCGCGCCTGCGCCGAGGTCACCCCGGGCGAGTCGGCCGCCCGCCGGCTGCGCCGCCAGCTCGGGCAGGCTCGCGACGGCGGCGCACTCTGGCAGCCGGTCATCATCCAGGCGATGCACGAGTCGGTGGAGCTCATCTGGCACGCCATGCCCGACGCGGAACGGCGCCGCTTCCTCACCCGCTGGCACCGGAAGTTCATCACCCTGTTGAGTCCGATGCCTCAGGAGTCCGCCATCCGGCTGCAGGCGGCCGCCGGGGCGGGACAACTGCAGGTTGTACGCGGTGTCCGCGGGATCAGGTCCGGTGTCTTGCCGCGTCCCGCCTTTCTCGCCCCGACCTCTGTGGGCGAGATCGAGGCCGACATCGTGGTCAACACGACACGTCCGGCCGCCGCGGCCATCCCTGACACGGCGACTTCGCTGATCGAGGACCTGGTTGAAGCCGGCGTGGCGCGGCGGCACGCCCTGGGAGGCCTGGACGTGGCCCGGTACACCAACAGAGTCCTCGCAGCGGACGGGAGCGAGAACCGGAACCTGTTCGCCTTGGGGCAGCTGACGGCGGGCACCCATTACTACACCAGTTCCATGCTCATCATCGGCCGGCAAGCCCGCATCGTCGCCGATCAACTCCTGCGCCATTGCTAGCTCCTCCTGCACGCCTTCCCTTCTGAGTGAAAGGTGCGACTTCATGGACCAGGGCGCGCGCAGTTTCGCGGCCAAAATCAAGACCACCGACTCCGAGAGCGTCATCACCCGCTATTACAACGGCGTGCGGGAGGCCTCGCGGCGCTGCACGCCGACCCGATCCGCCGGCTTTGCCCCGGACTTCTCCTATCCGGTGCTCACCGACGCGTGGGAGGAGTATTTCGCGGTCGCCGGCGCCTCGCTGGCTCCGCTGGGCAGTTACGCCGGCCGGAGTCTGATCCTGCTGGATCTGATGAAGAATCCGGGAACCCGTACGACCAAGACCACGGCGTCGCTGTTGATGGTGGCCCGGGCGGTGCAACACATCGATCGGACCGGCGAATCAGTCCTCCTGTTCACCCCGTCGTCGGGGAACAAGGCCATCGCCCTGCGGGACGCCGTGGCCCGGGCCTTGGAGCTGAAGCTGGCCAGCCCCGACAAACTACGCATCGTCACGCTGACGCCGGCGGCCACGTTGTACAAGTTCCGGCGCAACGTCCTCACCGAGTCCGATGAACTGCGGGCCCGCAACCCGATTCTCGTCTACGACGGGCCCGAGGCCGGCGACGTCAAGAACCTCGGTCGGTCGTTCGCCGAAGCCGCGGCCGGCAGCGCCGGGGAGAGGGTCTGGTACTCCCTCGACATCGCGAACTACAAGGTGGCCGACGCCTGCCGCGCCTTCTACGAGTACGAATTCGGTGACGCCCGGCCCGACCGGCGGCTCCTGCACGCGCATGCCGTCTCCAGCGCGTACGGCCTGCTCGGCTACCAGCACGGCATCGACACCATGGCCGCGTTGGGCATCACGCACCCGCAGCCGGGATTCCTCCTGGTCCAGCATCTGGCGACGAGCGACATGGTCCGCCACTATCTGACCGAGACCCAGGGCCACGATCCGCAGCCGGACTGGAAGCGCCGCGCCGATGACGAGGTGTACGAGCAGCGGGACTTCCCGCATTTCCCCCAGGTGACCTGGAATCCGCAGGAGAATCTGGAACCCACCTTCTACACCCGCAATCCGCCCACCGCGCCGGAGATGACCGCGTTGATCGCCGAGCACGGAGGCTCGGCCGTCGTGGTGTCGCTGCTGGAATGCGTCCAGCGCTATGGCACCGTACGACACCACTTCCAAGCCAGCGACCGGCCCTTGCCCGCCGACCCCCGCCACCTGGCCGAGTGGTCACTGGTCATGGGACTCACCGGCGTGCTCAACAGCCTGGACAGGGGCCTGGTCAGCGGCTTCGACGGCGTGGTGCTGCACGGCTCTGGCATGTACCTCGCCAAACCGGGCCTGATGCCGGAACGGTCCCAGGTCATGGAGGTCCGCTCGGCGCAGGACATCGCCGAGGCCGTGTTGTGAGCGCCTCCGGCGGAACAGGAGAAAGGCTGACATGACCAGTGCCGGGCATGGCCCGCTGTCACCGACGGAACGCAGCACCGTACGCCGCTACAGCGAGCGGGCCGCGGCCGACCGTCAGGTTCTGTACGACGTGCTGGACGCCGGGCTCGTCTGCCACCTGGGGTTCGTCGCCGACGGGGGACCGGTCGTGCTGCCCAGCGTGTACGGCCGCGAGGGCGACACGCTTTATCTGCACGCATCGGCCGGCGCCCGCAGCGCCCGCGTCCTCGCCGCCGGAGCACCGGTCTGCGTGACCGTGACCCATCTCGATGCCATCGTCTACGCACGTTCGGTGTACCACAACTCGGTGAACTACCGCTCGGCCGTCGTTCACGGAACCGGACGGCTCCTGCGCGAGGAGGAGGAGAAGCGGCACGGCATGCGTGTCGTGGCCGAGCATCTCGCACCGGGTGCCTGGGACTACGGGCACGAACCGGACCGCAAGGTGCTGGCCCGGGTCGCCGTCATGACGCTGGACCTGGCCGAGGCGTCCGTCAAGATCCGCGACGCGCCGCCCAATGATCACGGCGACGACGTCGACCTGGACAAGTGGGCCGGCCTGTTGCCGATACGCACGTCCTTCGGCGTCCCGCGTCCTGAAGCGCGGGTGCCCGACGGGCTGCCGGTGCCGGACCACATCCGCCTACGCCGGATGTGAGCAGCGTGCCCGCCCTCCGCCATCTCAGCAGGGTTCCAGAAAGCGCAGGTGAGTGACCATGTCGATGCCCGAAACGCCACCGGCCGCGGTCGGGGCAGGACGTCCGCTCGTGCCCGCTCCCGCCGCGAGCATTCGCGACTCGCGCCGCGCGTGGCTGGCGGCGGCGGGGGCGACGCTCGCGGCGTCCGTGGTCTACGGGCTGGCGTACAGCTATGGGCAGTTCTTCGGGCCGATGGCTCATGCCTTCCACGCCGGTGACGGCGCGGCGTCCGTGGTCTTCTCGATCACGACCTTGCTGGGTTTCGGCCTGAGCGCCGTCACCGGCCCCGTCGCGGACCGGACGGGGCCGCGCGTGATGCTGCTCATCGGCGCGTCCTGCCTGGGGCTCGGCCTCTACCTCACCGCGATCTCGGACGCTCTCTGGCAGGCGTACCTGGCCTACGGGCTCGGTATCGGGCTGGGGGTCGGGTGCGTGTACGTTCCGGTGGTCACCGCCACCGGCCGCTGGTTCGACCGCTACCGAGGGGTTGCCACCGGCAGCGTGGTCACGGGCGTGGGGATCGGCACGGTCGTCAGCTCGCCGCTGTCAGCCTGGATGGTGAGCCACTTCGGCTGGCGGCACGCCTACGAGTACTACGCCGTCGGCGGGGCGGCTCTGCTGCTGCTGGCCGCCATCCTCGTCGGCCGGCCACCACAGGCGCCGGACTCCCCGGTAGCCGCGCAACGGCCGCCCACCCGTGGATTCCGTACCCTCTACATGGCGTCGCTGCTCGTCTGCATGGCCAACTACGTCCCGTTCGCCCACCTTGCTCCTTCCGCGCAGCGCCTGGGCATCAGCGCTCTGGCTGCCGCGGCCCTGGTCTCGGCCATCGGCATCAGCAGCATTGCGGGCCGTCTGATGATCACCGCCCTCACCGACCGGTTGGGATCGCTCACCCTCTTCAAGATCTGTCACGTGGGCATCGGCTTGGGCCTGCTGGTGTGGACGACCGCGCGGGGCTACGGCGGATTGCTGGCGTTCGCCATCATCCACGGCGCCATGTACGGCGGCTACAGCGCTCTCCTGCCCATCGTGCTCGCCGACCAGTTCGGCCTGGCACGCCTTGGCAGGTTGCTCGGCCTCCTGTTCACCGCGCTCGGCGCGGGCTCCGCCCTCGGCCCCGCGCTGACCGGCTACCTCGTGCAGAGCACCGGCGGGTACGGGACCGCCCTGACGGTTCTGAGCGTGCTCGGGCTCGTCGGCGCCGGCATCGTCATGAGCTATCGGGAGCGGAGAACCTCGTGATCTCTACCACGACACAGCCGGAAGGTGACGTGATGGCCGAGCCCGGCATCGTGATCCTGGGCAGCGGCTCGCTGGCCCGTTCGATCTGCTACTCCCTGGCGATCCTTTGTGCCACGAAATGCGTCGTGACCGTCGTGTCGACGACGCCGCAGAACTCGGCGGAGGTGTGTTATGTCGCGGATGTCCGGGCGGCGTCGAGCGGCACGCCGGTACGGTTCCGTGCCCTGTCGGTGGACCGGTACACGACCGAGTCCATTTCCTCGATCCTGCGGCAGTCCCGTCCGCGCATCGTGCTGAACTGTGCCTCGTACCAGTCTCCCTGGGAGAGGACCCGTTCGCCCTCGGCGTGGACCGCGCTGACCACCAGAGCGGGCTTCGGGCTCACCCTTCCGCTGCAGGCGGCCGTGGCCATCGAGGCGGCGTCGGCGATCACCGCCCTGGCCCCCCGCCCCCTCTTCCTCAACGCCTGCTTCCCCGACGCGGTGAACCCGCTGCTCAAGGCGCTCGGACTGCCGATCTTCTGCGGTGTGGGCAACGTGGCGTTGCTCGCCGCCTCGCTGCGGGAGTCGCTCCGCCCGGCCCGCGGGGAACGCCTTCAGGTCCTGGGACATCACTGGCACCTGCACACCCCCGACGACGCCGCCGACGACGCGCTGGCCTGGCTGGACGGGACGCCGGTCCGCGAGGTCGGCCCGCTGCTCCGGCGTCAGCGCGCCGCGGACCGGTCCGAGTTGAACGCGGTGACCGGCCACGTCACCGCGCTGCTGCTGGCGGACCTCGTCATCGGGCGCGAAGTGCGAACCAGCCTGCCGGGTCCGCTGGGGCTGCCGGGTGGTTACCCTGTCCGCATCCACGAGCGGAGCCTCACCTTGGAGCTGCCCCCGGGCATGCCGCCGGCGCAGGCCATCGCCTTGAACCGCGCGTGGGCGCAGCAGGACGGGGTCAGCGTCGAGGAGAACGGAGAGGTCAGGTTCTCCACGTCGGCCTCGCTCGCGATCAGGTCCGAGCTGCCCGATTTTCCGGGCTCGGTGCACGCGAGGGACATCCCGGAGCTCTGCTCGCGCCTCCTGGAGCTGAGAGGCCGGCTGCGCCGGTCCCAAGCACCCTCAACCAGCCACCGTTGAAGAACCCGCCGTGCTGGATCCGCCTTGCCGCAGCCTGCCTGTCCAACTGCCTGCCCGCTCAGGGGTGTCCCTGAACGGGCCGTCTCGAACGCGTCGCCACCTCACGCAGGGCGACCCTCATGCGCCAGGGGAGCCCCTGGATCACAACAGACTGACGGCCTTGTCCACGGCGCCGGCCACGTCCCCATCGGGGGGATAGAGCAGCGTCCGGCCGGGCACCAGCCCCAACGCGGTGGGCAGCTTCAGAGCGCGTTCCCACCTGGCGAACACCTGCTCAGGATCGGGGCCGTCGCCTCCGAGCAGCAACACGGGCAAGGTGGAGGCCGCGAGAACCTCGGTCATGTCCTCGATGGCGGGGAGCTTCAGCCAGGTGTAGGCGGTATTCCGTCCCAGTGCGCAGGCGATGGTGACCGACTGGATCACAGCCTCCGGCGACAGGTCGTTGCAGATCTTGCCGTTGGTCCATCGGGAGATGAACGGTTCTACCATCGCAATCAACTTGCGGTCGCTGAGTTCGTTCACGGCCCGGGCCGTGTTCTCCAGGACGGAAGGCGTCGCCGCGTCCTCCAGCGCGATCCTGGTGAGCGTCTTGCCCCCGTCGAAGCCCATGGCGGCGATGGTCTCCGCGTCGTAGGCGGTGAAGCGGTCATCGATCTCGAACGCCGAGCCGGCCAGGCCGGTCCGGTTCATCGATCCGAACACCGACTTGCCGTCCAGCACGCCGAGCAGCAACAGATCTTCCAGGATGTCGGCCGTGCCCATGACTCCGGTCACCCCAGGGCGTTCCAGCGCCACGCAGAGCCGGTCCAGGAGCGCGCCCCGATCGGCCATGGCCATCGCATCTCCGCCGGCGCCGAGCGCACCGCGCGCCGGATGATCGGCTGCGATGATCATCGCACGGCCGTGCTCCCCCACCACGGAAGACGCCGGCACGCGGCGCTTCGCCGCCTCGGCGATCGCCTCGGGGTTGTGGACCCGCGTGCGCACGATGTCGGCCACCCTAGCAGCCATGCCACTCCTCCGCCGGAGACTTTGTAAGGACATAGTGTTTGTCCTGACAAAATTACCAACCGGGGCTGTGGGAGTCAACGCTCACCTGGGCGGCGGAACCCGTGGCTCCGGTGGTGGTGAGAATCGCTCGCAGTGTGGATCTCCTGAGTGACGTCCGCAAGGAGGTCGCGATCGCACGCTGGCTGGAAGAGGTCGACTTCCCAGGCGTGAAGCTCCTCCCTGACCATCCCCGGGCACTAGGAGCTGTTTCTTAGATCAGGTCCGGAGCCAGATGACCAGGGCGGCCAGGGTGACGGTGCCGAGGAAGATGTAGGCGCGCTTGTCGTAGCGCGTGGCCACGGCCCGGAAGTTCTTCAGCCGGTTGATCGCCCGTTCGACGACGTTGCGTGCTTTGTAGCGGTCGG